>NZ_CP107924.1:0-1320560 GCF_036014235.1 Streptomyces sp. NBC_00435
CATCCAGCCCTATCTGTTGAGGTGGGGGTTGGATGCCGGCAAGGTGGACACGGCACGCCTGCTCGTTTCCGAGCTGGTGGCGAACGCGGTCAAGCACGGCGAGCCGCCGGTGTTCCTGTATCTGGCCCATGGGGAGGGCACCGTGACGATCACGGTCCAGGATGCGGGCCACGGGCCGTCCCGCCCGCAGCCCGACCCCCAGGACACGAGTGCGGAAGACGGCCGCGGGCTTTTCCTGGTCGAGGCGCTGTGCGACTACTCCCGCCTGACCTGCACCCCCAACGGGACCCTGGCCACAGGCGAAATCGGCATATGAATACTGCCCTTGACGGGGCTGCGGTTCATTCGGGTGGTCGCCCTGGGCTGAGACTCGCGCGCTTTTCGCAGCGACTGAAGCGACTCAAGTGGGCGGGCGGCCGGGTTCATGGCTGGGCGAGCCCGGCCGCCCGCACTCGTGATGGCCCCGCCCCTGTGCGAGGGGGGCGGGGGCAAGGTCCAGGGGTACGTTGGGGTCCCCGCCGACGGGGGAGTTCGGCGGGGGCTCCTGGTGAAACGGTAGCTCTCCGTCCTCACGGCTGGGTACTCCGCTAACGCGGGCAGTCCGCCCCACACCGCGCTGACGGTCCGGTCTGCGAGGGCGCCCAGGTGACTGCCACGACTGCGGGCCGCAGCGGTGGCGCCGGCTCGTTCCGGGCAAGGGCATGAAGCGCGACGCCGCGTGCAAGGCCGTCTCCGGGACCTGGGTGTCGGTCTACGACGGGATTCACCGTCACCGACGCCGGCAAGCTCGACATCGACCATATGGTGCCCCTCGCCAACGCCTGACGCTCGGACGCCGGAGCGGCGTAAGGAGTTCGCGAACGACCTGACCCGCCCCCAGCTCCTGGCGGTTTCCGCGGCGGCGAACCGGCCCAAGGGCGACCAGGGCCCCGAGGACTGGCAGCCCCCGGCCAAGGGCTGCTGGTGCACCTACCCGATGGCGTGGATGAACGTGAAGAACACGTACGAGCTCACGGTGACCGAGGCGGAGAGCAGACTGAGATGCTGGAGACGTGCTCATGACCGACCACCAGCCCGACACCACCTTGCAGCCCGACAGTGGTGCCATCCCGGAAGGGCCGGGGGAGGGCGAACGCGACTGGGACGGACACACCGCACAGGCGGGGGACGGATTGCCTGGTCATGACTCGGCCAGATCCCACCACCAGGCGATGGCCGGGTAGGGGGGAGGCCCGGGAGGCAGTGCGGCGGGAAGGGTGCGGGTGATGCGGATGTTGGGGATTGAATCGGGGGCGAAGTAGCGCAGGGTGCTCGTGCCGAAGGCGATGTTTCCCGCGATCACCAGGTCGAGCACCTCGAAGTATCGTGTCATCTGCTCGCTCGCGTCGGGGAGGATCTGTTCACGCAGACGTACGTACACCGCCATCATGCGGTTACGTAGATCGACCGCAGCGTCCACGGCCTGTTCTGGTGAGAGCTCCGGATGGTCGTGCTGGAACGCGCTGAAGAGGTTGTATCTCCGCCTTGTCCGGAGCCAGCTCCTTCAGCAGGGAGTACCGGTCGTTGTCCAAGCCGGCGGCGAAAAACCCGCCTCACACGCGGCCAGCACCTTCGGAGCACGGAGTTCCGCTTCGGGTGGTTCGATGCCCCCGACGGCGTCGAGGTAGCCCAGGGTGGCGTACGTCCCGACGGAGCTGAGCCGCATGGCGAGATACGTGTTGACCCCAAGTTCCTCGCCGCGTTCACGCAGCGCGGTCACCCAGGTCATGTCCCACATCCACACCACCTGATACGTGGTGAACCGGTGGAGCTGCGCGGGGGTCATGACGACTTTGAGACGGCGAAAGACATCCCGGGCGGCAGCTTCGATCAGAGATCCATCATCTACGAAGGTGTCCGCGGCACGCATGATGCGGGTCCACCGGCCGATGTCGTTGATGACATCGAGGGTAGAACCGGGACTCGGGGGCGGAGTGACGCGGTCGTTGACCCCGAATGCCCATGCCGAGTAGTCGGCCAGGACCTGTGCGAGCGCCCCCCTCGCCCGGGGGAAGAACCAGGCTACCAAGGAGGCACCCGTAATCGCGTAGACCTCCGCGGCGTCCCCTCCTCCGCCAAGTCCGAACCGCTTGGCCCAGACTGCACAGCGGGCGACGAGGAGATCTTTCTCGGGGTTGACCTCGCTGTCGAAAGGACAGTAGAAGGTGAGCAGCGCAGGGGACGATGCGGCTGATTCATCAAAGATTTTCATGGACTTACTGCACTCCCTCGTGCGGCGGCGTTCAGCTCGTGGGGATCGTTGCCAGCTTCGCCAGATGGCTCAGCGCACCGTGGCCGACTGGCGCAGGCCAGCGGTGTGCAGGGCTCAAAGGTCCGCAGGCAGTGATCGTTGATCATCTGTTCGCCTGATTCGGCACCCAACACCGCGTCGAGCGTGCGCTGTCGGGTAGCGGTGGCCCGGTGATGCGCGGGGGCGGCCAGGACCGTGTGCTTGCCCTCGTGCAGGTCGTCCAGAACGAGTTCGCCCGTGTTGGACGGGGCACCGAACGCACCCAGCAGCTGGTGGGGGCGCGGGCTCAGGGACTGCAGGGGCTACAGTCCGACCTTGCCCTCTTCGACCGGTGGCGCGGTCAGCAAGACGCGGATCGTGTCGCCGATGCCCTCGTCGAGGAGGATGGCGAAGGCCGTCGATGGGACCGACGTAGGCGAAGCCGGGATCGGTGAACACGTTGCGGCAGCGCCGTTCCTTGTCCCCGGCACGGGGAGAGGTGAGGTGGGCTGCGAGAGCGCCGGTGGTGGGGGCGTAGAAGCGGCCGTTGTCGTTGAGGGCCCCGATCACCGGATGCCCGCCGGTCCCCAGGTTGTTCAGCCCCTCCCACGCCATGCCTCCGGTCAGAGCCGCGTCCCGGACCACCGCCACCGCGGAGCTGTCACCGGCGAGTCGACGGGCCTTGGCCGGCCCGTCCGCATACGACAGGGCGGTCGAGGCGTACCAGTTCTCCACCCAGTCATGCGGGGACTCGGACCGGCACGGATAACTGGACAGCCCGCCCGCCGCAGCACGTCGAAGCCGGCCCGCCGCCCGGTCAACAGCCTGTGCACGTACGCCTGATGGTCGGTATCGAACAACAGCGCGTCACCGGCCTCGACGTCGAAGACCCGGTGCAGAGCGAGGGTGAGCTCCACCACCCCCAGATTCGGCCCCAGGTGACCACCGGCCGCCAACATGTTCCCAACGAGGGAGGAGTGGATCTCGGCAGCCAGCGCGGGCAGCTGACCAGGCGACAGACGGCGTACTTCGGCGGGTCTGTCCATCGCTTCCAGCAGCGGCCGGACGGTTTGGAGGGAGGCGGCAGTGACCATGCGACACCAGCCTTGCTCAGGACAGACACCTTCCTGCCAACCATGCGGAACCCGCCCCATGCAGCTCCGCAGCACAAGCACCAGGATCACCGCACCGACTCGAAACCCGGAAGGCGCACAACACGGCGCTTGGCGTGTACACACGACTACGAAGTGCGCGGCGGCGCACGCCGCATCACTCCCCACAGGTACCGCGGGATCACCCGCCCCGGGCGCGCCGCCCAACCGCGCACGCCCGGGTACCCGAGCACCGCGCCGCCCCCCGACCCCCGCCTGCCCGAAGTCGCCGCTTCGCAGACCGGACACGGGCCAGCCGTCACCCCAGCCTCGTTTGCCACCCACCCCTTGACGGGACTCGATGACCTGGCGCAGTCGGATCTGATTAGATCGACGCCGCCCCGAAGCCCCGGACTGTCCAGGTCTATTGGTCGCCTGCGGCTCCTGTCGTCATTCGTTTACCGATACTCCGCCCCTGGCGTGCGTGGTGGATTGCGTGCCCCCTGCGTATGCAGCGGCACGGCTCCTGGCGGATCCGGACTATGTGCGCCACAGCGCAATTCGTAGTTCGCGTACGCGTACGCGTCAATCGTGGGCGGTGTGCGACTCCACGGGCTCGATCAGCCGGACGATCCTAGGAGTCCGTGCTGTGGTGCTGCTACGGCGTCGCTGCACGGGAGCAGGAAGCTTCCTGCCCTAGAAGCTGTCGTCGATCTCGAGGAGCGGACGAGCGTGATGGCATCCGCTTAGACTCCCCCGAGTACCGCTGTGTGTACCTACTTCCCACCTGGCACTACTTCCCCTGGAACCCCACGTCCCAGTCTCCAGTTATCCACGATCAGGGGGAAGCTTCGCCCCCTCAGCGACATGTGGACGATATTCCGTCCCGCCCGCATCAGCCGAACAGACTCATGTCAGTCGTGGCAGCCATCCTCATCCTCATGGTCTCCATGTGAAGGATCCCGCCCAGTGTCGGGTGATGCAGCAGGAATTCAAGGGACCTGGAACGACAGCGTGGTGACGGGTGGTGGGGTTCTGCGGGGCGCTTTGGTGGGTGGAGTGGCGAAACGGCGCCCACCCACCCAGAGTTTTGAGCGGTGCGCGCCGTGATCGCGCTCTTTCCGCCCTCAAACACGCCTGTACCCGGGCTGGATCTGAGGAGACTCTGGGAGAGCGCATGCGAAAGTCCACCGTATTCAGGATGAGACAAGCGCCTTTCTGAATTCAGGCCGACCTAAGCGGCGAGATCACCCGACCAATGTCGGATCAGGCCTCCAGCACCTGATGGCCGAAATGTGAGCCAACGCTATCAGGAATCATGATTTCGGCCGGAGGTCCACTAGCTGGACATGATTTATTGACCCTATTGCCTTCGACTCAAGATTCTCTCGGGCCCGCCCCTGAAACATCTTGAACTTGGTTGGCTCCCACGACACGCCACCCGTCTCTGCAGCACAGCAACTCGAGGAGGCGCTCCTATGTCGGAGTTCCGCCATTGCCCTGTCTCGATTGCCCGCATCCCTGCTGGCTTGAGTGCCCCATCGCGTTCAGTGGGGGAATTTCTGGCTGCCGCCAGCGGCTACATCCTTCCGTCGATGCAGCGCGCCGTTAGCACCTTGCCTGAGGAGATCCGGAACCTGGCCGGCATCCACTTTGGCTGGTGGGACGCCGCAGGAGACTTCACTGATGGCCCCGCCGGCAAGGCAGTCCGCCCTGCGCTGACTCTCGCTGTCTGCCAGGCCATGGGCGGCGCCGGCGCTGATGCCCTCCCCGCGGCCGTCGCGGTCGAACTCGTCCACAACGCCTCGCTGATTCACGACGACCTCATTGACCGCGATGCCACCCGCCACGGACGGCCTACCATCTGGCATCAGTTCGGCCTGCCCGCCGCTGTCCTCACCGGCGACGCACTCTTCTTCCTCGCCATCGACACCCTCCGCCGTGGAAGTCCCGCCCTGGCCGGCCTTGGCGTCACCCGCCTCACGCTCGCCGTGCAGGCCCTCATTGGCGGCGAATACCACGACACTCTGCTGGAAGGGCAGATTCTGCCCATTCTCGACGATGTCATTTCCATGACCGAGGCGAAAACCAGCGTCCTCATCGCCGAGGCATGCGCCCTTGGAGCGATTGCGGCGGATGCCTGCCCCGAACGCGTCGCCCACCTGTATGCGTTCGGTCTCCACCTCGGCTCCGCCTTCCAGCTTGTCGACGACCTCCTCGGCATCTGGGGCGAGTCGGCGACCACGGGTAAGCCCATCTGGTCTGATCTGCGGTCTCGCAAGAAATCCCTCCCCGTCGCCGCAGCCCTGACGTCCGACCACCCTGCCGCATCTACCCTTCGCCGCCTCTACAGCCAACACGGTGCCTTCACTGAGAACCAACTGGTTGAGGTCGCGGCCCTCATAGACGAGGCAGGAGGGCGACGCTGGGCCGCGACCACAGCCGAGGATCACATCGGCAAGGCGATGACTCACCTGCAGGACGCCTCCGCGGCACCCGGCCCGGCGGCCGAACTTAGCGCCCTGGCGCGCCATATTGCCCATCGCGACCACTGACCCGTGCCTCCATCACAGCCGCATGGCATAGCAGGAAGGGGCTTCACCTTCATTCGCAGAATGCGCGAAATGAAGACAAGCCATCCATTGTGCCGAGGGAATTCATCACGAGGCGCGCTGCACCGGTGGTATTCCGCTGGCAGCAACGGCAGGGGCGCAACACTGCCATCAACGCAATGTCTTCGCTGATGAAGATGGCCTCTCCTCCGGCCAGCCAAGAAAAATGGAGTGGAAAGTGAATGACGGTCAAGAACGTCTGGGGGCGTGGCTCTGGTGGCGCTCAACGGCGCATCTCCACAGCCTGGTTCCCGGATCGTGGGGCTGGGTGCCTACCGGCCCGCGACGGCCGTCTCCAATCAAACCGCGGCAGCCGCAGCGGGCGTCGACGCGCAGTGGATCGTTCAGCGGGTCGGTATACAGGAGCGGCGGCACGCGACCGCTTCGGAGAGCGTGGTGGCGATGGCGGTGGAGGCCGGTGACAAGGCCCTCGCGGACGCTGGCGCCGGTGTCGATGACGTCGATGTGGTCATTCTGGCGACGTGTTCGATGCCCTCGCCGATGCCCAATGGTGCAGCCTCGGTCGCGGCCCGCCTCGGTTGTCGTGCGGCGGCTGGGTTCGATGTGAACGCCGCGTGCTCCGGGTTCAGCCACGCTCTGGCCGTCGCCGATGCCCTGGTCCGGGCCGGCAGCGCCCGCAACGTTTTGGTCGTCGCGTCCGAGAGAATGAGCGACTGGGTCAGCGCGCAGGACCGTAACACCGGGCCGATCTTCGCCGACGGAGCCGCCGCCGCTCTCATCGGGCCCGCCCAGCACCCGGCGGTCTTCCCGGTTGCCTGGGGCAGCGATGGCCACCAGGCTGATCTCATCACCATCCGGCCGCAGACAGGTCACATGGAGATGGCCGGTCGCAAGGTGTTCCGGTGGACGACCAGTGCTCTGATGCCCGTCGTTGAAGCCGCCTGCCGGAACGCCGGAATCACTCCGAATGAGCTGAAGGCATTCGTGCCGCATCAGGCGAACCTGCGCATCATCAGCTCCCTCGCCGAGGCCATCGGTGCCCCGGGCATGGTCACTGCCACGGACGTGGTCTCCTCCGGGAACGCGTGTGCGGCCTCTGTCCCTCTGGCCTTTCACGCCCTGCGCCAGAGCGGGCGGATCCACAGCGGTGATCGGGTCCTCCTCTTCGGGTTCGGCGCTGGCCTCACCTACGCCGCCCAAGTGGTGCTCGCCCCCTGAACCATCACGCACTGCACTGTTGCCCGCCGAACACGGCGCACGTCCCTGGGCGCCGCACCCTTGCCTGGAGGATCTGATGAGCATGGACGTGCAGGCCCTGGCCGTTATCCGGCAGATGGTCGCTGACCTTGCGGGGCGCCCCGTAGAGGAGATTCAGCCCGGCGACCGGCTCCTGGAGGACCTGGACCTGGACTCCCTGCAGATCACTGAGCTCGCCCAGAAGATCGAGAACACGGTCGGCCGACCCGTCGACGAGGACCTCCTCAACGCGGAAGGCACGACGGTCGCCGACTGCGTAGAGATCGCCACCGCTTGACGGGCACAGGCGGTGTGAACCTGTCCTGCCGTAGCTGTAGGGGCCGGCCCATCAGGCAGCACACGCCACCCCACAGCTCATCCTGTCCTTTGGAAGGGGCCTTTGGTGCATGCGACCGTTTGTCCGTCTCCGCCGGCTCCCAAGAGCCCTCCAAGCCTCCCCACCTGTGTCGGTAGCCTGCGCGGCGACTTCGTGTGCGTCCCGCCCGCGTACGGCCTGCGGGAAGAACCGCTGCCGGGTGGGCCCACCTCGGACCCGTGGTCTTCCCTCCGGCCCAGGAAGGTGCCGCTGTCATGACCCGGCCCATTCCCACAGGACTCGAATCACGGACAGGCGGGGCCAATCCGAGCGTTGCGGATGGTGTCTCGGGCAGTGGGGCGGCGCACGCGAAGGCCATCCTGCTGGGTGAGCACGCTGCCGTGTACGGTGCGCCCTCACTGGCTGTCCCCCTGCCCGCGGTCGTCTGCCGTGCCACCGTGACGCCCCGATACGACAGCACGCACGGACTCGTCCGCATCCACTGCAGTCCCATGCTCGCGGGCACCGGCAAAGGCGGGCCCGTTTTCGACAGCACCCCGCCGGGACTGGGGCTCCTCGTTGACGCAGTCCTGCGACGCCCTGCCGCCGCCCGCTTCCTGGGGATCGACGTGGAACTGGCCAGCAGCATCCCGCCGTCCCGAGGGCTTGGGTCCAGTGCCGCTCTGGCCCGGGCCGTGACCCGCGCTCTCGACGACCTCCTCGGGCTGGACCTGACCGACCAGGAGGTCTTCGACTACGTACAGCTCTCCGAGTCGGCAGCCCATGGACAGGCCTCCGGAATCGACGCACTGACCACAGGGGCCACCCGTCCGGTGCTCCTGTCGGGTGGCCGGCCCAGTACACCGCCGGTCGGCTGTGCGATGTGGATCGTCGTCGCGGACTCCGGCACCCCCGGCAGCACCCGCCGGGCCGTCACCATGCTCCGCACATACTTCGACACCCACCTCGCGGCACGGGACAGATTCCTCGCACAGTCGACGGCGATCACCGAGCGTGCCCTGCACGCACTGGAGCAGGGGCACCTCCCCATCGCCGGCGCATGCCTCACCGAAACCCATCAGCTGCTGTCGAACCTGGACCTGAGTACCGAGCGGATTGACCGCCTGGTGGGCGCGGCGCTGGAGTACGGGGCTCTGGGCGCGAAATTGAGCGGGGGCGGGCTCGGCGGTTGCATGATCGCCCTCACTGGCACTTCGGCCGGCGCGGACGCACTGGCCTCTCGTCTCCTCGAACACGGCGCAGCCCACACGTGGACCACCATGGTCGAAAGGAGCGGTGGGGCGGGATGAGGTCTGACGCATGGGCGACCGCGGTCGCCCATCCGAATATCGCTTTGGTCAAGTACTGGGGAAAACGGGATGAGGACCTGATCCTGCCACTGGCCGACAGCCTGTCCATGACCCTCGACATCTTCCCCACCACGACCACCGTCCGCCTCATGCCGGGCCAGGGCCAGGACAGTGCTTTCCTCGACGGCATACCGGCGTCCGGTCAGGCCAGGCGGCGGATCGCCGCCTTCCTGGATCTGGTGCGCGACCGTACCGGTTCCACGGTTCGGGCCCGGGTGGACACGGTGAACACGGTGCCAGTGGGTGCGGGCCTGGCGTCCTCGGCGGCGGGATTCGCGGCCCTCGCGGTTGCGGCGGCCACCGTCTACGACGCGGGCCTGGACACGGTGGGCCTCTCTCGTCTGGCCCGGCGCGGTTCAGGATCCGCCTGCCGTTCCGTTTTCGGCGGCTTCGTCCAGTGGTATGCCGCCTATCCGGGCATCCCCGACCCCGACCAGGCTTCCTATGCTCAGCCCCTGGGCGACGTCCAACTCGAACTCGCGCTCATCGCCGTCCTTGTGGACACGGGTCCCAAGCCTGTATCCAGCCGCGAAGCCATGACACGCACCGTGAGTACCTCACGCCTGTTCCCGCGCTGGCTCGCCGCCACCCTCGAGGATGTCCCGGCGATGCGCGCCGCCTTGAGGGACGGGGATATCGCACGGGTCGGTGCGATCGCTGAGCGCAGTGCGATGGGCATGCACGACACGATGGAGGCGGCCGTGCCCCCGGTCAGGTACCGCACTCCCGCCTCCCGACACGTCCTCGGCCTCGTACGCGCCATGCGCGCACGAGGAGAGCAGACGTGGGCGACGATGGACGCTGGCGCCAACGTCAAGGTCCTCTGTCCCCCGGGGGATGCTCCGCGTATCGCGGCCGAACTGGCCTCGATGTCAGGCAGCCGGACCGTCATCGCCGGCCCCGGTCCCGCTGCCACACTCACCCTGGGGGACTGGTGATGAGCCGGACCGTTGTCTGCCGGGCCCCAGGGAAACTCTTCGTCGCCGGCGAGTACGCGGTTCTCTCCCCTGGCGAGCCGGCGGTCATCGTGGCGGTCGACCGCTACATCACGGTCACTGCTACCTCCGCCCGGCAGGCCGACGCCGAACTCGTCACCCACCTCACCGGCGGCCCCTACCTGCTGCACCGCGACAGTGACGGACACCTTCCCGGCCGCGTCCACACCCCGCATCCTCCAGCCCTCCGGCACCTGCTTGCGGCCCTGTCCGTCGTCGACGAGTTCCGTGCCGCGTCGCGCGTGCCGCCGCTGCCCGTGCACCTGGCCGTCAGCTCCACCCTGCACGAACTGGGTGTCAAGATCGGACTGGGCTCCAGCGGCGCCGTCACTGTCGCCGCCGTGCACGCCCTGGACACCTTCTATGGCCTGGGCCTGTCTGCCGAGATGCGGCTGCGCCTGGCACTGCTGGCGACCGCGCAGGAGGATCCGCATGCCTCCGGCGCGGACGTCGCCGCCAGCACGTGGGGCGGCTGGATCCGCTACACCGCACCCGACCGCGGCCGACTCCGCCACATGAGCGCCACCCTCGGTGTGGCCGCCGCCCTGCACGCCGACTGGCCCGGCCTCTCCGTTCGCCACGTTGCGCCCCCCGCCACAACTTTGCACGTGGGCTGGACCGGCACGCCGGCCTCCAGCCCGGACAAGGTCGGCCGGCTGCAGGACACCGCCTGGTGGAACAGCGAAGCCCATCAGTGTTTCCTCAACCGCAGCCGCCGCGTGGTCGATGCCCTGGTCCAGGCTCTGCGGCCCGGCGAGAACAGAATTCCCCTCAGTACCATCGAAACCGCCCGCAGACTTCTGTCCACCCTTGACCAGCAGACATCCGCGGGAATCTTCACTCCCGCCCTCACCACCCTGTGTGACGCCGCCAGGCTCCTGGGTGGTGCGGGAAAGCCGTCGGGCGCCGGCGGCGGAGACTGCGGCATAGCTCTCCTCCCCGACGGCGCCGACCCGGACGCCCTGCACGAGGCATGGACGGACGCAGCCATCAGCCCCCTCGCCCTGCGCACCGCCCCGCCGTCCGTCATGACCGGACCAACGACAGGACCGATCGGGCCGAGTCCGCGCACCGTAGCGACTGCCGCGACGGGGCCCGGCACAAGGAGGACTCCGTGACCGCCACAGGCAAGGACGACCACGTCCGCCTCGCCGTCGCCCAACACACCGGGCAGGCCTCCCCTCCCCCTCTTCCGGCTCTCAGGACAGGCGCTCCAACCCTTTCGATTACATCCGGTTCGTCCACCACGCCCTGGCAGGAACCGACCCTGACCTGGTCACTTTGACCACCCGCGTCGCCGCCGTCTCCTGGGGGGTGCCCCTCTACATCAACGCGAGGACAGGAGGCTCTCCCAAGTCCGGTGCAATCAACCGGGACCTGGCGATCGCGGTCCGTGAAACCGGACTGGCCATCGCCACCGGTTCCATGAGCCCCTACCTCAAAGACCCCTCCACCGCCGACACCTTCACCCCCATGCGCCGCCTGAACCCAGACGGCTTCGTGATGGCCAACCTCAACCCCGCTCTGACCGCCTGCGACCTCCAGATCACCGGAAGCCTGCGCGCCTTCCTGGACCACCCTCCAAGACCCAAAGGCGAACGCCGATGACCATCCACCCCGCCACCGGGCCCGGCCAGACAGCCGCTCCGGCGGACCACTCCACACCGGTGCCGACCCGATGGGTCGGTCCCATACAGATCACAGGGAATGCCGCGTCGGGCGGAATCCACGTGCCCCTGGCCACTTACGAAGCGCCGCTGTGGCCATCCGTCGCACGGGGGGCCAGGATCTCCCGCCTGGTCGACGACGGAATCAGAGTCACCCTGATCGACGAGCGGATGACACGCTCAGTTCTCCTCGAAGCCCCTGATGCTGCGACCGCCTACGCCGCCGCCCAAGCCATCCACGCCCGGACCGAAGAACTCCGAGGCGTGACCAGGCAGTCCAGCCGCTTCGCAAAACTCCTGGCCATCCGGCACGAGATCGCCGGGCCGCTGCTGTTCGTACGTTTCGAGTTCGCGACCGGCGACGCCTCGGGCCACAACATGGCCACTCTGGCCGCCGACCGCCTCATGGCCCACATCCTCACCTACATCCCCGATATCTCGTACGGGTCGATCTCCGGCAACTACTGCACCGACAAAAAGGCCACCGCGATCAACGGGATCCTCGGCCGCGGCAAAAACGCCACCGCCGAAATCCTCGTCCCCCAAGCCGTCGTCGCCGAACGCCTGCACACCACCGCCACGAAGATCACCCGCCTCAACGTCCACAAGAACCTCGTCGGCACCCTCCTCGCCGGCGGGATCCGCTCCGCCAACGCCCACTACGCCAACATGCTCCTCGCTCTCTACCTGGCCACCGGCCAAGACGCCGCGAACATCGTCGAAGGCTCCCAAGGCATCACCTACGCCGACGACCGGGACGGCGACCTGTACTTCTCCTGCACCCTGCCCAACCTCATCGTCGGCACCGTCGGTAACGGCAAAACCCTGCCCCAGGCCGAAGAAGCACTCACCCGCCTGGGATGCCGCGAACACCGCCCCACCGGCGACAACGCCCGCCGCCTCGCCGCCATCACCGCAGCGACCGTCCTGTGCGGGGAACTATCGCTCATGGCCGCCCAGACCAACCCCGGCGAGCTCATGAACGCCCACACCCGCCTCGAACGCGCGAGCGGAACCCGCCATGACAACTGAGCCACCCGTCGGCATCCACGACCTCACCTTCTCCACCACCACTCTCGTCCTGACCCACGACGAACTCGCCCGCCACACCGGCGCTAACCCCGCCAAGTACCGCCACGGCATCGGACAGACCTCCATAAGCATCCCCACCCCGGACGAAGACATCGTCACCATGGCCGCAGGCGCCGGCGCCCCGATCATCGAACGCCACGGGAAAGACAGGATCCGCACCCTCCTCTTCGCCACAGAAACCGGCATCGACCAGTCCAAAGCCGCCGGCATCTACGTCCATCAGCTCCTGGGACTGAACCGCAACGTCCGTGTCGTCGAACTCAAGCAGGCCTGCTACGGCGCCACCGCCGCCCTCCAACTCGCCTGCGCCCTCGTCCGCACCGACCCCACCCAGCAAGTCCTGGTCCTAGCCGGCGACATCGCCCGCTACGACCTCGACAGCCCGGGCGAAGCCACCCAAGGCGCCGCAGCCGCAGCCATCCTCATCGCCGCCCACCCCAACATCGCCGTCATCAACGCCCCCTCCGGCCTCTACACCCGCGACGTCATGGACTTCTGGCGCCCCAACTACCGCACCACCCCCCTCGTCAACGGAAAGAAGTCCGTCGACACCTACCTCGAAGCCCTCACCGCCACCTGGCACGACCACGAGACCCGCGGCGGCCTCCCCCTCGAAAAGCTCCGGGCCATCTGCTACCACCAGCCCTTCACCCGCATGGCGTACAAAGCCCACCACCACCTGCTCAAGACCACCGGCACAACACCCACCCTCCATGCCATCGAAGGTGCAGTCGCGGCCACCACCACCTACAACGAGACCATCGGCAACAGCTACACCGCCTCCCTCTACCTAGCCCTTGCCGCCCTCCTCGACCACGACACCACCCTCGGCGCAGAGACCATCGGCCTCTTCAGCTACGGATCCGGCAGCGTCGCCGAATTCCTCACCGCCACCATCCAGCCCGGATACCCCACCGCGCTGCGCACCCAAGCCCACCAGCACGCCATCGCGACCCGCACACGTATCACCTACGACACCTACCGCCAACTCCACACCGCACAACTCCCCACCGACGGGCAGAAACACCAGATCCCCCACCAGACCCACGGCCCATATCGCCTCGCCGGAATCGACGCCCACCAACGCCACTACGAAGCCAGCTCCCCGCGGTCCCTGGCGAGTAACTCCGCCCCATCACCGACTCCTCCGCCGAACCGGGAGTGTCATGAATCAGGTGGGCACTTGCTCAGAAGGGACCCCTGATGGATGCGGAGAACGGTCACCTGATCGAGGACGCTGACGGC
Organism: Streptomyces sp. NBC_00435; assembly: GCF_036014235.1. GTDB lineage: Bacteria > Actinomycetota > Actinomycetes > Streptomycetales > Streptomycetaceae > Streptomyces. Next base: position 13,855 of record NZ_CP107924.1, read on the forward strand.
GTGTCGGTTGCGGTGTTCGACAGGGACGTTGACGGTGCAGGTGTGGCATCGAAGACGACGATGGCGAGCCGGGAAGCGGCGGCCGCGCACGGGCTGAGCCCGGCTCTGTTGGACGAGCTGGCCGAGCTGGCCGCCGGCAAGGTCCGCGAGGGCGGGCTGCGGCTGATGGGCGAGGGCGGCCTGCTGGTCGAGCTCACCCGGCACCTGATGCAGGCCGCCGTTGAGGCGGAGATGGACCTGCATCTGGCCGAGGAGGCCGGCCGCACCGGCGGCCGGGGCTCCCGGTCTGGAGGCAACGCCCGCAACGGCTACCGGGGCCGGAAGGTGATGACGGAGGTCGGCGGTGTGACGGTGCAGGTCCCCCGGGACCGCCTGGGCACCTTCAGCTCCAGCGTGCTGCCGAAGTACGCGCGCCGTACCGGCGGCCTGGAGGAGATGGTCCTCTCGCTGACCGCGAAGGGCCTGACCTCTGGGGAGATCGTCGCGCATCTCGCCGAGGCCTACGGCATGGAGACCTCCAAGGAGACGGTTTCCACCATCACGGACAAGGCCCTGGATGCCATGGCCGACTGGCGCACCCGCCCGCTCGATCCCGTCTATCCGGTCCTGTTCGTGGACTGCGTGAACGCGAAAATTCGGGACGGTGCGGTGGCGAACCGCCCCATCTACGTGGTCCTCGCGGTCACCTGCGAGGGTCACCGCGAGATCCTCGGACTGTGGGCCGGCGACGGCGGCGAGGGCGCCAAATACTGGCAGAACGTCCTCGCCGAGCTGCAGAACCGCGGCGTGAGGGACGTGCTCATGCTCGTCTGCGACGGCCTGAAGGGCCTGCCCGAGGCGGTCAACACCGTCTTCCCCGCCACCGTGGTCCAGCTCTGCATCGTTCACCTCATCCGCACCACGCTGAAGTACATCTCGCGCGCCGACTGGGACAAGGCCGCCCGCGGACCTTCTGGGGATCTGGGGTGATCCCGAGCGAACTGGCAAGCCGGTCGGCGCCGATCTGGCCGTGCGCAAGAAGTCCTTGCCTGTCGCCGCAGCGCTGGCATCGCCCGGAGCGGCGGCCCGGGAGCTGGCCACGCTGTACACCGGGTCCGGCCGTTTGTTCGCGGCCCAGTTGACGCGTGCGGCAGAGCTGGTGGAGGCAGCCGGGGGGCGTGCCTGGGCGGAGCGTGAGGCTCAAGAGCACATCGGGCGGGCGCTTGACCAGTTGACGGCGGCCCGTGCGAGGCGAACCTGCGGCGGCGGAGCTGGCCACCCTGGCGCATTTGATCATCCACCGGGACCGTTGACCCGCCTTCGAGGAGACCTTCATGTCTGAGCAGGTCCTGCTTCCGCCTCTCTATATGCCGCTGCCCGCGGCCATGCACCCCGAGGTCGACCGTATCTCTGCCCGGTCGCGGCAGTGGATCAGCAAGTACGGCCTGGGATCGCCGGAGAAGATCGAGGCGAACAACATCGGCGAGGCCGCGTGCCTGACTCTGCCGCTCACGCCGGAGCCGATTACCCAGATCTACTGTGACGTCGCGAATTTCGCCGTCGTCCTGGACGATCTGGCCCTGGGCGGTCTCGGCGGCGGCGAGGGGCTGCTGCGGTACTTGCCCAGCTACATCTGCCGCGTCAGGTACACCTGTGCCGTTCCCGGTGCCCGGCTGCTGGATGCGGACAATCCGATCGAAGCGCCATGGATCGATCTGGCCCAGCGTCTGCACGCCGGATCCTCTTCCGCGCTTGCCATGCAGTTCGCCGATGCTCTGCAGGTGTGGATGGTGGCGATGCTCGCAGAGGAGACGGGCGAGGTGAACGACGTGAACAGCTATCTCGGCCAGCGCATCGGCGGTGTCGGCAACTCCGCCGCCGAGGCCCTCCTGGCGATCGGGGCCGGCCTAGGCCCGGACCAGCGGATGACGCCCGCGTTCCGCGCGCTGAGTGATGCCGCCAGTGCGCTCACCGTCATCGACAACGACCTGGTCTCCTACGGAAAGGAGACCACCGAGGGCAAACCGGCCTCCCGTAACCTGATCCACCTGCTACAAGAGCAACGTGGCCTGGACTTTCAGGCCGCCCTGGATGAGACCGTGGACATCCACGACCGGATGATGGGCCTGTTCGTGCGCCTGCGGGACCAGGAGTACACGGCGGCGTCGCCCGCGATGCGCCAGTACCTCACCGGACTGGGTCACATCATCCGCGGCAGCTGGGACTACTACTGGCGGGAGAGTACGCACCGCTACCAGGGCGCGGACCGTGTCATGGCCGACGGCGGCTTCGCCGATGCTCCCGTGGGCCACGGACGCCTGGACGAGCCGGCCATCTCCTGGTGGTGGGACCAGCTCAAGAACCACACCGATGTCGCTGAGGGGGAGGGCGGTCGCGATGCATGAGGGTTGGTGAGCTGGGGTGTTGCAGGTTGATTGAGAACGGCTTGTGCGACGCCAGTCGTGGCTTGGTCTGGGACTGTTGCAGGTTGGCTGAGAACCAAGCTGGTGTTGCAGATGGCTTCTGCGTCTAAAGGGCCGAGTGCTATTTTTAGGGTTTCAGGTTGTTTTGCGCAGGTCGGCTGGGTGGTGGGGCGGGTCGGTTTGCGGCTTCTGGGCTCGACGGGCGGAGCGTGGTTGGTTCTTCCGCTGCCAGTGCCCGGGTAAGGCTCCGCGATGCTGGCCGTCCGTTAGCCGAAGTACGGGGAACGGTTCTCCAGCCAGCCGATTGCGTGCAGGTCGCGTGCGAGCCAGCTGTAGGCGAGGTTCGTGGCCTGCCGTTCATGGTGCATGTTGATTGCTTCCTGGCTGACTTCGGGTACCCGGAATACTGATGATTTGCCGTCGGCCAGGTTTGTCCACTGCCTGGGTGGTACGTCAGGTTCTTCAATCAGGTTGAGGTTCACCACTGGCTTGCCGGACTCACGTGCCGTGCTGTCGGTGTGGAGCGTGTACTCCAGGATCGGAGGAACATCGGCGCTCTCGTCTGGGCTTGCCGTGATCACGAGACCATCAGCGCGGACCGGCACGATGCTGTAGAGGGCCAGCGCGTGCCCGAATCGGGGGAAGTTCGTCTCTACGAGCTGCTGATAGCCGATGAGCGCATTCTGTAGGACGGTGGTTGTGATGGACCAGATCAGCTCAGGCGAGTAGGCCTCCCAGACGAATCGAGCCCCCGTCCTCTGATCCGCAGGTGGGTACGGAGCAGCGAGGGTCTCCGCGTGGATATGCCGGAGTTCGGCGTGGAGCCAACGGATGTCGCCGGAGTCGATTGTGTCGCCAGATGCCTGCCAGGTACACCACTGGCTGCTCTCAACCTGCTGCATCATCGTCTGCACCTTCAGCCGGAGGTCATGCACAGGAATGGGAGTGCCATGGGGGAGTCGGCGGCCGGAGAGAATCCGACGAGCGAGATACCAGATCCGCTCGGCCGCGAGCGGGGAGTCGGATGGCACAGGCAGTACCCTCCGCTCGATGCGGTGGGACAGGGCCGTACGCAGTCGATTGCGTGCCCAGGTCCATCTCGACAGGTCATCCTGTGGCAGGGCGAAGCCCTCGATGCTGTGGAACTGTGACAGCAAGCTGCCACTGGGGTGAAGGTCCGGTCGTACCACGATGTCTGCGTCCAACACGCCTTCACGACCCACGGCAAGCAGCATGAAGTTGCCTTCAAGCCGGACACCCCATTGTTCCAGAGCCCCGCTGTGTTGACGTGTCAACTGGGATCGGAGGCCGCCGAGACCATCGATCCAGGCCAGCATGGCTTCCCTGAGCCACCCACCTGCTACCAGTGCCGATTCCTCGCCGGAGTTCCATTGCCTGCTACCTACCCGGCTGGCCCGTTTACCGGATGTGGAGACCTCATCTAGTACCCATGACGCTGCGGCTGGGTTTGCTCGTACGAGACGCGACATGAACTCCAGCGCCTTGTCCGCGGCAGCAGTGTCGATCGCGAACGCGACCGCGTAGCGCCAGCGGGGGAAGCTCTCAGGGCCTGCTGCGTCTTCAAGGTGGGTGATGCCATCTTGGAGAGCTTGCGCGGCGAAGTGCTGCTCGAACAAGGGCAGAGCGAATCGCAGATGGTCGTCGTCCCGGACTACCAGCCCCGTCTCCTCCAACTCCCAGACTTCCTGGTCCCGCCCGAACGAGGAGGCCCGGACCTGTCCGGCTGAATCTAGGACTAGGGCGGCCAGTCGTACCAGGCCGCCCCACACTTCATCCTTGACGGGCCGCCGCTGCTGCCGAAGAACGGAGCTCGCCAGACCAGCGAGCAACTCCTGCGTAGACACATTTGCGTCACCGCCGGCACGCAAACGGCTTGCCAGGGCGTGGACCAGTAGGGGACTCGTAAGAAGCTGTCGAGTTTCGTGCTCTTTGACTGCATGGAAGACCCGCTCACCCACGATGATGCGGAGCAACTCCAGACCGCGCGTACGGGGCCAAGGGGCGACCTCGATACGCTCGCGCTCGTCCACCTCGCCCGCCCCCGGCCGAGTCGTTGCAAGAACACTGAGGCGAGGCCACGTCAGAACCAGTCGCCGTGCCTGGGCCAGCACCTTATCGGCATCCCACGGACTCAGCCGGTCCAGATCATCAATGACGATCCGGCATTCCTGCTCCAGATTTCCACTTAGGACCGTTTCTAGCTGACGCTGCTCCAGGTCCCGCGCCTCCAGCCACACCGGCACCGCCACATTCGCGTCCGTCTGTGCCTGTATCAACCCCGCATCCCACCAATGCTCGGCTTCCTCGCTCTTGCCTGCACCCATGGGCGCCACCAGAACCCGAACACTGCCGAACGGAACCTCTACGAAGGCTTGCTCTTGAGCAAGGAGCCATTCGAGAACATCGTCCCGTCGATCCGCTGGCGTACTACTCAAGCGAGTAAGCCTCCGTGCGAGGGAACGCCGTTCCGCGAGCCCCAGCGCTTCCTCTCGTTTCGTATCAGCCGTCACTTCGTGACCATCTGTAGATGGTCGATTGTCCGTCAGAGAGACGAGCTGCTGGTTGCTCCTGGCCGTTGATACCTGCGCTTCCTCCAGGAGGTTCCGCCAGTTCCGCTCGTTCGGCTTTTCCCCAGCCCAGGCGCTCCAGACCCGAACCAGGGCGATGAAGTGTTCGCTGCTGCTGGGGCTGGGCACCGTCGCACGCGCCGATGGAACAGGAAGCCAGCGACTGATCGCTTGGAACGTGACGGCGACTGCGTACGGCGTTCGCACCGTCTCGCGCGCGGCCTCCCGCCTGGAACACGGCAGCCCGGCAGCCTTCCGGGCACGCTTCGCCCGCGTTTCGAGGGCACGCAGCTGCTCGTTCAGTTCCTGCGCCGGATCCGGCATCCGTGCTCCCGGTGGCTGTCCGTCGTGTCCGCAGCGACCGCGGCGGACACCTCGTTGACCTGCGAGCCTAGAGGCCGTTCGTCCGGAGCGTCCTCCCTTTCGGACACCAGCCTCGTGTGGGCTGGAACCTCAGGTCAGCGCCCGGCAAGCAGAGCCGGGCAACGACCTCCAAGGGAGTATCGGAGTGAACCGGAACGATCCAATGAAGAAGCGCACTATGCGCCGGCTCGGCCGCACGGCGTTGTTCGCCGCCGTACGCGGAGCCAGTGCCGCCGTCGGATCGTCTGTGATCGCCACGCTGATCTGGTGGTTCGGGTCCCGCTGACGGCAGCCCCTGATGCCGCGTGTCTTGGAGGCGGCGAACTGACAGCGTCGAGGGCGGCTGCCGATCTTGCTGGGGGTTCCGGCTGAGAAAGGGACCGATGAGTGGGCACGGGTCTGTCCCACGGATTTGTTTGTGCTGGTCAGCGGGTAGTTCGGCGGGTCGGGGTGCGGGTTTTGAGCTGGTGGGTTTCGGCGTGGTGGTCGAGGCGGACAGCCTCGAGCGTTGTTTTGGTGATGCGTTCGGTGCCGTCGTGGATGGCGGTGATGGTGGCTTGGCGGATGAGTCGGGTGAGGCTTCCGATGCGGCCGGCGGTGCGTTGGTGGAGGTAGGTCGCGTGGCGGGGGAGTGTGCCCGGCCACCGCCCGACCCGGCGCAATGCCGGGCACAGACGTGGGCGGCAGGTCTGCATAACGTGGATGCGCGAGCACGGTGCCATTGCCGAGGCCAGTAGGAGCAACCACCTGGGAGGGGTGCAATGTTAGACACCGGTGATGTGGGCGTCTTCCTGGGTATGGACGTCGGAAAGTCCGCCCATCATGGCCATGGGCTGACGCCGGCGGGCAAGAAGGTCTTCGACAAGCCGATGCCCAACAGCGAACCGAAACTGCGGGCCGTCTTCGACAAGCTAATCGCGAAGTTCGGCACGGTGCTGGTGATCGTGGACCAGCCGGCATCGATCGGCGCTCTGCCGCTGACCGTGGCCCGCGACGCGGGCTGCGAGGTCGCCTACCTGCCCGGACTCGCGATGCGGCGGATCGCCGACCTCTACCCGGGCGAGGCGAAGACCGACGCGAAGGACGCGGCGGTGATCGCGGACGCCGCCCGGACGATGCCGCACGTCCTGCGGTCGCTGGAGCTGACCGACGAGATCACCGCCGAGCTCACGGTGCTGACCGGCTTCGACCAAGACCTCGCGGCCGAGGCCACCCGCACCAGCAACCGGATACGCGGCCTGCTCACCCAGTTCCACCCGTCGCTGGAGCGCGTGCTCGGACCCCGGCTGGACCATCCGGCCGTCACCTGGCTCCTCGAGCGCCACGGGTCCCCGGCCGCTTTGCGGAAAGCCGGCCGCCGCAGGCTCGTCGAACTCATCCGCCCGAAGGCGCCGCGGATGGCCGCGCGGCTGATCGACGAGATCTTCGACGCCCTCAACGAGCAGACCGTCATCGTTCCCGGCACGGGCACCCTCGACATCGTGATCCCGTCCCTGGCCGCCTCCCTCGCCGCGGTCCACGACCAGCGCCGAGCACTGGAAGCGCAGATCAGCAGCCTGCTGGAGGCTCACCCTCTTCACCCGGTCCTGACCTCGATGCCGGGAGTCGGGGTCAGGACCGCCGCCGTCCTACTGGTCACCGTCGGCGACGGAACCGGCTTTCCCAGCGCCGCCCACCTCGCCTCCTACGCCGGCCTCGCCCCGACCACGAAGTCGTCGGGGACCTCGATCCACGGCGAACACGCACCCAGAGGCGGAAACCGGCAGCTCAAACGGGCCATGTTCCTCTCCGCCTTCGCCTGCATGAACGCCGACCCGGCATCACGCACCTACTACGACCGCCAACGAGCCCGCGGCAAAACCCACACCCAAGCCCTCCTCCGCCTCGCCCGCCAACGCATCGGCGTCCTGTTCGCCATGCTCCGAGACGGCACCTTCTACGAGTCCAGAGTCCCCACCATCACCCTCGCCGCATGACCATCCCAAACAGCCCCACACCCGGCACCGCATCCTTGACGAAAGACATAGAGACACCCCCCCGGGACATCACCACGTCCGGCCAGTTCGACGGGAGGCCGGGCTACGGTGGCGATTCAGTCAGCGGATTGTCTCGGCGAGCGGCAGTGCCTGTTCCGTTTCGCCTTGTGCGCGCAGGAACTGGTCGGCTTCCTGACGGACCTGTGCCCACAGTTCGTGAGTTCTGAGGCCCAGCGCGGTCCAGTCCGCGGATCCTTCGTCCGCGGTCAGGTGGCCGAGGAGGGCGTCGATCCGCGCGAGCTCGGACAGCGCCTCGGAGGTGAGCCAGCCCTCGTCGCCGAGCTGCCGTGCCATCACGGCCGCGTCGTCGAAGTTCAGGGCGATCTCGTCCACCGGGACGGCATACTTCTCCAGCCAGGCCAACTGGTCGTGCGCGGGAGCGGCCAGCAGCGCCACGGCGGCCAGGAGCTGCCGGTACCAGCCTTCCCAGTTCGTTTCGGTCACGGTCCGATCATGCCAGTCGGGTTCGGTGCTCCCTCCGTTCAGGGCTGCGGCAGGAAGGACACGTCCGGCCGTGCGACGTCAGGGGGAGCGGCTCGACATCCCAGGGCCCACACGCACACCAGCGCGACGCCGAGAGCCTGCGGTACAGCGCCGCCAGCTCGGGTCAGCGAAAGACCCCGCCCGGGGTCCTGCCTGCCAACGTCACCAGTCGTCGGGTGCGCTGCCCTGGCGCCGCTCCAGACGACCGGCCAGCACCCGCGCGGCCCGATCACGGCCAACCAGATCCGCAACCCGATCCAGCTCGCCCCGGACGCGACCAGTCAGCCAGCGCTGCGCACCAGGCTTCACCAGGCGCCCCCACAGCGATGTGACCGGCTCGAGAACCGGCCCCAGGTCACGGGGCACGGCAGCTGCACCCTGGGCCCACAACCACGAAGAGCCACCAACCGAAGCCCGTGCCCCGTCAGAGAAAAGTCGCTTGTCCCCGCGCAGCGGGCCCTGTCCAGGGCGCGAGGAGCCGACAGCCGACGGCTTGTCCCCGGAAGCATCCTCGCCTGCGCGCGCGGTCCGGCAATGGACCGCAACCCACGACGGCGGAGCCGGAAGAACACCCGAGATCACCGTCAGAAAAGGAATCAACAACAACCACATGCGGGTGGTCGGTGTGGAGCAGTGCACCAGCGCCGACGTATGGATCAGCCCCCGAAACCTCTTCAACCCCAGTAGTTCCAAGGGCTTCAGGCACCTCAGCTGCCGCATCGGAAGCTGAACGAACCCTGAGTGCACCAACGGGCTCGCATCCGGCGCTCTCCGGCGAGTGAGGATCGTCGGATGCACACCCGTCGAGAAGAACGAGCGGTCCTGCGGCCACACGGTCCTCGAGGTGGTCACCGACGACATGCCCTTCCTGGTCGACTCGGTCACCAACGAGCTGACCCGCCAGGACGAGTGGTCAAGGGCAACCAGCCGAAACTCCACGCTGCGCTCAGAGCCCTCCCCTGGAAAGAGGTGACCGCCCGCCGCTACGACCGCGAGCGCGGGCACGGCCGCCGCGAGACCCGCTCGATACGCATGCTCACCGTCACCGGCCTCGGCCTGGACTTCCCCCACGTCGTCCAAGCGGTGAAGATCCTGCGGCACCGCACCGACCTGAAGACCGGCCGTGTCACCCGCCAGACCATCCACGCCATCACCAACATGACCGCACGCGAGGCATCACCCCAGCTCATCGGCCGTATCACCAGAGCTCAGTGGGGCATCGAGGCCCTCCACCACATCAGAGACACCACATTCGCCGAGGACGCCTCCAAGATCCGCACCGGACACGGGCCCGAGAACATGGCCACCCTGCGCAACCTTGCGATCAACACCCTGCGGGATGCCGGCCACCGCAACATCGCCGCCGGGCTCCGAGAGGTCTCCTACATACCCTTCACCCGCCCGCTCGACCTCCTCGGACTCGCCTGACCTGCACCGCAGCATGATCAACACGACTATGAATTAGCCCTGGCAAGGGAGAGCCCAAGGAAGACCTCCGCACCGGCAGTCGCGTTTCCGCCGCTGTCAGCTGAGTTCGAACGAACTCGCCCGGTTAAAGCAGCCGATCTGACTCAGGTCCCAGTGCTTGTCAATCCACCGGTTGCCGCACTCACCTTCAAAGTTGCGGTCGGAGGAAAACCAGACGTCGCAGTGGGTTCCGTTCTCCGGGGTACTGACCGAGCTGACTTTGTCGTTCCAGCCGGAAGGCATGTCCGCGTAGCGGTAATCCTTGTCGGTGGTCGATGTGGTGCAGCCACGGGGGGCAAAGATGGCGAGGTGGGCGCCCTGCGAATTGTAGTTCACCCAGTCGTACAGAGTTGCGACCAAGACCCCGGCGGAGGCGGCGTACTCCTTCGACTGTTCGGCGGTCGTGAAGCATGCCTGTTTCCCGTTTTCGACGGTTAAGACACAGTTCGTATGGGTGGCCGTGAGGGCTGACGTCGGTCCGGGCTCAGCACTTGAGGGGCCCGCGGCCACCATGGTTGCACCGACAGCGAAACCCAATGTGACAGCTAAGCGAACTGGCGTGTGGCGCATCCGCATGATCATTTCCTCTCAATTTTGATGTGCCTACGCTGAGTGCATCCTGCGCTCCAGAGTGACGCCGACCCGACCCGCCTCGCAATGGTCCACCCGAAAAATGGCCGAGCGACACCGCTACTGCCAGTTGAATGCTGCAAACTAATGAGAGTCGAGCGCATGTCGCCCTGATTCGGCATTTACGAGAAGACGGCTTCGGATGTACCTGAACATGGGCAGTCAGCGTGAAGCGCTGTGTCCGCACGCCGAGTGCGGACGCGGCGTGGTCATGAATCTGGAGAGCTTGGCTGTCGTCCACCCACTCCACACGGACATCGACTTCCGCAGAACCCAGGTGTACGACCCGAGCGCCAACCTCGGGGAACGGGTCACCCAAGAGGTGAGCAATCGTCAAGAGTTGTGGATGGCGTTGTCTTCGGTGCCTTTGGCGATCTCGCTGAGCGCGCGGGCGGCCTCCTCTCGGACTTCCGGGTCGTGATGGTTGAGGAACGGGGTGATCGTCTCTGCGGCGGTCCGGTCCTGGGTCGCGCCGAGGATGTAGAGGCTGGATTTGAGGAGCTCGGGTTCCAAGGTGGAAAGGCCGGGGATCAACGGTTCAAGCAGTCGCAGGGGCAGCTTGTGGTGGTTGAACGCCTCGCAGATCGAGTTGAGCGCCGACTCGCGAACCGCGTAGTCCGGTTCGCTGATGGTGAGGGTGGCCAGCCGCGACACGATCAGCTCGGCGACTGCCTGGCTCAGGGCAGAGCCTCGTAGGAGGTCTCCGAGCTCGGCGGCGCGAACGTCGCGTTCCCGAGGACTTTGGGAGGTCAGTGCTTCCAGGGCCTCGTTCAGGGCATTCATGCTGCTATCTCCTCGTGACGCTCCTTCAGGACACCGCGCTCAAAGTGGGCGCCGGCGCGCACGAGGGCGACCAGGTGGGGTGCGTTGACCGTGCGCCAGCGGTTCTGCGCGGACTCGATGAGCTTGAAAGCCATCGCCAGCCCGGCCGCCCGGCTGCCGGGCCCCTTGGTCACCTCGTGCGAAGCCGCACGGTGGCGAAGGTCGACTCTATGGGGTTCGTCGTGCGCAGGTGGATCCAGTGCTCGGCCGGATAGTCGTAGAAGGCGAGCAGGACCTCGATGTCACCGGTGATCTTCTTCACGGCCTTCGGGAACTTTGCCCCGTAGGTGTCGGCGAACGCGGTGGCGTGCTCGGCGTGTCCTCGGTCCTCGGCGTTGTAGATGGCCGCGAGGGCCTTCTTCGCCCCGGGCTGGGCGGACTTCGGGAGGGCCGCCAGGACGTTCGCGGTCTTGTGTACCCAGCAGCGCGCGTCCTGAGGGAAGACCTCGCGCAGGGCACTCCAGAAGCCGAGTGCCCCGTCACCCACGGCCAGGACGGGCGCACGCATGCCGCGTCGGCGCCAGTCCCGCAGCAGGTCGGCCCATGACTCCGTCGATTCGCGGTAGCCGTCCGCGAGGGCGACCAGTTCCTTGGTGCCGTCCGCGCGGACCCCGATGACCACGAGGATGCACAGCCGGTCCTCGCCCAGACGGACGTTGAAATGAACGCCGTCGGCCCACAGGTAGACGAAGTCGACGGCTGACAAGTCCCGTTCCGCGAAGGCCTTCTGGTCGTCCTGCCACTGGGCGGTCAGCCGGGTGATCGTCGCCGGGGACTGGCCGGCGGCCGAGCCGAGAAAGCCCTCCAGGGCGGGTACGAAGTCCCCCGAAGACATCCCGTGCAGGTAGAGGAGAGGCAGTACCTCCGCGATGCGCGGAGAGCGGCGGCACCACGGCGGCAGGATCGCCGACCTGAATCTCTTCCGTTCACCGGTCTGCGGGTCAGTGCGCTTGTCGTTCACCCGCGGAGTGGCAACCTCGGCCGCGCCGGAGCTGGTCATCACCTGCCGCGGCTTCGCGTGGCCGTTGCGGACCACCAGGCGCTTGCCCGCCTCGTCACGGAGATCTTGCAGCTCTGCGAGGTAGGCGTCGACCTCAGCCTCCAGCGCGGCGGCCAGCATCCGCCGCGCACCCTCGCGCACGATCTCGTCCAGCAGCGAGACCCCATCTCGCGTCGGACCGTCCTCAGTAACTACCGTCAGCACGGGTGTGCCCTCCCGACCAGCGCAGCAACGCCGGCCATGCTCGATCCCTATCGATCCACCGGGAAGGTAGGCCCCTCCACCAGGCCGATCCACAGGTCTCGATCATTGCTCGCCGGCCGCGCCCCCCGCGCGCGCCCCGCCCCCCGCCCCCGTTATGCGCTTGGCGAGGTTGTCGATGGAGGCGATGTGGATCATGGCTTCGGAGCTGGTGGTGAGGGTCTCGTAGTCGCGGGCGAGACGCCGGTGCATCATGATCCAGCCGATGCTCCGATCTACTACCCAGCGTCTTTTCACGACGTGAAATCCGCGGACTCCGGGGTTTCTGTTGACTACTTCGACGTCGATCCGAGCTGGGCGCCATGTTCGACGACAGCGTTCTTGAAGCCGGTGTCGACCCAGCTCTTGGAGATGGTCGGGTACATCTCCTTGGCCTGGTCGAGCAGGCGTATTCCCATGGCGTTCTCGGAGAGGCCGGCGCCGGCGACGGTTACAGCGAGGATGAGACCGATCGTGTCGGTGAGGATGCCGCGTTTCCGCCCGACGATCTTTTTGGCGGCATCGGTTCCCTGGCTGGTCAGGTGCACGTTGGTGGAGGTCTTCACGCTCTGGGTGTCCATGACCGAGGCGGTTGGCTCGGGGGTGCGGCCTTCCTTGGCGCGAGCCAGGCCGGTGAGGTCGTAGTTGAGCTGGGCGAAGATTCCTCGTCGCGCCAGGCCGCGTAGTAGAAATAGACCGTGCCGTGGCCCGGGAAGTCGTGCGGAAGGTATTTCCAGGGGATTCCCGTGAGGTTGACGTAGAGAATCGCGTTGAACGCGTCACGTAAATCGACCTTGGGTGGCTGGCCGGTAGGCCTGCGGTCGAGCCGGGCCTTCCGCCAGGCCGTTAACGTCGGCCCGATCAAGGCCCATCGGGCGTCGGACAGGTCGCTGGGGTAGGGATTGCGCTGGTTCACGCCGTAGCGTGAGCATGGCTGCGGCGGAGGGTGCCGTTCCGTTGCTGCTCGGCGTTCCCGCCTCATCTTCGAACGAGACGGACTTCATGTATGAGGAGCGGAGCAAACGGGCGGCCGCGTCGAGGAGGTCACGTAGGTGAGGGGGTCTGTATGGGGCAAAAAACCTCAAACAAGACAGCCCTGAAACGCACTTACTAACCCGGGACTTTCAGCGAGGATCCCGTGCTGCCGTTCACAGCGGAACATCGCCTCGAGTGCGGGGCGCCTCCTCCACAAGGAAGCCGGCGTGGCTGCGTTCCTTCGCCGCCGCCCCGCGACCGCCGCTCACCGTGCGCCGGGCCGTACCCGTCGCTTCGGCGACGGGTACGGCGCGTCGTCAGCCGGTCGGGATCAGGCGGCCGCCCTGTACCCGGTACCTCTGGGTGGTGGCGGTGTTCGCGGGTGCTGCCTTGCCCGCGTCCCAGCGGAACATCCGGGAGGGTTCGCGGTGACGGAGCTCCAGCACGCCCCCGTTTTGGAACGGGATCCCGTCGAGGGCTTTCACGAGTGCGTCGCCCCGGCCGGTGCCGGTCATCTTCTCGTCCGCGAGCACGGTGCCGGCGGCGTTGGTGTAGCGGACCGCGGCGTACTCCTCGTTCTTGAAGTACACGTGGGACTGGTTCGTGGAATTCAGAACCGCGTGGATGCGCCCTGACACCGCGTCAAGGGCGAAGACCACCAGATCGACGTTGTCCAGTCCCCTGATGGCGATGTCCGTGCCGTGCACGACGTCGACCGGGGCGAAGATCACGTTCGGTGTCCCGTCCGGTGCGACGAATCTCTGGGTGAACTGTCCCGTCCCCGTGCCGATGCGGGTGGCTGTCACGCTCGCCACGCCCTTGGTGCCTCCCGTGGCGGACACCACCGGCTTCAGGGTGTTGCCGGGGCTGCGCTGTTCGAGGGTCGCCGCCCCGGCCATCTTCACGGAGACCACCGGAGGGCTGTAGGTGACCTTCCGCTCGACCACGGGCTTGGTACTGTCGAGGTTCTCCCAGATGCGGTTGCGCAGGGCCGGAAGCGCTGCCATGACCTTGCCGGTGTCGGCTGTGAGGGGGAAGCCCCAGGCGGCGAAGAACGGGCGGAGGTCACGTTGCGCGGTCTGGGCCGCCAGTGTGGCGAAGCGCTGCATCGCGGCGTCGGTTCCCAACGACCGGGTCAGGCCCATCTGCGCCTCGACCCGGTCCTTCTGTGCCAGGCTGGCGTAGAAGTCGTCTCCGAAAGCACGCGTGAGCTGGTCGAACATGCGCAGACGCACCCAGACGTCGGCCTTGCCGAACTGGCGCTCGGCGTCGGGCTGCGCGAGGAACTTCTTCGCCCCGTTCACCATGCCCGTGCCGTCGAGGCGACTGCGCTGGCCGAGTTCCTTCTGCACCGCGAGCGAGGTGATGTTCACGGTGACCTCGCCGAGGCCGGCCCACTTCACGAAGCCCGGCTGGTAGGTGTGGCCGATCTCGTGCCACAGGCCCCACTGGTCCGTGACCGGGCTCCTGAACAGGTCTGCCGCCGCACCGCTCTTGGTCTGGAACGTGACCCGGCCCGGCGCGGCGCTGGCGTATCCCGAGCCGGTGTCCGGACTCGCGATGCGCACCCGGTGTCCGGCCCGCTTCGTAGCGCCGGTCCCGTCGCGCGAGAGACCCCAGGTGCGGTCCGCGACGTCGACCACACGGTCGATCGACGCGGCCCGGTTCCCTATGTCCCCCTTCACGAGGTACTTCGCAAGCGAAGGACGCTGCAGCTCCGCGATGAATCGGTCGCCGATGACTACGGCGAAGGGGGCCTTCGAGGTCTGCACCTGGGTGTCGAACGCGGCGGGGCTCGTGGTCTTGTGCACGAACGTGGGGACCGCCTGGCCGCCGGTGACGGTGACGTGCGTGGTCCGGCTGCCGGCCGGGGTTTCGTCGACGAGGTTGACCAGGCCGTCCAGGGGCGCGGTGATGACGTTGGCCCCCGGCTGGAGCGCCAGCGTCACCGGGGTCTTCGCCTTGCCGCCGTTCAGGCTCTGGTAGATGCCCTCGACGCCGACGCTCGCCTTGAGGCCGGTGACGGCGGCGGGAACCGTGACGGTGATCTTCTGTCCCGCGGTCACGAACCGGCCGGCGGGCTGGAGGCTGGAGTGCCGGTAGCCACGGCGCTCATCCTTGCGGGCGGCTTCGGCGCTGCCGAGCGCTCGGACGTCGAGGTCCGATCTGTCCGCTTTGACGGTGGGGCCGTACGGCTTCGCGGCATCGGCGGGCGTGACCGCCGAGGCCCGCACCGTGAAACTCGCGAAGGGGTCTGCTTCCATGACCGTCACCGCTGCCATGGCCATGGCCAGCGTCGCGGCCGCAATCACCATGCGGCGGGACAGTACCGTCTTCCTCGTCATCGACCACTCCTCCTGGAACATCGGAATGAGACTGAAGGTTTCACGGGACTGGAATTCGATCGAGTTCTTTGAATTTCCAACCGAACAGGCCGAATATCGAATGAGGATTTGACTGCGATCGGCAGGCGCCTGATGGCGTAAACACCCGTGGAGCCGCAAACCTTAACCAGCGCGCGCGCTTTGCGACAAGCAGCATCTTCCATTCTCAGTCTGACGTGCGGTGAAGGACGCCAGACGGAAGGTAATCGAGCCCGCCGCCTCGTCCGCGATACGACCGCTAGTGCCGTGGCCGGGCAGGTCTGCCGGGTCTCGGTATCCGGTGCGGTGTATCGCAAGGCGGAGGGCCGCCGCTCGTACCGGACGTACTCGGGTGGTCCGACAACACGGCGAGGTGCTGTGCCGGGCGCCGCGACCCGGTGGACCTTTCCGGTCACGGCACTAGCCTCGCCGTTTCGGTTGGGGCTGCTGGGCGGCTGAGCGAGGTTGTTGAGGCCGTGTCGGCCGGTGGACATAGTGAGGGCCCGACGCGGGGTCGGGTTCTCCAGGGTGGGTTTGATCCGCTTTGACGGACATCGGAGATCAGGGGCTTTGGCCCCGGAAGGATGATGTTCATCATGGAGAGCATGGGGAAGAAGAAGCCGCGTCCTCGCCGCTCGTTCACGGCGGAGTTCAAGGCCGAGATCGTCGAGCTGTGCCGGCGGGGTGACCGGTCGGTCGGTCAGGTCGCCAGGGATTTCGAGCTGACCGAGACGGCAGTGCGGAGCTGGGTGAGGCAGGCCGAGGTCGACGCCGGCGAGCGGGACGGCCTGACCAGCAGCGAACGCGAGGAACTGGCCGCACTACGGCGGGAGAACCGTAGGTTGCGCGAGGACGTCGACATCCTCAAGCGTGCGACGGCTTTCTTCGCGACGGAGACCCGGTGACGGTGCACCCGTTCATCGAGGCGGAGAAAACCGCAGGTCACAACGTCAAACGGACGTGTGAACTCCTCAAGGTCTCCCGGACCGCCTACTACGCCCGCCGCACTGGCACCCCTGGCCCCCAGGCGGTGCGGGACGCCGAGCTGACCAGTCAGATCACCGCTGTTCACCAGCAGTCCCGCAGCACCTACGGTGCCCCGCGTGTTCACGCCGTCCTCAAGCGCGAGGGCGCCGACTGCGGACGCCGCCGGGTCGCACGGCTGATGCGCCAGGCCGGCCTGACCGGCAGGCACCGACGACGCCGACACCGCACCACCATCCCCGACCCACACGCCTCCACCCGACCTGACCTGGTGCTTCGCAACTTCCAGCCCGATTTCTCGGCTCTCGACACCCGCTGGTGCGGAGACATCACCTTTATCGCCACGAACGAGGGCTGGCTCTATCTGGCCACCGTGATCGACATCGCCTCACGCCGCGTCGTCGGCTGGGCAACGGCCGACCACCTGCGAACCGAGCTCGTCGCCGACGCACTGCGGACCGCCTGCCGGACCCGGCGGCCGGCCGGTCCGGTGATCTTCCACTCCGACCGCGGCTGTCAATACACCAGCCGTGAACTCGCCTTGTTGGCCGCAGAGTTCGGCATTCGTCTGTCGGTCGGACGCACTGGGCAATGCTGGGACAACGCGCTCGCGGAATCGTTCTTCTCGACCCTCAAGAACGAGCTGGGCGACACCGGCCCCTGGCCGAGCCGGGCTGCCGCACGCACCGCGATTTTCGAGTGGATAGAGAGCTGGTACAACTTGCACCGGCTCCACAGCAGCCTCGGCTACCGCAGTCCTGCCGAGTACGAGGCCGCCCTCGCCGCCTGACCACCACACCAAAGGTGTCCGTCAAAGCGGAACAAGCTCAACCCTGCTGGAGGCCGTCAGTGCCGCGATCGAGTCCCTGGCCGGCGA
The DNA here is from genome assembly GCF_036014235.1 of Streptomyces sp. NBC_00435. Lineage (GTDB taxonomy): Bacteria > Actinomycetota > Actinomycetes > Streptomycetales > Streptomycetaceae > Streptomyces. Next base: position 31,085 of record NZ_CP107924.1, read on the forward strand.
CGCGCCGGTCGCCGCGGTGAAGGCAGCCCGCCAGTTGGAGATCATCGCCCAACGGACCGGGTGCTGGCCCGCGAACCAGGCCCGCTCCCAGGGACCGGAACAGGTGGCTGCGGCCCTCGGACTGAACGTGGATCAGACGCGTTCTCTGCTGGCCCGCTTCGGACGGTGGATCCCCTACCGCTGACCTGCGCCACCGCGCGTGGTGGCGGCCCGCCCGGGCCGACGCGCGAAGTAGGACCCGGGCGAGTTCCACCTCCAGCCTGCCAGCACACCGCTCACGGACAGGCGGCCACGCTGCGCGTGGGCGGGAGGTCGGTTCGTGCGGCCCAGCCCGGCTCTCCGTCGCTGCCGGTGAGTCGACACCCGCCATTCAAGTGATCTTGGTGTCCGGCGCGGTAGTGATTCGTTTCTTCCCTTGTGGCGGTCGTGGGGATCGCCGGTCATGGAAAGAGCAGTCGCAGATGACGCAGCCCATTCGTATCGTGTTCCGCTCCGCACTCCGCGATGCGCCCGCTGTCGGGGAGGGCCTGCGAGTGGCGCTCTATCAGGGCCAGGGGCCGGTCGGGAGCCGGGAGGCGGTGCGGCAGAACATGGACCGGCTGGCCGAGGTCACCGCTCTGGCTGCGGCCTACGACTGCCAGGTGGTGGTGTTTCCGGAGAAGTACACCACCGGCTACGCCATCGACCCCGGCCAGTGCCGGGAGCTGGCAGAGCACCGCGAGGGGCCCTCGATCGACCGGGCCCGCCTGGCCGCCAAGGAGAATAGGCTGGCCGTGGTCCTGCCCTACCCCGAACGCGACGGCAGCGACTTCTACGACTCCATCAGCGTGATCACCGCCGACGGGCAGGTGGCCGCCAACTACCGCAAGACCCACCTCTACGGAGCGGCCGAGCGACGCAACTACTCCTTCGGCCAGGAACTGCCGCCCCTCGTCACGATCAACGGCATCACGGTAGGCGTACTGAACTGCTACGAGTGCGAGTTCCCGCCGCTCTACCAGTACCTCGCCGAACACGGCGCACAGATCGTGCTGGGCCCCACCGCCGCCGACGGCCACTTCCGCCTGGCCGACGGCACCATGAGCCGCGTCCCGTACCAGGACGCCACCCGCCACATCATCCCCGCCATGGCCTCCATCTGGCGTCTGTTCGTCGCCTACGCCAACCGCCGCGGCTGGGAACAGGTCCCTGCCGGCGCCTGGCAGTACCAGGGAAACTCCGGCATCTGGGGACCAGACGGCGAACCCCTGGTGGCGGCCACCGCCGAAGACCGCCACCAGGACTGCCTCCTGATCGCCGACTGCCTGCCCGGAACGATCCCGCCCTTCAGTCCCGAAGGCCACCACCCCACCGACAACCGCCTGGCCCTCAACCCGGTCCTACGCCCCGCCCGCTGAAAAGGCAGGCCGGCCACCTGGCGATGCACACAGCGGCTGCTCGCACTGACAGCGCCCCGTCACGGGCGCTGATGGCTCGTGTCAGGGCGGTGCAATCCGAAGCGTCCGATTACTGCAGCGTGATTCCATCGACGGGCAGTTCGTATGAGTAGTAGCGGGCCGCGGGCGTGCTTTCCTCGTATGCGTCGTAGCCCTGCTTCCCGGCGTCCCTCTTCCCGATGCTCACCGGAGTTATGGTCACCGCGCTGGCGGTCCCGGTGGTCACCAGAGTGAAGGCGCGGGCGAGGGCTTCGAGTCCTTCGGATGCCTGTCCGGCTCGATGGTCGGCGAGGAATCCGGCTTCCCTGCCGATGGCCTCGATCAGCCGTTCACGGGCCACGGCGACGGTGGGTGATTCCAGTACCTGGATCTGGGCCGGGATCTGCTGGATGCCGTCCGTAGCTGTGTCGTCGGACGTCTCGGGGACTACTTGGTCGTCGGACATGCGCCTGTCTCCCTACCGGGTCGGCTCCCTGCCGCCCAGGTCAGAGCGTCGCAGTATGGATCGTCTAGGATCAACGACTCCCGGAGGAACGGCCGGGAACCGCCAGAGTGGCGCGAAAGGCAGCCCCGTGACGATCGTGACCGGGCCCATCCAGCAGGGGGCGGAACGACCGGGCCGTCGGCCACGCTCTCGTCAGCTCCTGCGGTGGGCTTCCAGAAAACCGTTCCTATCGAACGCACAGGAGAGACGGTGCGAAAAGGGGCGGGCGGGGGCAACTCCGCTCGGGGCACCCGTCACCGACAGGCACCGGTGACGTTCATGAAGCGGGGCGCCCGGTGCCGGCCGTGGTCCGGCCGAGGTGCTGGCGTCCTTCATATCGGTTCCAGCGAAGGCTCCAGTGCCGGGAGATGGACCTGACCTACCGCCTCACCGGCGACGGAGAGTTCGGTGCGGCACTCGACACCTGGGTGAACCCCAACTACGGGGACGTATAGCCGGACTTCCAGCTGGAGGCCCTGGTCGACGGCAAGTGGAAGAACCTTGCCAAGCCGGAGAACAACGCCGCCTTCCACCTGCCGCAGATCCCCGAGGGCTTCAGCGCGGCCTCCGGCGAGTGAGTCGTGCACCTGCGTGCCCAGCTCGGCAAGGCGACCCAGGTCAAGGAGGCCGTCGCCTTCAGCCTGCAGACTGAGATCGGCCTGGCCGAGGGCAACACCTACCCCTTCGCGTACACCGACGGAAAGTTCCAGCTCACCCCGGCCGCGCCCACCACCCCGGCCCCGACGAAGCCCGCGCCGACCACCCCGGCGACCCCGACCCCCGCCGGCACCCCGACCCCCGCCAACACCCCGTCCGCGACCGGCTCCCTGGCCCACACCGGCTCCGACTCCAACGCCGGCCTGTACACCGGCCTGGCCGGCGCGCTCATCGCCCTCGGCGGAGCTGCCGCCTGGCTCGGCGCCCGCCGCCGCAACGCCACCCGCGGCTAGTACTGCAACGGTGTTTGCTGTGATGGTTTGTTGGCTTCTGGCGGTGTGTGACCGCGTCGTTTGTAGTGGCTGACACGTGCCTGGAACTGCCGTCGCCGTCGCCAGTGTGACCAGTGCAGGACGTGGTCGATGCTCGCGCGGGGCCGGGTAAGCCGACTGATCAGACGTCGGAGTTCGGGCAGGGTGAGGGGTATGAGCTGGGAGGATCCGTTTCTGCTTTCCCGGTATCCAGTGCTCGGCCGCGCAGGACGGTGAGGCAGACGTGGGCGGCCATGGCCAAGGTCATGTGGCGGTGCCAGCCGTCGTAGCGGCGGACCTGGTAGTCGTCCAGGCCGCACTCCTGTTTCGCGGTCTGGAAGCATTCCTCGACCGCCCACCGGCTTCCCGCGACGCGGATCAGCTCGTCCAGAGTGGTCTCGGCCGGGCAGTAGGCGATGTAGTAGGAGATCTCCTCGGGCCGACGAATGCTGCGGCGGGCGATCACCCAGTGCCGGCGGTCCTCGCGGTGCCAGGGCCGGACCTCCACCCTGGCCCAGTCGTAGACCCTCGGGCCGTGGGCCCCATTGCCGCAGGAACGACGCTTCCACTTCTGACGGGGCAGACCGGGAAACAGGTCGTGAACAGGATGGTCCATGGCCCAGCGGGAGACGACGGTGTCGTGGCGGGTGGTGGCCATGACGTGGAAGACATCCGCCCGCTCCAACTCCGTGCGCCAGCCTTTGGAGAAGCCGTAGGCCGCGTCCGCGGTCACCCACCGGAAAGGAATCTTCTCGGCGATCGCCCGGCGGACCATGGCCTTGGCCATCACCACCTTCGTCTCGAAGCCGACCGAGTCATCGATGCCGGCGGCCCGGCACCGGTCGCGGTCATCCGTCCATGACGTGGGCAGATACAGGCGGCGGTCGATCAGGGTGCGGCCACGGCTGCCGGCATAGGCGAGGAACACCCCGATCTGGGAGTTCTCCGTCCGGCCGGCGGTCCCGGAGTACTGGCGCTGGACCCCGGCCGAGCGGACGCCCTTCTTCAGGAACCCGGTGTCGTCGACGATCAGCACCGCATCCGGATCGCCGAGATGCTCGACGACGTAGTCACGGACGTCGTCCAGGACCTCGTCCGCGTTCCAGTCGATCCGGTTCAGCAGCCGGTGGATCCGGTCCGGACCGGCATGCCCGGCCTCCTCGGCAAGCGTCCACCCGTTCTTCCGCTCCAGCGGAGCTATCAGCCCCCGCATATAGGCAAGAGCCGACTCACGCGGCTCCGACCTCGAGAAACGGTGCACGAACCGCTCATGCAAAGCCTTCAGTTCACCAGCCCACAACCGGGCATCCCCAAGTTCCCCACCCATGACCTGACCAACGACCGACCTGCCCAACCGTCACAGCAAACACCGTTGCAGTACTAGGGCCGTGGCCGGACAACAACGCGGGGCCCGGCACACCAAGTGCCGGGTGATCGTCACCCGTGGCTCTGCAGGCTGTGCGCGAGCTCGACCTGAGCACTCCGTACGCACGCTGCACGCTGCACCTGGGCACCTGGTTGGAGGTGATCGGGCTCGCCCTCGCCAGCCGGGCCGGATCCCGACTCGCGAACTCCTCCGGCATCGCGGTGGGCCGTATGACGTTCCTTCGGCGGGTTGCGGCTCGACCTGCCCCCGAGGCCGAGGTGCAACGGGCCCTCGGCATCGGTGATTTCGCCACCCGGCGTGGGGCCACGTACGCCACTGTGATCACCAATGGCGAGACGCATCAGGTCATCGATGGCCGAGCCAGCTTGATCCCTGCCGGCCGTACCCGCAACGGCTCTGGTCAGAGGGGTGCACGACGCCCTGGCTCTACATCGCCGGACGCGGCTATCCCGACGGGTACGCCTCCGTCCGCGACTACCTCGCGGCCTTCCGCCCCTCTCCTGGGACTCCGGCGCCCGGGACTTCGATGCCGTTACACCGAAGGCGCCGTGAACCGCATCAAGAAGACCAGGACGCAGCTCTACGAGCGAGCCGGCTTTCGCCTGTTATCGCCGGCCCCGGCCACGATGGCTTAGGGGCTCCATGCGCTGGAGCCCGAGCCATGGGGCGCCCCGTTTCTTCCCACGGGCGAATGCGTCGTCAGTGCTCGGCGAGCCGGAAGAATAGGCGCGGAACTGAGACGCGAGGCGCAGGACGCGGCCTTCCTCGGTGGCGGTGTTGCGGGCTTGGAGACGGGCGCAGAGACCGGACGAGTCGCAGAGTTCCACTTTTGAGGGGTCACGACCACATCACGGGGGGTGCTCCCGCGGTGGGAGCGCGCTCCGAAAGGCGCGGCGGAAGCACTGGACGCGCCTGAGGTCCGACTTGCCGTGTGGCCGTACGGCGATGAGGTGGTCGCCGATCCTTCAGGCCGATGGAGTCGTCCGGGCCGCCCTGCGTGGCTACTCCGCCGCGGTACGGAGCGAACGCCGTCGGGGGCGGTCCGGTCTGCGGGCGGACGCCGATCCTTCAGGTCCACTCGGTGGGCCTGAAGCCAGTCTGGGCTTCGGTTTCGGAGTGGTGAGCACTCCTGTAGGGGTGTCCGTTCAGTCGGGACAAGATCACTGCGGACCGCATCGCCGGGTGTCACTATCGAAACTTTGTTCTCATCCGGTGGTAGTAGATGGGCGGGAGGATTTCGTGCCGGAGGAAGCGGTTCCCTGGTTGAGGGTCCTTCCTGAGGCAGCGGCCCAGTGGGCCGCTGGTCTGATTCGCGGACTGCCTTGGTTCTGCCAGGCTGGCGAGGTTCTTGTGCCCGGATGATGCCGGAGGCATCGCAATGACGCGATGTCTCCGTTCCGCTGAGCCGGGGCCGGGCCGCTGTCTATTCGCCGCCTGCTGGCGGATTTCTAAGCACCGCCGTTCCAGGCGGCTTCGGCATGTTTGCGCACTAGTCGATTAATCCTGGTTTGCCGGTTCGTAATTACCGGTGAACTGCTTCCGCGTGATGGGATTGAGGAGAAATAGAGACCATGGGAAATCATTCGAAGCGTCGTACTCAGGGGAGGCATCGGAAGCCCGCCGCGACACGCATCGTCCCGAGGGAGGGGAGTCTTGGTGTGAAAATTGCTGCGATCGGACTGACTGCGGCAGCGGGTGGTTCCCTTGGTGCGGGTCAGGCTTTTGCCTTGTCGGGCCCCTCCTCTGGCTCAGAGAGTAGCGTGGTTCAGCCTTCTGGTACGGGGCCGAAGTTTACTGCGCAGGCTTGGCTCAGCGATTCGGCGAACTGGCAGCATTTGACGGAGGGCGCAGGGCAGGCTGACTACGTTAAATGGCTGAAGAATCAAGGCTATGCCGTGGACACGAAAAACGGGCTGCATATTTCATATTCAGGCCAAAAATATCCATATAATCTGGAGCAGTTGGAGGCGCTGCAGCTCCGTTTTCTGGCGAAAGAACATGCCCAGTGGCTGCAGGGGGAGTATGTAAGTTTCCTTCGTGATGCCGGGGTTCCTGAAGATGAAATCAGGCCCATGGTTTTGCGTGAACTCCCTGGCGCAGTTTCGATCCTTGAGACTGAACATGACCGACTTTATTTCGGCCAGTCGGGGAGCGGCCAACCCGAGCCGGGCAGCGAAGGAGAGAGGCTGTATAACATATCGAAAGCCGATCTTGAGGAGAAGCAGAGGGTAGAAAACGAAAGGGCAGCGAAAGAGAATGCCTTGGAGATAGCGAGAGTCGAGGCCGAAGGCGGGGAGCCGAAGCTACAGAAGCCGAAAAATGTGGGGCCCGAGGTCTGGCATGGATTTTGCTCTGAGGTTGACTGCTATAACCAGCTTTTTAGGGATCAGAGTGCACCGGGTGCGGAGCCTGATCCGGTGCGACGTACGGAGGCTGTCGAGGCTAGAGGGCAGGGCGAAGGCGGGAAGGGTAAACCGGTCGGAGAGTCCAAGGCGCTCTGCAGGTCGTGTGCGGCAGCTATGGCTGCTGCGGGAGTTTCCGCTCAATCGGAAAAAATGAAGCCCGCCCCGGGTGCTCAGGCTTTCCCGAAGGAAGGTAGCAACTCGGGGCAGGGAAGGGGCAAGGCGGAGGCGAGTAAGCCCGGTACGTCGTCATCTGGACAGGGGGAAGGTAATCCTGTCCCGGACCCTGGAGGCCAGTCGAAGGAGAACCCAGGCCCGTCGCGCGGGGAGGAACTGGGCGGGGGCGGACAGGTTGACCCTTCGGCCTCGTGCCGTCCGAAGCGGTCGGTGGCGTCGCCGGATTGTGGTCCTGTCGAAGGCGCGGACGAGGCCGGCGAGGACGAGAAAGGGCCGCGGTCCGCAGAAGAGGCGGGCGGCGGGGCCCAGGAATCGTCCAGGGCCACGGAAAACGCGGAATCCGAGCAGGTGAAGTCGGTCTTCAGTGACTTGGCGGAGAAATACGACCTGGACATGGTGACGTCCGACGGCGCGTCGCTCTCGCCCGGCGACATCCACGCCCGGTTCAGCGACCACGATGCGCTGACCCCGGAACTGAGATCCAACTTGCGGGAGACGCTGACCTCTACCGGACGCGGTGCCAGTCGAGCGCTGGGCCTCGCCGGGGCGGGAATGTGGGCGAACGGGGTGTACGAAGCCTTCCACGATGACACCACGAGCCTGGACAAGGCCGCCGCACTCACGGCGATCGTGCCGTTCGTCGGGTGCGGCACCCAGGCCGGCGCCAACGCCGCTGGCGGACAAGTGGATGTAGTAGACACCGCGTTGTGCTTCACGGCCGATGCGCTGGAGATGACACCGCTCTGGCCGGTCGGACTAGCGGTCCAAGGAGCCCGCTTCGTCGCCGCGGAGGCCAGGACGATGGGGTTCCCTTCGGCCGATGCCTTCGTGGACGCCCGTGACGAAGGCTGGCAGAACAGGCTGGAGGAGCTCCGCGCCGACGGGGGTATGAAGAAATTGGTCGCCAAGGCCGCAGAAGTTGAGCACCAGCAGATCGAGGCGCACAAGGCTGTCGTCCTGCATAACGCCGCCGAGAAGATCATCGAGATAGAGAACGGCGATGAGTCGGACGCAGTCAAACAACAGATGAAGACGGCTGCGGAGAACGCTGCCGCCGAACAGGTCGAGAGCCTTTCAGTCAATGCGCGTGAGCAGTCCCAAGCCGCACTCCACGACTACCTCGTGGAGGAGTCCAAGCAGTACAACGAAGAGTTCATCAAACAAAAAGTCGACATAGATCAGTGGAAGCAGCCAAACTGGGCTTTGGAGTTGGCTAGACTCGACTCCCGGGAGGATCGGGAGAGTCACATCTCCTCGTTCATCACCGCGCTCCGATACCGCAACGCTCTGCCATCCGTGCCAAGCGTCGATGAATTGAGGTCGGACTTCCAGCAAGCTCGCAAAGATCTGGAGAAGGAAGATCAGGGAGGCCGGCAGCACGACGAGCCGCTTGACGACGACACGGAGGAGCCGGACAAGTTCAGATTCGGCTTCCCCGGGCAGAAGGGCGACCCGCAGCAGCAGCAGGAGCATAAGCAGGACGCTGCCCAGAAGACCGACGAGCAGACTTCCTCGACCACCGACGGAAAAGACCAATCTACGTCGGATCTGGTACAGGCATCGGATTCCGCACTCGTTCCCGAGGAATCCACCGAGCCCCCGGTCGGCTCGTTGAAGGGTTCGTCTGATCAGGCTGGGGTTGTGTCACCGGAGCGGTCAGCTGAAACCCCGGATCCGGCTGCGGTTCGGGTTGGGGTGACGGATCCTGCTGCGGTCTCAGCTCCAGGAGAGGCCCCCGTCCCCGCTGCTGCCGTGCCTGCGTCTGGGGAGTCGGGTTCTCCTGTGGTGGGTGGTACGCCGGCCAAGTCCGCGCCTGCTCCCGCGGTTGACGTGGCGCCTGTGGCTGGTGCTTTCCCTCCGTCGGAGCCTGTGACGGGGGCTGTGCCGGCATCGGTGAATGCCGCGCCGGGGAGTGGTGTGTCTGCTCCGGGGGACGGTACGCCCGCGGTAGCCGCGTCTGTGCCTGCGCCGGCGTCAGAGGGTGTGCAGGCTCCAGTGGATGCCGCACTTGCTGCTGTGCCCGCGGACGCTTCGGGGGCTGGGGCGGCTGTCGCGTCGGTGCCGGTGGAGTCGGTGTCTGCTGTGGGGGGTGGTGTGCCGGCCGAGGCTGTGGCTGCTCCCGCGGTTGACGCGGTTGCGGTGCCTGTGGCTGTGCCTGTGGTTGGTGGTGTCCCCGCACAGCCTGCGTCCGCGTCGGAGGCTGCGGAGGCCGCCCCTGCGTCCGCCCTTGCGTCTGCGCCTGTGGCTGCGTCTGCGTCTGTGTCGGAGACTGCGCCCGCCGTGGCCGCGCCTGCGACGGAGGGTGTGCCGGTTCCGGTGGATGGTGCGTCTGCGGTGGCCGTGGCTGATCCCGCGCTTGGTGCTGTGGCCGCGGACGCTGAGCCTGCACCCGAGTCTGTTGCGCCTGTGTCTGAGGGGTCTGTGGGCGTATCTGATCCTGCTCCTGTGCCTGTTGTGGCTGCGGTGGTTCCTGAGGCGGATCCGGCGGTGTCTGCTCCGGTGCAGTCCCCGGTGTCGCAGGATCCTGTTCCTGCGGCGGTTTATGTTCAGGAGGAGCAGACGCCCTCGGCGGAGCAGCCGGCTCCGGTGCAGGAGGAGCAGCCGGCTCCGGTGCAGGAGGATTCGGGTGTGGATCAGAGTGGTGGCTGGGAGGGCGACGGTGTTTCCTGATCTCGGACGGCCTCTTGGGTGGTTGGTCTCGGGGTGAGGCCTCGCGGGGAGGGGGGAGAGGACGGTTCCGTGGTCGACAGTGACGGGCGACCGGGGCGCTCAGCCGGGCTATTGTCCGGTAGAGCGCGCTGGTCGCCTCGTACCGGCTCACGAGGCTGGCCTCTCTTCCCGGCGGCTCACTGCCCTCTCTACCGTGCCCAGTCGATCCCGAGGTCGGCGAGTGCGGCGAGTTGAGCCGGTTGAAGTCGCGGTGTTGTGAGTGGAGCCAGCGTCCGATGTCCTCGCCGTGCCGGGTGACTCCGGGCAGGATGTCGGCGATACGGGCGCCAGAGGCCAGGAGTTGGGTGAGGCCGTCGAGGTGGCGTTGCCAGTCGGCGGTCCAGCCGTTCTCGCGTGGGTGTGAGTTGGGGGTGTGGTGGCGGGGGTTGGGTGTCATCCATGCATGACATGAGAAACCAGGCTTGACCGGCTCGACAGCAGTCCGTGATGGCTGTCATGGGGTGACCAAGGTGCTGTCATTTGCCGATATCACGGGGGTGGTCTGGCTGTCACGGGGTTGAAAGTTCCTGTGTCTGGGGCGGTCGGCATGGGCTGTGCTGGCGGGTATGGCTGCTGGGTTGGGTCGCGGTGTACCGGGTGAGGACTCGTCGCTCGCTGCGGGGGTGGGTGCGGGGCGTGGTGTGGTGGTTCGGCGTCTGCTCGCGGTGGAAGAGTCGGGGGTTGTGTCACGGCTGCATGTGAAGGTCGCTGCGGGGCTTGCTGGGGTGTCGGAGCGGACGGTGTGGCGTTGGCTCGCTGAGGGGCGGGCGGGGCGGATTGAGGCTAGGCCGCGCCGGGGCGGGTTCGCGCTGAGCGATGCGCTGTGGGCCGTACTCGCGGAAGAGGGCGGGAACGTCTCGGCCTTGCACCGGAGGTTGGACCAGGCACGCGCGGATGGCCTGCTGGAGGAGCTGGGTGTGGAGTGCGTTCCCTCGGCTTCGACGCTCCAGCGCGTGGTACTCCGAGATCTGCGGGCGGGGCGGGTGCTGGAAGTGGCTCGGCCTTCTCGGAACCGGGCTGAGGTCAGCCGGTATGAGCGGGTCTTGGCTGACCTGAAGCTGCAGCGGAACGGCGAGGGACCGCCGGTGCTGGACGCGTTTCGGCAGGCTTCAGGTGTTGCCGAGTCTGATGAGGAGGCCGCACCGCCCCCTCGGAGTGGGGTACGGCTGTTCGTGCCGGGTGCGCGGGTGGTGTCGACTGCCGGGGTGGGTGCGGTGGTGGAGGCGGTGGGGCACACGGTCGCGGCGAGGGGGATCGGGTGTGTCTTTGGAGAACCCGGACTGGGGAAGACGGTGGCGGTGCAGCAGGCACTGCATCTGCTGCCTGAGCGGGTGCCGGTGTGGCGGGTGGTCGTGGGGGTGAAGCCGGGCCTGCCGCAGATGCGCGCTTCGTTGCTGGAGGCTTTGGGGTTGTCGACGGGTTCTCTCTCGCACCGTGCGCAGCCGGCGGACCGTGCCCTGGGGGAGGCGCTGCGCCGGCCTGGGGTGCTGTTCCTCGATGACGCCCAGCGCCTGTCTCCTCCGCTGCTGGACTATCTGCGGCTGTTGTGGGACCAGTCGGGTACTGCTGCCGCGCTACTTCTGTGTGGGGCTGGAGCCGAGCGGGTCATCGCTCGGGCGCCCGCGCTGCGGTCACGGGTACTGACCTGGCACCAGGTCCCCGGGCTGGCCCAGGAGCGGCTTGCAGAGACGCTGACGATGTTCCATGACGTGTGGGAGGGCGCCGGTCCGGCGGATGTGGTGTGGGCGGATGCGACGGTGGCGCGGGGCAACTTCCGTACCTGGGCGAAGATCACCTCCCACGTCTACGCCTTGTCCAAGGGTGGCCGGGACGTAGGGGTGGATCGTGGGTTGATCGAGCAGGCCTGCGCTCGGCTGGGCCCTTACCCGTGACAGGAAGTGGCATGGGAGCGAAGGGGAAGCCAAGGCCAGAGACAAGGAGTCGGTTCCATGATCAGTTCTCCCGGGGCGCAGGGCGAGCCGCTGCTGGACGTGCCCGATCCGGTGCTCCAGGGCCCTGCTTTGGCCGCACTGCGTGGCCCTGCTGTGCAGCGTTTGCTGCGGTTGCGGGCCCAGGGGCGGTTGTCGCGGGGGCATGTGCGTCTTGCGGGGGAGTGTCTGGGGGTGTCGGAGAGGACGGTGTGGCGGTGGCTCGCGCAGGCTGAAGTTGATCCCGACGCAGGGGCCCGTCCGGGAGCGAGGTCGGTGGACCGGTTTGAGGTGACGCCGGAGGTGCGGGTGCTGCTCGCGTACTGGCGGGGCAACGCCTCCGCGGTCCACCGGCAGCTGGTGGCCCGTGCTCGTGCCGCGGCTGGCGGACCGGTCACCGCGGTGCCGGGGGGTGCACCGCCGGAGGCGGTGCCGCTGTTGGATCCGGTGCCGTCGTTGTCGACGTTCCTGCGCGCGGTAAGCCGTGACCTGACCGCGGGGGAGCGCGCAGGTCTGGCCCGGGGGCCGGAGGCGGCCCGGGCCCATGATGTCTTCGGCCGCCGCCCCCGTGGGTGGCGGAACCAGACGTGGGAGGCTGACCACGTCCAGGCCCCGCTCGTGGTCGACGCCGACGGAGAACTGGTGCGCCCGTGGGTGACATGGTTCATCGACGTCGCGACGAAGGCCATCACGGGTACCGCGGTCACGCCCGGCCATCCGTCCAGGGCGTCGATCCTGGCGGCCTTGCGCGCCGCGGTGCTGCGCACCGGCCCGTACGGGCCGGCAGGCGGTATCCCTGAGCACGTGCGGGTCGACCGTGGCCGGGACTTCCTGTCGAAGACGGTCCTGACCGCCTTCACCGACCTGAAGACCAAGTGCGAGGATCTGCCTGCCTACAGTCCTCATCTGAAGGGCACGGTGGAGAACCTCAACCGGTGCGCGGACCGCATGCTCTTTGCGGTCCTGCCCGGCTACACGACCACTCCCAAGCCCCGGCGCAGCAAGAAGAAGCGAGACCCTGACGGGCCACTGGCGCTGACCTTTGCCGAGTTCACCGCCGAAGTCCTGGACTGGACACGGTGGTGGAACACCGAGCACCATCCTGCAGGCCTGGCCGGCCAGACCCCTCTCGAAGCCTGGCAGGCCGACCCCACGCCCCTCTCGGACATCCCTGAGACCGCCTTGTGGGGGTTGATGCTGGAGGACGACGGCCGGGTACGGAAGCTGAGCAGCCACGGCGTGCGCTGGCGCAGTCGCGACTACCTCGGCGCGTGGATGGCCGGCCAAGCAGGCCGCAGCGTGCGGATCCGGCACATGCCCCACCACGACCACGAGATCGAGGTCTGCGACCTGGCCGGCCGCCACCTGGGTCCCGCCCACCTCGCCGACGCCGCGACCCCGGAACAGCTCGACGAGCTGCGCCGTACCCGCATTGTGCGGGCCCGACGACTGCGCGAGGAGACGAAGAAGGCCGAGACCCTGCGCCGGCAGCGCTTCGCCCCGGCTACGACGCCCATGCCCGCGCAGCGCCTGGGCGCCGTCACAGCGGCCGAAGCCGATCAGGAACTCGATGCGGCATCCGACGGCGACATGGCCGCCTTGGCGCTGGCAGACCTCATCCCTCACGCGCCGCCGCCCGACGACTGGAACACCCCAGCCTCCCTGCGCCCTGCCATCCGGGAGGAGAAGCGATGACGAGCCAGCTGCCGCCTCGGGAGACCGATCACTACACCCAGCTCGCGGACGCCGCGGTCGTCACGACCCGGGCGCTCCTGGCGGCCCGGGAGAACATCACCGACACGATCGACGCCAGGGCGATGATGTGTCTCCATGGCCCGGCCGGCGTCGGTAAGACCCTTGCCGCGAATGTCTGCCTGCGTGAGCTTGAGAGGACCCGTAGCGAGGGGGTCTGCCGGATCGCCTTCCGCGCCCGCCCCACCGCCCGAGCGGTACGCCACGAGCTCTTCGCTGCGCTCGGTCTGCCAGGCGAACCTCCGCGTCACCCGTCCGAGTTCGACCGGCTGCTCCTGGACTCGCTGGCAGCTCAGCCACATACGCTGGTCGTGGACGAAGCACAATGGCTGAATCGAGAGACGTTCGAATATTTCCGGTTCGTCTGGGATCACCCGTACTCACAGATCGCGATCATCTTTGCCGGCGGTGAGGGAGCACACACGGTGCTGCGGAAGGAACCGATGCTCTCCTCCCGCATCTTCATCTGGCAGCACGTCACCAAGCTCACGCTGAAGGAAGTTCAGCAGGTCATTCCCCTCTACCACCCCGTCTGGGCGCAGACCGATCCTGCTGACATCGCCTTCGCGGACCGCCACGCGGCCCATGGCAACTTCCGCAACTGGGCCCGCCTAACAGCCCAGCCGACGACGCACTTGAACGAACAGGCCGCGATCATCCTGATCAGGAAGTGCTCTGCTGGGCGTTCAGCAGGCTGGGCAGTCGGCGGGACTGATGACAGGGCCGTGCGCAGTTTCACTGATCCACGACAGCTGTTGCCGGCCGGTAGATCCGGTAGGCGATGATCTTTCCAGAGTTGAGCCGGATCTCAGATTGAAGCATTCTGGGATGGCGGGGCTGCTCCAGTGAGGGCTTCCAAGCTTGGCGATCCTGTTTCCTCCTTAGCAGCCTGGGGAGGATGGGCTGGAGCCGGGCGTGGTTGATGCGTTCCGGGATCGTCTTTCTAGGGGTGGTTATGGCTCAGGGGACTGTGAAGTGGTTCAACGGGGAGAAGGGGTCCGGGGCGGACGTTCAGCCTCTCTGACCACCCTCCCCACACAAGCCGAGGCCAAGTAGGGACTCCACGGCCCAAGCCCCTACCCTTGTTGCCAGCCGGACCGCGGAGCGGTCCTGGCCCTGGAGGCGGAGCCGGAAGGGCCTTGGATGCAGGCCGCGGGGCCGGAACCCGCCGCAACGGCGCCGTAGGGGCCGGCGAGCGGCCGTGCAACGGGGTCGCGCCCGCGCTCCGCGCGGGAGCCCTGGGCCGGCGTCGCCGGCCCAGGGCTCCCGCGCGGAGCGCGGGCGCGACCCCGTTGCACGGCGGCTCGCGGGCCCCTACGGCGCCGTTGCGGCGGGTTCCGGCCCCGCGGCCTGCATCCAAGGCCCTTCCGGCTCCGGGCTCCAGGGGCCAGGACCGGTCCGCGGTCCGGCTGGCACCAAGGGCAGGGGCTTGGGCCGTGGAGTCCCTGCTTGGCCTCGGCTTGTGTGGGGAGGGTGGTCAGAGAGGCTGAACGTCCGCCCCGGACCCCTTCTCCCCGTTGAACCACTTCACAGTCCCCTGAGCCATAACCACCCCTAGAAAGACGATCCCGGAACGCATCAACCACGCCCGGCTCCAGCCCATCCTCCCCAGGCTGCTAAGGAGGAAACAGGATCGCCAAGCTTGGAAGCCCTCACTGGAGCAGCCCCGCCATCCCAGAATGCTTCAATCTGCAGATCCGGCTCAACTCTGGAAAGATCATCGCCTACCGGATCTACCGGCCGGCAACAGCTGTCGTGGATCAGTGAAACTGCGCACGGCCCTGTCATCAGTCCCGCCGACTGCCCAGCCTGCTGAACGCCCAGCAGAGCACTTCCTGATCAGGATGATCGCGGCCTGTTCGTTCAAGTGCGGTCAGTGTATGGGCTGTTAGGCGGGCCCAGTTGCGGAAGTTGCCATGGGCCGCGTGGCGGTCCGCGAAGGCGATGTCAGCAGGATCGGTCTGCGCCCAGACGGGGTGGTAGAGGGGAATGACCTGCTGAACTTCCTTCAGCGTGAGCTTGGTGACGTGCTGCCAGATGAAGATGCGGGAGGAGAGCATCGGTTCCTTCCGCAGCACCGTGTGTGCTCCCTCACCGCCGGCAAAGATGATCGCGATCTGTGAGTACGGGTGATCCCAGACGAACCGGAAATATTCGAACGTCTCTCGATTCAGCCATTGTGCTTCGTCCACGACCAGCGTATGTGGCTGAGCTGCCAGCGAGTCCAGGAGCAGCCGGTCGAACTCGGACGGGTGACGCGGAGGTTCGCCTGGCAGACCGAGCGCAGCGAAGAGCTCGTGGCGTACCGCTCGGGCGGTGGGGCGGGCGCGGAAGGCGATCCGGCAGACCCCCTCGCTACGGGTCCTCTCAAGCTCACGCAGGCAGACATTCGCGGCAAGGGTCTTACCGTCGCCGGTTGGCCATGGCGACGCATCATCGCCCTGGCGATCGATCGTCGTCGGCTGATGTTCTCCGGGCCCGCCAGGAGCGCCCGGGTCGTGACGACCGCGGCGTCCGCGAGCTGGGTGTAGTGATCGGTCTCCCGAGGCGGCAGCTGGCTCGTCATCGCTTCTCCTCCCGGATGGCAGGGCGCAGGGAGGCTGGGGTGTTCCAGATGGTCGGGCGGCGGCGCGGAGGATGAGGTCTGCCAGCGCCAAGGCGGCCATGTCGCCGTCGGATGCCGCATCGAGTGCCCCTGATCGGCTTCGGCCGGGGCCGCGGACGGCGCCCAGGCGCCTGCGCGGGCATGGGCGTCGTAGCCGGGGGCGAAGTGCTGCCGGCGCAGGGTCTCGGCCTTCTTCGTCTCCTCGCGCAGTCGTCGGGCCCGCACAATGCGGGTACGGCGCAGCTCGTCGAGCTGTTCCGGGGTCGCGGCGTCGGCGAGGTGGGCGGGACCCAGGTGGCGGCCGGCCAGGTCGCAGACCTCGATCTCGTGGTCGTGGTGGGGCATGTGCCGGATCCGCACGCTGCGGCCTGCTTGGCCGGCCATCCACGCGCCGAGGTAGTCGCGACTGCGCCAGCGCACGCCGTGGCTGCTCAGCTTCCGTACCCGGCCGTCGTCCTCCAGCATCAACCCCCACAAGGCGGTCTCAGGGATGTCCGAGAGGGGCGTGGGGTCGGCCTGCCAGGCTTCGAGAGGGGTCTGGCCGGCCAGGCCTGCAGGATGGTGCTCGGTGTTCCACCACCGTGTCCAGTCCAGGACTTCGGCGGTGAACTCGGCAAAGGCCAGCGCCAGTGGCCGTCAGGGTCTCGCCTTCTTGCTGCGCCGGGGCTTGGGAGGTGGTCGTGAGCCGGGCAGGACCGCAAGAGCATGCGGTCCGCGCACCGGTTGAGGTTCTCCACCGTGCCCTTCAGATGAGGACTGTAGGCAGGCAGATCCTCGCACTTGGTCTTCAGGTCGGTGAAGGCGGTCAGGACCGTCTTCGACAGGAAGTCCCGGCCACGGTCGACCCGCACGTGCTCAGGGATACCGCCTGCCGGCCCGTACGGGCCGGTGCGCAGCACCGCGGCGCGCAAGGGCCGCCAGGATCGACGCCCTGGACGGATGGCCGGGCGTGACCGCGGTACCCGTGATGGCCTTCGTCGCGACGTCGATGAACCATGTCACCCACGGGCGCACCAGTTCTCCGTCGGCGTCGACCACGAGTGGGCCTGACGTGGTCAGCCTCATCGGCCCGGGTTCCGCCACCCACGGGGGCGGCGGCCGAAGACATCATGGGCCCGGGCCGCCTCCGGCCCCCGGGCCAGACCTGCGCGCTCCCCCGCGGTCAGGTCACGGCTTACCGCGCGCAGGAACGTCGACAACGACGGCACCGGATCCAACAGCGGCACCTCGCCTCCGGCGGTGTACCCCGGCACCGCGGTGACCGGTCCGCCAGCCGCGGCACGAGCACGGCCGCTAGCCGCCAGGTGCGACTCGCGGCCAGGCGTTGCCCCGCCAGTACGCGAGCAGCAACCGCACCGCCGGCGTCGCCGGACCGGTCCGCCGGTCCGCCCCGAGACGGGCCCCCGCGTCGGGGTCAGCTTCAGCCTGCGCGAGCCACCGCCGCACCGTCCTCTCCGACACCCCCAGACACTCCCCCGCAAGACGCACATGCCCCCGCGACAACCGCCCCTGGGCCCGCAACCGCAGCAAACGCTGCACAGCAGGGCCACGCAGTGCGGCCAAAGCAGGGCCCTGGAGCACCGGATCGGGCACGTCCAGCAGCGGCTCGCCCTGCGCCCCGGGAGAACTGATCATGGACCGACTCGCTGTCTCTGGCCCGCGGCTTCCCCTTCGCTCCCATGCCACTTCCTGTCACGGGTAAGGGCCCAGCCGAGCGCAGGCCTGCTCGATCAACCCACGATCCACCCCTACGTCCCGGCCACCCTTGGACAAGGCGTAGACGTGGGAGGTGATCTTCGCCCAGGTACGGAAGTTGCCCCGCGCCACCGTCGCATCCGCCCACACCACATCCGCCGGACCGGCGCCCTCCCACACGTCATGGAACATCGTCAGCGTCTCTGCAAGCCGCTCCTGGGCCAGCCCGGGGACCTGGTGCCAGGTCAGTACCCGTGACCGCAGCGCGGGCGCCCGAGCGATGACCCGCTCGGCTCCAGCCCCACACAGAAGTAGCGCGGCAGCAGTACCCGACTGGTCCCACAACAGCCGCAGCAGATAGTCCAGCAGCGGAGGAGACAGGCGCTGGGCGTCATCGAGGAACAGCACCCCAGGCCGGCGCAGCGCCTCCCCCAGGGCACGGTCCGCCGGCTGCGCACGGTGCGAGAGAGAACCCGTCGACAACCCCAAAGCCTCCAGCAACGAAGCGCGCATCTGCGGCAGGCCCGGCTTCACCCCCACGACCACCCGCCACACCGGCACCCGCTCAGGCAGCAGATGCAGTGCCTGCTGCACCGCCACCGTCTTCCCCAGTCCGGGTTCTCCAAAGACACACCCGATCCCCCTCGCCGCGACCGTGTGCCCCACCGCCTCCACCACCGCACCCACCCCGGCAGTCGACACCACCCGCGCACCCGGCACGAACAGCCGTACCCCACTCCGAGGGGGCGGTGCGGCCTCCTCATCAGACTCGGCAACACCTGAAGCCTGCCGAAACGCGTCCAGCACCGGCGGTCCCTCGCCGTTCCGCTGCAGCTTCAGGTCAGCCAAGACCCGCTCATACCGGCTGACCTCAGCCCGGTTCCGAGAAGGCCGAGCCACTTCCAGCACCCGCCCCGCCCGCAGATCTCGGAGGTACCACGCGCTGGAGCGTCGAAGCCGAGGGAACGCACTCCACGCCCAGCTCCTCCAGCAGGCCATCCGCGCGTGCCTGGATCCAACTCTCCGGTTGCAAGGCCGAGACGTTCCCCGCCCCTCTTCCGCGAGTACGGCCCACAGCGCATCGCTCAGCGCGAACCCGCCCCGGCGCGGCCTAGCCTCAATCCGCCCCGCCCGCCCCTCAGCGAGCCAACGCCACACCGTCCGCTCCGACACCCCAGCAAGCCCCGCCGGCGACCTTCACATGCAGCCGTGACTTCTTCCCCGACTCTTCCACCGCGAGCAGACGCCGAGGCCACCACACCACGCCCCGCACCCACCCCCGCAGCGAGTCAGACGAGTCCTCACCCGGCAAGGCCACCGCGACCCAACCCAGCAGCCATACCCGCCAGCACAGCCCATGCCGGCCGCCCCAGACACAGGAACTTTCAACCCCGTGACCGCCAGACCACCCCGTGATATCGGCAAGTGAGCGGCGACCGTGGTCACCCCATGACAGCCATCACGGACTGCTGTCGAGCCGGTCAAGCCTCCGGTTTCTCATGTCATGCATGGATGACACCCAACCCCCGCCACCACACCCCCAACTCACACCCACGCGAGAACGGGCTGGACCGCCGACTGGCAACGCCAACCTCGACGGCCTCACCCAACTCCTGGCCTCTGGCGCCCGTATCGCCGACATCCTGCCCGGAGTCACCCGGCACGGCGAGGACATCGGACGCTGGCTCCACTCACAACACCGCGACTTCAACCGGCCTAACTCGCCGCACTCGCCGACCTCGGGATCGACTGGGCACGGTAGAGAGGGCAGTGAGCCGCCGGGAAGAGAGGCCAGCCTCGTGAGTCCGGTACGAGGCGACCAGCGCGCTCTACCGGACAATAGCCCGGCTGAGCGCCCCGGTCGCCCGTCACTGTCGACCACGGAACCGTCCTCTCCCCTCTCCCGCGAGGCCTCGCCCCGAGACCAACCACCCAAGAGGCCGTCCGAGATCAGGAAACACCGTCGCCCTCCCAGCCACCACTCTGATCCACACCCGAATCCTCCTGCACCGGAGCCGGCTGCTCCTCCTGCACCGGAGCCGGCTGCTCCGCCGAGGGCGTCTGCTCCTCCTGAACATAAACCGCCGCAGGAACAGGATCCTGCGACACCGGGGACTGCACCGGAGCAGACACCGCCGGATCCGCCTCAGGAACCACCGCAGCCACAACAGGCACAGGAGCAGGATCAGATACGCCCACAGACCCCTCAGGCCACAGGCGCAACAGACTCGGGTGCAGGCTCAGCGTCCGCGGCCACAGCACCAAGCGCGGGATCAGCCACGGCCACCGCAGACGCACCATCCACCGGAACCGGCACACCCTCCGTCGCAGGCGCGGCCACGGCGGGCGCAGTCTCCGACACAGACGCAGACGCAGCCACAGGCGCAGACGCAAGGGCGGACGCAGGGGCGGCCTCCGCAGCCTCCGACGCGGACGCAGGCTGTGCGGGGACACCACCAACCACAGGCACAGCCACAGGCACCGCAACCGCGTCAACCGCGGGAGCAGCCACAGCCTCGGCCGGCACACCACCCCCCACAGCAGACACCGACTCCACCGGCACCGACGCGACAGCCGCCCCAGCCCCCGAAGCGTCCGCGGGCACAGCAGCAAGTGCGGCATCCACTGGAGCCTGCACACCCTCTGACGCCGGCGCAGGCACAGACGCGGCTACCGCGGGCGTACCGTCCCCCGGAGCAGACACACCACTCCCCGGCGCGGCATTCACCGATGCCGGCAAGCCAGCCCTCGTCACAGGCTCCCGACGGAGGGAAAGCACCAGCCACAGGCGCCACGTCAACCGCGGGAGCAGGCGCGGACTTGGCCGGCGCTACCACCCACCACAGGAGAACCCGACTCCCCAGACGCAGGCACGGCAGCAGCGGGGACGGGGGCCTCTCCTGGAGCTGAGACCGCAGCAGGATCCGTCACCCCAACCCGAACCGCAGCCGGATCCGGGGTTTCAGCTGACCGCTCCGGTGACACAACCCCAGCCTGATCAGACGAACCCTTCAACGAGCCGACCGGGGGCTCGGTGGATTCCTCGGGAACGAGTGCGGAATCCGATGCCTGTACCAGATCCGACGTAGATTGGTCTTTTCCGTCGGTGGTCGAGGAAGTCTGCTCGTCGGTCTTCTGGGCAGCGTCCTGCTTATGCTCCTGCTGCTGCTGCGGGTCGCCCTTCTGCCCGGGGAAGCCGAATCTGAACTTGTCCGGCTCCTCCGTGTCGTCGTCAAGCGGCTCGTCGTGCTGCCGGCCTCCCTGATCTTCCTTCTCCAGATCTTTGCGAGCTTGCTGGAAGTCCGACCTCAATTCATCGACGCTTGGCACGGATGGCAGAGCGTTGCGGTATCGGAGCGCGGTGATGGACGAGGAGAGTCGCGTTACTCTCCTGATCCTCCCGGGAGTCGAGCCTTAGCCAACTCCAAAGCCCAGTTTGGCTGCTTCCACTGATCTATGTCGACTTTTCGTTTGTTGAACTCTTCGTTGTACTGCTTGGACTCCTCCACGAGGTAGTCGTGGAGTGCGGCTTGGGACTGCTCACGCGCATTGACTGAAAGGCTCTCGACCTGTTCGGCGGCAGCGTTCTCCGCAGCCGTCTTCATCTGTTGTTTGACTGCGTCCGACTCATCGCCGTTCTCTATCTCGATGATCTTCTCGGCGGCGTTATGCAGGACGACAGCCTTGTGCGCCTTCGATCTCGCTGGTGCTCAACTTCTGCGGCCTTGGCGACCAATTTCTTCATACCCCCGTCGGCGCGGAGCTCCTCCAGCCTGTTCTGCCAGCCTTCGTCACGAGGCGTCCACGAAGGCATCGGCCGAAGGGAACCCCATCGTCCTGGCCTCCGCGGCGACGGTAGCGGGCTCCTTGGACCGCTAGTCCGACCGGCCAGAGCGGTGTCATCTCCAGCGCATCGGCCGTGAAGCACAACGCGGTGTCTACTACATCCACTTGTCCGCCAGCGGCGTTGGCGCCGGCCTGGGTGCCGCACCCGACGAACGGCACGATCGCCGTGAGTGCGGCGGCCTTGTCCAGGCTCGTGGTGTCATCGTGGAAGGCTTCGTACACCCCGTTCGCCCACATTCCCGCCCCGGCGAGGCCCAGCGCTCGACTGGCACCGCGTCCGGTAGAGGTCAGCGTCTCCCGCAAGTTGGATCTCAGTTCCGGGGTCAGCGCATCGTGGTCGCTGAACCGGGCGTGGATGTCGCCGGGCGAGAGCGACGCGCCGTCGGACGTCACCATGTCCAGGTCGTATTTCTCCGCCAAGTCACTGAAGACCGACTTCACCTGCTCGGATTCCGCGTTTTCCGTGGCCCTGGACGATTCCTGGGCCCCGCCGCCCGCCTCTTCTGCGGACCGCGGCCCTTTCTCGTCCTCGCCGGCCTCGTCCGCGCCTTCGACAGGACCACAATCCGGCGACGCCACCGACCGCTTCGGACGGCACGAGGCCGAAGGGTCAACCTGTCCGCCCCCGCCCAGTTCCTCCCCGCGCGACGGGCCTGGGTTCTCCTTCGACTGGCCTCCAGGGTCCGGGACAGGATTACCTTCCCCCTGTCAGATGACGACGTACCGGGCTTACTCGCCTCCGCCTTGCCCCTTCCCTGCCCCGAGTTGCTACCTTCCTTCGGGAAAGCCTGAGCACCCGGGGCGGGCTTCATTTTTTCCGATTGAGCGGAAACTCCCGCAGCAGCCATAGCTGCCGCACACGACCTGCAGAGCGCCTTGGACTCTCCGACCGGTTTACCCTTCCCGCCTTCGCCCTGCCCTCTAGCCTCGACAGCCTCCGTACGTCGCACCGGATCAGGCTCCGCACCCGGTGCACTCTGATCCCTAAAAAGCTGGTTATAGCAGTCAACCTCAGAGCAAAATCCATGCCAGACCTCGGGCCCCACATTTTTCGGCTTCTGTAGCTTCGGCTCCCCGCCTTCGGCCTCGACTCTCGCTATCTCCAAGGCATTCTCTTTCGCTGCCCTTTCGTTTTCTACCCTCTGCTTCTCCTCAAGATCGGCTTTCGATATGTTATACAGCCTCTCTCCTTCGCTGCCCGGCTCGGGTTGGCCGCTCCCCGACTGGCCGAAATAAAGTCGGTCATGTTCAGTCTCAAGGATCGAAACTGCGCCAGGGAGTTCACGCAAAACCATGGGCCTGATTTCATCTTCAGGAACCCCGGCATCACGAAGGAAACTTACATACTCCCCCTGCAGCCACTGGGCATGTTCTTTCGCCAGAAAACGGAGCTGCAGCGCCTCCAACTGCTCCAGATTATATGGATATTTTTGGCCTGAATATGAAATATGCAGCCCGTTTTTCGTGTCCACGGCATAGCCTTGATTCTTCAGCCATTTAACGTAGTCAGCCTGCCCTGCGCCCTCCGTCAAATGCTGCCAGTTCGCCGAATCGCTGAGCCAAGCCTGCGCAGTAAACTTCGGCCCCGTACCAGAAGGCTGAACCACGCTACTCTCTGAGCCAGAGGAGGGGCCCGACAAGGCAAAAGCCTGACCCGCACCAAGGGAACCACCCGCTGCCGCAGTCAGTCCGATCGCAGCAATTTTCACACCAAGACTCCCCTCCCTCGGGACGATGCGTGTCGCGGCGGGCTTCCGATGCCTCCCCTGAGTACGACGCTTCGAATGATTTCCCATGGTCTCTATTTCTCCTCAATCCCATCACGCGGAAGCAGTTCACCGGTAATTACGAACCGGCAAACCAGGATTAATCGACTAGTGCGCAAACATGCCGAAGCCGCCTGGAACGGCGGTGCTTAGAAATCCGCCAGCAGGCGGCGAATAGACAGCGGCCCGGCCCCGGCTCAGCGGAACGGAGACATCGCGTCATTGCGATGCCTCCGGCATCATCCGGGCACAAGAACCTCGCCAGCCTGGCAGAACCAAGGCAGTCCGCGAATCAGACCAGCGGCCCACTGGGCCGCTGCCTCAGGAAGGACCCTCAACCAGGGAACCGCTTCCTCCGGCACGAAATCCTCCCGCCCATCTACTACCACCGGATGAGAACAAAGTTTCGATAGTGACACCCGGCGATGCGGTCCGCAGTGATCTTGTCCCGACTGAACGGACACCCCTACAGGAGTGCTCACCACTCCGAAACCGAAGCCCAGACTGGCTTCAGGCCCACCGAGTGGACCTGAAGGATCGGCGTCCGCCCGCAGACCGGACCGCCCCCGACGGCGTTCGCTCCGTACCGCGGCGGAGTAGCCACGCAGGGCGGCCCGGACGACTCCATCGGCCTGAAGGATCGGCGACCACCTCATCGCCGTACGGCCACACGGCAAGTCGGACCTCAGGCGCGTCCAGTGCTTCCGCCGCGCCTTTCGGAGCGCGCTCCCACCGCGGGAGCACCCCCGTGATGTGGTCGTGACCCCTCAAAAGTGGAACTCTGCGACTCGTCCGGTCTCTGCGCCCGTCTCCAAGCCCGCAACACCGCCACCGAGGAAGGCCGCGTCCTGCGCCTCGCGTCTCAGTTCCGCGCCTATTCTTCCGGCTCGCCGAGCACTGACGACGCATTCGCCCGTGGGAAGAAACGGGGCGCCCCATGGCTCGGGCTCCAGCGCATGGAGCCCCTAAGCCATCGTGGCCGGGGCCGGCGATAACAGGCGAAAGCCGGCTCGCTCGTAGAGCTGCGTCCTGGTCTTCTTGATGCGGTTCACGGCGCCTTCGGTGTAACGGCATCGAAGTCCCGGGCGCCGGAGTCCCAGGAGAGGGGCGGAAGGCCGCGAGGTAGTCGCGGACGGAGGCGTACCCGTCGGGATAGCCGCGTCCGGCGATGTAGAGCCAGGGCGTCGTGCACCCCTCTGACCAGAGCCGTTGCGGGTACGGCCGGCAGGGATCAAGCTGGCTCGGCCATCGATGACCTGATGCGTCTCGCCATTGGTGATCACAGTGGCGTACGTGGCCCCACGCCGGGTGGCGAAATCACCGATGCCGAGGGCCCGTTGCACCTCGGCCTCGGGGGCAGGTCGAGCCGCAACCCGCCGAAGGAACGTCATACGGCCCACCGCGATGCCGGAGGAGTTCGCGAGTCGGGATCCGGCCCGGCTGGCGAGGGCGAGCCCGATCACCTCCAACCAGGTGCCCAGGTGCAGCGTGCAGCGTGCGTACGGAGTGCTCAAGGTCGAGCTCGCGCACAGCCTGCAGAGCCACGGGTGACGATCACCCGGCACTTGGTGTGCCGGGCCCCGCGTTGTTGTCCGGCCACGGCCTAGTACTGCAACGGTGTTTGCTGTGACGGTTGGGCAGGTCGGTCGTTGGTCAGGTCATGGGTGGGGAACTTGGGGATGCCCGGTTGTGGGCTGGTGAACTGAAG
Organism: Streptomyces sp. NBC_00435; assembly: GCF_036014235.1. Classification (GTDB taxonomy): domain Bacteria; phylum Actinomycetota; class Actinomycetes; order Streptomycetales; family Streptomycetaceae; genus Streptomyces. The sequence goes on from NZ_CP107924.1 coordinate 55,948, forward strand.
GCTTTGCATGAGCGGTTCGTGCACCGTTTCTCGAGGTCGGAGCCGCGTGAGTCGGCTCTTGCCTATATGCGGGGGCTGATAGCTCCGCTGGAGCGGAAGAACGGGTGGACGCTTGCCGAGGAGGCCGGGCATGCCGGTCCGGACCGGATCCACCGGCTGCTGAACCGGATCGACTGGAACGCGGACGAGGTCCTGGACGACGTCCGTGACTACGTCGTCGAGCATCTCGGCGATCCGGATGCGGTGCTGATCGTCGACGACACCGGGTTCCTGAAGAAGGGCGTCCGCTCGGCCGGGGTCCAGCGCCAGTACTCCGGGACCGCCGGCCGGACGGAGAACTCCCAGATCGGGGTGTTCCTCGCCTATGCCGGCAGCCGTGGCCGCACCCTGATCGACCGCCGCCTGTATCTGCCCACGTCATGGACGGATGACCGCGACCGGTGCCGGGCCGCCGGCATCGATGACTCGGTCGGCTTCGAGACGAAGGTGGTGATGGCCAAGGCCATGGTCCGCCGGGCGATCGCCGAGAAGATTCCTTTCCGGTGGGTGACCGCGGACGCGGCCTACGGCTTCTCCAAAGGCTGGCGCACGGAGTTGGAGCGGGCGGATGTCTTCCACGTCATGGCCACCACCCGCCACGACACCGTCGTCTCCCGCTGGGCCATGGACCATCCTGTTCACGACCTGTTTCCCGGTCTGCCCCGTCAGAAGTGGAAGCGTCGTTCCTGCGGCAATGGGGCCCACGGCCCGAGGGTCTACGACTGGGCCAGGGTGGAGGTCCGGCCCTGGCACCGCGAGGACCGCCGGCACTGGGTGATCGCCCGCCGCAGCATTCGTCGGCCCGAGGAGATCTCCTACTACATCGCCTACTGCCCGGCCGAGACCACTCTGGACGAGCTGATCCGCGTCGCGGGAAGCCGGTGGGCGGTCGAGGAATGCTTCCAGACCGCGAAACAGGAGTGCGGCCTGGACGACTACCAGGTCCGCCGCTACGACGGCTGGCACCGCCACATGACCTTGGCCATGGCCGCCCACGTCTGCCTCACCGTCCTGCGCGGCCGAGCACTGGATACCGGGAAAGCAGAAACGGATCCTCCCAGCTCATACCCCTCACCCTGCCCGAACTCCGACGTCTGATCAGTCGGCTTACCCGGCCCCGCGCGAGCATCGACCACGTCCTGCACTGGTCACACTGGCGACGGCGACGGCAGTTCCAGGCACGTGTCAGCCACTACAAACGACGCGGTCACACACCGCCAGAAGCCAACAAACCATCACAGCAAACACCGTTGCAGTACTAGCCGCGGGTGGCGTTGCGGCGGCGGGCGCCGAGCCAGGCGGCAGCTCCGCCGAGGGCGATGAGCGCGCCGGCCAGGCCGGTGTACAGGCCGGCGTTGGAGTCGGAGCCGGTGTGGGCCAGGGAGCCGGTCGCGGACGGGGTGTTGGCGGGGGTCGGGGTGCCGGCGGGGGTCGGGGTCGCCGGGGTGGTCGGCGCGGGCTTCGTCGGGGCCGGGGTGGTGGGCGCGGCCGGGGTGAGCTGGAACTTTCCGTCGGTGTACGCGAAGGGGTAGGTGTTGCCCTCGGCCAGGCCGATCTCAGTCTGCAGGCTGAAGGCGACGGCCTCCTTGACCTGGGTCGCCTTGCCGAGCTGGGCACGCAGGTGCACGACTCACTCGCCGGAGGCCGCGCTGAAGCCCTCGGGGATCTGCGGCAGGTGGAAGGCGGCGTTGTTCTCCGGCTTGGCAAGGTTCTTCCACTTGCCGTCGACCAGGGCCTCCAGCTGGAAGTCCGGCTATACGTCCCCGTAGTTGGGGTTCACCCAGGTGTCGAGTGCCGCACCGAACTCTCCGTCGCCGGTGAGGCGGTAGGTCAGGTCCATCTCCCGGCACTGGAGCCTTCGCTGGAACCGATATGAAGGACGCCAGCACCTCGGCCGGACCACGGCCGGCACCGGGCGCCCCGCTTCATGAACGTCACCGGTGCCTGTCGGTGACGGGTGCCCCGAGCGGAGTTGCCCCCGCCCGCCCCTTTTCGCACCGTCTCTCCTGTGCGTTCGATAGGAACGGTTTTCTGGAAGCCCACCGCAGGAGCTGACGAGAGCGTGGCCGACGGCCCGGTCGTTCCGCCCCCTGCTGGATGGGCCCGGTCACGATCGTCACGGGGCTGCCTTTCGCGCCACTCTGGCGGTTCCCGGCCGTTCCTCCGGGAGTCGTTGATCCTAGACGATCCATACTGCGACGCTCTGACCTGGGCGGCAGGGAGCCGACCCGGTAGGGAGACAGGCGCATGTCCGACGACCAAGTAGTCCCCGAGACGTCCGACGACACAGCTACGGACGGCATCCAGCAGATCCCGGCCCAGATCCAGGTACTGGAATCACCCACCGTCGCCGTGGCCCGTGAACGGCTGATCGAGGCCATCGGCAGGGAAGCCGGATTCCTCGCCGACCATCGAGCCGGACAGGCATCCGAAGGACTCGAAGCCCTCGCCCGCGCCTTCACTCTGGTGACCACCGGGACCGCCAGCGCGGTGACCATAACTCCGGTGAGCATCGGGAAGAGGGACGCCGGGAAGCAGGGCTACGACGCATACGAGGAAAGCACGCCCGCGGCCCGCTACTACTCATACGAACTGCCCGTCGATGGAATCACGCTGCAGTAATCGGACGCTTCGGATTGCACCGCCCTGACACGAGCCATCAGCGCCCGTGACGGGGCGCTGTCAGTGCGAGCAGCCGCTGTGTGCATCGCCAGGTGGCCGGCCTGCCTTTTCAGCGGGCGGGGCGTAGGACCGGGTTGAGGGCCAGGCGGTTGTCGGTGGGGTGGTGGCCTTCGGGACTGAAGGGCGGGATCGTTCCGGGCAGGCAGTCGGCGATCAGGAGGCAGTCCTGGTGGCGGTCTTCGGCGGTGGCCGCCACCAGGGGTTCGCCGTCTGGTCCCCAGATGCCGGAGTTTCCCTGGTACTGCCAGGCGCCGGCAGGGACCTGTTCCCAGCCGCGGCGGTTGGCGTAGGCGACGAACAGACGCCAGATGGAGGCCATGGCGGGGATGATGTGGCGGGTGGCGTCCTGGTACGGGACGCGGCTCATGGTGCCGTCGGCCAGGCGGAAGTGGCCGTCGGCGGCGGTGGGGCCCAGCACGATCTGTGCGCCGTGTTCGGCGAGGTACTGGTAGAGCGGCGGGAACTCGCACTCGTAGCAGTTCAGTACGCCTACCGTGATGCCGTTGATCGTGACGAGGGGCGGCAGTTCCTGGCCGAAGGAGTAGTTGCGTCGCTCGGCCGCTCCGTAGAGGTGGGTCTTGCGGTAGTTGGCGGCCACCTGCCCGTCGGCGGTGATCACGCTGATGGAGTCGTAGAAGTCGCTGCCGTCGCGTTCGGGGTAGGGCAGGACCACGGCCAGCCTATTCTCCTTGGCGGCCAGGCGGGCCCGGTCGATCGAGGGCCCCTCGCGGTGCTCTGCCAGCTCCCGGCACTGGCCGGGGTCGATGGCGTAGCCGGTGGTGTACTTCTCCGGAAACACCACCACCTGGCAGTCGTAGGCCGCAGCCAGAGCGGTGACCTCGGCCAGCCGGTCCATGTTCTGCCGCACCGCCTCCCGGCTCCCGACCGGCCCCTGGCCCTGATAGAGCGCCACTCGCAGGCCCTCCCCGACAGCGGGCGCATCGCGGAGTGCGGAGCGGAACACGATACGAATGGGCTGCGTCATCTGCGACTGCTCTTTCCATGACCGGCGATCCCCACGACCGCCACAAGGGAAGAAACGAATCACTACCGCGCCGGACACCAAGATCACTTGAATGGCGGGTGTCGACTCACCGGCAGCGACGGAGAGCCGGGCTGGGCCGCACGAACCGACCTCCCGCCCACGCGCAGCGTGGCCGCCTGTCCGTGAGCGGTGTGCTGGCAGGCTGGAGGTGGAACTCGCCCGGGTCCTACTTCGCGCGTCGGCCCGGGCGGGCCGCCACCACGCGCGGTGGCGCAGGTCAGCGGTAGGGGATCCACCGTCCGAAGCGGGCCAGCAGAGAACGCGTCTGATCCACGTTCAGTCCGAGGGCCGCAGCCACCTGTTCCGGTCCCTGGGAGCGGGCCTGGTTCGCGGGCCAGCACCCGGTCCGTTGGGCGATGATCTCCAACTGGCGGGCTGCCTTCACCGCGGCGACCGGCGCGTCGCCGGCCAGGGACTCGATCGCGGCACTGACGGCCTCCAGCAGGGTTGAGCTTGTTCCGCTTTGACGGACACCTTTGGTGTGGTGGTCAGGCGGCGAGGGCGGCCTCGTACTCGGCAGGACTGCGGTAGCCGAGGCTGCTGTGGAGCCGGTGCAAGTTGTACCAGCTCTCTATCCACTCGAAAATCGCGGTGCGTGCGGCAGCCCGGCTCGGCCAGGGGCCGGTGTCGCCCAGCTCGTTCTTGAGGGTCGAGAAGAACGATTCCGCGAGCGCGTTGTCCCAGCATTGCCCAGTGCGTCCGACCGACAGACGAATGCCGAACTCTGCGGCCAACAAGGCGAGTTCACGGCTGGTGTATTGACAGCCGCGGTCGGAGTGGAAGATCACCGGACCGGCCGGCCGCCGGGTCCGGCAGGCGGTCCGCAGTGCGTCGGCGACGAGCTCGGTTCGCAGGTGGTCGGCCGTTGCCCAGCCGACGACGCGGCGTGAGGCGATGTCGATCACGGTGGCCAGATAGAGCCAGCCCTCGTTCGTGGCGATAAAGGTGATGTCTCCGCACCAGCGGGTGTCGAGAGCCGAGAAATCGGGCTGGAAGTTGCGAAGCACCAGGTCAGGTCGGGTGGAGGCGTGTGGGTCGGGGATGGTGGTGCGGTGTCGGCGTCGTCGGTGCCTGCCGGTCAGGCCGGCCTGGCGCATCAGCCGTGCGACCCGGCGGCGTCCGCAGTCGGCGCCCTCGCGCTTGAGGACGGCGTGAACACGCGGGGCACCGTAGGTGCTGCGGGACTGCTGGTGAACAGCGGTGATCTGACTGGTCAGCTCGGCGTCCCGCACCGCCTGGGGGCCAGGGGTGCCAGTGCGGCGGGCGTAGTAGGCGGTCCGGGAGACCTTGAGGAGTTCACACGTCCGTTTGACGTTGTGACCTGCGGTTTTCTCCGCCTCGATGAACGGGTGCACCGTCACCGGGTCTCCGTCGCGAAGAAAGCCGTCGCACGCTTGAGGATGTCGACGTCCTCGCGCAACCTACGGTTCTCCCGCCGTAGTGCGGCCAGTTCCTCGCGTTCGCTGCTGGTCAGGCCGTCCCGCTCGCCGGCGTCGACCTCGGCCTGCCTCACCCAGCTCCGCACTGCCGTCTCGGTCAGCTCGAAATCCCTGGCGACCTGACCGACCGACCGGTCACCCCGCCGGCACAGCTCGACGATCTCGGCCTTGAACTCCGCCGTGAACGAGCGGCGAGGACGCGGCTTCTTCTTCCCCATGCTCTCCATGATGAACATCATCCTTCCGGGGCCAAAGCCCCTGATCTCCGATGTCCGTCAAAGCGGATCAAACCCACCCTGGAGAACCCGACCCCGCGTCGGGCCCTCACTATGTCCACCGGCCGACACGGCCTCAACAACCTCGCTCAGCCGCCCAGCAGCCCCAACCGAAACGGCGAGGCTAGTGCCGTGACCGGAAAGGTCCACCGGGTCGCGGCGCCCGGCACAGCACCTCGCCGTGTTGTCGGACCACCCGAGTACGTCCGGTACGAGCGGCGGCCCTCCGCCTTGCGATACACCGCACCGGATACCGAGACCCGGCAGACCTGCCCGGCCACGGCACTAGCGGTCGTATCGCGGACGAGGCGGCGGGCTCGATTACCTTCCGTCTGGCGTCCTTCACCGCACGTCAGACTGAGAATGGAAGATGCTGCTTGTCGCAAAGCGCGCGCGCTGGTTAAGGTTTGCGGCTCCACGGGTGTTTACGCCATCAGGCGCCTGCCGATCGCAGTCAAATCCTCATTCGATATTCGGCCTGTTCGGTTGGAAATTCAAAGAACTCGATCGAATTCCAGTCCCGTGAAACCTTCAGTCTCATTCCGATGTTCCAGGAGGAGTGGTCGATGACGAGGAAGACGGTACTGTCCCGCCGCATGGTGATTGCGGCCGCGACGCTGGCCATGGCCATGGCAGCGGTGACGGTCATGGAAGCAGACCCCTTCGCGAGTTTCACGGTGCGGGCCTCGGCGGTCACGCCCGCCGATGCCGCGAAGCCGTACGGCCCCACCGTCAAAGCGGACAGATCGGACCTCGACGTCCGAGCGCTCGGCAGCGCCGAAGCCGCCCGCAAGGATGAGCGCCGTGGCTACCGGCACTCCAGCCTCCAGCCCGCCGGCCGGTTCGTGACCGCGGGACAGAAGATCACCGTCACGGTTCCCGCCGCCGTCACCGGCCTCAAGGCGAGCGTCGGCGTCGAGGGCATCTACCAGAGCCTGAACGGCGGCAAGGCGAAGACCCCGGTGACGCTGGCGCTCCAGCCGGGGGCCAACGTCATCACCGCGCCCCTGGACGGCCTGGTCAACCTCGTCGACGAAACCCCGGCCGGCAGCCGGACCACGCACGTCACCGTCACCGGCGGCCAGGCGGTCCCCACGTTCGTGCACAAGACCACGAGCCCCGCCGCGTTCGACACCCAGGTGCAGACCTCGAAGGCCCCCTTCGCCGTAGTCATCGGCGACCGATTCATCGCGGAGCTGCAGCGTCCTTCGCTTGCGAAGTACCTCGTGAAGGGGACATAGGGAACCGGGCCGCGTCGATCGACCGTGTGGTCGACGTCGCGGACCGCACCTGGGGTCTCTCGCGCGACGGGACCGGCGCTACGAAGCGGGCCGGACACCGGGTGCGCATCGCGAGTCCGGACACCGGCTCGGGATACGCCAGCGCCGCGCCGGGCCGGGTCACGTTCCAGACCAAGAGCGGTGCGGCGGCAGACCTGTTCAGGAGCCCGGTCACGGACCAGTGGGGCCTGTGGCACGAGATCGGCCACACCTACCAGCCGGGCTTCGTGAAGTGGGCCGGCCTCGGCGAGGTCACCGTGAACATCACCTCGCTCGCGGTGCAGAAGGAACTCGGCCAGCGCAGTCGCCTCGACGGCACGGGCATGGTGAACGGGGCGAAGAAGTTCCTCGCGCAGCCCGACGCCGAGCGCCAGTTCGGCAAGGCCGACGTCTGGGTGCGTCTGCGCATGTTCGACCAGCTCACGCGTGCTTTCGGAGACGACTTCTACGCCAGCCTGGCACAGAAGGACCGGGTCGAGGCGCAGATGGGCCTGACCCGGTCGTTGGGAACCGACGCCGCGATGCAGCGCTTCGCCACACTGGCGGCCCAGACCGCGCAACGTGACCTCCGCCCGTTCTTCGCCGCCTGGGGCTTCCCCCTCACAGCCGACACCGGCAAGGTCATGGCAGCGCTTCCGGCCCTGCGCAACCGCATCTGGGAGAACCTCGACAGTACCAAGCCCGTGGTCGAGCGGAAGGTCACCTACAGCCCTCCGGTGGTCTCCGTGAAGATGGCCGGGGCGGCGACCCTCGAACAGCGCAGCCCGGCAACACCCTGAAGCCGGTGGTGTCCGCCACGGGAGGCACCAAGGGCGTGGCGAGCGTGACAGCCACCCGCATCGGCACGGGGACGGGACAGTTCACCCAGAGATTCGTCGCACCGGACGGGACACCGAACGTGATCTTCGCCCCGGTCGACGTCGTGCACGGCACGGACATCGCCATCAGGGGACTGGACAACGTCGATCTGGTGGTCTTCGCCCTTGACGCGGTGTCAGGGCGCATCCACGCGGTTCTGAATTCCACGAACCAGTCCCACGTGTACTTCAAGAACGAGGAGTACGCCGCGGTCCGCTACACCAACGCCGCCGGCACCGTGCTCGCGGACGAGAAGATGACCGGCACCGGCCGGGGCGACGCACTCGTGAAAGCCCTCGACGGGATCCCGTTCCAAAACGGGGGCGTGCTGGAGCTCCGTCACCGCGAACCCTCCCGGATGTTCCGCTGGGACGCGGGCAAGGCAGCACCCGCGAACACCGCCACCACCCAGAGGTACCGGGTACAGGGCGGCCGCCTGATCCCGACCGGCTGACGACGCGCCGTACCCGTCGCCGAAGCGACGGGTACGGCCCGGCGCACGGTGAGCGGCGGTCGCGGGGCGGCGGCGAAGGAACGCAGCCACGCCGGCTTCCTTGTGGAGGAGGCGCCCCGCACTCGAGGCGATGTTCCGCTGTGAACGGCAGCACGGGATCCTCGCTGAAAGTCCCGGGTTAGTAAGTGCGTTTCAGGGCTGTCTTGTTTGAGGTTTTTTGCCCCATACAGACCCCCTCACCTACGTGACCTCCTCGACGCGGCCGCCCGTTTGCTCCGCTCCTCATACATGAAGTCCGTCTCGTTCGAAGATGAGGCGGGAACGCCGAGCAGCAACGGAACGGCACCCTCCGCCGCAGCCATGCTCACGCTACGGCGTGAACCAGCGCAATCCCTACCCCAGCGACCTGTCCGACGCCCGATGGGCCTTGATCGGGCCGACGTTAACGGCCTGGCGGAAGGCCCGGCTCGACCGCAGGCCTACCGGCCAGCCACCCAAGGTCGATTTACGTGACGCGTTCAACGCGATTCTCTACGTCAACCTCACGGGAATCCCCTGGAAATACCTTCCGCACGACTTCCCGGGCCACGGCACGGTCTATTTCTACTACGCGGCCTGGCGCGACGAGGAATCTTCGCCCAGCTCAACTACGACCTCACCGGCCTGGCTCGCGCCAAGGAAGGCCGCACCCCCGAGCCAACCGCCTCGGTCATGGACACCCAGAGCGTGAAGACCTCCACCAACGTGCACCTGACCAGCCAGGGAACCGATGCCGCCAAAAAGATCGTCGGGCGGAAACGCGGCATCCTCACCGACACGATCGGTCTCATCCTCCGCTGTAACCGTCGCCGGCGCCGGCCTCTCCGAGAACGCCATGGGAATACGCCTGCTCGACCAGGCCAAGGAGATGTACCCGACCATCTCCAAGAGCTGGGTCGACACCGGCTTCAAGAACGCTGTCGTCGAACATGGCGCCCAGCTCGGATCGACGTCGAAGTAGTCAACAGAAACCCCGGAGTCCGCGGATTTCACGTCGTGAAAAGACGCTGGGTAGTAGATCGGAGCATCGGCTGGATCATGATGCACCGGCGTCTCGCCCGCGACTACGAGACCCTCACCACCAGCTCCGAAGCCATGATCCACATCGCCTCCATCGACAACCTCGCCAAGCGCATAACGGGGGCGGGGGGCGGGGCGCGCGCGGGGGGCGCGGCCGGCGAGCAATGATCGAGACCTGTGGATCGGCCTGGTGGAGGGGCCTACCTTCCCGGTGGATCGATAGGGATCGAGCATGGCCGGCGTTGCTGCGCTGGTCGGGAGGGCACACCCGTGCTGACGGTAGTTACTGAGGACGGTCCGACGCGAGATGGGGTCTCGCTGCTGGACGAGATCGTGCGCGAGGGTGCGCGGCGGATGCTGGCCGCCGCGCTGGAGGCTGAGGTCGACGCCTACCTCGCAGAGCTGCAAGATCTCCGTGACGAGGCGGGCAAGCGCCTGGTGGTCCGCAACGGCCACGCGAAGCCGCGGCAGGTGATGACCAGCTCCGGCGCGGCCGAGGTTGCCACTCCGCGGGTGAACGACAAGCGCACTGACCCGCAGACCGGTGAACGGAAGAGATTCAGGTCGGCGATCCTGCCGCCGTGGTGCCGCCGCTCTCCGCGCATCGCGGAGGTACTGCCTCTCCTCTACCTGCACGGGATGTCTTCGGGGGACTTCGTACCCGCCCTGGAGGGCTTTCTCGGCTCGGCCGCCGGCCAGTCCCCGGCGACGATCACCCGGCTGACCGCCCAGTGGCAGGACGACCAGAAGGCCTTCGCGGAACGGGACTTGTCAGCCGTCGACTTCGTCTACCTGTGGGCCGACGGCGTTCATTTCAACGTCCGTCTGGGCGAGGACCGGCTGTGCATCCTCGTGGTCATCGGGGTCCGCGCGGACGGCACCAAGGAACTGGTCGCCCTCGCGGACGGCTACCGCGAATCGACGGAGTCATGGGCCGACCTGCTGCGGGACTGGCGCCGACGCGGCATGCGTGCGCCCGTCCTGGCCGTGGGTGACGGGGCACTCGGCTTCTGGAGTGCCCTGCGCGAGGTCTTCCCTCAGACGCGCGCTGCTGGGTACACAAGACCGCGAACGTCCTGGCGGCCCTCCCGAAGTCCGCCCAGCCCGGGGCGAAGAAGGCCCTCGCGGCCATCTACAACGCCGAGGACCGAGGACACGCCGAGCACGCCACCGCGTTCGCCGACACCTACGGGGCAAAGTTCCCGAAGGCCGTGAAGAAGATCACCGGTGACATCGAGGTCCTGCTCGCCTTCTACGACTATCCGGCCGAGCACTGGATCCACCTGCGCACGACGAACCCCATAGAGTCGACCTTCGCCACCGTGCGGCTTCGCACGAGGTGACCAAGGGCCCGGCAGCCGGGCGGCCGGGCTGGCGATGGCTTTCAAGCTCATCGAGTCCGCGCAGAACCGCTGGCGCACGGTCAACGCACCCCACCTGGTCGCCCTCGTGCGCGCCGGCGCCCACTTTGAGCGCGGTGTCCTGAAGGAGCGTCACGAGGAGATAGCAGCATGAATGCCCTGAACGAGGCCCTGGAAGCACTGACCTCCAAAGTCCTCGGGAACGCGACGTTCGCGCCGCCGAGCTCGGAGACCTCCTACGAGGCTCTGCCCTGAGCCAGGCAGTCGCCGAGCTGATCGTGTCGCGGCTGGCCACCCTCACCATCAGCGAACCGGACTACGCGGTTCGCGAGTCGGCGCTCAACTCGATCTGCGAGGCGTTCAACCACCACAAGCTGCCCCTGCGACTGCTTGAACCGTTGATCCCCGGCCTTTCCACCTTGGAACCCGAGCTCCTCAAATCCAGCCTCTACATCCTCGGCGCGACCCAGGACCGGACCGCCGCAGAGACGATCACCCCGTTCCTCAACCATCACGACCCGGAAGTCCGAGAGGAGGCCGCCCGCGCGCTCAGCGAGATCGCCAAAGGCACCGAAGACAACGCCATCCACAACTCTTGACGATTGCTCACCTCTTGGGTGACCCGTTCCCCGAGGTTGGCGCTCGGGTCGTACACCTGGGTTCTGCGGAAGTCGATGTCCGTGTGGAGTGGGTGGACGACAGCCAAGCTCTCCAGATTCATGACCACGCCGCGTCCGCACTCGGCGTGCGGACACAGCGCTTCACGCTGACTGCCCATGTTCAGGTACATCCGAAGCCGTCTTCTCGTAAATGCCGAATCAGGGCGACATGCGCTCGACTCTCATTAGTTTGCAGCATTCAACTGGCAGTAGCGGTGTCGCTCGGCCATTTTTCGGGTGGACCATTGCGAGGCGGGTCGGGTCGGCGTCACTCTGGAGCGCAGGATGCACTCAGCGTAGGCACATCAAAATTGAGAGGAAATGATCATGCGGATGCGCCACACGCCAGTTCGCTTAGCTGTCACATTGGGTTTCGCTGTCGGTGCAACCATGGTGGCCGCGGGCCCCTCAAGTGCTGAGCCCGGACCGACGTCAGCCCTCACGGCCACCCATACGAACTGTGTCTTAACCGTCGAAAACGGGAAACAGGCATGCTTCACGACCGCCGAACAGTCGAAGGAGTACGCCGCCTCCGCCGGGGTCTTGGTCGCAACTCTGTACGACTGGGTGAACTACAATTCGCAGGGCGCCCACCTCGCCATCTTTGCCCCCCGTGGCTGCACCACATCGACCACCGACAAGGATTACCGCTACGCGGACATGCCTTCCGGCTGGAACGACAAAGTCAGCTCGGTCAGTACCCCGGAGAACGGAACCCACTGCGACGTCTGGTTTTCCTCCGACCGCAACTTTGAAGGTGAGTGCGGCAACCGGTGGATTGACAAGCACTGGGACCTGAGTCAGATCGGCTGCTTTAACCGGGCGAGTTCGTTCGAACTCAGCTGACAGCGGCGGAAACGCGACTGCCGGTGCGGAGGTCTTCCTTGGGCTCTCCCTTGCCAGGGCTAATTCATAGTCGTGTTGATCATGCTGCGGTGCAGGTCAGGCGAGTCCGAGGAGGTCGAGCGGGCGGGTGAAGGGTATGTAGGAGACCTCTCGGAGCCCGGCGGCGATGTTGCGGTGGCCGGCATCCCGCAGGGTGTTGATCGCAAGGTTGCGCAGGGTGGCCATGTTCTCGGGCCCGTGTCCGGTGCGGATCTTGGAGGCGTCCTCGGCGAATGTGGTGTCTCTGATGTGGTGGAGGGCCTCGATGCCCCACTGAGCTCTGGTGATACGGCCGATGAGCTGGGGTGATGCCTCGCGTGCGGTCATGTTGGTGATGGCGTGGATGGTCTGGCGGGTGACACGGCCGGTCTTCAGGTCGGTGCGGTGCCGCAGGATCTTCACCGCTTGGACGACGTGGGGGAAGTCCAGGCCGAGGCCGGTGACGGTGAGCATGCGTATCGAGCGGGTCTCGCGGCGGCCGTGCCCGCGCTCGCGGTCGTAGCGGCGGGCGGTCACCTCTTTCCAGGGGAGGGCTCTGAGCGCAGCGTGGAGTTTCGGCTGGTTGCCCTTGACCACTCGTCCTGGCGGGTCAGCTCGTTGGTGACCGAGTCGACCAGGAAGGGCATGTCGTCGGTGACCACCTCGAGGACCGTGTGGCCGCAGGACCGCTCGTTCTTCTCGACGGGTGTGCATCCGACGATCCTCACTCGCCGGAGAGCGCCGGATGCGAGCCCGTTGGTGCACTCAGGGTTCGTTCAGCTTCCGATGCGGCAGCTGAGGTGCCTGAAGCCCTTGGAACTACTGGGGTTGAAGAGGTTTCGGGGGCTGATCCATACGTCGGCGCTGGTGCACTGCTCCACACCGACCACCCGCATGTGGTTGTTGTTGATTCCTTTTCTGACGGTGATCTCGGGTGTTCTTCCGGCTCCGCCGTCGTGGGTTGCGGTCCATTGCCGGACCGCGCGCGCAGGCGAGGATGCTTCCGGGGACAAGCCGTCGGCTGTCGGCTCCTCGCGCCCTGGACAGGGCCCGCTGCGCGGGGACAAGCGACTTTTCTCTGACGGGGCACGGGCTTCGGTTGGTGGCTCTTCGTGGTTGTGGGCCCAGGGTGCAGCTGCCGTGCCCCGTGACCTGGGGCCGGTTCTCGAGCCGGTCACATCGCTGTGGGGGCGCCTGGTGAAGCCTGGTGCGCAGCGCTGGCTGACTGGTCGCGTCCGGGGCGAGCTGGATCGGGTTGCGGATCTGGTTGGCCGTGATCGGGCCGCGCGGGTGCTGGCCGGTCGTCTGGAGCGGCGCCAGGGCAGCGCACCCGACGACTGGTGACGTTGGCAGGCAGGACCCCGGGCGGGGTCTTTCGCTGACCCGAGCTGGCGGCGCTGTACCGCAGGCTCTCGGCGTCGCGCTGGTGTGCGTGTGGGCCCTGGGATGTCGAGCCGCTCCCCTGACGTCGCACGGCCGGACGTGTCCTTCCTGCCGCAGCCCTGAACGGAGGGAGCACCGAACCCGACTGGCATGATCGGACCGTGACCGAAACGAACTGGGAAGGCTGGTACCGGCAGCTCCTGGCCGCCGTGGCGCTGCTGGCCGCTCCCGCGCACGACCAGTTGGCCTGGCTGGAGAAGTATGCCGTCCCGGTGGACGAGATCGCCCTGAACTTCGACGACGCGGCCGTGATGGCACGGCAGCTCGGCGACGAGGGCTGGCTCACCTCCGAGGCGCTGTCCGAGCTCGCGCGGATCGACGCCCTCCTCGGCCACCTGACCGCGGACGAAGGATCCGCGGACTGGACCGCGCTGGGCCTCAGAACTCACGAACTGTGGGCACAGGTCCGTCAGGAAGCCGACCAGTTCCTGCGCGCACAAGGCGAAACGGAACAGGCACTGCCGCTCGCCGAGACAATCCGCTGACTGAATCGCCACCGTAGCCCGGCCTCCCGTCGAACTGGCCGGACGTGGTGATGTCCCGGGGGGGTGTCTCTATGTCTTTCGTCAAGGATGCGGTGCCGGGTGTGGGGCTGTTTGGGATGGTCATGCGGCGAGGGTGATGGTGGGGACTCTGGACTCGTAGAAGGTGCCGTCTCGGAGCATGGCGAACAGGACGCCGATGCGTTGGCGGGCGAGGCGGAGGAGGGCTTGGGTGTGGGTTTTGCCGCGGGCTCGTTGGCGGTCGTAGTAGGTGCGTGATGCCGGGTCGGCGTTCATGCAGGCGAAGGCGGAGAGGAACATGGCCCGTTTGAGCTGCCGGTTTCCGCCTCTGGGTGCGTGTTCGCCGTGGATCGAGGTCCCCGACGACTTCGTGGTCGGGGCGAGGCCGGCGTAGGAGGCGAGGTGGGCGGCGCTGGGAAAGCCGGTTCCGTCGCCGACGGTGACCAGTAGGACGGCGGCGGTCCTGACCCCGACTCCCGGCATCGAGGTCAGGACCGGGTGAAGAGGGTGAGCCTCCAGCAGGCTGCTGATCTGCGCTTCCAGTGCTCGGCGCTGGTCGTGGACCGCGGCGAGGGAGGCGGCCAGGGACGGGATCACGATGTCGAGGGTGCCCGTGCCGGGAACGATGACGGTCTGCTCGTTGAGGGCGTCGAAGATCTCGTCGATCAGCCGCGCGGCCATCCGCGGCGCCTTCGGGCGGATGAGTTCGACGAGCCTGCGGCGGCCGGCTTTCCGCAAAGCGGCCGGGGACCCGTGGCGCTCGAGGAGCCAGGTGACGGCCGGATGGTCCAGCCGGGGTCCGAGCACGCGCTCCAGCGACGGGTGGAACTGGGTGAGCAGGCCGCGTATCCGGTTGCTGGTGCGGGTGGCCTCGGCCGCGAGGTCTTGGTCGAAGCCGGTCAGCACCGTGAGCTCGGCGGTGATCTCGTCGGTCAGCTCCAGCGACCGCAGGACGTGCGGCATCGTCCGGGCGGCGTCCGCGATCACCGCCGCGTCCTTCGCGTCGGTCTTCGCCTCGCCCGGGTAGAGGTCGGCGATCCGCCGCATCGCGAGTCCGGGCAGGTAGGCGACCTCGCAGCCCGCGTCGCGGGCCACGGTCAGCGGCAGAGCGCCGATCGATGCCGGCTGGTCCACGATCACCAGCACCGTGCCGAACTTCGCGATTAGCTTGTCGAAGACGGCCCGCAGTTTCGGTTCGCTGTTGGGCATCGGCTTGTCGAAGACCTTCTTGCCCGCCGGCGTCAGCCCATGGCCATGATGGGCGGACTTTCCGACGTCCATACCCAGGAAGACGCCCACATCACCGGTGTCTAACATTGCACCCCTCCCAGGTGGTTGCTCCTACTGGCCTCGGCAATGGCACCGTGCTCGCGCATCCACGTTATGCAGACCTGCCGCCCACGTCTGTGCCCGGCATTGCGCCGGGTCGGGCGGTGGCCGGGCACACTCCCCCGCCACGCGACCTACCTCCACCAACGCACCGCCGGCCGCATCGGAAGCCTCACCCGACTCATCCGCCAAGCCACCATCACCGCCATCCACGACGGCACCGAACGCATCACCAAAACAACGCTCGAGGCTGTCCGCCTCGACCACCACGCCGAAACCCACCAGCTCAAAACCCGCACCCCGACCCGCCGAACTACCCGCTGACCAGCACAAACAAATCCGTGGGACAGACCCGTGCCCACTCATCGGTCCCTTTCTCAGCCGGAACCCCCAGCAAGATCGGCAGCCGCCCTCGACGCTGTCAGTTCGCCGCCTCCAAGACACGCGGCATCAGGGGCTGCCGTCAGCGGGACCCGAACCACCAGATCAGCGTGGCGATCACAGACGATCCGACGGCGGCACTGGCTCCGCGTACGGCGGCGAACAACGCCGTGCGGCCGAGCCGGCGCATAGTGCGCTTCTTCATTGGATCGTTCCGGTTCACTCCGATACTCCCTTGGAGGTCGTTGCCCGGCTCTGCTTGCCGGGCGCTGACCTGAGGTTCCAGCCCACACGAGGCTGGTGTCCGAAAGGGAGGACGCTCCGGACGAACGGCCTCTAGGCTCGCAGGTCAACGAGGTGTCCGCCGCGGTCGCTGCGGACACGACGGACAGCCACCGGGAGCACGGATGCCGGATCCGGCGCAGGAACTGAACGAGCAGCTGCGTGCCCTCGAAACGCGGGCGAAGCGTGCCCGGAAGGCTGCCGGGCTGCCGTGTTCCAGGCGGGAGGCCGCGCGCGAGACGGTGCGAACGCCGTACGCAGTCGCCGTCACGTTCCAAGCGATCAGTCGCTGGCTTCCTGTTCCATCGGCGCGTGCGACGGTGCCCAGCCCCAGCAGCAGCGAACACTTCATCGCCCTGGTTCGGGTCTGGAGCGCCTGGGCTGGGGAAAAGCCGAACGAGCGGAACTGGCGGAACCTCCTGGAGGAAGCGCAGGTATCAACGGCCAGGAGCAACCAGCAGCTCGTCTCTCTGACGGACAATCGACCATCTACAGATGGTCACGAAGTGACGGCTGATACGAAACGAGAGGAAGCGCTGGGGCTCGCGGAACGGCGTTCCCTCGCACGGAGGCTTACTCGCTTGAGTAGTACGCCAGCGGATCGACGGGACGATGTTCTCGAATGGCTCCTTGCTCAAGAGCAAGCCTTCGTAGAGGTTCCGTTCGGCAGTGTTCGGGTTCTGGTGGCGCCCATGGGTGCAGGCAAGAGCGAGGAAGCCGAGCATTGGTGGGATGCGGGGTTGATACAGGCACAGACGGACGCGAATGTGGCGGTGCCGGTGTGGCTGGAGGCGCGGGACCTGGAGCAGCGTCAGCTAGAAACGGTCCTAAGTGGAAATCTGGAGCAGGAATGCCGGATCGTCATTGATGATCTGGACCGGCTGAGTCCGTGGGATGCCGATAAGGTGCTGGCCCAGGCACGGCGACTGGTTCTGACGTGGCCTCGCCTCAGTGTTCTTGCAACGACTCGGCCGGGGGCGGGCGAGGTGGACGAGCGCGAGCGTATCGAGGTCGCCCCTTGGCCCCGTACGCGCGGTCTGGAGTTGCTCCGCATCATCGTGGGTGAGCGGGTCTTCCATGCAGTCAAAGAGCACGAAACTCGACAGCTTCTTACGAGTCCCCTACTGGTCCACGCCCTGGCAAGCCGTTTGCGTGCCGGCGGTGACGCAAATGTGTCTACGCAGGAGTTGCTCGCTGGTCTGGCGAGCTCCGTTCTTCGGCAGCAGCGGCGGCCCGTCAAGGATGAAGTGTGGGGCGGCCTGGTACGACTGGCCGCCCTAGTCCTAGATTCAGCCGGACAGGTCCGGGCCTCCTCGTTCGGGCGGGACCAGGAAGTCTGGGAGTTGGAGGAGACGGGGCTGGTAGTCCGGGACGACGACCATCTGCGATTCGCTCTGCCCTTGTTCGAGCAGCACTTCGCCGCGCAAGCTCTCCAAGATGGCATCACCCACCTTGAAGACGCAGCAGGCCCTGAGAGCTTCCCCCGCTGGCGCTACGCGGTCGCGTTCGCGATCGACACTGCTGCCGCGGACAAGGCGCTGGAGTTCATGTCGCGTCTCGTACGAGCAAACCCAGCCGCAGCGTCATGGGTACTAGATGAGGTCTCCACATCCGGTAAACGGGCCAGCCGGGTAGGTAGCAGGCAATGGAACTCCGGCGAGGAATCGGCACTGGTAGCAGGTGGGTGGCTCAGGGAAGCCATGCTGGCCTGGATCGATGGTCTCGGCGGCCTCCGATCCCAGTTGACACGTCAACACAGCGGGGCTCTGGAACAATGGGGTGTCCGGCTTGAAGGCAACTTCATGCTGCTTGCCGTGGGTCGTGAAGGCGTGTTGGACGCAGACATCGTGGTACGACCGGACCTTCACCCCAGTGGCAGCTTGCTGTCACAGTTCCACAGCATCGAGGGCTTCGCCCTGCCACAGGATGACCTGTCGAGATGGACCTGGGCACGCAATCGACTGCGTACGGCCCTGTCCCACCGCATCGAGCGGAGGGTACTGCCTGTGCCATCCGACTCCCCGCTCGCGGCCGAGCGGATCTGGTATCTCGCTCGTCGGATTCTCTCCGGCCGCCGACTCCCCCATGGCACTCCCATTCCTGTGCATGACCTCCGGCTGAAGGTGCAGACGATGATGCAGCAGGTTGAGAGCAGCCAGTGGTGTACCTGGCAGGCATCTGGCGACACAATCGACTCCGGCGACATCCGTTGGCTCCACGCCGAACTCCGGCATATCCACGCGGAGACCCTCGCTGCTCCGTACCCACCTGCGGATCAGAGGACGGGGGCTCGATTCGTCTGGGAGGCCTACTCGCCTGAGCTGATCTGGTCCATCACAACCACCGTCCTACAGAATGCGCTCATCGGCTATCAGCAGCTCGTAGAGACGAACTTCCCCCGATTCGGGCACGCGCTGGCCCTCTACAGCATCGTGCCGGTCCGCGCTGATGGTCTCGTGATCACGGCAAGCCCAGACGAGAGCGCCGATGTTCCTCCGATCCTGGAGTACACGCTCCACACCGACAGCACGGCACGTGAGTCCGGCAAGCCAGTGGTGAACCTCAACCTGATTGAAGAACCTGACGTACCACCCAGGCAGTGGACAAACCTGGCCGACGGCAAATCATCAGTATTCCGGGTACCCGAAGTCAGCCAGGAAGCAATCAACATGCACCATGAACGGCAGGCCACGAACCTCGCCTACAGCTGGCTCGCACGCGACCTGCACGCAATCGGCTGGCTGGAGAACCGTTCCCCGTACTTCGGCTAACGGACGGCCAGCATCGCGGAGCCTTACCCGGGCACTGGCAGCGGAAGAACCAACCACGCTCCGCCCGTCGAGCCCAGAAGCCGCAAACCGACCCGCCCCACCACCCAGCCGACCTGCGCAAAACAACCTGAAACCCTAAAAATAGCACTCGGCCCTTTAGACGCAGAAGCCATCTGCAACACCAGCTTGGTTCTCAGCCAACCTGCAACAGTCCCAGACCAAGCCACGACTGGCGTCGCACAAGCCGTTCTCAATCAACCTGCAACACCCCAGCTCACCAACCCTCATGCATCGCGACCGCCCTCCCCCTCAGCGACATCGGTGTGGTTCTTGAGCTGGTCCCACCACCAGGAGATGGCCGGCTCGTCCAGGCGTCCGTGGCCCACGGGAGCATCGGCGAAGCCGCCGTCGGCCATGACACGGTCCGCGCCCTGGTAGCGGTGCGTACTCTCCCGCCAGTAGTAGTCCCAGCTGCCGCGGATGATGTGACCCAGTCCGGTGAGGTACTGGCGCATCGCGGGCGACGCCGCCGTGTACTCCTGGTCCCGCAGGCGCACGAACAGGCCCATCATCCGGTCGTGGATGTCCACGGTCTCATCCAGGGCGGCCTGAAAGTCCAGGCCACGTTGCTCTTGTAGCAGGTGGATCAGGTTACGGGAGGCCGGTTTGCCCTCGGTGGTCTCCTTTCCGTAGGAGACCAGGTCGTTGTCGATGACGGTGAGCGCACTGGCGGCATCACTCAGCGCGCGGAACGCGGGCGTCATCCGCTGGTCCGGGCCTAGGCCGGCCCCGATCGCCAGGAGGGCCTCGGCGGCGGAGTTGCCGACACCGCCGATGCGCTGGCCGAGATAGCTGTTCACGTCGTTCACCTCGCCCGTCTCCTCTGCGAGCATCGCCACCATCCACACCTGCAGAGCATCGGCGAACTGCATGGCAAGCGCGGAAGAGGATCCGGCGTGCAGACGCTGGGCCAGATCGATCCATGGCGCTTCGATCGGATTGTCCGCATCCAGCAGCCGGGCACCGGGAACGGCACAGGTGTACCTGACGCGGCAGATGTAGCTGGGCAAGTACCGCAGCAGCCCCTCGCCGCCGCCGAGACCGCCCAGGGCCAGATCGTCCAGGACGACGGCGAAATTCGCGACGTCACAGTAGATCTGGGTAATCGGCTCCGGCGTGAGCGGCAGAGTCAGGCACGCGGCCTCGCCGATGTTGTTCGCCTCGATCTTCTCCGGCGATCCCAGGCCGTACTTGCTGATCCACTGCCGCGACCGGGCAGAGATACGGTCGACCTCGGGGTGCATGGCCGCGGGCAGCGGCATATAGAGAGGCGGAAGCAGGACCTGCTCAGACATGAAGGTCTCCTCGAAGGCGGGTCAACGGTCCCGGTGGATGATCAAATGCGCCAGGGTGGCCAGCTCCGCCGCCGCAGGTTCGCTCGCACGGGCCGCCGTCAACTGGTCAAGCGCCCGCCCGATGTGCTCTTGAGCCTCACGCTCCGCCCAGGCACGCCCCCCGGCTGCCTCCACCAGCTCTGCCGCACGCGTCAACTGGGCCGCGAACAAACGGCCGGACCCGGTGTACAGCGTGGCCAGCTCCCGGGCCGCCGCTCCGGGCGATGCCAGCGCTGCGGCGACAGGCAAGGACTTCTTGCGCACGGCCAGATCGGCGCCGACCGGCTTGCCAGTTCGCTCGGGATCACCCCAGATCCCCAGAAGGTCCGCGGGCGGCCTTGTCCCAGTCGGCGCGCGAGATGTACTTCAGCGTGGTGCGGATGAGGTGAACGATGCAGAGCTGGACCACGGTGGCGGGGAAGACGGTGTTGACCGCCTCGGGCAGGCCCTTCAGGCCGTCGCAGACGAGCATGAGCACGTCCCTCACGCCGCGGTTCTGCAGCTCGGCGAGGACGTTCTGCCAGTATTTGGCGCCCTCGCCGCCGTCGCCGGCCCACAGTCCGAGGATCTCGCGGTGACCCTCGCAGGTGACCGCGAGGACCACGTAGATGGGGCGGTTCGCCACCGCACCGTCCCGAATTTTCGCGTTCACGCAGTCCACGAACAGGACCGGATAGACGGGATCGAGCGGGCGGGTGCGCCAGTCGGCCATGGCATCCAGGGCCTTGTCCGTGATGGTGGAAACCGTCTCCTTGGAGGTCTCCATGCCGTAGGCCTCGGCGAGATGCGCGACGATCTCCCCAGAGGTCAGGCCCTTCGCGGTCAGCGAGAGGACCATCTCCTCCAGGCCGCCGGTACGGCGCGCGTACTTCGGCAGCACGCTGGAGCTGAAGGTGCCCAGGCGGTCCCGGGGGACCTGCACCGTCACACCGCCGACCTCCGTCATCACCTTCCGGCCCCGGTAGCCGTTGCGGGCGTTGCCTCCAGACCGGGAGCCCCGGCCGCCGGTGCGGCCGGCCTCCTCGGCCAGATGCAGGTCCATCTCCGCCTCAACGGCGGCCTGCATCAGGTGCCGGGTGAGCTCGACCAGCAGGCCGCCCTCGCCCATCAGCCGCAGCCCGCCCTCGCGGACCTTGCCGGCGGCCAGCTCGGCCAGCTCGTCCAACAGAGCCGGGCTCAGCCCGTGCGCGGCCGCCGCTTCCCGGCTCGCCATCGTCGTCTTCGATGCCACACCTGCACCGTCAACGTCCCTGTCGAACACCGCAACCGACACGCCGTCAGCGTCCTCGATCAGGTGACCGTTCTCCGCATCCATCAGGGGTCCCTTCTGAGCAAGTGCCCACCTGATTCATGACACTCCCGGTTCGGCGGAGGAGTCGGTGATGGGGCGGAGTTACTCGCCAGGGACCGCGGGGAGCTGGCTTCGTAGTGGCGTTGGTGGGCGTCGATTCCGGCGAGGCGATATGGGCCGTGGGTCTGGTGGGGGATCTGGTGTTTCTGCCCGTCGGTGGGGAGTTGTGCGGTGTGGAGTTGGCGGTAGGTGTCGTAGGTGATACGTGTGCGGGTCGCGATGGCGTGCTGGTGGGCTTGGGTGCGCAGCGCGGTGGGGTATCCGGGCTGGATGGTGGCGGTGAGGAATTCGGCGACGCTGCCGGATCCGTAGCTGAAGAGGCCGATGGTCTCTGCGCCGAGGGTGGTGTCGTGGTCGAGGAGGGCGGCAAGGGCTAGGTAGAGGGAGGCGGTGTAGCTGTTGCCGATGGTCTCGTTGTAGGTGGTGGTGGCCGCGACTGCACCTTCGATGGCATGGAGGGTGGGTGTTGTGCCGGTGGTCTTGAGCAGGTGGTGGTGGGCTTTGTACGCCATGCGGGTGAAGGGCTGGTGGTAGCAGATGGCCCGGAGCTTTTCGAGGGGGAGGCCGCCGCGGGTCTCGTGGTCGTGCCAGGTGGCGGTGAGGGCTTCGAGGTAGGTGTCGACGGACTTCTTTCCGTTGACGAGGGGGGTGGTGCGGTAGTTGGGGCGCCAGAAGTCCATGACGTCGCGGGTGTAGAGGCCGGAGGGGGCGTTGATGACGGCGATGTTGGGGTGGGCGGCGATGAGGATGGCTGCGGCTGCGGCGCCTTGGGTGGCTTCGCCCGGGCTGTCGAGGTCGTAGCGGGCGATGTCGCCGGCTAGGACCAGGACTTGCTGGGTGGGGTCGGTGCGGACGAGGGCGCAGGCGAGTTGGAGGGCGGCGGTGGCGCCGTAGCAGGCCTGCTTGAGTTCGACGACACGGACGTTGCGGTTCAGTCCCAGGAGCTGATGGACGTAGATGCCGGCGGCTTTGGACTGGTCGATGCCGGTTTCTGTGGCGAAGAGGAGGGTGCGGATCCTGTCTTTCCCGTGGCGTTCGATGATCGGGGCGCCGGCGCCTGCGGCCATGGTGACGATGTCTTCGTCCGGGGTGGGGATGCTTATGGAGGTCTGTCCGATGCCGTGGCGGTACTTGGCGGGGTTAGCGCCGGTGTGGCGGGCGAGTTCGTCGTGGGTCAGGACGAGAGTGGTGGTGGAGAAGGTGAGGTCGTGGATGCCGACGGGTGGCTCAGTTGTCATGGCGGGTTCCGCTCGCGCGTTCGAGGCGGGTGTGGGCGTTCATGAGCTCGCCGGGGTTGGTCTGGGCGGCCATGAGCGATAGTTCCCCGCACAGGACGGTCGCTGCGGTGATGGCGGCGAGGCGGCGGGCGTTGTCGCCGGTGGGGCGGTGTTCGCGGCATCCCAGGCGGGTGAGTGCTTCTTCGGCCTGGGGCAGGGTTTTGCCGTTACCGACGGTGCCGACGATGAGGTTGGGCAGGGTGCAGGAGAAGTACAGGTCGCCGTCCCGGTCGTCGGCGTAGGTGATGCCTTGGGAGCCTTCGACGATGTTCGCGGCGTCTTGGCCGGTGGCCAGGTAGAGAGCGAGGAGCATGTTGGCGTAGTGGGCGTTGGCGGAGCGGATCCCGCCGGCGAGGAGGGTGCCGACGAGGTTCTTGTGGACGTTGAGGCGGGTGATCTTCGTGGCGGTGGTGTGCAGGCGTTCGGCGACGACGGCTTGGGGGACGAGGATTTCGGCGGTGGCGTTTTTGCCGCGGCCGAGGATCCCGTTGATCGCGGTGGCCTTTTTGTCGGTGCAGTAGTTGCCGGAGATCGACCCGTACGAGATATCGGGGATGTAGGTGAGGATGTGGGCCATGAGGCGGTCGGCGGCCAGAGTGGCCATGTTGTGGCCCGAGGCGTCGCCGGTCGCGAACTCGAAACGTACGAACAGCAGCGGCCCGGCGATCTCGTGCCGGATGGCCAGGAGTTTTGCGAAGCGGCTGGACTGCCTGGTCACGCCTCGGAGTTCTTCGGTCCGGGCGTGGATGGCTTGGGCGGCGGCGTAGGCGGTCGCAGCATCAGGGGCTTCGAGGAGAACTGAGCGTGTCATCCGCTCGTCGATCAGGGTGACTCTGATTCCGTCGTCGACCAGGCGGGAGATCCTGGCCCCCCGTGCGACGGATGGCCACAGCGGCGCTTCGTAAGTGGCCAGGGGCACGTGGATTCCGCCCGACGCGGCATTCCCTGTGATCTGTATGGGACCGACCCATCGGGTCGGCACCGGTGTGGAGTGGTCCGCCGGAGCGGCTGTCTGGCCGGGCCCGGTGGCGGGGTGGATGGTCATCGGCGTTCGCCTTTGGGTCTTGGAGGGTGGTCCAGGAAGGCGCGCAGGCTTCCGGTGATCTGGAGGTCGCAGGCGGTCAGAGCGGGGTTGAGGTTGGCCATCACGAAGCCGTCTGGGTTCAGGCGGCGCATGGGGGTGAAGGTGTCGGCGGTGGAGGGGTCTTTGAGGTAGGGGCTCATGGAACCGGTGGCGATGGCCAGTCCGGTTTCACGGACCGCGATCGCCAGGTCCCGGTTGATTGCACCGGACTTGGGAGAGCCTCCTGTCCTCGCGTTGATGTAGAGGGGCACCCCCCAGGAGACGGCGGCGACGCGGGTGGTCAAAGTGACCAGGTCAGGGTCGGTTCCTGCCAGGGCGTGGTGGACGAACCGGATGTAATCGAAAGGGTTGGAGCGCCTGTCCTGAGAGCCGGAAGAGGGGGGAGGGGAGGCCTGCCCGGTGTGTTGGGCGACGGCGAGGCGGACGTGGTCGTCCTTGCCTGTGGCGGTCACGGAGTCCTCCTTGTGCCGGGCCCCGTCGCGGCAGTCGCTACGGTGCGCGGACTCGGCCCGATCGGTCCTGTCGTTGGTCCGGTCATGACGGACGGCGGGGCGGTGCGCAGGGCGAGGGGGCTGATGGCTGCGTCCGTCCATGCCTCGTGCAGGGCGTCCGGGTCGGCGCCGTCGGGGAGGAGAGCTATGCCGCAGTCTCCGCCGCCGGCGCCCGACGGCTTTCCCGCACCACCCAGGAGCCTGGCGGCGTCACACAGGGTGGTGAGGGCGGGAGTGAAGATTCCCGCGGATGTCTGCTGGTCAAGGGTGGACAGAAGTCTGCGGGCGGTTTCGATGGTACTGAGGGGAATTCTGTTCTCGCCGGGCCGCAGAGCCTGGACCAGGGCATCGACCACGCGGCGGCTGCGGTTGAGGAAACACTGATGGGCTTCGCTGTTCCACCAGGCGGTGTCCTGCAGCCGGCCGACCTTGTCCGGGCTGGAGGCCGGCGTGCCGGTCCAGCCCACGTGCAAAGTTGTGGCGGGGGGCGCAACGTGGCGAACGGAGAGGCCGGGCCAGTCGGCGTGCAGGGCGGCGGCCACACCGAGGGTGGCGCTCATGTGGCGGAGTCGGCCGCGGTCGGGTGCGGTGTAGCGGATCCAGCCGCCCCACGTGCTGGCGGCGACGTCCGCGCCGGAGGCATGCGGATCCTCCTGCGCGGTCGCCAGCAGTGCCAGGCGCAGCCGCATCTCGGCAGACAGGCCCAGGCCATAGAAGGTGTCCAGGGCGTGCACGGCGGCGACAGTGACGGCGCCGCTGGAGCCCAGTCCGATCTTGACACCCAGTTCGTGCAGGGTGGAGCTGACGGCCAGGTGCACGGGCAGCGGCGGCACGCGCGACGCGGCACGGAACTCGTCGACGACGGACAGGGCCGCAAGCAGGTGCCGGAGGGCTGGAGGATGCGGGGTGTGGACGCGGCCGGGAAGGTGTCCGTCACTGTCGCGGTGCAGCAGGTAGGGGCCGCCGGTGAGGTGGGTGACGAGTTCGGCGTCGGCCTGCCGGGCGGAGGTAGCAGTGACCGTGATGTAGCGGTCGACCGCCACGATGACCGCCGGCTCGCCAGGGGAGAGAACCGCGTACTCGCCGGCGACGAAGAGTTTCCTGGGGCCCGGCAGACAACGGTCCGGCTCATCACCAGTCCCCCAGGGTGAGTGTGGCAGCGGGACCGGGGCCGGCGATGACGGTCCGGCTGCCTGACATCGAGGCCAGTTCGGCCGCGATACGCGGAGCATCCCCGGGGGACAGAGGACCTTGACGTTGGCGCCAGCGTCCATCGTCGCCCACGTCTGCTCTCCTCGTGCGCGCATGGCGCGTACGAGGCCGAGGACGTGTCGGGAGGCGGGAGTGCGGTACCTGACCGGGGGCACGGCCGCCTCCATCGTGTCGTGCATGCCCATCGCACTGCGCTCAGCGATCGCACCGACCCGTGCGATATCCCCGTCCCTCAAGGCGGCGCGCATCGCCGGGACATCCTCGAGGGTGGCGGCGAGCCAGCGCGGGAACAGGCGTGAGGTACTCACGGTGCGTGTCATGGCTTCGCGGCTGGATACAGGCTTGGGACCCGTGTCCACAAGGACGGCGATGAGCGCGAGTTCGAGTTGGACGTCGCCCAGGGGCTGAGCATAGGAAGCCTGGTCGGGGTCGGGGATGCCCGGATAGGCGGCATACCACTGGACGAAGCCGCCGAAAACGGAACGGCAGGCGGATCCTGAACCGCGCCGGGCCAGACGAGAGAGGCCCACCGTGTCCAGGCCCGCGTCGTAGACGGTGGCCGCCGCAACCGCGAGGGCCGCGAATCCCGCCGCCGAGGACGCCAGGCCCGCACCCACTGGCACCGTGTTCACCGTGTCCACCCGGGCCCGAACCGTGGAACCGGTACGGTCGCGCACCAGATCCAGGAAGGCGGCGATCCGCCGCCTGGCCTGACCGGACGCCGGTATGCCGTCGAGGAAAGCACTGTCCTGGCCCTGGCCCGGCATGAGGCGGACGGTGGTCGTGGTGGGGAAGATGTCGAGGGTCATGGACAGGCTGTCGGCCAGTGGCAGGATCAGGTCCTCATCCCGTTTTCCCCAGTACTTGACCAAAGCGATATTCGGATGGGCGACCGCGGTCGCCCATGCGTCAGACCTCATCCCGCCCCACCGCTCCTTTCGACCATGGTGGTCCACGTGTGGGCTGCGCCGTGTTCGAGGAGACGAGAGGCCAGTGCGTCCGCGCCGGCCGAAGTGCCAGTGAGGGCGATCATGCAACCGCCGAGCCCGCCCCCGCTCAATTTCGCGCCCAGAGCCCCGTACTCCAGCGCCGCGCCCACCAGGCGGTCAATCCGCTCGGTACTCAGGTCCAGGTTCGACAGCAGCTGATGGGTTTCGGTGAGGCATGCGCCGGCGATGGGGAGGTGCCCCTGCTCCAGTGCGTGCAGGGCACGCTCGGTGATCGCCGTCGACTGTGCGAGGAATCTGTCCCGTGCCGCGAGGTGGGTGTCGAAGTATGTGCGGAGCATGGTGACGGCCCGGCGGGTGCTGCCGGGGGTGCCGGAGTCCGCGACGACGATCCACATCGCACAGCCGACCGGCGGTGTACTGGGCCGGCCACCCGACAGGAGCACCGGACGGGTGGCCCCTGTGGTCAGTGCGTCGATTCCGGAGGCCTGTCCATGGGCTGCCGACTCGGAGAGCTGTACGTAGTCGAAGACCTCCTGGTCGGTCAGGTCCAGCCCGAGGAGGTCGTCGAGAGCGCGGGTCACGGCCCGGGCCAGAGCGGCACTGGACCCAAGCCCTCGGGACGGCGGGATGCTGCTGGCCAGTTCCACGTCGATCCCCAGGAAGCGGGCGGCGGCAGGGCGTCGCAGGACTGCGTCAACGAGGAGCCCCAGTCCCGGCGGGGTGCTGTCGAAAACGGGCCCGCCTTTGCCGGTGCCCGCGAGCATGGGACTGCAGTGGATGCGGACGAGTCCGTGCGTGCTGTCGTATCGGGGCGTCACGGTGGCACGGCAGACGACCGCGGGCAGGGGGACAGCCAGTGAGGGCGCACCGTACACGGCAGCGTGCTCACCCAGCAGGATGGCCTTCGCGTGCGCCGCCCCACTGCCCGAGACACCATCCGCAACGCTCGGATTGGCCCCGCCTGTCCGTGATTCGAGTCCTGTGGGAATGGGCCGGGTCATGACAGCGGCACCTTCCTGGGCCGGAGGGAAGACCACGGGTCCGAGGTGGGCCCACCCGGCAGCGGTTCTTCCCGCAGGCCGTACGCGGGCGGGACGCACACGAAGTCGCCGCGCAGGCTACCGACACAGGTGGGGAGGCTTGGAGGGCTCTTGGGAGCCGGCGGAGACGGACAAACGGTCGCATGCACCAAAGGCCCCTTCCAAAGGACAGGATGAGCTGTGGGGTGGCGTGTGCTGCCTGATGGGCCGGCCCCTACAGCTACGGCAGGACAGGTTCACACCGCCTGTGCCCGTCAAGCGGTGGCGATCTCTACGCAGTCGGCGACCGTCGTGCCTTCCGCGTTGAGGAGGTCCTCGTCGACGGGTCGGCCGACCGTGTTCTCGATCTTCTGGGCGAGCTCAGTGATCTGCAGGGAGTCCAGGTCCAGGTCCTCCAGGAGCCGGTCGCCGGGCTGAATCTCCTCTACGGGGCGCCCCGCAAGGTCAGCGACCATCTGCCGGATAACGGCCAGGGCCTGCACGTCCATGCTCATCAGATCCTCCAGGCAAGGGTGCGGCGCCCAGGGACGTGCGCCGTGTTCGGCGGGCAACAGTGCAGTGCGTGATGGTTCAGGGGGCGAGCACCACTTGGGCGGCGTAGGTGAGGCCAGCGCCGAACCCGAAGAGGAGGACCCGATCACCGCTGTGGATCCGCCCGCTCTGGCGCAGGGCGTGAAAGGCCAGAGGGACAGAGGCCGCACACGCGTTCCCGGAGGAGACCACGTCCGTGGCAGTGACCATGCCCGGGGCACCGATGGCCTCGGCGAGGGAGCTGATGATGCGCAGGTTCGCCTGATGCGGCACGAATGCCTTCAGCTCATTCGGAGTGATTCCGGCGTTCCGGCAGGCGGCTTCAACGACGGGCATCAGAGCACTGGTCGTCCACCGGAACACCTTGCGACCGGCCATCTCCATGTGACCTGTCTGCGGCCGGATGGTGATGAGATCAGCCTGGTGGCCATCGCTGCCCCAGGCAACCGGGAAGACCGCCGGGTGCTGGGCGGGCCCGATGAGAGCGGCGGCGGCTCCGTCGGCGAAGATCGGCCCGGTGTTACGGTCCTGCGCGCTGACCCAGTCGCTCATTCTCTCGGACGCGACGACCAAAACGTTGCGGGCGCTGCCGGCCCGGACCAGGGCATCGGCGACGGCCAGAGCGTGGCTGAACCCGGAGCACGCGGCGTTCACATCGAACCCAGCCGCCGCACGACAACCGAGGCGGGCCGCGACCGAGGCTGCACCATTGGGCATCGGCGAGGGCATCGAACACGTCGCCAGAATGACCACATCGACGTCATCGACACCGGCGCCAGCGTCCGCGAGGGCCTTGTCACCGGCCTCCACCGCCATCGCCACCACGCTCTCCGAAGCGGTCGCGTGCCGCCGCTCCTGTATACCGACCCGCTGAACGATCCACTGCGCGTCGACGCCCGCTGCGGCTGCCGCGGTTTGATTGGAGACGGCCGTCGCGGGCCGGTAGGCACCCAGCCCCACGATCCGGGAACCAGGCTGTGGAGATGCGCCGTTGAGCGCCACCAGAGCCACGCCCCCCAGACGTTCTTGACCGTCATTCACTTTCCACTCCATTTTTCTTGGCTGGCCGGAGGAGAGGCCATCTTCATCAGCGAAGACATTGCGTTGATGGCAGTGTTGCGCCCCTGCCGTTGCTGCCAGCGGAATACCACCGGTGCAGCGCGCCTCGTGATGAATTCCCTCGGCACAATGGATGGCTTGTCTTCATTTCGCGCATTCTGCGAATGAAGGTGAAGCCCCTTCCTGCTATGCCATGCGGCTGTGATGGAGGCACGGGTCAGTGGTCGCGATGGGCAATATGGCGCGCCAGGGCGCTAAGTTCGGCCGCCGGGCCGGGTGCCGCGGAGGCGTCCTGCAGGTGAGTCATCGCCTTGCCGATGTGATCCTCGGCTGTGGTCGCGGCCCAGCGTCGCCCTCCTGCCTCGTCTATGAGGGCCGCGACCTCAACCAGTTGGTTCTCAGTGAAGGCACCGTGTTGGCTGTAGAGGCGGCGAAGGGTAGATGCGGCAGGGTGGTCGGACGTCAGGGCTGCGGCGACGGGGAGGGATTTCTTGCGAGACCGCAGATCAGACCAGATGGGCTTACCCGTGGTCGCCGACTCGCCCCAGATGCCGAGGAGGTCGTCGACAAGCTGGAAGGCGGAGCCGAGGTGGAGACCGAACGCATACAGGTGGGCGACGCGTTCGGGGCAGGCATCCGCCGCAATCGCTCCAAGGGCGCATGCCTCGGCGATGAGGACGCTGGTTTTCGCCTCGGTCATGGAAATGACATCGTCGAGAATGGGCAGAATCTGCCCTTCCAGCAGAGTGTCGTGGTATTCGCCGCCAATGAGGGCCTGCACGGCGAGCGTGAGGCGGGTGACGCCAAGGCCGGCCAGGGCGGGACTTCCACGGCGGAGGGTGTCGATGGCGAGGAAGAAGAGTGCGTCGCCGGTGAGGACAGCGGCGGGCAGGCCGAACTGATGCCAGATGGTAGGCCGTCCGTGGCGGGTGGCATCGCGGTCAATGAGGTCGTCGTGAATCAGCGAGGCGTTGTGGACGAGTTCGACCGCGACGGCCGCGGGGAGGGCATCAGCGCCGGCGCCGCCCATGGCCTGGCAGACAGCGAGAGTCAGCGCAGGGCGGACTGCCTTGCCGGCGGGGCCATCAGTGAAGTCTCCTGCGGCGTCCCACCAGCCAAAGTGGATGCCGGCCAGGTTCCGGATCTCCTCAGGCAAGGTGCTAACGGCGCGCTGCATCGACGGAAGGATGTAGCCGCTGGCGGCAGCCAGAAATTCCCCCACTGAACGCGATGGGGCACTCAAGCCAGCAGGGATGCGGGCAATCGAGACAGGGCAATGGCGGAACTCCGACATAGGAGCGCCTCCTCGAGTTGCTGTGCTGCAGAGACGGGTGGCGTGTCGTGGGAGCCAACCAAGTTCAAGATGTTTCAGGGGCGGGCCCGAGAGAATCTTGAGTCGAAGGCAATAGGGTCAATAAATCATGTCCAGCTAGTGGACCTCCGGCCGAAATCATGATTCCTGATAGCGTTGGCTCACATTTCGGCCATCAGGTGCTGGAGGCCTGATCCGACATTGGTCGGGTGATCTCGCCGCTTAGGTCGGCCTGAATTCAGAAAGGCGCTTGTCTCATCCTGAATACGGTGGACTTTCGCATGCGCTCTCCCAGAGTCTCCTCAGATCCAGCCCGGGTACAGGCGTGTTTGAGGGCGGAAAGAGCGCGATCACGGCGCGCACCGCTCAAAACTCTGGGTGGGTGGGCGCCGTTTCGCCACTCCACCCACCAAAGCGCCCCGCAGAACCCCACCACCCGTCACCACGCTGTCGTTCCAGGTCCCTTGAATTCCTGCTGCATCACCCGACACTGGGCGGGATCCTTCACATGGAGACCATGAGGATGAGGATGGCTGCCACGACTGACATGAGTCTGTTCGGCTGATGCGGGCGGGACGGAATATCGTCCACATGTCGCTGAGGGGGCGAAGCTTCCCCCTGATCGTGGATAACTGGAGACTGGGACGTGGGGTTCCAGGGGAAGTAGTGCCAGGTGGGAAGTAGGTACACACAGCGGTACTCGGGGGAGTCTAAGCGGATGCCATCACGCTCGTCCGCTCCTCGAGATCGACGACAGCTTCTAGGGCAGGAAGCTTCCTGCTCCCGTGCAGCGACGCCGTAGCAGCACCACAGCACGGACTCCTAGGATCGTCCGGCTGATCGAGCCCGTGGAGTCGCACACCGCCCACGATTGACGCGTACGCGTACGCGAACTACGAATTGCGCTGTGGCGCACATAGTCCGGATCCGCCAGGAGCCGTGCCGCTGCATACGCAGGGGGCACGCAATCCACCACGCACGCCAGGGGCGGAGTATCGGTAAACGAATGACGACAGGAGCCGCAGGCGACCAATAGACCTGGACAGTCCGGGGCTTCGGGGCGGCGTCGATCTAATCAGATCCGACTGCGCCAGGTCATCGAGTCCCGTCAAGGGGTGGGTGGCAAACGAGGCTGGGGTGACGGCTGGCCCGTGTCCGGTCTGCGAAGCGGCGACTTCGGGCAGGCGGGGGTCGGGGGGCGGCGCGGTGCTCGGGTACCCGGGCGTGCGCGGTTGGGCGGCGCGCCCGGGGCGGGTGATCCCGCGGTACCTGTGGGGAGTGATGCGGCGTGCGCCGCCGCGCACTTCGTAGTCGTGTGTACACGCCAAGCGCCGTGTTGTGCGCCTTCCGGGTTTCGAGTCGGTGCGGTGATCCTGGTGCTTGTGCTGCGGAGCTGCATGGGGCGGGTTCCGCATGGTTGGCAGGAAGGTGTCTGTCCTGAGCAAGGCTGGTGTCGCATGGTCACTGCCGCCTCCCTCCAAACCGTCCGGCCGCTGCTGGAAGCGATGGACAGACCCGCCGAAGTACGCCGTCTGTCGCCTGGTCAGCTGCCCGCGCTGGCTGCCGAGATCCACTCCTCCCTCGTTGGGAACATGTTGGCGGCCGGTGGTCACCTGGGGCCGAATCTGGGGGTGGTGGAGCTCACCCTCGCTCTGCACCGGGTCTTCGACGTCGAGGCCGGTGACGCGCTGTTGTTCGATACCGACCATCAGGCGTACGTGCACAGGCTGTTGACCGGGCGGCGGGCCGGCTTCGACGTGCTGCGGCGGGCGGGCTGTCCAGTTATCCGTGCCGGTCCGAGTCCCCGCATGACTGGGTGGAGAACTGGTACGCCTCGACCGCCCTGTCGTATGCGGACGGGCCGGCCAAGGCCCGTCGACTCGCCGGTGACAGCTCCGCGGTGGCGGTGGTCCGGGACGCGGCTCTGACCGGAGGCATGGCGTGGGAGGGGCTGAACAACCTGGGGACCGGCGGGCATCCGGTGATCGGGGCCCTCAACGACAACGGCCGCTTCTACGCCCCCACCACCGGCGCTCTCGCAGCCCACCTCACCTCTCCCCGTGCCGGGGACAAGGAACGGCGCTGCCGCAACGTGTTCACCGATCCCGGCTTCGCCTACGTCGGTCCCATCGACGGCCTTCGCCATCCTCCTCGACGAGGGCATCGGCGACACGATCCGCGTCTTGCTGACCGCGCCACCGGTCGAAGAGGGCAAGGTCGGACTGTAGCCCCTGCAGTCCCTGAGCCCGCGCCCCCACCAGCTGCTGGGTGCGTTCGGTGCCCCGTCCAACACGGGCGAACTCGTTCTGGACGACCTGCACGAGGGCAAGCACACGGTCCTGGCCGCCCCCGCGCATCACCGGGCCACCGCTACCCGACAGCGCACGCTCGACGCGGTGTTGGGTGCCGAATCAGGCGAACAGATGATCAACGATCACTGCCTGCGGACCTTTGAGCCCTGCACACCGCTGGCCTGCGCCAGTCGGCCACGGTGCGCTGAGCCATCTGGCGAAGCTGGCAACGATCCCCACGAGCTGAACGCCGCCGCACGAGGGAGTGCAGTAAGTCCATGAAAATCTTTGATGAATCAGCCGCATCGTCCCCTGCGCTGCTCACCTTCTACTGTCCTTTCGACAGCGAGGTCAACCCCGAGAAAGATCTCCTCGTCGCCCGCTGTGCAGTCTGGGCCAAGCGGTTCGGACTTGGCGGAGGAGGGGACGCCGCGGAGGTCTACGCGATTACGGGTGCCTCCTTGGTAGCCTGGTTCTTCCCCCGGGCGAGGGGGGCGCTCGCACAGGTCCTGGCCGACTACTCGGCATGGGCATTCGGGGTCAACGACCGCGTCACTCCGCCCCCGAGTCCCGGTTCTACCCTCGATGTCATCAACGACATCGGCCGGTGGACCCGCATCATGCGTGCCGCGGACACCTTCGTAGATGATGGATCTCTGATCGAAGCTGCCGCCCGGGATGTCTTTCGCCGTCTCAAAGTCGTCATGACCCCCGCGCAGCTCCACCGGTTCACCACGTATCAGGTGGTGTGGATGTGGGACATGACCTGGGTGACCGCGCTGCGTGAACGCGGCGAGGAACTTGGGGTCAACACGTATCTCGCCATGCGGCTCAGCTCCGTCGGGACGTACGCCACCCTGGGCTACCTCGACGCCGTCGGGGGCATCGAACCACCCGAAGCGGAACTCCGTGCTCCGAAGGTGCTGGCCGCGTGTGAGGCGGGTTTTTTCGCCGCCGGCTTGGACAACGACCGGTACTCCCTGCTGAAGGAGCTGGCTCCGGACAAGGCGGGATACAACCTCTTCAGCGCGTTCCAGCACGACCATCCGGAGCTCTCACCAGAACAGGCCGTGGACGCTGCGGTCGATCTACGTAACCGCATGATGGCGGTGTACGTACGTCTGCGTGAACAGATCCTCCCCGACGCGAGCGAGCAGATGACACGATACTTCGAGGTGCTCGACCTGGTGATCGCGGGAAACATCGCCTTCGGCACGAGCACCCTGCGCTACTTCGCCCCCGATTCAATCCCCAACATCCGCATCACCCGCACCCTTCCCGCCGCACTGCCTCCCGGGCCTCCCCCCTACCCGGCCATCGCCTGGTGGTGGGATCTGGCCGAGTCATGACCAGGCAATCCGTCCCCCGCCTGTGCGGTGTGTCCGTCCCAGTCGCGTTCGCCCTCCCCCGGCCCTTCCGGGATGGCACCACTGTCGGGCTGCAAGGTGGTGTCGGGCTGGTGGTCGGTCATGAGCACGTCTCCAGCATCTCAGTCTGCTCTCCGCCTCGGTCACCGTGAGCTCGTACGTGTTCTTCACGTTCATCCACGCCATCGGGTAGGTGCACCAGCAGCCCTTGGCCGGGGGCTGCCAGTCCTCGGGGCCCTGGTCGCCCTTGGGCCGGTTCGCCGCCGCGGAAACCGCCAGGAGCTGGGGGCGGGTCAGGTCGTTCGCGAACTCCTTACGCCGCTCCGGCGTCCGAGCGTCAGGCGTTGGCGAGGGGCACCATATGGTCGATGTCGAGCTTGCCGGCGTCGGTGACGGTGAATCCCGTCGTAGACCGACACCCAGGTCCCGGAGACGGCCTTGCACGCGGCGTCGCGCTTCATGCCCTTGCCCGGAACGAGCCGGCGCCACCGCTGCGGCCCGCAGTCGTGGCAGTCACCTGGGCGCCCTCGCAGACCGGACCGTCAGCGCGGTGTGGGGCGGACTGCCCGCGTTAGCGGAGTACCCAGCCGTGAGGACGGAGAGCTACCGTTTCACCAGGAGCCCCCGCCGAACTCCCCCGTCGGCGGGGACCCCAACGTACCCCTGGACCTTGCCCCCGCCCCCCTCGCACAGGGGCGGGGCCATCACGAGTGCGGGCGGCCGGGCTCACCCAGCCATGAACCCGGCCGCCCGCCCACTTGAGTCGCTTCAGTCGCTGCGAAAAGCGCGCGAGTCTCAGCCCAGGGCGACCACCCGAATGAACCGCAGCCCCGTCAAGGGCAGTATTCATATGCCGATTTCGCCTGTGGCCAGGGTCCCGTTGGGGGTGCAGGTCAGGCGGGAGTAGTCGCACAGCGCCTCGACCAGGAAAAGCCCGCGGCCGTCTTCCGCACTCGTGTCCTGGGGGTCGGGCTGCGGGCGGGACGGCCCGTGGCCCGCATCCTGGACCGTGATCGTCACGGTGCCCTCCCCATGGGCCAGATACAGGAACACCGGCGGCTCGCCGTGCTTGACCGCGTTCGCCACCAGCTCGGAAACGAGCAGGCGTGCCGTGTCCACCTTGCCGGCATCCAACCCCCACCTCAACAGATAGGGCTGGATGGCACGACGTGCCATCGCCGCGGCCTCCAAGGAGAAGTCCAGATACCAAGTGATCCGCTCACTCGCCCCCTCGCAACGCGCTGCCTCCGGCCGCGCGCCGGCCCCAGGGGAAGGCGCGGGCAGGCGGGGGAGGTCGCGGGACGCGACCGAAGGTTCGGCAGAATCCGAGGCGGAAGCGGAAGGGATCATCGGGGTTCCATCCGTTCCAACACGTGCGGATGCGAGGCAACCTTTGCGACTCCGGGACACGACACCGGGGACCATACCCGCCGAAAAGCAAGGGCGGGGAGGACGGTCTCACGGTCCGAGCTGTGAGGCTTCGACACCTTTCTGACGTACCTGTCCCAGAATCCTCACGGTCACCCAGGCAAAGAGATTCCCATGCTCCAATCACGGCGTGATCCCTCGGCGAGTGCGAGTGGCTTGCTCCCGCGATCGCACTCGCAGCTCTACGCGCGTCCATCGGCCCGTCCTTGACCCAGGGTGGCAACGGCGCCGACAGGCTGCCCCCTCCACGGCCCGACAGAACCCCCGCCGCACTTCAGGCGCTGCGGGGTTTGCGGCTCGTGGTCTTCGCCTCGGGCTGCTCCTTGGCGGGAGCCTTGGCGGCGGTCTTCTTCGCGGGCTTCGTGGTGGTGGTGGTGTTCTTCGCGGGGAGGTCGGTGACGGTGGCATCCGAGCCGCCAGTACGGGCGGCCTTAGCGTCGCTGACGGACTCAGCCCGCCGTCGTCTTTGTGCCAACCTCCACCAGGGCGCAGGCCTTGCCCAGGTGGCCGACCGCCGACGCGGTCGCCCCGGCCGGCGCAGCTGCAGCGGGTCACCCAGAGCTTTCGTGAGGCGGTCGGCCACCCATCCCGCGCTGGACATGGTCCGCACAGCACCGCGCGGACCGCCTCCGCCTCTCCCCCTTCGACCACCGCCCCCGACCGCCGGCCCGAGCCGGCGACCGCCGGCCCGAGCCGGCGACCACCGGCCCGAGCCCACCGCCACCGGCACCCGCAGCCGACCCGCCGACTGATAGCCGTCGTACACATCACGCGGCCCCGAACCGGGCGGCGGGCGCGGCGCCACCGGGCCCACGCGTGCGGACGGTGCCGGGCCACGGCCCGGCACTCGAGTCCGCGAAGGAGTCGTACGGCCCGCACGCGCAGCGGGGGCGCCCGCCGCCGTGGCCGCCTCGCGCAGCAGCAGCCCGGCGTCGGCCCCCGCCCCTGTCTGCTCCCGGTATGCCTTCGCCTCATGCCACAACCGCGCCGCCTCCACCGCCTCCACCAGGGCGAGCAGGAGCGTCAGGACCACAGTGGCGCCGCCGCCCCCGGCGGTGCGCGGAGCGCGCTCCAGCGCGCGCCGAGCCCGCCATCCGGCCCGCGCCCGCCCGGCGGGCGGCCGGCTCGTTCGAAGGCCTCCGCCGCCGCCTGCGGGCGTTACCGCACGAGGGCGGCGGCGTGAACGGCGGCGGCGACCAGGAGGTCACCGAGCGCGGCCACATCCCCCGCGCCCTCCGCCTGCCCGGCCCGGCCCAACAGACCGGCCGCCTCCCGGGCCTCCGCCCGCGCCGGCTGAGCTGCTTGAGGACGTCGTCGAGGGTCATCAGGGTCTTCTCCGCCGGCGTCTGGGAGTGGGGAAGGCCCGCACATCCGCCGACGCTGCTGCATCGCGTTTCCCGTCGAGCCGCCCCGCTGACGGACGATCTACCCCGCAGGCTGTCGTCCACGACCAGCGTGAGCACCCCGAGAACCGGTCACACCAGCCCTTTGACCTGCGAGTTCAAGGTGACAGAGACTCCATGTCCCGGTCCGGCGGGTATTGTCCTCCCGTCCAGCCGCACGAGCACACCGCCCGCAGGCCAGCGGCCGGTCCAGCCGCCGGGCGGCGTAGACGTACCTGTGCGACACCGACGTGCCGCCCGTGCCCGAGCACTGTCGAAGGACACCGGCTCCGGCACGCTCTCGTCGGCGAGGACCGTACCGACCGCACTCGCGTGCGGGGCGACGGGATCTTCTGGTCGGCGGCCGGTTCGTGGGATGAAGCGGCCGTAAGCACAGGTCAGGGCGGGCTCCGGCACATACGGAGCGGCGTCGTCCAGTGGGTGCGCGCGGTGTCCATACGCCCTGAGTCGTACGTCGGGGGCGGATTGCGGATCGTTGGAACGGGCGGGCCGGCAGCGTGTCCGCCCGTGCGGCTGGGCGGGTTGCGCCTCCGGGAGGATTCCGTGCGGCGGGCGGCCTGCCAGGCTTTGCATATCACGGCCGGTGGTTTCCCCTGGCCTCGTCGACGCACGTCAGCCATGGCCGGTGCCGCCGGTCACCCACGCGTTCCCCGCACGGCCTCACCGGCTGGGCGGGCCCGAACCGGCTGAGCCCCTGCACCCTACCGAAGAGGACGAACGACTGTGGGAACCCATGCGAAGCGGCGCGCCCAGGGAAAGCACCGGAAGCCCGCCCAGCCGCGGCTCCGGGCGGGAGGCAGCGGACATACGGGCGCCAGGATCGCCGCGGTCGGCCTGGCCGTGGTCGCGGGCGGCTCCATCGGCGCAGGACAGGCCTTCGCGCTTTCGGACCCTTCTGGCCCCGCGAGCAGCACATCAGTACTGACCGCGAACCCCGAAGGGAAGTTCTCTGCGGAATCCTGGCTCAGGGATCCGGCCAACTGGCAGCACCTGACAGAGGGCTCAGGACAGGACGCATACACCAAGTGGTTGAAGAAGCAGGGCTTTGCCGTGGACGCGACGTCCGGGCTGCACATTTCGCACGGCAATCAGCAATTCGCGCCCACTGAGGATCAGATGCGGGCGCTGCAGCTCCGCTATCTGGCCAGGGAGCACGCGCAGTCGCTGGAGAACGGGTACGCCAACTCACTCCGGGAGGCAGGCGTCGCCGAGGGGGACATCAGGAGCCTGGTCCGCCAGGACCTGCGCGGCGCGGTCTCCGCCCTGGAGACGGAAAACGGACGGCTCTTCCTCGGAGAGTCAGGCGGACAGGATCCCCTCCGGCCGGGAAGCCTCGGTGAGCGGGCCTATGGCGAAGCCGAGTCCAGCCTTCGCGAGAAGCAGCGCGCGGAGGACGAAAGAGCCGGCACCGCGAACGCGCAGGAGGAGGAAAATGCCAGAGCCCAGGGCAGGGAACCGAAACTGCAGGAGCCGAAAAGGGTCGGCCCCGAACCGTGGCACGGCAAGTGTGCCGAATGTGACACTTTGAACCAGTATCACGACACCCTGGGTGCCACGGAGGACAGGCCGGTGGCTTCCGAGGCCGTCGAGGGGCGGGGGCCCGAGGTACCGGGGAAGGGCAAACCGGTGGGCGAAACCAAGCCGCCCTGCAAATCGTGTGGAGCAGCCCTGCCCCTTGCTGACATCGTCACCCAGCCGGAAACGATGAAGCCCACCAAGGGCGCTGTCCCCCTCCCGAAAGCACAGCCGGCCAGGACCGATCCGCCGGAGAGCACCTCAGCCGCGGACTCGGCGTCATGTCGTCCCAAGCGGTCTGCGTCCGGTCTCGGATGCAGCCCGGCCCTGGACGTCGACGACCCGTCCAGGGGGGCGTCGTCGGTGTCGGCAGAAGAGCAGGAGGAGGCAAGGCGCGGCGGCGCTTCGGAAGATCACCCGGGGCTAGCGGCCGAGGAACGGCGAGGGGCGGCGGACGCCCTGGACGCAGAAGAACCCGACTCGCGGGCAACGGACGGGGAGGAGCGGGCCAGGAGCGGCGTGGCGGTGGAAAGGGCGGCAGCGCGAGCCAATCTTGGGGTTTCCGTTGCCGGCGCCGCCCTCGGCCCTCTCGAGCAAGTCAACGAGAAGATCATCGGTCCGCATCTTCACCAGACGCACGACAACCTGTGCAACGAGAATGCCGACTGCTGGAAGGAAGAGGTCCGGAACTCCTTCGCCGAGCGGTGGTTCGAACTGCCGGAGGCGGAGCGGACGCAGGAAAGCGGGGAGGCGATCTCCGCCGAGTTGCGGGACGAGTTCCGGGAGCGCCTGGATTCGGCTGTGGCCAAGGGGTGGGGCGAGGACAAGATCGCTTCCAGGCAGCGCAATCTCGTCGGCGTGGAAAACAGTCTCGACACCATGCCTCGCCAGGCCGTCGAGGGCGGCCTTGACGGATTCGAGGCGGGACGGGCCGCCGCTTCGAGGTACGGGGACGGCGATCCGGGCCGGGAAGTCGTCGCCGACGACATGAAAAAGGCGTGGGGCGAGTACCTCGCGGACCACCCTGACGTGACCCACGACGACGGGTGGAGCACGTCCTACGACCTGGGGGCCAACGGGAACGCATACCAGTACCGCCCGAGCCCCTCCCTGCTGGAGTTCCCTTCGTACGTCTTCAGGAACGTCACCGGGATTTATGCCGACACCTGGGAGGTGAAGCGGGCGCGCTCCTTCCATGACACGCTCATGAACACCCCCTTGGACGAGCCCCACGACCGGGCCGGCTCGGCTGATTCGCCCCGGCAGAAGCGGGACGCCGGCTTCGGTGAAGACGAAGCCGACGACGAAGTGCAGGACACGTACGACATGGGTCCGGCACTCCGCGACGAACCTCTCGACGAGTCATCC
Organism: Streptomyces sp. NBC_00435; assembly: GCF_036014235.1. Classification (GTDB taxonomy): domain Bacteria; phylum Actinomycetota; class Actinomycetes; order Streptomycetales; family Streptomycetaceae; genus Streptomyces. Next base: position 95,745 of record NZ_CP107924.1, read on the forward strand.
GATGGCACCGACAGCTCGCCAGACAGGCTCCGGTCCGGTGACCTCGAGAGGACGGGTGACGCGCTGCAGGATCTGGAGCAGGAGGGCCGGGGGCAGCAGGCGGACGAGACGTCTTCGGCTCCCGTCGACAGGCTGGGCGGGATCAGGGTCGAGGCGTTGACGGATCCGGCGAACTCGCTCCGTCTGGCGAGTGGCGGATCTCCGAGCATGCCATTGGAAACGCCGGTGGGCGAGACGGGTGTCGAACCGGCCCCGGCCCAGGGGGAGGACCCGGCCCCGGAGGAGGCCCCGGCCCCGGAGGGGACCGCCCTGCAGCAGCCCGTGGAAGCCCCCGCACCGGTGGCCGAGGAGCAAGTCCCTGCGCAAGCCTCCGTTGCCGTACCCGTGACGGAGCAGACACCCGTTCAAGACCAGGCCCTGACCGACACGTACCAGGCGCCGGCCCAGACCGAGATCTACGAGGGACCTGTCACGGCCGACACCTACGAGGAACCCGCGGCGACCGAGACCTACCAGGAACCCGCGGCGGCCGAGGCCCACGAGGAGCCGGCGGCGGCCGAGGCTTACGAGGAGCCGGCCCAGTTCGAAGCCTGACGGGCCACGTTCCGGGCGGGCCCGGGTCGGGACGCGTCTGTCTCCGGGACGTCAGGTGACCTTGTGCATGGTGTGGACGAGGACGCCGGCGCGGCTGCTGCTGGTTGCCAGAGAGACCCGCAAATAGACGAACAGAACACCGCCGCATCCGACATCTCCACCGGCAGCGGATCACCATCCTCCCGGCACTACCGCCGCATGTCCATGTGAGGTCCCGCGAGATCTTGGACACCGTCCGTTTCGACCCCATCGAAGCCGCATGAACGCATCCCACCAGCCACCCCGCTGAACTGGTCTCATCCTCTATTTTCGGACCAGGCGGGGATGTATTCGGATGTTGTCCGGAGTTGGACGGGGCTGACTCAGAAACGTACAAGTGGACCGTAGAGATCCTTGATGCAGCTGTTGGAGAACGTCCGTGCTTCGTCGACCCGGTGTCCTCGCCACACCCCTTGCAACGTGACGGTAACCGGATGGTAGATGAAGGTGCACATCTGTTCATGCGTGGGCGTGAGGGCACTGAGTCCGCCCTGCGACGATTGCAGTGCGTCGCACGCCTCTGCTGGGGTGGGGTGTGTTCCGTTGGGAGCGTAGGCACAGGTGAGGGTGACGGCACGCTCGGGCGTCGTCGTTGCCCCTGACTCTCCCTGCCCGAAGGTCAGCACCAGGGCCGAGGGCGCATACGGTGAGGCGACGGTTTCGGGGGCGGCGGAAGCGGGAGTCGGCCCCCACACCAGTGCCGTGGTGACGGCTGCGACTGCTGCGAGGATTCCGGCAGTTCTGCGGTTTCTGGTCAACATGGTTCCTCCTTCGGTCCACGGATGCGGGGGATCCCGCCTGACGCATGGCGCGCCCCGCCGAAGACGGGACGTCTGCCAGCAGGGCCTACTCCCGTGACACCACCACCTGGGCCGAGCCGTACGTTCGATGGCACGCAGCGGCGGTGCGCTCTGCTGGAGCCGGGAGTGAAGCCGAGCCTTCGGCGGTGCTGGAACGTCCGTGCGGCACTCGCGATCAGTGCCGCGCGGTCGGTGAGGGACGCTTCGGGACCCTCACCGATGGGAGGAATCGGTGGTCAACCCTTCCCGGGATGGGAAGCGCTCCCCCCTTCGTTTCCTGGTTCAGCGTCGCGCCTCCAAGGTGCTTTCCTACAGGGGTCGTTCGGCCCTGGATGAGGGGCCAAAGGGGGTACGGCCCTGCACCGCGGCGGCCGGCAGGCGGGCCAAGGGGGCCCGTCACCGTGGGGTCCCGGTGTCAGGACGAAGGCGAGAAGCCTGCATCGCCCGTCCGCAGCAAGACCGACGCCACACACCAGGGCCGCCAGCTCGCCCTGCGCCCACGGGACCTGCAGGAACTGATCAACACGAACCACGCCGCCCAGCAGGACACCGACTGGCAAACCGCATACGCCCTGCGCGCCGGCGTCGAGGGCACCATCCGCCAGGCCACAGCCGTCACCGGTAACCGCAGAGCCCGCTATCGCGGCCTCGCGAAGACCCACCTCGAACACGTCTACTCCGTCGTCGCCCTCAACCTCATCCGCCCCGACGCGCACACGGCCGCGGCCTCCCGGGGCCTGCACTGGCTCGACGCACGGCCACGCGACCCCGAGGAAGCCGACGCCTTCGAGGCACGCGAGTACTTCGAGAAGAGACTCGACGACCTCAACGCCCGGCACTGCGTGCTGATGCACGGCTCCGTTCTGGACGAAGCCGAGGCAGCAGCCGAGCAGGCCAAGCACCAGGCTTTCGTGGCGGCAGCCCAGGCCACCCTGCCACTCATACCCCGCACGACCGCCGCCGAGACCCAGGCTGACCACGATGCGTTCGAGGCACACATCACCGCTGCCGAAACACGCATCGACCAGGCGTTGGGTGAGCAGCGCCAGCACGCCCGCGACGCTCTGCACCGGCACTTCCCCCACGCGGCCGAGAGCACCGGCATGCACCAGGTGCGCATCCAGCTCATGGACCGCGCCGGGCTCGGGCTGGACGCCGTCAACCGGGCCTACCAGGCCATCGGTGACACCAGCCGCGACCTGGACGACCTCAAGAGCCGCCAGGCCAGCGGGAGGGTGGAGTTCGGCCGCCCTCGCGTCACCGCCGATCAGGTCGCCGAAGCCACCCGGCGCCACACGCATGCACGGCAGCGCTTCGACGACCTGCGCGTGAGCCGCCCGCAGACCCTGGCGGCACTCAACGCGCTCGACCGGGCGAGGGTGCTCGATCCCTCCGGCTCGGAAGGCATCGCGGCCCGGGCCGCACGGATCGCCGCCCAGTCACGCGAGCGCGCACTGCAATCCCACACCCGGCCCGGACCCGGCGCTCCGGAGACCACGACGCATCAGCCCCAGCAGCACAACGGCCAGATCCAACAGACCGCTCCGCGCCCGGGTATGCGCTGAGAGCGGGGCCTCACCGCAGGGACCGGCGCGGCCGTTCTCAGACGGCGGCCGGTGCGGGTTCCTGAGCCTTGGCCTCGTCCACGGGCGCCGGAGCGGCCTCGGACACGGGCACGGGCCAGGTGTAGAAAACGCTGCCCTGCTGGCTGACCCTCTCGAGCTTGTCCTTCTCCACGAGCCGCTGCAGGACGTTGCGGATCGTCTGAACCGACGTCGACCGCTTCGGGTGAAGTTCCCCCCTGATCCTGGACAGCGGGTGGTTTTACGCTGCGGGGGTGAGGTCGTGGGACGTCAGGGCTCTGGTTTCGAGCGCAGGGCTGATTCATAGTCGTGTTTATCATGCTGCGGTGCAGGTCAGGCGAGTCCGAGGAGGTCGAGCGGGCGGGTGAATGGTGTGTAGGAGACCTCTCGGAGCCCGGCGGCGATGTTGCGGTGGCCGGCGTCGCGGAGGGTGTTGATCGCGAGGTTGCGCAGGCGGCCACGTCCGCTTCCTCGTCGAGGAGAAGAAGGCCCACTACCTGTTCGTGGTCAAGGCCAACCAGCCCGAACTGCACCGTCGGCTGAAGTCGTTGCCATGGAAGGACGTCACGTCGCGCCGTTACGACCGCGAGAGGGGCCACGGGCGCCGGGAGACCCGGGCGACCAGGGCACTCACCGTCACCGGCCTCGGTCTGGACTTTCCCTACGCCGCCCAGGCCGTGCGCATCCTGCGCCACCGAACCGACCTGACGACCGGCAAGGTCAGCCGCGAGACCGTTTACGCGGTCACAGACCTGACCTCACATCAGGCATCGCCGGAGCGGCTCGGCCGGCTCGCCCGCTCGCAGTGGACCATCGAGAACCGGCTTCACTTCGTCCGCGACACCACCTTCCGCGAGGACGCCTCAAAGATCCGAACCGGCCACGGCCCCGAGAACATGGCAACCCTGCGCAACCTGGCGATCAACACCGTCCGCACAGCCGGTCACCAGAACGTCGCCGCCGGCCTCCGACACGCCTCCTACCAACCGTTCACCCGCCCGCTCCACCTCCTGGGCATCACCTGACCAGCACACTCACAAGATCATCAGACTTTGCAATGCCCCTGAGCCAGATCCAACCGCACTGCACGACCGATACCTCCCCCCATTACCGTTTTGGTTGCCCCGCAACGGGGCGCCCGGCCTTCGGAGTCGGCATGACTTTCTCCCCCTGTCGATCGCATGTCTTGGGGGGTGGTGTCACCGGCTCCGGAGGCATCGACAGACCGCTGATTAGGGGCATGACCACCGGCTTCTTCGCAGGTCGGGAGGCTCTTCGTAATGTGGATGTGGCGATCGGTGCCGTGGGACGGCCGGGCGACGGGGACGACCGGAGGACGCACGTGATCGACATCAGCGGCATCGGCGCCTTCCTCGGCCTGGACGTCGGCAAGGGCGAACACCACGCCACCGCCGTCACGCCGGCCGGGAAGAAGACCTTCGACAAGCGGCTGCCCAACAGCGAGCCCAAGCTCCGCGAGGTCTTCGGGAAACTGCAGGCCAAGCACGGGACCGTGCTGGTCGTGGTCGACCAGCCGGCCTCCATCGGCGCTCTGCCGCTCGCAGTCGCGAGGGACATGGGCTGCCCGGTCGCCTATCTACCCGGGCTGACGATGCGACGGATCGCCGATCTCTATCCCGGCGAGGCCAAGACCGATGCCCGCGACGCGTTCGTCATCGCGGACGCGGCCCGCGTCATGCCCCACACGCTCCGTGACGGCGGCCGTGGCAAAGTCCAGGTGTGCGGCCAGTCGAGTCCAGGCTGATGGCCATCGGAATTCCCGGTGTATGGCCACCTGACCTGTGGTGTTCCTGATCGCTTCCTTATCTGGAGGAGACCTCTCCGTCCGGTTTGCTGATGTTTGCGTGCAACAGCAACCGGCCGGAGAGGTCCTGTAACGAAGTCTGACAGAGAGATCATGGAGATCCTTGAGGCGTACGACCTGACCGGGACGGTCTGGTCGGCGGCCACCTTGACCGGGCATGACCCGAAGACCGTCAAGCGGTATGTCGAGGCCCGCGCCAGCGGGCGAAATCCTTATGAGCGAGAGCCGCGGCCGAAGATGATCGACGCGTTCCTGGAGAAGGTCGAGGAGTGGGTCGAGCAGTCGAAGGCGACGATCCGCGCCGATGTGGTCCACGAGAAGCTCGTGAAGATGGGCTACCGGGGCAGCGCACGATCGACGAGACGGGCTGTGAACGCGGCGAAGTCGGCCTGGAAGGCGGGCAAACGCCGCACCTATCGGCCGTGGATTCCCGAGCCGGGCCGGTGGCTGCAGTTCGACTGGGGCGAAGGCCCGAAGATCGCGGGGCGCCGGACCTGGCTGTTCTGCGCCTGGCTGTCCTGGTCGCGGTTCCGGGTGGTGATCCCGGTCCGGGACTGCACGCTCGGCACGCTGGTGGCCTGCCTGGACACCACATTGCGCCGGATCGGCGGGGCACCGACCTACCTACTGACCGACAACGCGTACACGGTCACCATCGAGCACATCGCCGGGATCCCGGTGCGGCACCCGCAGATGGTCGCCGCCGGCCGGCACTACGGCTGCCAGGTGGTCAGTTGCGTCCCCTACGATCCCGAATCGAAGGGCGGCGCGGAGGCGACGGTCAAGATCGCGAAGGCTGATCTGGTGCCCACGAGCGCGAACCTGCTGCCCGAGATCGTCCCGCTGCTGCAGGTCGTCCCCTCCAAGAGCAACGAGGAACGGCTCCTGCTCGTCGGCCCCGAGCTGGCCAGCGTCCTCGCCACGGTCATCAGCCGACTCCGAAACGACAACGTCGTCCCCCTCGTCGCCCGCTACGACCCCCATGAGCTGGTCACCGGCCTGCCCCTGCCGCATCTGTTCCAGCGCCGCGTCGGCTGGAAGCGCGATGTCATCACCACCAACATGGTCTACCAGTTGCTCAACGACACCCTGGCCCGGACCGCGCTGACCGACCCGATGGGCCAGCCCCTGCGCTACACGCCCCACGACTTCCGAAGGGTCTTCGCGACCGAAGCCGTCGCTGGCGGACTGCCGGTCCACATCGCGGCCCGCGTCCTCGGCCACGCCTCGCTGACCACCACGGAAGCCTACGTTGCCGTCTTCCAGGACGACCTGATCCGCTCCTACCGGGCGTTCCTCGACCAGCGCAGGGCCGTCCGGCCAGCCGAGGAGTACCGCGAGCCCACCGACGGCGAATGGCGCGAGTTCCAGCAGCACTTCCACACCCGCAAGCTCGAACTGGGTGACTGCGCACGCCCCTACGGGACCCCCTGCCGGCACGAGCACTCCTGCATCAGATGCCCGATGCTGCAGGTCTCACCACGCCAGCGAGCACGGCTCGTGGAGATCATCCGTAACCTCGTCGAGCGCATCGAGGAAGCCCGATTGAACGGCTGGCTCGGCGAAGTCCAAGGACTCCAGGTCAGCCTGACCAAGGCCAAGGAGAAGCTCGTCGCCCTCGACCGCAGCATGAAAGGAAACGGCGGGAACGGCCCCACCAGTCTGGGAATGCCAGGCTTGGGCGGGGTGCGGTGAGGGCCCGCGATCTCAGGTGGTCGAAAGGAAGTCCTGCCAGAAACCGACGGTTGCCTGTGGACGCCAGTCCTCGGGCGTGTGGGCGTCGAAGTCGTCGAACTCGTGGTTCACGTAGTCGACCAGGTCAGTGCCATAGCAGATGATGTCGGTGCCCCAGATCGACAGGACCGGATGTCCATACGAGCCAGCGCCGGGGGGTAGGAAGCGGTGAGCGTACACAGGAACGAGCTTGGGCACCTGCGCCAACAATGCCTGGGCCTTCGCCAAGGCGTCGTCAGGATCTGCTGGACGCTGCCCCCAGGCCGAGTGCCAGTACCCGTGCTGGACTGCCAGAACAATGCCCTCGGCCGGCCAGTCCAGCTGCTGCTGGATCGCCTCTGGCTCGCCATGGCGCCAGTTCGGCCAAGGGTTTTCCCAGGTCGCACCCTCCTCGGGCGGCTCGCGGACCGGTAGACCCGCAGCTAGAAAGGCACGGTGGTCGTCGGCGAACTCAAAGCCGTACTCCCGCTCAATGCGCTGGAACTCGGCGTCGCTCAGACCCGGCTCGATCTCGCAGCAGTCGGCAGCTGCAAGGAGGCGGGCTGCCTCTATCCCCAGCTTCATCCCGTTCATCACGCTCGAACACTAGCGCCAGTTACGTCGAGTCCACACGGACTAAGGCCCGCTCAGACCGCCAGCGCGTAGTCCGGATAATTGTCGCGCATCGCCTTGAACGCCACATCCGGACGGCGCAACAGGTCGGTGGCCACCTGTGCCGCGACCATCTCGTCCGCCGCAACCTTGCGGCCCTTAAGGGCAATGGCCGGGACATCGGCACCAGGCGTGCCCGCGTCGAGGGCCAGTGCCGCCGTGTCGTTCATGATGGCCACTTCCTCGAGCGCGACCTGGGCAAGCTGCCGGGTAAACTCATCGCCGGCTGCCTTAACACCACCTCCGTCACCACCGAATATGAGACAGGGCCGTTCCTTTTACAGGCCCAAGTCAAGTGAGACGGTTGTGTTGCTATGAGGCTTGTGGTGCGGGTTCCCTGCACTTGGCCGGACCGTTGATCCATGCCGTCTGCGGGATCTCGGGAGGGCGAGGGCGGCGGCCGAAGCGTTCGGGGGGCTGTGCGTATGCCTCGGCGAGGGTGACGGCCCGCTGGTCGCGGATCTCGTCAGCGGTGCCGAAGTGGACGCTGGCGGGGGTGTGAAAGCCGATGCCTGAATGCCTGTGCTCGTGGTTGTAGTAGGCGGTGAACGCGTCGAACCACCCGCGGGCGTGGGCCAGGGAGTCGAACCGGTCGGGGTAGTCGGCCACGTACTTGGTGGTCTTGAACTGGATCTCGTTGTACGGGTTGTCGTTGGAGACTTTGGGGCGTGAGTGGCTTCTGGTCACGCCGAGGTCGATCAGTAGCTGGGAGACCTTCTTCGAGGTCATCGAGGTGCCGCGATCCGCAGGCTACGCCCGGAAACATTAAGTTCAAACGATGCCGGGGGCCAACGGCGCTGGCATGGACCCTCATAAGCTCAGCGGCCCGGGGGTCTGTCCACACCCGGGAACGCCATCTTCACTAACAGGGCACGCACATCGGGACAACACCCGCGCACGAACCTACCATCACACGCACCGCACCATCAGGAAACACCGTCATAGGCAGAATCGGCACCCGCGTCATCCATCGAATAACCACCAGAACCATCAACATAATCCTGGACCGGCTCCTGATACACCGGCTCCTCCACCGACACCTCAGGCTCCACAGACACAGGCTGCTGATACTCCTGCACAGGCTGCTGAGCCTCCTGCACAGGCGCCTGATACTCGGGAACCGATTCAGACACAGGCAGCTGAAACTCGGAGACCGGTTCAGACACGGGCTGCTGATACTCAGGGACCGACACGGCGGACGACTCCCCCACCGGCGCCGGCTCCTGATACACAGGCTGCGCCCCAGCCCCCACCGACTCAAACGACTCCTGAAGCGGAGCCACCACAGACCCCTCAGCCACCGGCTGAACCGGATCCTGGGTCGAAGCGTACTGAGCAGCCCCCTGCTCCGCCGCTCCGCCGGCAGCCGCCGGAGCGAAATCAGCCTCGCGAGTCTCCCGGCCACCAATAGAGGCCTCGCTGAAGGCCGGCGGCGCCTCAGCACGCGCCGTCGCTTCCTGCCAGTCCACCGGAGCATCGTGCCCAGCGCCAGACTCCCCCGGCTTCGTCCCCTGCTCCAAGGACACCCCTACCGGGGAACCACCCTGAGCCGACACAGACTCAAACTCCCCCGCCGAATGCCCCACCCCAGCCCCCGGCTCCACTGGCAGACCCTGCCCAAGCCGCTCCGGCCACTGCGCCTCGGCCCCCACCGACACCGGCTCACCCGACGACGCCGACCCGACACCAGACTGAGCCCGCCCATCCAACTGACCATCAGCCGCACCAAAACCAGCATCACGAGACACCCGAGAATGATCCGAACCCGAACCCTGACCAAGCGATGCCTCGGGCACAGTCTCAGCTACAGGCCCAGACACCGAAGCGGACGCACCCCCCGCACCCGAAGCAGACGCTCCCTCCGGCCCGAGCACATCCCCCTGACCCAACTGCCGCTCCTGGCCGAACTGCTGCTGCTCCTGAACATCACCCGAACCAAACCCAGCCTCACGAGGCGACCGCGACGTACCCACCTGACGCCACGACCCATCAGGCTGCTGCTGCCGTATGTCCCCACGATCATCCGGATTAATGGCATAGCCGCCGCGCGTGTGAGTCCAGCCAGCGGTAATCGCGTCCCCCTCACTCTTGGACCAGACCTCCGAGCCCGACTCACCAGCCCCAGAACCCGAACTGGAGGGCCCCGATCCAGCAGACGCCGGGATCGGCCCAAACGCGCGCTCGTACGCTGAAACCGAATGCCAACCTTCCTGTCCCTCGAAGCTGACCATCCTCTCGTCCGCGCTGAGGGTGGCACGCGTCCCATCCGGCATCTCGAAGGTACGCCCCCGAGCAATAGGCGCCGATCCAGCAGAACTCGAATCCCCACCAGCAGACTGCGCCGCCGACCGCGACGAATACGCAGGTCCGGCGTCACGTGGATCCCCAAATCCGAAGCTACCGTCGGAAAGTCGCCCATAGGTCCGAACTTGGTTAGTAGACGGATTGTATAGAGTTTCAGAATCCCTCTCTTCCCATGCGTCGCCAGAGGGCCCCGCTTGCGGCATTACATGAGAGTGATACTGCGGCGCAGTGGACAGAGTCGGCGCCCCGCCAGCACCAGCCCTCACACGCTCGTACGCGGCATCCCCCTCGGGTCCAGTCGGCGTAACCACCCACCTTCCATTAGGCCTCATCACTGGTGAAGTTCTCATGAGCTCATCGGGATCACCGGGATTCGCTACCGAACCCCCGGGGCCAACAGAATGACCAAGGGAGAGACCATGCCCCACTTCATGCCGCAGCATATTATCTTTTTCTTCATCGGAGGGAGCCCCGGAACTCGCCCAGGAGTTTCTCCCATACCACCAATCCGGGTTAATACTGACGACCGCACGCCCATCCCGACCAATTGCCGAAGATCCGCCCCCCCTACTTTCATTCAACGCATCCAAAAACTTCCCGCGTGCAAATTGAAAAGTGATATCGCTCGACTCACCCTGCGACGCAGGATTGAACCACTGGCGCGACCCACCATCCCGAGCAGAAAGAACTTTATCCCATTCCCCTATCGCTGCATCGACCCTGGTTTTGACCTCCTGGTCAAAACCAGACGGACCGTAGCTCCACGTAATGAGCGGCCGCTCCCTGGTGCCGTGAGGTATGAACTTCCCCATTGGCACCGGGTTAACAGCGGCAGACGCTACTTCAGAAACCGCCAGCATCAAACCGGCTGAGACAGGAGCAGCCAGCACGCCCGCCCTCAACACCTGCTTCTTCCTCGGCGACAAACGCTCCTGCATTTTCCTATGACGCCCACTCACAAACATTCCCAATCTATAGTATGCACTAGCCAATACAAACCAGCCGACCTCGTCGAGAACACCACCAAGGGCACCCTGCAGGGCACCCTTGACGGAATGATGCTCCCCCTTCTTCAGGCAAGAAGGACGCGGACACTCGGCCGAATATTGCGCCACAAATCAACCCGCCCAACCGGAGCAGGCCATGAGCCCCAACAGATCGCGCCACAGCACACCCACCCACAAGGGAGACACCAGGCCAACCCTCTCCGGAAAAGCAGCCGCAGACAATCCGCCATCCGAATCATGTGTGCGATGAATGGAACCACACGAGTATGTGCGCAATGAAATGGAATCTACACAGAAATTCCCCGTCACAGGAATCCGCCGCAAGACCGATCCAGCCCTCACCCCATAGAAGGACACCCCTTACACATCCGCTTCCTTCGACACACCAGCCAGCCCCCCACCTCCAACCCGAGACGACAACCACCCCACCCACACACCCGCAACCACACCCGAAACGACGAGAAGCAAGAAGCGGACAACTGCCCGGCAGGACAACAGACACGGGACAACACCCCACCTGACCTCGTAAAACAAACCACCCTCATCCCCCAGAACGACCCACCGACCGAAAGATCCCAACCACACCTCCACCCAACCCTTTTGATCCGGCGTTGAACAAACTCGAATTGTTCACCGTTACCACGGCCCACCGGACACACCCACGCGGCCGCGGACCGACACGGCGAACAGTTCACCCCGGCACGAACGCCAGGAGGCGGACACTGCGCCGGCGCTGACCCGCCCCGTGCACCAGCCGTACCCGGTCTGTACCCCGTTCACAGGGATCCCCCCGAACTGCCCTCCACGCCCCGGACGATCCTGAGACCACGAGGACACTGATGATCCGTTAATCGGGTCGCTTCAGTCGCTGCAAAAGGAGGCCGTCGCCGGGCAAACACGAGCGCGTGAGTGATTGCCCCGCACTCACCAAGGCGCGGCGGCGACGGATCCAGGGACAGCTACCCGCTCCGGCCGACTGCGGGGAGAGCGCAGCCGGCTGACGAATCCGCACACGAAGAGTCCACGGTGACCGCCACCCGAACCACACCGGCGCGGCGGTCAGACCTCCACCCTTGACGACTCACCGGCGCCCACCACCTCTTCCCCACCACCTGACGTCAACAGGCCGGCCCACCACCACCCTCAGTCAGACCGCAGTGAGCACCCGACCGGGCGTGGATCGCCAACCAGACGTAGCGCCGCGACCAGGCGCCACTCATCGCACTCGCCCACCTCAGCACCCACGCGCCAGCGGTGGTGGCGCATGATGATGTTGGTCAGGAACGGGTGGGCAGGGGAGAGGCGATGCGGAACACCGCGGACGAGGAACGAGCGGGGATCCGCCTTCAGCCGGTCGAGGAGCTGCTCCCGGCCGGAGTCGCGGTCTCCGAGGCAGCGTGGGAGGCGGCCTTGACCGCGCTCAGCAAGGCCGGCCGCTCGTGCCTGCCCCATCTCCCTGCCCACCGACAGGCGGTCGCGGGTGGTGACGTGGCCGAAGGGCAGCATCTTCGGGCCGCTCCTGGACGCCTGCCGCGTGTTCGCCGAGAACGGCGGCCAGGAGAGGGCCGAGCGCGTCGCCCAGGAAGCGCGGACCCTGAAGCTGCTCACCACTGTTCCCCGCCTACGTCACTACCGCGAGGCCGCTCCCCCGCCGGGGAGTAGCGCCGCGGAGGTGTTCGCCCACGAGCGGATCGGTGTGATCGGGAACGGGTTCCTCGCGGTGACCCTGGCCGAACTCACCGCCGCCGAGCAGCAGCGCAGGCGACGTGGCATCTTCTCCTCGACCGTGTCCGCCGCCGCCGGCCCTGACGCGTTCGTGGTGGTCTGGGACCACTTCACCGCACCCGGCTTCGTCCTCAGCGGCGCACACCACGCCTACACCGACCCCGAACACTGCACCACCCGCCATCACCGGCAACTCCACACCGCCGCCGGAGCCCTCAACCCCAGCCCCAGCCCTCGCGACACGGAATGGCAGTAGGTGTCTTCTCAGATCCATGAGTCGTAGACGTGTCGGCCGTCGCCCTGCCACTCGATCAGTGTCGAATCCCCCAGGACCAGGTCGTCAGGGTCCGGCACCTCGGTCCGCCGCAGGAACTCGATCACGTCCGCGTACGCCACACCGAGAACGGTCTCGATACCGCTCACCCGGATCGCGACCCTCCTGCCGCCCGACGCTGCTATCCGGTGCACGACGATCGGCGCATGCTCCATCCCACCAGCCTGCGACGGGACAGGTCCGGACGCACCCGGACAGCACGAATCCCCGATCCGCCAGGGATCAAGGCTCAGAGAGACCCCCCAGAGCAGCACAGGGCGCGAACGCGGTCGCGCTGCGCCGCGCCGCCCGCGCCCTCCCCTCCACGAAACGGACAGCCGCATGACCGAGCCGGCGCCACCGCTGCGGCCCGCAGTCGTGGCAGTCACCTGGGCGCCCTCGCAGACCGGACCGTCAGCGCGGTGTGGGGCGGACTGCCCGCGTTAGCGGAGTACCCAGCCGTGAGGACGGAGAGCTACCGTTTCACCAGGAGCCCCCGCCGAACTCCCCCGTCGGCGGGGACCCCAACGTACCCCTGGACCTTGCCCCCGCCCCCTCGCACAGGGGCGGGGCCATCACGAGTGCGGGCGGCCGGGCTCACCCAGCCATGAACCCGGCCGCCCGCCCACTTGAGTCGCTTCAGTCGCTGCGAAAAGCGCGCGAGTCTCAGCCCAGGGCGACCACCCGAATGAACCGCAGCCCCGTCAAGGGCAGTATTCATATGCCGATTTCGCCTGTGGCCAGGGTCCCGTTGGGGGTGCAGGTCAGGCGGGAGTAGTCGCACAGCGCCTCGACCAGGAAAAGCCCGCGGCCGTCTTCCGCACTCGTGTCCTGGGGGTCGGGCTGCGGGCGGGACGGCCCGTGGCCCGCATCCTGGACCGTGATCGTCACGGTGCCCTCCCCATGGGCCAGATACAGGAACACCGGCGGCTCGCCGTGCTTGACCGCGTTCGCCACCAGCTCGGAAACGAGCAGGCGTGCCGTGTCCACCTTGCCGGCATCCAACCCCCACCTCAACAGATAGGGCTGGATGGCACGACGTGCCATCGCCGCGGCCTCCAAGGAGAAGTCCAGATACCAAGTGATCCGCTCACTCGCCCCCTCGCAACGCCCTGCCTCCGGCCGCGTGCCAGCCCCGGGGACAGGCGCGCGCAGGTGGCGGAAGTCGCGGGACGCGACCGAAGGTTCGGCTGTGGCGGAGGCGGGAGCGGGAGCGATCATCGGGGTTCCATCCGTTCCAACACGTGCGGATGCGAGGCAACCTTTGCGACTCCGGGACACGACACCGGGGACCATACCCGCCGAAAAGCAAGGGCGGGGAGGACGGTCTCACGGTCCGAGCTGTGAGGTTCCTACACCTTTCTGACGTACCTGTCCCAGAATCCTCACGGTCACCCAGGCAAAGAGATTCCCATGCTCCAGTCACGGCCGTGACTGGAGGTGCGAGTGGCTCTACCCCCGATCACACTCGCAGCTCTACGCGCGTCCATCAGCCCATGGCTCGACCCAAGGTGGCAACAGCCCCGACAGGCCACCCCCTCCACGACCCATCAGGACCCCTTCGGTCGTTCAGGCGCTGCGGGGCTTGCAGCTCGTAGTCTTCGTCTCGGGCCGCTCCTTGGTAGGAGCCTTGACCGCGGTCTTCTTCACTGCCTCTTGATGGTCTTCTTCGCGGGGAGGTCGGTGACGGTGGCATCCTGGCCGCCGGTGCGGGCGGCCTTAGCGTCGCTGACGGACTCCTCCAGCATCGCCATGAGGTCGACGACCTCTGCGGAGGCCGGCTCTGCGGGTGCGGGGCGGGTGCCGGCGGCCTTGGCCTCGATCACCTTTTCCAGCGCCTCGCGGTACTCGTCACGCAGCTCGCTCATGTCCGTCCCGGTCAGGGTCTCCGCGAGTGCCACGGCCGCGTCGATCTCCGCGTCCGACACCGTCACGTCCGGGACGTCCACCTGCGAGGCAGCCCGAATCTCGTCCGGCCACCGCATCGCATGCAAAACGATCACCTTGTCGATGACGCGGAGCAGGCCGAGGCGCTCGCGGTCGCGCATCGAGAATTTGGCGACGGCGACCTTGCTGCTTCGGTTCAGGGCCTGACGCAGGAGCTCGTACGGTTTCGCGGCGACGCCCTCGGCGGCCAGGTAGTAGGCCGAGCCGATCTGGATCGGATCGATCGAGGCAGCGGGGACGAACGACACGATCTCGATCGCCTTCGCCGTGGGAAGCGGCAGCCCGTCCAGGTCCTGGTCAGTGACCGGGATGGTGCCGGCGGCCGTCTCGTACCCGCGGATGATGTCACTCGGATCGAGCTCCTGGCCGTCCAGCTCGCATATCTTCCGGTACCGGATCCGCCCACCATCAGCCGTGTGGAACTGCCGGAACGAGATCGACTTACTCTCCGTAGTCGGAAAGACCTTGATCGGGATCAAAACTAGGCCAAAACTGATCGCACCATCCCATACGGGACGCATAGACGGACCTCCCACACGCGGGCCCCCTCCACCTCAGCGTCGCCCTACACCCCACCACCCGCGCCCCGCGCTCGGAGGGCCGCCCCGGAGCGGACACCACGGGCCCCCGGTCACGCCCCACCGGGCTGCGCTTGCCATCGAGCCCTGAGTGCCATCGAAGTCCGAGCGATCGCGCATGCGGCGCCACTCGGACTCGCTCCAAGGACTAGAACGCTAAATCACGGACACCGTTGACCTGCGGAAATGCCACAGAGGGCTGATATGGGCGGCCCGTGCTCAAAAAGGCGACGGCTGAGGCGCCGCCGCCGGTCAGGGCGTCGGGGAGGCCTCCGTGAGTGACATCCAGTCCCGGACCGTCTCCTGGTGCGAACCGTTCACCGTGCTCGCGGACACTGCCTCGGCTTGCTCGATGGAGCTGGGCGCTCCTGCGCGGGTGAGCAGGACCAGCGGCCACCCGGGTCCCGTGCCGACTGGCTCGCCATCGAAGGGCGTCCACTCCCAGGGGCCGTCGAATCGCCATGCCCGGCCAGTGGCGTCGGCGACCTCGTCACCCAGGTCGAGGTGGGCGTACGGCCGCATCAACAGTTCAAAGCCGAAGGGAATCCCGTCGTCGGGATGAATGATGTATCCCGAGCCGTCGAGATGGCTCCCGTCCGGAAAGTCACGGTAGGACACGCCGCGGCGCAGCACCGCCACCGTCTGTCGCGGGCGGGGCAACCAGCCCGTCTCAAGGGGCGGGTCATGGTGATCGACGGCCGTCACGTGGACCACGGTCGGCGGCACTCCAACCCGACAGATGTCGCCTGCCTTCAGATGTTGGGGCGGCGGTTCGGTACGGAACAGTTCCGCCTGCACGTCAGACGCGACGCAATCGCCAGTGTCCACGCCCAGAGCAACGACGCCGTTCCAGTGGAAGAAGTCGCTGTCGCTGTCGATTTCCCACCAGGGCCAGCGCACGGACACATTGTCCCAGGTCACGCCCTGCTCGACTCTGGCCGGCGTGAAGGGACAGGCGATCGACAACACGTCGCCGACCCGGAAGTCACGCGCATCCGCATCCATCATCGGGCCAGGGTAGAGGGGGCCTCTTCGCGTTCCGACGGGGCCCACCCACCGAGCTGACCCGGGCGTGGGGCCAAGCACGATGAGCACCGGGGCCAAGTACAGCTCTCAGCCATGGATCAGTGGAACCAGACGACGAGGCGTACGTTCTCGGCCCCGTGGACTTCGCTGAGGATGCTCATGACGCTCCAGACCCGGCCCCAGTCGGTGTCGGTCCCTGCGGCTGAGGCGCGGGTTAGTGCGCCTGAGGCGTTGGTCTCCTGCCAGTCCGTGTTGTCCAGCTCGGCCCAGGTCAGCCAGGTGGTCCCGTGCACATCGTGGGGGCCGCCGTAGCCGGCGAACACACTGCGCAGCCCATCCGAGGCATCGTCCGGGAAGCCACGATCTTCTGCCAGGGGACGGAAGCCGTAGGAGTTTCGGATTCCGAAGAGGCAGGCCAGGCCGTCGTAGGCGTTGCCCCTGTTGAGGAGGAAGAGATCGATGCCGACCTCCCACACGGAGTCCTCGTCGTCGGGTCCCCATAGACGGGCCCCCATAGACGGGCCCCCATAGACGGGCCCCCATAGACGGGCCCCCGGCCAGCATTCGATCATTCCGCTGATGTCGGTAGACATGGAGAGATCCTGCCTGAGCAGGCCAGGAGCCGGCATTCCCTTTTCTCGCGCGTGCGCACGCGGCCCGGTCGAGACCCTGGCTTAGACGGTCGGGTCGACGTTCACGTCCGAGGTGATGAGCCCCTCTGTACGGTGGCTCCGCCCGTCCGTGCGGTGTCCAGGCGGAGAGGGTGAGGCTCGTATTCGCCCCGCCGAGTCGGGTTGGGGTCATTGTTCGGATCATCCCTGTTCCGACTCTGCGGGCTTTCTTAGGGGAACCTGAATAGTGCTTCCGGGGTGCTCTTTTCGCTGGTCACGAGCCTAGGCTCGTGCGGGAGCCCCCACTCCTTCCCCAGCGAGGTGTTACCGGCATGAGCCGCAACCAAACTCTCGGAAACCTGTCCCGCGTCGAGGCGCGCCGGAAGAAGGTCGAGGCGCGCCGGAAGAAGGCAGTGCGCATGCGCATCGTCCTGTCCGTCACCGTGGCTGCCGCGGCCGTGGCGGTCGGGGTCGCGGTGGCCGACTCCGGCGGTGACCACCGTACGGACGAGCAGGCCGCCGGCGCGGCCTCCGCCGCGGGATCGGCGACGCCGACGGCGGACCCCTCCGACGCGTCCCCGGCGGGCACCCTCGAAGCGTCGGCCGCGGCGAACGCGAGCCCGTCCGAGACGCCCGGCACGGACGCCACGGAATCGACCCCTCCGGCCGTTGCCCCGAAGCCGGCGAGTAGCGCTCCGGCCAAGTCTGAGCGCGACCAGTCCACCAAGAAGGACATCGATTGCGGCGGCAGCGACGGTTCGGGCGGCTCCAGCCGCTCGGACCGCTCGGGCCGCTCGGGCCACTCGGACCGCTCTGGCCGCTCGGGCGGCTCGGACGGCTCGGACGGCTCGGACGGATCGGACGGATCCTGCGGCTCGGACGGATCCGGCGGTTCAGACAGTTCAGGCGGTTCAGGCGGTTCGGACAGTTCAGGCGGTTCAGGCGGTTCAGGCGGTTCAGGCACCGTGAACAATGACGCCGAGTCCGCGGTCCTCTCCCTGGTCAACAAGGAGCGGGGGGCGGCCGGGTGCGGCCCTGTGGCGATCAACGCGAAGCTGAGCGCAGCCGCGCGGGCGTACAGCGACACGATGGCCAGCAGCGGCGTTATGTCTCACACCGGACCCGACGGATCCAGTATGTCCGACCGGGTGGATGCGACCGGGTACAAGTGGTCCGACCTCGGCGAGAACATTGCCCAAGGGCAGGAGAATGCCGATGAGGTCATGAAGGACTGGATGAACAGCTCCGGGCACAGGGAAAACATCCTCAACTGCACCTTCCAGGACATCGGAATAGGCGTCCACATGGGCGACGGCGGCCCGTGGTGGACGCAGGACTTCGGCACCGGGGACTAGTACTGCAACGGTGTTTGCTGTGATGGTTTGTTGGCTTCTGGCGGTGTGTGACCGCGTCGTTTGTAGTGGCTGACACGTGCCTGGAACTGCCGTCGCCGTCGCCAGTGTGACCAGTGCAGGACGTGGTCGATGCTCGCGCGGGGCCGGGTAAGCCGACTGATCAGACGTCGGAGTTCGGGCAGGGTGAGGGGTATGAGCTGGGAGGATCCGTTTCTGCTTTCCCGGTATCCAGTGCTCGGCCGCGCAGGACGGTGAGGCAGACGTGGGCGGCCATGGCCAAGGTCATGTGGCGGTGCCAGCCGTCGTAGCGGCGGACCTGGTAGTCGTCCAGGCCGCACTCCTGTTTCGCGGTCTGGAAGCATTCCTCGACCGCCCACCGGCTTCCCGCGACGCGGATCAGCTCGTCCAGAGTGGTCTCGGCCGGGCAGTAGGCGATGTAGTAGGAGATCTCCTCGGGCCGACGAATGCTGCGGCGGGCGATCACCCAGTGCCGGCGGTCCTCGCGGTGCCAGGGCCGGACCTCCACCCTGGCCCAGTCGTAGACCCTCGGGCCGTGGGCCCCATTGCCGCAGGAACGACGCTTCCACTTCTGACGGGGCAGACCGGGAAACAGGTCGTGAACAGGATGGTCCATGGCCCAGCGGGAGACGACGGCGTCGTGGCGGGTGGTGGCCATGACGTGGAAGACATCCGCCCGCTCCAACTCCGTGCGCCAGCCTTTGGAGAAGCCGTAGGCCGCGTCCGCGGTCACCCACCGGAAAGGAATCTTCTCGGCGATCGCCCGGCGGACCATGGCCTTGGCCATCACCACCTTCGTCTCGAAGCCGACCGAGTCATCGATGCCGGCGGCCCGGCACCGGTCGCGGTCATCCGTCCATGACGTGGGCAGATACAGGCGGCGGTCGATCAGGGTGCGGCCACGGCTGCCGGCATAGGCGAGGAACACCCCGATCTGGGAGTTCTCCGTCCGGCCGGCGGTCCCGGAGTACTGGCGCTGGACCCCGGCCGAGCGGACGCCCTTCTTCAGGAACCCGGTGTCGTCGACGATCAGCACCGCATCCGGATCGCCGAGATGCTCGACGACGTAGTCACGGACGTCGTCCAGGACCTCGTCCGCGTTCCAGTCGATCCGGTTCAGCAGCCGGTGGATCCGGTCCGGACCGGCATGCCCGGCCTCCTCGGCAAGCGTCCACCCGTTCTTCCGCTCCAGCGGAGCTATCAGCCCCCGCATATAGGCAAGAGCCGACTCACGCGGCTCCGACCTCGAGAAACGGTGCACGAACCGCTCATGCAAAGCCTTCAGTTCACCAGCCCACAACCGGGCATCCCCAAGTTCCCCACCCATGACCTGACCAACGACCGACCTGCCCAACCGTCACAGCAAACACCGTTGCAGTACTAGGGCCTGTCGTCAAGGTGGTCCTGCGTTGTGGATCATGGTGGGGTGATACGTCGCCATGAGCTGTCGGACGCTGAATGGGAACTTGTGCAGCCGTTGCTGCCTCGGCCCGTGTTGGGGCGGCCGCGGCTGGACGACCGGACGATTCTGAACGGGATCGTGTGGAAGTTCCGGACCGGGGTCGCCTGGCGGGACGTGCCCGACCGGTACGGGTCGTGGGCCAGCCTCCACACCCGTTTCCGCAGGTGGGCGGCTGACGGAACCTTCGAGCGGATGCTCCAGGCCGCGCAGCCGCAAGCGGACGCGGCAGGCGACATCGAGTGGCTCGTGTCGGTGGACTCCACCGTTGTCCGTGCCCACCAGCATGCGGCCGGGGCCCGAAAAGGGGGCTCCGCAGCCCGGCCCTCGGCCGGTCCCGCGGCGGACTGACCAGCAAGATCCACCTGGCCTGCGACGCGACGGGCCGCCCCCTGGCGTTTGTCCTGACCGGCGGGAACACCAACGACTGCACCCAGTTCACCGCCGTGATGGACGCGATACGGGTGCCCCGCATCGGGCCGGGTCGACCGCGCGTCAGGCCCGACCACATCCTCGGCGACAAGGGCTACAGCTCCAAGGCCATCCGTACCTGGCTGCGGCGCCACGGCGTCACGCACACGATCCCGGAACGGCCTGACCAGGTCCGCAACCGGACCCGGCGCGGCAGCCGCGGAGGCCGGCCGCCAGCCTTCGACAAGCAGGTCTACAAGCGCCGCAACGTGGTGGAACGGTGCTTCAACCAACTCAACCGGCTCAACCGGCTCAAGCAGTGGCGCGGCATCGCGACCAGGTACGACAAGACCGCCCAGTCCTACCAAGCAGCCGTCACCCTCGCGTCGCTCCTGATGTGGGCGTGACACTTTGACGACAACCCCTAGCGGAGCACCTGGCCCGCCGACCGGCCGACCCGCCCCGCCGAGCCGCCGGCCCGTCCCACCGACCTGCCGAACGGCTCTGGCACGCCCTCCGACCTCTACGTGGGGACGGGGGACGTCGGCGTTCGGCGTTCGGCGTTCGGCGTTCGGCGTTCGGCGTTCGGCGTTCGGCGTTCGGCGTTCGGCGTTCGGCGTTCGGCGTTCGGCGTTCGGCGTTCGGCGTTCGGCGTTCGGCGTTCCACAGGCTGTCCGTCCCTACTCCGGCCGGCGCGCCACCGGGCGGTCGCGGGCTTGAGGCGGAGTCGGATGACGGACCGCCCCCCGCATCGGCCACTATGGGGGCGTGTCCCGGACTCCGCGCTACCTGCTCATATGGCTGTCGTGCACGGTCACCAGCGTGACTGCGGTGCTCGGCACGGTCCAGTTCGTGGTCGGGTCGACCGGGCATACGCCCCCGGTCGCACGCTCCGCCCCCGTGGTCATCGACACGCCACCCGCCTGGCAGGCGGGCAGCCAGGCGCCGGATCAGGTCTACCCGACCGCGCCCGCCTCCGCGAGCCCTTCCCCCACGATGACGCAGCCGCCCTCCTCCTCCTCCTCCTCCTCCTCCTCCTCCTCCTCCTCCTCCTCCTCCTCCTCCTCCTCCTCCCCAGGCCAAGGCCTCGCCGAGGACCCCCGGGATCAGCGGGCCGAAGACCGGTGTCGACTGCGCGCAGGGCGGGGCGGGCCTGTACACCGTCCGCTCGCAGGGCGGCAAGGTCACGGTCCGGTACGGGAGCCGGGGCGTGTGCCTGATCTCGGCGGTCCCCAGCCCCGGATTCAAGACGACCACCTCGCAGACTGCCGACGACACCCTCACGGTCACATTCACCAGTGGCGACCACCGATCTGTGATCACGGCGACGATCGTCCCGGAGGCCAAGGACAGCGTCCATGAGACCTCGTTCTGAAGCCCGGTCACGGCAACCGGTCCGCGCCCCGCAGCCACTCTCAACCCTTTTGTAGTGGTTCATTGGCTTGTATCCACTCATGTACCGAGTTCCGCCGAAGCGGAAGATGAGCTGTTCCTTAGGGCAGTCTGAAGATGACGCCGACGCGTTTCCGCAGGCCCTGAGTGGTCCTATGCTCGCGTCAGCCGAGCGGCCTTCGGTACCGGGGCACGAAGCCTGTGACCGTCGGGCCCACGGTTTCACTGAGCCGGGATGACCTCAGCCCGTCCCGCAGTCCGAACCTTGCCTTGGGGTGTCCGTCATGAGTTCTCGCATGCTCCGATCCGTCCGCGCCGAACGCCCCAGGACACCTCCCCGCTCCGCAGCGCTCCTCCGCAAGCGCCTGCCGCTGGTCGCCGCGGCCCTGGTGGCAGCTGGGCTGACCGCCGCGTGCGGGCCCTCCTCCGATCCCGTCTGGTCTTCCGCGCCGGCCGGCGCCCAGCATTCCTCGACGGCGCTCCCCACCGGGACGACATCGGCGAGCGTGGCCCCCAAGGCGTCCCCGGCCGCGGCGGCCTCAATGTCCGCGTCCGCCGTCGCCGGCCACTCCCGTACCAGCATCGGGTCCGGGTACAGGTCCGGGTCCGGGTCCGGGTCCGGCGGCTCGGCCAAGACGCCCGCCAAGGCGCCGCGGACCTCCGCCGCGCCCGCGCCGGCCCACGTGCCCGGCCCCGGCTACGACAGTTCGGCCGACGCGCAGAAGCTGATCGACGCCGCCCTGCGCGCGGCCAAGTCCGACGGGCGGATGGTGCTGCTCGACTTCGGCGCGAACTGGTGCGGCAGCTGCAAGGCCGCCGACAAGGTGTTCGCCCAACCGCGGACCTCGGCGGTCCTCGGGGCCTCGTACCACCTCGTGAAGGTCGACATCGGTGGCGACAGCTCCGCCAATGACGCGCTCCTGGGCAAGTACAGCCCTTCGGGCGGGACGTACACGATGCCCGTGCTGGTGGTCGTCTCGCCCTCCGGCACACCGCGTACGGACACCCACGTCACGGGCAACCCGCCCCTGACGCCGGAGGGCATCAACTCCTTCCTGCGCAAGTGGGCTCCGTGATAAGAGGGGTCCGGGCGGCCGCCGTCTCGGCCGGGGCCGGCCTCGCGGTGGCGGCGGGCCTGTTCCTGACCGGCGTCTGGACCGATGGCGCCGGGGCGTCGGACGGGAAGCCGGCCGGGGTCGCGGCCCCGGCCTCGGCCTCCGTCGTGGACCTGGGTGACCGGGTGGAGACGCCCGCCCTGTCCGGGGAGGACCTGGACGGGAATCCGGTGTCCCTCACCGGGTTCCGCGGCCAGGTGGTCGTCCTCAACGTCTGGGGTTCCTGGTGCGCCCCCTGCCGTGCGGAGGCCGACGACCTGGAGCGGCTCAGCCGGCAGACCCGGGGCCAGGGAGTCCGGTTCCTCGGGATCAACACCCGGGACCGGGACCGGGCCGCGGCACAGTCCTTCGTACGCGCGCACGACCTGACCTTTCCCAGCCTCCACGACCCCACCGGCGAGCTCCTGCTCCGCTTCCCTCCCTCGGTACTCAATCCGCGGGCCCTGCCCTCGACCCTCGTGATCGACCGCCAGGGGCGAATCGCCATCGCCATCGGCGGCGCCGTCACCGCCGGGCAACTGCGGCCCCTGCTCACCCGCGTGGTGGAGGAGGAAGGGTGACGGCCCTCGTGCACTGGCCGCTCACCGCAGCCGCGGATCCCTCCTCCCTCGTCAACGGAACGGTCCTTGTCGCGGCCCCGGTGGCCTTCGTCGCGGGGCTCCTCTCCTTCCTCTCACCGTGCGTGCTGCCGCTCGTACCGGGCTACCTCAGCTACGTGACCAGCCTGTCGGTCGCCGACCTGGCGGACGCCCGCGGCGGACGCCGCAGCCGCATGGCGGCCGGCGCGCTCCTGTTCGTCCTGGGGTTCACGGCGGTCCTCGTGTCCGGGGGCGCCCTGTTCGGGTACTTCGGCCGCACACTGCTCGCCCATCAGGAGGCGATCACCCAGGTGCTCGGCGCCCTCACCGTGCTCATGGGGCTGTCCTTCATGGGCTTCCTGCCGGGCTTCACCCAGCGGGAGTTCCGCAGCCACCGCCGTCCCGCCCTGGGCCTCGCCGGAGCGCCCGTGCTGGGGGCGGCCTTCGCGGTCGGCTGGACCCCGTGCATCGGGCCGACGCTGGCCGCCGTACAGGCACTGGCGTGGACCGGGGCGAGCGCGGGCCGTGGAGCCCTGCTGATGGCCGTCTACTGCCTCGGGCTGGGGCTTCCGTTCGTTCTGGCCGCGCTGGCCTTCCGCCGCGCTCTGGGCGCGTTCGGCCTGGTCAAACGCCACTACCCGTGGGTGCTGCGGATCGGCGGGGGCATGCTCGTGCTGGTCGGCGTACTGCTGGTCACCGGCGCGTGGAACGACCTCGTCTACCGCATGCAGGTGTGGAGCGCGAACTTCACCACGGCCCTGTAGGGCCTGGGCTCCGTCCGCCCGGGGGCCCGCCAACCGATCCGGCACGCACAGCACTCACGACGCGACTCACGACGCAGAGGCACACACATGAACGTTTCCATCCGGGCGAGGCGCTCCCGCAGGGCCCGCATCGCGGCCGCCCTCGTCCCCCTGGCCACGCTACTGGCCTGCGGCGGCGAACCCTCCGGGGCGTCCGGCGGTCCCGCGCCCACGACGCACTTCTCCGAGAACGGGGTCACCGTCACGCTCTCGGTGTCCCGGTGGCACGCCTCGCAGGGAACCATCACCACGGTCTTCACGCCCGAGGCCGAGGGATTCCACCTCTACAGCACCGATCTGCCGCCCACCGGCATCGAGGGTGTGGGCCGGCCGACCACGGTGACCGTCACCGGCGCCCTCGGCGCGGAGGGCAAACTGCGGGCCGGCGCGGCGGTACGGTCGATCGAGGTGCCCGGGGTCGACGCCCCCGTCCCCGTCTACCCGGACGGCCCGGTCACCACGACGCTGGCCGTCCGCGCCTCCGGCAGCGGGGAGGCGACCGTACTGCTCGGCTACGCGAGCTGCAGTACGCGGGACGGCTGCACCATCCCGGTGTCCGACCACCCCGTACGCCTGCGCGTCACGGACGACGGCCCGACGTTCGTCGCGCCCTAGTGCTCGCCTCCTCAAGTTGCGGGTATATAGATCCTTTTGGATGGTTTCAGGGGGTGGGGCTGTGCCGGTATTGCTGAGTGCCCCGGCTGCTTCAGGGCCGGATGAGCAAAGGCACCGGCCGATCTGGTGGTGAGAGCACGGATCATCGCTCTGAGCTGGGACGGTCTACGGGTGGCAGCGATCGCGGCGGAGCTCGGCTGTCACGCGAAGACGGTGCGGTGGTGGCTCCACCGCTGGGAAGGTCGCAGCCGTCGGATCCTGCTGGCCGAGGGTGTGCGCTGGCGTTGTACCCGTTCGTGGGTGAGGTCGCAGGACCATGACTTCGAGGGAAAAGAACGCGGATCATCGGCCACTACACCGACCCGCCCGACGGTGCGACAGTCGTCTGTGCCGACGAGCTCGGGACGGTGATCCCGCGTACTTTCCCGCCGGCACCAGGCTGGTCGCCTAACGGCCGTCGCATCAAAGCAGAGCTCGACTACAGCCGCGGTCCGGAGAAAACCTGGGTCTACGGCGGCCTGCGCGTGAGGGACGGACGGCAGGTCACCATGACCGCCACCTCCCGTAACAGCGTGTTCCACCAGCAGTTTTTACAGAAACTCGAGGTCGCCAACCCCATCGGGGACATCTGTGTGATCACGGACAATCTGTCCTCCCACAACAGCCTCTCGACCCGGACCTGGCTGGAAGACCGCCCCAGGATCAAGCACGTATTCATACCCGTCGGCGCGTGCTGGCTCAACTACGACGCCGCTATGTCTACCGCCCTTAAGGAGCCCAGCACTGGATCGGCGACCGTCGCCTCCGGATCTTGCCGAGCCCGCTGAGGTCGTGATCTGTCCGCACTCTCGGCCCGCCGAGCCCCTAAGGTGTCCGCATGCCGAGCGTCCTGGTCGTGGAAGACGATCCCAGCATCCGCCAGTCCCTGATCGAGGTCCTGACGGAGCACGGGTATGCCGTACGCAGCGCAGCCGACGGGTTCGGCGCGTTGCGCGAGGTCACGCAGTCGCCCGTCGACGCGGTGGTCCTCGACCTGGGGCTGCCCGATCTCGACGGAGGGGACGCCCTGCGCATGATTCGCGGGATCTCCTCCGTGCCGGTGCTGGTGGCCACCGCCCGTGACGACGAGGCGGAGATCATCAACCTGCTGAACGCGGGCGCCGACGACTACCTGGTCAAACCCTTCTCCGGCGGGCAGCTCCTCGCCCGTCTCTCCGCCGTCCTGCGGCGCACCAGCAGCGCGCCGCCCGGCGGCGGCGCGGCCGGGGCGGCGGTGCCCTCGGCCGCGGAACCGCTGCGCCCCGCCACCGTGGGCGAACTGGCGGTGGACCCGGGCGCGCGCACCGCGTACCTGGCCGGACGGGAGCTGCGCCTCACCCGCCGGGAGTTCGACCTGCTGGCGTTCCTCGCCCATCACACGGGCCAGGTCGTCTCCAAACGGCGGCTGCTGACCGAGGTCTGGCGCGAGCCGTACGTGGACGACCAGACGGTCGACGTGCACCTGTCGTCGCTGCGCCGCAAGCTCGGCGAACGCGCGGCGGCCCCGCGCTACCTGCTGACCGTCCGCGGCGTCGGCATAAAGCTGGTGGCACCGCGTTGAGGCGCTCACTGGCCGGAGTGGCGCTCGCCGTGACCTCCATGGTCGCCCTCTCCTTCCTCATACCGTTGGCCGCCCTGGTGATGTCGCTGGTCAAGGAGCAGGGCGTCACCGCCGCCGAACAGCGGGCCGCCGCCCTGGCCCCGGTCCTCACCCTGACCACGGATCCGGACGCCCTGCGGGAGTCCGCGGCGAGCCTGGACGCCTCGGATCACCTGGTCGTCCACCTACCGGGGTCGGGAGCCCTGGGTACGTCCAGGGCCCCCGCGGTCCTGCTCGAACGGGCGCAGCGGGGACGCGAGTCGATCTCGCAGGAGGTCCCGGACGGTTGGATCTGCCTGCAGCCGGTCGTGCTGCCGGGTGACGAGGTGGCCGTCATCGAGAACTTCGTGCCCGAGGCGGAGCTCACCCGCGGGGTGAAGGAGTCGTGGGCGGTGATGGCCTTCCTCGCGGTGGGGCTGATCGCCGGCTCCGTCCTGGTCGCCGACCGGCTCGGCTCGAAGGTCGTCCGCTCCTCCAGGAGACTCGCGCAGGCGTCCCGCGCGCTCGGCCAGGGCGACCTGGACACCCGCGTGGAGCCCATGGGCCCCACAGAGCTGCGGGACGCGGGTGTCGCCTTCAACGCGATGGCCCACCGGATGACCGAGCTGCTCGCCGTCGAACGCGAACTCGTCGCCGACCTCTCGCACCGGCTGCGCACCCCGCTGACCGCCCTCCACCTGGCGTCGGAGCGCATGGCGGGCACGCCGGAGTCGGCCAGGGTCGAGGCGGCGGTCAGCGAGCTGGAGGCGGAACTCGAGGCCATCATCGCCACGGCGCGCACTCCGCTCGCCGTGGGCCCCATGGGCCAGGGCATGCTCGGTGGGGAGCCGGTCTCCGGGCGGCCGGCGGGCGGGGCGGGGTTGTCCGGCCCCCGCTGCGAGGCGGCCGAAGTCGTTCGCCGCCGGACCGCCTTCTGGACAGTCCTGGCGGGGCAGCAGGGCCGGTCCTGCTGCCTCGACCTCACCCAGGAGCCGACGGCCGTCGCCCTCTCCGACGACGACGTCGCCGCCGTGGTGGACGCGCTCATCGGGAACGTGTTCCGCCACACCCCCGCCGGGGCACCATTCGGCGTCCGCGTCGTGCGCACGGCCCAAGCCGTGGAACTGGTCGTGGAGGACGGCGGACCGGGCATCCCGGATCCGGACCGGGCCCCCTCCCGCGGCAGCAGCACCGGTTCCACCGGACTGGGGCTCGACATCGCGCAACGGGCCGCGAGCGCGACGGGCGGCACCATGCGCATCACCCGGGGACCGCTCGGAGGTGCGCACATCACGGTGACGTTCACCCTGGCCCCACCCGCCCCGTCCGGACACCGCTCCCGCATCTCCCGCCACCGCAGACTCCGATCTCGCGGAGCGTGAGTTCGACGCGCTCGGCACCCTCGAGGTCACCGGCGATGGCAGCGGCGATGGAGCGGCCCTGCTCGTAGCCGATCATCGCGAGGAAGGCTGGGTACGGGGGTCGGTCACGGTCGCGGTCCCTGCTGGCCGCCCTCACGCGGTGGATCGGCGAGCCCGGAGGCGTTGTCTGGACGATCCGGAAGGACTACTCGGGCCGGACCTTGTGCGGCCTGCATGCCTTTCGCGCCTCGCTCCGGCACATAGGAGACGGCCTGGCCTTCCCTGAGGCTCTTGAAGCCGTCGCTCTCAGTCGCGACAGGAGTGGTGGGCAGTGTGAGGGCGGAGGCGTGCTCGGCGGTGTGGTGGATTTTCCATGTTGCGGGTGCTGTCGTGGTCGCCTGTTCTGCTGGGCCGGGGGTTCCGGGGTTGCGGGCGAAGCGGGGGTGCGCGGCCGCTGATACCTGGAGGCGGACGCGGTGGCCTGTCCGGAAGGTGTGTGACAGCCCGGGCAATGGGATGTGCAGGGTGCGGATCTCGCCTGGGCTGGCCGCTGGCGGGCGCACGATCTGATCCGTCAGATTGTATGAGCGGCCTTGAGGGTCGACGTCGCAGAGGCGGACGAAGAGGTCGGCGTGGGGGTTGTCGGAGGCGGCGTAGATCGCGGTGGTGGCGTTGCCGGTCGCGGTCAGCGGCTGGGTCAGGGGATCCGTGGTGAAGGTGAGGACGTCAGCACGTGCCTCAATGCCCTTGTTGTCTTTGCTGCCAGCACCGAAGGCGAGGATGCGACCGCCGACGGAGGGGGTCGGGTGACCGGGATCATGAAGGAACGGGGTGAATGAGCCGGTGGTGGAATCTGGCCTGTGGGGTTTGAGGTGACCGCCGGTGTGAAGGTACAGAGTGTGGGTTGTGGCGTGGCTGGGCGGCCACTCGTTCAGGAAATGCCAGGTCTTGGTGCCCGTGTTCCACAAACGCACCGGCTGTTCCCGCGGAGCGGGACCGTCGCCGGCTAGGTGATGGTCAAGCCAGGCCAGAGTTTCTGGAACGATGATCCTCTGGTCGAGACTCATGTGAGTCCAGGGGCCAAGAGTGAGGGCGACGGTGGTATTTCGGTCGCGAAGGGCGTGATACTGCGCCAAGGTCTGGTCGAGGAAGAAATCGTGGAATCCCCCGGTCAGTAGAACAGGTACCTCAGCGCGGGCCAGAGCCTGCACGGCGGTACGGTCGTCCCAGTACGGGTGCGCGCGTCCGGGGTGGGCAAGCCACTGCGGATACCAGGGCGCAGCGCCGCCCCCGGCCGCTTGAGCCGACCGGGTAAGCGGTAGTTCGTTCATGGCAGGCGCGAGTCTCGTCTCCGACCGCACCGCGCGGATCAGGAGTCTGAGGAGACCGATCTCCTCCTGGGAGGCCAGGATCTCGCTCCATCCGAGCATGTCGCGCAGCCGGAATGTGCCCGTGCCGTATGTGGTCGCGTGCAGGTCGTGCGGTGCGGCGGCAATAGCCATGGCTTTCAATTCCGGCGGCGGATCCGTAGCCAGGCTCAAGGCCCCGTAGCCCAGATAGCTGACGCCGATGGCGGCCAGCCGACCGTCGAACCATGGCTGTTCACGCAACCAGGCCATGGTGTCCTGACCGTCTTCGGCCTCGTGGCGGAACGGGTCCCAGGTGCCCCCAGATCCGTGAGTGCCGCGCGTGGACTGCAGGACCACGTGGTAACCGCGTTCCGCATAAGGCAATGCCAGCCATGCCCGGTGCAGAGTCCCACGCCCGTACGGGGTCCGGATCAAGATTGTGGGCTGTGACTGGCCATTGACCGGCGCGTGATGGTCAACGAGAAGGACAACACCGTCACGCATGAGCACGGGTAGATTCCGGGCAACCTGCACCCGGTTTCGCTTCGGCGGAAGCCGCCAGACACGGCTCAGGAGCCCGCTCAGCACAGCAGCAGCCCCCTTCACGGGAAGCATGTAGCCATCACTCATAGTTCATTCCCCACTACGGCACAGGAACCTACATTTTCACGCTAGCGCCGCAGCCAGCCCTCGACCTAAGTGTTCATCAGAAACAACCCTAGAGAGGGTCTGACTGAACCGTTCCGTGTTCGATAGAGACTCGACTTCATGGAAGGATCGAGTCATGGCACGCCCCTCCTCCTATCCCCTTGAGCTGCGTAAACGAGCGGTCTGTATGGTCGCCGAGGTCTGCGGTGACTACCCGAACGAGTCGGCCGCGATCAAGGCCGTGGCCGGGAAGCTCGGCATCGGCTCGACCGAGACGCTGCGCAAGTGGGTACGTCAGGACCAGATCGACTCCGGCGCCCGCCCCGGCGTGACCAGCGAGGAATCCGCTCAGGTCAAGGCGATGAAGAAGGAGATCGCCGAGCTGAAGCGAGCGAATGAAATCCTGAAGGCCGCGGCGAGTTTCTTCGCGGCCGAGCTCGACCGGCCACATCTTCGCTCGTAGCGTTCATCGACGAGCACCGGGACCGCTTCGGCGGCGTCGAGCCGATCTGCGCAACGCTCACCGAGCACGACTGCGAGATCGCCCCTTCCACCTACTACGCCCACAAAAAACGACTCGATTCACCCTCACCGCGAACGGTGCGGGACTCCGAACTCAAGCCCCTGATCCACGAGGTGTTCGAGAACAACTACCGCGTCTACGGAGCCCGGAAAGTCTGGCGAGAGCTGAATCGACAGGGACACACCGTGGCCCGCTGCACCGTCGAACGCCTGATGCGCGAGAGCGGTATCGCCGGCGCAGTCCGCGGCAAGAAGGTCATCACGACGATCCCGGACCCGGCCGCGTCGCGGGCGCCCGACCGCTTGAGCGCGACTTCGTCGCCGATGCCCCGAACCGCACTTGGGTCGCTGACTTCACGCACGTCGCGACCTGGGCCGGCACGGTCTACGTCGCCTTCGTCGTGGATGCCTTCTCGCGCCGGATCATCGGCTGGTCCGCCTCCACATCGAAGGAGACCCAGCTCGTCCTGGACGCTCTGGAGATGGCCCTGCGGCAGCGCGACCGCGACCAACACCCCTACATTCGAGGCGAGTTTATCCACCACTCGGACGCCGGGTCGCAATACACGAGTTTCCGGCTCGCCGAGCACCTGGACTCCGCCGGCCTCGCGGCGAGCATCCACTCCGTCGGCGACGCACTGCGCCCCCGGACCGAGCCGCACACCTCATCACCGTGGCCTTAACACGCTTGCATTCGTTACTCGCTCCTCCGGCCGGACCCGGCCCAGCGCGGCCGACTGGAGGAGATCCGCGACAACCTCGTCGCCCGCATCGCCGAAGCCGAACACGGTGGCTGGCTCGGCGAGATCGAAGGTCTCCGCGTCCGCTTGGCCGGCGCCGAAGACAAGCTCGCCCAGGTCTACGCACTGACTGAGAGGAAGTCGGCTACGGTCCAGCTCGGAATGCCTGGGTTCAGCCGGTCCGGAGGAACCGCTGGGACCCCGAAAGCAACGTCATCATCGAATCAGGGGCGAGCGAAGACGAAGATCAAAACGGAACCGACAGCCCGGCCTCGCGCAGCTGGGACAGGGCACGGTCCTCCCGTCAGCACGCATGCCCTGCTCCAAGGGACCCCCGCTGGCAGCGAACGTCCACGCCGGCGCGTTGTCGTCCGCCCTCTCGGCGTCCACTCTGATCATGGCGTTCACGCCCTGCTCACCCAGCCATTCAGGATGAGGAGTGTCACGTCATCGATGCCACCATCCTGGTCGATCTTTGGCAGGCGGCCCTGGTTTCCTGTCATCGCCCAGACTGTACCGAGGGGTCCGAAGCAGTCGGCGTCCGGCGGTCAGATCGACAGACTCAGCGCCTGGTTTCCGTTCTGGCAAAGAGTTCAGCGCACTCGCCTGCAAAGGAACAGAGCTGGCCCACGACCTGCTGGTACTCCTGCGGATCCCGCACCGTGTTCGGCGTGGCAGCAGTCCACTGCTGCCAAAGTCCACCGGCCGCAAGGTATGGAGCTGCCCGCTCGGTCCCAAGGACGGCATCGAGATGAAGCAGTGTGCTGAGAGCCTCGGTCTGGTCCCAGCGGGGGCCGGGTTCAGGCAGGTAGCGATCAAGGTATTTGCAGAGCAGAACGGCGTCCGAGCTGGTGCCGAAGGTGGCGAGAGCGATGCAGAGAGACCCTTGGTAGGGGCCTCCGCTGGCCAGCAGCAGTTCGCCGATGCGGCTCCGGAAATCGGTCCTCCCGGACACGGCAACCAGCCAGGAGGCCGTCGTGCGCTCTCGCCACCCGCCCTCCAAAAGGATGCTGAGTTCCGTGGGAGTGATCTCCCCGGCAGCCTGGACCAGCTCCCTCACGAACAGGTCGCGCTCAGGTCCGCTCAACCGCAGTGAGTGTCCGCCCAACCGCATGTACCGTCGGCCAGGCGTGACGAATCGTCGGATCAGGTCCATGAGTTCGGGGTCGGTGCTGGCACAGCGCATGGCTGCATCTTTGCCCGGCGAAGACCCAGCTGCCAGGGGTTTACCCAGAGCCCCCGGGTAGCGATCGCTAGTTCAGAGAACCCGCCACCGCCACCAAGCTCCGCACCTACGGCCCCACCCCTCCTCGAAGAACTCGCGCGCCGCAAGCGGCGCGCGGTGACCACCACGGAGCTGCTGACCCCATGACGACCACCCGCTCCGTTCGCGCCGAGTCCAGCCACTGTCTCACCGCGGACAGCCCCGGCCCTGGGGCGCCGGTACGTGGAGCGGGGCGGACCTCGGCGGCATCGTGCCGGCTAACGCGGGGCACGTCACCGCGTCCCGTACCAGGCCAGCCAGCCAACCAGCTGGCCGAAAGCCTTCTGGCCGCAGATCGAACCGGTCCGTAGCGTCGAGGCCGTCAATGATCAACTTTTGGAGGATTCTGATGCTTCGTCGTCTCGCGGTGGCCCTGGGCACCATGGTGGTGGCTGTGGCGGGCTTCGCGGTACCGGCCCAGGCAGCCCCGGCCGCCGAGCCCCCCTGCCAGGTCTTCCGTCTGATCCCCGACGGTACGGAACCCGCCAGCTTCCACCAGTGCCAACCGGGGCACCTTCCGGTCGTCAAGACGTGCCCGGAGACGACGCTCTTCGACCCCAGCACACAGGTCTGCGACTGGCCGCACAAGATTGAGCTCGCGGCCACCGCGGTGAAGGCCGGCACCGCGCAGCTGAGCGTGCTCCCGCTGGGCGTGAGCAACCTGAACGCCACCGTCACCTGGGACGGTCTCGCAGTGCCCAACGCCCTGGTGACGTTCACCAGCGCCAGTGGCAAGGTCCTGTGCACCGCCCACACCGACTACTCCGGACGCGCGGCCTGCGACGCGGGCGGACTGCTGTCGACCGTGGACCAGCTGCTGCGCGGCTACACCGCCACCTACACCGGCAACACCAGCGACGGTGGCCAGACACTGGCCGGCTCCACCGGCAAGGGCACCATCGTCCTGCTGTAACCCCGGGCCCAGCGGCGGGAGGCCCGGGTCCGGCGGCCTGTTCCACCCGGCCTACTTGGGCGCAGCGCTGTACCGGCTCAGTGCCAGCTCGGCGGCGTCACGGCGCTGCGCTCAAGCGGGGCCACGGCCTACTGGTTCCGTGGCCGATCGCGTCCGCGTGGGCAGGCGCGGCGGCGAACACCAGGGCCCCTGAAGGTGCTCACTGGGGAGGGGACCGGCATCTGCCCCACCGACTCCGTGTGCCTGTACGCCTACCCGAGCTATGACGCGGGTCATCCAAAGGGTCTCATCTGGGCTGTCTCGGGCAGCGTGACGAAGCTGAGCGAGTACAAGAACGCCGACAACAATGCGGCTTCCTTGTACGTGAGGACCAGTTCCAAGTATTTCGTCATGGCCTATGAGGACGAGAACTACCGGGGTGACTACATCCCCCTTGGCGGCGCTCCGATCCGCGACCTGCGCAAGAGCAGGGAAGTCCATTCCGAGGGAACCAACGACCATCCCCACAAGAGGCCCTTCGCGAATGTGATCAGTTCGGTCAGGTTCGCCGAAGTGGACGCCACAGTTCCGACGTGACCTCGCGCGGACTGCCGCTCGCAACGCGAGAGTGACTCTCCCGCAGCCAAGGAGTGAGGGGCAGCCCGAGGGCGAATGTCCTGGGCAGACCGGCGCCGCCCGCCAGTCGCCGACTTAGGTCGGCACCAGGCTGGTTGTGGTTCCGGCAGGGCGTGGGTCAAGGCGGCCCGAGCTGGGTCAGACCCCGGAGCTACCTGGGACGGGCGGGGCCATGGGGCCGGCCCGGGTGGCGCTCACCGGGGCGAACACCACCCGCTCTACACGACTCACTCAGCCCCACAGGGGTGGAAGTCGGCAGAACCCGGCCATGTCCCTGCGCCGGCGGGTGCTGCCGTGGCGGCCGGCGACCGGGCACAGCATGGTCCCGGCATTGGGCCGCAGCCCGGCGCGGGACCTCGTTCCCCTGTTCCAGCAGTGTGGGTGGTGTTCGGGGAACGACGAAGCCTCCGTCCCTGATGTGGCGAGTCGGGTGGCCACATTCGGGGGCGGAGGCTTCGCTGGAGGGTCAGTTAGGCGCAGTGTCCGCCCATCGGGGGGCGAGCCGGCGGTGGTTCATGAGCCAACCCAGAGTCCGCTCGACCGGTCCAACGGCGCGGCAGGACGGCGAATCCCCTTTGCCGTGCCACCAGCACCGCTGGGGCGAACGGCGTTACGGGAACACGTCCACCCTGTCGCCAGGGATGTAGCCACCCGGTGATGTTGTGCTGTTGTTCTTATTCCCAGTGGCACGTACCTTCAGCGTGTGGGAACCTGCGCCGAGGACAGGGCTGCTCCAAGCCAGGATGTTGTCCATGCGGGTTGGTGCGTAGAAGTCGACGTTGGTCTCCGGGCCGCCGTCGATGGAGACGGCTGCGATGCCGTGGTTGGGTGCCATGGCGCCGTACAGGTTGGCCTTGGTCCCTTTGAACCGCACCTGGTAGTAGTCAGTGGCGGCGGTTCCGGACCAGTGGTTGTCCTTCTGCCAGGCGTCGTCCTGGGCGCCTTTGCTCCACGCACCCACGAATTCGAACTGGTTGGTTCCGGTACCTGTGGTGTAGTCGTTGAGTTTGGTCCTGCCTGGTTCGGTGATGTCCACCCGGTCAGCCGGGACGTATACCCCAGCTGATGCGGAATTCTTGGTGCCGGTCACCCGTACCTTGAGAGTGTGAGTGCCTGGGGCCAGTACAGGGCTGCTGTAGACACGCAAGCCGTGCCGGGGCTGCCGCGGGTGCGCCGGTCGCAGTACACAACGTCAAGACGGTGGCGCCGAGGACGCAGCCCAGCGCCGGCCGGCCAATAGTGACCCTCATGAAGACTGCAACGGTCAAGGAAGCTCCCGGTCACCGAGATCGACAGTGACCTGGCCGCTCTTCGCCTGGCAAGGAACCTGCTGCCCCGGGACGAGTTGAGCGCGCTGGCCGGCGCGGTAGGGCCGGCCGGCGCCGGCCCTGTGCGGTTGCCTTCCCGGCAGCATGCGGCGACGCCCAGGGACCGTGGACCACGCCCGGGCGCGCCGGATGCCGGTGATGGCGCCGGTGATCGCTTCGGTGGTGTCGCTTTGCACTGGTGGAGAGGTGTTCAAACCCAGCGCTACTCACCGCGACGACTGATGCGGTCGGCCGGCACTCTGCCTACCTGTGGGGCGGCCGTCGATGGTCGCGCGCCGGGCGAGGGCTAGAACATGGTGTTGTCGTTCTTGGAGGAGGGCGGAATCACCTGGAGGACGTCCCAGTGTTCGACGATCTTGCCGCCGACGTCGAAACGGAAGATGTCGATGCCGGC
Organism: Streptomyces sp. NBC_00435; assembly: GCF_036014235.1. Lineage (GTDB taxonomy): Bacteria > Actinomycetota > Actinomycetes > Streptomycetales > Streptomycetaceae > Streptomyces. Next base: position 130,980 of record NZ_CP107924.1, read on the forward strand.
GTACTCCTCGTCGGGCCAGGTTTGGTGGCAGTGCAGGATCACGTGGTCGCCGTCGGCGAAGGCGCGCTTGACCTCCACCCGCTTGCCGGGGTATTCGTCGGCCATGCGTTCGAAGTAGTCGATGAACGGCTGCTTGCCGTCGCCGACGTGTGGATTGTGCTGGATGTAGGTGTCGCCGGCGTACTGGTCGATGGCCTCGGCGGGGCGGCACTGGTTGAACATCAGGTCGTAGAAGGCCTGCGCCGTGGCCTTGTTCTTCTCCGGGTCGCTCATGCTGCCACCGTAGGGTCGGGCGCCAGGTACAGCACCGCGAGTACATCGAGCAGGTGGTCGACCCTGACGAGGAAACCGCGGCCGCCCCGCGCGGCCCGCCGCTGCATCAACGCCGCCCACCACCAGCTCGACCCCGGCTGACCAGGAACAACCTCGTCACCGGCCCTGTCATCCTTCTGGCCTGTGCGAACGGAAGACGCGCAGGACCCCGCTCCGCCCGTAGAGGTGGAGAAGCACGAGCAGCAAGTGATCGTCCGCCTCGGCGGTGAAATGGACATCGACCGGGCGGCGCTGCTCTACGAAGCCCTGCGCACCCTCATCGCCCAGCCCGACTGTCCTCGCGAAGTCGCCTCGGCCTGATCGAACTCACGTTCTGCGACTCCTCCGGCCTCACCGCCATCCTCCAAGCCCGCCTCACCGCCGAGGAACACAGCCGGCGCATCAACCTGCAGGCCCCCAATCGGCAAGTCACCAAGGTCCTCGAACTCACCGGCACCCACGAGGATCAGTCCGACTGACCCAGTCCCGTACTCAGGCACTGCGGATTTTGCCGCTGGCCGCCTTCTTCGTGGCCTGCTTCGTAGGGAGGTAATGAACGGTGGGGTCCCGAGATTGATCATGGTCCGGTTGTAGCTGCACATTGGGCGCTGACGCGGATCTCATGCTCGCGGCGGCCTTGCGCCGGGCCGGGATCGCTGCGGTGCCGTCGAGGGGCCGGCCGTGGTCGAAAAAGTCGGCGGTGGGGATCGCGGGCACGGCGGTGCCGCGCATGGTGTAGCCCTGCCCGCGCCGTACGGTCAACGCCCTGGTCGAACGCGGCCCGCTCAACGTCGTTCAGCTCGACCTTGCCCGGCATGTCGAGGGCAACCGGCAGCTCCGGGGCCGGGCGCCTCCGTCGGCTACCGGCCACGGGGAACATCGGTACAGCGGGATCGCCGAACGCAGCGGATAGGCCCGCAGCACCATCAGCAACCTGCTGGAGGTGGTGAGTACCTGCCGGACGCAGCGCCCAGAGGCAGAGCCGGGCGGATGGCAGCCGTCTGCGTACATGGCGCCAGAACTCGTTCCTGAATCCGGCGATGGAAACACGTCTGGTCCTGCCGCTGACGCGGCAGGACCAGAAACCAGCGACTTCGTCCGTTGTTAGAGCGTGAGGTCCGTGGTCGAGGGCGGAGCGGTCTGCTTGGTGGGCAGGCGTTTGTCGAGCCAGGCCGCCGAGGCCGCCACGGCGACGAACAGGAGCCCGATCCACAGGCCGTTGATGAGGACCCGCAGGTATCCCAGGGCATGCACGTTGGCGAACGGGTACGGGTACCAGTCGGAGGCGAGCGGGCCCCGGATGACGGTGAAGAGCATGTAGGCGAGCGGGAAGAGCACGGTCAGCTTCACGACCCGCGACGAGGTCAGGCCGCGCGGGCCGAACGCCACCCACCCCACGACCGCCATGATCGGCACCACGAAATGCAGCAGCCGGTCGGCGGCCATCGCCCACGTGTCCAACTCGAGCAGGCCGCCGAGAGCGACGTGGAAGACGATCCCGGTGACCGTGATCCCGACCAGACCGGCCAGCCTGAACACCCGGAACACGGTCGAACTCCGGTTGGGGTTGAGGGCCAGCAGCAGGCTTGTGGCCCCGACGATCAGGTCCGACTGGACGGTGAAAAACGAGAAGACATTCAGCGCGCGGCCAAGGGGACTCCCGCCGAACCTCTGGAAGAGCTCTCCGGTCCCGGCAACCACCGGCATGTGGTTCTGCCAGGACAAAACCACCTGTATGACCACACCGATGACGACGCATGCCGCGGTCATAGCGAACCAGACCCGCGACCATTTCATTTCCATCATCAGATGATATTCGTTGATATGGCGTGGATTGCGGCGCCCCCCGCCACGTCTTTCGCTGTACCGCGCACGACCCGCCCCGCCACGGCCCTGGAGAGTCCACTGCGGCTCTTGGCCATGCCCAAGCCGGACGGGGACCGGGTCCGGCCGGGCGGCCTTCCGCGTCGGCCGCCCGGCCGGAGCGGCAACCTCACACCCCCGGTTCGGCGCCGCGACCACGCGGCGTCAACATCAGTGGCGCCGTTCAGGTCGGTGCCGGCGATCGCACCCTCAAGAGAAGTTACACGTGTAACATCATGAGTGCCTGCTCAAGCAACGGAGGCTCCGGATGACCGTGCCTTCCCCCTGGTGGGCACAGCTCCGGACCCGCGCCGGCCTCCTCCCTGTCCGTGGCGCCCGCGTCACCCTTTCGTCGGCATCGCCGGCGAGGGAACGCCGTACCCGTGGCCGCGGTCCTGATCACTTCACCAGGAACTCCGGAGCGTAGATGTCCACGTCACCCCATCCGATGGCACTGCCCTTCTCCTGGGCCGACCAGGAACGACACCTCGTCAGTCACCTTTCGGCGCTGATCCGCCTGGACACGTCGAACCCTCCGGGCAATGAAGTCGCCGTCGCACGCCACCTCTCCCGCGAGCTGGCCCGCTCCGGTATCACGCACGAGGTTCTGGAGTCCGAGCCCGGACGCGCCAACCTCGTCGCCCGGCTGCCCGGCTCGGGCCAGGAGCCGCCTCTCATGCTGCTGGGTCACGCCGACGTGGTCGGCGCCCAGCCCGGAGGCTGGAGCCGTCCGCCCTTCTCGGGCGAGGTGGCCGACGGCCGCGTCCGGGGCCGTGGAGCCCTCGACATGAAGGGCCAGATCGCCGCGAGCCTGCTGATCATGCAACTCCTCGCCGCGCACCGAATCCGGCTGAACCGGGATGTGCTGCTGGTGGTCACCGCCGACGAGGAAGCCGGCAGCCGGCTGGGCGCCTACTGGCTGTGGGAGAAGCACCGCAGCCTCGTCGAGGCCGAGTTCGCGTTCAACGAAGGCGGCGGCCAGCGCTTCATGACTCCCGGCGGTCCCGTCTACACCGTTCAGGTGGCCGAGAAGGGCAGCGCCCGGATGCGGGTCACCGCTCATGGGCAGGGCGGCCATGCCTCCGTCCCGCGCTCCGAGTCGGCGGTCTTCACATTGGCCGAGGCACTGCTGAGGCTACGTGCGTTCGCCCCGGAATCGGCGCTTCATCCGGCCTCGCGGCGCATGCTCTACACCCTGGCGGACCTGCACCCGGGACCGGGCGCGGAGGCGATCGTGCAGCTGCTGAAGGACCCCACCTGGGACCGGGCGAACAGTCTGCCCATCGACCCCGTCCTGCGGGAGTTCGTCGTCGCCGGACTGCACAACACCGCCACACCCACCCTGCTGTCCGCGGGGCAGCGGCAGAACGTGGTGCCCGTCCAGGCAAGCGTGGTGCTGGACGGGCGGCTGCTGCCGGGTGAGCTGCCCGAGCGGTGGGCGGCCGAGGTCCAGCGGGCCGTCGGAGACCGTGTCGAGGTGGAACTGCTGCACGGCAGGGTGAGCCACGCCGGCCACGACTCCCCCGAGCTCCTGCGCGTTCTGGGCGACACCGTCGCCGCCCACGAACCGGACGCGCGCGTGCTGCCGTACATCAATCCGGCCGCCACGGACGCCCGTGCCTTCCCCGACACGAAGGTCGTCGGATTCTTTCCCTCCGCGAGCGACGCGGACATCATGCGACTCATCCACGCACCTGATGAGCATGCCCGGATCACCGACCTGATGTTCGGCGGGAAATGCCTGCTCGACGCGGTCCTCAGACTCTCCACATGACAGCTGCCGCTGGTTCCCGGCATGCCCCCGGCCTGGCGGCCACAGGACGGCCGGGCTGCCTCAGCGTGAACGGCTGAACCCCGGGCCCACGGCTTGAACAGCCCCGCCATCACGGCACTGTGTGTCCTGTGACAGCACACGTTGAGTGTGCGCCATCGGAGTTTGAGCGGAGCACAGCGTCGATTTCGACCCAAGTGGCAGCCCAGGCCGAAGGTGCGGGCCCGAGAACTCTCTCTGCCAGAAGTACAGAGTCCTGGTGGTCGCGGCCCAGCGGAAGCCGGCCCACCCGGGAGCCTGACGCGGGAGGGCCTTGTGGCCGTACCGGTCACGCCGCCACGGGGTCGGCCCGGGGGAGGCTGGTGGTGCCAGGCTCGGAGCGGCGGTGAGGGAGGCCATCGCTCATCGTGCGTCCACGTTCCGCTGGAGTCCGGGACGATGGTGCTCAGGTCGTCGCAGAGCCGGTAGATGACCGTGTTCACCTTCCGCGTCTTCAGCTCCTCGAAGGCCCTGACCACACTGTCTTCCACGGCGGTGCCACTGCTCATGGCCTGTCCTCCTACAACGACCTACGGGGAGAGGTTCTGCGGCGGCGCCCATGCACGACAGGTGTTGCACGCACGATGGTCGACTCGACCGCTTCTGAGCTGCGTGAATCCCTACCGCCCACACCATGACACCCCAGACAATCCCATCTGCGAGGCGTGCCGGGCCCCGCAGCGGGCGCGGCACGGGAGCTGAACCGTGTCCGGCCTGCCGCCCGACCTCCCCCGGCTGCGGACGCTGGTCACCTACCTGCGGGGCGAACTCGGCCGCGCGAAAAGGTGCCGGCCGTCGCCGGGGAACACGAGGTCCGAGCGCGGGACCTGCCACCGGGCGCCGGCCGCGTCCGATTGCACCCAGTGGACACTGGACACCTGCAAGCCCTGTCCATAATCCCGTTTACAACGGTGGCAGTTGCTCTCACCGCCATAACCAACCTGCGGTACGGCGGCCGGGGAAATGAGGTCAGGGCGTGTAGGTCGGGCCGTTCGCGCCTCGGACGCCCGCAGTGCCGGGGGTTCCGGCGCCGCCGTAGTAGGCGTGGAAGGTGTCCTCGGGCTCGTAGGTGAAGACGCCGCTGCTGTAAGGGATCCCGCGCTCGCCGGCCGCGCCCGCACCGCCGGCCAGGCCGCCGGGGCGGTCCTCCACGCTGTCGCCGCCCTTGCCTCCGACGCCGCCGGTCCCGCCCTTGCCGCCGTACGCGTTGATCGTGTCGGTCCCGGCGCCCGCGATGACCGTGGAGCCCGGGTTACCGGTCCCGCCCTTGCCGCCGGCCGCGCCCGCGGCGCCGCGGCCGCCGATTCCGGTGTCCGTGGTGCTGCCGTGCGCGCCTGTGGCGCCGTTGGCTCCGATGCGGCCCGTGCCTCCGCTGATGGAGAACTTGTCGTTGCCGGCTCCGCCGTCGACGACGATCTTCCCGATCAGGCCGTCGCCCGCGTCCGCGGCCCCGGTGATGTTGATGGTGTCGTTGCCGTCACCGCCCCTGACGTCGCTGGCCGTTCCGCCGCGGATGGTGACGGTGTCGTCGCCGCCGAGCAGGTCGATGGGGTGCCCGATAGGAACGCCGTTCGCGCACTCCAGGTTGTCGACGCCGGCGGTGCCGGTGATCGCCTCCACCGGGCTGATGGACGTCCCGTTGAGCGTGCACGTCACCGCCGGGCCCGGCGCCGCGTGCGCGGTACCCACACCGACCAGGCAGAGCGGGAGCAACAGTGCGGCAGCCAGCACCGCGGCGGACACCGGGCGGCCGAGGACCGTGGACCGCGGGCGCGTAGTCGGCTTCAGGACAGAAGGGCAGGCGGACATGAGGCTCCCCGGGTAGGACGGACACCCACCCGCGGTCACGGGTGCGCGGCCCCATTACACGCACAGGGTGATCATCACCCCCCGGGGCCCGGTCCCCGCCGCCACCCGTTCGGCTCCCAGCATCCACCCGAAGCAACGTTTTACCGGACACACGGATCCCGGTCCGCAGCGGAGAGTCCGCGGGGTACGCCACCTCCCCGGGCGTCCCCGTCGCCAGCTCCGCGCCCGCCCCACGACCAGGGGACGGTGACGGCCAGCACCTCGGCCGTGGACGCGAGGTCCGTCCGCTGCGCGAACGTCCTCGCGGCACGTAGCCGCCCGCTTCTGGAACAGCCGGCGTCCGGTTCAGGTGCCCGGGTATCCACGGCCCGGCGGCGGGTAGTGACGGGCGGGCACCGCGGTCCAGCAGCACGGCGCCGCCAGGTGCCGCGGTGGACGTACAGATCACCTCGCCCGGCGGCACCATCCCGGCCAACACCGACGCCCGCTTCGCCGTCCCGCGGTTCGCCAACGGTTGGATCTCGGATTGCCGTCGGGAGTGACGCGGCCCTGACCGGGGCGTTGTTCCAGCATGGAAGAGGACGGGATGCTGTTCGCGCGTGCATCGCTCGACGGCGAGGTCTGGCGGGACACCCTCGAGCACGACGGGCGATGCCCGCGGTGCCACAACCTACGTAGCCCTCGCGCCGGCGAGCTTGCGGTCCTCTGCAGTCCGGAGGGTTCCAGGCAGGCAGTGCCAGAGGCTGGATGGTCGCGCTGTCGGCCGTCACAGTCGTGGCGGCGGTGATCACCACCACAACGAGCTGACGCCACGCCACCCCGCCCCTCACCTACGTGGGCGCCCTGCAGAGCCTCCGGGCCCCTGAGCGAGCCCGATCCAGCCACCTCGCCCGGGTACCGCGTCACCGTCGTGTCCGCGTGCGGTGTCTGGCGGGAACGCCCGCCACGGGGGCGAGCGGCCACGGCGACCGGGCGCTCCCCGGCCGTTGGCCCGCGGACTCAGCGCAAGCCCTGTTTGACACGGTGCCCTCGGGTACCTCGGCAAGGCCGCCGAGCCTCCCTCAAGGATCCCGGCCGGCCGTGGCCACCAGGGCACAGGCGCGGGTGGTTGGCGAATCTAACCACCCGGACGTGCGGTTTGAGATCGCGATCATGTGCTCTTCGGCTGTGCGGTGCGCCCGAGCGCCTGCCATGCGCGCTGTGCCCAGGGGGCCTGCGACGTGCTGTTATGTGCCAGTCCGGCCGGACACCTCAGTCGCCGTGCTCGCTCGTTGACGCCCCTTCGCTACACGTCGTCTCGGAGATCTTGTGGATGTCAGTCATACCCCGGCCGTTAGACCGCCAACAGCCAGCTGAACGGCGGCGGGCTTCCCCAGCACCCCCCGTGTGCCCCTGCCGTAGTGGTGATGGCGGAGTCGTACGGGCGGGAACACCCGGATCAGGGAGCGTCACCCCGGCACCGGTTCGCTGGTGCATGCAGTGTTCCCGCCCGCCTGCTCACAGCGAACCCGAGCCAGGCACAAAGACCTCTGTGGGCGTGGGCCGATGACCATCGACTCTGCCGCCGACGCTCCCATGCCCGCTGTGGACAGCCCGCCTTCACCGCGCACAGGGATCGGGCTGCCGCGCCATGTCGCCGTGATAGTGGACGGCAACCGCAGGCGGGCCCGCGCACATCGCACCGATACGGCCGTGGCCTACCGGTGCGGTGGTGACCGTGTGCACGACCTGCTGAACTGGTGCGAGGAATCGGGGATCAGCGTGGTCACGCTGTGGCCCCTGTCCGCCGACAACCTGCGGCGCGATTCCGGCGATGTCCGCGCCCTGGTGAAGGTGATCGCGGACGTCGTCGGGGAGCTCGCCGACACAGGCCGCTGGCAGCTGAACCTGTTCGGCAACACAGAGCTGCTCCGCCACGGCATGCGGCGCCGGATCCGCGGCGCCGCACGGCGCACCGGTGCGGTGTCAGGGATGACGGTCAACATCGCGGTGGCCTAAGACGGGCATGAGGACATCACCTCGGCAGTCCGCTCGCTGCTGACCGAGCACGCCGGCCGCGGCACCCCGGTCGCGGACATCGTGAACGGCCTCACCAGTGACCAGATAGCCGGCCACCTGTCACTGACAGGCCAACCTCCTGTGGATCTGATCATCCGGACCTCGGGTGAACAACGTCTGTCCGGGTTCCTTCCCTGGCAGAGCGCGTACAGCGAGTTCTACTTCTGCGACGTGAACTGGCCCGACTTCACCCGGGCGGACTTCGACGCCGCCCTCCTCAGCTACACCCGACGATCCCGGAGGTACGGGCAGTGACGACGTACAGCACGCTTCCCACCCCTTACGATCCCCCGCGCCCGGTCCTGCCCTTTCCCTCACTGCGCAGCCCGCATGCCGAGGAGTTCGAGGACGGCGCATTGCGGTGGGCGGTCCAGCGGGGGCTGGTGAGAGGCGGGCAGGCGGAGGCGTATTGGCGGCAGGTGGGACTAGGCGAGGTCAGTGCCCGCGCCTACCCGTACGCGCAAGCCTCCACCGGACTGCTCCTGACGTGCTGGATCGGCTGGACCGCCTGCGTGGAGCGGTACTTCGACGAACCGGCCGCGCCCCCACCGGGCGAGCTGCTCACCCTGGTGGAGAGCCTGGCGGATACAGGCGAGGTACCGCGGGTGCGACACCCTCTTGCAGCTGCCCTGGCCGGTCTGTGGCAGGACACCATCCCCCTGATGCCGGCGCACTGGAGCCGGCACCTCGCGGTCAACCTCGCCGACTACGTCCACGCCTGCGCCGCCGAATCCCAGGACCACGACAGCGTCCTGGAGCAGGTGGGGGTCGAGGAGTTCTTCAAGCAGCGCCGGCTCACCGTCGGCAGCTACCTCTACTGCGACCTGGTCGAGCTGTCGGTGGGGTTCGCCGTCCCGGACCGCCTGTACCGAAGCCCGGCCTTTCGCCGGATGCGGCAGGTGTGGAACGACCTGACCTCACTCGTCAACGACCTGGCGTCCGTTCCCAAGGAACTGGCGGCCGGGGACCTGCTGCACAACCTGGTCCTCCTCACCCACCACCGGGACGCGATCCCCCTCGCCCAGGCCGCACAGCAGGTCGCCGCGCACATCGAGGACCTCGCCAAGACCTTCACCGCCCTCGAGGAGCAGCTCGAGACGGAAGCCGGCCAGCAGGTGCTGCCAGCGGAGGTCCGGGAGGGCGTGAGGCGATGCGTGCAGGCCATGGAGGCGTTCATCGCCGGCGAGCAGCGCTGGCACGAACTCAGCTCCCGGTACACGCAGACCGCAGAACCTCCCGCCACTCACGCCTCGAAGGGACTGTGATGTTCGGTCGCAAGCGGCAGCGCTGGTACACGAAACCCGACCTGCGTCCCACGCCTGGCGATGAAGCGTTCCCGGCGGCGCTGCCCGATCCGACAGGCTGGTTCTGCCTCGGCTTCTCCGACGAGGTCAAGGCCGGCAAGATCGTCACCCGCAGGCTCGTCGACCGCGACATCGTGCTTTATCGCACGCGGAAGGGGTTGTTGCGGGCGGTCGAGGCGTACTGCCCTCACCTGGGCGCCCATCTGGGAGTCGGCGGCAGCGTGGAGGGGGAGAACCTCGTCTGCCCCTTCCACCGGTTCTCCTACGGACCCGACGGATCTTGCGTGCAAACCTCGTACGGCAAGCGGCCGCCGAAGGCGCGTCTGGGGCAGCTGGAGGTCCGGGAGATCAACGGCGGCATCATCTTCGCCTGGTACGACCGGGACGGCCGGCCGCCTTCGTGGGAGCTCCCCGAGGTCGAGCTGTCCGGGTATTCGCCGTTGGTGCACATCACCGTGGAGATGCCCACCCACCCGCAGGAGATCGGCGAGAACACGGTCGACGAGGGGCACTTCCCCGTCATGCACAAGTCGCCGATCCTGGCGATCGAGCCGTACACGTTCACCGGGCACGTCCTCGGACTCAACTTCACGATGCGCGTCCCGCTCCCCCACATTCCCCGCGCCGGCATCACCGTCAGCTATGACGGAGAGCTCCACGGTCTCGGTTACACGGCCGGATCCATGAAGTTGACGGCCGGGCCCGTCCTGCGGGGGTGGATCATGCCCACCATTGTGGGGCCCTGGCGGATCCAGCTGCGGTTCGCGGCCTGCCTGCGCCTGCCCGCCCCGCGCTGGCTGCCCGACCGCCTCGGTCAGGCCCTGGCCTACGCCGCCGCGCGGGCCCTGTGCGACATCGGGCTGCGCACCACCGCCACGGGCTTCGTCCTCAACGACGACAGCCCCATCTGGCACACCAAGCGCTACCAGCCGGCCCCGCGCCTAGCCGACGGAGACGGTCCGATCATGGCTTACCGCCGCTGGGCACAGCAGTTCTACCCCGACCAGCACGAGCCGGCCGACGAGCAGAAGGACACCCATGACGCCTCTCTCCCCCGCGATCGACAAGCTCCCCTTCTACTGCCCGATACCAGCCACGCCCCATCCGCCGGCTGACCAGCTCGACGCCGACTCGGTCCGCTGGATGGTGGACTACGGGATCTGCACACCCGACTCCTGGCTCGCCCAGATCAACAGCGGCCACGTCGCCGCCACCATGGTCCCGCTGTCCGACGCCGGCCAGCCCGCCCAGCACATGGGCTTGTTCTCCGACTTCTGCTATTGGGCCTACGCCTGGGACGACGCCCGCGATGCCCGCCTGGACCTACGGCCCCCCGCCGCACTCACCTCCCACTGCCAGCGCCTGGACCGGATCCTCGACCACCCCGGGCCTCCCCCACACGAAAGCGACCCGTACTGCCAGTCCCTGTGGGACCTGCGCCGACGCCTCGCCGACCTCGCCGACACCGAGCAGGCCCTGCGCGTCACCGAGGGCACACGCCGCTTCATCCACGGCGGCCACCACTGGACCCACATGCAGCGCACCCGCACGATCCCGAGCCTCAACGACTACCTGCTCATGCGCAGCGACGACTGCGCCGGCAGCTGGATGGTGCCGTTCTACCCCCTCATCGGCGGCTACCGGCTCACACCCGAGGAAGCGAACAATCCGCTCGCTCTGATCGCCACCGACCTCGTTCCCCTGATCGGCGCCCTGGACAACGACGTCATCTCCCACCACCGCGAAGCGGCCATCGGAGAGTTCAACGTCCTGGACGTCCTGCGAAACGAGAACGGCGGGTACCCGCTCACCGACGCCGTCACCGACGCGATCGCCCTGCGCGATCGGCTGATGGCCCTCTACGTCCGCATCCGAGACCACCTCGCCCGCACCGCCAGCCCCCACCTCGCCCGCTTCGCCCACGACATCGGATACATCATCCGCGGCCACATGGAATGGGCCCTGGAAACCAACCGCTACCGCACCCCCGAGAACGCGAAAACCGGCGAACTCCACCACGCCACCGGATTCACGGCCGACTGGCGCGAGCACCCAGCCGACGACAACCCCGAACCGCCCGCTCTCCCCTCCATCGCCTGGTGGTGGAACCACATCCAGACCGCCGAGGCCAGCCAGCCGCCCTCCACCGGCCCCGTCGCCCCCTGACTCCGCCACCGTGCAACCGGCTCCGGACTCGGTGGTCACACGGCAGTGGTGGATCCCGGGCACGCCAGTTGGTGTAGGGGCGCTATTCGCCACCCGCGCGGCCTTTCGACGCAACAGGCGCAGGTGAAGGCCGCACGCCGCCCAATGGAAGGGATGTTTCTACATGGCGCAGGAACTGAGGCCGGCGATCCGCGCGGGTCTGTCCATTCGCACCCGCATTTCGCCGGTCGGCGTGTGGTCCACCGTCGGTGGGGCAGCACTCAGCCTGCAAATATGGGTTCTGGGCCGGTGGCTGACCACGAGTGACCTGCGCTCCGCTCCGCCGTCGGGCTACCAAATCTCGGGCGGGCGTATGGCCGCGGCCTGGACCTTGCAGGTGGTCGTCGCCGCAACAGTCCTGACCATGGGGGTGATACTCGCCCGCCGCTGCCTGCGGGAACGGACGGTCACCTTCGACGCCGCCCTCTACACAGGCCTCCTGCTGTCGATGTGGCAAGACCCGATCATGTACTGGAACAAGCTGTACGCCGCGCCCGGCGGGAACCTGCCGAACGACGTGGAAACTTCCAGGAGACCCTACATCCCCGGCTGGCACGGCCCCGACATGGACGGCGCACCCATCTACGAGTCCGTGGCCGGCGGTTCCGGACTGGCCTATCCCATCGTGATGGTCTGGTTCTGGCTCCAGTACAAGCTGTACCGGCAGATCGCCCGCCGCCGGCCGCACTGGAGCAACTGGAGGCTCTTCCTGACCGCTGCAGGCATCGGGACCCTGATCGACCTGCCCACCGGGGAGCCCCTGTTCCTGTTCACCGGCGTCTTCGCCTACCCCGTCGGATACCCCCACTCACCCTCTTCGCCGGGCACTGGTACCAGCTGCCTCTGCTGGAAGTCCTCTCGGCAAGTCTCGTCCTGGTCACCCCCATCCTCGTCCTGCGCCGGATCGACGAATCCCGCCGGGTCCCATGGCTGTTCACCACGAGCGACCGATCCCGCACCCCGGCCCGCCCGCTCGTGCGCCTCCTGGCTGGGGTCGGCCTCGCAAACGTCGTGATCCTCGCCTACCTCCTGGCCAACGTAGCCATCGCAGAACTGGGCGGCCCGTTCCCCCACGACATGCCCAGCTGGCTCTGGTAAACCAGCCGCCTCGCCCGGGCACCGCGTGGCCGTCGTGTCCGCGTGCGTTGTCCTGGCAGGCTGGCCGGTGGAGCCTGCCCGGGTCCTCCTTCGCACGTCGGCCCGGGCGGGCCGCCAACCCGCCCGGCCCGTCAGCTTCAGCGGTGCGGGCTCCAGCGACCGAAGCGGGCCATCGGCTCGCGTGCCGCGTCCTCGTCGAGTCCGAGATGCGCGGCGGCCTGCGCGGCGTCAACATCCGCGGCGGTGCCTTGGGCCGCCCAGTAGCCTGCCCGCTCCGCGACCACCTCCAGGCGCTCCAGCAGAAGGCTTATGTTCTCGGGCAAGGGGACCGTGGCACCTCGACCTGGTCGGTGTGCCCGTACCAGTCACGGTCGCAGGCTTCCGCCTCGTCGTCGCCGCCCTCTACGAGGTCCTGGTCGCCGAGGCCCTCCCAGTCCAGGCGGCGCTCAAGGCCGACCCAGCCACAGGAGCACGCCGCGCGCAGCGCGGCCGCCTGCGGGACGTGCGGCGAGCGGCCGTCGTAGACGCGCAGGTTGAGGAGTCCCGGGAGCGCCAGCGCTCCCGGCGCACCCTGTGCTCCCCCCTGCTCTGACCGCGCAGGGACGGCTTGCCGTCACCGCCAGCCGATACCCCCGGATTGCAGCCCGCGAGACCAACCGCCAGCCCGGCCGCACCGCCCTGCACCGCACCCTCCTGACGAGCCGGCGACTGCTCGGGACGCACGGCATCAACGTCCCACCCGCGACCACTCCACCCCCATGGCTCTCACCGTCCTCCAGGCCCGGGTCCAGGCTCAGACCGACGAAGACAACAAGATCAAGAAAAGGTGTTGAAGATCTGCAAGCCCTTGAACTCACGCTCGCCGCGTGATCGACAACCGTGTGCCCACCTTCATGGGGGAAGGCCCGACCGGCTCTCCCGCCGGTGCACCCAAATCATCCCGTCCCCGCCCTGGCCGACCACCAGGATCGATGAACCGCCGCCCCGCCGCCTCGCCACGCACCCGCCTGCAGCGTCGTAGCGGTGACGAGGCGTGGGGCGCGTGGTCCTGCGGGCCTATCGGTTGACGCGGCGCCATTGCTGCTGGGCGCTGCCGTCAACGGCGACCCGGTAGTCGGCGTGCCGGAGGTTGATCGGTCGGTGATGCCGAGCACCTTGCCGCTGCGGGCGCAGGTGAGGGTGATGTGTCCGTCGCCGGTTTCGGTCACCTTCCAGCGCTGGTTGTCGGCGCCGGTCGGGTTCCACTGGATGAGTCTCGCGCCGTCGCTGTTGCCGCCGCCGCTGATGTCCCAGGAGAGACCGCCGGTGGTGCGGACCTCGTGGAGGCCGCTTCCTACGGGGATGAAGCGGAAACGCTGGTTGACCGCTTCGCTCGGGGTGTACTGGATGATCTTGGTGCCGGGGCTGGTGGAGGCGCCGGGGACGTCGATGGCCTTGCCGCTGTGGCGGTTGATCAGCTGGAAGATGGACTGCTGGGTGGCCGGTGTGGCGGTGACGAACCCGCTGGAGGGGATGGTGACGGTATTGCTCCAGGCGCCGAAGACGACTGTGGTCGATCGTCCGGCCGTGCCTCGGAGCGTGGCGCTCGTGACCTGTCCGGACGACCAGGCGAAGTCGACGGTGAGACCTCCTCGTACGCCGATGCCGGTGACCGAGCCGGAGGCGGCCCACGCCTCGGGCAGGGCGGGCAGGAGCTCGACGCGTCCTGGGCGGGACTGGACCAGCATTTCCAGCATCGCCACGGGCGCGCCGAAGTTGGCGTCGATCTGGAAGACCGACCTGCCGCCGAGGTCGTACATGTTGAACAGGTTGACGGCGGATCCGTTCCTGAAGCCGACGGAGGGCTTCAGCACGTACATGACGCACTGGTACGCCTTGTTGGCGTTCTTGAGGCGGGCCCAGCAGATGGCGCGCCATGCGGTGGCCCAGCCGAAGCTTTCCATGCCGCGTGCCTCGAGGAGTTTGGTGGCGCCAGCGATGAGGGCTGAGGGGGAGTCCTGGAGGTTGATGCGGTCGCCGGGGAACAGGCCCACGTGGGCGGAGAGGTGGCGGTGGGTGGTCTCGCCGAGGTTGCCGTTGCTCATCCACTCTTCCAGCCAGCCGCTAGTGGCGCTGACCTCGGGCAGGTAGAGCTTGGCCCGGAGGTCACTGATGGTGGAGGCGTAGGAGGCGTCCTTGCCGAGTTTCGCTGCGGCGGCCTGGTAGTTCTTGAACAACTGCCAGACCAGCTCCTGGGCGTAGGTGATGCCCTGGGCGTTGTCGGGGCCGTGTTCCGGGGACCAGTCGTGGTCGTCGATGAGGACCTGGCGGGCGGCGCCGGTCACGGGGTCGGTCACGGTCTTCTTGAGCAGCCGTGCCTGCCAGAACTCGCAAGCGCCCTTGAGCAGCGGGTAGATCTTGGCGAGGTGGGCGGTGTCCTGGGTGTATTCGTAGTGCTCAAACAGCGCGTTGCACATCCAGGCGTTGCCGGCCGGATGCCACCACCAGCCGTTGCCGCCCCAGACGTTGGTGGAGATGGCCACGGTCCAGCCCGCCACTTGACCCGAGGTATTGCGGAATCGGTTGCGCGGGTCCTGGAAGAGGTCCTTCGTCCTGGCCTGCCAGCCTGGGAGCTGCGCGACGCAGTAGTCGGTGAACGCGTCGAAGCATTCGGGCAGGCCCGCGCGGTCGGGCAGCCAGTAGTTCATCTGGACGTTGATGTCGGTGTGGTAGTCGCTCATCCACTCGGGAGTGTTGCTGTCGATCCACAACCCTTGCAGATTCGTCGGAAGGCTGCCCCGGGATCCGGTGATCGTCAGATAGCGGCCGAACTCCAGGTAGGCGGCCTCCAGCTCCGGGTCGGGCGCAGAACCGGCCGCGGAACGCGCCGCCAGCCGCGCGGTGGTGTCCAGCGCCCGTTGCGCGTCCGTCGAGGCTCCGAGGTTCACCCGCATCCGCTGCTGCAGCCGCTGGAAGTCCGCGACGTGCGTATCCCGCAGCGCCGTGCCAGTCGCCTTCGCCGCGGCCGTCGCCTTGCCGCGGGCCACGGTCAGCGGCGCAAGCGCGGTGTCCTTGTAGGCGACGGATGCGTCGGCCTTGTAGTTGGTGCCGCCGGACAGGATCAACACGACCTCGGTGCAGGCCGTGAACGTCACGTTGGTTCCTGTCGCCGAGACGCCACCGCCCGTACCGGCCGCCTTGACCAGGGCCGCGTACTTCAGCGAGTTGGGCAGTGCCGCCGAGAACGACGCCTCCGCTGCCGCGGCAGCGGACGTCACTCTCTCGCCCCGCGTGCCCGTGAGCGTCAACGACCCCGTGTAGGAACCGCCGCCGCTCTGCGACAGGCGTACGACGATGACGTCGTCCGGGTGGCTGGAGAAGACCTCGCGCCGGTACGTCACGCCGCCCAGCCGGTAGGAGGAGGTGACCAGACCGTTGCTCATGTCGAGGGTGCGGCGGTAGCCGCTGACCGCCGAGCCGGTGTGAGCCGGGATCTTCAGGTACGCCTTGGCCAGCATGCCGAAGGTACCGAAGCCGTCCGTACCGTAAGGGAACTGTCCGTCGGACTGGAGCGCGGCGTTGGCGTGCCCCGTCCACAGCGTCGCGTCCGAGAGGACGAGCAGGTCCCGGGACGGGTCGCCGGACACCATGCCTCCCAGCCGCCCGTTGCCCACGGGCAGGCCCTCCTCCATGATGGCGCTTTCCCGGCCCGGCGAGCTGTACCAGAGCGACAGCGCCTCGCCCTGCGGCACAAGAGCCAGCGAGGTCGGGCGGGGCACCGCCGCGGCTGCCGGAGTGAACTCGGGCAGCGACGACATCGCGAACAACGCTCCGAAGGCGGAAGCCGCTCTCAGGACGCCACGGCGGGAGACCTCGGGCCCACGGGCGTCCGACGGCAGTCGGGGGGTGGAATCGGACGTCACGGTGCTGCTCCTTCGGCCGACAGGACGCGGAGGTCACGGTGGACCACTTCTGGGACGGCGGCCATGTGACGCGGATCTCCGCGCCCGCGGGGGCCAACGAGGTTGCTTCCGGCCGGCGGTGCTGGAGGCACCGCTACTCTGTCGGGTTCTCGTCGCATGATCACCCGCTTCTTGCCGTTCGCCGTACGGGCTTCGCACACGGTGCGCGAGGAGACCTGTCCGGGGGTGTCGGGCAGCGTGCCGACAGCGCAGTCGGCTATCGGGCAGCCGGTGAGGACCGCCGGAACAGGAAGGACTGGTGCTGACACCTTCAAGTGATGCGTCGCCTCATGTGTTTGCGCAAACATGAGGTTGGGTGAAAGTTTGAGAGCGGCAGCCGAGCCTGTCAAGGGACGGCTTCCCCTTGACGGTGGACACTGGTTGTCACGCGGCGACAGGTGTGGTATAAGTCGCCCACAAGGACGACGGCGAGGCGGGTTCCGCTCCACCGTTTCCGCCCCTGGAGCGTCTCGCGTTTCATGGTCGCATTCAGGGGCTCCGCGGCAGTACTTTCCCCAGGGCCCGGACCTGTCCCGCTGGGACACCGATGAGCTCCAGGCCCTCGGCGCCACCCTCAACGACAGACCCTGCACAACCCTCGACTGGAAGACCGCGGCCGAGGCCCTCAACCGGCACCTGCTATCCCTCCAGGAAGCTGGTGTGAGACGACCGGTTGAGTCCAAGTTGCGCCCCGTTGCGGCCAGGGAGGATGGCCCCGCGCAGCCCGCCGGCGCCACGGGGCCGCTGCGGCGGCCCCGAGCGCGTCGCTGACCAGCTCCGTGCACATGTGGTCGGCGATCAACCAGCATGCGAGCCGCTTCGAGCACAGGTCCAACACACCGTTGCGAGATACAGGAGCTGGCCGTCCCCGACCGGGTGATAGGTGATGCCGCCGACGGCTCGTGAACGGTGTTGCGCACCCTCTTGTTCAGGTGCAGCTGGCGTGACAGTGCGAGACGGCATCGGCCTTGAACTCAGGTGAGTACTTCGACGTCCCCAACGGGATCATCTGTCTCTGGATCCTCACCATCCAATGATCCGGGTGTCCACGATCACGGGGAAACGCCCGTCCGCTTCGTACCCCTGCTCCGACCTCACGGCTTCGCCTATAGCCCGCCCGCTCCACGGGGCTGCTCGCTGCGGAATGCCTGGCTCGAATGGGTTCAGCCTCATCGCCGACTGACCAACGTGACGCTCCGCAGTCGGACCACAATAATGGGATCAGGGTCGCTAGCCCTGGCCGCCGTAAGTTGCCCTTGACAGCGGACGAGGCGAAGCTCAATCATTCTCGACAATGCAGGCCTCTTCGTGATCAAAAAACTAGAACCTTTCTCTCGAAGCGGCCTGACGTAAGCCGAATTAACGATGCGCTACACCCAAGTGAGGACCCCGGCCCAACGGACTCACGGGCTTCCTGCATGCGCACATCGCCCCGGCGGCAGCACTGACCGATCCGCCGAATCTCCGAGTATGCCGTCCAGAAGAGACAGCACAGGCCGCGCCGCTCCTCGACGGGATGTTCCACGTAGAGAAAGGCAGATTAATGCTGTCTCCAAGAAAATCCGCCGCATTGGTCATCTCCTGGGTTTTGGCATTGTCAGGCGGAATTGCGCTGTCGGAGACAGCAGCATCGGCCGGGTCACCGTCTCCCAAGTACACCGTGACCGTCGGGACTCCCGTCAACCATCCTTTCGGTGACGACACCCCGATGGGTTCATACATCGACAAAGATGGCGCGTTTTACGGCCAGACGTCCCTCTCGTACTACCCCCAGGGCTGGGAACGCAGGTGGAATTTCCATACCGGTACCAACTTCGACGACCTCAACTATTCCAACGGCATCAGCCAAGAGGCTGACCCGGCCAAGCCCGCCGACAAGAACAGCGACACGACCTGGCGGTGCAACAACGGCCCGACCGGTAAAGAGGCAACGAAGACGTCGCCAGTGGATCCGAAGAATGCGGACCAGGGGAACTACTGCACTCTGATCGGGGTTTGGGTCGATGCGGACACTGGGGACTGGTACGGGCTCGTGCACAATGAGTTCACCATCTCACCGTTCAAAACTGGCCTCCACTACGACGGGATCGACTACGCCGTCTCGAAGGACCAGGGCAAGACGTGGAGCATCAAAGACCATGTGATCACCTCGCCCTACAGCACAAAGCGCGGCGACACGACCGCCTTCCCCAAGGACACCTACTCCTACGGTGACGGCGACCCACGTCTGTACGTCGACACCGCTTCAGGCTACTTCTACGTCTACTACGGCTCTCGAGTCGTCGACAAAAGCGGTGGCTGGAGGGCCTTCTACGGGCATGTGGCCCGCGCACCGATCTCCGACAAAATGGCGCGCCCCTCGTGGAGGAAATGGTACGGCGGTACCTGGACCGAGCCGGGCACGGGTGGTAAAGAGAGCAACATGGTGCCGGTAGATGCTTCCAACACGACCGGATACACTCCGGTCGCCAAGGAGTACAGCCCGGCGAACAGCGGCAATGCGAGTGCGCAGATCGCGGCCGGCAAAATGCCCGATACATCGCCACTCTTCGTGATGGACATTACATACAATGCCTACCTGGGCCTTTACATCGGCGAGCCACAAAACGTCGACCAGAGCGGTAACGCGCCTCAGCAGTACTATGCCACCGACAACCTAGCCACACAGCAGTGGCGCCTCCTCGGCGATACCGGCAATTATCACACCCGTTCCTGGTACCGCTGGTTCGTCGACAACGTGAGCAAGACAAGCTCCACCATCGTCGGCAAGGACTTCCGGTCGTACTGCACCGGATGCAAGGACGGCGTCAACAACAACTACGTCCAAGTCACCGTGGGCTCCTCTGATCCCGCTGCCGCGCCGTTCGACCCGGCCAAGACCTACAGGATCGGCAATGGAAACGGCCGGACCCTCGCCCAGGTCCCCGGCGGCCAGACGGCCACCTCGCTGACAGCCGCAACCGGCTCCGACCGTGAGGGCTGGTCCTTCACCGCCAACGGGGACGGTTCATACCGGATCGCCAACGCATCCACCGGCCAGCTCCTGGGTGTCGCCTCAACTTCGACGGCGACCCGCAAATGGGGCACGGTACCGACAGTCACCGGCAAACCGACCACCGGACCCACCACGGGACAGCAGTGGTGGATCATCCCCACAACCTCCTCCAGCGGCACAAAGACCGGCACGTACCGGCTCGTCAACCGCTACAGCGGCCTGGCGCTCGGAATGACTTCCGCTTCCGACCGGCTCGCTGAGACCACACCCGCCCGGTCCTGGACCAGCACCGTACTGAACTCCGTCGGCGCAGGCCGGACCGCCGAGCAACAAGAGCTCACTGTGACCGCGGTCGGCACATCCCCCGAAGGCAGCCTCAACGGCATCCACTTCCTCGCCACGAAGGGGAACGTCCTCAACAGCCCCGGCCACAGCACAACGGCCGGCACTCAGCTCATCACCTACCCCAGATACAACGGGCTCAACGAACAGTGGCAGTTCACCCAGCAGTCCGATGGGTCCTACGAAATCGTCAACATCGAGTCCAAGCTGTGCGTCGACATCAGCGGGAACTCCACCAGCGCCGGCGCGAAGGTGATCCAGAACACCTGCAACAAGCAGGCTGGCCAGCGCTGGATCCTCACCAGGCTCACCACCGGCGCCTACACCGTCGCGTCCGCCAAGACCCGGCTGCTGCTCACCACCACCCCCTCGCCCAACAACTGGCAGGTCACCCAAGAAACGAACAACAATTCACTAATCCAGCAGTGGACGATCTCTTGATGTGCGAGTTTCCCTCCGCCTAGAGCTTTCCTGGGCGCAGCTGGCACTAGGCCCTCACCATGGCGGCGACGGTGGGCATGACGAGTCCGGTACCGGGGTAGCCGCCGTCGGCGATGGTGGTGGTCCTGCCGACGGCCGCCTTGGCCCCGGACCCCGGACTCGTCCCATGCCTTGCAGTCGTTACGGTTGCCGGGCAGCGGTCGGCCGACCACGACGACCAGGCGCGTGCCAGTGTCGATGACGACCTGGTGATTGGTGGAGTACCGGTAGTTCTTGTAGTTCTTGGATTGCTCGGCCACGGCGTGGTCCCGTGTGGGCGCCAGGGTGCCAGGGTGCCATCCACGATCAGGACGTCGTCCCTGCGGAACCGCTTGCGGGGCTGGAGCTCGAGCAGGGGGCCGAGGCGCAGCCGGCCGAGGACTCCGCACACGAAGAGTCCACGGTCACCGCTCCTGGAGCAACCCCAAGCCCAGCGCCTTCCAGGTCCCGCTCGGCGGCCGCACCGAGAGGAGCGGCGGCTACTGCTCCACCTTCGAGATGCACCGATCGCGACCACGATCACTCCTACGACAGCACGGTCTCGGCCTCGCACGATGCCGCCGTCGGGGTTCGTGGGCCATCGGCTGGATCGCCCAGCGGTGCCTGGTGATCCGTACGCCTCTTACATCGTGGTCGTCGCTCGCCACTCCCCGCGCAACCATGCGACGCTCGCGCCGACCGTAGTGGATGCCGTGGCCCGTGCCGGTTTCCAGGACCGCGATTAGGCGCTTCGCCGCGGGAGCCCTTGAGGTGCGACCAGCACTCCAATCTATCTATCCAGCTAGTAGATAGCCGGATAGATAATAACTGGCATTGGTATGCTGGACCGGCTGAACAGGTCAGCCATCACGTCACGAAAGGAGCCGGTTATGGCGGCGAAAGCAGCCGGGGACTCGCCGAAGGGAGAGGAGAGCGCGGCAGCGTGCCCCTCCGACGGGCAAGTCGCCCTGCTGAGGCAGTGGGACAGTCTGCAGTCAGGGCTGCGCCGCCTGAGTGAGCGGGTGCTCAAGGATGTGGATCATGCCACTGGGCTTGCCCCGTCCTCCTTCCAGGTCCTGTGGTTCTTGCTGACCGCACCGGGTCAGGCTGCCCCGATGAGCGAGCTGTCCCGGACCCTCGGTTTCACCACGGCCGGCACGACCAAGGTCGCCGACCGTCTGTGCGAGGCCGGGCTGATGGAACGGCTCCCTCACCCGACAGACCGCCGCGTGACCCTGGCCGCCTTGACCCCCCAGGGCCGTGCCACAGCAACCAGGGCGGCCTTGACGCTGGCTGACGCCCTCCAGGAGCGCATCAGCACCACGCTGGGTCTGGACGGCCTGAAGGCACTCGCGGACTTCGCGACCCGTATCGACCCCGAGACGGCGGCTGCCCCTGTCAACGCGGCGACCACGCCGACTGCCTGAAGCCCGTCTCGGCAGCCTTGCATGAGCGGACTGCCAGGGCCGCGGAGGCAACAGAACCCGTGGGGGCCCGACCGCTGCCACGCCACCACCGCGGCCACCTTTCGTTTGTCGGTGATGGATTCAGGCCCGGAAATCGGTGGTGGTCCGGGCACGCTGTGCGGGCTGCTCCGCACTGGACAGGGGCCCGCCCCCGTCGCAGCGCCGCATGCTCGGAAGGTGCCGGGCCCTCGAAAGGTGCCGGGCCGGAGCGTTGCGCAGCGCTCGGGTGATCACGGACGCCGGTGGTGCGGCAGGTATCTCAGGTTCGGGTGCGGTGGTAACGGCGTGTCATTCCGTTCCTACCACCCGGGCGGTAGCGGCTGCGCCACGGTCTCAGTGGGCGGCAGCGGTGCCGCCGTCGACGTTGATGACCGTGCCAGTGACCGCGCCGGCGCGCGGCGAGCAGAGGTAGGCACAGGTCCAGGCGATCTCTTCAGGCCGGATGGGGCGCTTGATGGCCATGGCGTCGGCGAACGCGGTGCGCGTATCCGCTGAGGTGTCGAGGTTGGAGTCGCGGGCGACCTCGACGAAGCCGGGGTTGATGTCGTTGACGGTGATGCCGTAGCGCCCCAGTCCCGACGCCAGCGACTTGGTCAGGGTGTGCAGGCCGCCCTTGCCTGCCGCCATGGGGATCGCGGCCCAGGATCCGGTCCAGGCATTGGGACCGTTCATGTGGATGATCCGGCCCCACCCGGCGTCCCTCATCCCGGGGACGAAGGCTTTCGCCAGGTACCAGGAAGCGGTGAGCTGCTGATTGAGATAACGGTGCCAGTCCTCGTCGGTGGTGTCGAAGAATGAGTCGCGGTACATGCGGGCGTTGGCGTTGCTGACGTAGATGTCGAGGTGGCCGAACCGCCTTTCGGATTCGGCCTTGAGTGCGGCGACGGTGGCTGGCTCGGCAGCATCGCCCAGCACCACCAGTGCGCTGGCTCCGTGCTGCTCCGCCTCGGCCTTGACGGCTTCGGCTTCGTTACGGTCGGACGCGGTGTCGCGGGCGTTGATGACAACGTTCGCGCCGCGGGCGGCGAACTCGAGGATGATGGCGCGGCCGATGTTGCGGCCGGAGCCTGTGACCAAGACCGTCTTGCCGGTGTAGTCCAGATCGGTGTCCATGCTGTTCTCTCTTTCGGACGGCCCCCTGAACGGGAGCGGTTCAGTTCTGGGTTTCGATGAAGGAGAATCCGTTCGGCCCGTGGGCTACGAAGTGACCGGCGTCGAGGTTGAAATGGGCGGGCACCACACGGGTGCCCCGGCGGGCGGCCCGGGTGAGCAGGTCGCGCCGGGCGGCGCGGATCTGGCGAGGGCTGACGTCGACGTCGTGCTCGCCGTAGTGGGCGCACAGGTCAGGGTGGCCGACCATCATTGGAGTGGAGAGCAGGTCACCGACGAACTGGGCGCTGTGGTCGCCGGACTGCACGGTGAGCACTCCCGAGCCCGGAGTGTGCCCGGGTACGCGGTGCAGATCGATGCCGTCCGCCAGCTGCAGGTGACCGTCCCAGAACTCGCCCTGCCCGGCGCCCAGGATCGGGTCGATGCTGTCGGCGAAGACCTGCTCCATGTCGGCGTCCACGTGCTCGGCCCCGGAGCCGGCAGGGTGGAAGAAGTCATAGTCGGCCCGGGGAATCAGGTACCTGGCCTGGGGGAAGGTAGGAACCCAGGTGTCGTCGACGCGGGTGGTGTTCCAGCCGACGTGGTCGGAATGCAGGTGGGTCAGCACGACTATGTCGATGTCGGCGGGGGTGATGCCCGTGGCGCTCAGCTGGTCCAGGAACGGAGTGTCCAAGTCGCTGAACGGCGGAGCGGACGGGCGGCTTTTGCCGTTGCCGATGCCGGTGTCCACAAGGATCACGTGGTCGGGCGTCTCCAGCAGAAACGACTGCACCGTCAACGTCACACCGTCTGATGCTGGATCCCAGAACCGCCCATCGAGCCAGGCCCGCTCGGACTCCCACGCGTCCCGGTCCAACTGGCCGTAGGCATCCGCCCGCGTGAACAGCTGGCCGTTCCATTCCACGAGGCGGCGGGCCCGCACCTGCCCAATGTCGTAATCGGGCCTCGCGCCCAGGTGAAAGGGATCTGTCATGAAGACTCCTCAGGTATTCGGAATGCAAGCGCCGGGTGTTGGGGTGAGGCTGTTGACCACA
Organism: Streptomyces sp. NBC_00435; assembly: GCF_036014235.1. Lineage (GTDB taxonomy): Bacteria > Actinomycetota > Actinomycetes > Streptomycetales > Streptomycetaceae > Streptomyces. The sequence goes on from NZ_CP107924.1 coordinate 154,786, forward strand.
TACAGGGAGGACTGAGGACCCGCGGACGGCCAGGTCCCAGAGCGCTCCGCCCTTGCCCGGACGAGCCGGAGCAGCTCGATGCAGTGCGCCAGGCAAGTGCGTCGGCCTGGCGTGCTCCGTTGACGGAACGGCGAACGGCCCATCCCTGTGGACGGAGCCGTCCATCGGCCGCGGCACGTGAGCCGATCGCCGCGTGCACGTGCCGCGACTAGGGCAGCAGCAGGATCTTCCCCCCGGCGCTGCCTCGGGCTTGGAGGGAGTACGCGGAGGGGGCGTCCTCCAGGGGAAACGTTGCGGCGATGTCCACTCTCAGGTCGCCGGCCGCCGCGGCGCGCAGCAGGGCGGCGCGGGCCGCGGGCCGGATGCGTGCGGTCTCCTCACCCGGGCCGATGGCCTTGGCACCGGCGGCCAGGGCTGCACCGAAGTCGACCAGGGTGACCACGCGACGGCGATCTGGTACCAGCTCCAGGGAGACCGCCAGGGCTTCACCCGTGCCGGCGGCATCGACAGCTGCTGTGACGCCGCCGGGGGCCAGGGCGCGAACACGTTCGGCGAGGCCCGCTCCGTAGGCGACGGGGGTGATACCAGCGGCACGCAGACGCTCGTGGTGACTGGGTGACGCGGTGCCGATCACTGCCGCGCCCCGCGTCTGTGCCAGTTGGGCAACCATGCCGCCCACGGCCCCGCTGGCGCCATGGAGCAGCACGTGGTCGCCTTCGCTGACGCCGACCACGGCCAGGGCATGGGTGGCGGTCGTGCCGCTGCCGAGCAATGCAGCGGCTTCCGGGAAGCCGAGCTGCGGAGGTTTGCGCAGCAGGTCGTTGGCAGGGACGGTGAGTTCAGAAGCCTGGGCTCCGTCCAGCCAATGCCCCACTACGTGGTCGCCCACCGCGAGCACGTGTCCGTCGAAGCCGACCGCTGCCGGCCCGACCGCGGTGATGACGCCCGCCATCTCGTTGCCCAGCCGCAACGGGAGCAGCCGAGGGTCACGCCCCATGAATCCACCCGCACGCTTGACGTCGAAGGGGCTTACGGCGGTGGCGCGGACGGCTACCACCACCTCACCCGGGCCGGGGAGCCGGGAGGGAACATCCTGGATCTCGATGACGTCGGCTCCACCCCAGTCGGTCGCCACCACTGCACGGACCATGACGTCAGAAACCGATGGGCTGGCGGACCAGGACCACGCTGGCCCGTCCGGGGAAGACCTCACGCCCGCATATGAGGATCTTCCCGATCACACTGCGGGCCCCGTACGCAAAGCCGCGGGCAGGCAGCGCCGCAGCGGCGCTTTGGAGGTCAGCTTCCGGCACGGGGCGCGCGAAGGACTCGTCCACGGGGAGGACGTCGAGGGTGGACCGTTGGCTGGTCATGACAGGGCAGAACCTTTCGTAGCCGGGCGGGACGGGCTGGGGGGGGAGCAGTGACCCCTCCAGCAGTTAGGTAGCTAGATATACAGCAACTAGCTAGGTAATTGCTAGTTATGAAGTAGCTAGAACGTTGAATCTGCTACAACGCCGGCGGCGGGGCTCTTCAGCGCAGCCCGGCCCGGCGGAGGGAGTCCGTGAACGCCCGACCGGTCGGAACGGCCGAACCACTCGGCAGACATCCGCCTCGCCGCGGCGCCACCCCACCGAACCGCACCGTGAGGCGTCAGCCGTCGAAGGTCCTGGATGCGAAGGGTGAGGCGCCGCACCCCTGCCGCCGAAGGCCGGGCGGCAGGGGTGCTGCTGAGGGAGTCCCCTGACCTTTGGAGTGACGGGCTCCGCTCCCGTACCGGCCGGTCTCACCGCGCGGGGGCACAGGTTGAGCGGGCCGCTTCCCCCTACAGGGTCGGGGTGAACGTCTCGTACGGCGGGATGCTGATGCTCTGCGGGGAGTCCTTGATGACGTTCACGACGCGTCAATGTCGTTCAGGCCGTCGCCGACGCCCCAGTGGTGGCGTTCACGTTCGCGTGGACCCGGCAGGCGGTCGAGTCGCGTGACGGGCGCTCAGCGCCTCGTCTCGTACCGGGTCAGGATCACGCCGCAGGGAAACGTCCGCGTCTCCAACAGATTCAGGTTCACCCAGCTGTCCAGCGCGGTGAAGAACGGCGTGCCGCCGCCCACCAGGACCGGCGCTGTGGCCAGCACGTACTCGTCAATCAGCCCGGCCCGCATGGCCGCCCCGGCGAGCGTCGCGCCGCCGATGTCCATCGGGCCGCCGTCCTCGGCCTTGAGCCGGGTGATCTCGGCGACCGCGTCGCCGGGTACCAGGCGGGTGTTCCAGTCGACCTTGTCGATCGTCGAGGAGAACACCACCTTCGGCATGTCCCGCCAGCGGCGCGCGAACTCGATCTCCGCCGGGGTGGCGCCCGGCTGCTGGTCGCCGGTCGGCCAGTGGGAGCTCATCGTCTGCCACAGCTTGCGCCCGTACAGCGACAGGTCGGTCGCCTGCAACTGGTCGGACCAATACTGGAACAGCTCGTCGCTCGGCACGCCCCAGCCGATGTCATCGCCGGGCGCGGCGATGTAGCCGTCCAGGGTCAGGTTCATACCGAAGATCAGTTTCCGCATGGCGCCAGCCTTCCATGAGTCGGTCTCACGCATACAGACCGGCACGGCGCGGGAAACTCATCGGTGCGCGATCTGAGCTCGCATGTACCAATTCGAAAGGGTCGCCTTCCTTCCGCCGCTCCGTATCGTGACGCACCACGTCGCCGTAGATCCAGGCCAGGGCCAGCCAGTGCGCGTCGAGGTCGCGTCCCTCGCCTGTCGCCGTGTTGGCGACCAAGACCCGGTAGGCAGCATCCGCGGGCGTGGCGGGGGCACCCGCGTCTTCTCCCAGTCTTCAGCAAGGAGTGCTCTGCCACACGACGCGCGCGCATGACGAACGACGAAAGACACTGCCGGTTCTTCTGCTCGGGCATCAGCACAGCGCCTGTCTGGATCTCGTCCGCTGTCCAGGCGGTGATGTCGAGCAGCTGGCCGCTGAGCGTCGTCAAACGCGGTTCAGGGACAGGCCGAGCCGCGCGATGGTCAAGGTCCGGTCGGTGACGGCAACATCGGTATCGGTGAACCGGGCGGACCCGAGCCGGTCGCGGACGAGGGCGCGCAGGGCGGGATCGAGGTCGTCGAGGTGGTCGAGGACGGCCTGCGGAACCTCGATGGTGCCGTAGAAGCTCCTCGGCTGGGAGGTGAGACCCGGCTCCCGGGGGCTCTGGCGCAGACCGTCGACCGTATGCAGGGTGACCCGGAGTTTCTGGTCGCCCGCCTGCAGGGTCAGCGGTGTGGCCGCGACGGCGACGTCGAACTCCGCTATGTGGGCCTCGACTTGGCCGAGCGTGCCGGTGAAGTCGTACGGCGAGGGGGGCGCGAGGGTGTCGGTGGAGCGGTCGGCGGGTGTGTTCTCGAGGCCATGACCTTCGAGGGGGTCGCCGGTCGGGGTGAAGGTCCACCGGGACGCGGTGAGGGCCTTGCCCCAGTAGCCGGTGCGGCCTTGGTCGCTGCCCTCGACCCGGAGCTCGCGGGCGTCCGATCCGGCGCCGGTCTTGTGGATCGAGATCCGGTCGGTGACCTGTCCGGGAATCTCGGGCTGGTGCGTCCAGTCGGGCGCGGGCAGCTGGATCTTCGGGATGGTCGCGCCGCGCTGGTCCTCGTAGGAGTAGCGGAAGAACACCCTGTCGGCGCCGGATATGTCGAAGTCGTACAGCCGGGTGTACATGTCGCCGTACCGGTTGATGACGAACGAGGTGGAGGCGGAGGCGGACAGCGCCCGGGCCTGGAAGCGTCCGCGCAGCGGGGTGGCCATCTCGTAGCTGTGGTCGGCGGGGAGCCAGGGGTCGAGGTAGGTGATGCGGCTGCCGTCTTCGCTGAGCGCGAAGAGGTGGGAGACCTTGGCGGCGCCCGCGGGGTGGTTGTTGCCAGCGGTGTCGCGCCACACGTCGTCCTCACCGGGAGACAGGACCGACCAGCTCCAGCGGGTCGCCCCGGAGGGAACCGTGGTGCCACCCCCCAGCCACAGCGGAGACCCGAAGCGGCGCGTCCAGTTCCACGTCCAGGGCGCGTTGAGGGCGTGGTCCATGGTGTAGACGGCGCCGTCCTCGTCGAGCGCGACCAGCTCGTCGTCGTCCACGGATATCCCGGTGACGTGCCCGGCCAGGCATTCGGGCAGCGACATCACGTGCCAATCACCGCTCTCGGAGGCTTCCTTGACGTGGATCCGGCCCGCACTCAGAGCAAAGGACCACCTCCGGTTGAACGTGGCCGTGGTCCCCCGCAGGTGGATCTGCGACGGCAGGGAGACGGCCGACAGCCGGAGCGCCGAGAGCCCCAGGGTGCTGTCACCGGGTACGAGATCGACCAGGCCGGCCGTTCCCGTCGGGTGGCACGGGCCGGTGGTGGCCGCTGCCGGGGCGGCGGGGGCGAAGGTGGCCGCCACGAGCACGGCGGCGGCCAGGGAGGAGCGAAGCATGTCGGATCCGTTCAGAGGGATTTCGAGAGGGACAAGGGCGACTGATCCGGCGCGCCACCGCTCAGAGCCCGTGCGGGCCCGGAGTCGCCATCAGCTTCCGCTTGCGTTTCTGGTCAGCGCGCAAGGCGGTCGGGTGGGTGGCGAACTCGGCCTCGGTATCCAGAATATGGTGACATGCACGGGTGCTGAGCAGCAGCCCCGCCAACTTCAAGCGGAGACCGCCGCCGTTCCCCCACGGCAGCCACCCGATGTTCGCTTGTCAGGGCGAGGGGTCGAGGTCAGGACGTTCGCCTTCAACCTCGACACGTCTCCGACGACCTGAACCGTGAGGCCCGACCTCGTCGCGGAGATCAGCGCCGACACCTCTATCGATCGCGGCGGTGTCCACCGCCATCCGGTCCGCCACGTGCGCCTGGACGCGGCCGTCGAGGAAGCTCCCCGGTTCGGCGGAACCGGGGCGTCGCCGCTGGGATGACCGGACTGTCCGACGCGCGGTGTACTGGAGGGCTGTCGGGAGACCGCCTCTACTCCTGTGCCGCTCGCCCTCGTGCGTACCTCCTCCGTCCCCCTCCGCGGGCTCGCTGTGGTGCGACCCGCCCGCCCCAGTCGCTACAGGTCGGTGAGTAGACGGGACCTGACGGTGGGACTCACCGGTGATGCCACCAGTCACCCGGTGAGTAGGCGGGCCTGTAGGGCTGCGACGTGCGGTGGGGAGGTCTCGGTGAGTCCGCCGTTCCAGCTGTATCCCAACCTGTGATGTCGCAAGCAACGCAGCGACCAGCTCGACCAGGCGCAGCTTGCCCCGCTCGGCGACTTCGGCACCGACTGGGCGTAGTGCGGACGGGAGGAGGTCTCAGAGACCTCCTCCCGCAGCGCCCAGTCCTGGGTTCTTTCAGCCGGCCGTCGACGTCGCGCTGGGCAGAGCAGTCCCTGCGGGATGTTGAGGGCTTTGCTCGACCGGGGTCGCGGACCCGTCGCCCACACCGAAGAGGAAGGCCAGCATCAGCAGGGCCGTTGCTGCTGTGGTCAATGCCATCGCCAGGTCTCCACGGGCTTGACCGGCTGATACGGCGCTCGATTGACGCTTCGAGACCCCGTCGTACGGCTGGTGCTGCTGGAGGAAGTGGTCAGGGCAGGCCGGCGTCTTCGGGGATCGCCGACGCTGTCACGGCGCCGGCGTTACCGCGAGGCCACCTTCGCCAGGTCGTAGTGGTTCTTGATCTGGGCTGCGGTGAGTGCCGTCGGGTAGACCGCGGTTTCGTCGATCTGTCCGGCGAACCAGTCGCTCGACGGACGGAACGGCCACCCTCCGAGGTTGTCCGCGCCAACGTGCCAGTAACCGGTGTGGCCGTAGTGGCCGACGACGTTCAGTGTGCCCTTGAGCACTCCGTCGACGTACAGCTTCAGCCCGGCCGGGCCCTGGGTCGCGACGACATGATGCCACTGGTTGTCGTTGTACCTCTCGCTCGTGGAGAGGGTGTACACGGCGCCGGGGTACACCCCGACGACCACGCGACCTTCGTCGGTCAAGTACAGGTGCTTGTCGTAGCTGGAGCTGACCTGGGAGGTTGAGCCGCCGAAGCCGATGAGTTTGCCGCCGCGTGTGGAGCTGGTCTTGAACCAGGTTTCGAGACTGTACGAGGGGCCCACTGTTTGGCGGTGGTCACCGTAGACCTGCTGGTCGGTTCCGTTGAAGCCCATGGCCGTGCTACTGCCACCGACCGCGCCGGGTGTCTGACGCAAGGCCGGTGCGTTGACCTGGATACCGCTGGTTTCGCCGCCGTTGGAGGAGTCCGCGACGTAGGGGCTGACGACGTCGTCGTAGCGCCAGTACAAGGAGGCGCCGTCCGCGCGCACCTGGGTCGGGTACGGCTCCACCGCGGTCGGAACCGTGACGGACACGGCGGCGGACTTGGCACTGGCGTTGCCCGCGCCGTCGGTCGCCGAGACCCGGTAGGTATAGGTCTGTCCGGCCACGACCGTGGTGTCGACCCAGGAGGCCTGGCGTCGCTCGAACTCCAGGGAATCCGCGGTCATGGTCTGGATGGGGGTGGTGGCACCGTTGCGGTAGATCTTGTACGTGATCTTGCTGTCGTCGGGGTCGAAGCTGGTGCGCCAGCGGACCTGTACCGCCTTGGGGTCGATGGCGGCAGCGCTGGCGACCGGGACGGTCGGCGCGCCGACGTCACCGGTGGACGCGAAACGGGTCAGTCCCTGCTGGGGTTTGGTGTTGACCGTTGTGAACTCACCGCCCACCCACAGGTACGCGGCGTTGCCCTTCGGCGCGACGGTCATGACCCGCGGACCGATGCCCTCACCGATACCGCCGTTGACCGCGGGGAACCAGCCCAGCTTCCGCGGTGCGGGCACGAAGCCGTTCACCGCAGCCGGTGCCGCACCCGTGTACTGCGTGGGCTGCGCCATCAGATAGCGGCGCTTCCCGTCATCCGGGAAGTCGCCCTCCAAGGTGCAGTCGTGCGCGTGCGACGCGACGTAGAGCACTCCGCCGTACGGCAGTACGTTTTGCGTCGCACCCAGGCACCGGTCACGCCACCGCTCGCTGAAGTCACTGAGACTGAACGCGGCACGTCCGTCGAACACGCCTCCACCGTTGCCCTGACTGCCGATGTAGAAACCGTCCTGATCGACGGCGATGTCCATCACCCACGACAACTGGTCGATCGTGTCGTACGTTTTCTTCACCGCACCGGACACCGCATCCGCCACGGCGAGCGCATGACTGCTCGCCTTGTTCAGCGAGAAGAACTCGCCCCCCAGCAACACGCTCTTCCCGTCCGGGGTGACCTCGATCGCCCGGCCGGAATCATCGGCGTTCGCCGTGAAGGGCTTCAGAGCACCGGTCGCGGCATCGACTGCCGCGAAGCTCCCACGGGGCTGACTCTGCACGGTGGTGAAATCACCCGCCGCGTACAACGTGTCGCCCGTGACGGCCAGCCCCCGCACCATCGCCGAGAACCCCGGATGGAACGAAGCCTTCGGCGCGCAGCCCGCGATGTCGATCGCGGCGACGTTGGAGACCTTGACCCCGTTGACCTCACCGAACCGACCACCCACGTACAAGGTCTTCTCGTCCTTCGACACGACGAGCGAGCGCACCGTCGCCGTGCCGCTGCTCACCGTGAACGCGAGTCGGCACGAGGTGGGGTTGCCCGTCGCGGCATCCAGCGCCGCGAAATTGACGACGCTCTGAGGGGCGCCCGACGCACCGGCCGGCGGGTCGAGCTCCGAGAAGGTACCGCCCGTGAACACGGTCCCGTTCACCTGAGCCATCGCCCACACGATGCCGTTGGTCTGCCAGGTGGGCAGATTGTCGGCGGTGAACGACACCGGTGGAGTGACGGCCACAGCCTGCGACACCGGTACCAAGCCCAGTGCGACTCCAGCCAACGACAGGACCAGGGCAGCCGCCAGCCCCCTGGGCCTGCGCCGGCGGAGCACCGAACCGCGGCCCGACCCGCGGTGCTCACGCCGCTCGCTGCCTATGTCACTCATGCGCGCCTCAAAGATCTTTACGTGAAGGAAATGGATCTGCCAGAGCATGCCAGAGCCACGCGACAGGGAGGTACCAAGAATTCAAATCCATACGGCGACGCCCGCCTGGCGCTCGCTGATCACATTTGATGGCATGTCAAATATGATTTGAAGTAACCGACTTGGACGACCGGATATTTTCGATCCGAACTTCGACCAGGCTGTTATTGAATTGACACGACCCCTGGCTTCCGAATTTCACGTCTACTGAAATCTGGTCAGGATTCCTGTCGCTGCCGGGGCGGCGACTGGAAGCCGACCGGGGCGCCGGCCGAACCCGATGTCGTGGCGTCCGGGGCACAGGCGAAGGCCCCGGACAGCAACGCGGCGGTGATGGAGCGGCGGACGGGACGGGCGAGTGGACCGGGAAACCCGGCAAGCCCGACTCATGGTCCGGTTACGAGCTCTCAGGGCTTTGCAGGTTTGCCGCTCGTGGAGATCCAGGTGCGGAAGAGTTGACTGAGGTCCATGCGGGACTGGCTCTCCGCCAAGCTGATGAACTGCGCGGTGGTTCCGTTCCCCCCGCGGTTGGTGTCGGCCCAGAGGCGCAGGATGCTGAAGAACGTCTTGTCACCGACGGCCTGCCGCAACTTGTGCAGAGCCATGGCACCGCGCAGGTAGACGGGTTCGTCGAAAATGTGTGAGGCGCTGCCGGGATCCGCGGTGGGGAACTTCCAGATGTCCGCTTTTGCCGATTTGGCATAGTTGGCGTCGAAGTTCTTCTGGGCAGTCGGTCCGCCGTGTTGCTCCGCGTAGAGCCACTCGGCATAGGTCGCGAAGCCCTCGTTGAGCCAGATGTCCTTCCACGTGGTGATCGAAACCGAGTTCCCGAACCATTGGTGTGCGGTTTCATGGACCAGGGTGGTCAGGTCCGGGGCACTGTCGTAGACGGGGCGCGTCTGGGTCTCCAGGGCGTATCCGACGTTCGGTGCACGGTCGACGATGGATCCGGCCGCTTTGAAGGGGTACGGGCCGAACAGGCTGCTCTCCCATTGCAGAACCGCGGGGAGCTGTTTGAGGACGGGCGCCGCAGCCGCGGCTTCGCGGGAGTCGACGGCGTTGTACACCTTGATGCCGTCCGCGGTGGTGTACTGCTCAACCGTGAAATTTCCGACCGTGGCCGTAGCGAGGTAGGCGGCCATGGGTTCGGCCTGATGCCAGCGGAAGGTCGTAAGCCCCTTGTCGGTCGTCTGCCCGTCGAATACCCCGTTGGCCACGGCGGTCCGCCCCTGCGGGACGGTGATCGCGAAGTCGTAGGTGGACTTGTCCTTGGGGTGATTGTTCGCGGGGAACCACGACATGGCACCCTGCGGCTCCCCGGCCACGAAGGCACCGTCGTCCGTCGTCATCCACCCTTCCGACGAGCCGTCGGGGTCAGTCACCGGCTTGGGCGTTCCGGAGTAGACGACGGTGGTGCGGAACACCTGCCCATTGGGCAGGGCCTGCTTCGGGGTTACTTCGAGCTCCTGGCCCGTCCGACGGAAGGTGGCCTTGGTGCCGTCGACCGTGATGGAGGTGATCTCCAGACCGTTGAGATCCAGGTTGAAGCGGGTCAACGCCTGCGTGGCACTCGCCGTGATCACCGCATTGCCGTTGAGGCGACGGGTCCCCGGGTCGTATCCGAGGGTGAGGTCGTAGTGCTGCACGTGGTAGCCGCCGTTCCCGGACAAGGGGAAGTAGGGGTCTCCCAACCCGTCCAAGCCGGTCGCGCTTGCCGCCGGGCCTGCCGCGGTTGCCAGCAGGGCCACGATGGCCAGAGGAAGACCTCCGGCCACAGCGCCCCGCCGACGCGTGGCGGTGAACTTTGCCGGATGCTGCTGGTGTGGCGTCATAGGCACCCCTCCGCGCTTTGGGGTGGGTCAGCGTACGGCGCTGCCCAGCCCGTATTCGTGGCAACAGGTCGAGCCATGTACATGTCCTCCACGTGCAGCGCTGAGGGCTGTGTGTGGACACCTTCGACCCGGTGCGGACGTGATCGTTCCCTGTGCGGCCTGCCCTCCATCCGGAGGGCGAGGTGGTGCCGGTGTGCGACATCGACTACGGCGTCGTGGTGGACTCCGTTGGTGATCGCGCCGGCGCCCGCAAAAGAACCTCGGCAGTGCTGCCGAAGCCGCCATGCGACTCCATGGCAACTGCCTCAGAAAGCTGTCACCAGCCGCGATAGTCCGGCGAGTGAAGGTGACAGGACACGGATGCTCCCCGACACATCTCCCCGGTGTCAAGCACGTCCGTCAAGGCCACCAGGGGTCGGCCCGGCCTCGTTAACGACGGTGGACACTCGCATAAAACTGCATATAATACATAAAGAGCCGGAATTTTACCTCATCATGCAATATTTTGAATGGAAGACAGTGGCGGGTGCGACGAGGACCCTCAATGAGGGTCAGTGGAGGCATCAACGAACAGTGACCTCACCCGCCTGCGCACCGGACGCCACCCCCGAGAGCACACTGGAGTACACGACGCGTTCGCCTACGTCCTCGACGCCGCCTCCGCCGCGGTGATGGACGGCCTGGCAGAGGTCTGACAAAGACGGCGAATGGCCGGACCGTGATCGGTCCGGCCATTCGCCGCCTGCTGGCGGTGTGTCAGCCAATTCGGCATGACCCGGGCAGCGCCCGACGCACATTCGGCCCAGTCCGGGGTGCCCACGCTCCCCTGACCGCTGGGCCGGCCGGGGCCGACCTTGCCGCACACCTACCTTCCGCCCTGGTCGCCGCCGCTCCCGCGTCTCACCAAGCTCGGCCTCAACAAGCGGGTCCAGAGCGCCCTTCTCCTCCAGCGGGCCGGCCTGCTCCGAGCCCCCGCTCCCGGCCGCGCATCAGCACTCGCGCAGGCCCGGTGCGGGATCGACCGACGTGTGGACGTCGACGGCTGCGACATTGCCCCACTGGCCGTTGTCGAGCTGGGTCCAGTACCAGACGTTGTTGCCGCCCCCGTGCTGGTCGCCGCGGCCCCAGCACTGGAACCAGCTGAAGCCGGTGTTCAGCGGCCCCCGCACCGCGGAGTTGTAGCGGCGGTGCTCGTAGCCCTTGGCGCCGGCCCTGTTGCCGCACCACAGCTTTCCGTCGGCGCGGACGCCGCACTCGGCGGCCACGCCCTTCCCGGTGGCAGGCGTCGCCGCGGCGGGCCCGGTCACGGTGATCATGCTGCCTGCCAGCGCGGCGGCGGCGATACCCAGAGCGATCTGCTTGCGTGCGGACATGCTTCCTCCTATGAGCGACTCGGGAGCCGCGTGATGAAAGTGTCGACAGGGCTTCGGAAGTGGTGCTCAGGGGCAGGTGCGTACGCCGTCCAGCCAGGCAGCGCCCTTGATGTAGATGTTGGTGATCCACGCCCCGTACTCGGGCAGGTAGGACCAAGCGTCGTTGGTATAGCCCTCGGCCGTCACCGGCTCGGCGTGCTTCTGGCACTCGATGCGCACCAGCGTCGGTCCGGTGAACCGGTGAACCCGCGGGCTCGTGGTGGACGGCTCCTGGTGGGTCCATACATCGGTGCCCCAGGTGCTGAACGTGCCGGGGGCGGCCGACGCGGCGATACGGACCGCTCCCGCGTAGTCCCCGCCCAGCCGTACGTCACTGACGGTGATCCGGGTGCCCGATTCCCGGGCCTCGACCATCCTCCCCGCGCCCAGGTAGACGGCGACGTGGTGGATGGAGCCCGCCGACCCCCAGGCCAGGAGGTCGCCCGGCAGCAGCGGCGCGGTTCCCTGCGCCGCCGTGAACCGCTGGTGCACCTGCGGCGAGTGGAACTGGTGATAGGCGTTGCCGGCCAGCGGGTCTCCACCGGCCGCCCGGGCGTAGGCGTGGCGGACCAGACCCGAGCAGTCGAAGCCGAGCCGCTCCGGGTCGTGAGCGCTGTCCGGATCGCTCGGGTCGATCTGACCGTACGTCGGTCCCGGCTGCGGCCCGTGGCCTCCGCCCCAGGTGTACCAGACGCCGATCTGTTCACACGCGGCCCGTACGGCCCCCTCCGCCATCGCCGAGGCCCCGGGCGCGAGCACGTCGCAGGTCCCTGCGGCCGGTGCCGGGGCCGGTGCTTGTGCCGCGGCAGCCGACGTACCGGCAGTACCTCCTACGGCGACCAGCAGTGCTACCGCAGCCACCGCCGCTCCGACCGTTCGCCGCATCGTCATGTTCCGTTCCCCCGTCCCCGTCGCCGGGTGTCCTGCGGGTCGTCGTGCTCGTCGCACCGAGCACTGCCGGCCGTACGCCGGGCACTTCGAGCCTGCGGCCGGGCACCCCTCCCTGTCGAGGAAGCGCGGGTCGCCCAATGGAACGGGAAACGGGAAACCTCTTGGGAAACCCCGCACCACCAGGGCTTTTGATGAGCTGTCAGCCCGACGTCATCCGGCAGCCCGCCGGCCCGCTCCGCCGCGTGGTGCGGCGTTCCGCTCCCGCTTTCCAGTCCGACCGCCCGGCGCGCGATCGGCGTGACCTGCTTGGCCTCCGCGTAGTCCTGCAGCACGCCCGCGTCCGCCTCCTCCGCCCTCCCCTGCGAAGTCCGCGATCTTCCCAGGGCGCCAGGCTCTCCAGCCACGCCCCGGCGTCACCCGGCGAGTAGACCCTCCTGTGGTCCGTGGCGGTTGGGTCGGCCGCGTGGCGAGGTGCCCGCGAAGAGCAGGGCGAGGTCGGGGTAGGGCGGATGGGTGACGGCCACTGCGGCGTGACCGTGGGCCACCTCCGATACGGCCGCCCGGTCCGGGGTCGTAGCCGAGAGCGGAGCCCGCCGTGGGGCCGACGAACGCCAGGGCAAGAGGAACCGTCGTCTCCGCCGGACATACGCGCTTCAGCGGGTGCCCGGGATCTCGTCCCCCTCCGGGGCCGGTGCACCACCCACCGGCCCCGGAAGCCGACAGGCGGCGCGCCGTGCTGACCCGGAAGCGCCCTCCCCCGCCTTCTACCCTGGACCCATGGACCATGAGCAGGATCCCACCCCGCCCGTAGAGGTGGACAAACAAGAGCAGCAAGCGTTCGTGCACGTCGGCGGCGAGATGGACATCGACCGCGCACCGCTCCTCGAAGAAGCACTGCGCACCCTGATCACCCAGCCCGACTGCCCGCCCGAAGTCGTCCTCGACCTGAGCGAGCTCACCTTCTGCGACTCCTCCGGCCTGAGCGCCTTCCTCCAGGGCCACCGCACCGCCCAGGAGCACGGCCGGCGCATCGTCCTCCACGCCCCCAACCAGCGCTTCGTCAAACTCCTCGAACTGACCGGAGCCCGCCGACTCTTCCCCATCACCTGACCGCCGACCCCAGCAGTTCATCGGCCCACCCGGAACGGCCCCGGACGCGGACCAGGTCGTCCAGGACAATGCGCGGCCGGCCAGACAGTTCACGGCCGCCACATTGCCCTGGACCCGGGACCGCCTGTTCCATTGGGAGATCTGGGGCGGGCGGGAGCCCGGGCCTCCGGCCAAGCAGCTCCACGCGCGCTGGCACAGCGGGCTGCACGGTATTGGTCGTCGCAGCCGTCAATCCAGCGGGTCTCGAGCGTTTTCGCTGCCCTCGGTGGCCCAGGGAACCAAGCGGCCATCAGTGAGACCGAACTGCGCATGGACTTGGACCCGGCCGCGTCCGCCCGCGCTTGCAACCCGGTCAGGACCGCCGACCAGACTCCATCACGCTGCCAGCGGCGCCGGATGCCAAGGGCCGGAGCCGTCCGGCGAATCCCGCCACGGGGCCCCGGTCCGCACCCGCCAGCAGATCCCGTCGATCGACCGCCGCCGGCACAACGGTGGCCGGCCCAGCACCGTGACGGGCAACAACGGCCCCAATGCCGACCCTTTCGAAACGCCCTCTAGGCGGTGCTGACGGCGGCTTCCAGAGTGCTGAGCTCGGCGGCGGCTTCGAGCTGCCGGGGGTGGTTCAGCCGGACCAGGGCTTCGTGGGCGGCCGTCAGGGTTTCCCGGGCCTCCTCGTGACGGCCGAGGTGACGCAGGACGACGCCCAGCTCGAGCCGGGCGGTCTCGCTCCAGAAGGACATCGGGTTCGCCGCACGAAGGGTCAGCACCTCACGCAGCGGGGCTTCCGCCTCGCTCCACCGGCCGAGCGCGGCCAGGTCGTTGCCGACGTACTGGGTGACCAGGGCCAGGTAGGAATTGCTTACTCCGGTCGGCCGCCCCGGGATGCCCGCCCGGCAGAGCGCCTCGCTGCGGCGGTGGATGGCCAGTGCCTCCTCAGGCCAGCCGTCCATGCGCAGGACCTGGCCCAGCGCGTTGAGGGCGGTGAGTTCGGCCAGCCTGCTCTCGCCGCAGGACAGCCCGGCGAACTGGGCGACCGACGACCGCAGCCGGGCGACGGACTCACCGGTCCGACCGAGCCGTTGGAGCGCCCCCGCGCCGTACCCCAGCGCCCAGCCCACCTGGAGCTCGTCGCCCGCCTCCCGGGCCGCCTCCAGCGCGGTGTCCGCGGCGGCCAGCGCTCCGACGTAGTCGAAGACGCACATGTTGCTGGCCCAGGCGAGGTAGTTCAGCTGCACGGCCACCTCACGGGTGCTGCCCAGCGCCCGGGCGGAGTCGGCGGCCCGCCGGAACACCTCGGCCCACAGCTCCCAGTCCATGGTGGCGTCGGACAACCAGTGCATCGCCTCCGCCGCGTCGACGACCTGCCGGTGACGGCCGGTCGACTGGGCGTGACGTAGGGCCCCGAGCCACTGGGCCCGTTCCTCCTCCAGCCAGGCCCGGGCCTGGTCGCGGCCGACCGGCGCGGTGGCCGGGTCGGGGTCGCCTTCCGCGTCACCCTGGTCGGCGGCCGACACGTACTCGGCCTCGAAGTGCAGGGCGGCGGCGGTGGCCCGGCGCAGCGTCCAGCGGGCAGCCCGGTCCTCGGCGGCGGCGATCTCCTCGGGCCCGTCCTCCTCGGCCAACTGCTCGGCGGCGAACAGGCGCAGGAGGTCGTGGTAGCGGTAGCGGTCAGCGGTGGGGTGGGACTGGAGGAGGCCGGCGTCGACCAGGTCCTCGGCATACCGGGCGGCCGTTCGGGTGGGCAGGTCGGCCAGGAGGGCGGCGGTCCGGGGGCTGAAGTCGGGGCCGTCGGCCAGGCAGGAGCGTCGGAAGACGGTCCGTGCCTGCGGGCTCAGTTGCCGGTAGGAGAGGGCGAAGGCGGCCCGGACCTCGAGTGAACCGGCCTTCAGGGTGTCGAGGCGACAGCCTTGTCCGGCCAGTTGGGTGGCGAGTTTGGTGATGTGTTCGGTGGGGCGGGCGGCGAGGCGTTGTCCGGCGATGCGGACGGCGAGGGGGAGGTGGCCGCAGAGTTCGGCGAGGTCGCGGGCGGCTTGGGCTTCTTGGGTGACGCGGTGGGGGCCGATGATGCGGGTGAGGAGTTCGACGGCTTCTTCGCGGCGGAGCAGGGCGAGTTCGGTGCGGTGGACGGCTTCGAGGCCGGCGAGGGCGTGGCGGCTGGTGACGAGGGTGAGGGAGGCGCCCTCGCCGGGCAACAGGGGCCGTACCTGGTTCTCGTCCGCGGCGTTGTCCAACAGGAGCAGGACGCGTCGGTCGCGCAGGAGGGAGCGCAGGAGGCCGCTGCGGTCGTCGGTGTCGGCGGGTACGTCGGTGGCGCCGAGGGCGCGTAGCAGGCGGGCGAGGGCCTCGCGGGGTGGGGTGGGTTGCAGGTCCATGCCGCGCAGGTCGAGGTGGAACTGCCCGTCGGGGAAGTGGGGTGCCAGGGTGTGGGCGGCGTGCACGGCGAAGGCGGTCTTGCCCAGGCCGGGCTGCCCGCAGACCACCGCCACCGGCGGACGGCCGGGGTCGGACTGCTCGGCCAGGGCCGCCACCCGCGCCAGGGCCGGCCCGCGGGCGGTGAAGTCGCGCAGGTCGCGCGGGAGCGCGAGGGTGTGGCGGAAGGCGGGGTCCGCGGCGGTGGCGCCCGCCGGGCCGGCGCCTTCGGACGGCTCGGCCGCCGGCTTCCCACCGGCCTCCCCCGCCGGGCCGGCGCCCGCGTACGAGCCGGCCGCCGGCTCACCCCCGGCCCGGCGCGCGCGGGGCCGTCCCCGGCTGGCGGCCCGTTCCAGTTCCTCGGTGCCGGTCGCGTCCAGCCCCAGCGCCGCGGCCAGGGCCGCCACGGTGCGCCGCTGCGGCCCCCGGGACCGGCCGCGCTCCATGTCCGACAGGGCCCGCACGCTCACCCCCGCGGCGTGCGCCAGCTCCTCCTGGCTCTGCCCGGCGTCCGTGCGCAGGCGGAGCAGGTGCTCGCCGAACCCGCCGGTGGCCGGTGTGTCCGTCCCCATGCCCGCTTGTCCCCCGGTGCCGCGCGGACCGGCCGGTCCGCCGGTCCTCTCGTCCGGCAAAAGTATGCAGGACCGTACTTCTGCCGGTGGAACTGCCTGGTCCGGGTCGGCCGGCCGCGGTTGGCTGGGGCGACCCGGGAGAGGCCCGACCAGCCCGCCCGGGGCCGGTCCGTCGCCGCTCCGCCCGCGCTCCCGCGTGAGGCTGCGCGCCGGGCGCGGGGGGACCTCCGTACACCCGGTCGCCCCGTACCGTGCCCGCGGTCGCCGGCGGCCGCTTCTTCCAGGGGAATTTCACAATGAGAACCAGTGGTACCGCGCCCCGTCCGGGCGCCGACCGCCGTGCTCGCCTGCTGCGCCTGCTCGCCCTGCCGGTGCTCCCGCTCCTCGTCCTGGCCTCGGTGCTGACGGCTCCCACGGGGGCGGTGGCGGCGAGCAGCAAGTACGGGAACGCGCGCTACCACCAGTGGTCGTTCGTGACTTCGCACAACGCCTTCGCCAACACCGACATGCACTGGCCGGTTCCGCCGAACCAGTCGCAGAACATCAAGGAACAGCTCGAGGGCGGAGTGCGCGGGCTGATGCTCGACACGTACGACCCCAAGGGCACCGGTCCCGTCGAGCTGTGCCACGGCGGCACGTCCCTGTGCTACGAGCAGTTCAACTCCGCGCTGCTGACCGTCGTGAACTTCCTGCAGAAGAACCCGCAGGAAGTGGTGACGATCTTCCTGGAGAACTACGCGAGCCGCGAGACGCTCAGCAAGACCATTACCGACCTGCTGGACGCCAAGGGCGCCGGCAAGATGCTCTTCGACCAGAACGACTGGGGCATCTTCAGCAGCAACTGGCCGCGGCTGAAGGACATGGTCTCCGCCAACCAGCGCCTGGTGATCTTCCAGGACAGCTGGGGCGACGTGGCCGCCGGCTCCGGCACCCTGATGAACACCTGGTCGCACACCGTGGAGAACCGGTACAGCTACGGCAAGGGGCAGCCGTTCGGCTGCGAGTCGCGGAACGACAATGCGCTGAACACGAACCCGATGCCGGGGACGACCGGCCTCACTCCGCTGTTCACCATGAACCAGTTCAGCTCGGACAACCTCGACCCGAAGGCCTACGCCAAGATCGACAACGGCACCCAGCTCAAGAGCCGGATCGAGAAGTCGTGCCGGCCCGCCGCGGGCGGCCGCAACCCGAACTTCGTCGCCGTGGACCACTACCAGCTCTCCGACAACTCGGGCCTCACGCCCGTGTCGGTGGTCGATGAGCTCAACCGCGACAACTACGTCTTCGAACCCGACCCCGCGGTGTGGACCGTCAACGACGCCAAGCAGTACGTCAGCACCTACGGCACCAACCGCTGCATGGTGCGCGGCGACGAGTTCCCCGACGGCTCCGGCGGCCTGGTCACTCAGCGGGCCTGCGCGAACCCGGCGCCCAGCAGCCACCAGTGGACGGCCACCAAGCCGAACTACGACGGCAAGGGCCACTACTGGATCAAGGCGGGCAACGGCTCCTGCCTGACCGTTCCGTACAACAACGGAACCCCGCCCGGCGACGGCACGCAGCTCTTCTGGTGGCCCTGCGAGACCAAGTGGTTCTCCGGCAGCCAGCTGTGGAACGTCATGCCGACCAACACCGACAGCAACGGACAGTCGCACGGCTACTACTTCATCAACCAGTGGACCGGCAAGTGCCTGACCCTGGACCCGGGCACGTCGACGGGCAAGGCCGGCAAGGTCACCCAGGCCGCCTGCCCCAAACGCTGACGACGGACCGACGTACGACCGGTCGGCCCGGTCCGGCACCGCACGGGGGTGGTGCCGGACCGGGCCGTTCCCGTGTCCGCCGGCGGTACTCGACCGTCAGCGCGGGCCGGGGCGCGGTGGCGAGGAAGGGGTACGCCGTCGCGCTCCGGGGGGGGGTGGCGAACCGCAGCCGGAGCTGGGCGGTGCCGGTGCGGTCCAGAACGGCCGGGGTCGTGGCGGAGCAGTCCGTGGAACGCCGTCGGGGGCGGCCTTCACGTAGCCGTCCTGGGCGTCCACCGACGTGGGGGTGACGCTGGTCGGGGCAGGCGTCTCGGTTCCGCCGCCGCCAAGGGCGCGGACCTTGTTCATGATGGCCTCAACCTGCTTCCCGCCGTGGTGCGCGTAGGCGGTGTCGCCGAGGTAGCCCGACCAGTTCCAGCAGCCGTTGGGGTTGTCGAGGGTGCCGGTCGGCATCGCCTGCGGGTAGAGACCAGCAGACCGTTTGTGTCCGCGTGCACGTCGAGGTGTGCGGTGTCCACGAAGGTTGTGCCGAGGCACTGGTACGAGTAGCCCTGCTTGCAGCCGCGCAGGGCGACCACCAGGCGGCAGGGGGCGGCCACGTCGGAACAGGTGGCGTGCAGCTGGGTGGCCAGGTAGCCCCCTGAAGATGCCCCGGCGGTGTAGGCGGTGCTGAGGGTCGGGGGTCAGCGCGCCGGGGTGGGGGCGGGCGCCGCGTGCGAGGGTGCCGCGGGCGCGTCCAGCAGGCTGCGCAGGTCGTGATCCGGTGGTCGGCCGATGTCCAGGCCGCGGGCGCGGCGCTCGGACCGCTACGCGATCAGGACCGGTTCAACCAACTCCCACCGGGCATCGGGCAAGTCAGCGGGGTGTCGGCGACGTTCAGGCACCACTCCGAGCTACCCACCCACGGCAGCTGGCCCATCCGTTCAAAACTGCCGCTCGACGTCGTGGGGCCGGTGCGGATCCCCATGTCGGCGAAGGGTCCATCGAAGCCGGTCTCCTTGATACCGCGCCCCCGACGAGCCGCTGCTCCGTCCCCTTGTAGTCAACCGCCGCAGCGGCGATGGCGCGGCCGGCCTGACGCAAGCCGTAGAAGACCTGGAGCGGCCGGGTCGCTGACCTCACCACCGTGGCCGCACGGAACATCTGCTCCGCACGTTCCAAAGCCGCCGCACAGGTGCTCCGGCGCGCTCCGCCGCCGGGTGGGCCGGCCGGCTCGCTCGTGGCTGCTCCCACGCTCCCCAGGGCCCGCGTACGGCACCCGTCCGGTGGCTTGCCGCACGGCGGTGACGATGCGCTGGTAGTCCCACGGAAGCGAGCCCTCCACACGCACACCGGTTCACGGTGCGAGATAGCGTCGCTGCTCTTGCCGACTGACACACCTGACACTGGCACCACCAGTCTTGTGCCCAGGGGACCGTGTAACCCAGGCCGCGCCCATGAGGAATCATAAATTTCCGCACTACACATATAAATCATGAGGAATCTCCAATTTCTTCACCACACATAAAGATCATGCCGAGTGTGTGTTTAACTCTGCTCGGTTAGCGAATGTGCTGTGAGTAAGCGAAGAAGCGGGCCCGGCCGGGCGAAGAATGCGGTGTCGGGGTGCCGTGGCGCGCGGATACGAGTTGGCCCGTCGACGCTCGCCTGCCGGCCCATGGCGTCAGCCATGGATCAGGCCACGCCGTGCACGAGCCTTGGGGCCTCGAAATTCAGGAGCATGACGATGATTCGTAAGCCCGCAAGGGGCACGGTGACCAACGGCTTGCTGGTCTCCTGTTTCGCCGCAGCTGTGATCCTGGTGAGCGGCTGCGCCGGAGGAGGGGTGCGGGGCGAGTCGGCTTCGGCTACCGCGGGACCGTCAGCGTCCGCCACTCGGTCTGGGTCCGAACCTGCCCCCGCAGGTCGTACGACGGAGAGCCTCAGCAAGCTCCCGTCAGGTTCCCGGGCACCGAAACCCGACCCCACCCCAGCCACTGGATCCTTCACCGAGGGCGAGAAGAGTTACCTGGCCAGGCGAGTCCCCGAAGGCGTGGATCCGGCAGCCATCGCCGAATCGGGCCACGAGACGTGCGACCGCATCGGGTTCTTCGTGCGCACCGACCGCAAAGCGGCCATCAGCGCCATCCAGGCCGGGGAAATCTCGGGTGCCCGGGATGCCATCACCCATCTCTGCCCCGAGTACAAAAGCCTGCTGACGTAAAGGGGCAGTCGGCAGCGACCACACGTGGAACCGAAAGGCTTCGGCGCGTCGCCCCGAGATCGAATGCAGAAAGCGGCCAGAGGCCGGCAAACACTGACACGGAAACCAAACACAACGCATTCTGCTGCTAGTTCTGCGATGCGAGACACACAAGGGGGCGGGTATGTTCATACGATCGATCGGGGCTTGGGTAGCCTTGTCACTGTCGGCAGTACTGCCGACAGGACTGGGCGGCGGCCTAGCGGCTGCTGCTCCCGTTCCATCAGTTCCGATCACAGCAGATGAGCTGCCCACCTGGCAGCCCAACGGAATCGTATGGGCGATGGCCCAGGCCGATGGCGTGGTCTTCGCAGGCGGCACGTTCTCCACTGTCAGGCCACCCGGCGCAGCGGCCGGCGACAGTGAAACGCCAGCGGTCAATTTCGTTGCTCTGGACGCTGCGACCGGACAGCCGACCTCCTGCACACTGTCGTTCACAGTGGGTTCCGGACTGGCGACCGTGCGAGCGCTGGCAGTGTCACCGGACCACAAGACTCTCTACGCCGGTGGTCGGTTCGGTGCCGTCAACGGTGTCGCCACCAGCAATCTGGCAGCCATCGACATCGCCACCTGCAAACCCAGGGCGAATTTCCAACCTTCGGTGAACGCCACCGTCCGGGCCCTGGCCGTCACCCAGGATGAGGTCTACCTCGGAGGCGACTTCACCAGTGTCGCTGGGCAGCCCCGCCGCTACTTTGCTTCGGTTACCACCGCATCCGCGGCACTGCGCTCCTGGACGGCGAATGCGGATATGTCTGCCCGGGCAATCGAGGTGACTCCGGATGGGCAAAACGTCATCCTGGGCGGTGATTTCTTCACTGTAAATGGCCGCGATTCCCAGGCCCTTGCCGTCGTGTCCAGCACCAGCGGGGCTCTGACCAAGGCCTATCCGGCCGGGTTCCTCGCCCGCAACATGAGGGTGAAGGACATCTCCACTGATTCCACCGGCTTCTATACCGCCATGGAGAACCTCAGCCTGCCGACTCGACCGAACGACCCCATTCCGTACGACGGACGGATGGCTTTCGATCTCGGTAGTTTCAATGAGCGTTGGCGGGACACTTGTTTCGGCGCCACGCAGGCCGTCGAGGCTTACAAGGGCGTGCTCTACTCGGCCTCGCACGTACACGACTGCCGCGGTTTGGACGAGTTCACCGAAAGGTGGGAGCGCCAGCACTTGCTGGCCCAGCCCGTGGGCAGTCCGGGGCCCATCCTCGGCTGGCTTCCCGACACCAACGACGGGCTCGGGGAGGGTATCGGCCCCCGGGTTCTTGCCGTCGCACCCAAGAACGACACCGACTACATGTGGGTGGGCGGGGAGTTCACCAAGGTCAACGGCAAGCTGCAGCAGGGGCTGACCCGCTTCTCCGGGGCCCAGGACAGAGGGGCGCCGTCGGTCCCGCAGGCCAGCGTCTCCAGTACCACTCCGGGCAAGATCGACGTTCGCTGGCAGTCCAGCATCGACCTCGACAACAGCGACCTCACCTACCGCGTCTACCGCAACGGCTCCAGCACGCCGGTCTACACCGTCACCGGCTCGTCCTCCCCCTGGAACCGGCCCCAGCTGACCTTCAGCGACACCAACGTCACACCCGGTACGACGTACACCTACCGGATCACGGCCAGTGACGGCACGAATACCAGTGCACTCTCCGCGCCCGCCAAGGTCAAACCCGCCGCAGCTGCCGACCCGTACGCAGCACGTGTCGTCGCAGACGGGGCAAGCCAGTACTGGCGGTTCGATGAAACGGCAGGCACCTTCGCAGCCGATGCCTCGGGGAACGGCAACAGCGGCATCCACAAGGGCGGCGTCAAGCTCGGCGTGACGACCCCCAACGGTGTCAACGGGTTCAATGCGGCCGCCGGCTACCTCGGCACCGACGGGCACACCTACAGCGAACACCCCAGCCAGACTCCGGCCGCATACTCGGTCGAGACGTGGTTCAGGACGACCACGACATCCGGTGGCAAGCTCATCGGGTTCGACAGCAACAACTTCATGCTGGGCCGCACCACGGACAAGCACCTCTTCATGAGCAATGACGGGCATGTGTCGTTCGGAGTACTCAGCGGTACGAACCGGACCATCCGCAGCCTCGGGGCGCTCAACAACGGCAAGTGGCACCATGTTGTCGCCGCCCAGAGCCCCATTTTCGGAATGAGTCTGTACGTGGACGGCGTATTGGAGGCGGCCAACCGGCAGGTGACCACCAGCGCCGATTACCTGGGCTATTGGATCGTGGGGGGAGGCGTCCCCGATGCACTGGCTGGCTGGCAAGTCGGTCCGGGCAACCCGTCGAAGGCATCGTTCACCGGTGAAATCGACGAAACCGCGGTCTACCCCACGGCGCTCACCCCCCGGCAAGTCACCGACCACTATGTGCTCTCCGGACGTACCGCCAGCCAGTCCTCCACCTATTCCGGCGCATCCGCCACCCGAGCCGTGGACGGCGACACCAACGGAAACTGGACGGCCGGCTCCGTGTCCCACACCGCACTCGAAGCGTCCCCCTGGTGGCAGACCGACCTCGGAGCAAGCCGGACGCTACAGGCCATCGAGATCAGCAATCGCACCGACTGCTGCAGCGAACGCCTCACCGACTACTGGGTGTTCGTCTCCGACACACCCTTCACCTCGGGACTCACGCCCGCTCAGCAGGCCGCCCGCACCGGCGTCTGGTCCAGCCATCAAACCACCCCCGCAGGGGCATCCGTCACCATCCCCGTGTCCCGCACAGGCCGCTACGTCATGATCCAGCTCGCCGGCACCGGCTACCTCTCACTCGCCGAGGTCAAAGCCCTCACCCCCTAGTGACGTTGCCAAGCCGCGCGGGACCGCAAAAGAGACGGTGCAACTCCGATCATGGCGGGGTTGCACCTGTGACCAGCTAGGACATGGCCAAACCGTCCGAAGCGGGGGCCCGGAGTCGGCGGCCGATGACCAGTCAGGTTGAGCATGGGTCGGCGGCGGTGAGGCACGGGCGGGGCACGGGGCCGGGCCCGGAGTCGCTGATTGCGTCAGCCGATGGTTTTGGCCTCGGCTGGCACCTGGGCGACGTCTGGGTAGGGCCGCGGGCGGGTCGGGCACCGGCATCGCCGTCGTTGAGACGCGGTAGCACCCTCGCCGTCGGACGGGGGTGGGACGCCGTACCCTGGGGACGTGATCTTGCGCAGCCTTCACGACCGATCAGCCCTGGCCACCCGCTTCGGGCGGGATCCGGCCATGCACCTGATGGAACTCGGCGACCTCGACGACCTGCTGTGGCCCCACACCAGCTGGTACACCATGTCCCAGGACGGGCCCGTGGCACTGCTGTACGCGGTCGGCAGCATGCCGACGCTGTTGGGCTTCGCCCGGCCTGGGCAGGACTCCGCTCTGGAGGAGCTGGCCGAGGCGATGCTGCCCGTACTCCCCCGACGCTTCCTCGCGCACCTGACCGGAAGCGCCGGGAAGGTTCTGGAGTCCGCGTACGACGTCCGGCCGCACGGCACGCTGCTGCGGATGGTGCTGACCGAGCCCGGACGGGCCGAGCGGTATCCGGTCGGCCCGTGGCGGCCCGCTCCGCTGTCCCGGGATGATCTGCCAGAGCTCCTCGATCTGTTCGAGAAGGCGTACCCGGGCAATTGGTTCGACCACCGGATGCTCGACACCGGCCAGTACATCGGTGTCCGCCAGGCCGGGCAGCTGATCGCCGTGGCGGGCGTGCACGTCCACTCGGCCGTGTACCGGGTCGCCGCGATCGGGAACGTCGCCACGCATCCGCGGGTACGCGGTCAAGGCGCGGGCGGCGCCTGCGTCGCCGCGTTGTGCCGACAGCTGGGAGCGAGTGTGGACCACATAGGACTCAACGTCCGCGCGGACAACGCCACCGCCATCGGCCTCTACCACCGACTCGGCTTCACCGAGGTCACACGGTTCACAGAGGCCGCTTTCACAGCGCGCCCCTAGAGCGCCGGCCCGACACCGAGTTGAGTGCTGTGGGGTCACAGACCGTGGGCGATGGGGTGCAGCGGTTCGTACAGCGGAAGTTCGGCGCCGCTGGGGAGTCGGATCGCGGTCAGTTTGCCCCAGCGCTGTTCGCTGACCGGGCGGGTGATCTCGACGCCCCTGGCACGGAACTCGCCGAGCTGGGAATCAAGGTCGTCGCACATCAGGTAGAACTCGTGCTGGGGCGGACCGTCGGTCGGGTGGACGGCGACTTCGGCCGGGGGCAGCTTGAAGATTAGCCACCCGCCGCCCGCGTCGACGCCGGGAAAGGCAAGGACGTCACGGATGAAGGCACGGTCCGCCTCGGCGTCCTGGCTGTAGAGGATGACATGCGCACCGCTGATCATGGCCGGCTCCTGCCCATCGACGTGCTGGCGGTCGTGTCCCCGGATCCTGGCACGCCAAGGCCAAAAAGACTTCGACTGGGTTCGATGACACGGCGAATGAGTTGGATCTCGACGGACACGTGTCCCGGTCGGTGGGACTTCGCAATGTCAGGCCGCCAAGACCGTTGTTCAGGCCGACGATCTCGACCTTCTTGCCGCGCTGCTTGTACTTCGTCCCGATGGCGTCCAGGGCCGCCACCGAGGAGGCGTCCCAGACGTGCGCCGCCGCGCCGCCAGACCTCCGACCGGCTCGCGATCAGCCCTCTCACATCGAAGCGGCCGGTCACGGGGCAGCCGAACAGCCGGGTGTGAGTGCCCTTCGGTGCCGCCCGTCATTCGCCTGCCAGCAGTGAGGCCGCCGTCTCGATGTCAGATGTGAGGTTACGGTCGGCTACGGACGGGTCCAGCGCCTGCGCTGCCCGGTCGTAGAAATCCTGAAGCTCGCCCTCCCCGGCGGGAAGCAGGCCTCGCATCCGCAGTGCCCGGACCGCCGCGACGAGTTCACAGGCCAGGACGAGTCCGAAGTGCTCCGTGGTCTCCAGCAGCCGCAGGGCGCCGGTCGAGGCGAAGCTCGCATGCTCCTCCACTCCGCGCGATATGACCGCGTGGCCGAGAGTCACCGGCTGTGCCGCGCCGCGCAGTTCGGCCAACGCGGACTGCGCCGCGTACTCGGTGATCATGAGGCCGGAGCTGCCGTCCTCGGCATCGGCGAGGAAGGGCGGCAGCGAGGTGAAGGCGGGTTCGAGCAGCATCCCGAGCCGGGTCGTGGAGAGTTCCGCGCTGCCCAGCAAGCCCAGCCGGAACTGGTCGAGGGCCAGCCCCAGCCGGGCCAGGTGGAAGCCACCGTGGTGGTAGTAGTCCTCCGCCCCGGCGTTGAGCAGTGGGTTCTCCACCGCGGCGTTGATTTCCACGGAGAGCACCTGTTCCAGCGAGGACCAGGCGTCCAGTGCCGCACCGTGCACTTGTGGCAAGCAGCGCAGGCCGAAGGGGTCCTGCACCAGCGGAGGGGTCCAGTCCGCAGGAGCCAGCAGTTCACGCATCCGTGCTGCGAGCAGCTGAGCACCCGCGTGGGGACGGAGGTCGTGCACATGTTTCGCGTACGGCTCGGTGGAGCCGCGCAGTGCGGTCAGGGTCAAGGACGCGACGAGTGGGACCCTGTCGAGCAGGTGCCCCAGATCAGTGGTGGCGAGCGCGGACTGGCCGATGGTCAGGGCTCCACTGGACATGAGGGGCAACGCATCCCAGCGCGTCAGCGTCAGTGGTGCCGGGGCGGTGCCGGACCCGCCCCTCCAAGGCAGCTCGCCGGCCAGGGTGAGGCCGAGCTCACCGAGAGCGGACAGGTCTCCGGTTCCGATCGCGCCGAGGGTGTGCACCGTGGGCAGGTGGCCGCTGATGAGCGCCTCGGCGATCCGGTCGAGTACGGCCACGTTGATCGCCGCCCCGCCGCGCAGCAGCTGGTTCAGGCGGACGACGAGCATCGCCCGGGTCTGATCGTCCCGCACCACCGGGCCGATGCCCCCGCTGTGGCTGCGGAGCAGCCGCATCCCGAACGTGTCCACCGCGGATTCTGGAACGGACCCTGTGCGGTTGGCGCCTACACCGGTGGTGTAGCCGTACACCCGGCGGCGCGCGGTGATCCGTTCGGCGGCGGTCCGGGCTTCCCGTACTTGCGCGCGGGCCTTAGGGTCGATCAGAGGACGGGCGCTCCCTCGTGCGAGTGCGGAGACTTGGAAGGGCTTGAGCGAGTGTCCGTCGAGTACGAGGTGAGCGATCGTCATCAGGTTCCCATCCGCTGGTGAGGGTGTTCGGCCGTCAGCAACCCGGGGCAGGCCGATCACCGCGCCGAGATTATTTCGCCACCTCTCACTGACGACGTGCCGGCCCGTTGGTTCGACGTCGACCGCTCCACGGTCACGCGGGCCATCGGCGAGGTGCGGACCTGCTCACCGAGCGGGGTTGCACCATCGCCGCCGGCGTCACCCACGCCCGACAGTGCGGCCTGGTCAAGCACCTGCCGACGGCCCGGCCGTGGAGATCCTCGCCGACGTCGGCTCTCAGGGTCTGGGCGCCCAGACCGGTTGGGGGCGTCGTGGCGCCACCACACCGCAAGTTCAAGAAGAACCCGCCGGACTGGTACGAGGAGATCTACGAGCGCCACCGCAAGGCAGATCGCGCTCCGGGTTCTCCACCCGCGGCCGAGAGCAGAACAGCGGCAGGGCCGTACGGGGACGACTCTGCTGTCCCAGCGAATGCGAAGGGCCCCGGCCCGTTTTCGCGGACCGGGGCCCTTTGTCAGCGTGACGAGCCCGAGCCCGAGCAGCGTCGGCCAGCTAGAAACTCTACTTTCAAGCCTGGTCAGCCACGGGTGGCAGTGGCTACGACCCGTGCGACGGCAGGGTTCTTCGGGTTCCCATACCGAACTTCGGTGCGCCCCACGGGGAGAACGGTGTCCTGAGAAACTGAAACATATTCAGGCTTGGATACCGTAGTGGTCATGATGTCGCCACCGAGGAACCCGCCGAACTTCACCTTGCCAACAGGGTCGTACAGGAAGAATTCGCCGCCGGAGTACCGACGGCCGAGGCGCTCCTCATCCAACCGCAGAACCCAAGCATAGATGGGGCAGGGGTGAGCAGGGAAATTCATCACCATTTCCGCCTTGAACCCGTCCAGCTTTGCCCCCTTGAACGGAGAGGCCGGGGTCTGGCAAGCAGCCGCAGGATTCGCAGGCCCGGAGGCTTCGGCGGCCTGAGCACCCTGAGCGAGGACGAGACCGAGCGAAGCTGCCGCCACGGCCACTGAAGCAGATCGGAATAGTACGCGGTTGAACATTTTTCTCCATAAGAACAGCCAACAGGGACGGGATGTCGAGAACCCTCCCGAACCGGCAAAAGACTCGCCGTGATGATCATGCATATATTTTCCGTGCACACAAACCCAGAGGCAGGAATCAGCCATATTCCGAATTGCCGAACTGACCCTTGAGCTGTAGACCTTGACGGGTGGGGTGAGCGCTCCGCCCCGAACGGTCCGCTCCGGGACCTCCCCCGGAGTCCCCCGATCCAATCGGGCCGACCCGACGGATCCCGGCACCTCGTATGACATTTGTACTCCGCACGACAGGATCCGAGGCCCTGCCGGAGCGTTCGTCGCTCTCCGTAGACTTCGCATCATGTCGAAATCACACGCAACTGGACGAGAAGATGCCTGGGAAGGCGTCGTCACCGGGAGGTCCCGGGGCATGCTCGACGGCTCGAACATGTACCACTTCGTCGAGGTCCGCCTCGTGGACGGCGCATCCGTCAAGGTCCGGGTCAGTCGCCCACTCTGGAAGTCGATCGCGGTCGGCGACCGGATCACCAAACGGCCGAACGCAGACCCCTGCAAGGCGTAGCCCGCTCGGGGCCCACCGCCACTCGTCGGAGCCCTCCTCGACGCCCCGGGGCCGTGCGGCTGCCCTGGCTCCACTGATCGACCGCTTGAGCCTGCCGGTCAGAGCAGGATCTCGACGTAGCCCTCGGTGCCGTGCACGCGGATCCGCTGCCCGTCCCGGATGAGCCGGGTGGCCCGGTCCACGCCCACGACGGCCGGCAGCCCGTACTCCCGCGCGATCACCGCGCCGTGGGTCATCGGGCCGCCCACCTCCGTCACCATGCCCGCGATGGCGACGAACACCGGTGACCAGCTGGGGTCGGTGAAGGGCGTGACCAGGATGTCGCCGGGCTCGAGATCGGCCTCCGCCAGATCGAGGATGACGCGGGCCCTCCCCTCGATGGTCCCGGCGGAAACCGGCAGGCCGACCAGCGCACCGGCCGGTACGTCCTCGCGCCGGTACACCCCGGAGACGGCCTCACCGTCCGATGTGAGCACCCGGGGCGGAGTGAGCGCGTGGTACGAGCGGAACGCTTCCTTGCGCCGCCGGATGAGTCGGCCATCCGCCCGGTGGGAGCGCACGAGCTCGTGGAATTCCTGGAAGGTGAGGTGGAAGACGTCCTCCCGCTCGGCGAGCACGCCGGCACGCACGAGCCTCTCGGCCTCCCCCATGAGGGCCTGCTTGTAGACGAAGTAGCGGCTGACGATGCCGTACTTCGGGTACTCCCGGTATCCGATGAAGGTTCTGACCCGGTCGATCATCCGCTGGGCCTCGTCGGCCTTCCGGTCCCCGTCCGGCAGGGAACGCAGGCGCGACAGCACGTCCTGCTCCTTCTTCAGCGCCTTCTGCCGCCCCTGCTCGAAGCGCCGTTCGGCCGCGCCCGGCTCGAAGTTCCTCACGTTGTCCAGGATCAGGGGCACGAGCGTGCTGGGGCGCTCGCGCCAGCGTGGCCTCGTGATGTCGATCTCGCCGACGCAACGCATGCCGTACTGGTCGAGGTAGGCCTCGATGGCGTCGCGCGCCCCGGTCCCGCCCGGAAGCTTCGCCAGCTCGTCGAGGAAGCCCTCGTCCTCGACGCCCCGTAGGAACTCCACCACCTCCGGCAGTGAACGGATCACGTCCGCGACGTCGAGCAGCGCCAGTCCCATCTCCGACGTGATGTTGTCGGGAGCGGACAGCGTCAGCGTGTCAGCCGCGTTCTTCTCGCCCAACCACTCCCGCAGCTTGTCGTTGAGCCACCATGTGGCCTCCATACCCGCCATGATCGCCTGAATGTTCAGCGGATCACTGAGAACCCGCTTGTGCTCCTCGAAGGCCTCCAGCAGGAAGTCGAAGAGCTCCGCTCCGGTCTTCGTCCGGATGTCGCGCTCAAGGGCGGCGACGGACGCCCGACTGCGCTCGATCAGGCCGGTGACGATCGTCGGATCGGTCTCGATCGGGGCGGGCGGGGCGCCGGCCGGGGGGCCGGCGGGATCTGGGT
Source organism: Streptomyces sp. NBC_00435 (assembly GCF_036014235.1). Lineage (GTDB taxonomy): Bacteria > Actinomycetota > Actinomycetes > Streptomycetales > Streptomycetaceae > Streptomyces. Next base: position 184,252 of record NZ_CP107924.1, read on the forward strand.
CCGGGAGGGACGGGACGAAGTCGTCGTCGAGGACGGTCTCCAAAGCATCCCTGACCAGCGGGTCACCCTTCCCCAGGACGTCCAGGAGGCCGGCACGGCTCCCGGGCGAGGCCAGGCGCCGGGTGACGTCGACGAACAGCCTCCCGCCGGCCTCGTGCATGGGCACCATGGCTGTCAGCTGCCACATGGAGAGCCCCAGGGACCTCATGGGGTCGGTCATCATCTGCCCGTGGCCGACGGAGACGTAGACGTGGTTCTCCTGGTCGCCGCTCTCGGGTACCGGGAACAGCGTCGTGATCGGCCGGCTCTGAACGATCTGGAAGCCGTCGTCGACCAGGCACCATTCGATGTCCTGCGGGCGGCCGAAGTGCGCTTCGATCCGGCGCCCGAGCCGCACGAGCCGCACGACCTGCTCGTCCGTCAGCGCAGGCTGCTCCTGGCGGTGCGAGTCGATCGCCACTTCGCGCGTGCCGCCGGCCGGCAGGGCCTGAACGGCACTCCGCTTGGCGGCGATCGCCTTGGCGATGACTTCGCCGTCCCGCACCTTGAATACGTCCGGGTTCACCAGGCCGGAGACCAGGGCCTCGCCGAGGCCGAAACCGGCGTCCACGGCGGCGACCTTCCGGTTGCCCGTGACGGGATCGGCCGTGAACAGGACGCCGGACGCGTGCGGGAAGGCCATCTGCTGAACGACCACGGCCATCTGGACCGTACGGTGGTCGATCCCGTTCCGCCGGCGGTAGGTCACGGCCCGCTCGGTGAACAGCGAGGCCCAGCAGCGGCTGACGTGCCGGAGGATCTCCTGCGGCCCCACGACGTTCAGGTACGTGTCCTGCTGGCCGGCGAAGGAGGCCGTCGGCAGGTCCTCCGCCGTCGCGCTGGAGCGGACGGCGTAGGCGGCTCGCTCGCCGTACCGGCCGAGCGCCCGGCTGATCGCCTCGGCGATGTCGCCGGGGATGGCGATCCCTTCGACGGTCCGACGGATCTGCGCGCTGATGCCGCGGACGGCCTCCCGGTCCTCCGGATTCGAGCGCGACAGCTGATCGAGGAGGTCGTCGATCTCCGGCGCCTGCGCCATGATCCGCCGGAAGGCGTCCGTCGTCACGCAGAAGCCACCGGGCACCTCTACGCCCTCGATCCGCGACAGCCCGCCCAGGTGCGCGCCCTTGCCGCCGACGACCGCGACCTGCGTCTCCTCGACCTCATGCAGTTCCAACACATACACACGCACGTCGTGCCCTCGTTCCGCAGGTTGTGGCCTCGATCGATGATTCTGCGCCGCGACCGGGGCCTTGTGGCAAGCCCCCCTGTGCGCTATAAGTTGAGAGCGGCAAGGAGAGAGCTCTCCTTGTCTTTTCTTTTTGCCGTCGAGCTGATGACCTCCGGCCGCCAACCACCTCACCCAGTGGATGTGGTGCGTTTTACGCGCCAGACGCGGTGCCATTGTGGTGCGCATCCGATGATTGAGACGTCTGCCGTGGAACACCTACCTCCGCACCCCGACACCGAGCGCTACTCCGTGACGCTGGGCCCGCCAGCCCGGCACCGGATTGCCTACGCCCCGTCGGCAATCCGGTGCCGGAGCTCGTCGTAGGCCCAGGCGGCGAGGGTCGTCGGGGTGGTGGTCCGGACGGTCCGGTGCTGTTCCGGCACGAAGTCCTCGCGCAGGCCGGGCGACATTCCCAGCACGGCCTCGACCAATCCGTCGGTCATCCCGGCCTGGCGGAGCTGGGCGCGCATGGAGTCGTCGGTGATCCTTTCGACGCCGATCCGCCGACCGGTGGCGGCGGTGAGGATTTCGGCAACCTGCCGCCAGGTGAGGTCGGCAGGCCCGTGAACCGCCTGCACGCACCGTCCCGACCAGGCGGGAGAGAGCAGGCGGGTGACGGCGACCTCCGCGATGTCGCGGGGTGCCACCCAGGCCATGGGCTGGTCGAGGGGAAGGATCACCTGGAGGGTGCCCGCTCGTAGGGCGTCGAGCTGAAGGTCGAGATTGGTGAAGAAGTAGCCGCAGCGCAGGTGGGTGACGTCTACGCCGGCGCCGTCCAGAGCGGTTTCGGTGCGCGCCAGGCCATCGATCTCCCCGGCACCGTGCCGCTTCTCCGCTCCTACGCTGCTCTGGAGGACGACCCGGCCGATCCCGTTCTCGGTGACGGCGCGGACCACGCTGACGGTGGCACGGGCGTAGTCGGCGAGGGGATCCTCGCTGCCGTTCGTCGGGTCCACCCAGAACAGTGCGTCGACGTCCCGCGTGGCCGCGACCACCGTGTCGGCGTCGTACTGGTCGACTGGCACCGCGTCCACCTCCTCACGGATCTCGGGAGCCAGCCGGCCGGGATCGCGCAGCAGGACGCGTGGCCGGACTCCGGCGCGGACCAGCATCGCGACGACGTGTCGGCCGACGTGGCCCGTTGGGGTGGTGACGGCGATCCGCATGTGTTCCTCCTTCTGCACGGGTTCCTCCTTCGGATACTCCGCTCCAGGCCAGGCCGGGTCGTGGGCGACTCGCCGATCGCCTTCAGCGACCGCATCGGCCATGCCCGGTCCGGCGGTCTGCAGGGCCCGCGGTTCAGGCGTTCGCCCGGTGCGGGGTGACGGCTCGTCGGGGCGCGGCGTGGTGGGTGGGCCGAGGGGCGGGTGGGAGGCGCCGCAGCTGGTCAGTGGCTGCGGCCAGCAGGATGGTGAAGAGGGTGAGCAGGAGGGTGCAGACCCACATCTGCCGGCTTCCGGGGTCCAGCCATCCCGTCCAGCCGGCCGCGGCTGCCCACAGCAGGGCTCCAGCCGCGTAGTAGGAGCGCAGACGGCGTAGCTGGCGTGCGGCCCGCAAGGATGTGGGGAGTTCGCGCTTGGCTGCCATGCCCGCCCGCCTACCCCGAAGACGCGCAGAACCACAGGATGAACGGGGTGCGGGGCGCGCTCGGGCAGCGGCGGCCCCTGGGCAGCGATTCGACTTCGCCGTGACGGCGGTCACGTCAGCGGGTTCGCACCGCTGGTGGGCGTGGTTTCCGGCCGTCACCTGGCCGCCTGCCCATCGTTGGGGGTCTTGTCTTGCCGGTTCGCAGTCAAGGAGCCCGATGCGCAAGAGCATTGCCGTTGCCGCCGCCGTCATGTCCCTGGCTCTGCCAGCTGTGGCCGCCGCTGCGCCAGCAGCAGGGCCCGCGCCGTCCATCGCCGGACCACAGGTGAATTCCGTGGCCCTGGCCAACGCCTTGATGGACAGAATCCAGGGACTGCCCGGTACCCAGGCGCAACTGGACAGCATCACGGTCGGGTCCGTGACGATGACCACCCGCGTCAGCGAGGGCACACTCGACGTCAACGCCTTCCGCTTGCGGGACTTCACGGCGCAGACGGATCAGCAACTCGCGAACCAGCTCGCGGCCAATCTCCACGGCGGTCGCGACTCCCGCCGTCCAGGAGGGCGCTCTCGAGGCGGCGGACCCGTCGCCTGCCGAGCGCGAGGCGATCACACGCTGGGCCGATCCTCCTCCGCGCGGGACAGGGCTTCGGTGATCAAGCGGGTCGCGAACGCGGGGTCGCCGGTCATGCGATTGATGTGCTCCGCGAGGAGGATGGCGGTGGCCTCCAGGGGGTTCATCTCCTTGTCGGTCCAGTCTCCGTACTGCCTGCGCCACAGGCTGGGACTCAGGCCCGTACCTGCCGCGATGACCAGGCCGGCCATGGTGGGGATGGCCTCGGGGGGCACGCTCCGGTGCATCGTGCCCATGGTGGCCACGAGGTTGGGCACCACGTACTCGATGACGTCCTTACCGTGTTCCTCGTGTGCCTTCCGCAGCCACGTCATGAACATGTAGATGAGCGTGCACGCGCCGTCCAGGAGATCATCGGCCTGCCCCGGATCCAAAGACGCGACGAACTGCTCCGTCAGCAGCCGCTGCTCGACTCCGGGCCCGGCCTTGTCGTCGTAGATCGCCTTGAGGCGCGAGTCGATCACCATGAGCGCCATACCCACATCGCCGGCCGGAGCGTACTGAGGGTCGTAGGACGATGTCACTGAGCCTCCTCGGTGTCGGCGGAACACAGACCTGCGCGACCGTCGGCGTCAGCTGGCCATGGATCTCGCTGTCGACGCGTCGGGCCACGGTGCGGACAGCCCGTACCACCCATGCCGGCACGAGCTGCACCGACCTTATCGGCGGAAGCCTCTGCGAGGAGCGAGTTCTCCCGGACGAGGAAACAGGACTCCGCCACCAACCACAACGCCCGCTCGATCCAGCCCTGGCGCTGCCACCAGCCGATCGCCTTGCGCGCGACGGGCAGCTCCCGGTTGACGGTGTCGGCGTCCATCTCGCCCCTGCGGCCGGAACGCCTCGCCGCAGGTCACGATGATCACGGTGGGGGCTCTGCCGCAGTAATCCGGTATTTACCGCGACAGGCGACGAACCGGAGATCACTGGCAAGTTGCCGTGTCCTTGATGACCGCTTCCGGTTTGAGGTCGTCCCGGTCGGCAGCCCCCGAGAACTCGGGTGGGTTCTCAGTGGGTGCGTCCCGGTGGGGGGATTTTTCAGCCCATGTCGTGGCTGGAACGCCAATGGGGTGATTTCCGTATCGGGCGGGCGACCACACTGATGATCAAAGGACACCTTCGTCGCCGAACTCAGCCAACCCCTCGCTGGACAGCAATTGTCCCAGCAGGCCGAGGAGGCACCTGTGCCGCGCAGTTGTCCGCCTGAGTTCCGCCGATACACGAGAGCACGCCAAAGATGACTGAACGACCGTGGAAAAGTTCTATCGCGCCTGGAGCGCTGCCGCTTGTGGGGCATGCGCTGCGACTGAGCTGGAAGCCGCTGGACTTCCTGGCGGCGATGCCCGCCCACGGTGATGTGGTCGAGCTCCGGCTCGGCTCCACACCGAATTACATGGTCTGCCACCCCGACCTGGTTCACCGGGTCCTGGTCGACGACACCACCTTCGACAAAGGCGGTGTCCTCTTCGACAGCGCCAGGGCGGTGTTCGGGAACGGCATCGTGGCGTGCCCGCGCCAGGACCATCGCAGGCAGCGGCGGCTGTTGCAGCCCGCGTTCCACCGTGACCGGTTCCCGGCGTACGCGCAGGTGATGAGCAGGCAGATCGGGCTGATCCTGGACGGCTGGCACGAGGGCCGCGTCCTCGACGTGCCCGCGCAGATGGGCGCCCTGGTGGGACGCATCGTGATCAGCACGCTGTTCACGGGCGACTCCGACGAGGTGCGCTTCACCGTGGAGACTTCGCTCGACGACGTGGTCCGAGGTATCTACCGCGAGATGTTTGCGCCACTGGCCCTGCTGTCGAAACTGCCCACGCCGGGCAATCGGAGGGCGCAGCGCGCGAGGGCGCGCATTCGCTCCGCCGTGGCCGACTATGTGGAGGACTTCCGGCGCGACGAGGCCGATCGCGGTGATCTGTTGTCGGCGCTCTTGGCGGCGCGCGATGACGAGGGCCGGCCGCTGGACGATGCGGAGATCCACGATCAGGTTGTGAATCTCATCGTCGCCGCGTTTGAGACGACGGCCGCCTTGTTGGTCTCCGTGCTACGGCTGCTGGCGCTTCACCCGGAGGTGCTGGAACGCTTGCGCGGTGAGGTCGACGGCGTACTCGGTGGCCGCATCGCGCACTGGGCCGATGTACCCCGGTTGGACCTGACACGCCGCGTCCTGACTGAGGCTCAGCGCTTGTACCCTCCAGGGTGGTTCGTCACCCGGGTGGCCACCGTCGACACGGAGCTCGGCGGGTGCCGCATTCCCGCCGGGTCCAGCGTGAGCTACAGCCCGTACATGATCCACCGCCGTGCGGACCTCTACCCCGACCCCTCTCGTTTCGATCCCGACCGTTGGCTTCCCGGTCCAGCCGCCGAGCGCGCGCGCACCGCGTACGTTGCCTTCGGGGGCGGTGCGCGCAAGTGCCTGGGGGATGCGTTCGGCATGGCCGAAGCCGTTCTCATCCTGGCCTCGATTGTCTCGCGGTGGGACCTGCGGGCAGTCGGCAGGATTCCCGACCCCAAGGCGCGCATCAGTCTTGGACCGCTGTCCCTGTCGATGCGGGCGTACCGGCGTACGTGGAACGACGCTGTGGAACCCGGCACGGACGCGGTGCCGCGCACAAGTGACGAATCGACGGGGACAGACGAGCGTGCGGTGGTGACGGTACCGCCCGCCCTCTCCGACGTGCCTGAACGGGCCGCCGCCGAGAACCACTGTCCGGTGACCGGGACGACGCACAGCAGCGTCGGGGAGGAGGCCGCGTGACCATGACTGTTGAGACGCAGCGGTACCGTGTGGCGACACACTGCCGCAGGGTCTTCCGCGACGGCGTGTACGAGTTCTCTTTCGAGGGACCCTTCACGGCGCATGGGCTGACGTCCGTTGCCGGAGCCGGGGAGGGCGCACTCGTCGCCAGGACGCCGAGGGGCCGCACGCTGGTCATGCCCGCCGACAGCGTCCGTGCACATGTGCGCTCGGCACCGGCCGGACCGGGTGGAGTTCCCTGGTCCCCTCTCTCGGATGCCACGGGCATCTGCGCCTGCGGAACCAGCTCTGCGCAAGACAGCGTTGCAGCACGCTGCCAAGCCGGTCCGCGTACGATCCTGCTGGATCTCTGCGCCGACTCCGCGGGCACTGGACAGGCCGTGCAACTGACGGCGGACGAGCGGGGACGTGCGGAGGCCTACACGGAGCTCGCACGGGGACTGCTTCTGCGCCCTGATGATCCCGCGTCGGACGGCATGGCGGGGAACGCGCTCGGGGTGCTGCGCGCCGAAGCCGCGGTACGGGAGTGGTATGCACGCAAGGCGGCGCGTGGAACCGCCGGTGGAGCCGCGCCGACGACGAAGTACGTCCACCGGGTTCAGGATCCGATGTCCCCCGGGCTGAGCGCCGTCTACGAGGCGTACGGTGCGTCCGAGATGGCCTCGACCATGGGCGAGGGCGCCTGGACCGCGCTCGGCGCGAGTCTGCTCCTGCTCGGCGGACACGCGCCAGCCGGTACGCGTGACCTCATCTGCAGGTACATGTGCGGCGTCGTGTGCGACGACTACGCACCGGAGGCACGGCGCACATCAGCCGGGGAGGGCCGGCGCCGCGAAGCCGAAGCGCACACGCGTAAGGAAGCGGTGGCCGAGACGCTGAGGTCGGTCGGCGAGTTGTGGTCACGTCGACTGATCCTCAACGGGAACATGGTCAAGGCACGCTCGCTGCTGATACGACCTGCCGACGCGACACTGGCCGACTACGCGACCTCCCTGGTTCACCTGCGCGCGGGGCGGACGCTCGACGCGCTCGTCTGCGCGCGGGTCGCCGACTTCGGTACCGACGCTTACATGGAGATCAACCCCCGCACCGCATCGAGGTACCCCGCGGGGTACCTCGACGACCTGAGCCTGTGCGGCTGCATGGCGCACGACATCGTCGACATGGCAACCGACGAGCGGGAAATGGAAGTCCTCAACATTGCGGCGCACACCGAGACGACGCCGACGGCGGACAGCGGCCTGTCCGGCCGCTTCGTCGCGGACGTCCTCGTGGCAGCGCCGACGGTTGCCGCCGCCGGAGACCCCGGTGCCGACGATGCCGTGAGGGTGCCGTACGGCGTCATTGCCTGGATGTTCGGTACGGGCCGCTACCGCGCCTGGGAACGCGTGATGGAAGTCGACGGTCTGGCTCCGCCATCAGGCACGGCCTCCCCTATGTTCCTGACGGCCCTGCATGCCGAATGCGCGGCGGTGATCGAAGCCGCGACATCGTCCGTGCCGTACGCGGACGCCGTCGTCGCACTCCTCACGCTGGGCGAGATCACAGCCGAGCACACCGGCGGCATCACGACCTGGCGACAGGCGGCGAAAGCACTCCTGGAACGCGCCGGTCGGATAGGGGCGATCGCCTCGTGCACGGAAACCCTCGCCCACACCCGCGAACTCTCCTCACTGATCGTGGGTCAGGGAAGCCCTGCGGAACTCGCAGCAAAGACACGGGCGATGCTCGGCACGGTCATGGCAGCCGACCTGGCGGGACATGAGGTGCAAGACGCCTACCGCGCGCTGTGCCTGCCGTTGGTCGCGGCATTCGTCCTCGGTGGACTCTGCGACACGGCAGCCGCAGGGAGGCGCCTACGCGAAGGCACCGGCCAGGCCGCGCGGACCTGTTGACCGGGCCCTGGGGCAGAGGGGCCCGCAGGCGAGGGAAGCAGAGGTCATCTAACGCCTCTCTCTGAACCGCTGGCCGTGACTGAGCGGGACCGTTGGCCAGAGCGGCCAACGGTCCCGCTCGTAGATGTACTTGTTGAACGTGCGCAAACTCAGCCGGTCAAGGGCGCGCCGACAACGGCGGCTGCGAGGCGCCCCCTGACCTCAGGCGCTCGGGCACTCCTGGGTGATCGCCGGGTCTCCGTGTGCGGGCGTGGAGGGGCGGGGTGCCGCTCGACACGCTGGGTCCTGTTCGGCGGTTCCGATGCCTTGGATTTCGTGAGTATGCGCCAAGTTGTCTTCACTGCCATGGTTTTCGAAACTCGGGGTGAGTGAGCTGTGGCTGTTGGTGACACGGTGACGTGGCCAGGGCGTTTCATCTGTTCGTCCCGGCCTGATGGGTGTTCGGTTCGGGGATATTTATCGGCCGGGGTCCCTTCGGTGTCCTGGGCGTTCATCTCGTCGGCGTGCAAGATCGCCTGACTTCCACGTCCTTGCAGACCGAGAGTTGCAGAAGGGGCCGTTCAGGCGCAGGGATTGCAGGCACCTTGCTCCAGGCCTGTTCTTCAAGGACGTTCTGCTGTTGAAGACCGCACTGTATTCGTCATGCCTGTGCCGCACATGCTGCCGCCGTCCCCTGGGGCGGCGGTCGATGAGGAGTTGTTGATATGACCCGGTCCACGTCTGATTCCCCTTCCCCTTCCCCCTCCCTGTTCGGGACGCGATCCCGTGCTGGGCGGGGCTTACGTGCCGTGCTCGCTGTCGCGGCTGTCGCCGGGGCCTGCCTGGCGCTGCCCGCTGCTCCGGCGTCGGCCGCGACGTCGAAGATCGTGATCCAGAGTGGCGCGTTCCGCGGCTACAAGCTCTGCGCCAGTGCCGAGGACCAGTACCTGCACCTGAAGCCGCTCCTGACCGCCGATGGGTACTGCAATTGGAGGCAGTGGGGCGCCAACTCCCAGTTCACCCTCTACAACCCGGCCAAGGACCAGGTGATGGCCTACACCGGAGGCAATGAGGGGCTCGTGGTGATGGAGGACTCCGGTACCTCTCCCCTCGGCATCAACGGTGAGCTGTGGTCCTGGGGCAGCGAGGAGGGCTGGGGCGCCGCGGCTCTGCAGTCCTTCTCCGACAGCGGCCAGAACGTCGACGCCAAGTCCCCCGGCGACCAGGACGTTCCGCGCACCGACCCGGTCCGTACCCGGGGCTGGCGCCACGGGTTCCAGCGCGAGCTGACCTGGAACCCCATCGCCCTGTAATCCCAACCGCGGTGATCCTGCGGCCGCACCCGGTCATCACTTCGACTCTCCGAGGATGAGCTTCTCCGTGGTTTCGGGCATTTGGCTGAATCGGGCTGGCCAGTCGGCCACGATATACGGTTCGTCTTGCTCGTTCAGTCCGAGGAACATGTGACCGTGGTCGAGTTCTCCCAGTAAGTGGAGACGGCAGACGATCTCCTCGCTCCAATGGCCGAATCGGTCGGCTTCACCCAGGGAGAATGGCGGTCGATTTCGAATGGTTCCCGTGCTCCGATGAACCCGGGGTCACCGTGTCCTACGGTCAGCTCGGCGGACTCACGGAGAATTTCCGGGCCGCGGGACGGACGTGAAAACCGTCTGGTTCCAGCCGCTCTCGCCACGGTGCCGGGTCGGCATTCCGCGCCGGGTACCAGCCAGCACCCGCGTGGGACCCGTTCAACCTCGACTGACCAGCCGGCGGACCAGGCGCCTGCTCCGCCGGCTGGTCACGGACGAGCCGGCCGCGGAAGGGCGGAGATCCGTGACCGCGGGGTGCTGGGCTTCCACGGGTAGGCGGTGCTGCGGCCGGGGCGTGGAGGGATGAGTGCCGCGCGGGCTGTGGGCGTCGGTGGTACCGGTGCCGCCGGTGATCCCCGGCGCTCCGAGCATGTTGCGTCTCCTCGTCTGCGAGGCCGCGGGCACCGCCCCGGGCAGGATGTTGTGCGGGCTCCCCCAGAACACAACCCGCTCCCCTCCTGCAGCAGCAGCTGCGGTGGGTGGGCAGGCCGGTGGTGTGCAGGGCCACCTCGTTGAGCCACGCCATCAGCCCCGGCCCGGGGTACGCCCGGCGAAGGCCAGTCCGCGCAGTGCGTTGCGCAGCGCCACCATGCCGGTCGCGGCGTCGATGCCGTGCCCGGCGATGTCCCCGGCCGTCACCAGGCCCCGTCCGCGGGCAGCGGCTGGCCGTTGGGCCAGTCCCCGCCCACCCGGTACTCCTGGGCCGCGGTCGGTAGCGGGCCGCGATCTCCAGCCCTGGCGCGGCCTCCAGCGCGGGTGCCTCGGGGACGATCGCCCCTGGAGCTGGCGGACGACCCGGATGCGCGGCGCCGCCCTCGCATGCGCGGCGCTGAGCCGGTCGAAGCTCGCGGTCGGCGCCAGTTCGGTGCGGCGCTGGGCGGAGACCTCCTGGTACACGCCGGCCAGTCCGGTCAGCGCGCTTGCGTCGAGGAGCGGCTCGGCCGTGATCCGGACGTGCCGGACGCCGCCGTCCTCGCGGACGACCCGTAGCAGTGCGTGTGCGCCCGCGTGCCAATGGGTCAGCGCGGGCATCAACCCTTGCGGCGCGCCGACGTCCTCCCGGTGCAGCCGCGCGCCGATCCTGCGCGGGGCACAGGCGCGTCCGTGCGGTCCAGGCCGAAGGTGGCGGCTGCCTGCTCGCTCCACAGGGTGCGGCCCATCCGGAGATCGCCGTCGAAGGAGGCGACCTGCTCGTGGCGGCCCAGTACGCGGCCCAGGACCGGGCTGTCGTCCGCACGGTCCCGCGGGACGGCGCCCCGGGCTCTCCCGCCGGCGTCGTGGACGTACTCGACGCTCCAGCCCTCGGCAGGCTTCCGCCCGGTGCCCAGGATGACCTTGGCGCGGCTGCTGGAGCAGATCCGGCAGCCCCGCCACGATGCGCGGTCCCCCCGGCCCGTCGGCCTCCCAGTCCGGGATGCGGGCCGCGGGCTCGCACAGGTCGCCCAGGGCCCTGCGGAGCGGGCCTTCGAGCGGGTCGGGTGTACCCCACGCCGCCCGCAACAGTCCCGCGACCTGGCCCCGCGCCCGTACGGGAAGCAGTGCGCGGGCGCCCTCCGCGACGGCCCCGGGGAGGCGCGCCGGGCCGGTGGCGAGGCCCGCGGGCAGCCAGACGGGGGCGCCGCCGGCCACCGCCTCCGTGCAGTGGGCCCCGCCCTCCGGCGGGACCCACTGCCAGTGCGCGGCCTCCTGGCGGCTGGCCCGGCCTGCCCGACGAGGGCCAGGCAGTCGCTCTCCGTACGCCGCCAGAGGAACACGGACCGTACGCCCAGCGGTCTCGGTCTCCCTCCAACAGGGTGGCGACGGCCTCGCCGGCGCTCTCGGCTGCCAGGAGGGCGGCGGACCCGCGGCGGACCCGCCGGGCCCGGGAGGCCGTCGAGGCCCGGGAGGCTCCGCCGTGTCATGCCCTTCGGGGACCTCGACGACCACGGCTCCGACGGCGGCGTTGACGATGTCGGCGGCCAGGTCCACCGCTCCGAACGCGGCTCGTCAGCGGTCCGTGGCCCCGCCCGTGGCTCCGTCGGGTTCGGGCACGCCGACGGCGGGGCGACGTCATCACGGCCCCTGCCTGCCGTCGAAGTGGGCGGGCATACCCGTACACCGGATTCCACGGTCACCCGCCGCGCACGGGCCGGTCCGCGTCGTCAGCGGGACGGCTGGTCCGCCCTGGTCAGGGCATGGACGGTGCAGGGGCGGCCGAGGACGGTGTCCTCGCGCAAGCGCGTGAATCCCAGGCGCTGGGCAACGGCCGCCGAGCCGGTGTTGTCGGGGTGGATCATGGCGGTGATCTGCCCAAGCCCCAGCGGGCCGAAGCCCCACGCGAGGACGGCACGGGCCGCTTCCGTCGCGTATCCCCGGCCCCAGTGCGGGCGGGCGAAGGTCCAGCCGATCTCGGTCTCGCCGAACTCCTCCCACCAGTTCAGGCCGCTGCGCCCGATGACCTCGCCGGTGCTGCGCAGCTCGACGGCGCACAGGCCGTGGCCGCGGGTGGTCCATTGCTGCTGGATGGCGTGCAGGCGGGCGGCGGCCTGCGCGCCGGTGTAGCTGCCGACGAACCGGTTGACCTCGGCGTCGGCGTGCAGGCGCACCCACCAGTCAGTATCGGCCTCCGTGAGCGGGCGCAGGCGGAGGCGTTCCGTGGTGATCACTTTCATTCTCTCCTTACTGCCGGCCGGACCACTGCGTGAGCGGCGGTCCGGGGGGTAGGCGCCCTTCGACAGCCGAGTCCGCGAGATCCCTCGCGATCGGCCTCGAACGACGGAGGGGCCCTCCGATGGCACTGACCGTATCCCCGCGCTCGGCCGAACCAGAAGGCGCAGCCCCCTCACGCGTCACGGCGATGATGACGATGGGCGTCGAGGAGGAGTTCCTCCTCGTCGACCGCCGCACCCGGGCCCCGGTGGGGCGTGGCCCCCGAGTCATAGAAGCCGCCGCGCGCACCCTCGGCCCGCTGGTGCAGCCGGAGTTCTTCACCGCCCAGGTGGAAGTGTGCACCAGCCCCACGGCGAGTCCGGGCGCGCTGCGCGCGCAGTTGGCCGGGCTGCGGGACGAGTTGACACGCGCCGCGGCTGCCGAGGAATGTCTGCTGCTCGCCGCCGGAACCCCCGTCATCCCTCCGGAGCATCCCCTGACGGTCACCCGCGACGAGCGCTACGGGCGGATGGCCTCGCGCTACGCCTCGGTCCTCGGCGCCTACGACCAGGCCGTGTGCGGATGTCACGTCCACATCGGAGTGAGCGATCGTGCGCAGGCCCTCGACCTCGCCAACCGGATGCGCCCCTGGCTGCCCTCGCTCCAGGCCCTCGCCGCCAATTCCCCCTTCGACCGGGGCAGGGACTCCGGCTACGCCAGCTGGCGCGCCGTCGAGCACGCCCGCTGGCCCACGGTCGGGCCCTCGCCGCTGCTCGACGAGGCGGCGTACGATCGCTGCGCCGACGAGCTCGTGCGCAGCGGAGCGGTGCTGGACCGGCGGATGATCTACTGGTACGCCCGACCCTCGGAGCACGTACCGACCCTGGAGATCCGCGTCGCCGACGTTAACGCCGAGATCGACACCGTCGTCCTTCTGGCGGTCCTCGTACGGGGCCTCGCCGCCACCTTCCGTACGGAGTCGGCCGCCGGCGCCCCGACCCCTCAACCGCGGCCGGACAGGCTCCGCGAGGCCCACCGGCGCGCGGCCGCCCACGGCCTGGACGGCGAAGGCCTCGATGCCCTCAGCGGCGCCTCCGTCCCGGCCTGGAGCCTGGTCGCCCGGCTCCGGGAAAGCGCCGCCCCGGGACTCGACGCGGCGGGGGACCTGTCCCTGGTCGACTCCCAGCTCGACCGCGTCCGCGCCGAAGGAACCGGGGCGGCGCAGCAAAGAGCGGACCACCGCCGCTCCGGAAGCCTGGAGGGCGTGGTGGACGGCCTTGCGCGCGCCGTGGCCCAGGCCTGACAGGAACTTCGAGGGTTAACGCAAGGAACTGACCACCGACCCGCGGCCCGGGAGCGACTGCCGGGCGTTGACCGGACGGTGTGGCCGTCGCGGCCGCGGACGACGAGCGACGGGCTGGTGGACACGGCGTGGTAGCCCCAGTTGCCGTGCCCCCACGTACCGGACCAGGTTCCCGTCGCCCTGTACGGCCAGGGTGTACGCCCTGCCGCTGCCGCTGAAGGCGGACACCTGCCCACTGGTGGCTGTCCAGGCGCCGTTGGAGCACCAGATGGCCGCCGCCGTTAGTGCGCCGGGGCCCGACTTCAGGAGCCGATGAAGCGAGTGGCCCCCACGAACGGGCGGTTCGTCAGTGGCTCCTCCCGCACCCTCTCCCCGGTCTTGGGCGAGTTGATCATCATCGGTTCGCCCTTCTCGTTCGTGCCGACGTAGATGCCCACGTGGGTGACGCTCGAGGTGCTGCTGCCGAAGCCCACGACGTCACCGGGCCGGAGGTCGGTCGGCGACGTGATGCGTTCGCCCTCGGCAGAGCCGGCGGGCGCCGCGCCGCCGCCCGCGTCGAACTGCGGCTGGCTGTCGCGCGGGATGGTGATGCCGAGGGCGGAGTACACCTGGCTCGTCAGGCCGGAGCAGTCGTAGCCGAACCCGGCCGTGCCGGACCACAGGTACTCCAGACCCAGGAACTTACGTGCTTCGGCGACGACTTCGTCGCCTGTCACGCCGGACGTCGGGACCTTGGCAAGGTCGCCGCGCTCGAAGTAGATCGGGGTGCCGTCGTTGGCCCGGGCCTCCACCACGGACGGGACGCCCGCGACCGGCTTCACGGCGAACTCCGTGTTGAACGAGTACTCGGTTCCTCCCTTGGACCGAGCCCCCGCTGCCAGTGCCCGACGAGAGGCGTAGCCCCGGGCTGTCGGGCCGGTGACGCGCTCCGCGGTCGTGCCGGACGGGGCTTTCTTCCGGAGCTTCGTCAGCTGCCGGTCGGGCATCCAGCCGGGGTAGCCGGCCGCATCCCTGGGCGTGGGCTGGCCGTGGACCAGCACCTTGTCCCAGAGCACGCCGTCCTTGGTCGTCGTGTCCACCACGGTGACCCTGCCGCCGTACAGGGCCTGCGTCTCACCCGGAACATCTCGACGCAGGTTGATGTCGTGGGCCATCGCCGCGAACCAGCCCCGGATGTCAGCCGGGTTGGTGAGGGCCTTCGCGTCCACCGTCCGTACTTGGTCGGGGCTCACCCAGATCTGGGCGACGGACACGTCCACGTAGCAGGTCCTGGCGCCCTTGCAGGCGGCCGAGGCCGCCGAAGGGGAGACACCTGCGGCCGAGACGTCGGGCGCCAGAGGAACCAGGGCCACTGCGGCGCCGATGGCAACGGGAAGCGCGATATTCGAGAGGGGCATACGACGATTGTCCTGCGCGAGCCGCACCGGACCAGAGACCGATCGGCCTACGATGCGGCTGAATCGGACCGGCGGACAGCCCGGACCGGTGTCCAGTTCACAGACGCGGGTATCCATGGCCCGGCGGCGGGTACTCCCGGCCGGGTAGATCGGCAACTCCGTAGAGCACGATCCGCTCGAACTCCGACAGCTCCCCCGGCTCCCCGGACCCGTCGGCGGCGGCTTCGTCGATCGCCTTCAGCAGCCGCAACGAGCGCTCCTGATCCGCCTTCTCCCCGGGCGAGACAGCCGGACGCGGTGGGCTGTCCGGAACGGGCTCCGCGGCCGGGGTGCGGTCCAGAGCACCCGATCGCCAAAGGCTGGACAGGACGACGCTCCCGGACAGGAACGACAGAGCAAGGCCCGCGTCCGTGTACCCGGACCAGACGGCCCACCAACTACAGCCCTGCAGGAGCGTCCCCGCGAGCGCGGTGAACCCGACGTGGCGCTCCCTCTCCGACATCACCACAGCGCCGCTCCTCCCCACCAGCACGAGTTCCGCATACGAATGACCAATCACCACAGGCGGCAACATTCCGGGATCCGCCGAACTGCTGCCGGATGCGGCCCGACTTCCCGGCGGGCACGGCCTGCTGACGGTGTGCGGGCATGGCCGGGGCTGCGGCCGCCGAGCGCCCCGGGCTGCGGCCGGTGCCGTGGTGGAGCGGGAGCGTGCGGCAGCACCAGCCGAGGCCCCGGGGCGCGGCCATCAGGGGGGCGCCCCGGGGGGAGGATCTGGTGGGTGCCCTTCGCTGGCAGCGCCACCGTGATGCGGGCGCTGCCAGGGCCGATGAGCAGGAGTACCTGTCAAAGCCGACCGGCACCGACCACGAGCACGCACGCGTCGTCACACCGTCAAGAAACACCGTCATAAGCAGAATCAGCAGCCGCGTCATCCACCGAGTAGTCACCAGAACCATCACTCGGATCCTGGCCCGACCACTCGACCGGAGCCTCCTCCTGAACCGGCTCGGACCACTCCTGCACAGGAGCCTCCACAGACTCCTCCTGCAGCGCCGGCACCGGCTGCTCCGCCTCAGCGACCTCCTCCGCCGGCACAGTCTCCACCGGCACAGGCTCCGTCTCCGCGGACACGGCCTCGGCAGGCGGCGCCTCCGCAGGATCACCGGCTGCCTCCACGAGAGCACCCTCCGGAGACCAATCCCGTTGCACCGACTCCGGCTGCTCATCCTGCTGAGCATCCAGATCACCCGGAGCGAACCCCGCCTCCCTCTTCATCGGGCTGCGCGAGACATCCGCCGGGCGGGCAGCCAACGCGGACCCTGACGGCTGCTCCGCACACAGTGTCTGGGACGTGCACGCATCACCCCAGCTGCCCCCGCCGCCCTCATCGTGCACCCCGTTGTCGGCATACCAGGACGGCTGCGGAACCTGAGTCTCAACCCCCTGCCCACCAGTCGACGGGCCCGCTCGCTCCCGGTCGACCGTCGGCGGCGCAGAAAGCTGATCCACGACTTCCTGCCCTCCGGATGACGGCACCGGAGCCTGGGCCTGACCTTCCTGGAGCTGTCGGCTCAGATCCTCGATGGCCTGCTCGGCCTGGTTCCTCCGACCAAACGTGGTGAAGTCTCCACCCGGATATACGGACGCAGAGGTGTTCCGGACTTGATCGCCCCACGGAACAACAATCTCATTCGCCCCCTCCCCGTCATTCATCCTGAGGATGTAGTTGTTCTGGGCGAGATATCCCATTACCGCGCCGGGTTCTGTGCCAATCCTGGTTCCATCGGGATCGAAATGATTCCTGATGGAACGCAGGACGTCATTCGGGTCCACTTGCCCATGAGGGTTTCCCGGATCGTAAACCGTGATGACCTGGGAACCGGAAGGTGGGGACACCGAGAACAGCCCGCCATAGGTAATGGCACTGGGGGCCTCCTCGCGGCGGACGTATCCGAGAGAATCCGAGCCGTTCTCGTACAGGTAGAGACCCTGCCAGTCCGGATCTCCATTCCCGCGGGTGGGGGATT
The DNA here is from genome assembly GCF_036014235.1 of Streptomyces sp. NBC_00435. Lineage (GTDB taxonomy): Bacteria > Actinomycetota > Actinomycetes > Streptomycetales > Streptomycetaceae > Streptomyces. Next base: position 201,319 of record NZ_CP107924.1, read on the forward strand.
CTTGGAACCTTCCTGTCTGGGCGACGCTGCGAAAATCATCGGGTGACCCCACGCCGCGGAAGAAGCTCCGACTCCCGACCGGCTGTACGTCCACAGAAAGCGCAGGCCCTCGCCGACCGTGGTCCGACGGACCCGGCTCCGTCACATCGGCCGCGATCGCCTGCCCAGCGCCGGTGCGGCACTCAGAAGCCCCCCAACACCCATAACGGAAACCACGAGAAGACCCTGCACAACCCGCCGCGACGCACCCGCCTTACCACGGCCCCGAACACGACGCCTCGAATGAGATCCCACAACACTCCCTCTTCCCCTGGGTCAACCGGAACACCACGTCCAGGACCTGATTTGGGCGGCTCTTGCCTGGCCGGGTGGAGAAACACCGACCAGGAAAGTGAGGACCGCCCAAAACACCAGACCAACGGAACATGATTCCGACCCGGAGCGATAGAAAGAATCCTCCCAGTGGACCAGGGACAAGGAATCAACCCCAAGTCCCAACTCACCCCCCACCACACGGCCCGGCTCCCAGAGCCACACCGCTTCCAACGACGCGAACACCGGCACCGATATACAACCCACGGACGATGGACAAGCCCCGAAACCACAGCGCCACGCCACGGCCACGACCGCACAACAGACGTCAGCACCCACCCCGACCTGCCAAAACAGACCCTCATCCCACAGGGCGACCCCCCAACCGAAAGAACACGGGCCGGCCGGCCAGGCGTGCGGAGGGGGCCGACAAGGGCTTGTCGCCCTCCCCCGCACGACCGGCGGCTGGAGCGACGAGAGTGTGATCACGACGGAGATCCGGGGTCACGAGGCCGCGGCCCTTGAAGCGGCCCACCGGATCTCCGGCCCGTTCCTGTCCCCCGGCCCGATCCCGCGCATCCTCGGCCAGGACACCGTGCGAGTCCTCGTCCACGCGGACGTGGCCTGATCAGCCGAAATGGCTGACACCGTCGCTGTCCCGCCGGCTTTCCAGAAGGGCCGGCGGGCGGCCAGCCCCGCACCAGCAGGCCACGTTCACCGCCGCGCCGACCACGAGCTGGCCCCCGTCCGCACCCCTCCTGCTCGGGGATCTCGCGTCGCGGCAGTACCGGCTCCTCGCGATCGGCCGTCGCCAGCGCGCCGGCAGGCCCGCTGGCTCCGATCGCTCTTCGCCTCCTTCGCCCTACCGTCCTGGCACCAGACTGTCCAGGTAGGCCGGCGCCCCGGGGGTGAGTCGGCGGCGGTGGGTCAGTTGTAGACCTCCATGCTGTACAGCGAGTAGCCGTACGAGGTGCCGCGCTGGGTGAGATTGAGCCGGAGATAGCGCCCCACGCCTGCCAGACCGGTCAGGTCGTCCACCCCACCGTTACCGGTCGTCGTGGAGTACAGCGTCGTCCAGCTGCTGCCGTCCTGCGAGATCTGCACCTGATAGGCCTTGCCGTACGCCGCCTCCCAGGACAGCTTCACCCGCCCGATGCTCTGCGAAGACCCCAGATCGACCCGCAACCACTGCGGATCAGTCCTCAAACTCGACCACCGCGTCGTCGCATCGCCGTCGGTGGCGTTGGTGGCGGGGAACGCCGCCGTCTCGACAGAGGACGCGGTGGTGGGCCTGCCCCGCGCGAGGTCCGACCCGTAGACCTCGACGCCGTACAGCGAGTAGCCGTACGAGGTGCCGCGCTGGGTGAGATTGAGCCGGAGATAGCGTCCCACGCCTGCCAGACCGGTCAGGTCGTCCACCCCACCGTTACCGGTCGTCGTGGAGTACAGCGTCGTCCAGCTGCTGCCGTCCTGCGAGATCTGCACCTGATAGGCCTTGCCGTACGCCGCCTCCCAGGACAGCTTCACCCGCCCGATGCTCTGCGAAGACCCCAGATCGACCCGCAACCACTGCGGATCGGTCGCCAGGCTCGACCACCGTGTCGTCGCCTCGCCGTCGGTGACATTGGTGGGGGCGAAGTAATCGGTGAGGGTGGTCTTCCCGTCTGCCCTCATCACGGGTTCGATGCTGGAGGCGGTAACGGTCCGGTACTTGGCGAGGTCGCCGGACTGGGTGCCGGACTTGTTGCCCGGTGCGTGACCGACTGCGCCGAGGATCGGGAGGAAATCGGTGAACGTGGTCGTGGGCTTGGGCGATCCCCAGGTCTGCTGGGCGAGGACGGCCAGCGGTTTGGCGATGCCGTCAGCGATCTGCTCCTCGGTCTCCGCGGTGGGGGTGTCGCACCAGACGTGCAGCTTGGATCCCCGGTTGACGCTGGGGTTGGTGACGGTGCCTCCGTCGTCGAAGGTGTCCGGCGTCCAGGTCTCGTAGAGCTGGGCCGTCGGCGGCTTGTAGCGGCCGAGGACGTAGTACAGCCAGGAACGGGATTCGTTGGTCACCGTGTGGCCGGCATTGACCAGGGCCTGAGCGGACTGGCCGGCGGAGTTCCACTTCTCGGCGATGATGCCGGCCGCCGGGGTGACGGTGCCGTCGCCCTTGATGCCGTCCGTCCAGATACGGGTGGTCTTGCCGGCTGCCCGGACCAGGCCGTCGATGTGGTTGATGAAGCCGTAGAAGGTGTCGACGGCCTTCGCGGTGGAGCCGTAGTGCGCCCGGGCATAGGTCAACAGTTGCGGGTAGGAAGCGTAGTCGGTGAGGTACTCGTCGGCGCCGGTGTGCCAGTACGGCGCCGGGAACAGCGGAAGGTACTCCTGGACCAGGTCGTCGATCAGCTGGGTCGCGGCCGGGAGGGAGAGATCGACCTTGCCTGCCGCCGCAGTGCCGGACGAGTTCCTCAGCTGCAGTTCGGGGTGCTCGGCGATCACCGGGGCCAAGTGGCCGGGGGCATCGATCTCGGGCACGACCATGATGTGGTAGCGCGCCGCGTAGGCGATCAGGCCGGTGATCTCCTGCTTGCTGTAGTGCTGCGCCGAGACGACCTCGGGGTGGCTGGTGCTCTCGATCCGGAAGCCCTTGTCGTCCGAGAGATGCAGGTGCAGGTAGTTCATCTTGAGGTGGGCCATCTCCCGGATCTCCTGCCGGAGCCAGTCCAGGGTGAAGTACTTGCGGCCGACATCGACCATCAGGCCGCGCTCGCCCTTGGTGGCCCAGTCGCGGGCGGTGCCGCCGGGGACGGCAAGGCTCTGACGGAGCAGTTGCAATAGGCTCCGAGTGCCGTAGAAGGCCCCGGCGTCGGTCCGAGCCTTGATCGTGAGGACCGGGCCGGAGGTGAGGCTGTAGCCCTCGTCGCCGAGTTGGCTGTCGGTGGAACCGAGGGTCAGGACAATGTCGCCGGCCAGGGCGGCGGCTGGCGTGGCCGCGACGACAGCCGGTGTGATGCCGGTCAGCTGCCCCAGGTCAGCGGCGAACTGGCGGGCATCATCGTCGAGCGAGGCAGCGTAACCGGGGTCGACCAGTACCCGTGTGCTGGCGGCGAGGGCGAATCCGCCCGGCGCGGGGGTCCACTGCCGCAGAGCCGGAACCGTCCGAGGGGCGGCGGTGGCAGCGCCAGCAGGTACCACTGGAGGGAGCAAGGCAGTGACTACGGCGACGGCGGCGCCGGTCAGCACCGTACGGGCACGGAAACGGGATGCGAAGTGAGCCGCTCTGCCCGGCGAAGGCGTGAGGAGTGACGCCACAGATATCTCCTTGCTGTGGGGACCGCGCGGGCCAGGGGCCGCCATCCGGCTCGGTGAAGCAAGCCAAGGCCCCTCACCGCATCAGCCCAAGATCTTGACCCTCTTCGCAGGCGGTTGAATCGTTCACTCAGGGAGCCCGGACGCTGATCATCTGGCCGTGGCCACAGCCCTTACCGCCCTGAGGGAACGCGACGACGCGCAGCCTGACGTCGAGCACACTGCCACTATCGGAGCCTCCACCGGCGGGCGCCCCTCCAAGACACACCGTGGAGGGACCCGGTGGGACGAACCGTCGAGTGCTCCGCTCCAGCCCTCGCCGATGAGCGAGCGGACGGCGACCATCGAGGCCCCGCCCACCCACCCGGGTCGGCAGCAGGAACAGGACCCGCCCGCCCCGCGCCAGCTGGAGCGCGGCCACGACCGCCATAAAGGTTTTCCGGTCCCGCACGAGGCCACCACGGTTGCCCGCGGACCATATTCCGCGACCCGATTCCCGGGAAGGATCCCAGGTCCCGGACGCTCGCCCATACCGCATCCTCCTGGCGCGGCCGAAGACTCAACATCAACGGACTTCACCTCGTTGAACCCGGCGTGGTTCATCCGGAATTCGATAGATGAAGTCGGGACGGCAGGGGCGGATCCGCGGCTCCACTTGGCCGCGTGCGCCGGGTGGTACTGGTCACGTGTGGCGATCGTTCGATCGGCGGGTCGTTCCTCAGGATGACGGGCGGTTGTTTGCGCAGGCCAGATGGGGTTTGGAGGCCATTCACCTCCTGGCGTCCCTCCGCGTGATCGATGGACTGCGAGGTGTTCGACCGGCTGTCCATCGTCTGGAGGAGGTATCCGCCGGAGCTGGTTGGCGTGCCGAGAGAAGCGACCTATTCCCTGGACACCCCCTGCGTGATGAGGGCCGTTTAGGGCGTTGGGGTGATTTTCTCCCCATGCTTTCCTGACATAGTTGTTTCATTGGTTCCAGATGAAAAATGATTCCACCGTCCGACTCCGGCATCCTTTCCCGGAGAAGGCTAGGGCTTCAGTTCGTCAAGGAGCTGCAGAGTGGCCCACAGGACGCCTTCGACGACGATGGTTGACCTACGGCTGCTGGTTGGCATGTATCACAGATTGGTGATTTTCATGGGTGGGCGTCACAGTAAAGCGCAGGAGCGTCTGTCGCCGAGGAGTAAGCAGGTGCTGAGGGCGAGCGTGCTGGCTGCCCCTGTTTCAGCCGGGGTCATACTGACAGGCGCGAACTCTGCATTCGCCTCCCTTGGCCCGGAAATACGCACAGTCCAGCCCAGCATCACATCGGAGCAGTCGGGCGTCGGTCATCCGGTAATAACCTACCGATATTCACCGCGAGTCCCTCAGGGCCTACAGTCAGTGTTTCTCAATTCGTTCAATACCATGAGCGGCGATCTCAACTCCGTCGGCAACACTCGCGGCTCCTGGTACAGACCCGCTGAGACCGACGCAAAACCTGACCTTCATGTGGATTACAACGAAAAGGCATTTGACGGCGAACCATCAGGTATCGCCGCAAATACGCAAACCTTCGAGAGTGGCCGCTCGGTGGTAAACGTGAGGCCGTCTTGGTTGAATGGGGACAACGGAGGCGGACAGACTCCCTCCGAGGACGCCCAGACGCATGTCGTCATGCATGAGTTGGGTCACGTCAATGGGCTGGGTCATTCCACAGGCGGCTCAAATGAGAATTACCCCGGAGAACCCAATGAAATGATGAGGAGCATAGGAGCTCCCGACAGTGAGGGCAAGTGGCTGACCCACTTGTCACCAAATGAGGCACAGTCCGCATGGGGAAATCTGACGTCGTCTGCGGATGGTGCGGGAGCCCCGGCGGATCGGGCTGCTCCTTCGGCGTACCAGAACCCTTCTCAGACTTCGCAGCAGCCGGCGTACGGGTCCGACGGTGGAACGGTCACTGAGTACGCATCGCCTTGGTACGGGGCTGAGCCTGGTGCGTGGCAGGAATTCCGGGCGGACGGCGAAGGTGTGACCCAGGGCCTGGGCCAGGGTTACCAGGACCAGGTTGACTGGAGTCGGGGTGGCCAGGACCAGGTCCCGGTGGAGGACTACCAGGGTCAGGCACCGGAATATCCGGACTACCAGGCCGAGGCGGTGCCGGACTACCCGGCCTATCAGGCCGAGGCGGTACCGGACTACGAGGCCTATCAGACTGAGGCGGTGCCGGAGTACCAGGGCGAGGCACCGGAGTATCAGGGCTACGCGGTTGTGGCGGCCCCGGACTACCAGGAGTCGGCTCAGGATCAGGGTGTCGTCTATGCCGACGATTCCAGGGCCGGCTACACGGGGTGGTGAGCCTGTTGCACACGGTGGGCGTCGCGTGCCGCTCGGCAGCCGGTGACCAGCGCGCCGCGCCGCAATAGCGTTCGCGGTCGTAGGACGTTCGGGGCCCGCGTCGCTCAGCCGCCGCCCGTCGGCAGCCAGCAACCGTGCAGGCCGAGCGGGACCCGGACCGGGATCCGGGCGCGGGCCACGGGGCCGGAAGCCGGGTCCTCGGCCGGGAGGACCAGAAACCAGGCGGACCCGTCGGTGCGGTCGGTGGCGAACGTCAGCCAGTAGCCGTGTTCCTCGGAAGCCCGCCCCGGCGCCGGTGCGAAGACCGGCTCCCCCACGGACAGGTCCCCGGCATCCCAGACGCGGGCGGTGTCGGTCCCGGTGTCATGGAAGCGCACGGCGTCGTACTCGCCGGGCAGCAGGTCCGTCCGGCCCGTCGCGGTGGCCAGCGCGGCGTAGCGGTGGCGCCGGCCGATGAGCCGGTCGTCGATGCGGGGGAACTCCACCCGGGCGTCGTCCAGCAGGGTGCGGGCCATGGTGCCCGCCGCCGGGTCGATGCGCGCCCGCACCAGGCCGCCGCTGGGTGGATCCGCGCCGTCGGGCTCCCCGCCGACGGTCAGCCGGCTCCACTGCACGTAGTCCAGGACCACCGGGGCGTCCGGGCCGGGTGCGTCGTCGTACGCGTTCACCGTGTGCCAGAGCCAGAACGCCTCGTCGGCGGCCCAGCGCGGCGGTGCGCCGTCGCGCGGGACGAGGACCACGCGGGTCCCGCGCTCGGGCCTCCAGGCGAGGAAGGAGCCGCCCGTCATGGCCGCGGCGAAGTCGAAGAAGGCCGGCGCGAGGACGATGACCGCGTAGCGCTCGGTCAGGGCCATGTCGTGGATCATCATCGGCTCGTCCACGCCGTCGACCGGTGTGGGCCCGCGGGTGACCGCACCGTCGCGGCCGATGACCGACCAGGTCAGGTACGGCGGCTCCAGGCCGTAGCAGAAGACGACCATCTCGCCGGTGACCGGATCGATCTTGGGGTGGGCGGTGATTCCCATGGGCAGGATGCCGTCGAAGTCCTCACGGCCCAGCGTCTCCAGACCGGCGCCGACCCGGTAGGGGCACGCGGATTCGGCGAGCGCCAGCAGCCGGCCGCCGTGCTGTACGACGTTGATGTCGGGCATGTCCCTGAAGGTGCCCGCGAGCTCGGGCCCGACCTGGCCGGCGTCCGGCATGATCATCGACTCCACGCCACCCCACAGGGCCCGGCCCGCCCGTTCCTCCACCTCCAGGGCGGGGGTGCGTACGAAGCGGTTGCGGTAGCGGGCGCGGCCCTGCGAGAGCCAGATCCCGTGCAGCATGCCGTCCCCGTCGATGGGGTACAGGTAGGAGCCGATCGGGGTGAAGCGGGGATTGGGCCCGTTGCGCAGGTACAGACCGTCCAGCTCCGCCGGGATCTCGCCCGTCACCTCCAGGTCGGCGACGTCGACCTCCTCGGTCACCGGCGCGAACGAGCCCAGCAGGTGAGGGACCCGGGTCGGGTCGAATCTGAGTGGTGTGTGCGTGTTCATGGGACCTCCCGACGCACGAGTGCGGCGCGGCCGCGGGCGTCCCGTGCGGCACCTTCCAGTGAAGCGCCCTACGGGTGACGGTGCCAGGCGGCCCGGAGTGCGGAGCGGCCAGGGCCGTGCGCAGGATGGGAGTCGGGCCGCGTGCCGTGCGGATCGAGCCGGCCGGGTAGCCCGCTCCGTACTCCGCCGTGGAGGCGACATGGCCGCGGACCGTACCGACGACAGCAGGACGAGCCCCCGCCGCACCGGCATCCTCCTGGGGTTCGCACCGTGGATCATCTTCGACGTGGTGGCGGGCCCGAGCACGTGGAAGCTGGCCGCCTTCGCCGCGCTGATCGCCTGCCTGGTGCTGAACGTGCCGGACCTGCGGCGCGGCAGCGTCAAGGTGCTGGAGATCACCGGGCTGGTGTTCTTCGCCGCGGTCGCGGTCCTGGCGCTGGTGCTCGACCGCGGCGACCTCCTCTGGCTGGAGACCTACGCGCAGACGATCTCGAGCGGGGTCATCGCGGCGGTGGCGCTGGGTTCGCTGGCGTTCACGCCGTTCACCGAGCAGTACGCCCGCGAGGCGGTGCCCCGGGAGTACTGGGGGTCCCCGGCCTTCCGGCGGACCAACCGGGTGCTGACCGCCGTGTGGGGCGGGGCGTTCGTACTCATCGCGATCGCGGGCCTGGTCGCCGCGTTGTCGGGGCACCACGGCGACTGGCTCAACTGGTTCATCCCCGTGGTCCTGCTGGTCGTGGCGATCAGGATCACCGCCTGGTACCCCGAGCACGTGCGCGCCGCCGCCCGGGGCGCCTGAGGGGCGTCCCGGCGTCATCCGGTCCCCAGCTCTCCGGAGCCGGGCGGCCCTGATGGGGCCGTTGTCCGGGCCCTCAGTACGAGAAGGCCATCGGCCGGTCCGCGTCGTCGGGGTCGTCTGGGTCGCCGCCGACGCGGGTGGGCGGGTGAAGCTGGTACTCGGTCGGTTCGGCCGGGCCTGCCATGATCGCCCGGGCCAGCAGCGAGACCTCGATCGCGGCGAGGACGGCGTAGATCAGGGTGTACGCGGTGAGGGACGCGATGACCTCGCCCTGGGAGACCCCGGGCGACACGGCGTCGGCGGTCCGCAGGAGGCCGTAGACGGACCACGGCTGACGGCCCGTCTCGGTGAAGATCCAGCCCCAGGAGTTGGCGGCGAGCGGGAAGGCCAGCGTCCACACCGCCAGCCACCAGTACCAGGTGCCCGCCCGGGCGGGCAGGGTGCGCCCACGGGTCAGGGCCAGGTGCGGCACCTCCTCGTCGCCCGTGCGCAGCCCGGGCCGGAGCATGAAGCGGCGCCGGGTCAGCCACAGTCCGGCGAGGCCCAGCGCCCAGGAGGCCATCCCGAAACCGATCATCCAGCGGAAGCCCCAGAAGGCGACGGGGATGTCGGGACGGTAGTCGCCGGGACCGTACTTGTGCTGCTCGGCGGCGGCCGTGTCGTTGATACCTGGGACGTAGGCGGTGAGGTTCCCCTCGGCCAGGAAGGACAGCAACCCCGGGATCGACCACTCCACGGTGTTGTGCCCCTCGGACACGTCACCGATGGCGAAGACCGAGAAGGGCGCGGACGTGCGGCCCTCCCACAGCGCTTCGGCCGCCGCCATCTTCATCGGCTGCTGCTGGAACATGACCTTCCCCAGCGAGTCGCCGCTGAGCGCCACGAACAGCCCCGCGATGGACAGCGTGACCAGGCCCAGACGCAGCGAGGCACGCATCACGGGAACGTGCCGGCCGCGGCGCAGATGGATCGCGGCCACGCCCACCATGAACGCCCCGCCCGTCAGGAACGCGGCGCAGAGCGTGTGGTAGACGACCACACGGGTGGTCTCCTGGGTCAGCACCGCCAGGAAGTCGGTGAGTTCGGCCCGGCCGGTCCGCGGCGAGATCCGGTAGCCGACAGGGTGCTGCATCCAGGAGTTCGCCGCCAGGATGAACCAGGCCGAGAGCAGCGCCCCGACGGCCATCGCCCAGGCGCACGCCAGGTGGATCCGCTGTGGCAGCCGGTCCCATCCGAAGATCCACAGGCCGATGAAGGTCGATTCGAGGAAGAAGGCGATCAACGCCTCGAAGGCGAGCGGTGCACCGAAGACGTCACCGACGAACCGGGAGTACGCCGACCAGTTCATCCCGAACTGGAACTCCTGCACGATGCCCGTGACCACCCCCATCGCCACGTTGATGAGGAACAGCCGCCCCCAGAACGTGGTGGCCTTCAGGTACGTGCGGTTGCCGGTCCGCACCCATGCGGTCTGCAGGAGCGCGACGAGAACGCCGAGCGAGATCGTCAGGGGGACGAAGAGGAAGTGGTAGACGGTGGTGATGCCGAACTGCCAGCGGGCGACCGTATCGGGCGCCAGCGCCATGTCCATCGGCATCCTCGTCCTCCTCCGTGCGGGCCTGCTTCCCGGACGGCCACTCTGCCCGCCGGGCGGACCCGCGGGCGGCGGGCGGCCGCCGACCCGCACGGGTTTGCCCCGGACGGTTCACACCGGCGCGTCGCACGGGGGGCCGCCATCGGCCGCCGGACGGGCGGCGAGGGCCTCGTGCGTGAGGTGGAGGCCGGCCCGCAGCACGGCGTCGTGGCGCGTCGGGTGGGCCGTGCGCTGGGCGAGGTCGAGCGCGCGGGCCCGGTCGAGCTCGGCGGTGCAGTCCGCACCGCGCAGGGCGGCGTCCAGGGCGGTGGCGGTGGCCCGGACCAGCGCGGCGAGGTCGCGCAGGGCGGGATCCTGGACGGGGTCCTGACCGGAACCGGGAGGGCCCCCGGGCGTGCGCGTGCGGCCGCGCTCCTGGAGCTCCTGGCAGAAGTACTGGAGGGTGAGGGCGGTCCGGGTGGCGATCAGCAGCCGGTCGCCGAGGCCCTCGGGAGGGCGGCCCGGAGTCCGCCACGGAGCCCTGAGCAGGCGCAGTGTCCGCAGCGCCCGCGGCGGCTCCACGCGGTGCACGGCCCGGTCGTAGACGGCGCGGGCGTCGGCGGGCTCCCGCCACAGCCGTTCCGGCCCGGGCGGCTGCCGCGGGGACTCCGGCGGGCCGCCCCGGGCGAGCCTGGCCGCGATTCCGTCGAGCAGGCTCCCGGCACCGGCCCGGTAGGAGTCGAGGCCCGCGGCGGCCCACCGGTACGGATCCGGCGGCCACAGCCGCGGCCCGAGCAGGACGACCACGGCGATCCCGACGGCGCTCTCCACCAGCCGGGCCAGCGCGTAGCCGGGGACATCGGTGGCATAGATGACCAGCGCGCTGACCAGCACCTGCTGGTTCGGGGAGCCGTCCCGGCCGAGCAGGTACATGCCGACGCAGCCGCAGACCAGCACGGCGAGGAAGGACGGCGTCGAGGTCTGGGGCAGCCAGTGCAGCACCAGGGTGGTCAACAGCACGCCCACGACGACACCCACCAGCCGCTCCCATGCCATGCGGGGGGGCGGCGTAGACGTCCCCGCGCAGGATCAGCACGGCCGGCAGGGCGGCGGGCACCGGGAGCACGCTCGTGCCCCACCACAGGCACAGATACCAGGGCACCGCCGCGCACACGGCCAGCCGGGCGGCGGTCCGCAGCCGCGCGCCGCCTGCGGGATCGTGCCGAACGCCGACCGGACCGGGCATGGCGGACATCGTAGGGCCGCGGCCCCCCGGTCCGGGTCAGGTCCGCAGCACCGGCGCGTACGCCGGTCAGGCTGACGTCGCCGGTGATCACGCCGACCCACCGGGCCGCCCTGGGCGGAACCAGTGGTTCGTCACGCCGGTTCGACGGGCAGCCACAGTTCGCAGGTCGCGGTGCTGAAGTCGTCCGCGCGGTCGATGACCGCGACGATCGAGGGACCTGGCCGCAGGCGCCACGGGTTGGAGGGGAACCACTCGGTCGCGGTCGCGGCCCAGGTCGTCTGCGGGGCCTGCGGATGCGGTCCGGCCGTGCGGAAGACAGCCCACTTACCGGCCGGCGACTCGATGGCGTCGAGGTCGTCGAGGTCGTCGGAGACTTGCAGCAGACCCGACGGTTCGGTGTCCCCGAGGCCTCCGACAGCGGCATGCCGGCCAACGACGAGAACATCCGGCGCAGGTGGTATTCGGTCGTGCCGAGCTTCCCGGCCAATGGGTGGACGTCGAGCTCCTCGCAGAGGTGCTCCTCGACGAGATCGACAAGCTGGTTGAGTGCCGAGATCAAGTGGCCCCCTTTCCCTGCCAACCCTGCAGCAATGCCACCGGCTGGACCCGATCGCCGCGATCCGATCCGATCATGCGCTGGACGTACCCGGAGCCGCCCATGCGAGTTCTGCCGGGCAAGCGTTTGCACCGGCGCGCCCGCCTCCCGACTTCCTCCGCGCGGATTGTTGGGACAAGCCGTGGCTCTATCCGCTTCTCGTGAAAGGTCCTTCGCCTTCGCGTCGGATCCTGGCTTCGAGGGAGGTCAGCACCGCTTCGAAGCCGTCGCTCTGCAAGAGGTTCTGGATCACCTGTTTCTCCGTGGTGAGCACGGAGACCCCTTCGATGTCCATGTCGGTGAGCAGCAGGTTGGAGCCGTCGACATCCGACTTGAGCCGGTAGGTCACGGTCAGCGTACGGGTGGGGTCCTGGGGGGATTGGCTGGCCGTCGCGCTCACTCTGTGCGCTGTGGGCTTGTCCTCGCAGGCGGCCCCTGGAGAGACCGGTCCGATACCGAGGAAGACCTCGGTGACCCTGGCGGTCCAGTACGGGGTGAAAGCCTTCAGGTACCGCTCCCGGTCCGCCGAGCTCAGGGAGCGGGCTGCCTTGCGTCCCATGGTGAGGGCCGCGGCGTACTTGGTCCTCAACGAGGGCTCCAGAACCGCCGCGCGCTCACTTGGCTCCGCGTTCAGGACGCTGGCCACGAGGGTGGACACAAAGGCCACGGTGTCGGTTGTCATGATCAAGAACCTAGAGCAAGGGCGGGCCGGCTCCTGCCAGCCCCAGCCCGTCCGTCACTGCGGCTGAGGGAACCAGCGGCGGACAGAGGCAGCGCGGGGCGCGGGGGTCACATCGGTTCGACCACCGACAGGACGTTGCCGGCCGGGTCCTTGAACCAGGCGACGACCGGGCCGCCTTCCTCGCGCACGATGCCTTTCTCGTCCGCCGTGAACTCCGGGTAGCGCTCCATGTGGACGCCGGCCGCCATGAGTTCGTCGACAGCCCGCTCGACGTCGGGCACCGGAAAGTTGAGGACGGTGAAGCTCGCGGGCGCGTGGTTGTCCTTCGGATACACCAGCACCGCGGTGTGGTCGGCCAGGTGGAGGAAGAGCATGCCCTCGTCCTCGGACACGCGCAGGCCCAGCGTCTGCCCGTAGAACTCCCTGGCCTGGCCGATGTCATCGACCGAGAACCCGCTGAAAGGCTTGCCGCTGCCTTCGAACATGATCGTCCCTTCGCCGTGCGGGGCCCCCTCCCATCGTCGCTCAGTGCCTGCCGGGCGTCGAGGCGGGCACCAGCCGGGAGCGCTCCGCTACATGTGGGGCACGCCGTAGTAACGGGCGAACTGTTCGAGGTAGCTGGGCTCGCCCGCGTACCGGGCGGCGTCGTACTCGGGTGCGTTCTTGATCTGCTCCTTGGTCCGGTCGACGTAGACCTTCTCCTCGGCGGCGTCGATCCTGCGGACAGTGCCCGCGGGCAGGAGCACGTGCTTGCCGAAGATCCATGCCCCGGTGTCGACCACGAGGTAGGACGCGCCCACGTCCTCGGTGTGCTTGTCGATCTTCCCGATGTGCCCGTCCGTCGCCTCGACCCTCCAGCCGGTCAGGTCGATCCCCACCTGATGTCCGACGCTGTGCCCGTAGGCCCAGATCTCTGCCTCGTCCATCGTCCTCGCCTCGCTTCTTCCTCGCCTTCGTGGATCTTGGAGCCGGGTCGGCGCCCGCATCCCCTCGGTCCGGTCCGGTAGCGGCCCCGGACGGTCGAGGCGGCTCGTCTCGTCCTTCACGGCCCCCTCCGGCTCCCGTCGGGGTCTCCTGTCTGGCGGCTTCCCGTCCCTCGCCCGGGAAAACCACCGAACGCGCGCCGATGCGGAGGGTAGGAGCGGGTGTCCACAGCGGATCCGCCGGGGCGCGAACGCCGGCCCGGAGCCTGCAGAAACCTGGTCCAGCCCTTGGAGGGCGGGGACGTCAGGTGTGGAGGCGCCCGTTGGTGCCGTCATGGTGGTCCGCGGTGTCGTCGTCGAACCAGTAGTCACCGGCGGCGAGGTAGCGGAAGGAGTGGGCGCTGTGACGGGGGAGCGAAACCGTTGCGGCCCGCGTGCCGTCACCGCGGGACTCGAGTGGGTGGGCGGCGGGGTTCCAGTGGTTGAAGTCGCCGACCACACTGACCGGACCATCGGGGTTGTCCTCGGGGAGGACGAAGGTGACCTGGGCGCGGTTCTTGAGTTGCTTGCGTTCGAGCACGGACAGCTCCAGCCGCAGAAGGGGAACGGAAAGCGAGCCCGCGCATTCTCACCTGCGCCGGTCCCTCGCCCGGACCGCGCGGCGTGTGTCGCGGTGGAGACCACCCGGCCGGACTTTCCGCGCGCTCCCGCCTGATCGGCCACGGGCGGGTCGGCCCGGCTGCGGTTCGTGTCGGGCGCCGGGACCATTCGCGCCCGATCCCTACGGGAACAGGGTGACGAGCTCGGTGATGTCGCGGTCGGCTTCGGCGGGGTGGCGGAACTCGGCTCCGGGGACGCCGGGATCCCGGGCGATGGCCAGGAGGACGCGTACGTGGCTCGTCAGCAATGTCCACGGCAATGTCCACGGCGCTTCGGCAAGCACTTCATCACCCATAACCTCGGAATGCCTGGAATACCCGAACATTGTATGTATGACCAGATTTTCCGGAAATTCTTGACGTATGTGGGATGCGTGCCGACGATGCTGCTGAAGGAGCTGCCCCAGGACACGTCCGGGGAGGCGGGCATGACCAGGATCATGTACGAACCCGACCTCGGCACCATCGTGGTCGGTGATCTGGAGATCGACGTGGAGGCCGGGCCTCCGGGTACCGTCCGGGTCCGTGTGAGCGGTGAGATCGGCCTCGACAATGCCGCCGTGCTCCGCGACACCCTCCTCATCGCCCTCGCCGTGCACCGTGGCAACCTCCTCCTCGACCTGGAGGGAGTGGCCTTCTGCGACTGCGCCGGCCTCAACGCCCTCCTGTCAGTCCGAGCGAAGGCGCAGCGGGCGGGCCGGGGGCTGAGGATCACTGCCGCCGGCGGCGCAGTGGAGCGACTCCTCCAGCTCACAGGCTGCGGCCCCTTGCTCACCTGACCGTGTTCATCGAAAGCCCGTGATCTTCCATGACCGCGTCCCAGCCCCTGAAACCGGCCGTGCCCCCGCACGCGACCCGCACACCGGCCCCGCCGCAGGAGGCGGGCGCTTGGGCTGTGGGCACCCTGATGGCGATGATTCCCGCCCTGGAGCCGACGGCCGAGCTGGTCCTGTCCACCGCGGCCGCGCGGGCCGGCCTGACCCGCACGGCCATGGCCGACGCCATGCTCACCGGCTCGGACGGAACACCGCTCCCAGCCGGCACGGACCGGGCCCTGCGCCACGCTGTCCAGGCAGCCCGCGCCCCGGAAACCAGGGCCAGGACACCCGGCCCCAGCCTGATGCCGCTCCTGGCGGACGCCGGGCGGGCCCTGGGCCGGTTCTTCGACGCCCGCCTGCGCCTGGCGGCCGCTCCGGCCGATGCGGCCGCCCGCCGAGAGTTCGAGGACACCCTGTTCACCCTGTGCGTCCTCATGGGCCGGCCCTGCGCCCACACAGCCCTCTACGAGGCACTCCAGTACACCGAAGGCTGAGGGCTCGCCCCCCATGATTGACGAGACTGAGGCCTCGTTACATGGGCCCTGGGAGAAGCAGTCGGTGCGTGGCAACGACACGTCGAGGGGTGTCGCCATGTCGTTCGTCCGCAGGATTGGTCACCCGCTCCCCCGGGCACGAGCGGGTGTTGGCCCCGGTGGCGATCGCGGCCCGTTACGTGATCGGACGCCGGATCCGCGAGCAGCAGCACTGGAACCGCACGCCCGGACAGCCCTGTGGAGTACGCGCCCCTCGCCGGGGCCGCACACAGCTGATCCTCATCGAGCCGTTCCCCCCTGTCCGTCCGCTCGGATGGCAAGACCAGGGCCTCTGCTGGGCACTGTTTGGGGCGCGCCTGACAAGGAAAGGACTCGAGTGCATCAGTGGATCTTGAAGTGGAGGCGGAACGCATGGTCTGGATGTGGCGGTTCGAGACGGCTGATGGGGCGGAGACGGCACCCGCGGTCGAGCCGGAGGAGTTCACGACGCAGGGGGACGCCGAGGGGTGGATCGGTGAGGTGTGGAGGGAGCTCCTCGACGGTGGCGCCGACAGGGTCATCCTCTTCGAGGACGGCACCGAGATCTACAAGATGAGCCTGAGCGCGGCAGCCGAGGCCTAGAAGCCCGGCAGAAGCCGCTGACCGGCACACCCCGTGGGCCGGCACCGTCATACCGGGTGCCGGCCCGGCGTGCTGCCCTCGCTCCTCGCCGGCGGCCCGAACCCCGACGCCGTACCCCATGCCCCGTAAGCCGTACCCGTGAGTCACCGTCGCACTCACCGGCTGCCGCACCGACCCTGGCGGGAACCGCATGTGAGGTGGAGGAACGCGGCGAGCCGGGGGCGGTGGGCCGTTGCTAAAGTGCGCGTCGATGGGTATCCGGGAACGCGACCGCAAGGTGTACCAGCCTCTACGCAGGGCCGGCCTCCAGGTGCTCCCGAACGCGGTGCCGGCGGGCACGATCCCGTACGTCCACGGATGCGGCGTGGAGGACGTGACCGATGGCTTCTCGCACCGGTACGACACCCCGCGGCTGGTCGAACGGCTCAATGCCGACTGGTACGATCTCGCGGCGTCCACAGGGTTGTTCGACCATCGGCGCGAGTTCCTCCTGCAGCTCCCTCGGGGCACCCGTTCACACCGAGCCGCCCTGGACCACATGCACTCCGGCAACTGGGCACCGGCGCTCTGGACCCGGGTCCGGCTCCTCGACCGCTGGGACATCATGGGCCGGGGCGCCGCGTCGGCGTTCCTCGGCGTGCACTCGGGCCATCCGGGCTTCGGAATGCTGGCCCTGGACGGCAACGTGTACGTCAGTGCCTCGACGGGTGAGACCGGCATCGGTGTGCTGGCCGTGCGCCACCCGGACCGCTCTGAGAACATCCTGCGCCACCTGGAACGAATCGCGCGCGACGGCTCTCCCTACGTCAACCGTGAGTACACGCAGCGGATCGCTGCCTGGCTTGCCGGCCGGCCGGGGAGCCCTTCGGGTCGCTGACAACACGGTCCCGGCGGTTCGGTCCCTCCTGTGCGGAGCCCGTTGACGAGAGCCGCTGCGGAGACGGTCCCGAGGAACCCGTGGGCGGACAAGCAGGCAGTCACAGGATCCGGCGGCCCAGTCGGACCGGTCGGCTCCACGAACCACGGCGGCGCGGCGGGGGCTGGGGGTCTCGAGGCGGCGCTACCGTTGAAAGGTGACGGGAAGCGACGCCGACCGGCGGTGGTCCGAGTCCATGCCGGCGGCCTACGAGCAGTACTTGGTGCCAGTGGTCTTCCGGCCCTTCGCCGAGGACCTGGCCGCCCGAGCGGCGGCACTCCGGCCTCGGCGGGTCCTCGAACTGGCCGCGGGCACCGGTGTTTTGACTTCGCTCCTGCTCGCGGCGGCGCCGTCGGTCGAGGTGACGGCCACGGACCTGAACGAGGCCATGGTCGCCTTCGGGGCGTCCCGGGCCCCCGGTGCGGTGTGGCAGCTGGCCGACGCGCAGCGGCTGCCGTTCCCTGACGGAGGCTTCGACCTGGTGGTCTGCCAGTTCGGCGTGATGTTCTTCCCCGACCGGGTCGCGGCCTTCACCGAGGCCCGTCGGGTGCTGGCCCCGGGCGGCCGGTTCTTGTTCAACACCTGGGGCCCGCTCGGCACGCACGCCTTCGGCGCCGCGCTCCAGGCCGGACTGGAGCGGGCCTTTCCGGTCGACCCGCCACGGTTCCTCCCAACCGTCCCGCACGGCTACTGCGACCCGACGGTCGTGGCCGCCGACCTGACGGCCGCCGGGTTCACCGTCGAGGCGGAGCAGGAAGTGACGTTGGAGGGCCGGGCCGCGTCGGCCGCCGACGTCGCCCTCGGGTTCCTCACCGGGACGCCGGTGCGCGCCGCCGTCGAGGAGCGCGGAGACGGCCCAGCCGTCCGGGCCACCGTCATCGGGGAGATGACGGCCCGTCTGGGCGCGGGGCCGGTTGCCGCCCCGATGACGGCGTACGTCTTCCTCGGCGCGGCCTGAACCGCTCGACAACACCCACACGGGGAGGGACGTGAGCGGCCCACCTCGACGCGCACGCCATCCAGCCAAGGCCTCGGCCAAGCACCCTGCGCTCTAAGAGCCGTTGCAACACCGCATACGGTGCTGCCATGTCTCCTACTACGCCGTCCAGCTGGGGCCGCAGAACCCGCCGCTGGACACCCCTGTGCCCTTCGTGTTGAGCCAGAAGAGGCCGGGCGGGCCTGCGAACCACGCCAGCGGCGTGTCTGATCCCGAGGGCTTCGCGGCAATGGGGGTGGTGGAGACGATGGACGGGCCGGACGCTGTGATGTCCAGGTCCGGCCCGTCCGTCAACCGCTAAAGGTCGAGTTGGTACTGGTGTGTCGTGTGCGTGGGCGTGTAGCCGAGGCTGTCGTTGATCTGTCTCATGTGCGTGTTGCTGTCGGCGGTGTCCGTCAGGAGGCCGCCGAGGTGTGGATAGCGCCCATGGGCGTGTCGGATCGACTCGGCCTTCATCCATCGGCCGAGGCCGTGTCCACGGTGCTCGGGCAGCACGCCGGTGCCGTAGTTCTGGCCATCACCCTTGCCGTCGCCGGGGACGACCAGCTCGGTGAACCCGGCGATGGAGCCGTCGGAGGCGTCGACGGCAACGACGGTGTGCAGGTGGTCGCCTCGCTGTTCAACGGCCTTCGCCGCGGCCCGGACACGGTCCACGTCCCAGGTCCCCGTGCCGTAGTCGGTGTCGTCCATGGGCATGTCGTCCATGGCGCGACGCGAGGCGGCGAACGTCTCGGCGAGGCCGTCGGGCACGGTTCCGTGCCATGACTTCAGCCGGTAGCCGGGATGCGGACGCTCGATGACGCGGGCGAGGGCGTTGATGTCCGCGTCGGCCAGCGGCAAGCGGGAGAACCTCAGGGTGAGGACTTTGCGGAAACCGCGCGCTGGCAGGAAGTGGTCACCTGGCGATCCGGCCTCGGCCTGCGCGATGACGCAGCGTCGGGCATTGGCCCGGGTAGCGGCCACTGCGGCATCGACGAGCCGGGAACCGACGCACTTGCGTCGTTCCATGGGATGGACACCGAGGGTCAGTTCGGCCAGGTGTGCCTGTCCGGGGTCGGTGAACAGCCGCAGGAAGGCGGTCCCGACAGGGATGGAATCGGCGTCGGACGCCAACCATGCAAGACGCCGGGTGCGCGGCGTGTGAGCAGGGTCGGTCAGTGGGGTGATGCGAAACGACAAGGTGTCTCCGTCGTGAGGAGGTGGCAAAGGTCAGTACGCGGACTCAACACCTGGGCACCCCTGCGCATGTGCTCCACACCTCCTCGTCGACAGTGCCGGTCCCGAGCGACATCGGACGGCTGGGAGAACCTAGCTGGCCCATCGGCTCCTCGGCAAAGGGTTAACGAACAGCCTGTGCGAGCGTGCGGTCACAGCCACTCGTTGACGGCCGCGACCAGCGCGGTTGCCTCGAAGCGGACCGCCAGCTTGTCGTACCTCGTGGCCGCGGCCCGGTGTGCTTCAGGCGATTGATGCCGTACTCGACCGCGTGCCTGTCCCGATAGTCAATCTTGTCGAACTTCGGTGGACGGCGACCGCGCGAGCCTGGCTTCTTCCGGTGGAGGGCTTGGTCGGCCTTGTCCGGGATGGTGCAGCGGATGCCGCGTTTGCGCAGGTAGGTGCGGTTCTTGCGGGAGGCGTAGGCCTTGTCGGGGTGCCCGGCCGGCGGCCGCCCCGCCCTCGTCCCCTTCGGCAACAACGGCTCCGACATCACCCAAGATCGACTTTCGATGCACGTCCTCGCACGGGGCGGCATGCCTCGCCCGATCAGTGGTCACGCCGAGAGTGCTCGACAAGAGCCGCACGAGCTTTGTCAGCCGCCGCGATGTTGCCGGAGTCGACCGCTCGCTGAAGGATCGTACGGGCGCTCTCCGTGTCCCCGCTTTCCTGTAGCAGCAGTCCGAGGACCACCATCGCCATGGGGGCCGCGTCCTCATGGTCGGAATCGATTGCCCGAGGGAGGAGCACTTTGGCCCCCTCCACATCTCCCGCGAGTGCCAACTGCACAGCCAGGCAGACGATCGCTCGGGGGGCCGAGTCGCTGTGGCCGGAGTCGATGGCCTGCTGAAGGGCCGTCCTGGCTTCCTCCGCGTCCTCGGGCTGATTCAGCAACTGTCCGAGTTCGAGCGCCGCTCGTGGAGCCGCGTTCCGGTGGCCGGAGTCGATCGCCCGCTGAAAGGCAGCCTTGGCCTCTTCTGTGTCCCCCGCCCTGGTCAGCAACCCTCCGAGTCCGAGCGCCGCTCGGGCGGCCTCGTCATCATGGCCGGAGTCGATTGCCCGCTGGAATGCGGTTTTGGCTTCCGCTACGTCCCCCGATTGAGCCAGCGCCCTTCCGAGTCCGAGCACCGCCGACGGCAGGACCTCGCTGTCACCGAGGTCGATCGCCCGCTGGAAGGCGGCCCTGGCCCCTGCCGTGTCCCCCGTTTGGAGCAGCAGCGTCCCGAGTCCGAGTGCTGCTCGGGGGGCCACCTCGCCGTACCCGGAGTCGATCGCCCGCTGGAATGCGGCCTCGGCTCCCGCTACGTCCCCCGATTGAGCCAGCACCCCTCCGAGTCCGAGCGCCGCCGAAGGCAGGACCTCGCTGTCACCGAAGTCGATCGCCCGCTGGAAGGCGGCCCTGGCCCCTGCCGTGTCCTCGGATTGGAACAGGAGCGTCCCCAACCCGAGCGCTGCCACAGGGGCGTGGTAGGCATGGCCGGAGTCGATCGCCTGCCGGAAGGCGGCCTCGGCCCCCTCCACATCCCCGACTTTGGACAGCACCACTCCGAGCCGGGCCGCTGCCCGAGGAGCCTGTTCGGCATTGCCGGAAGCGATCGCCCGCAGCAGAGCTGTCCGAGCCCCGTCCGTCTCCTCGGTCTTTCCCAGCAGCCGCCCAAGGTTGAACAGCGCTTCGGGAACCGCATCGCCCGCCCCATCGGCGTCGACCGCTTGCCGGTAGGCGGCCTTGGCCCCTTCCGAATCTCCTGTCATCTCCAGCAGCACTCCGAAATTGAGCCTCGCCAAGGAAACCTGTTCGGCGCTACCGAAGTCGATCGTGTGCCGGTAGGCCGCCTTGGACCCCTCCAGATCCCCTGCATGGAACAGCAGTTGCCCAAGGCCGAGCGCCGCCGCGGTGGAGACACCGCTGTCGCCGGAGTCGACCGCTTGCCGGTAGGCCAGGCAGGCGCCGTCATGATCTTGCATCTTGTCCAGCAACACGCCGAGGTTGAGCGCCGCTTTGGGGATCGCGTCGCTGTCGCCGGAATCGATCGCCTGGCGATACGCGGCCTCGGCCCCCTCTGGATCTCCCGAGTTCTCCAGCAGTTGACCAAGGCTGAGAGCAGCGAAGGAAGTGGTGCGGCCACCGTGGCCGAAGTCGACTGCCTGGTCGGCGCGCCCGAGATCGATCGCTTGCTGGAACGCGTCCTTGGCTCCGTCCACATCTCCTGCACGGGACAGGGCACTTCCGAGGTTGAGCAACGCCGAGGGGATGATCCCTGTATAGCCGAGCTCGATCACCCGTCGGAGCGCGGTACAGGCTCCAGCCGTATCTCCCGCCTCGGCGAGCGTCGCACCAAGATTCAGGAGCGCGGGGCCGATGTGATCGGGATGGCCGTTCTCGCTCACGTCGCGCCACAGGCGCTGCGCGATGGGGCCATGTCCGGCCAGGAAGGCCGCAAATCCTACTCCGAGACCGGTTTCCGGTGTCGAACGGGTCTCGACGTAGTCCCAGATCTCCGATGACGGCACCGGCTCCCGATCGCTCAGCCATTGGCTGATGGCGTCGAATGCCTCATAGACTGGTGGTGCACTGTAGGGAATCTTTCTTACCAAAGAGGCGAACTTGGCGACTTCCTTGCAGGCCCAAGCCAGACCGTTGCGAAATTCCTGATCTCCGATTTCCCGGTAAGGAAATATCTCGCCATGCGTGATCCTGGACAGTGCCTGCAATGATTTCTCGTCAATGGCCGACGGCATCCCGGTCCGGCGCCAGTTCACCGCGGCCTGCACGATGGCGACCCCTACCGAATCGTCATGCTGATGATCCTGATAGCGCCGCTGAAGGATGTTGACAGCGGCGAACAGCTCCGGCAAGCGGGCCACATGCTGATCGGGCTGAGCTTCGAGCGAGTACCGGAGACGGGCTTGCGCGAGCTCGTCCCTTTCGAGGACGGATGAGAGCTCGGTATGCCGGCTCGCCCTGCGCAGCAGGCGGCCCAAAGGTTCGTCGAACTTGTCGAATTGAGGTTGAGCGCTGTTGTGCAGTGTTACGGCAATGATGACATCAGGGTAGCGTTCACGCAGTACGCGTAGATTATCGCGAGTGAAGCCGCGCTGCAGATGGCGTTGAGCGTCATCGATCCAGACCACCACAGGTGCCGAATCGCGGCAGATCGCCACACCATGCATGGCTGCCAATGTAGCCAGTGGGCGGTGCGCCGGACTCTCGATGTCCGTCTCCAATGGCGTGCGCAGGGCAACCATCGGCCGAGTCGGATGCGTCGCCTTCAATGCTTCGTAGAGAGTGCGGGACTTGCCTGCCTTGGGATCTCCTCGTACCACCACGATGCGCTGTTGCGCTTCCAGGGCCTCGTCATCCAGGAGGAGATCGCGCAGCGGTTTGTCGATGCCGCGCTCGATGTACGGTGTCGTGTCCTGCGAGGCTTCCCGGGCGATCGTCGAGGGGAACACCCCGATCTCATACGGATCCGTGGACTCGACGGAATACACCCGGTCGTTCGCCAGAATTACCTGGAGGTGACCGCTGGAATCCGCGGCGTGCGTACCGCCGTCAATATCCCCTGAATCCGGTTCGCCGGGGGCCGGCGTCCGGTGCTCGAGGGCCGCCTTGTGGATCGCCTCTGCGACGCTCAGCAGCAAGGGGCGCTCGAAGCCGACTTCCGGGTCCCGGAATCGCGAGTAGGACTGCCCGAACACCAGGGCTGCCGCGGTTCTCCGGGCAGTTGCCGATCTCACCCTCGGGTCGTTCATGTCGAAGATGATGCGTGCGGCATCCTGGTAATCGGGACGCGGAATCAGCGGGACGGCGATATCAAGCAGCTTCTCGATGAGGTGATGCCGGTCACCCTGTTTCACTTCCGGGACAATGGATACGGCGAGACGTTCCAGCGGGCCGAGTGGCACTCGCGTCAACCGGAGATCCCACACACCTATCTCACGCACCCGCAGAAGCGGTTCGATGATCTCCGGTGCGTCCATGATCCAGGCGGGCCGTCGCATGACGGCAGTATCACAGAAAGCCGGGCAACTCCGGCAGGCATGGGGCAGGTTCGTGGCAACCCGCGCCGCGACGCTTCCTCTCGCCGCCCGAAAGGGGCGGACGGGTCAAGGCAGTAGGGCCTCTTCGCCGTGGCTCCCTCGAAACCCTGCCTGACCTTTCGAAGCCTGCGCACCTTGGAGATCCGATGGACCGTTCACATCAGCACGCCAATGACGCGGATGCCACTGCGGCGGACGACCGCTCGACGAGGACCTCCCGCGGCGTGTGGGTGATCATCACCGCCCTCGTATCGCTCCTCGTCGGTCTCGCGGCCGGCATCATCTACGGCGCAACAGGCGACGCGTCATTCGTCGCCGCCACCGGCTTCGCCGCGGGCGCCTTCGTGACCAGCATGACCCTCGGCATGCTTGTCCTCGCCTTCATGCTCCACAGCGACTGATAGCGCGCTGGTCCGGGCCGTCGCACGACACCCCCGGTCCGGGCCGCCGACGCCTCGGACGCACACGTATCCGCAGCGAGTAGGGCATCCGCTGGGGCGGCCTGCCGGTGGCTGGGTGATCAACCCCGGGCCCCGGTCAGCACTGTTCGCATGGTGCTGACCGGGGCTGCGGTGTGTGGGACCCCTGCCGGCGGACCGGTGCACGTGCACCGGTCCGCCGGCACTCCCGGTGGCGCGAGGACCGGTACGGTACGGCGCGTCAGTCGTCCGCGCCCGCCGCGTCGGTCAATTGCCGGGGCGGACGTCGAAGATGTTCATGCGGAGTGCGGCGACGGGGCTGGGCGGCAGGGTGACGGTGGCGAGCTGCTTGCCCGTCGGGATGGTCACGGAAGCGAACCAGATACGTGTCGCGGGCGCGGCCGAAGGGGTGGTCCGGTCGTTGTAGGCGACGTCGTGCCGGTTGTGGTAAGCGGGCACGGCCGCGGCGATCCCACCGTTGGTGGACATGGTGGTCCACCAGTCGTCCAGGCTGATGGTGTAGTTCTGGGTGGAGCCGTCGGTGAAGGTGATCACACCGGAACCGGTGGTCCGTCCGTTGACGGAGAAGCCGAGGAAGCCGAGCTTGGTGCCACTGCCGGTGACGGCGATCTTCTGGCCGGCCGCCCTGACGTTGTCGGGCGTGCCGTAGGGGCCCGGGTGCCAGGTGAAGGGGACCCCGCCGACGGTCTTGACGGCGCCTCGGGTGAAGCCCACGGCTTCCAGGGCCTGGCCGGAGAAGCTGCGTCCGCTGTCGGTGATGGCGCCGGCGGTGGGGTTGGTGTCGCTGGTGACGCCGACCTGGTTGTAGAAGGAGCGGATCGGCAGTGCGGTGGCGGTGACGCCCGCGCCGTTGTAGGCGCCCCGGTTGGGGGCCTTCGTGGCGGAGACCGTGTTGCCGAAGTAGTCGCGTCCGCCGTTCGAGCCGATCACGGCACCGTTGGCCAGTGCGGGCGAACCCGTCAGCAGGCGGTAGCCGGTGAGGTCCGTGCCCAGTTCGTCGCCGCTGCCCGGCGCAACGAGCTTCGGGTCGGCTGTGACGGCGTTCCTGTCACCGGCGGGGGCTTTGACTCCGCCGAGGTAGGTGTTGGAGTCGAAGGTTCCGGTGCTCGGGAAGGAGCCCGACGGAGCGACGAAGATGTTGTTGCGGTACTGGGCGTTGGGCCACCTGGCCGCGCTGATGGGCTGGCTCGGGCAGTAGAACGTGTTGTTGTAGATGTTGATGGGCGAGGTTTCGTCGTCCCCGGCGGCCAGTCGGCAGTCGTCCTGGGCAATGTTGTAGCGGATCACCATGGTCGTGGTGGTGTTGCCCCATTCGGTGCAGTCGGCGCAGTTGAGGAAGAACCCGCCGGCGTTTCCGAAGGAGTAGTTGTACTGGTAGGTGCAGGTGCCCATGACGCCACCGTCACAGTCCCAGGCGGTGGAGTCGAAGGACGATGGCCGGGACCGGCCGACCACGTTGAATTGGAAGACCGGATTCTTGGCGTTGATCGGCCACATGCCGGCGAAGTTGCCCCCGACGAAGGGGTACTTCCCCAGCCCGAGGTCCAGGGCGGTGTTGCGCTCGATCAGGGGCGCGTCCGAGGCGTGGACGACGATGCCGTCGCCACCGACTTCGCGGATGGTGTTGCCGGCGATGTGGACGCCGGTGTGCATACGCCGATTGTCCGGGTCGCCCTGGATCTTGATCCCGCCGCCGCCCGTGTCGTGGACGCTGTTGTCGGTGATCTCCACGCCACGGAAGACTCCGGCCGTGCCCCTGGCGCGTACGGCGATGCCGGACGAGAGGGAGAACCACGCGGCGTTGGCACCGGTCTTGTTGCCCCAGCCCGCGACGTCGGAGACTTCGAGCCCCTTGAGGACGATCCCGGGCTTCTCCGCGGCGGTCGTGGATTCGACGAGGATGCCGGTACGTTCCGCGGTGGTGGCCGCGGGGTTCTTCACGTGCAGTCCGGTGACGGTCCAGTACGTCTGGTCGAGCAGCCTCACCGCCCAGGCAGCACCGTTGCCGTCGATGATCGGCTTCGCCCCGGTGCCGTAGCTGTTGATGGTGATGGGGGCGCCGGCCGCGCCCGATCCCTTGGGTGTCAGGGTTCCGGTGCACACAGTGCCGGACTTGAACGAGATGGTGTCACCGTCGCCGAACGTGCGGGCGTTCACGGCGGACAAGGAGTTCCAGGGACTGGCCAGGGTGCCCGCGCCGGACGAGCCCGACGAGCAGTCGACGTAGTAGGACGTGCGTACGGCTCGCGCCGGCGACGAGGCGTCGGCGACCTCCAGCCCCGGCAGTAGGACGAGGCAGAGGGCACCGGCGACGGCTGCCCCGGATCTGGTCATGGACACGTGATGCTCCCTTACGGGCGTGGACCCACAGAAGGCCCTCGACGAGCGGATCAGACAAGACGCGACGTCGAGTATCAAACGTGGACCAGCACTTCTCCGCGCACAAAACACCGAAATCGGTCGCCCTGGTCACAGGTGCTTCACCCGACTCCTTCAGGAGCACGCCCAACGGCCGAGAGGGCGGTCGTCGGTCCGTGGTTCAAGCGGTGCGGTCGACGTCCTCGGCCGTGACGGGGTGCGCGAAGGGCAGGCCCGCGGTCCACAGGGCAAGTTCGTCCACGGCGGCGGCGGCCAAACGGTGGAGCTCGCCGCCCAGGGAGCCTGCGACGTGCGGGGTGAGCACGATGTTCGGCAGGTCGTAGAGCGGGGAGTCGGCCGGCAGCACCTCGGGGAGGGTGACGTCGATGATGGCGTTGAGGCGCCCGGAGGCGAGCTCGCCGGTCAGGGCGTCCTGGTCGACGAGGGATCCCCGGGACGTATTGATCAGCGTGCTGCCGTCCCGCATCAGGGCGAGCCTGCGGCGGTCGATGAGGTGACGGGTGTCCGGCAGCTCGGGCGCGTGGATGGTCACGACGTCGCAGGTGGCGCACAGCTCGTCGAGCGTGACGGCGCGGGCCCCGAGGCGGACGGCCTCGGCCGCGTGGACGTACGGGTCGTGGAGCAGCAGGTCGAGGTCGTGCGGACGCAGCAGTTGCAGTACACGGCGGCCGATGCAGGAGGCCCCGACGACGCCCACGGTGCGCAGGTAGTTGCCCGCGTCGGGATAGGCGCTCTGCCAGTCGTACGCGGCCCGCCGGGTGCGGTAGTCGTCGCGGATGCGGATCAGCTGTTTGTTGGCGACGAGGACGGCCGCGACGGTGTACTCGGCGACCGGCAGGGCGTTGGCCCAGGCGGCGGAGGCGACCTTGATGCCCCGCTCCCAGCAGGCGTCCGTGATGTGGTGCTTCACCGACCCCGCCGCGTGGACGACGACCTGGAGCCGGGGGGCCGCGGCCAGGACGGTCGCGTCGATCGGCGGGCAGCCCCAGCCCGAGACGATCACCTCGGTGTCGGCGAGTGCGGCCAGGGCCTGCGGGGTGGTGAAGTCGTCCAGGACCAGATGGGGGTCGATGTCGGTCAGGGCGACGAGCCTGGCCATGGTGTGGGCGTCGATCAGACGCGCGGCAAGGTCCTGTTGCATGGCGAGGACGGCGCGTGGACGGCGCTCGGCCTTGCCGCCGGCGGACGGCGGCGTGTCGGGCATGGACTTCTCCTCCTCGGTGTCGGCGTGGGTGTGGGTGCTCACTGGGCGCTCCCCGCGGTGAGGCCGGCCTTCCAGTGCCGCTGGAGGAGGACGAACGCGACGACCAGCGGGACGACCGCCAGCAGCGCTCCGGTGACGACCAGCGGGTAGTACTCGGGGAAGGCTTTGACCTGTGCGTTCCAGGTGAACAAACCCAGGCTGACCGGGAAGAGCGTGTGGTCGGACAGCATCACCAGGGGCAGGAAGAAGTTGTTCCAGATGGCGGTGAACTGGAACAGGAACACCGTGACGAACCCGGGTATGACCATGTGCAGGCCGATCGACCAGAAGGTGCGCAGTTCCCCCGCGCCGTCCATGCGCGCGGCTTCCAGGACCTCGCCCGGTACGTAGCCGGCGCAGAAGACCCGGGCGAGGTAGACCCCGAAGGGGTTGACGAGGGAGGGGAGGAGGACGGCCCAGTAGCTGTTGACGATGCCCACCTCTGACGCGAGCAGGTACATCGGCAGCGCCAGGGCGCTGGTGGGCACCATGACACCGACCAGGACCAGGCCGAACAGCAGTTCCTTGCCGGGGAAGGAGAAGACGTGGAACACGTACCCGGCGGCGATGCAGATCAGGGCGCACAGGACGGCTCCCAGGCCCGCGTACAGCAGGGAGTTGACGTACCAGCGGAAGTAGATGCCGTCACCGGTGGAGGCCAGGTCGCCGAGGTTCCTGCCGAGGTTGAGGTTCTCCAGGGTCAGGGTGTTCCCGCCGAGGAGGTCGGCGGTGTTCTTGGCCGCGGCGGTGAGCAGCCAGCCGAGCGGCAGCAGGGTGTAGGCGCAGGCCATGACGAGCGTGCCGTTGACGACGCTCCTGGACAGGCTCCAGTGCCGGCGGGAGCCGTTCACGCCGGGGACTGCTTCCGGCGTTCGGACCGGGACCGGGTGAGCCGGGTGACGGTGAAGGACAAGGCCGCGGTGGCGCCCGCGAGCACCACCGAGGAGGCGGCGGCGAGGCCGTAGTCGCTGCGATCGAAGGCGGCGGTGTAGGCGTACATGTTGGGGGTCCAGGTGGAGGTGACGCCCGGGGCACTGCCGTGGAGGATCATCGGTTCGGTGAAGAGCTGGAACGAGCCGATGACGGTGAACACGCCGACCATGGCGACGGAGGCGCGGATCAGCGGGATCTTGATGCTGAACGCGGTGCGCAGGGTTCCGGCGCCGTCGACGACGGCGGTTTCGAGCACCTCACGCGGGATGGCCTGGAGGGCGGTGTAGAAGATGACCATGTTGTAGCCGGTCCACTGCCACAGGGCCATGTTGGCCACGGCCGGCAGCGGGTTGCCGAGCGGATCGGGCCGGTTGCCGAGGTGTCCGAGCGCGTCGAGCACGGGGCTGATGCCGGGGGTGTACAGGTACGTCCAGATCAACGCGGCGATGATGGCCGGCACGGCGTGCGGGACGAACAGGGCGAGCTGGGAGAAGCGCGTGGCGCGGGCCAGCGCGGAGTCCAGTATCAGGGCCAGCGCGAGGGCGAGGGCGATCATCACCGGGATGTACAGCAGGCAGTACAGGGCGATGTTGAGGAAGCCGTTGAGGAAGGCTCCGTCCCGCAGGGCCCGGGTGTAGTTGCCCAGGCCGGTGAACACGGTCTCCGCGCCGCCGAATCCGAGTCCGCTGCGCCGTTCGGTGTAGAGGCTGAGGTAGACGGCGTACCCGATCGGCACGAGCGTGCAGGCCGTGAAGAGCAGCAGGAACGGGGCGAGCAGGGCCGCTGGGGCGGCGCGGGGGCCTTTGGTGCGGGTGGTGCGGGAGCCTTTGGCGCGGGTGGTGCCGGTTGTCACGGGGCGACCTTCAGCCCGCGGATCCTGAACTCGTCCACGGTGTCCTGCTGAGCGGTGGCGAGGGCGTCCGCGATGGTGCCGGTCCGCGCGGTGACCTTGCCGAAGGAGTCCCTGAGCGAGCCGTTGGTGACCCCCATGGCGGGGCCCCAGGCCCAGCCGGGCTTGATCGACTTGGCGGCTTCCGTGAAGACGCCGTAGATGTCCTGGCCGCCGTAGAAGGCGGTGTCGAACGCCTCCTTGGCCACCGGGACGAGGGCGGTGGCGGCGGGGTACGAGGACGAGGTCCCCGAGGCGATACGGGCCTTGATGCCCTCGGGCGTGGTGGTGGCCCAGGTGGCGAACTCGACGGCGGCCTCGGCCTTCTTGCTGTCCTTGGAGACGGCGAAGGTGCTGCCGCCGAGCATGCCGCTGGAGGGCTGGCCGTCCCAGGCGGGCAGCGCTGCGACGGCCCAGTTGCCGTTCATGCCCGCGGCCGTGCCCAGGTTGGCCTTGAGGACACCGGCGCCCCAGGAGGCGCCCAGGTAGCCGGCGGTCTCGCCCTTCTGGAGGGAAGCGGTCCACTGCTGGCTGAAGGAGGGCTGGACCTGAACCAGGTCGTCGTCGATCAGCTTCTGCCAGTAGTCGGCGACCTGGTTGCTCTCCGGTCCGGTGAGGTTCACCTTCCAGGCGTCGTCCTCGGCGGTGAACCAGTGGGCACCGTTCTGCCAGGCCACCGCTTCGAAGGTGGTGGGGTCGTCCGGGAAGAACGTGGCGATCCGGGCCCCGGGCAGGGCGGCCTTGAACTTCTCGGCGGCCGTGCGGAACTCGGCCCAGGTCCTGGGGACCGTGATGCCGGCCTTCTGGAAGAGGTCCCTACGGTAGAAGAACGCCTGGGGCGCGACGTCCTGGGGCAGGGCCCAGGTCTTGCCGCCGAGCGAGGTCAGCTCGATGGCGTGCGGCAGGTACTTCGCCTTCAGGCGGTCGTCGACGAGCCCGCTGATGTCCTGGACGGCGCCCTGGCTGACGAAGTCGGGGAGCTGCGGGTACTCGACGTTCAGGACGTCGGGGGCGTTCCCCGCTTTGACCGCGTTGGAGATCTTGGCGTAGCCGCCGGCGTTGCCGGAGGGGATCTCCTCGAAGTTGATCTGGATGCCCGAATGCGTCGCGTTGAAGGCGTTGACGACTTCCTGCGTGCCCTTGGCCCAGCCCCAGAAGGTCAAGGTGACGGGCTTGCCGTCAGCGGCGGAGGCGTCGTCCACGTCGCCGCCGCAGGCGGAGAGGGCCCCGCACAAGGCGGCGACGGTGACGGCGGCGCCGACACGGAGGGCTCTGCGGCGGGAGAACACGAGTGGGCGCATGGCACGGCTCCTATGGGGGAGGTCGCGGGTTCTGGGCAGGGTCGGCCCTGTTTGGGGATCGTGAGCTCGGGGCGACTGGGAGTCACCTCGGAGCGGGAAGCTGATCAAGCTCTAGAAATTCAGATCACATGACCTATCTGATCGACCGACGCGCGAGGCGCCCACTCTAATCGGTGCGACCCTGAACTGGACGTATTGGCAGCTTAGCCACCTCACATCGCCAGTATGACGATCTACCTGCCCGATCATTTGATCGGATCGCCTTGACGAATGATCAGCAAGTTTCTACATTCCGCCGAGGACCACCGCCCGAGGACCATCGCCCACGGACCATCGCCCACGGACCTATGCCCACCGCACCCACCGACGAAGGACGCGCCTCATGCCACTGCCCCCGGAGGACCGCCAGTCCAGCCCTTACACCGGCTGGACCAGGGCGCACTGGGAGGCGACGGCCGACGACCTGCTCGCCGCCGTCCGCCCGTACGCGAGCCCGGGCCGCGCACTCCTCGACCTCCCGGGCGCCCGCCCCAGCTGGTCGGGCCGACGCTCCGACGGCCTGGAAGGCTTCGCCCGGACCTTCCTCCCCGCCGCCCTGCGGGTCGCGGGCGCGGGCGGTGCCGACCCACAGGGCCTGCTGGAGCGGTACGCGGCGGGGCTCGACGCCGGCACGCGCACGCCGACGACCGAGCGTGATCTCGCGAACGGCGACCACGAATCCTGGCCGCCGGTAACCGACCGCGGCCAGGCCATGGTGGAAGCAGCATCGATCGCCTTCGCCCTCCGCCTCACCCGGCCCTGGCTGTGGGACCGCCTCGAGGGGCCCGTCCGTGAACGGGTGGGCCGGTGGCTCACCGGCGCCCTGCACCACACCCCCAACGACAACAACTGGTGGCTGTTCCCGCTCTCGGTCGGCGGTTTCCTCGCCGAGGCCGGCATCGAGGAGAAGGACGCCCATGCGGCCGTCCGCCGCGGACTGGAAAAGATCGACCGCTTCTACCTCGGCCACGGCTGGTACACCGACGGACGGCCCCGCGCGTTCGACCACTACAACGGCTGGGCCCTGCACCTCTACCCGGTCCTCCACGCCCACCTCGCGGGCGACCGGACGATGCTGGCCGAGTACGGCGACCGACTCGCCCTCCACCTCGCCGGCTACGCCCACACCTTCGGAGGCGACGGAGCCCCCGTCCACCAAGGCCGCTCGCTCACCTACCGCTTCGCCGCCGCCTCGGCCCTGTGGGCCGGAGCCCTCACCGGACACACCCCGCTCGCCCCCGGCACCACCCGCCGCCTCGCCTCCGGCACGCTGCGTTACTTCCTCGACCGCGGGGCCGTCGACGAGAACGGCCTGCTCACACTCGGCTGGCACGGCCCCGAGCCCCGCCTCGTCCAGCCGTACTCCGGCCCTGCCTCCCCCTACTGGGCGGGCAGCGCCTTCCTCGGCCTGCTCCTGCCTGCGGACCACCCCGTCTGGACCGAACCGGAGCTGCCCGCCCCCGCCGAGGTCCGCGACACCGTGCTCGCGCTCCCCCAGCCCGGATGGCTCGTGCAGTCGACAGCCCACGACGGACTCGTACGCCTCCACAACCACGGCAGCGACGACCAGCCCGCCGACGCCGTGCAGCCCGACAACCCGCACTACGCCCGCCTGGCCCACTCCACCGCCACCGGCCCCACCCACGAGGGTGTCGCCGACAACCACCTCGCCCTGCTCGTCGGCGGACAGCCCACCGAACGCGGCCGGATCCGTCCCCTCGGCGCCGGCGACGGCTGGGCCGCCTCCACCTGGCTCCCCCGTGTCGCCGGCCAGGACCTCCCCGGTGTCACGGTCACCTCCCTCACCGTCGCGCACGGCCCCGACGAAGTACGCGTCCATCTGGTCACCGGAGCCGCGGCCGGCACCGGCGTGCGCCACGGCGGATGGGCCGTCGCCGGCTCCCGGGTCGAGGCGGGCCCCGCCGCGACCGCCCGCGCCGACGGACGCCTCACCAGCGAGCTCCGGAACCTGTGGGGCTTCACCACCGCCGAGACCGTACCCGTGCCCGGCGGCACCGCCTACGGCCCCACGGCCGTCCTGCCCGTCCTGACCGGAACCCTGCCCGGCGGTACGGCACTGCTGGCCTGCGCGGTCCGGCTCACCGGCACGGGCGGCCCGAGCCCACTCCGCGGGCCGGAACTGGAGATCGAGTCCGGCGGGGGCGAGACCGGCGAGACCTGGCGGCTGAGCATCCGCTGGCCCGACAGCACGGTCCACCACCTGCGGATCGGTCCCGGGACCGTTTCCACCCGCCCCGGGAGCTGAGAGCCGCCGTGCCTCCCCTCGCCGGCCCCGGCCCGTGCGCGGGTGCGGTGGACCCCTCTCTCGTACGGAAGCCGGCCGGACCCGCGCCGGGCGCCACCGGCCGCCCGTACGACAGCGGTCAGCCGCCGCAGGACGTGCGGACGCGCAGCGCGGGCAGCAGTGACGTGCGCTGAGCCGGCAGCCCGGGGCCACCCGTGAGCCGCCGCAGCAGCAGGGCGAACGCGGCTTCGCCGACCGCACGCTTCGGCGGGGCGACCGCGGTCAGCGGCGGAGCCGCCAGCGCGGCGAACATGTCGTCGTAGGCGATCAGGGCCACGTCGGCGGGCACCCGGAGGCCGAGCACCCGGAGCAGCGGCGGCAGCCGTATCGCGTCCTGGTCGCTGTGGACGAGCACCGCCCGGACCCCGTCCGCGGCCGCGTCGGCGATCCGCCGGGCGAGCCCGCCGGGGTCGGCCACCGCCCCGTCCGGTCCGAGCGTGTCGAGCACGGGCAGCGGCTCCATCCCGAGCAGGCGCATGCCCTCGGCATAGCCGGCCCGTACCTCCGCGGCGGTCCACGAATCGCTCCGGGCGGCGAGGAGCACGCTGCCGTGACCGAGCCCGACGAAATGCCTCAGGGCCCTGAACACCCCGTCCCGGTGGTCGGAGCCGATGGTGTCCAGCTGGGAGCCCGGCCCGTCAGGAGTGGGTGAGCGCCGCTCCACGAGCACCGTCGGGACCGGCAACGAGTTCAGCCACTCGCAATCGTCGTCGGGGCCCGGCCGCAGCCTGGGAGCGAGGAGGAGCCCCTGGGCGCCGGATTCCAGCAACTGCTCCACCTGGGCCTGGTCGTCCCTCGCTCCGGTGGGCGTGATGCCGAGCACCAGTCGTGCCGCGGCGGCGGTGGCGGCCGAGCGCACACCAGCGATGATCTCGTCGAAGTACGGGCCTACGGACGGGACCAGGAGGCCCACGGTCGGACCGGAGGTGCAGTGGGGGCCCGCGGGACGTCGGTCGGACGGGGAGGGTTCGAGGGAGACGTAACCGTGCGAGCGGGTGACGCTTCCCGAGTCGGCCAGGGCGGCCACGTCCCGGCGGACCGTGACCGCGGGAATCCCCAGCCGCTCGGCGAGCTCGGCCACTCGGACTTGCCCGCCGAGTTCGCCGAGCACCGTCACGATGAGCCTGCGGCGCTCTTCTCCCGAGATGCCCACGTCCAGCCCCTCATGATTCTTGCGCTGCGCGTATCGACCTGCCAGCAGATCAAAGAGTATCATTCGATCGAATTTCGATCAAAGGAGCAGCCCCTCCAGGGTGCTACCTCGAGGGACGACGCCGCGGCTCGTCCCCCCGCGGAAAGGGCTCCTGGGGAGGCAGCGCGGCACGGACGACCGGAGGCCGCCACCGGTGGCCGGTCGACAGATCACTTATCGATCGAATGGTAGATTTTCGACTTACGGGGTCGCCGTCATCGCCTCGGCGGCCCACGGGCAGGAGGGCCTCATGTCCATCTCGGCCGACGAGCGCCGCGCCCGGATCCTCGCCGAGGTGCAGACGCTCGGCTCGGTACGCGTGGTGGAGCTCGCGGAGCGACTCGGCATCCCGGCCGTCACCGTCCGCCGCGACGTCGCCGCCCTCGCCGACGCCGGCGCGGTGCACAGATCCCACGGCTCCGTGTCCGTCGCCGGCCGCCAGGACGCCAGGCCGACGGACGGACCGTCCCTCGGCCTGCTCGTACCCGGGGTAGGTCAGTACTTCGACGAGGTCATCGCAGGGGCCCGGGTCGCCGTCGCCGGCGCGGGCGCGCATCTGGTCCTCGCCATCTCCTCCTACCAGGCCAGTGCGGATCGCGGCCAGGTCGAGCAACTGCTCAAGTCCGGGGTCGACGGGCTTCTCCTCGCCCCCAACTGGCTGCCCTCCGACCGACTGGACACCCAGGCCTGGGTCGGCGAGCTCGCCGTACCCACGGTGCTGGTCGAACGACGACCCGCCCGGCAGAGCACCGCGGCGGAATTCGACTCGGTCTCCTCGGACCACCGCCACGGAGTCCTCCTGGCCCTGCGGCACCTCTCCTCCCTCGGGCGGCGGCGCATCGCCCTGGTCGCCCGCCGTGACACCTATACGGCGCACCAGGTCCGCACGGGCTACACCGATGGCTGCGCCCTGCTGGGCCTGACCGCGGAACCCGTGATCGACAGCGGCAGCCCGCACGTGGAGACGGAGGCGATCGCCGATCAGGTCGCCCAGCTTCCCGCACGGGGCATCGACGCAGTGCTCGTCCACAACGACCAGGACGCCATCCAGCTGCTCCCGCTCCTGCGCGCCCGTGGCGTGAAGGTACCCGGCGATCTGTCCGTGGTCAGCTACGACGACGTCTTCGCCGCCCTGGGAGCCCCTCCGCTGACCGCGGTCGCCCCGCCGAAGAAGGCCGTCGGAGCCGAAGCCGCCGAACTGCTCCTGCGCAGGATCAGGGGCGGCGCCGCCAACCCGGCGCTGCCGGTGCGGCACGTGCAGCTGCTGCCCGCACTCATGGTCCGCGAGTCCTGCGGCGCCTCGATCGCGTGACACTCCGTAGCGATCCCACTCCAGATCAAGTTGTATCATTCTCTACAGTTCTGACCATTTGATCTCAAGTGTTGATTTCGATTAAACGATCGCTCTATGGTAGAGAACAAGGCGCCCCCTCGGCGGCAGACCGGATCTCCGGCCCCGACGACCAGTGCGCGGCCCTTCGACTCCAGAAGGAGTCATCATGGAATCTCTGCTGCGTGTCTGTGCTGTAGTCGTGCCCGCGCTGCCCGAATCGGTCTCCTCCCTGAGGCGTCTCGTCCGTCGCGAGGCCAAGCGCTGGCTCCTGTCGGGTGAGGCGCAGGATGCGCTGCAGCTCGTCGTCAGCGAGCTGGCCGGCAATGTGGTCCTGCACAGCGGGAGCCCGTACGTCGCTCTGCTCCTGCGGGTCGAGATGGGCGTGCTGACCGTCAAGATCAGGGACGGCGGACGTTGGGGCGGCCGTTCCGCGGTCGTAAAACGCGAGGACGGCGACTGCTGCGGGCGGGGGCTGACCCTCGTCGGCGCCGTAGTCTCCAGGTTCGCGGTCGTCCGCACCCCCGGTGGCACCGAGGTGGTCGCCGAACTCGATCTGCCGGCGACCGTCGTCCCCGCACGGAGGCAGACCGAAGAGTGCCTCGAACTGACTCCGGCATAACGCGTACGCATCTGATTGATCAGCGTTAGACGTTCATTGGGCCTTACCTGCCGATCGGCAGTGGGGCCCTTATTCATTTCAGGCCGTTCCTGCCCGCCGACAACACCACGCTCTCCTGACGTTTCACGAAATATCGTGTATCGAGTTCAGTAATCCTGACGCCACCCCCATTGCAACTGACCGGAACATTCAAATGATCCGGTGCCTTCACTATCGAGAGATCAGGCTGGTTGCGCTCACCGCCTGGTATAGGGCAGCCTTCTCGAAATGGATCCCGCAATGACCGTCTGGTCACTGTCGGTGACTCGACGCTGAGAAATGCGCGGCCGCTGCGGCGATTTTTCATCGCCGACCCCCATGCACTGCCCTCCCCCATTCACCGGAATTCGTGCCGACCGGGACCACCGGCGCACTCGCGATCGTCGTCCGAGCCCCGAAGTGGTTGTCGGCGGATCTTGCCGCGATCCGACCAGACCGTGGCGGACTGAACCGGCTGATGGTCGCCAACCGCTCCTGCGAGCACTGGCGGCAGCCCGAAGATCAGACCGATCTGCCCATCGCCATGCGTGTTGTCCCCGCGTGGGTTGCACAGCCTTGATGCCCAGGGGGCACGATGACGACGAAGTGGCCCGTGTCGGGTCCTGTGACCGGCGGCGTGATAGCCGCCTGTACCGCGATAGTTGTGCTCCTCGCGAGCGGTTGCGGCGCTGGTGGCGAGAACGGGCGGGGCGCCCTGGCCGCGCGGATGCCGCCGACGTCGGCCCCGAGTACGGCTCCTGGTGTGAAGGCTTCCGACAGGGCACCGTCGGCAACCACGGCGACCAAGCCTGTACTTGCCCCCGGGACCCCCTCGGCCGCGAACCCGGCCCCCGCCCCTGTCAAGGCCCGCGCCTCCTCCTCGGCCACGTCCTTCGAGCAGCGGCACACCGAGGGATTCTGGACCGCCGAGCGGATGCGCTCGGCTGCCCTGCTCGACCTGGTGGCGGACACGGGCGCCCGGTCCCAGGCCGCCACGCTCGTCTCCCGGGCCGCGCGGACCGTGTGGGACGCGGTCATGCCGACGGTGATCGGCCCGACCCGCGCCCCGGCATCTTCCGCGGTGCCCTTCCCCCAGACCGGTGGCCCCTGGACAGGCGGTGGGGCGGTGGTGCGTACCTCGGGCCGGGTGTTCTTCACCTTCCAGGGCCGTACCGCTTCCTGTTCCGGTGATTCCGTCACGAGCCAGAACGGCAGCACGGTGATCACGGCGGGCCATTGCGTGAAGTACCAGGGCCGCTGGCACACCGACTGGGTGTTCGTGCCGGCGTACGACAACGGGAGTGCGCCGTACGGCCAGTGGCGTGCGACCCGGACCTTCTCGACCGATCAGTGGGTGGCGAACGAGGACATCGACTACGACGTCGGTCTGGCGGTCGTGGCCCCGCTGAACGGCCGGAAGCTCAGCTCCGTCGTCGGAGCCCAGGGCGTCCTGTTCAACGGCGGTTACGACAAGGCGACGTACGCCTTCGGATTCCCGGCGGCGGCCCCGTACGACGGGACCAGGCTGATCCACTGCGGTGGCGACTCGGGCAGGGACCTCCTGCTGTCCAACGACCACAGCCTGGGCTGCGACATGACCGGCGGTTCCAGCGGAGGTCCCTGGTTCCAGAACTTCGACGAGGCCACCGGGACCGGACTGCAGGTCTCGGTGAACAGCTTCGGCTACGCCTTCCTCCCGAACCGCATGTTCGGCCCATACTTCGGCCCCGAGGCGAAAGCCGCGTACGACAAGGCCCAGACTTCCTGACCGACCGGTAGGAATGGCTCGACGGCAGGCCAAGGCGCATGAATTCCAAGGTGCGAGGCACTCAGGGCCTGGAATCTTGAGGGCGTCATGTCCCTGAAGGCCCGTATTGCCCTGGTGAGGTTTATCCCACACCACAAGGGGGCGAATTGTGTGCTCATATGGTCTCACCCCTTTCTCATCACTTCGCTTTAACGTCGCTCGCCTCTTAGCGAGGCACCGGGCACACCGCCCGAAGATTCACAGCGAGGAGGCGTTCGTCATGGACAAGTACGTAGAGTTTCTGAACAAGATGACAGACAGGGTGAACAACCACTGTGAGCCCGTGCCGCACGAAAAGGTGTGCGCGGTATCCCTCCGGGGATTGGCCCAGATCAGGCACCAGCTTCCATGCTGCGAACCTGAGGCCCGAAACTATCAATCCCTGCTTTTCCTCGCCATCTCCAAGCCTTTGATGAATGTACGAGGAGAACTGCCGGTTTCGGTCTGGCTGATCAAGGCCCTTGGGGACCTGGACGCCCACGAGGGACCTACTCATCGGTACGTTGAGTGGGCGACGGCGGGATTGCAGGCCCTTGCGAGAGGCTTGGAAGCCACGGGCGTGCCTCGTAGCCCTGTGTCCACCCAGACCTCCGCCGCGGTGGAGCGCTCCCGATCGATCGAGCTGGCGACGATCCAGGAGCTTCAGCGACTCCATGACGAGGCTTCACTGGCCGCGGCTTGCCCTTGATCGTGAGCGACGAATGCGCCCACCTGTCACTTCGACCCCACAGGTCACGGCAGGTGGGAAGGCCCAGGATCGCCGCGGCGGCGTGTTCCAGGACCCGAGCAGGCTTCGGTGACCGACGCGCCGGTCCAGGCGGGCCCGGGCAGGCCGCATCCTGGCCGGGTACTGGGTGGTCGACCTCGAGAACGACGTTCGCTCCCGCCCGCTCGCCAACGGAGACCGCGCCTTCGCCCTCCTCCGGCAACAGCCTGTGCCTGGACCTCTACGGCGGCCTGAAGGGCGGCACGTGATTCGACACCTGGCCCTGCGGCTCCGGCCAGGAGAACCAGGTCGCCCAGCTGCCCGTTTCCCAGGCCACCGGTGAGATCCACGTCCTGACGACCCCCGCGGACCAGAGGACCCCGGCGGTCGTGACCTGCCTGACCGCCAACGGCCCCATCGCCGCCGGGCAGCCAGGTCGTCAGCATCTCGTGCCAGGGCACCAGCCCCCTCCTTTCCCCGGCAAGGCCTAGCGCTTTGTCCTAGTGCATCCCAAAGGCGGTAGTTGCCATGAAACGACCTCTTCTCACCCTGGCCGTGGTAGGTCTCGGCAGTGTGCTCACCCTGTCGGCATGCGGTAGTTCCGGGTCCGGCTCGGCCGATGGAACCACCACGATCAGGTTCGTCGCCGCCGACTACGGCGCCAACGGTGAGAACCCCAGCCGGACGTACTGGGAGAGCGTGATCTCGGCGTTCACGAAGAACTATCCGAAGATCAAGGTCGATCTGCAGGTGGTCGACTGGAACTGGATGGTGCAGAACGGCAACCAACCGGACGTCCTGCAAACCGGCGGCTACGCCGACTTCGCGAAGAGCGGCCTTCTCTACCCCGCCGAGGACGTGCTGTCCACCTCCACCATGGCGGACTTCGTTCCCTCGATGCTCGACGCCGGCAGGCAGGGCGAGACCACCTACGGCATACCGTTCGTCTCCAGCGCCCGGATGTTCCTGATCAACGACACCCTGTTCAAGCAGGCGGGCCTGGACCCGAGCAAGCCGCCGCAGACCTGGGCGGAGGTCACGAAGGCCGCCACCGCGCTGAAGAAGGCCGGTGTCGAGGTCCCGCTGGGCATCCCGCTCGGCAGGGAGGAGGCACAGGCCGAGTCGTTCATCTGGATGATGGGCAACGGCGGCGGCTACCAGAGCGGCGGCGAGTACACGATCAACTCGGTCTCCAACGTGGAGACCTTCACCCAGCTCAAGAAGTGGGTGGACGGCGGACTGACCGAGAAGAGCCCGGCTTCCGTCAATCGGACCGATCTCACCAAGGACTTCGCCTCGGGCAAGGTGGGCATGATCAACGGCTCCCCCGGTCAGCTCGCCGAGCTCAAGGGCATGGATGTCACATGGTCCGCCATGCCGGGCAAGGACCGGCAGAGCAACAGCACCCTGGGCGTCGGCGACTGGGTGATGGCCTTCAAGAAGAGCGGCCACAGGAAGGAGATCAAGTCGTTCCTGGACTTCATCTACCAGCAAGAGCACACCGTGTCCTTCGCCACCCGCTACAACCTCCTGCCGGTGACCCGGTCGGGGTTGAATGCCCTCGAGAAGGACCCGGCCCAGAAGGCCCTGAAGCCCTTCCTGGACATCCTGCCGAACGCCACCTTCTACCCGACCAGCGACCCGACCTGGCCGGGTGTCTCGGCCCAGATCAAGACGCAGATCGGCAGTGCGGTGTCGGGCGACCCGACCATGGCGCTCGACGCCCTGCAACGGGCCGCGCAGCAGGCGGCAAGGTGAGTCGGCCGCATCGCTGACGCTGTGCGAGATCGCCGCACCGGACAGGAGCGGGCCTCGACAAGTACCGCAAGCTGTTCTCCGACCCCCGGCTGCCCGACGTGCTCACCTGGACCGCGGTGTGGACCGTGGTGGTGGTCGGGCTGACGATGGTCCTCCCGCTCGCGCTGGCGCAGCTGTTCGACCAGCAATTCCCAGGCCGGCGGATCACCCGCTGGGCGCTGATCGCCCCTTGGGCCGCCTCCGTGCTGATGACCGCGATCGGCTTCCGCTGCCCGGGGGAGGTCTACGAAGCCGCCCGCGTCGACGGCGCCTCGCGATGGCAGACCTACTCGCGTATCACGCTGCCGCTGCTGCGCCCGGCCTTCCTGGTCGGTCTCGTGATCATCCTGATCAGGTGAACTGCGGGACAACGGCTACCTTCCGTCCCACTTCGACTGGTCGGCCTTCACCCGGGTCTGGACGGACACCGCCCTGGGGCAGAACCTGGCCAACACCCTGCTGATCGCCGGCGGTTCGACCGCTCTGGTGATCCTGGTGGCGCTGCCCGCCGCGTACTGCACGGCCCGGATGCGCTTCCGCGGGCGCACCGCCTTCCTGCTGCTCGTCCTGGTCACCCAGATGTTCCAGCCGACGGCGCTGCAGGTGGGCCTCCACCGCGAGTTCCAGGCGCTCGGACTGCTCGACACGGTCGCCGTGCTGACCGTCGCCAACGCCGCCTTCAACCTGGCGTTCGCAGTGTGGATCATCAGCGCGTACATCGGTTCCATCCCGGTGGAGCTCGAAGAGGCCGCGATGATCGACCGAACGCCACGTGGTCTCGGGCCTCACCGCGGGCTCGGTGAAGTGAGCCCCGGTCATACGGTGTCGGCGCTCATACGCACAACACGTCGATGCCCAGCGAGGACAACTGCTCCACCAGGGCGGCAGGGGCGTCCCGGTCGGTGACGAGGACGGAGATCTCGGCAACCGTGCAGACCCGGGCGAAGGCCCGCTGGCCGAGTTTGGTGGAGTCGGCGACGACGATCACCTGCTCGGCCCGCTCGGCCAGGGCGCGGTTGACACTGGCCTCGCCCTCGTCGTGGGTGGACGCGCCGAACTTCGGGTCCATGGCGTCGACACCGAGGATCGCGTAGTCCAACGCCAGGGCCAGGAGCGCCGTGACGGCCCCCGGGCCGGTCAGTTCGTAGGAGTTCGTGCGGGCGACCCCACCCGTCACCACGGTCGTCACGTGAGGGCGAACGGCCAGCTCGTTGGCTATGTTGATGGCGTTGGTGACGAGCGTCAGGGAGGTGCCGGCGGACTGGGCGGCCGAGTTGGAGCGTGTCGCGAGCTCGCGGGCGACTTCCGACTCCGTGGTACCGCCGTTGAGCCCGACCACGGCACCGGGACGAACGATGCCGGCGGCGGCGCGGGCGATCCGGTGCATCTCGTCCGCTTTGCGCGCGGTCTTGTAGCAGAGGGGCAAGTCGTATGCGACACCACTCAGTACCGCCCCTCCGCGCGTGCGCGTGAGCAACTGCTGGCGGGCCAACTCCCCCATGTCGCGGCGGATGGTGGCCGCTCAGGCGTCGTTCCGGTACCCGGGATACGGGTACCGGCGACGCCCCCGCTGTGCAACCGATACGAAACGGATCGTTGCGTGATCAGTGTGCGATGGGAAGCGGAGGCTGTCAACACGAGACGTAGCGTTGCGCTCGGATAGAGTCGGCCTGTGACCCCCGCCATCCGCAGCGAGCAGTCCCGTCAAGCCATCGTCGACGCCGCTTTCGGGCTCTGCGCCGAGCGGGGCTTCGCAGCGATCACGATCGAAGGGATCGCGGCCCGCGCGGGTGTCGGTAAGACGACCATCTACCGGTGGTGGCCTTCCAAAGCCGCCATCCTCATCGAGGGCATCGAGACGGCCCGGGACGCCGCCGCCGGCTTTCCCGACACCGGTGACATCCGGGCGGACCTGGCCGCCCAGACCTCGAGCGTCATGGCACTGTTCAATACGGAGTTCGGCACCATCTGGCGCGGACTGATCGGCGCCGCCCAATCCGACAAGGCCGCGGCCGACGGGGTCACCCGCATCCTGCGGGTCTCCATCGACGCGTGCGTCGCTCGCCTCGCCAAAGCCCGCGAGGCCGGGCAGATCCGCGCCGACCTGGACCTCGAACTCGCGGTCGAACTCCTCTACGGGCCGATCTACCACACCTGGCTCCTGCGCACCCGCCCCCTGCCAGAGGCATACATGGAAGCGGTACTCACTACGCTTCTGCCCGCGCTGGTGCCGGCGCCCGGCGAGCCGTCTTCCTAGGACCGGCAGGTTGGTCTGCGTGCCCAGTCCGGACGCGCTTCCCGATGATGGCTGACCGTCCGTACGGGGCGGATGCGTCGGACCTGCCCGAGACCCGGTCGGCATCGGCAGACCCGCTCACCGGGACGGTTCTCAACCAACGCTCCAGCTCGCTCAGAGCAGGCCGGCCCTGTAGGCGAGGAGGGCGAGCACGACCGAACGGGACGGCATCATCCTGCTCCACGAGCGGTACGCCCGCACGATCCCGGCCGTTCCGGACATCATCGGCAACCCCCGCGAGCGGGGCTACACCTTCGTCACCGTATCCCAGCGGTTCGCCCCGGCCCGCGCCGAACCGGGCAGGGCCTTACCGGCCGTGACGCCCGCGGCTGGTAAGGCCCTGCCCGGCGCAGCGCCCTGACACGGTGATCGTCTCGGAGACCGTCCGCTGCTCCCACTTGCCGTCGCAGGTGCCGGCGCCCTCGGTCACCGGGGCAGGTGTGGCGTGCCCCTCGGGGATGTCGATGCCGTCCGGGGCTTCGGTGATGACGCCGCCGCGCCCGCACGAGCACCCCACGGTGGCGACCCGGCTCAAGTCCGCACGCCCGCTGGTGCCCGCCCGAATCTGGCGCCCGCGTCGTCCGTACCGGTTCGCGGGCGAGGACATGTACGGCCACATGCCCTCGGCCGCGAGCTTGTACCTGACGTACGTCAGCGTGACGGCGCGCCCTCGCGGCTCTCCACGATCACTCGGGCCCGCGCCACGACGACTGGCTCGCCGGGTACAGCACGCCGAGCCAACCCGCCTCGGCATCGAGTGGGCCCCATAGTGGACGGCGGTGATGGTGCGGTGATTGTCCGGCGGCCACGAGCACACGGACGCCTCAGTAGCCGCATCCTCGGAGTTCGGCGGTCTGAGGATGTCGAGAACGTGCCACGGGCTCCGTCCCAGGGACATCAGCGGCCACCACCGGCCGCACGAGGAAGAAGGAGAATCCGCCATGGCGATTCAGCGGATGGACAATGTCGGCATCGTCGTCGAGGACCTGGATGCCGCCATCGCGTTCTTCGTGGAACTCGGTATGGAGCTGGAGGGCAAGGCGACGGTCGAAGGCCTCGTCGCCGACCAGTGCACCGGGCTCGACGGTGTCCGCTGTGACATCGCGATGGTCCGGACCCCGGACGGTCACAGCCGGCTCGAGCTGGCGAAGTACCGCAGCCCCGCGGTGATCAGCGCCGGGCCGCGCAACCGGCCGCACAACATTCTGGGCACGCATCGCGTCATGTTCGCCGTCGACGACATCGAGGAGACCGTTGCCCGACTACGCCCCCACGGCGCCGAACTCATCGGCGAGATCGCCCGGTTCGAGGACAGCTACCTGCTGTGCTACGTCCGCGGCCCGGAGGGCATCATCGTCGGCCTAGCCGAGCAACTGCGCTGAGAGGGAGGGGCCAGCCGTGCAGCCGGACCGTCGGCGCCTCGACCTGGGCGGGTCTCTCGCCTGCTCGCAACGCCCCGTCCTCTCCCGGCGGGCCCGTGCCTGGCGGCCCGTTGTCCGGGGCGCCCGGCACGGGCCGATACCGCAGCCCGACCACCGGTCATGACGGGTATTCACGAGCTGGTGTCGGGGACTTCCGCTGCCGCGCCGGCCCGGACGACGTTGACGACGCGTTCGTGGAACGCGGCGGGACCGGCCGGTGGGAGCGGGCCGGGCAGCCTGCGAAGAGACGAGGTACGCGACCTGGGCGCGGGTCGAGGTGCTGGCCAGTGCGGCGCAGGCGCCTTTGGGTGCGGTGCCGGAGGCGGCGCCGGCCGACATCCGGCGGGCCCCGGTACCGGCCGTGTCGCGGATCGGCGGATCCCGCCCGCACCTTGGCTGGAGCCGTGGAGCGACAGCTGGTCACCGTCGCGCGCGTGCGGGGTCGGGATGACGGCGGGGCCGTCGTCGGAGTGGAACCCGATGTGGACGTGCGGAGCCTCGTCGAGGATGGCGCGGGCATCGTCCCCGTCGCAGGCCATCCACTCCGGGTAATGGACCCCGGGGGTGGTGCATCGTCGAGCACAGGGGGGCCGCGCATCGGGCCTGTGTACTCCCAGGGGGCCCGCGCCGCCTACCCGGCCGCCCGTTCGGCGGCTCGTACCTGTGCGGAGAATTCCTTCGCGGTCAGCCGCTGGAGGGTGCCACCGTGGCGCCGGGCGAGCTCGTCCGCGAGCCGCGGGTCGGACTCGTACAGGTCGGCGATGAGCAGCGCCGCCCCTTCCTCGACCCGGCTGCTCAGCATGATCATTCCGGCGCCGCCCTCCTGCGCCCAGCCCTCCTCCGCCGCGTTGCCCAGCGCCGCCCCGGCAGCCGCGCCGAGGAAGACGCCGATGGGGCCACCCAGCAGGCCGAGCAGTCCGCCGGCCAGGCCCGCACCAGCGGTGGTCACGCCCGCGCCGGAGACGTGGCTTTCCGGGACATCGAGGAGCCCCTCGTCCGACCGCTCCAGGACCGCGGTCTGCCGCAGTCCTGGAAGGGCGACGGCGTCCTTGTACGCCGCCCGGCCGGCCTCGGAACTCGCGAAGGTGATCAGCAGCACGTGGTGGTGGCTGTCAGCCATGTCGGA
Source organism: Streptomyces sp. NBC_00435 (assembly GCF_036014235.1). Lineage (GTDB taxonomy): Bacteria > Actinomycetota > Actinomycetes > Streptomycetales > Streptomycetaceae > Streptomyces. Next base: position 246,226 of record NZ_CP107924.1, read on the forward strand.
TGCCTTCCGCCGCGTCGAATGTGCCGGCGTGCTCGTCCGGCCCGGCGAGTGCACACCACACACCAGTGGACCCCGCGTTCGCCCGGACCGCCACCGAAACGGCGCAACCGTGGGTACAGCGGTCCCTGGCGAGCCCGCTTCCGGCCGGGTGGGACGCTCATCCCGGTCCCGGTCCCGGTCCCGGTCCCGGTCCCGGTTACGGTCACGACCCTGCTCCAGCTCCTACCCGGCACGATCGCTCGCTGACAACCAACGGCTGCCACCGCACCGCCCATTCACATCCGGACGGATCCTCGTCAGGCAGGACTGTCGTAGGTGTAAAAGCGGGTGTGGTCCAGCATGTCAGCGGGGGTCACGTCATTCCACGGTCGCATGGTGTCGTGCAGGCTGACCACGTTTGGCGTGGCCGAGCCGGGCAGATACTCCGAGGCGGGATGGAGCTGCTGCCACTGCGCCCACAGCTTGTCGATGAACGCGTGATGGAGCCAGAACGCGGGGTCGTTCGGGGAGGCGCCCGTGCTCATGTTCCCGCCGATCCAGGTATGGACACGGTTGTGGATGCCAGTACCGCGGAACGCGCGCCAACCCTCGAGGGTGTTGCGGAACCCGCCTCGTGAGGCGCTGTTCCACGGAGCTACGTCGTAGATGTCTACGGCCAGTGCGACGTCGACCTCTTGTCGTGCCGGCAGCGGCAGTCCGCCGCCAAGGCTACGGCGCAAGAAGTCACGTTCGTCGATCCCGCCAGTGATCGGCCAGGCGCCCTTGGTGGCGCCGAACGGCCCGTCCATGACCTGCCGGTCCTCCTCCCGGCCAGTCCCGCCGAGAAAGTCCGGTGCCCAGAGCGACGACGTCGGCTCACGGTCGACGGTCCAGTCCCAGTACGGAAGCGCAACAGATGGGTCGACGGACTGCAACGCTGTTTCGAACTCTATGAGAAATCGGCGGTGCCACGGCAGGAAGGACGGCGAACGGTGACCGACGCGTTCACCCTGGTCGGTGTCGCTCATGATGAAATCACTGTGAGTGGAAACGAATGCGTCGTAGCGACCACTGCTCTTCAGGGCCAGAACCGCGCTGGTAAAGCGGTTCTTCTCGTCCTGAGTGAGGTTGGCTTGATTCTTCCGGACGGTCATATTGGATATTTTTCCCTGGTCAGTGGTTGAACGGCCGCAGATTGGCGCCATCGAGATCGACGACAGCGGCGCATGTGAGGTCCAGCGGTGCGGCAAGAGGTCCGTAGTGATTGACGACGCTGGTGCCTGCGCCATCGGCATTCCGCATCACACGCGCTTCCGCGCCCGCGATGAGGACGGCGCGATTCCCTTGACCCGCATGATGGCCGGATCCGCGCACCGGCCGCCCCTGTAGGCGGCGCCCGTGCAGACCTCGCCGAACGAGTCCGGCCCAGGTCCGTCCGGAGCCCCGGAGTCCTGCGCGGCACCAGCCGCAGTGGTCACGGAGACGACGATGTCCGCAGCGGCACCAGATGCGATGTCCGGGATTGGACGGCGGGATATTGCAGGCAAAACGGACCTCTAGCTTGGCGGCGTGACGATGGCAGCCCGCCGAACAGCGGATATGCAGTGGCCATGACTACATGGCACACCAGGCCCGGCAGCAATCAAATCCGGATGGTTAACCTCAAATCAGACATTCCAACTGAAGGCGCCTGGTACTGATTTGCAGTAACATTTCTTGCAATATTGGCCGAGGGCGGCAAATCCTGCGCCTGATCGGCTACCTGGCCGTAGAATCCACGCTTCGACCCTATTCGAGTGATGCCCAAACCGGCAGAAGTCTGGCTAAAAACTGCGACTGGCCTCAGTTCGACAGCAAGGTCCGGCCGCTCCATCGACGATGATCCGTCCCGGCCAAGGCCCGCGGAGGCCGGGCCGGACGTCGCGACCTCCTACGCGGGATGCATCGGGGTTCCCGGTCGCCGACCAGGCCGCGGTGGTGGCCCAAACGGGATCCGATCTCGCGACAGCCGGTGGCGGGGCGCTCAGCAACCGACTGTCCAACAGTCGCCGTTCTCCTGTCGGCGTCCATCTGCAAGAGACGTCGCCTGCGCAGACAATCCGCTGGGGCTAGCGTCGGCGCCACAACCCGCCACCCTCTCAAGCCCCCGAGGCGCCGCCGCATGAACGGAATCTCAGGCCGTAAGTACGGACGGCTGAGAATGTACGGAAGAGCCGAGGGCCTCCGGGGCGCCGCACCCCGCCCCCGCCGTCAAGACTCCGAACAGGGTCTGGGGGTTGGCCCGCAAATGCCATCGAATGATCATGAGACGATGCTTTCATGCACATAGGAATATCCTTACCGCAGTACGGGACTCATGCTCGCCCTTCGACGATCGCCGGCTTCGCCCGAGACGCCGAGACCGCCGGATTCGACTCGCTATGGGTGGGAGACCGTGCCCTGACCCCGGTCGCCCCGAGTGACGTCTATCCCGGGCACACCCCGGATTCCCCTTACCCGCCGGGCTACAAGACTTTCCTCGATCCGCTCACCGTCCTGACCGTCGCGGCCACCGTCACCACTCACGTACGGCTCGGCACAAGCACGCTCAGCGCCCCTTGGTACCCGCCACTGCTCCTGGCTCGCTCCCTGACCTCCCTGGACCAGATCAGCGGGGGACGCTTCGACGCCGGCCTCGGCATCGGCTGGATGCGAGACGAGTACACGGCGGTCAACGCGGACTTCGGCCGCCGCGGCGCCCTCCTGGACGAAACCCTCGATGTCCTTCTCGGCATTTGGGGAGACGACACCTTCGAGCACGCCGGTCCGCAGTGGACCATCCCACGCTCCCACGTCGGCCTGCGTCCCCTTCAAAAGCCTCACCCACCCCTCTTCCTAGGAGGCTTCAGCCCGGCGGCGATGCGACGCATCGGCCGCCGCGCCGACGGCTGGATGGCGGTCGTACTGCCACCGGACGTCCACGTGAGCCGGTGGGCAACCGCACGCCAGGCCGCAGAAGAGGCGCAACGTGACGCGGACAGCCTTCGCCAGTGCGTGCGCCACAACCCCAGACCGGGGGACTCGGCCGACGACATCACCACCGTGCTCCGCAAGGTACGAGACCTCGGAGTGGACGGCTGCTTCATCGACCTTCAGCACTGTGTCGAGCAGCCAGAAGAAGCCCTGGACCTCGGAATTCAGGTACTCGACCGGCTACGAGCGGGCTGACCGGACAACTCGCGGGGCCGCCCCGGGCTTTGGTCCGGGGCGGCCCGGACGGTCCGACCCGGAAAACCCCTTGCTCCCCGGACCGCCCGCTTGGTGGGATACGGGTGCTTCGACGGCGGGAGGGGAAGCTTGGCGTTGTTCGGGTGTGCGGGCTGCGGTGCGGTCCTGACGGCAGTGGTGTCGGAGGTGGCGTTGCCGATTCACCTGGCGGACACCCACTGGGAGACACTGCACCCGCCACTTCTGGAGGCCGGGTCCTACGCGGTCGACCCAGCACCGTACGGGCCGTCGGGCACCGTCCTCCTCGCGCCGGGCGACATGCGCGGCACCAAGCTGATCCTCGAGAGGACCGGGGGCTACTGCATGGGGATCGACGGGAGGGACGGGCCGAACCTTGCCTGCCTGGGCTGCGATCTGCCGGTCGGAACGAGGATGGACGACTGCGGGTGCTGGCAGGTCGTCCGGCTCGTCCCACAGGCGGTAGTGCGGCTGCCCGGACCGCCGGAGCGGCCGATCATGGACTGGGCGGAGCTGCTGGCCACGGACGCGCTGTGGCACCGGCTGGGCGAGTACCGGGACATCCCGGCGGGCGTGGCTCTCGCCCAGGTGGTGGTAGCCGCCGGGGGCGCGCCGGTCGAAGTGGCGCCCGGGCCGGTCGCTGAGCTTCTCGGCCGGTCACTCGGCGCGCTGCTGCCCCCCGGGCCGGGGACGCAGCGGCTGGACCTGGCGGGCCCTGGGTTCGGTGAACCGGCCGCTGACCTGGCGCTGGTGCCGGTCCATCCGCAGACCGGAGACACGTGGCAGCCGCGTGCAGGCGCGGTGCCGGTACCCATGGATGCCGCGCTCTGGGCCGAGCTGGCCTTTCCGCCACACCGGACCCGGCTGCCGGCGGTCGGCGGGCTTCCGGCAGGGGTGGAGCGGGACGATCCGCTGCCGCCGCGCCCGGGGTACTTGTTCCGACCGTCCAGGGAGGCGTTCCGATACACGCTCGCGCGGATACCCGCTATCAGGGAACCGTGGCTGCGGGCGATCTACGACCGAGAATACTGACCCGTCAGAGGTAGTCCGAATCCAAACGCTGAGTTGAACTTTGACGGCATGGTCATGAAGCGAGCACCCGTCCGGCCGGGACAGTGGTGCCGGACGATCAGGACGTGCTCGTCGTGCCCGCTGTCGCCGCAGCCGCGGGAGCCGGCCCCGTTGGCCGCGAACGCCACCGCGGGACATCAGGGGCGCGGCCTCGTCCCGACCGGCGTCCGCCGCCGCCGGGCGTTTCTCGACCTCCATCCCGACATACGGAGCCGTCCGACGGCAGCCGCGCAGCCAGATCCTCGTGACTCGTCACGGCCAGTCAGTCAGTCAGTCAGTCAGTCAGTCAGTCAGTGTCGACGACCCTTACGGTGACCGGAGTTCCGGCCTCCACTGTGCGGCTGACCGTGCAGAGCTTGTCGTGGGAGGTCTTTACGGCGCGCGGCAGGATCGCACGGGCCCGGTCGCCTGCCTCGCCTCCGGGGAAACGGACGGTGAAGGCGGCTTCCAGGTCCGTCATGCGGTTGCCTCCGGCGTCCTCGGCCTTGTGCCCGTCGACGGCGACGGAGAATTCGGTGGGTTCGGCGTGCCGGGTGGTGGCGACCTCCACGTCGGCCGCGGAGCAGCCGCCGATCGCGGCGAGGAAGAGCTCGACGGGGGTGAAGCCCCCGTCGGATCCAGTGCCGAAGGTGATCGTGTCACCGCGGGAGTTGGTCGCGGTGAACGTGCCCGGACCGGTCCGCTCGACGGTGACGGAGCGCAGGGAATCAGCAGTCATGGCGTCAACGGTAGCCCCGCCACCACCCACATACCGCGACACACGGCGGAGCAGGCCTCGGCTGGATCCGCGCCCCGTGTGCAGTGATCCGCCGGGCACCGCGGTGGGTGCGGCGCAGGGTGCTGTACCGCAAACGGGTCGTCGGTCCAGGGTGGGGCGCCGCGGCTGGCCGACGCACGCGGTCGAGGCGGCGGTGCGCGGCCTTCCAGCCACTCCGTCGCGGTATCAGACGGTCCGCTCCCCCGGGTGGGGTCCGGCCGGGACCCGGACGGGCGGTGTGTACGAGGGAGCCCAGGCAGCAGGGGCGGTCGGGTGTGCGGGTTCGGGTGAATGCGGCTCGCAGGGCCTGGCTCGTCCCACCAGTTGACAGCGCCGCGCAGGTGGCGCCGGGGCGGGCCTGTGCCTCGGCACCCCCCAGCGATCACCGCCAGTGACATGCAGGTACTTACCCCAGGTCCGCTGAAGTTCGCTTGTCCTCAACATGGACGACGTGCAGTTCGCTGCCGTCTCGATCCCGCTTGGATCGCCCGAACAGCCCAACAGCGATCTCCGACTGATCATGGGGCTCATCAGGGCCGACATAGGTGAGGACGTCATTGTGATGACCGGTGACGGCCCATCCTTCGACGTCCTTGAGGTCGATCACCCCAAAGTCTCCTGCCGAAGATCCGGCATGCGCCGGGCCAAACGTCTTCAGGATCTCGGTGGCCTCAGCACCCATGACTTGCCGGGATCGACGAGAAGCCGCTTCCAGACGTCTACCAGTATCTCGGTGTCCATGGCGGTCATCCTGCCGCAGAGCACCGACACGGGGTGCCGATCGACGAACGCTTATGGCGAATAAGCGTCTCTCGCACAGGCGAGGCGCGGAGACACCGGACGCGCGAGCGTCAGTCGGCGTCGAGGACGAGGTCGGCACGGTGGCGGCCTTGGGCGACGAGACGGGCATTGGGCTCGTCCGAGCGGGCCACCCACGCCCTTGCGTACGCCGGGTCCTTGCCGTGGCGGATGTGCCGGTCGATGAGGCGCCGCACGCGCAGCGTCTCGTCCGTGGCGAGGTACCAGGCCTCGTCCAGGAGCGGCCGTACGGGTGCCCACTCCGGGGCCTCGTGGAGCAGGTAGTTCCCCTAGGTGATCACCAGCGGTACGCCCGGTGCGACGGGGATGCTGCCTGCGATCGGCTCCTCCAGGGAGCGGTCGAAGGCCGGTGCGTACACGGCGGGTTCGCCGGGTTCCCGCAGTCTGCGAAGCAGGCATACGTACCCGGCCGCGTCGAACGTGTCCGGTGCGCCCTTGCGGTCCGCCCGCCCCAGCCTGTCCAGCTCGGCCTGCGCGAGGTGGAACCCGTCCATGGGCACCACCACGACCCTCTCCGGCCCGAGCGCCTCCTCGATCAGCGCGGCCAGGGTCGACTTGCCGGCTCCGGGCGGCCCGGCGATGCCCAGGATCTGCCGGGTGCCCCGCTCGGCCAGCGCGGCCGCCCTCACGATCAGCTCCGATGTCTGCACGGAAGCATCCTGCCCGAGCACCGGCCGGCGTGCCTGCGAGGAACTCCTCGCAGCACGGAGCCTGGTCCGCGCGTCGCGCAGGTCGGTCAGGTCGGTCAGGTCGGTCAGGTCGGTCAGGTCAAGGTCGACCGCGTCGTTCACGGCGCAGGACCCAACATCGAGGGCGACAACGGTCCCAGGACCAGCCCTTGACCGCAGGGCCGGTGCGGGAAGCTCCGAGCGACACAGCGAGAATCGCTGGACTGTTGAAGGGAGCGGAGGGTAAATGCCTGACATCGGGAAGGTGCTCGGGGCCATCGGCCGAGGTGCGCTGGCTGTGGGCCGGCTCGTGTGGGAGTCGGTGAGCGCGCCGACGGAAGCCGACGAGCAGGATGCCAGCTGGGAGATATCCCGGCTGGCCGACCTGATCGGGGACACGGTGCCGGAGGAGCTGCGGCGGCGGGCGTGGGGCCTGGTCGTCGACGGGCTCAGGAGCGTCGACGCGGACATCGAGCAGATGGTGGAAGAGGCCGCGGAGGAGGCCGCCGAGAAAGAGGAAGAGGAGTGGAGGCTGCGGGAGGCGTGCGGCGGGAACGGGGACGGCAAGCCCACCGACTGACCGACCACCAGCACCAGCACCGACGCCACGCCGACGGACACGCAGGGAGGCGGAAGCGTCCAGGCCGTTCGGCGTTTCTCCTGACCCACCGCCACGAATGTTCGTGATCGAGCCTGCGGACTCCCCCAGTCCATCCCGCTCCAGGTGGCTCACCGTGCCGGTCCGGAAGGGGCCGAGGATCAGTGGAAGGACGCCCACCCCTTCGGATTCCTCATGATCTCGGTGAGCAGCTCGCCGAGCAGTTTGCCGTCGAACAGCACCCCGTTGTGCTCCTCGGGCACCCGGACCCCATTGATCTCGGCAGTGGGTGTGCCCGGGCCGCGGGGGTCGTCCCCGCCGGCCTTCTCGTACACCTTCTGGGACGCGTTCACGAAGTCGCGGTACTTCATCGTCTTCACCGCCGCGTCGAATTCGGGGCCGCGCAGCCCCTCAACCTGCCCCGCGAGTTCCAGGAGGAAGTCATCGGTGTAGCCGTCCACGGATTCCTCGGGCTGGTGCGCGTAGAGGACGGCGTGGTATTTGGCGAACTTCCCGGCGTCCAGAGCCGCGCGCAGAGCGTTGACCGCCTTCTTCGAGCCCTCGCCCCCCACCCTGCCGTCGAGGAAGGACGCGAGGGTGTACTCCGTCCTCACCTCGCGCCGCTCGGTCCGCGTTTGCAGCACCGGTCCCCCGCCGGTCCGCTCGAACTCCTCACACACGGGGCAGCGCGGGTCCTCGTAAAGGTGCACGACCAGCGGAGCGTCCGGATCACCGACCACGATGGTGGTGCCGTTCGCGTCCAGTTTCGCGGGCAACGCCTCCAGGCCGGCGTAGGCAGCGGCGGCCCGCACCGGCTCCTTGCCGCCACCGTCCGCCCCACCGGCGCCCCGCTCACCGCATCCGCTCGCGGAGAACCCCAGCACACCGGCGACCACCACCGTGGCCAGCCTTCTTCCGCCGTACCTCATCAGAACGTGTCCCTCCCCAAGATCAGAGATGACAGTAGAACAGACATACGTATCGCGCTGGCCGGCGGGCTGGTTCCGCGGCCTTTCGCCGGATCCGGCCGGCCCCTCCCCGGGCGTCCCAGCCACCTGACCTGCCCTGACGGGCCGCCGCAAGGGTCCCCACGCGTCCGGGGAGATCGGGTCAGAGGGGCAAGAAGTTCCAGATCACGGCGACTTCCTCGTCGTTCACGGCGATCAGCCCGGCGTCCCAGTCGTACCGGCTGAAGGGGGCGTGGCTTCGGAAGGGTTGTTCATGGAAGTCGGGGTGGTCGGGCTTCCAGGCGAGGTTGGAGTGGAAGCGGGTGCCGTCGGGGAAGCGCGACAGGATCACGTCTGCGCGGCGTTCCCTCTCAGACCTGTGCTCCCCGCCCAGCCCGGTGCCCCGGAGAGGTCCAGCCGGGTCAGGGGTTCCATGATCCGTTCCACTGCTCCGGCGCCGGTTTGGTCCATGACGACTGTCCGACCGATCACGACCGGTCCATTGAGCGGCCCCTCGTTCGGCACCGGCGGAACGCTGAACGACTCGCACGGCGGCTGCGGCGGAGGATTCTTCAGCCCAGTCCCGAATGTCCGAGGTATTCCTCCGGATGCCGTACTGCGTGTACTTTTGCGCCGACTCCAGATCCGGGAATGACACCGCGGTGCGGATGTCGTACTTGCCGTTCGCCCGCTGCCCGTCCTGGATCCGCCGCAGGAGCTGCTCGTCCGTCCGGGTTGCCGACGCGCGCCGAAGCCCTCGGCGCGGGCCGTTTCCGCCTGGTAGGTCGGGGCGCCGCGGATCGCGATGTCGAGTTCCGGCACGCCTCACCCCGCTCGAGTCCGGCACATCAGCTTCCTGGGCCGCTACCTGTTCAACATCAAGGCCAGCGGCTCCGGCCAAGGCCTGCGCCCCTTCTGGGCCCGAACTCCGCCGAGGACGACAAGGTTTAACGGCCGACACACCCGACCAGCCCGGCTACTCGTTGCACCCCGCGGGGGCCAAGCAGCCGACTTGATGTGAAGCCCTCGCGGCAGATGTCACAACAGGCCGGGGGCACCCTCCTGGGCGAAATCCTTGGATGCCGGGTGATCTGGACCGCTGGCCGGGGCAGCGGCACGCAGCGCCGCTTCGACCCGGCGGTTGCTGGTCATGGATGCCGTAACCGCCGTCATCGCCACGAGGAGGCCGCCGGCGGCGTACAGCGGGGTGCGGATGTCGTAGGTCGTGGCCAGCCAGCCGCCGAGGAAGGCCCCGGTGGGGGCGGCGCACATGGCCAGCATGCGGGAGGTCGAGGCGACCCGGCCCATGAGGTGGGCCGGGACGATCGCCTGCCGGAGGGAGGGCCCGAGCACCATCGTGGCGCCCATGCCGGCCCCGCAGACGGCGAGCGCCAGCCCGGCCACGTACGGGTTCGGGGCGGCGGCCAGGCCCAGGATGGCGAGCCCTTCGACGGCGGCTGTGCAGGTCAGTGCGGTGCCGGTGCCGAGTCGACGGCCGAGGTAGGCGGCGATGCCTGCACCGAGCAAGCCGCCGGTGGCCTCCGCAGTGAGGAGCAGGCCGAAGCCGTAGGTGTCGATGCCGAGGCGGTCGTGCGCGAAGAGGGCGAGGACGGTCTCCACGGCGAGGAAGGCGACGTTGCCGACCGCCGGGCGGAGCGCGAGCCCGAGCAGCACCCGGTCCCGGAAGACGTACGAAGCCCCGGCCCGCGCTTGGCGGAGCAGCGACTCGCGAACCTCCGGCACGGGCCGGGGCATGGCGGGAAGCGACCGTACGAGCAGCGCGGAGAGCATGAACGACACCGCGTCGGCGAGCAGCGGAACCGCCCGCCCGAGCGCGAGCAGCGCACTGCCCGCGGGCGGCCCCGCGAAGCCGGACATGGCGGTCTGGGCTCCGCGCAAGCGAGAGTTGGCCCGCTCCAAGAGTGCGGGGTCGCGGCCGAGTAGATCCGGCAGATAGGCCGTGGCGGCCGTGTCGAAGAAGAGTCCGCCGAGGCCGAGCAGGAAGGCGACGGCCGCGAGCAGCGGAATGCTCAGCGCGTCGAGCACGGTCGCCCCGGCGGGTATCGCGAGCAGCACCGCACGTGCCGCGTCCGCGACCCACATCGTGCGCCGGCGGTCCCAGCGGTCCACGAGAGCACCGCCGAGCACCCCGAAGAGCAGCCACGGCAGCGTCCCGGCGGCCGTGACGACGGCGAGCGCCATCGGATCCCGAGTCAACGCCAACGCGAGCAGCGGCAACGCGGCATGCGTCACCCCGTCACCGAGCGAGGACACCGTCTGCGCGGTCCACAGCCGTCCGAACCCGGTCGGCAACTTCCGGACGTCTGAGGTCACTTGGCGCCCTCCTCGGCCTGCTGGCGCGGGGCCGGGTGGAACAGCGCGAAGACGAGTGACGCGTCCGGCAGCGACGGATCGGACAGCTCCCGGTACTCGTCCGCCAGTGCCTGCAGCCGCGCGCCCAGCTGCGCGAACTGCTCCTCGGTGAGCCGCAGATGCGCCATCCGCACCTGCCGCTCACCCACCGGCGACGCCTCCAGGTCCGCCACCGCATGGCGCATCAGCACATCCGGCCCTCCCTCGCCCGGATCTGGCAGCGCGATCGCCCGCGCGGCCATCGCGTAGTACCGCTCGGTGACGCCCCGCACCTTCCGCGTCCGCACCACCTTCACCAGGCCGGCCCGCTCCAGCAGCCGCACGTGATAGCTGGAACTCCCCTTCGCGAGGCCCACCCGCGCGGCGATCTGCGTGATCGTCGCCGGCTCGAAGCGGAGCACGGCCATGATCCGGTGGCGCGTGAGATTGGAGACGGCGCGCAGTTGCTCGTCCGTGGTGACGTGAAACGTCTCGGGGAGACCATCGGTAGGCATGCGAGTAATGGTCAACGATTCTTGACCATTGAGCAAGGGGATTTGGCTCGATGTCCGCTCCACCGCGGCCATCGCCGCTCCGGGGCCAGTCCTGGGGTCGGGGCACGGGACGGGCCCGCCGTAGGCGCGGGTCACCCGGGAGGTCGTCCTGCGGGCTTCGACCGCTCGACACGGAGGGGGGAGTAGCGGATGAAATGCCCGCCGCTCAGGCAGCCTTCTGACCCTGGGACGTCTTCCGCGTCATCACCCCGCCGACGATGAGGGCCAGCCCCACGGTGGCGATGCCGAGGTATGCGGTGGACGGAAGGTCGACGACCTTGTGCATCCAGCCCCACTCCGTGCCGAAGAGGGCCTGCGAAGCGAAGCTGAGAAGCCCCTGGGCTCCTACGACGTAGCCGATGCTTTCGACGATGTATCCGATGATTGTTCGCACGGATCAACGATCTCGCGCCGGCGCCACAAGATCGTCCTCTTCAGGGACGACAACGGAGTAGGCCAAAGGATGCAGACGCGTGGGGAGAGCACGGGCACAGCACCGCACCGAGCCGCGGCCGAGCCGGGGTCGTCAGCAGCGATTCGCTGACGCTCCGGCATCAGCCTGTCCTGTGACTCCGTATCGGCGACCGCGATCGAGATGGGGGCAGAAGGAGGGGCGTTGACGTAGGTGCTGCCTCAGCTGACCTTCACCGCGGGACGGCCGCCCGGCGCAGGGCCGCGAGGAGGTCCCGGTTGCTCGCGCCTTTGAGTACGTACTCGCAAACGCCGGCGCTCATCATCTGCTCGACGGTGCCCTTGTCGTCGTAAGCGGAGAACGCCACGACCCGGCTGGCCGGGGAACACCAGGCGATGTCCCTGGCAACGGAGGGGCCGCCGCCGGGGAAGCGGACGTCCAGGACTACGAGGTCCGGTTGAAGGAGGTGTGCGAGCTGACGTGCTTGCTCACCGTTGCACGCGGTGCCGACGACTTCCAGATCTGGCTGTGCCTGCACGACCTCGCTCAGGGTTTCCAGGAGCATCGCGTTGTCATCACACAGGATCACGCTGAACCGTGGGCCGGGGGAACCATTCGGAGTCGACGTAGTCATGGTGCATCGCCTGTCGGCGGTGACGCAGGAAACGGAAGCGGGTTCGGCACCCAGAACTCGACTGTCGTCCCCGTTCCAGGCCGGCTGCGCATGGACCACCATCCTCCTGCCGTCTCGGCTCTCTCCCTCATCTCGATGATCCCGAAATGATCGCGGGCGCCGTCCTGGGACATCGGCACGCCGGTCCCGTCGTCCATGACACGCGTCAGGATGCCCCCGTCAGTCGACTTGACACTGACATCGACTCTGTCAGCGCGTGCGTGCTTGTGTACGTTCAGCAATGCTTCCTGGACGATGCGGAAAATCGTGATGCCCGTCTCGGGCGTGGGTTCGCGGTCCAGCTGGTGTTCGAGGGAGTAGGCCATTCCCCAGGAGCCCACGACATCGTCCAAGTGACTGGAAAGCCCCTCGGCCAGACCGTGTCTGTCGATCCCCGGTGGATGCAGCCGGAAAGTCAGGCTGCGGAGGCGGCCGATCGCTTCGCGAACTGAGGCGTCGAGGCGCTGCAGTTCCGCGGAAAGCGACTCCGGCACCCGCTCTGCCAGCAACTCCAACCGCATCCCGACGGCGACCATGGCCTGGATGGAGTCGTCGTGGACGTCCCATGCGATGCGTCGTCGTTCCGTCTCCTGCGCTTGGACCAGGTGATCGAACAACCGCCGTCGTTCGGTGAGGGCGTGCTGTGCTGCCCGTCGTTCGGACATGTCTCGGGTGACCTTGCCGAACCCTTGCAGTACGCCCTCTTCATCCCGTAGGGCTGTAATGACGACGTTCGCCCAGAACCGGGAGCCGTCCTGACGTACGCGCCAGCCCTCGTCCTCCAGTCTCCCCTCGGCCACGGCGGTCTCCAGCTCCCACTGCGGTTTGCCCGACGACTGGTCCTCGGGCGGGTAGAAGACCGAGAAGTGCTGTCCGAGGATGTCCTCGGCCTTGTACCCCTTGATCCGCTCTGCTCCCGCGTTCCAGCTGATGATGTAACCCTGCGGGTCGAGCATGAAGATGCCGTAGTCCAGCACCCCTTGGACCAGCAGGGTGAAGGCTGCCTCCGACAGCGGAGCCGCCCGCCTCCGCGCCCACGGCTGCTCTTGCGGCTCCCCCGTCACCTGAGGAGCCCTTCACGCCGCGCGATCGCCACGGCTTCCAGCTGGGAACGCGCTCCCAGCTTTGCCAGCACCCGCTGGACGTGGTTGCGCCCCGTGTTGAGAGCGACGCCCAGCTGTTCGCTGATTGCCGCGGTAGTACGCCCTTCCTGCAGCAGATCAAGGACTTCCCGTTCCCGCGGAGTCAGGTTCGCGCCGAGGGCCGCCTCCCTGCCGGTCAGACGTCCCAGGACGTCGCTGAGCAGGTCCTGACTGAAGACCACCTCGCCCGCGGCCACCCGGCGTACGGCGTCCTCCAGTTCGCTCAGACCGCGGGCCTTCAAGATCAGGCCGGCTCCGCCCGCCTCCACGACGCGCGCTGCCACCGAGCCACTGGCCTCGCCCGCCAGGACCAGTACGCGCACGTCCGGGGCGAGTGTCAGCAGGTCGGCGATGGCGGTGACCCCGTCACCGTCGGGCAGGCGTCTGTCCATCAGGACGACATCGGGCTCACATCGTCTGGCGTCGGCCAGTGCCGACGCCACCGACGCCGCGCGTCCGACGATCCGTAGATCGGGTGAGCGCTCCAGAGCGAGGGAAATCGCCTCGGCGACCATGTCATGGTCCTCGACCAGCAGGATCCTGACCGGTCGACTGTGCGGGGAAGGCGAAGACATCGGTGCATCCTTGCAGGTGGCGGACCGCACGATCATGCCAGAAGGTCTCGGACTGCCGACTCTCCCATGGCCGTCGCTTCTGCACCACGCGTTGCGACTACGCCCGAGGCACAGCAAGCCCCCTCAGTGACGCTACGGGTGCTCCACTCGGTGAGGATGCCCTCCATCCCCGTCAGGTCGAGCAACCGCGCCAACTGCGTCCCCATACCTTCCACGACAAGATCCATGCCGACCCGAAGGGCGGACGCCCGCGCCCAGAGCAGGACGCCCAGGCCTGCGCAGTCACAGAAGGGGACATCGGTCAGATCGAGTCGGAGACCAGTCAGCTGCTCCGCCAGGCAAGCAGCAATCGCGTCGCGGACATAGGGCGCGGTATCCCAGTCGAGTTCGCCTGCGACAGTCACTCGCGCGACACCCGAATCAACCACGGCATGCGACGTGAACGGGTGGACGGTCACAGCATCCCGAACCTCTCCGTGCTCGCGCAGCGGGTACCCGCACAACACGGGCTCACGAGCCTTCCCTTCGGAGGAGTCCCTGCTGCCAGCTGCCGTATCGCTGTCCCATAGCGCGAGAACATCAGCACTCTGCTAGTGAATCTGCACTAGGAGCGGAAGTCAACACGGAGTGGAGGGGATGGACCGGAGGCCAAGTCGTCCGGGCCGTGGCGTGTTCCGCGCCCTACAGGCTGCTCGCCGCCTCGACGCTGTCAGCGACCGGGAACAGGTCCCGGGCCTGCGTGAGGTCCAGGAGTCGGCCCAGCTGAGGGGGAAGTGGGCCCGCCAGCACCAAACGGCCCGTGCGCAGCAGGAGCAGCATTTCGTTGAGCATGGAGGAATCGGCGAAGGCGACCTGGCTGACGTCCAGGACGATCCGGCGGACGTCGGGGTCGGCGGCGGCCCGCGCGCCGGAGGTCCTGAGTGGCTGCAGGGTGTCCTGGTCGAACTCTCCCACGCACACGATGACTCGGACCCCGTCCTCGTCCGGCCTGACCTCTACGTGATGCTCCACCTGTACTCCCTAACGTCTCATCGGCACTGCTCGTCCCCGGCGCGCTTTCCGCAGTGACAGCCGCAGGCTACGCGCCGCTGACCGGTCAGTGGACCCGGACACCGATGAGGCAGGTGTCGTCGTCGGTGTCCGAGTTGCTGTAGGTCAGCAGGTTGTCGAGGCGCTTTTCCAGAGTGCCCGCGGGGCGTGAAGCCACGGTGAGCAGTTGTGCCAGGGATTCCGTGACGGAGGCGTCCCGGCGTTCGACAAGACCGTCTGTGTACATGAGCAGGATGTCCTCGCGCTCCAGTTGCACTTCTTCCTCGCCGTACTGGACGTCGGGCAGGGCTCCCAGGAGCGTGCCCGAGGCGAGGGGGAAGGCCCGGGCCACCTGCCCCCGGACCAGGACCGGGGGCAGGTGGCCCGCGCGGGCCCAGCGCAGGGACCGCGTGTCCGGGTCGTAGATCCCGCAGACCGCGGTGGCGGTCAGATGGCTGGTGAGGTGGTAGGTGACGGTGTTCAGCCAGGAGAGCAGCTGGGCCGGGCCGGCACCCGTGACGGCGAGGCCGCGCAGGGCGTTGCGCAGGACGACCATGCCGGTGGCCGCCTGAATGCCGTGGCCGGCCACGTCCCCGACGCTGATGAGGATCTTCTTGTCGGGCAGTACGAACGCGTCGTACCAGTCGCCGCCCACGAGCGATTGCGACTCCGCCGGCCGGTAGCGGACGGCGATGCGCATGCCGGGAACCTCCAGGGCGGCCGGGGCGGGGGGCATGATGGCCTGCTGGAGCTGTAGTGCGAGCCGGGTCCGGTCCGCGGATTCCGCCTCGGTGCTGGCGAGCTGGTCCCGGGTGGCCGCGAGGGCAACCTCCGTCCAGTGCTGCGCCGAGACGTCCTGGCAGGCGCCCCGGACGGAATACAGGCGTCCCTGGTCGTCCAGTACGGGTTCGGCCACTATCCGGATGTGCCGGGTGATGCCGTCGGGGCGCCGCAGTCGGAAGTCCACCGACGACTCGTGCAGCCGGTGCAGGAGCGTGCGCAGGAACCGGCCGATCGAGTTGACGTCGTGTGGGTGGGCGTGGCCGGTCAGCTCGTCCAGGGGTACGGGGTCGGCCGTCGTGGGCAGTCCGAACAGGCTGAACAGCTGGCTGTTCCAAGTGATGTGCCCCGTGCGGACGTTCTCCTCGAAGCCACCGACCCTGCCCAGGCGTTGTGCGTGCTGCAGGAGGCTGGCCAACCGGGCGGTCTCGTCCTCGACCTTCCAGATGAGGAGGAGGGCGGCGCCGTGCCGGCTGATCCTGACGTCGGCGACCGAGGTGAGGGGTACCTCGTCGACGTATGCCGTGAGCGTCGTACGCGGCGCCTGGCAGGGTTCACCGGTCGCGTAGACCCGCTCCAGCTTGGAGAAGAGGCCGCTGGACTCCGCGGCCGCCGGGTAGGCCTCCAGGAAGTGCACGCCGGTGACGAGTGAGCGGGGCCGGCCCGCCGGGTCGACGAAGCGGCTGTTGGTGTGGTGAATGCGGAAGTCGGAGAGCCGGCCTGCCGGGTCGAGGTGGGGTGTGAGGATGAGGACGGGGTCGTGGAGGTGGTCGGCGAGGTCGGTCAGTTCCGCGACACCCGCCAGGTTCGAGGCCGGGGTGGCGCGGGGTGCCTCGTCCACGGACTGGTCCCCGAGGGTGTGGGCGCACAGTTCGGCCATGGCTTCCAGTTGGCGCAAGACCTGCGGGGGCAGCGGGGGCAGCCGGTCCGGCCAGCCGATCTCGAGCACCCCGTGGATACGGCCTCCCGTCCCTGCCGGGATGGTGATCCGCCCGCCGTCGGAGTACTGGCGCCGGCCGATGGTGGGGATACCCGCGTCGGAGAGCGCCTCCACGACCGCGAGGTCGCGGCTGTGCAGGGCCAGTCGGGCGCAGGTGGCCACCTCGGGCGGGACGTAGCGCCAGCGCCGGGCCTCCTCCTCCGTGAAGCCGGCCTGGCCGACCAGGGTGAGTGAGGAGTCGGCGCCCACCAGCCAGATCGCGACCCCGCAGGCGCCCAGCGGTGCGAGCGCGTTCTCCAGCAGGGCGGTGGCGACGGCCTGGGAGTCGGTCGCGGCCAGCGCACGGCTCTCGGCCGCTCGCAGCCGGACGGCGGGAGCGGTTTCGTCCGGGTCGCTGGGTTCGCCGCTGGCGAGCGCAAGGAACTGCTCCGCGATCTCGCTGACGCGGTCGCGCGCGGCCTGGTTGATGACGTCGACCGCCAGGGCCAGGACGTTGACGCCGGACTGCTCGGCCAGCTTGGTCAGTTGCCGGGAGGCTTCGGCAGGCCCGCATCCCAGTCGCCCCACGAAGATGCCCTTGGCCATCTCGATCAGCGCACGCCCGTCGGCCGCCCACTGGGCGTCCAGCGCCTCCTGACGCAGCCGCTCGACGGTGGCGGCGAGCCGTCCCACGTCACCCGCCTCCGTGGTCGCGGACGTCACCCGCTCCGCCGTCCGGCGGGCGGTCGGGACTTCCGGTCCGCCGGTTCGGGTGCGCGTGCGGATCGGGGACCCGGGTTCTCCGCGTTCGTGATGGTTGTCGTTCACAGGGCGTCGGCGTCTCCCGTGCGGGCGGCGGAAGCCGGAAGGAGCCACTGCCGGATGCGCGCGATCAGGTCGTTCGCGTCCACGGGTTTGGTGACGTAGTCGCTCGAACCGGAGGCGATGCTCTTCTCCCGGTCGCCGGGCATGGCCTTGGCCGTGACCGAGATGATGGGCAGGTCGCTGTATTGGGCCATGCGCCTGATTTCCGCGGTCGCGGCGTACCCGTCCAGTTCGGGCATCATGACGTCCATCAGGATCAGGTCGATGCCCGGGGTGCTCATCAGGGTCTCGATGCCCTTGCGGCCGTTCTCGGCATGCAGGACCCGCATGCCGTGGAGTTCGAGGATGCCGCTGATCGCGTACAGGTTGCGCGGGTCGTCGTCGACGACCAGGACCGGCCGGTCCGCGAGGCTGCCGTCGATGTGGGTCTGTTCGGCCAGGGCGACTTCGGCCTTCGGCCGCGCGAGGGCCGGAACGTCCCCGAGGCGGTCCACCGACAGGTGCAGGGTGATCCGTTCGCGCAGTTCGTCCAGGCTGGAGATCAATTCGAGGCGCTGGCCGGTGGCTGACCGGTCGATCTGCCCCTGCTGGTCCTCGGTCATGCGCCGGTTGTCGTGGGCGAGCACCGGCAGAGCGGCCAGGGCGGTGTCCCCCGCGAGGGCCTGGAGGAAGCTCAGCGCTTCACCGTTGGCTCCCAGTTCCAGGACCACGCAATGGAACGGAGCCTGCGCGAGGATGGCGGCCGCGTCCGCAGCGGTGACGGCGGTGACGACCTCCACCTGTTCGGACGGTCCCGCGGTCGCTCGTCCCGCGATCAGATCGGCGGCGGCGCTCTCGGCCACGAGGCTGAGAAGACCCTTGCTCCGCTCCTCGATCACCAGGAGCCGTCGGGGGTGGCGCTCGTGCGGCGCGTCCGCGGCGCTTTCGCCCGGCCGGCCTCCGGACTCGCCGGCGACCTCCCCCGCGACGGGAGACTCCGCGTCCCGGCTGGCGGCGTCGGGTCGCGAGACCGGCAGGTACAAGGTGAACGTCGATCCCGCGCCCGGGGTACTGGTCGCCGTGACCACCCCTCCGAGGAGCCGGGCGATCTCCCGGGTGATGGACAGTCCGAGCCCGGTGCCGCCGTACTTGCGGCTCGTCGTGCCGTCGGCCTGCTGGAACGCCGCGAAGATCACCTCCAGTTGCTCCTCGGCGATACCGATGCCCGTGTCGATGACCTTGAAGGCCACTACCGAGCCCGCCCGCGTGAGCTCGGCGGGGAGTTCCGCGGAGTTCGCCGGTTCGATCCGCACCTGGACCCGACCGCGTTCGGTGAACTTCACCGCGTTGGAGAGCAGGTTGCGCAGGATCTGCTGGAGCCTGGCGTCATCGGTCAGCAGGTCAACGGGCACCCCGGCTGAGGTCGTGATGTCGAACTCAAGGCCCTTCTGCGTCGTCAGGGGCCGGAAGGAGGCTTCCACGTAGTCGAGGAGCCTCTTGAGCGACACCCGCTCCAGGTTCACGTCCATCTTGCCGGCCTCGACCTTCGACAGGTCAAGGATGTCGTTGATGAGCTGGAGGAGGTCGGAGCCGGCCGAGTGGATGATGCCCGCGTACTCGACCTGCTTGGGGCTGAGGTTGCGCGACGGGTTCTGCGAGAGCAACTGGGCCAGGATGAGAAGGCTGTTGAGTGGTGTGCGCAGCTCGTGGCTCATGTTGGCCAGGAACTCCGACTTGTACTTCGAGGCCAGGGACAGCTGCTGGGCCCGGTCCTCAAGCTCCTGGCGCGCCTGCTCGATCTCCAGGTTCTTCGTCTCGATGTCGCGGTTCTGCGTAGCGAGGAGGGCGGCCTTCTCCTCCAGTTCCGCGTTGGAACGCTGGAGTTCGTCCTGCTGGTCCTGCAACTGTTCCGATCGGGCCTGGAGCTCACCCGTGAGGCGCTGGGACTCGCCGAGCAGTTCGTCCGTACGCACGTTGGCGACGATGGTGCTGACGTTCACGCCGACCGTCTCCATCAGCCGTCCGAGGAAGTCGCGGTGAACGGGGGTGAAGGCGGTGAAGGAGGCGAGCTCGATGACCCCGAGGACCTGCTCCTCGACGAGGATGGGCAGCACGATCAGGCTGGCCGGGGCGGCGGCGCCCAGCCCGGAGGAGATCAGGTAGCCGGGCGGCAGGTTGTCGGCGGTGAGGATGCGCCGGCTTCGGGCCGCCTGCCCGACAAGGCTCTCGCCGCTCCGTACCCGCAGGGCGGAGGTGGAGCTGTTGGCGGGCCGCCCGAAAGACCCGATCAGGGTGAGCCACGTGTCGCCGTCGGTCTCCTCGGCGAGGTAGAAGGCGCCGTAGCCGGCGTCGACCAGAGGGGCGAGCTCGTCCATGACACGTTCGGCGACGGCGGCCAGGTCCCGATGGCCCTGCATCAGGCCCGAGATGCGGGCCAGGTTGGACTTGAGCCAGTCCTGCTCCTGGTTGGCCCGGGTCGTCTCGCGCAGGGAGCCGACCATGGAGTTGATGTTGTCCTTGAGTTCGGCGACCTCGCCCGAGGCGTCGACGGTGATCGAGCGGGTCAGGTCGCCCTCGGCGACCGCGCTGGCGACCTCGGCGATGGCCCGGACCTGACGCGTCAGGTTGCCGGCCAGCTCGTTGACGTTCTCCGTCAGCCGCTTCCACGTGCCCGACACGCCCTCGACCTCGGCCTGGCCACCGAGGCGGCCCTCACTACCGACCTCGCGGGCGACACGGGTGACCTCGGCGGCGAAGGAGGACAACTGATCGACCA
The DNA here is from genome assembly GCF_036014235.1 of Streptomyces sp. NBC_00435. Classification (GTDB taxonomy): domain Bacteria; phylum Actinomycetota; class Actinomycetes; order Streptomycetales; family Streptomycetaceae; genus Streptomyces. The sequence goes on from NZ_CP107924.1 coordinate 266,306, forward strand.
TCGTATTGATGGTCGTCTTCAGCTCCAGGATCTCGCCGCGGGCGTCCACGTCGATCTTCTTGGACAGGTCGCCGTTGGCCACGGCCGTCGTGACCAGGGCGATGTTGCGGACCTGACCCGTGAGGTTGTTCGCCATGGAATTGACGTTGTCGGTCAGGTCCTTCCACGTGCCCGCCACATTGGGAACCCGGGCCTGGCCGCCGAGCCTGCCCTCGGTACCGACCTCGCGGGCCACACGCGTCACCTCGTCGGCGAACGCGGACAACGTGTCGACCATCGTGTTGATGACCCCGGCCAACGCGGCGACCTCGCCCTTCGCCTCCACCACGATCTTCTGCGAGAGGTCACCACGAGCGACGGCGGTGGCCACCTGGGCGATGGAACGCACCTGACCGGTCAGATTGGACGCCATGACGTTGACATTGTCGGTGAGGTCCTTCCACGTGCCGGAAACCCCCCGGACCGTCGCCTGACCACCCAGGTTGCCCTCGGTACCGACCTCCCGGGCCACCCGGGTCACCTCGTCGGCGAACGCGGAGAGCTGGTCGACCATCGTATTGATGGTCTCCTTCAACTCCAGGATCTCCCCCCGCGCATCCACCCGGATCTTCTGCGTCAGATCACCCTGCGCCACAGCCGTGGTGACCTCCGCGATCGAACGCACCTGAGCGGTCAGATTGTCCGCCATGAAGTTCACCGAGTCGGTCAGGTCGCGCCAGGTACCGGACACGCCCTTCACGTCCGCCTGGCCGCCGAGCCGGCCATCGGTGCCCACCTCGCGGGCGACCCTGGTGACCTCGTCCGCGAAGGCCGAGAGCTGGTCGACCATCGTATTGATGGTCGTCTTCAGCTCCAGGATCTCGCCGCGGGCGTCGACCCGGATTTTCTGCGAGAGGTCGCCCTGGGCCACCGCTGTGGCGACCTCGGCGATCGACCGGACCTGAGCGGTGAGGTTGCCGGCCATGAAGTTCACCGAGTCGGTCAGGTCGCGCCAGGTACCGGACACGCCCTTCACGTCCGCCTGGCCGCCGAGCCGGCCATCGGTGCCCACCTCGCGGGCCATGCGGGTGACCTCGTCGGCGAACGCGGAGAGCTGGTCGACCATCGTGTTGATGGTGTTCTTCAGTTCCAGGATCTCGCCGCGGGCATCGACAGCGATCTTCTGCGACAGGTCGCCCTTGGCGACGGCCGTCGTCACCTGGGCGATGTTGCGGACCTGGTCGGTCAGATTGCCGGCCATGAAATTCACCGAGTCGGTCAAGTCGCGCCATACGCCGGCCACTCCCGGCACCTCCGCCTGCCCGCCGAGCCGGCCCTCGCTGCCGACCTCGCGGGCCACGCGGGTGACCTCGTCCGCGAAGGAGGAGAGCTGGTCGACCATCGTGTTGACGGTGTCCTTCAGCTCCAGGATCTCGCCACGGGCCGCCACGTCGATCTTCTGCGAGAGGTCGCCGCGCGCCACGGCGGTGGCCACCTGGGCGATGTCCCGTACCTGCGTGGTGAGGTTGCCGGCCATGGCGTTGACGGAGTCCGTCAGGTCGGCCCACGTTCCGGAGACACCTGGAACGACGGCCTGGCCGCCCAGGGTGCCCTCGGTACCGACCTCGCGGGCAACGCGGGTCACTTCGGAAGTGAACAGGGACAGTTGGTCGACCATCCCGTTGAAGACGGTCGCGATCTCCCCCAGCAGCCCGTCGGCCTCGTCAGGCAGACGGGTCCCGAAGTCGCCGTCCCGTACGGCCGTCAGTCCGGCAAGGAGCTGGCGGAGCTCCGGCTCCCCCACCGCCCCCGAATTCTTCGCATGCGTCGATGCCACCGCCGGCTTGACCATCCCTGCCCCATCTCCCTGTGACCAGGCCGTGCCCGAAGCCTCGAGCGTCCCCCCGTCAGGCTAAGCCCACCGGTAGCCGCCTTCGCCCACAAGACTGAGAACGGTCAGCCCACCGCTTGCCTCCGCCCGGCCGGCGGCCCGAATCCCCACGAGGGAGCCCGGCGGGTGCTTAGAACCACGAGGCCGGGGCAGAAGCGTGCCGGACAGCCGCCAGTCAATTGGGAGGGAGCGGCCGCCATGCCCCGCTCGGCCACCGTCGTAGGAACCGTTCGTGCAACAGACGCGCACGTCCCCGCTTGTGACCGACGAACCACCCCGGCGGCGCCGACGCGGGACCTGGAGCCGCTCCGGGTGGAGAATCCCCGTGAGCTGGCGCCCGTCGACGCACGCGAGTTGTCGCGGGACTTCTTCCGAAGGATGCAGCTTCTGGAGGAGGGGACTCGCGAGTACCAGTACACCCGCAACACATTGATCGAGATGAACCTCTCGCTCGTGCAGTTCGCCGCGCGACGGTTCCGGACCCGCGTGCTCGGCGGCGGTCTCGACATGGACGACATCATCCAGGTGGGCACGATCGGCCTCATCAAGGCCATCGACCGCTACGACCTCGAGCGCGAGGTCGAGTTCTCGACCCTCGCCCTCCCCTACATCATCGGGGAGATCAAGCGGCATTTCCGTGACACGACCTGGGCCGTGCACGTCCCGCGCCGCCTGCAGGAGCTGCGCACGGAGCTCGCCAAGGCCCAGGACGCCCTGACCGACGTCCTGGGCAGGGCACCGACCGTCAAGGAGGTTGCCGGCCACCTGGAGCTGTCCGAGGAAGAGGTCATCGACGGGCTGGTGGCCGCGAACGGCTACACGAGCGGCTCCCTCGACACCGGCGGTGCGGACAACGAAGCGCAGGCCCCGACGAACCGGAGCACCCGGCCGCTCGCCGAGCGCCTCGGCGACGTCGATCCGGCCATGGAACTCTTCGAGGAGTGTCACACCCTCGCGCCCCTGCTGGAGCAGCTGGACGACCGCGACCGGTGCATCCTGCGGATGCGCTTCGGCCAGGAGAAGACCCAGGCCGAGATCGGCGCCGAGCTGGGCATCTCCCAGATGCAGGTCTCGCGCATCCTGTCCCGCATCCTGGCCCGGCTACGCGCCGGCATGCTCACGGCATAGACGCCGGGACGCTTTGGGAAGGGACGAACTCGACGAGACGAACGGAGAGGAGACGGGCATGGCGACGCCGCTAACCGTCCGGCCGTTGCAGGACCGAACCGGCGCGCGCCTGAGCGGCAGCTGCGACCTCGACACGCGGCATGCGCTGTCCGTCGCGCTGGGCGTCGTAACGGAGATCTCCGGTCCAGTCGTCCACCTCGATCTCTCCGCCATCCTCTTCCTCGATCCGGCCGCGGTCGCCGCCCTCGTGAGGGCGTCGGCCGCACTCAACGGGCAGGGGCGACGCCTGCTGCTCCACGATCCGCCATACTCACTGCGCAAGGTCGTGGAGATGTTCCCGGACGAATGCGCCGCGCTGGAGGTCGCAGCATGATCACAGTTCCTGCGCCCGCCGGGCCCGGGGCCTTCGTCCATCCCGCCCTCTTCTACCAGGACCTCCCCGAGTACGTGACCGGGGTGGGCGGTTTCGTACGCGGCGCCTTGACGGCCGGCGAACCGGTGCTCGTCGCCGTGCCCGGCGCGCACCTGGACGCCCTGCGCGAGAGCCTCGGCGGGAACGCGGCGGAGGTCACCTGGACGGACATGACCGGACTGGGCCGCAACCCCGGCCGCATCCTGGCCGCCCTGCAGGACTTCGCCGACCTGCACGCGGGCCGGCCCGCCCGGATCGTCGGAGAGCCGATCTGGCCCGGCCGCTCCCCCGCCGAAGTACTGGAGGCCACCCGGCACGAGGCCCTCATCAACACGGCCTTCGCCGGCCGGCCGGCGACCATCCTGTGCCCGTACGACGTACAGGGGCTGGCACCGGAGGTACTGGCCGACGCCCGGCGCACGCACCCCACACTCATCGAGGACGGCCACGACCTGCCGAGCCCGGGCTACAGCGGTGCGTCGGAGGTCTCCGCGGACTGCGACCGCCCCTTGCCCGAGCCCGTCGGCGACGTACCGCAGCTCGACTACTCCTACGGAGGGCTGGCCGAGGTCCGTGCGTACGCCGAGGGGTGGGCGCGCGGAACGGCCCTGACCCCGGCGCGGCGCGGCGACCTCGTCCTGGCCGTCAGCGAGGCGGCGGCCAACTCCCTCTCCCACGGAGGCGGGAAGGGCACCCTGCGGCTGTGGACCACGGGCGGGTCCCGGCCGGAAGTCGTCGCGGAGATCCGCGACGACGGCCGATTGGCCGACCCGCTGGCCGGGCGCCGCCGGCCCTCCCTGGCATCGTCCGACGGAGGTCGCGGCCTGTGGATGATCCACCAGCTCTGCGACCTGGTGGAGGTCCGCGCCACCGAAAGCGGCTTCACCCTGCGGCTCCACATGGCAACGCCCTGAGAGCGGCGGTCACCTAGACTGTCCGGGCGGGCCCGAGTGTCCCCGGGGCGCCGGGGGGCGTACGGGGCCGGTCGGGACATCGACCATGAGATGGCCGGACAGGGCCCGCGAGCAGAGAACCGTGTCAATGTGGGGGTGAGAGACCTCGGTGGAGACCATCGGACCCATCGGACCTGAGACGGGTGGTCCGGTGAGCGCCGGCCTTCCCGCCGGAGGACAGCGGCGCAGGCTCGCCCTGACGGGTGTCCGCGGCGCCGTGGCCAAGGGCCGCGACTTCACGCGCGAGGCCCTGCGGGACTGGGGATGGGACGGGACCGAGACCGCCGAGGACACCCTGCTCCTCGTGTCCGAGCTGCTGACCAACGCGTCCCTGCACGCGAACGGTTGTCACGAGCTCGTACTCACGGCCGGCGAAGCCCTGCGCATCGAGGTGTACGACGGCACGACGACGCTGCCCAGGCGCAACCCGGCCCCGCAGCGCGGGGTACCGGGCGGTCACGGCCTGTACATCGTCGAACGCCTGTCCGATCGATGGGGTTCGCGCGCCCACGAGCACGGGAAGGCCGTCTGGGCGGAGATCGAAGCCGACCGGCTGGTGTCCGGCAGGCCCACCGGCCACTGACCGGTTCCGGCGCGGCCCGGGCCCGGGAGCGTCAAATCGGCCGCCGGGGGCAGGAGCGCGATATGACCTCCCCTCAGCTCACCTCCCTGTCCCTGGCCCCGGCGATCGGCCCCGCGTGGGTGCACCTGCTCGTCATCGCCTTCGCGCTGATCGTGCTCGTGCACACCCTCGCCCGGCACCAGTAGGGCCTGGCGCCGGTTGTGCCCGGCGCCATGGGCAACGCCGCCGCGTCAGCCGCCGGCGCCTCGTGCGGCGGGGTCCTCGGGGACCGCCGCGAGGACGAACGCGTACCCGGCCGGATCGCTGAACGTGCGCAGCGTCGTACGGTTGTCGAGCCGGCTGCCGTCCTCCTCGGCCGACAGCGGGCGCGCCCCGAGGGCCACGGCTTCCCGCTCGGCCTCGTCGAAGGAGTCCGCCCCCACCAGGATCCGCAGATGGGCCTGCTGGGAGTCCCCCGGCGCCGGCCAGCTCGGCGGCACGTGGTTCGGATCGCGGCGGAGCCCGAGGACCACGCCGGATCCGCCGGTGACGAGGAACAACTCCCCGTCACCGGGCGCCGGACCGGCCGCGGCTCCGAGCAGCTCGGCGTAGAAGCGGGCCAGTGACTCGGGCTCGGCGCAGTCCAGGACGAGGACACTTGTCTTGAGTACGGTCATGGCCCGCGTGTGCCCCGTGCCTTCGCCCGTACGCACACCGTACGGGCCCGGCCCGTCGGGGAGTCGGGTCAGCGACCGGGACCGGACGGAGTGCCTTCCGCTCCCGGCGCCTGGTCCAGCAGGACGCGCGGCAGGGCGTCCGGGTGCTTCTCCGCGAGCCAGGCGATGAGCCGCTCGCGGACCGCGCAGCGCACCGTCCACAGCTCGTCGGCGTCCTTGGCGGTGACGATGGCCCGCACCACGATGGTGGAGGGCGTCGTCTCCGTGACCGCCAGGTCCCAGCCGCGGCCGTCCCACTCCCGGCAGTTGTCCAGGATCTCGCGGACCTTGTCCCGCATGAGGTCGACGGGCGCGGCGTGGTCGCAGTGGAAGAAGACCGTTCCGGTCATCTGGACGCCGCCGCGGGACCAGTTCTCGAAGGGCCGGGTCGTGAAGTACGAGACGGGCATGGTGATCCGGCGTTCGTCCCAGGTGCGCACGGCGAGGAAGGTGAGGGTGATGTCCTCCACCACCCCCCACTCGCCCGCGACCACGACGGTGTCGCCTATGCGCACCATGTCACCGAAGGCGATCTGGAAGCCGGCGAAGAGGTTTCCGAGGGTGGACTGGGCGGCGATGCCGGCCACGATGCCGATGATCCCGGCGGAGGCGAGCAGGGAGGTGCCGAGCGCGCGGAAGCTCGGGAAGGTGAGGAGCATCGCGGCGGCCGCGACGACCGCCACGAGTACCGTCACCACCCTGGTGATCAGCGTCACCTGGGTGCGGACCCGGCGCACCCGGGCCGGGTCGCGGGTACCGGTGGCGTAGCGGGCGTACCCCGACTCGACGACAGCGGCGGCCACCGCCACGATCAGCCAGGCCCCCGCACCGATCAGGACGAGCGCGAGGATCCGGCCGACGGCGGCCGCGTTGTCGTGCACCGGGGCCCACTCGACGTGCCGGTGGCCGGCCCTGAGCAGCGCGGCGAACAGGACGATGCGCACGGGAGGCCGGCACCGCCGGAGCAGGTTCCACAGAGGTGTTTCGGGGTGGCGGGCGTCGGCCCTGCGCAGCAGCAGGTCACCGGCCCAGCCGGCCGCGACGGTCAGCAGGACCGAGCCCCCCAGGACGATCGGCAGGAGAAGGACGCTGTTCATGTCTCCCCAACGGGTGTAGGCGGCATGGACCTTCACGCGCCTGCCCCGGAGGGAAGGGGCTGACACAAGGGGCGTGAGCGGCGTCGCCGGCCGGCCCGCCGGACTCCGGGGCGCCCGGGTCCGCTCCCGGGTCCGCGCATGGGCCCACCGAGTCCGGGTAGCCGCGCCTCCAGACGTCCTGACGGACGACCCGCACCTCGGGGTGCGGGCTGCCGACCACACGGAAGGGGTGCGCATGTCGCACGTCGAGGAGTATGTCGAGGTCAACGTCCCCGTACGCACGGCCTACAACCAGTGGACGCAGTTCGAGGACTTCCCCGCCTTCATGGAGGGGGTCGAACGCATCGTCCAGCGCACGGACACGCTCACCCACTGGGTGACGAACGTGAACGGTGTGCAGCGCGAGTTCGACGCGCAGATCACCGAGCAGCTCCCGGACCGGCGCGTCGCGTGGATGACCGTCGACGGGGAGACCCGCCAGGCCGGGCTGGTCACCTTCCAGCCGATCGACGCGACCACCACCAAGGTCGTCCTGCACATGAACTGGGTGCCCGACGGTCTGGCCGAGTCGGCCGCCGACAAGCTCGGCTTCGTCAAGCGCCAGGTCGCGGGTGATCTGAAGCGGTTCAAGCTGTTCATCGAGGAGCGCGGGGTCGCGACCGGCTCCTGGCGCGGCGAGATCTGACCGCGATGGGAATCGGGGCCGCGAGCGGCGTCCGCGCCGCGTCCCGGGGGGCCCGTACGGCCTCCCGGGGCGGCCGGGGCCGGAAGGTCACGGCACGCTGCGGGCTGGTGGCGCGCGGGGTGCTGTACGTACTGATCGGGATCCTGGCCGTACAGGTCGCCTTCGGTGACGGCGGCGAGGAGGCCGACCGGCAGGGCGCCCTCCAGGAGCTCTCGGGCAAGCCCTTCGGCGGTGTCCTCGTCTGGGCCGTGGGCATCGGGATCGTGGGCATGGCGCTGTGGCGTCTGTCGGAGGCGCTGTTCGGGGCGGCCGGGCCGGAGGGCGGCAAGCCCGTGAAACGGCTGTCCTCGGCGGGCCGGACCGTGTTCTACGCCGTGGTGGCCTTCTCCGTGCTCACGTTCCCGGCGGGCGGCGGGCGTTCCGGGGACGAACAGTCGCGCGACGCGACGGCCAAGGCCCTCGAACTGCCCGCCGGCCAGTGGCTGGTGGGCGCCGCCGGGCTGGGGATAGCCGTCGCGGGCGTGGTGATCGCGGTGCAGGCCGCGCGGCGCACCTTCCGCAAGCACCTCGCCATGGGAGGGGTTTCGGCCCGGTGGCGCAAGGCCGTCGACTTCCTCGGGGTGAGCGGCGGCCTGGCCCGGGGGGCGGTGGCCACCGCGGCCGGCGGGTTCGTCGTGTACGCGGCGCTGCGCTACGACCCCACGCGGGCGAAGGGGATGGACGACACCCTGCGGTCGTTCACCACCACTGGGGCGGGTCCGTGGCTGCTGGTGGCGGTCGCCGTGGGGCTGGTGCTCTTCGGACTGTTCTCCTGGGCGATGGCCCGGTGGCGCGAGGTCTGATCCCGCGTCACTCTTCAAGGGAGTTACCCGCCTAAGGGAGGCACGAAATCCGGGGTGTCTCGGCCAACTTGCCCGTGCGCCCCTGCACGCCCCCCGAAGTGACGTTCCAGCATCCCCGGACGGGGGCAGCCGCGTGGTGCTCGGTTCGTCTACCTAGGGGAGCACGATGACGAAGGTCCTCGTCCTGCACAGCGTCAACCTGGTCAGGTCCGCACTGGCCGCACTGCTGAGATCGGAGGGGCCCTTCGAGGTCACGTCCGCGGGCTGGCGGACCGCGAAGCGCCAGACGGAGTCCTTACAGCCGGACGTGACGGTCGTCGACCTCGACTGTCCGGGGACGACGGCGGTCCTGGCCGACGGGGGACGTACGGACCACGAGGTCCTCGCGTCCCCGTCCGCCGTACTCGTGCTGGCGTCGGCCGGCGCGCCCGGTGCGCTGCAGCGCGCCTTCCGGACCGGGGCCCGCGGCTACGTCGACAAGGACGGCTCGCCCGGGCGGCTGGTCAGGGCGGTCCGCAAGCTCGCCGCGGGGGAACGGTTCATCGACGCCTCGCTGGCTTCCGCCTACATGGAGGCCGACCCCCTGCCCCTGAGCCCGCGCGAGCTCAGCGTGCTGGCCCGGGCCGCGGAGGGCGATTCGATCGCGGAGATCGCCCGCACCCTGCACCTGGCGAGCGGGACGGTGCGCAACTACATCGCCGCGGTGACCCGCAAGACCGGAGCGCGCAACCTCATCGACGCGATCCGGATATCCCAGGGGGCGGGCTGGGTCTGATTCGGCCGGATCGTTCGGAGGATCGTCCGGCCGGGTCATTCGTCCGGGCCCCGGTTCCAGTTCCCCACCAGATCGCGGTACAGGGGTGAGAGCGCCGGGAGTTCCGCGTGCGTGGCGCACACGGCACGGGTGCCGTCGAGGACGAGGACCCGGTCGGCTCGGGCCGCGGAGGAGACGCGGTGGGCCACGACGACGAGGGTGCCGGGACGGTCCGCGAGGGCCCGCTCGGCGCGTTCCTCCGTGCGGGGGTCCAGGTGACAGGTGGCCTCGTCGAGCAGCAGCAGCGGAGCCGGGGAGAGGTAGGCGGCGGCGAGTGCGAGGTGCTGGCCCTCCCCCCGGGACAGCAATCCGGGGGACACCTCTGCGTCCAGGCCGCCCAGGCGTCCGATCAGGTCCTCCAGACCCAGGGCGAGGACGGCGCGCCGCAGTCGGGCGTCGCCGGGCACCTGGCCGCCGGGTCCCGCGGCCAGGTGGGTCAGGTTCTCCCGTACGGTGCCGGTGAACACGTAGGCCTGTTGCGGGAGCAGGGTCCGCCGCGGGTCCGGTCCCGTCGCGGCCCGGTCCCGGCGGGCGGCCTCGCCCGCGACGCGTACTGTCCCCGTGCCGGGGGACAGCATCCCGGCCAGCAGTGCCGTGAGGGTGGACTTGCCGATGCCGCTCGGCCCGACCACGGCGAGGTGCTCCCCCGGCCGCACCACCAGGTCGAGGGCGTCGAGCACGGGAGCCGCGCCGGGTCCGTAGGCGAAGGTGACGCCCCGGAGCTCGGCCGCGGCGGCGGTCCGCGGGGCCGCCGGGGTGGACCTCGCCGGCTTCGACGTGCGGCCGACCACCGGGCCCAGCAGGGCCACCGTAGGCCCGGGAGCCACAGGTTCCACGGGAGCCACGGAATCCACGGGTTCCACGGGCAGCGGCTCGCAGAAGCGTTCCAGAACCACCAGCAGCCGGGTTCCGGCCGAACCGAGCGCTGTCATAAGGGTGTTGAGGGCGGGCAGCAGTGCCTGCACCACGTACGTCAGGCCTCCGGCCAGGGTTCCGGCGGTGACCCCGCGCCCCAGCAGCCACGGCGTCGCCGCGAGGAGGGCGACCACCGGCAGCCGGCCCGCCGCGCCCAGGGCCAGGGTGCGCAGGGCGGCCCAGTGCCCGAGCGTGCGTGCCAGCCGCTCCTGGGCGGCGATCAGCGGCTCCAGCCGCGCTTCCGCCGCCGCCTGGCCACCGCAGGCCGCGATGTCGCGCAGCTCCTCCCCCAGCGCGCCCACCCGGTCCGCCAGTGCCTCGTCGGTGTCGAGGGACCGGCGCTGCACGGACGCCATGGGACGGAGCGTGGCCAGGAAGCCGGCCGCGCCGAGCAGCAGGGGTGGCAGCACGATCAGCAGCAGCACCGGGTCCAGGGCCGCCATGCCCAGGAAGGCACCCACGGCGGTGAACACGAACGAGCGCGCGGTGAGGACCAGTCCCGCGAAGGAGTCCCGCGCCATCTCCGTCTGCTGGGTCAGCCGGGACACCGCGCCCGTGTCGGGAGTGCGCGCGGGGTCGGCGACCGCGCGGTCCAGCGCCTGCCGCACCGCCCGCCGGACCAGGCCGTCGCGCAGCGGCTCCACGAGGTCCGCGAGCCCCGCGAAGACCCCGCGCAGTGCGAACCCGCCGAGCAGCGCGCCGGCTCCGGCCGCGGCAAGCCAGGCGAGACCGGTGCCGGTGCGGCCGGCGAGGAAGCCGTCGTCGAGGGCGCGGGCCACGCCGTAGCCCCCGAGAAAGGTGTGCGCGGACTCCAGGAGCGACCAGGCCGCCAGCCGTCCCACGGCGCCCCCGCGGCCCCGCAGGAACCGCCGGCCCTCGGGGGCCACCCGGCGCCAGGTCTGCCCTTCGGTCATGGTGCGACCTCCTGGTTCCCGGCTGCCGGTGTCCGGCGGTCGTCCGTCTCCGGGGCGGCGAACACCGCCCGGTAGCCGGGTTCCTGCCGCCACAGTTCGCCGTGGGTACCGGTGGCCCGTACCCGTCCGTCCTCGAGCCAGACGACGAGATCGGCGCGTACGGCGGACGAGAGACGGTGGGCGATGACGATCCGGGTGCCGGGCCGGACTTCACGGGCGAGCGCCCGCTCGACCTCGCGGGCCGTGACGGTGTCGAGGCTGGAGGTGGCGTCGTCCAGTACGAGGAGCCGGCCCGCGTGGCAGAACGCCCGGGCCAGTCCGAGGCGCTGCACCTCGCCCCCGGACATCGGGGCGGCGGCGAGGCGCGTGCCGTAGCCGTGCGGCAGGCGCCGTACGAAGGGGTCCGCGCGCGCGGCACGGGCCGCCGCGCGGACCGCGGCCGGGCCGGGGTCCGGACCGGCGCCGAACCCGATCGCGTCGCCGACCGTCTCCCCGAGCAGCACCGGCCGGTCGAAGGCGTACCCGACCTCGCGGCGCAGCGTCCCGGCGCCCAGCTCCCGCAGGGGTACGCCGTCCAGCAGCACCTGGCCCGCGTCGGGGTCGGTGAGCCGGCCGGCCACGGCGGCGAACAGGGTCTTACCGGCGCCGGAGCGGCCCACCACCGCCACCGTGGCGCCTCCGGGTACGACCAGGCTGATGTCTCGCAGCACCGTGGATCCGCCGCGCACGACGCGGACCCCGCGCAGTTCCAGGGTGCCCGGGCCGCCGTCCGGCAGCTCCGCCCGGCCGTACTGGAACGCGGGCAGGGCCAGCAGGGCGGTGGTCCGTCGGGCGGCGGCCCGGCCGCGGACCACGGCGGCGAGCCCGCCGGTCACGGCGCCGACCCCGGCCGCGAGGCCCGCGTACCGCATGGCGGCGAGGAGCTCGCCGACCCCGATGGCCCCGGCCGACAGGCGGATGCCGCCGACCGCGAGGACCGCGTACAGGAGCATCGGCATCAGGGCCGCGGTCCGGGCCGTCGTGCCGCCGTAGACCTGCCACATGCGCCGTCCCTCGGTGTCGAGTTCCGGCAACTGCGCGAGGATCCTGGCGCGCTCACGGTCCGCGGTGCCGGCCGCGGCGATCGTCCGCGCCCCGGCCAGTGCCTCGACGAGGCGGCCGGCGGTGGCGAGCTGCACCTGCTGGTAGCGGGCGACGCTGGTGAGGGTGGACCGGGTGAAGGCCCTCAGCAGGAACAGCAGCAGCGGAACGCCCGCGAGGAAGGCGAGGGCCGTCCACAGGTCGATGAGGAGGAGCGCGGCCACCGCGCCGAGCGGTGGCAGCAGTGCGGCGACGGCGTGCGCGGCGGCGGCGGGGACCTTCCCCGCCTCGGTGGCGTGCGCGGTCAGCCGCGCCGCGGTGTCCCCCGGCGCATGGCGGGCCGCGTGGTGCGGGGCCGTCCGCAGCAGCTGGGCGAGCCCGAGCCTGCGCAGCCGTGCGGTGGAGCGGCCGTCCACCTCGCCGGTCAGCCGCGCGGCGGCGGCGTCGAGCACCACCTCCGCCATGATGACCGCGGCGCACAGCAGCGTCCAGGCGGTTCCCGACGGGTCGCGGCGGAGCAGCAGGTCGAGGGTGCGGCCGAGGACCGCGGGCTCGGCGAGGGCCGCCGCGGCGGCCGCCACCGCGCATCCGAGGACGGCGACGGTGCGCCCGCCGCTGTGCCGGGCCACTGCCACGAGCGCCCGGTCGGCGCTGTCCTCCCCGGCTGGTGCCGACGCCGTGTCGGTCCCGTCCCCGGCCCCGGTGTCGGCCGCCGCGTCCGGTGGGCTCATCGGCGGATGCCTCCCGTGGTGTGGTGCGGGCCCGGGCGGTGAACCGCCCGGGCCCGGGGTGACCTGGGTCAGTGACAGGTCGTGACGCTCAGGCTGCTGTCGCCGCAGAGCAGCAGGCTGGCCCGGCTGCCGCCGCCACCGCCGCCGCCGTGCAGCTCGGTGGTCTCTTCCTTCGGGGTCTCCATCGACTGCAGGTCGAGAAGTGTCATGTCGTATCCCTCTTCTTCCGTCGAGTGGTGCCATGGGTCACGACCCCGGACGGGGCCGGCTCTGGGGCCGCCGCGCGTTCGCGCAGCGGCGGAAGGAACGGCAGGTGTGCGCGCCCGCCGGGCGCGGCGCTGCCGAGGGCGAGGAGAGCGCCGGCCGTGCCCGTGGAGAGGTCCATGGACAGCCGCATCATCTGCTCGCCGGGGAAGGCCAGATGCCCCTGGTACGGCACCGCGTGCCGGGCCAGTGCGTCGATCTGGCGGGCGATGGCCCCGGGGCCGGTGCCCGGGCCCGGAGTGGTGGTCCGGGCCAGGTGGAGGATCATCCCGGCGGCGCCGCGCATCAGCCCGGGCTGGGCGTAGAAGGTCGCCTGCGCCGCTCGTACGATCTCGCGCCGGGCCTGTTCGAAGCGCTCGTCGGGGCCGTGCTCCAGCCAGTCGTCGAGCACCATGCCGATGCCGACGCTGCCTTCGCCGAGGTACGGCATCGTGCGCCAGCCCTCGTTCACCTGGAGGGTGCCGAACGCACTGGTGACGCAGCGGTCGAGGTCGAGGTGGAGCGCCTGGCCTGCTTGGACGAGGAGTTCCTTGTCGCCGGTGCGCTCGTACATCCGCACGAGCAGCAGGGCGGGGCCGGAGTTCCCGTACAGGAGTCCCGCACGGCCGGGCCGCTGCCGCGGCCGGGCGACCAGTTCGGCGCAGCGCAGGGCCGCGGCGTGCAGCGCGCCCTCTCCGCTCGCGGCGCCGAGGGCGTCCAGGGCCAGGCCGATACCGGCGAGTCCGCCGTGCAGGTCGGGGCCCGCGCTGTCCCAGGGCTGGTGCAGCAGCCGGTCCGCGAGGGCGAGGGCACGGTCGTGGTGTCCGAGCCGGTGCAGGGTCCAGGCCGTGCCGGCCAGGCCGTCGTAGAAGCCGAGCGGAGTGCCGGAGGCCGGTTCCGCGGTCCGGTCGAGCAGCCACTGCTCGGCCTCGGGCCAGGGTTCGGTGCCGGTCTCGGCGAGTGCGTACAGCACTCCGGCGACCCCGTTGCCGAAGCCGACTCCGCCCCCGGCGGCCGCGAACTGCGCGACGTCTCCCGGGACCAGGCGGTCCTCGCGGTCCGGGGTGGCGCTCGCGCGCAGCGCCGCCGTCATCGAGGTCCGGGCCGCCGGCCAGTCCCCCGGCTCGACGGGCAGGTACGGCGCGGCGGGCCTGCCGCCCGGTGCGGCCCGCGGGGCGCCGGACATGATCTCCTCGACGGCCTCTTCGAGGAACCGGCGCGGTACGGGGAACTGTTCGGCGGCGACGGCGGCCAGGTGCGCCGCCTTGCCCCGGTCCAGGACGAGCAGGCTGGTCAGCGGAAGGAACAGGGCGAGCCGCAGGCAGGCGAGGGCGTAGCGGTCCACGGAGAACCCGAGCCGACCGGCCGGGGCCACGAAGGCCGGGTTGGCCACGGTCTGGCGCAGCCCCTCGTCGACGTGTGCGGCGGCTTCGAAGTCCAGCAGGGAGACGGTGGGTTCGCCCGCCTCGTCCTCCGCGACCATGATGTTGAAGAGGTGGAGGTCGTTGAAGACCACGCCGCGGGCGTGCACGGCGTCGACGGCCGCCGTGACCTTCCGGTGGACGGTGAGGGCCCACTCGGTGTAGGAAGCGAGCTCCGCCGGGTCGGGATCCGCCTCGATCAGCGGATGGCGGCGGGCGAAGTAGGTGTTGAGCGGTTTGCCCGCGAGGTGTTCCAGCACCAGGAAGTGGTGGTCGCCGACCGTGAAGGTGCCGCGCACCGCCGGTACGCAGTCCAGACCCGCCAGCCGTTCCAGCGCGGCCCGTTCGCGGTGCAGCCGGGCCACGGCGTCGGCCCCGTCGGCGGCGAGGCCCGCGTACGGCCGGGCCTCCTTGAGGACCACGGACTCTCCGGTGCGGGTGTCCTTGCCGACGTACACGCCGCCGCCGTTGGAGAAGTGCAGCGCACGCTCCACCGTGTAGGGGACGCCGGTCAGGGTCAGCGCGGAGCGTGCCGCGAGGTGCGGCGCGAGGAAACCGGGCAGCTTGAGCCAGCCGGGCGGCTGGAAGACCGGCCCGCGGGGGTCCGGTACGAGACTCCCGTCGGGGGCCTCGATCGCCGGCACCAGTTCACCGTGCTCGTCGTAGCAGTGCCGCAGGGTGAAGCTGCCGTAGCGCAGGTGGACCGGCCCGGCGGCCCAGCGCAGATCGCTGAGGATGTACGGGCCGGCCGCCCCCGCGAGCGCGGTGTCGAGGTCCCGGGCGATCCGCTCGCACTGCCGCTCGTCGGCCGGGTACACGGTGATGAACTTGCCGCTGGCGGCGCGGTCCGCGTACTTGGCGTTGCGCAGGTGCAGCAGGTAGCGGCTCGGGACGAACTTGAAGGCGATGTGCCGGGCCACGCAGTACTCGTACACCGTCGCCAGCAGCGACTCCGCGTTGTCGAGCGTGGCCGAGACGTGGATCTTCCAGCCCTGGGAGGGCAGTTCGGCACCGACGGGGCGCAGGGCGAGCCAGTCGCCGCTCCGGTGCGAACGCCAGCCCGGCGGGACGGGGGCGAGGGCGGCGGGATAGCTCTCACCGGCCCGCCGGTACGGCGCGTCGTAGAACCAGCGGTCGGCGTCGCAGAAAGCCGCGTATCCCTTGTTCACACCTGCTCCCTCGGTCGGTGGCAGTAACGACCGTGTCACGCGCCGCGGACGCGGCGACAGTCACGGCTGTCATCGACGGGGTGTGCAGTACGCACGAGTAGCGGGTGGGGGCTCAGGAGTCAGGCGTCACCGCCCTCCGCCGCCCGGTGCGCAGGCGGGCGGTGGGACGTCCAGCGGTGCCACCAGTGCCTGCGCCGCGGATGCACGGCCCGCCCCAGCCGGCGGCCGAGCAACAGGTACCCCAGCAGCGCTCCGGCCGTGTTCAGGATGACGTCGTCGATGTCGAAGACGCGGCCCGTGACGAGGGCACCCTGGACGAGTTCCACCAGGGTCATCAGGCAGACCGTCACGGCGGCGACCCGCAGCAGTCCCCGCGCCGGGGGCAGCAGGACGGGCAGGAGCACTCCGAACGGCAGGCCCAGGAGCAGGTTCCCGCCGAGCTGACGCGCCGCCTCCAGCGTCGATGCCCGTTCCAGGTAGGCGTTGATCGAGTGGCCGGGGCGGATGTTGCTGTGCACGAGGGCCACCGAGGCGGCGGACGGTTCCAGCGTCAGCCGCGCCAGGACCGTGCCGAACAGGAGGGTCCCGATCAGGGCAGCCGCCATGGCCAGTGCCCGGACGGCCGGGTGCACCGGACGGTGTGGCTTCCAGACGTCGGGTGCGGCCGGTTCGACCGGTTCGACCGGTACGGCACGTTCTTCTGGTCCCGCCTCGCGCCGCGGCGCGTTTCTCCATCTCATGCGGCTGCGTCTACCCCGCCGGAGGTCCCGCACGCGCGCGATGTTGACGGTCCGTCACCGCCCGCGTTCGTACGCGGGGCACCGCGGGCGCATGCGGGCGGTACCGTCGGGCACGTGCACGGCATGACCGACATCCCCCGCGCCACATCGCGCCCAGGCCGTCCCCGCACCGTGGCCCGCGTGGCGCTCGCCCGCGTGGCGCGCACCCGCACCGAGCTGCGGCGTACGGCCGTTCACGTCTGGACCGACAACCTCGCCGACCAGGCGGCCGCCCTCACCTACTACGCCCTACTGGCCCTGCTTCCCGCACTCGTCATCGCGGTCTCCGTGGTCGGACTGCTCGGCACGGCGACCAGGGTCCGGCTGATCACCGGTCTCACCTCCTACGCGCCTCCGCAGTCGGCGCAGGTACTGCGCGACGCGCTCGACGGCCTCGTGGCTGAACACTCGCCGGTATGGGCCCTGCTGATCAGCGGTGTGCTGAGCGCCCTGTGGTCGGCGTGCAGTTATCTGGCGGTGTTCCGACGCTCCCTGCACACCATGCACGGAGTGCCCGACACCCGGCCTCCGCTCCGTGCGGCGCACACCCTGGTCGTCAACGCCGTGATGCTGCTGGTCCTCCTCGTCGCCGGAGCCCTGGGGCTGGTCGTGTCCGGCCCACTGGCCCGGCGGGTCGCCCGGGCAACCGGCGGGGTCGGCCCGGAGGGGATCGCGCTGCTGCGCTGGCCCGTGCTGCTGGTGGTCGTCACCCTCCTGGTGCTGGTCCTCTTCCGTACCGGCCCGTCCCAGACCCGGGGCACCCGCCGCGGCCTACCCGGCGGGGTGCTGGCCGCCGTGCTCTGGCTGGCCGCCTCGGGGCTCTTCACGCTGTACACGGAGCTGGACACCTACGGCCGTCTCTACGGGTCACTGGCCGGCGTGGTGGTCTTCGTGGTCTGGCTCTGGTTCGCCAACCTGGCCCTGCTCACCGGGGCCCGGTTCAACGCCGAACGGGCGGGGCGGCCTGAGCGGCTCAGCGACCGGTAGGCGGAGCCTGCGGGTCCCGGTTGCCCGCGACCAGCCGGGAGGACTCGATCTCCGCCCAGACGACCTTGCCGGAGCCCTGGGGGTAGGAGCCCCACCGGTCGGAGAGCCGCTGCACGATGTGCAGGCCGTGCCCGCCGGGGACGCCGGGCCGGCGTACGGCCCGGGGGTGCGGCGCCGCCGTCGCGCCGTCGACCACGTCGATGTGCAGGGCCTCCCCGGCGGTCAGTACGAGCTCGTGGCAGCCGTGCGCGTGCAGGGCTGCGTTGGTCACCAGCTCGGACACGACGAGCAGGGCGTCCTCGGCGCTTTCCCGGCCGTCCCAGCCCCAGTCCCGCAGGGTCTGGCGGGTGAAGTCCCGGCCCTTGGCGACCGCACCGCGGACACCGCGCAGGGCGAGTCTGCGGCGCTGGCCCGTGACCGGCGCCCTCTCGCCCAGAGGGCTCCCAGTGGTGCCCAGAGGGCCCCTCGCGGCCGCTCCCGTCGTATTCACTGACGCCTCACCCCGACCGTTGACGCTGCCGTGTTCGATGGAGGGAGCGGCTCCGAGTGCGGGCCGCCCGGGTGCGCGGGGTCTGTTCCCGCCGTCCCGCTCTCGCGTATGCCCGACCTGATCGTCCGGACACGTGGACACCGCCGTCGGTGTGGGTCCGCTGCCAACCCGGTGCGTGCGGCCCCCGCGGGGCGACATAGTGCGGTGGACTCCCCGGCTGTCGCCCTTCGGGCGGACACTCAACGCGATCCTCCGTGCACGGGCCGCGCGGGACGGGACGGGGCACGGAAGGCGGCAGGACAAGGGAACGGGCCCGGACCCGTCGGGGTCCGGGCCCGTCACCGGGTCCGTGAGCCGGGACGACCTCAAGGTCAGGATCCACGGTGGCTGACGGCCACGCGGTCCAGGTGTCCGGCGGCGGACACGCGCGGTGGGGGGCGTCAGAGTTCCGCACGGCTGGCGGACTGGGCGGCCCTTACCGCGACGTCGGCCGCATCCCGCACGAGCGGCGCGGCCGGCCCGCCGCCGCCCGAGGACAGGGTCCAGCCGCACAGCGCCACCCAGGCCAGGGCGGACGAAGCCGCCTTGGCGCGTTCGGCCGGGCGCGGCAGGAAGGTACCGAAGAGCAGCGCGTCCCCCGCGTCCATCGCGACCCGGCAGAGGACGGCCGTGCGCAGCGCCGCCCCGCCGGGGACCGCCACCATGGCCGCCCCCACAACGGCGTCCCGGACCCCCAGGGCGCGGATCAGCAGAGCGGTGGAACCTCGTTCGGGCAGGCCGCAGGGGCGGGCCAGGACTCGGGGGTGGCAGGCGACCGCCACCCCGTATCCGAGAGTGGCCGCGCCCATCACCCGCGCCGCTGTCGTGCGCATACCGATGCCTCCGCTCTCAGTGGTCCTCGGCGCCGGACGACCGCGGACCGTCCGGACGGGCCTGCTCCTCGCGGCCGATGCCCGGGCGCTGCCGCTTGGCCTCGTGTCCCCCGGCATCCGCGTCGCCGCCACCGGCACCCGCCCCCGAACCCCGGACGACGGCGTCGTCCGCCTGCTGCCGGGCCTCGCGGTCCCCGCTCTCGCCCTCCGCCCCGGACGGGGTGGTACGCGGGTGGCGCCGGGACTTCTCGTGATCCGTCATCTCGTCCTCCTTCGGTGGTACGCGTCTCCCGCGACCGGCCCCGCCGCGTCCGCCTCGGACGCTTCGTACCCGCCGCGTCGTACTCCACCCCGCGACGCCGCGCGAGCGGGGCGGCACGGGCGGGGCCGCACGGGCGGGGCCGCCGCCGGTGCTGTCATCCCCGTACGACCGCGCGCACGTTCTCGACGCTGCCGCAGTCGGCGGCGAGGTGCCGCTCCCGCTCCTGGAGGAACGCCGCCCCGAGCTCGGCGCGCCGCTCGTCCGGCACGTTCTCCCTGGCGCCGTTGAGGATGGTCCGCTCCTCCTCGTCGAGGTGGTGGGAGACCGCCTTCACCAGCTCCTCCAGGCGGGAGTCCCACTCCTCCGAGCCCACCTCGGAGACTTCGAGCAGCGCCAGCAGCGCCTCGTTGCCCTCGGCGTGCTCCTCGGTCCCGTGCTCGACCTCCTCGTTGTCGACGTCCTTGAACCGCTTCAGCGCGCCGTACACCTCGGCCTCCTCGGCCTCGCCGTGCGCGATGAGAAGGGCGGAGAACTTCGCCAGGGCGCCCGCCCGGTCGGCTTCCACACTGCGCATCCGGCGGAAGAGGTCCTCCATCGTGCGGTGGTCCTTGAGGATCATCGCGACGACGTCCTGGTCCTTCGTCTGCTCCTGCTGCTTCTCCTGCTTCTCCTGCTTGTGCGCGGCCATGCCACGTCCCTCCTGCTCTCGGGCTTCGGCTTCGCATGGCGCCTGCTCCCTGGCCGGGAGTTCAAACCCGGGGGACCGGAGCCCCGCCCGTACGGGTTTGCGCGGCACTTGCCCGGGCAGCCGCGTCGATGGATACGAAAAGCCCCCGGACGGAGGCAGGAGATGTCAACCAATTCGCTGATAGCCGTCATCGTCGTGGCGGCGGTCGTCGTGATCGCGCTCACCGCGCTGCTGTGGACGCTGGCCCGACGACGCCACCTGCGCGAACGGTTCGGTCCGGAGTACGACCGCACCGTCGAGGAACGGGGCGACAAGCGGTCCGCCGAGCGGGACCTGCGCGCCCGTGAGGAGCGGCACGACCACCTCGACATCAAGGAGCTGTCCCCCGAGCGCCGTCACCAGTACGCGGACGAATGGACCGGTGTGCAGCAGCAGTTCGTGGACCGGCCGGAACGTTCCGTGGCCGATGCCGACGAGCTGGTGACGCGGCTGATGGGTGAGCGCGGCTACCCCACCGAGGGATACCAGGACCAGTTGCGGGACCTCTCGGTGCAGCACGGCCGCACGCTGGAGGAGTACCGGGCCGCCCACGCGGCGAAGGTGCGCAGCAGTGCGGGAGAGGCGACGACAGAGGAGCTGCGCGGGGCGATGGTGCACTACCGCACCCTGTTCGAGGAGCTGCTCGCCGACCAGAGGAGCCGATGACATGCAGAACCGTGAGGACGAGGAGAAGGCGGGCCGGACGCCCGAGTCCGTGCTGACGACGGATGACCTGGCCCGTCCCGCGCCGCCCGGTGACAGGGACGCGGCCGTCTACCCGGGCGAGGCCACAGGTGGACGGGCCGGGGCGGCGCCGTCGCCGGTGGACCCGCGCACCGGGAGCCCTGAATCGGTGAGCGAGGGGGCGGTGCGGGAACCGGAAGGGGCACCACAGCCCGTACCGGAGGCCGTACCCGAAACCTGGCAGGACCTGAAGGAGCCCGCCGACGAGCCCGGCTCCGAGGACGAACCGCTCCTCGGAACCGCGGAGGCCGAGCGCTACCGCACCCGGTGGAGCGAGATCCAGGGCCGGTTCGTGGACGACCCGCAGGAGGCGGTCCGGTCGGCGGACACCCTGGTGGCAGAGGTCATGCAGACGTTCGCGGGCAGGCTCTCCGAACACCGCGGCGGGCTGGAGAAGCAGTGGGACCGCGGTGAGCAGGTGGCCACGGAGGACCTGCGGCAGGCCTTGCGTGCCTACCGCTCACTGGTCAATCGGCTGCTCGACACCTGAGCGGGTCCGACGGGGCGGCCGCCCCCGGCGCGTGCCGGGGGCGGCCGTGCCATGCTCGAGGAATGAAGGGCGAGGTCACACCTGCGGGAGAGGGCGCCGCACCCGAGGTGCTGGCACTCGCCAAGGTGGTGTCCAGGCTGCGATCGGAGGTCGCCGACCTGGAAGGTCTGACCGCGCACACGGCCGTCGTGGAGCGGGCCAAGGGCGTGCTGATGGCCCGGGAGGGCGTGGCCGCCGATACGGCGCAACAGATGCTCCTCGACAGTGCCGGCGAACGGGGCCGCACCCTCCTCGAGGAATGCTGGATCACCCTGGGGCAGATCCGTTCCCACCCGTCTCCGGCGACCTCGTCGCCCTCCGTACCGTCCTCAGCGGCTGCCTCCGCCCTCGAGGCCCACGAGACACACGAGACACACGAACCCTCCGGTACGCAGACCCCGGGCGCCTCGGCCTTCAGCGCCGGACAGTACCTCGTAGGCCGCGGCAGCGCCGACGCCTCGCTGCGCCCGCTCCTGGCCCGGCTGGCCGACGGTCTGGCGGCGGCCCGCGGCGGTGACGCCATCGCGGAGCTCCTGCGGACCGTGCTCGGCGGGGCCGCCGGCATCGACGCGGTGATGATCTACTCCCTGGCCTCCGGCGGGGACCTCGAGCTGACCGGCGCCGCCGGCATCGACCGGGCGCTGGCCGAGCAGTGGCGCCGCGTTCCCCCGCTGAGCGGGGTCGCCGCCCACGAGGCCGTCGCCGGGCGGCGGCCCCTGTGGCTGGAGGATCCGGTCCAGGACGCCCGCCGTTTCCTCCTGATCGGCAACCCCCCGGACCGCTGGCCCTCCCGCGCCTGGCTCCCCGTACCCCCCGAGGGGCCTCCGAAGGCTGCGATCGGCTTCCTGCGGACGCGACCGGGCCCCTTCGCGGCCGACATCAGGGCGCTGCTGCGACGGGCGGCCAGACTGTGTGCCGATCCGCTGGGGATGCCGGAGCGCCCCGGCGACGAGGGCCCGCAGGGCTCGGGCTCCGATGTGGCCGACGTACAGCAGGTCCTGGACGCGCTGGCCGGACCGGCGATCCTGCTCACCCCGCTGCGCACGGAGGCGGGCGAGGTGGAGGACTTCCGGATCGACGCGGCGGCCCCCGAGTCGGTGGACGTGGCCGGACGGCGCGGCAAGGAGCTCGTGGGGCGCAGGGTCCTCGAGACGTACCCGACCGTGGCGGGCACCGCGCTGTGGGACGGCTACCTGGAGACGCTCACGACAGGGACCGGGTACGAGGGAGAGCCCTTCACCTACGAGGAGGTCGTCGCCGGCGTCCCGCGCCAGTCCGTCTACTCGGTCCGGGCGTCCAGGCTCGGAGGCCGCCTGGTCGTGTCCTGGATCCGCCACGACACCAGCGACCGCGAGGCGCGCAGGCTGGCCGACATGCAGCGCCTGGGCAACCTCGGCTGGGCCGGCTGGAACCTGGCCGCGGACACCGTCACCTGGTCCGAGCAGGTCTACGCCATCTTCGACCGCGACCCCCGCGAGGGACCGATGCCGCTGGAGGAGCTGCCGCGCCACCTCCTGCCCGAGGACCTGCCGGTGCTGGGCGCCGCCGTCCAGCGGCTGCTGGGCGAGGGCGAGGCCATCGACGAGCCGTTCCGGATCACCACCGCGCACGGCGTACGGCACCTGCGGATCGTCGCCGAGGCCCAGACGGACGCCGACGGCGCTCCCGTGGAGGTGTACGGCTTCTTCCAGGACGTCACCGTGCAGCGCGGCGCCGAGCTCGCACTGCGGGACAGCGAGCGCGCCGTCCTCCTCCAGAGGGCCATGCTCGAGGCTGAACGGGCGCTCGCCGCGCACCTCCAGGAGGCCCTGCTGCCGATCCCCGAGCAGTCCCTGGAGGTGGCGGGCCTGTGTGTCGATGTCGCCTACGTCCCCTCGGAGCGCGGAGTCAACGTCGGCGGCGACTGGTACAGCGCCATCGAACTGCCGGACGGCAGTGCCCTGTTCGTCGTCGGCGACGTGGCCGGGCACGGTCTGGGCGCCGTCGGCACGATGGCCCAGCTACGGTTCACCACGAAGGGCATGACGATCACCGGCTCTCGCCTGCCGGACGTGCTGCGCCGGCTCAACACCCTGCTGCTCCACACCGCTTCGGACCCGTCCGCCGCCACCCCCGCCTCGACCACGGCCACGATGGTCATGGCCCGCTACCAGCCCTGGGACCGGCACCTGGTCTGGGTACGGGCGGGGCACCTGCCGCCCCTGCTGGTCCGCGGCGACCGGGCGGCCTTCCTCGAACAGCCCCAGGGCACCCTCCTCGGCGCCGCTCTCGACGCCTCGTACGGGCAGGCCGTGCTCGACCTGATGCCCGGCGACCACCTGCTCCTCTACACGGACGGACTGGTGGAGGAGCCGGGCGAGGGCCTCGACGCCGGGCTCGACCGGCTCGCCGCGACCACCCTGCGGCTCCTGCGGGAGGGCCGAGGCCAAACCCTCGCCCGGACGCTCGCCGCGCTGTCGCCGGGCAGCCGCGACGACATCTGCGTCCTGGACATCCACGTCCCGGAGGAGCCGTGAGCCCGCACACCGAGCACGAGGCTTGGACGGCGCGCGGCTGGGTAGGCGCGATGGACCCCGGGATCCTCAGGACGGGAGAAGCCATGGTCAGCCCAGCGGGCCGTCCGACCGGGCAACGAGAAGGGGTGCGTACGTGATGCCCACGGCCAACGGAGAACGTTTCACCGTCGAGGCGCGACCCCTCCCCGGAGCCAAGGTGCTGGTGATGTCGGGGGAACTCGACCACGACACCGCCGAGCCGTTCCGGCACACATTCGACGCGGCGTGGCAGGACGGCGGGCGGCTGCTGGTCGACCTCAGCCGCCTGGACTTCTGTGATTCCACGGGGCTGAACGTGCTGCTGCGCGGCCGCATCGCGATCAAGGAGGCCGGTGGCAGCCTCGAACTGGTCGGCCTGCACCCACCAGTCGCACGCATGTTCCACATCACGGGCGCGGACCGGCTCTTTCCGATCCACACCGACGTGGACAGTGCTCTGGCGGCTCCCCCGGGACGCTAGTGCTGTGGCCGGGGGAGCCGGCTCGGCTCAATGTCCTCGCGGCGTTCCCCGCCGTGCCCGCCGGGTTCGCCGCAGCAGCAGGATGCCCGCCAGTGCGCCGCCCGCCGCGATCAGCGCGGTGCCGTTGCTCCGCGCCGTGGCGGCGGCCCGGCCGGCCCTGCCCCGCACGGTGTGCCGGGCCGTGCCCCGTAGCCGGCCGGTGACCTGCCCGACCTGCCCGCGGACCGCGGCGATCCCGTCGTGGGCCCGCCCCGCGACGCCGGCCCTGCCGGCCAGTGCGCCGACCGTCCGCCCGAGCTCATCCCGGGTGCGGGCGAACTGCCGGCGGACCTCCTGCGCGGTACGGACGGACGCGGTGCCGTGTGACTTCGTCGTCGTCATCGGGATGCCCTTCCTTCGGTTTGCTCCTTCACGTGCCTGACCGCTCTGTTGGCGCGGATACCCGCCAACGGGCCGATGACGCACCCGATTCGCCGGGAAGTCGGCCCTCGGTGCCCGGAGGGCGGTCAACCGTCCCCACCCGGAAGGAACTCCTTGGCCTTGGCCACGGCGAAGCCCCACCCCTGGCTCAGGGTCGGCTTCCCCGGCACGGCCACCTCCCCGGGGTTGGTCAGCACGTCCAGCAGGACCGGTCCCGGCGTCTCGAGCGCCCTGCGCACGCCGTCGTGGAGGTCCGCCGGGTCGGTGACACGGATGCCGGTGAGGCCCAGTGCGGTGGCGACCGCCGCGAAATCCGGGTTGTCCAGTCCCGTACCGAACCCGGGCA
This sequence comes from Streptomyces sp. NBC_00435, assembly GCF_036014235.1. Classification (GTDB taxonomy): domain Bacteria; phylum Actinomycetota; class Actinomycetes; order Streptomycetales; family Streptomycetaceae; genus Streptomyces. The sequence continues at coordinate 291,029 of NZ_CP107924.1, forward strand.
GGCCGGCCTGCTCCTGCTCCAGTTCGACCATGCCCAGGCTCCGGTTGTCGAAGACCACAAGCTTCACCGGCAGCCGGTATGCCTTGATCGTCATGAGGTCGCCCAGCAGCATGCTCAGCCCGCCGTCACCGCACAAGGCGACGATCTGGCGGTCGGGCGCCCAGAGTTGGGCCCCGATGGCCTGGGGCATGGCGTTGGCCATGGAGCCGAGGTTGTACGACCCGAGCAGGCGCCTGCCGCCGCGCATGGTGACGAAACGGGAGAGCCATACGGTGGTCATGCCCGTGTCCGAGGTGAACACCGCGTCCTCGGCGGCGTACGCGTCCACGGCCGCGGCCAGGGCTTCGGGGCGGATCTCGTGGCCCCTGTTGTCGAGGACCGCACGGAGCCTGCCGGTCCAGCGGCGTTCGGCAGCCGGGTCGGACAGGCGCTGCTGTCCTTCCCGCCAGCGCGAGAACCGAGCGCGCGCGTCCTCCAGGTGGGCCCGGTCGGGCGACTCCTTCAGGAGCGGCAGGAGGGCCCGCAGCGTGGCACCCGTGTCCCCGGCCAGGCCCACGTCCACGGGCACCCGGCGGCCCAGGTGCTCCTCGCGATCGTCTATCTGGACGACCTTGCAGCCCTTCGGGTACCAGTCGCGGTACGGGAAGTCGGTGCCCAGCATGAGGAGCACGTCCCCGCGGTCGAGCGCGTGGACGGCCGCCGGGTTGCCGATCAGCCCGGTCTGGCCCACCTGGAACTCGTTGGCGTCCTCGAACCCCTCCTTCGCCTTGAGGGTGAGCACCATGGGAGCGGCGAGGAGCTCGGCGGTGCGGAGGACCTCCGAGCGGGCCTCGCGGGCACCTCGGCCTACGAGCAGGGTGACGCGGGCGGCCGAGTTGAGGAGTTCGGCGGCCTCCGCGAGGGCCGGGTCGTCGGGGCGGGTGACGGCGCGGCCGAGGGCGAACCGGGCGGGACGGTCCTCGGCCGGTTCCTGTTCGCCCAGGCCGGCCGGCACGGTCAGCACGGCCACTCCGCCCTGGCCGACGGCCGCGCGTACCGCGGACTCGAGCATGCGGGGCATCTGGTCCGGGGAGGTGACCGTGGCGCGGTAGACGGCCACGTCGCGGAAGAGCAGGTCGTTGTCGACCTCCTGGAAGTAGTCGCCCCGCATCTCGGCGAGGGGTACCTGGCCGCAGATCGCGAGCACCGGGGTACGGCTCTTGGCAGCGTCGTAGAGCCCGTTGAGCAGGTGTACGGAGCCCGGTCCCACGGTGCCCGCGCACACCCCGAGGGTTCCGGAGAGCTGGGACTGCGCTCCGGCGGCGAAGGCCGCCGCCTCCTCGTGCCGGCAGCCGACCCAGTCCAGGCCGTCCGCGGTGCGGATCGCTTCGGTCAGTGGGTTCAAGGCGTCTCCGACGACTCCGAAGACGTGCTGGACGCCGAGTTCCTGGAGTGCGTCGACGATCACGCGGGCGACGGTGCGTGCCACAGGAGTCCCCTTCGGTCCGGTACGGCCCCCCGTACGGGAGGCCGTGGTCAGTGGGTGAAGCGGTCCGGGTCGGCCGCCCGCCAGTCGCCTGCCCAGTCCGCGGGCGCTGACGCGGGCGCCGACGCGAGCAGTTGTCCGGGAGTGAGCCACGTGTGGAGTTCGGCGTAGGAGCGGACGGTGTGCGGGTCCACCCGCTGGAGGAGCATGCGCGGGTGCAGTCCGGACGGGTCGTCGACCCCCATGGCCTCCATGATCTGCAGTGCGCTCTCGACCGTTGCCCGCTGGTAGCGGTGTACGCGCCGCGACTTGTCGCCCACGTCGACGGCGCGGGCGCGCCGTTCGTCCTGGGTTGCGACACCGACGGGGCAGGTGTTGGTGTGGCAGCGCTGGGCCTGGATGCAGCCGATCGCGAACATCATGGCGCGGGCGGAATTGGTGTAGTCGGCTCCCTGGAGCAGGCGTTTGACGAGGTCGCTGCCGGTGGCGACCTTTCCGGCGGCCCCGATCCTGATGCGGTCGCGCAGTCCGGCGCCGACGAGTGCGTTGTGGACGGTCATCAGCCCCTCGCCGAGTGGCAGGCCGACGTTGTCGGCGAACTCCAGCGGGGCCGCGCCCGTACCGCCTTCCGCGCCGTCGACGACGATGAAGTCCGGTGTGCTGTCCTCCTCGAGCATCGCCTTGCACACGGCGAGGAACTCGCGGCGCGATCCGACGCACAGCTTGAACCCGACGGGCTTGCCACCTGCCAGCTCGCGCATCCGGGCCAGGAAGCGCACCAGTTCGCGTGGTGTGGAGTAGACGCGGTGGAAGGGCGGCGAGATGACGGTCTCCCCCTGCGGAACCCCGCGGACCTCCGCGATCTCCGCGTTCACCTTGGCACCCGGCAGCACCCCTCCGATGCCGGGCTTGGCACCCTGGCTGATCTTCAGCGAGACGCACTTGACCTGCTCGTGCGCCGCCTTGACGGCGAACTCCCGCTCGTCGAAGGCACCTTCACCGGTCCGGCACCCGAAGTATCCGGTGCCGATCTCCCACACGAGGTCCCCGCCCGGCCGCAGGTGGTACTCGGACAGCCCGCCCTCGCCGGTGTCGTGGGCGAACCCGCCCAGTTCCGCTCCCGTGTTGAGGGCGAGCACGGCATTGGCCGACAGCGAGCCGAAGCTCATCGCGGAGACGTTGAGCAGAGCCATGTCGTAGGGCCGGGTGCAGTCGGGCCCGCCGATCCGGACCCGGGGCGGATCGGTGCGCACCGGGCGCGGGGCCATCGACGGGACGAGGTACTCGCCGCCGGCCCGGTAGAGGTCGAGCTCGGTACCGAAGGGCTCCTCGGCGTCGGTTCCCTTGGCGCGCTCGTAGACGATGCTGCGCGTGTCGCGGTCGAAGGGGCGGCCGTCGAAGTTCCGCTCGATGAAGTACTGCTGCAGTTCCGGCCGCAGCGCCTCCAGTGCGAAGCGGAGGTGTCCGAGCAGCGGGTAGTTCCGCAGGACGGAGTGCCGGCGCTGCACGAGGTCGTGGACGGCCACCAGCGCGAGCAGGAGCAGGAGGGCGGCCGGGGCCGACCACCAGGGCGAGACCAGGACGGCCGCGACGGAGGCTCCCGCGGCCAGGGAACAGGGGAGGGCTACGGCGAGTGTTTTCAGCACGTCGCGCTTGTGTCCCGAAGTCCGGCTGTCAATCGGCCTTCCGTGGCGCGTGCCCCCGGCCGCGCACAGGTCGGGAGCGGGCACGGCAGTGGGCCCGGACTCGATAAGTCCGGGCCCACTGCCTCGTGCCGGTCAGGCCGGCGGGATACCGAAGGGGCCGCTGGTGCCGTAGTAGGTCACCAGTTCCTCGCGGTACCCGGCGTCGCCGAGGTGCTTGTCCCGGTGGAACTCGGGGGCCTGTTTGATCTGGCCCATGGTCCGGTCCACGAAGATCCTGCGCTCCCCGGGGTCGATGCTGACGACGGTGCTCGCCGGCAGCAGGACCTCCTTGCCGAAGATCCACACCCCGGTGTCCACGACCAGGTAGGCGTCACCGACCTCGTCGGAGTGCTTGTCCACCTTGCCGATACCACCGTCGGTCGCCTCGACCTTGTACCCGGTCAGATCGGTCCCGGCCAGGTGGCCGGCGGTCGACTTCCAACTCCACACATGCTCAGTCACGCGAAAACAACTCCTCCGGTACACAGTGGACGGCAGGAGGTTCCCTGCCGTCCCGTACGTCGTTCGTCCGAGTCGGAATTCCGGGGCCGGCCCGCTACCAGCGGTACCAGCGGCCGCTGCTGTTCTTGGGGCGGGCGACGAAACCGATCAGCCACAGCACCAGTACGGCAATCGCGACCCACCACAGGATCTTCAGCGCGAATCCGGCGCCGGCGAGAAGCACGATCAGTAGAAGAACGAGAAGAAGGGGAACCATGTTTATCAACCTCCGAAAATCCGTCTGCCCCCGTACCGCCCGCTCACGCACATGAATGCGCGATTCATTCGGAGCGAACCGTCAAATGCCCCTCAGCGCGGGCAAGAGTTTAGTCTCGGACCATTCCAGGAACGGGTGTTGATGCTCTCCACCGATCTGGACGAGGGCCACTTCGGTGAATCCGGCGTCCGCGTACGGACGTACGGCTTCGACGAAGGCGTCCACGCCGGCCGGCCCCGACGACGTGTTCGTCCAGGTTCTCCCCCGAGCCCAGCCCCAGCCGGAACCGGCCTTCGGACAGGATCTGCACCGTCGCCGCCTTCTACGCGACGACCACCGGGTGGTGGCGGAAGGTCGGACAGGCCACGTACGTCATGAGCGGGATCCTGGACGTGGCCTGCGCGGCCGCGCCCAGGATGCCGGTATCACGTCCCGCAAACCCCCGCGGAGCGGAACTCCCCCGGCGTGGGACCCCCGCCGCCCCGTCACAGGTCCAGGTCGAGGAGCGCCTTCTCCACCACCTCGGTGAGCGCCGGATGGATCCAGTACGGGGACCTGGCGAGGGTGGACGCGTCGATGCCCAGGGTCATCGCCAGGACGAGGGGCTGGATGAGGGTGGCTGCCTGCGGCCCCATGATGTGTGCGCCGAGCAGTCGGCCCGTTCCGCGTTCGGCGAGCACCTTGCAGAAGCCGGTGGTGTCCTCCATCGCCCAGCCGTAGGCGACGTCCGCGTACCGGGCCTCGCCCACCAGCGGGTCCAGCCCCCGGCGGCGGCACTCCTGCCCAGTGACACCGATCGAGGCGATCTGGGGGCGGGTGAAGACGGCCGCGGGCACCAGGTCGTGGTCGGCCGCGATCAGGTCGTCGGGGTGGCGCAGGTTGTGGGCGACGACCCGCGCCTCGCGGTTGGCCACGTGCTTCAGCGCTACCGGTGCGCAGATGTCACCGAGCGCGAAGACGCCCTCCGCGGTGGTGCGCTGGTGCGCGTCGACGAGGATGCGGCCGTCGTCGCGGACGGCGATGCCCGCGGCGCCGAGGTTCAGCCGGTCGCTGTTGGGCACCCGACCCGTGGCGACCAGCAGCATGTCCGCCTCGACCGTCGAAGCGTCGTCGAGGGTCAGCCGCAGTGCCCCCGGACGGCCCCCGACTGCTACGACCTCCCGGCCGAGCCGGAGGTCGTAGCGGGTACGGGCCAGCTCGGTGAACCGTTCGGCGACGGTCTCGTCCTGGGGGCCGAGCAGCCGCCGCTCCTTCTCCACGACGACCACCGAGCTGCCGGCCGCGGCGAACACCTCCGCGAGCTCGGCAGCGATGTAGCCGCCGCCGAGGACGGCCAGGCGGCGGGGCGGGGCGTCGATCCACATGACGGTGTCGGACGTCTCGTACGGCAGTCGGGACTCCTCGACCGGCGGGGGCACCGAGGGGCGCCCGCCGGCGGCGACGACGATCTGGCGGGCCCCGATGTCGACGGCGCCGTCCGCGAGGTCGATCCGCAGTGCGCGCGGGCCGGTGAAGCGTGCGCTTCCCTCGTACACGGTGACGAAGTCCGACTCCCGGCGCCCGCGGCGCCCCTCCTCGCGGTCGGCGTCCAACCGTCCGAACACCCGGTCGCGCACGTCCCGCCAGCGCACGGCGAGCAGCTCCGCGTCCACATCGTAGGTTCCCGCTCCGGCGACCGTCCGGGCCACGTGTGCGGTGTGGGCGAACATCTTGCTCGGAATGCAGCCCGCGTTCAGACAGGTTCCGCCGAACCATTTCTCCTCGACGACGGCCACGTCGAGACCCGCGAAGGAATCGTCGATGACGGTGTTCCCGGACCCCGCACCGATGACGACCAGGTCGTGCTGACGCATCGTGCCAGCCTACGAGGCCCGGCCGGACCGCGCGCGGCCGCACAAGCGGGTCCCGGCTCCGGGTCGCACCCACAGCCGGGACCACGTGCGTGGGCCGCTTTTACCAGTAATGGCGTTTACCAGTAATGGCGGCGGCCGCCGACCGCGTGTCCGACCGATCCCAGGATCCAGAGCACCGCCCCGATGACGAGCAGGATGATCCCGATGGTCCAGAGGATGGAGATTCCGGTCAGGAATCCGATGAGCAGGAGGATGAGTCCGGCAAAAAGCATGATGTCCTCGTTCTCACGTCGGGAATCCGGCGGAACGGTTGATCCGCCGTGGTGACTCAGATCGCGCGTACCCGGGAATCGCGTTCTTAACTGCGACACGGCCCTGATCTTCTACGGGCGGACGGGCCGCTCCGGCGCCATACTGGAACGGCCCGCACGGCCGCTCGCCGTGCCCGCACCCGAGGAGACCTCCGTGGCCGGATCCGGACTGGACGGCTTCACGGACGTGCTCGACTACCCGATGTACGTCGTGACGGCGTCGGCCGGTGACCAGCAGGCCGGGTGCCTGGTGGGATTCGCCTCGCAGTGCTCGATCGACCCGCCCCGTTTCATGGTGTGGATCTCGACGGCCAACCGTACGTACGGCATCGCACGCCGCGCCTCCCACCTGGCCGTACACGTCCTGCGCCGCGAGCAGCGGCGGACGGCGGAGCTGTTCGGCGGGGAGACCGGTGACGACCTCGACAAGTTCGACCGGGTGGACTGGTGGGCCGGCGAGGGCGCCACGCCAGTGCTCGCGGACTGTCCCGCCTGGTTCGTCGGCCGGGTACGGGGCCTCGTCGAAGGCGACGGGGACCACGTCGGCTTCATGCTCGAGCCCGTTCGCCACGGTCCGCCGCCCGGGGACGGGGAGGGGCCGGCGCTGCTCCGGTTCAGCGACATCGCGGACATCTCCCCGGGGCACCCGGCCTGATCCGGGTCTCAGGACGCCGGCGCCAGTTCCGTCCGCAGGGCGGAGCGGCCCTGCCCCCAGGCTTCCAGCAGGTGGTCTCCGAGACGGTCCTCCAGCAGGACCGTCGCCGCGCACCCGAAGGCCACGTCGGGCTCCAACTGAGGTTCCTCGTCCAGGAGACCGCCGATCACCTCGCGCCGTACGACCTGTTCGTGCACCGCGTCGGCCTCCACGTGTTCCGCGTAGAAACGCTCGGCGGCCGGTCCCGCGCCGCATCGCCGCATCGCCGCGGCCATGCGGCGCGAGCCCGGCGAGGAGGTCACTTCTACGCAGGCGAAGTGCCCGACCAGGGCGCCGCGCAGCGCGCGGTGCAGGCCGAAGAGCGACATGAGGTTGACGGTGGCGAGCAGCGGCGCCGGAGCGTGGTCCAGGTACCTGCCGTAGGTGTGGTCCAGGCCGAGGTCGTCCATCAGGTCGGCGAAGAGCCTGGCGTGGATGTCCGCGGCGTGACCGGCACCGAACTCGTCGTACTCGATCGCGACCATGCCGGCCTTGGCCCGTCCGGTCAGCCGGGGAACGACCCAGACGTGCGGGTCGGCTTCCTTGAGGTGGTACAGCGAGCGCAGGGCCGCGTACTCGCGCAACTGCCACAGCTCCCCCTCGGTCTCGAGGAGGCGGCTGACACTGCCCGCCAGGTCCACCGGCTCGACGAGGAGCGGCGCGAAGGCCTCCTCGGCCGACCGGGGGGCATCCGCCAGGTCGGTGCGCAGCGCGTGCAGGAACCGGGTTTCCAGCGCCTGCCGCAGGCGGAGCAGATCCGGGTCCCACTCGCGGTCGTCGTCGACTTCGCCGAAACCCCGGTAGTGGAGCTCGTAGAGCAGGTAGAGCGCGAGCTGGAGGTCCTCGCCCCACGGATCGGCCGAGAGGACCGCGCCGGCCCCGTGCACGGGCGGACGCCCGGTGCGCAACGCGTCGAGGACGGCGTCCGACAGGGCGCCCCGGCCTCGCACCAGGTCGGGTCCACTGCTCGTGCTACCGCGGGGGGCCGTCATCCGGTGCTCCTGTCCTTGGGGGCGTGCTCCCGGTTCGGGGGTCGTGGTCCTCGGTTCGGGTGTCGTGGTCCTCGGCCCGGTCTTCGGGTGGGGCGGCCCGGCGTTCGCGGGGGCGGTGGCTCGTGTCGCACCAGGGGTAGGTCCGGCTGCGGCGGCAGGTGCACACGGCGACCATGAAGCGGTCGGAGCGGACGAGGCTCCCGTCGTCCATGACGATCTCCACGGGCCCTTCGACCAGGACCGGGCCCTGTGGATCCACCGTCACCCGGCGGGCCGCGCGTCGCTCACCGCGATCGGGCTCCTCCCGGCCGCCCGGCCGGTCGTCACGCACGCCGGGCACGGAAGACTACCAGCTCTTCCCGCTCGCCGCCGTCGGCCAGGCCCCGGCTCAGCAGCCAGGCCCGCCTGGAGCGGAGTACCGGTCCCCACGGCACCGTGGCCCGCGCCACGACCTCTGCCGTCAGGCCTTCACGACTCAAGTGCTCCAGGGTGGTCGCGGTACCGCACATCCCCGAGTGCACCATGAGCAGGATCCCGCCGGGCCGCAGCAGCGCGGGCGCGCTCGAACAGATCCGGTCGACGACCTCGCGCCCGTCCGGGCCGGCTTCCCATGCGCGGGCGGCGCCGTGGGAGGGCAGCCGGGCCCGCGGGGACGGTACGTACGGCGGATTGGCGAGTACGAGGTCGAAGCGACGGCCCCGGGTACGGACGGCGAAGTCTCCGTGCAGCACGGAGAGCGGCGTCCCCCTGCGCAGCGCGTTGAACCGGGCCGCGATCACCGCGGGCCAGGAGACGTCGACAGCGGTCACCCGTGCCCCCGCGCCGGCGGCGTCGAGCGCGAGAGCGCCCGTACCCGTACCGATCTCCAGGACCTCGGTGGCCGGCCCCAGCTCCTCGCCGGACAGGGCGTCCGCCAGGAGGCGCGTATCGGCCTGTGGGCGGTACACACCGGGCGGGGCGAGAAGCCTTACCTGGGTGGTCCCGCTCGTCAGGGCCGTGTTGAGCATCGCGCACCTCCGGGCGGGCACGGCCCGCGGGGAGCGGATCGCGCCGATTGACGGAACGGGAGGCGTCTGCCCGGAACGCGGGGAGCTACCGCGGCCCCATCGATCTTCAGAGGATCACACGAGGGTAATCCTGGGGGTGATCACACCGAGGCGGTTTCACGTCCGCGCTCGCGTCCGTGCTCGCGTCCGTGCTCGCGTCCGTGCTCACATCCTTGCGCGGCTCTGCCAGCGCCGACGGCACCAGCGGACCAGCAGCGGGAGGGCCGTGACGAGGGTCAGGGCCCAGGCAACCGCGAAGGCCCAGATCAGGGGCTGGGCCACGGTCACGGACGCCGCGATCAGCAGGGCCACGGACACGGCCCCCAGCAAGGCGGCCGTCCGTGCCGTGCGGCTGGGCCGGCGGAGCGGGCGCAGCAGCCGGTCCAGCGAACGACCGGCCTGGAGACCGCCTTCCGTCCCGCCCGGAGCGCGCCGCTCGCGGTCGGCGAATCCGGCTCCATGCATGACGTGCGCCTCCCTCAGCTGCCGCCGCCGAGTGCGCGCCGCAGCTGTTCCTTGTTCATCTTCGAGCGCCCCTCGATGTTGCGGTGCTTGGCTTCCTGGTAGAGCTGGCCGTACGTGCGGCCTTCGGCGCCGCTGTGCGAGCGGTGACCGCCGCGCTCGCCGGAGGACATGTCCTGCAGCGAGAGGCGGCTCGCCGTCTTCGACTCGCCGTGCCGCGCACGCTCCTTGTTGACCGTCCGGGCGGCGATCTCCTCCGCCTTCCTCTCGCTCTCCCCTCGGTCGAGCGCGCTCTCCTTGATGTGCTCGTACTGCCGCTCGCGCTTGGGGCTGGATCCACGGGGCATGGCACTGCTCCTTCCGGTTCAGCGCGCGGCTACCCGCGGACGCGCCGTCCAATCCTGCGCGAGCGCCACGGCGAAGCCACCGGAAGTGCGGGAGGAATCCGCCACCGCGCGGGCCGGAATTCCGGGGCGGCCGGAGCGCCGCCCGAACTCGGGGCGGTCCCGTAGGCATACACCGGGCGGTCCCGGGCAGTCGCGGCCCATCGGAAGAAACACCGTACGACCGAGAGGACCGGAACCGTCATGAGCAAGGCGAAGGCGAAGGCCAAGCAGGTCAAGGGCAAGATCAAGGAAACCGCCGGCGACGCGATGGACGACAGGCGCATGCAGGCGGAAGGGGCCGCGGAACGTCTGACCGGCAAGGCTCAGGAAGCCGCGGCGAAGGCGGCCGACCAGGTCAAGAAGTCCAAGCGCTGAACAGCGGTCACAGAACCGCGGTCACCCAGTTCCCCTGTTCCCCCGCTTCCCCATTTCCCCGCTTCCCACCGGCCCCGGTGCCGTCGTTTCCCACGACGCCACCGGGGCCTTCTGGCCGGTCCGCCGAATCCCTCCGGGAACCGCGGGGGAACGCGAAGTGGGTCAGCCCGCCCCGTGGGGGGTATATACCGATCAGGAAGACGACGACGGCCCCCGCTGCGCCTGTGGCAGCAGTCCCATCCGTCGGAGGTTTCACATGTCACCCACGGCATCAACAGCACCCGTGCCGCGCATGTCCCGTACGTCCTGCGACATCGCGGACCCGGACCCCCTCCGTACCGAGCTCCCCCCTGCCGTGCCCGATGTCCCGGCGCCTCCGGTCGGCGTGGCGCTCGCGCTCGACATCCCCGAATCTCCCGTCAGTGTCAGCACCGCGGACGCCCGGACCCTGTCCACCGCGCTGTTCCGGCGCCTGGACACGCTGGAAGAGGGCACCGTCGAGTACTCGTACGTGCGCAACACCCTGGTCGAGCTCAACCTCAGCCTGGTGAAGTACGCGGCCCGCCGCTACCGCACGCGCAGGGAACCGATGGAGGACATCATCCAGGTCGGCACGATCGGCCTCATCAAGGCCATCAACCGGTACGAAGTGGAACGTGGGATCGAGTTCGCCACGTTCGCGGTACCCACCATCACCGGCGAGATCAAACGATTCTTCCGGGACACCAGCTGGTCGGTGAAGGTCCCCCGGCGGCTGCAGGAGCTCCGGCTCGACATCGCCAAGACGTACGACGCCCTCGAACAGTCGCTGGGTCGCCGACCGACCGACCGCGAGCTGGCGCGGCAGCTCGGAATCACCGAGCACGAACTGGTCGAGGGCCTCCAGGCCGCCAACGGCTACACGGCCGGCTCCCTCGACGCTCCCGTCGGCGAGGACACGACCGTGATGCCGCTGGCGTCCTCGCTCGGCACGGAGGAAGCCGCGTACGACCTCATCGAATGCCTGGAAACGCTCAAGCCCCTCCTGACGACGCTCAGCGACCGCGACCGGCAGATCCTGGCCATGCGTTTCGGGGAGGAACTCACCCAGTCCGAGATCGGCGACCGGCTCGGTCTCTCCCAGATGCACGTCTCCCGCCTGCTGAACCGGATCACCGAACGGCTGAGGACAGGACTTCTGACCGACGACGCCGTCACGCCGTAGGCCAGGGCAGTCCCGCCCGGACACCCGGATATTGAGCTCTGTATCGGTCGTACCTGACACATCCAATGCAGACACACACGGGGGCATGACCCCCCGATTCCCGGGCAGCAGCGCCTATGAGTCCTCGCAGGCAGGGGACGCGCTGAATTCAGGAGGTACGACTCTCACGACCGGGCCTTCCCGAGGAGGTCGCCGTCGGGAAGGGACCGCCATGACCAGCCGGGGCGCGCGGGACGTACTGAGCCGCACGTCCCCTGTGGCGCCCTTCGAACACCCGGCGCTCTTCTACCGCGGCGAGCACGAGTACGTGGCCGCTCTGGCGCCCATGATCAGGGCCGGTGCGGAAGCCGGGGAGCCCGTCGCCGTGGCCCTGCCGAACGGGAACCTCAGGCTGATCACGGAGCAACTCGCCGACCTCCACTCGGATCTCGCGGCCCCCGCCGCACCCGGTGTGCGTTTCCTCGACATGGCGTCGGCGGGCCGCAATCCCGGCCGGATCATCCCCGGGGTTCTCCTCCCCTTCGCCAACGCCCACCGCTCCGGGCACGTCCGGATCATCGGTGAGCCGGTCTGGCCGGGGCGCACCGCGCGGGAGTACCCGGCGTGCCTCCAGCACGAAGCACTGATCAACGCCGTCTTCCGCGGCCGGGACGTGACCGTCGTGTGCACGTACGACGCGGAACGGCTGCCCGCTGGCGTACTCGCCGACGCGCGGGTCACCCATCCGACCGTGATCGAGGACGGTCAGGAGCGGGTGAGCGGCGGGTTCGCACCCGCCCGCGCCCTCGCACGCGGCAACGAGCCACTGCCCCACCCCGGCGACGCCGCCTCCTTCCGGTTCGACGCGGGGCGTCTGCACGACGCACGCCTGTTCGCCTCCCGGATCGCCTCGCGGCTCGGCGCGGCCGACGACACCCGTGCGGCGCTGTCGCTGACGGTGGCCGAGCTGACGACGAACAGCGTGCTGCACGGCGGCGGCAGCGGGACCCTCCGGGTCTGGGCAGACTCGGATCAACTGGTGTGCGACGTACGGGACTCGGGGCTGTTGCGCGATCCGCTCGCCGGCCGCGTACCGCCCCCCGTCGAGCGACCCGGAGGCCGCGGGCTGGTCCTCGTCAACGAGTTCGCCGCGCTGGTCCGCATCCACACGGGTGCCACGGGGACGACGGTCCAGGTCCACCTCGACATGCGGCCCGGAACGCTGCCGTAACGCCCCGGCTCAGCCGCCCGCGCGGGCGGCTGAGCCATTCGGTGCAACGAAGGGCGTGTTCCCTCCAGGCCGCCGCCCGGGCGGTGGATAGTCGATCGGGTGATCGGCGGCAGGCGCCGCCGACCCCGCGCCCAGGCGACACAGGAAGAGTGGATCCGATGGTGAAGAAGGCATTGCTGACGTACGTCCTGGCGGCCGGAGTACTGCTCGGCCCGCTGAGCACGGCCGGCTGGGCGGCCGACGGCCGCGGCGGTGGGCACGCGCGGGCCGAGAACCGCCCCGTGGGCGTGGTGGAGTCCAAGGCGCCGCTCAACGTCCGCGAGAAGCCGACCGTGTACTCGGGCGTGGTGAAGCAGCTGCACCCGCACGAGCGGGTGCTCCTCGAGTGCCAGAAGCGCGGGGGCTGGGTGGACGGCAACCCGGTGTGGTACCGCCTGCACGGATCGAAGGGCTGGGTCTCGGCCCGCTACGTCCACAACCTCCAGCCGGTCCGCCCCTGCTGAGAGCGCTGAGCCGGGCCGCGGCCCCGAACAGGTGGGGGCCGCGGCCGTTGCTCAAGCCGTGGAGGACAGCGCCGGCCTCTCCCCTCCGGCGGCACCGAGCCGACGCCGTTCGCCTTCGGTGAGCCCGCCCCAGATCCCGAACGGCTCCCCCACCTCCAACGCGTGCCGCAGGCAGTCGCGCTGCACCGGGCACAGCGCGCACACCTCTTTCGCCGCCTCGTGGCGGGCCTCACGGTCCGGGGCCGGCTCGCCCGTGATGTGGAAGAAGAGGCGCGAGCCCAGTTCCCGACATGCGGCCCCCTCCTGCCACAGCCAGTGGTGCTCGGCACGGCCGGGCAGACGCGACACGTTTCCCACCTCGAAACCTCCATCGGATTCGGACACCGATACCGAAACGGATACGGATACGGACGACCGGATCCGAAGCGGCTCCGGACGCGCGGTCGTGATCCTCCTCGTCTGGCCCGGAGCACGCGCCTCAAACAGCCAGCCGGACGCCAACCCGAACACCGTGACCGCGATCGTTCACCGGGTCGGGCGTGAGTCGTGCGGCGGGGCCCCGGTGGGCGGCGGGGTCTCTTGGCGTCGGGCGGGAGCGCGTTCGCCCCTCCCGGCGCGAGCGGAGGGGTGTGAGAATGGACGGCATGTGCGGCCGTTACGCCTCCTCCCGGGCACCCGGAGACCTCGCAGACCTCTTCGACGCCCACCTCGACCCCGCCCGCGTACTGGGCCCCTCCTGGAACGTGGCGCCCACCGACGAGGTGTGGGCCGTTCTGGAACGAGCCGCCCGTGACACCGGGGAGGTCCAGCGGCGCCTGCGCCCGGTGCGATGGGGTCTGGTCCCGTCCTGGGCGAAGGATCCGACGGTGGGATCGCGGATGATCAATGCGCGGGTGGAGACGGTGCACGAGAAGCCGGCCTACCGGCGGGCCCTGGCCAAACGCCGGTGCCTACTGCCCGCGGACGGCTTCTACGAGTGGGTCACCGTGCCGGCCACCGGACCGGCCAAGGCGTACAAGCAGCCGTACTTCATCCGGCCCGAGAGCGGATCCGTGATGGCGATGGCCGGACTGTACGAGTTCTGGCGCGACCCCTCCGTCACCGACGAGGACGACCCGGCGGCGTGGCTCACCACGGCCACGATCATCACCACCGAGGCCACCGACGCGGCCGGCCGCGCCCACCCCCGGATGCCGCTCGCCCTCGACCCGGGCGACTACGGCGCCTGGCTCGACCCCTCGCACCAGGACACCGCGGACATCCGGGCCCTTCTCCACCCCCCGGCCGGCGGCCGCCTCGCGGTGACCGCCGTGTCCACCGCCGTCAACAGCGTCCGCAACGACGGCCCCCACCTCCTCGACGACCCCGGCCGCGGCCCACGGGACCCTGACGCCTGAACGCGTTCAATACCTCGGTGGAGATGGCGCCCGGGCCTCCGGGGACCGCGGACGAGCGGATCAGGACCGGCTACGGTCCGTGGGAGGTCAACACCGCGACGGCGCCGGGCGAACGGGCGGCGGTGAGCGAGGTCCAGATCGAGTTCGACGGTGAACTGTCCGCCTCCTACGAGGTCGGCGGTGCCCCCGGGGCGCCCAGCCTCTGGGCGTACTTGGGAGACCCTGACGACAGTGATCTCTGCGTCCTCACCAGAGCCTGAGCCGCCTGTCGGAACGGTGTCCGGGGCCGAACCGGGCTGCGGCCCGCGGCAGCTCGCCCCACAATGGGACGAGGGTCGGCTGAGAGGATCTCTCTCATGCGCGCTGAGTCTTCGGCGGCAGCTCGGACCGGGGCCTTCATCGCGGTCGCCGTCGCGCTGTTCTGCATCCAGCTCGACTTCTTCGCCCTCAATCTCGCCATTCCCGGCATCTCGGCGGAGCTGGGCGTCACGGTTTCGGCCGCGCAGTGGACCCTGTCCGCGTACATGCTGGCCATCGGCTGCTTCTTCATCGTCGGTGGCCGGATGGGCGACGTCTTCGGGAGGCGGGGCACCCTGCTGGCCGGTACGGCCCTGTTCGCGGCCGGTTCCGTGGGGTGCGCGCTGGCTCCCGGCCTCGGCCCGCTGGTGGCGGCCCGGGTCGCACAGGGGGTCGGCGCGGCGTTCGTCTTCCCGGTGGCCGTGTCCGTGATCACCAACACCTTTCCGGAGGAGAGCCGCACGAAGGCCCTGGGCGCCGTGTTCGGTGTCGCCAACATCGGGACCGCGCTCGGTCCCTTCGTCGGCGGAGGCTTCACCGAGGGGCCCGGCTGGCGCTGGATCTTCTGGCTGATGGCGCCGCTGAGCCTGCTCTCCCTGCTCGTTGCCCTCGTGTACGTCCCGGACTCGCGCGACACATCGGCCTCGCGGGAGCTCGATCTCCTGGGCTGCGCCCTGATCGTCTGCTCGCTGGCCACCCTCACCACCGCCGTGGAGCGCGGAGACGCCTGGGGCTGGAACAGCGCGCGCACCCTCGGTCTCTTCGCGGTGGCCGCGGTGACCGGCGGGCTGTTCCTGGTGCGGGAGCGGCTGACCCGGCATCCGCTGATCGACCTGCGGCTGTTCCGCAACATCCCCTACGTCCTGGTGACCGCGATGGGCACGCTGTCGAACATGGGCTACGGCGTCACGGTCTTCCTCGCCACGCTCTACCTCCAGGGCGTGCGCGGCCTCTCGCCGCTCCTGGCGGGCACCGTCTTCCTGGCTCCGGCCCTGCTGGTGGCGCTCAGCGGGCCGCTCGGGGCGCGGCTGGCCCGGCACATGCCGCCGACCGCCGTGATGGCACTGGCCGGGGGCCTCGCGGGCACGGGGATGTACGCCCTGACCGAGGTCTCCGCCTGGTGGCTGTACGTGCCGGTGTTCGCGTGGTGCGGGCTGGGCCTGGGGCTGGGCTGGACGTATTCCGGCGTGGCGACGCAACAGGTCGTCGCGCCGGCCAGGGCAGGGGAGGCAGCGGGCGTACTGCTGACGTTCATGGTGACGATGGGTGCGATCGCCCTGGCCGGGGCGGCTGCGGGAATCTCGGCGATGACACCGCAGCGGCCGCCCGAGGAGGCCTACGACGCGATCATGCGGCTGGGCGGGGCGGCGGTCCTGGCCGCGGTGGCTGTCGTCATGGCCCTGCGCCACCGGCTCATGGCGCGCGGCAGGGTCGCGGCGGTGCCGAGCGGTCCCGACCGGGCCCCGTAACAGCGCGGCACTGCGCGGTAGCCTGGCCGGATGACCCACGAACTGCCCCCCGGCGGAGTCGAGATCACCGAATCCGAGGCCGTGGCCAGGTGGACCCGGGCATGGACCCCCGCCGAGGTGGCAGCCCGGCTGGCCGGCGTTCCGGTCCCCTGGTACGTGGCCGGGGGATGGGCCGTCGACCTGTTCATCGGCGAACGGACCCGAGAGCACGGCGACCTCGAGATCGCCGTCCCGGCCGCCCGGTTCCCCGAGATCCGCGCCCGGTTCCCCGGGTTCGCCTTCGACGTCGTGGCGTCCGACCGCCTCTGGGAGCTCACGCCGGAGGTCTACGGACTGGGCCATCAGACCTGGCTGCGCGACCCGTCGACCGGGAACTTCCTGGTCGACGTGTTCCGCGAGCCCCACGACGGCCCGACCTGGATCTGCCGGCGCGACCCGTCCGTCCGGCTGCCGTACGCCTCCGTCGTCCGCCACACCCCGGACGGGATCCCCTACCTCGCACCGGAACTGGCACTGCTGTTCAAGGCCAAGGCGACCCGCCCCAAGGACCAGCACGACTTCGCCGGCGCGCTTCCCCTGATGGACGCCGTCCAGCGCCGGACCCTGGCCGAGCTCCTGGCCCATGTCCATCCGGGGCACAGCTGGCTGACGGACCTCCGGTAGAACGGCGCGGCCGCCGATCGGGGCCGGCGGCGAGATCCGGCCAGGGGTGAGCCCTCCGCCCTGGCGCTCCCGCGGCGGGCCGGGTTTCACTGCGGGCCCATGAGACGACACAGGATCATGGGCGTGCTCGGCGCGCTGACCCTCGCGGCGGCCACCCTCGCCGCCGCGGGCCCGGCGGTGGCGGCCGAACCCGGCGGCGCGCCCGCGGCGGCCTCCCCCGCACCTGCGGCACCCGGCGCACAGCCGCCGCCCGCCGAGTTCGGGACGGACTGGCACGACCCCCTCACCCCCGCCCCGCCCGTGGCCCACCCCGGGACCCGGTCCTGCCAGGTGACCCTGGCCGAGGCGCAGTTCCGCGACTTCACCCCGTACCAGGGCTCTTACGTACCGCCCACCGGCTGTGGAACGGCCGACTGGGCGGCGGTCGTGCTCCGCCTCGACGGCAAGGTCAAGGGCCGCCAGTTCGACCGCCTCGGCCACCTCTCCGTCGGCGGAGTGGAGATCTTCCACACCTCGACTCCCGAGCCCTCACCGGACGGCATCGCCTGGTCGGTCGAGAAGGACGTCACCCACTACCGGGACACGCTCAGCCGCCCGCAGCCCGTGGAGATGCTCATCGGCAACGTCGTCGACGACACCTACACCGGCGTCATCGACGTCAAGGTCACCCTGACCTTCTACACCGCCGAGCGCCGCCCCGGCGCCGCCCGCCCCGGCGCCGCCCGGCCCGACGCGGCCCGCTCCGACGCCGGCCGCACCCCGGACCGTGTGCTGGCGCTCACCACCCCGGCGGTCACCCTCCCGCGCAACACCGAGCGGCTGCTGGCCGAGGTGTACGCCACGGGCTCGGGCGGCGGCTGCGAGGAGTACTGGTACATGACCACCCCCGAGGCGGCCCCCTACTCCTGCAAGGCGGCCGACGGCCCCTACCGCGAGGTCCGGATCTCCGTCGACGGGCAGATCGCCGGCATCGCCGCGCCCTTCCCGACCGTGTGGACCGGCGGCTGGTCCAACCCCTTCCTCTGGTACGTGACCCCCGGCCCCCGCGCCTTCGACGTCCAGCCGCTCCGCTACGACCTCACCCCGTACGCCGCCCTCCTCAACGACGGGCGACCGCACCGCGTCGAGGTGTCCGTCGCCGGAGTACCGGCCGGGCAGAGCGGCTGGGCCACCCCCGCCAACCTGCTGCTCTGGCAGGACGCGGCCCGTGAGGTCGTCACCGGGGCCCTCACCCGCGCCGAGCGGAGCGATCCGGCCAACTCCTCGCGCTGGACGCCCGCCGCGCCCGGCGCCGAGCACCGCCTGGACACCGAGGGTGGGCACCGGCTGACCGTCGCCGGATACCTGGACACCTCGCACGGCCGGGTCACCACCACCGTCTCCCGCTCGGTGCACAACACCTCGGTCCACCGCTGGACCGAAGGAGAGGACCGCGACGGGCTGACCGCGACCTGGACCGACGAGGAGAGCGTCACGCGCGGGACGACCACCACCCGGACGAACCGCACCTACACGATGGACGGCGAGACCACCCTGGGCGCGGGCGACCGGCTCCGCACCGTCATCACGCTCGGGGACCGCTCGGACACCGTCACCCTGCGCGGCGGCCGGGAGGTCGAGCGGTCCCGGACCGACGACCAGTACACGGGCGACGCGAGCTACACCGCGAACGTTCCGCGCGACCAGCGGCACGCCGTCGCCACCACCTCCGCCCGCTACCGGGCCCACGGAACCGGAGCGCCCGGAGGCTGCTACGACCGCACCGTGGCCACCGCCCAGGGCACCATCACGCAGGACCGCCGCCGCTGTTGACACCGACGGCGCCATGACCCGCGGTGCGGGGGCGCACGCCCCCGCACCACACCCGGCCGGTCCGGAATCACAAAAAAGTGCATGCGAGCGGTCAAATCGCTTGCCGGCGGACTATCCTATTTATAGGCCTACGAGGCGAGCGAGGGAGTTCGACCGTAGTAGCCGACTGAGGCGGAATTCGGTTGTTGTTGTCCGCCCCGGCCGACGTCAACGGTAGGGCTGAGAGGTCCGACGGTCGGAAGACCCGAAGGCGACCCCCATCACCTGATCCGGACAATACCGGCGCAGGGAGCCCGTTTCGTAGGTCCTTCCACGCCCCGGCCCACCCCGGGTTCCCCCTCCACTCACCCCTCCCCCCGGCCGCCGTCGGCCCCGCCCTCGAGTCGGTCGACGAGGACGAGCGCCACATCGTCCGCCAGACACCCGTGCGTGTGGCGGAGCAGTCCCTGCCGCAACCCCTCCAGGAACGCCTGCCCGGTGTGGTCGCACATCGTCTTCATCGCCGCCGGCAGATCGAAGAAGGCGAAGGCGTTGTCGCCGTCGCGGGCCTCGATCACACCGTCCGTGTACAGCAGCAGCCGGTCCCCCGGCAGGAACGGATAGGTGTCCGTCCGGCAGGGAGCACCGCTGATGAACTCCTCGAGACCCAGCGGCGGCAGGTGGGTGGCCGGCATCAGCGCCCGGACCGTGCCGTCGCACAGCAGCAGCGGTGGCGGATGGCCCCGGTTGATCACCTCGACGGCGGGGCCGTCCGGGATCTGGGCCACGAGCGCGGTCACGAAGGCTTCCCGGAGGGCGTCGTCGGCGCCGTTCGCACCCGCGCCCATGATGACGGCGTCCCGGCGCAGGGCCTCGCCGCAGTGGTTGACGACCTCCACCAGGTCGTCCTCGTAGTGCACCGCCTCCCGGAACGCGCCGAGCACCACCGCGGCCGCGCGCACCGCGGGCAGCCCCTTGCCGCGCACGTCACCGACGATCATCCGGACCCCGTACCGGGTCTGGACCACGTCGTACAGGTCACCGCCGATCTGGGCCCCCGTCTCCGCCGCCAGGTACATGCTGGCCGCCCGTACGGGCCCCAGCCGGGCCGGCACGGGACGCAGCAGGACCTCCTGCGCGGCCACGGCGATCCGGCGGATCTGGTTGAGCTCGCTCTCCCGGCGCGTGCGCACGGTGCTGCTCGTGATGAAGCTCGCCGCCGACACCAGGGACAGGGCGAGGAAGTTCGTGTAGACCTGCTGACCGCCCCACGCGTGGTTGTGGGTGGCGGTGATCACGCTGACCCCGACGGCCACGCCCGCCGCCGCGAGCGTGCCCCTGGGGCCCATCGTCACCGCCGCCAGGGCGGGCGTCGCCACCAGCAAGGGGCCGGTGTACACGACGTGCGCGGGTGTGAGCTCGATGAGGAGCACCAGCAGGGCGATCGCGAAGGGCACGCACTCCGCGAGCACGAAAAGGACCTGATGGTGACCGCCGGCTCCCGGTCCCGGGGGCGAGCGCACGGGCGCACTCATGAGTACAGCCTGCCCCTGCGGGGCGACCGGCCGCCACTTCGGGTGCACCCGTCCCCTCAGGTGTCCGGCCGCGGCCCGGACCGGGTAGGGATCCGCGGACGGAAGGCCGCCCCACCGCCCTCCGAGTCTGGAGCGCCCCATGCCCGTGAGCACCGACCCGGCGGAGGTCCCCCGGGTCTCCCGTGAGGAATTCGACGCCCTCTTCGCCTCGCTCCGTACGTGGGGCCGCTGGGTCCCGGCCGACCGGGGTGCCTGGAACCGGGTCACCCCGGACCATGTGCGCAGGGCCGCCGCCCTGGTGAGGGACGGTACGACGGTGTCCCTGGGGTTGCCCTGGAACACCCGACCGGGTCCCGACAACGCCAGGCCCGCGCTGCACTACATGACCGACCTCGGCGATGTGGAGCCCCCGGAGCCCTCCGCCCACAAGGACTTCCTGGGCGTGGACTACCACGGCAAGGGAGTCAGCCACCTCGACGCGCTGTCACACATCGCCTACCGGGGGCTGCTCTACGGGGGCCACCCGGCGCGCGAGGTCATCGGCTCCGGCGGGGCCCGGTTCGGCTCGGTGGCCGCGCTGGGACCGCTCGTGACCAGGGGAGTGCTCCTCGACCTGCCCGTCGCCCTCGGCGTCGACTGGCTGGAGCCCGGGCACGCGGTCCGCGCCCGGGACGTCGTCGCCGCCGAGCGGGTGCTCGGGGTGGGGATCGACGACGGGTGCGCGGTGCTGCTGCGCTCCGGCAGGTTCCGGCGCCGCCGCGAGCTGGGGCCGTGGGACGTCGACGCGGCCAGCGCGGGGTTCCACGTGGACGCGATGCCCCTGCTGGCGGAGCGGGCCGTCAGCCTGCTCGGCTCGGACGGGGACAGCGACGTCCGGCCTTCCCCGGTCGAGGGCCTGCACTCCCCCGTCCACGCGCTGGCCGTCGCGGCCATGGGGGTGCCCCTGCTGGACAACCTGGACCTGGAGGCGCTGTCCGCCGCGTGCGCCGAGGCGGGACGCCACGAGTTCATGATCGTCGTGACGCCACTCGACATTCCCGGCGGGACGGGATCGCCGGTCAATCCGGTGGCTGTCCTATGAAGCGACAAATAGGCGAGAATAGACTCGAACCGGACCGATCCATGATTCAGCCTTCGTCGCCGGGACCGCAGGGACCGCACGGACCGGCACCGACCCGTACCAGCCAGGGGAAGTGATGCGTATGGGGATCACGGGAGAGCAGATAGGCCCCGCACGCTCCCGTGAGCGGTTCCTGGTGGGCGAATCCGCCGGGGCCGGGGTACGCGGTCCGATCCTGAACTCCTGGCTGCGCTGCCGGCTGCTGGGACTGTCACCGGACGGGACCGAGCTGCCCTACCGGGACGACTTCGATCCGGACAGCCGGCTCGTGCGCGCCGCCGCACCCGTCCTCGACGAGCTGGAGTCCCGCTTCTCGGGCAGCCGGATGAACATCGCCCTCGCCGACGCCGACGGCACGGTGCTGCAACGCCGATTCGGCGATCCCTCCCTGGCCCGCAGCCTGCCTCCCATCCAGATCGTGCCCGGCTTCGTCTTCGCCGAACGCTTCGGCGGGACCAACGGCATCGGCCTCGCGCTGGCCGAACGGGGCCCCGTCCAGGTCTACGGCGCGGAGCACTTCGCCGAACGCGCCCAGTCCAACGCCTGCTGCGCCATACCCATCCGCGACCAGATCAGCGGGCGGATCGCGGGCGTGCTCTGCTTCGGGTACCCACACGCCTACGAGCGTCCGTCCCTCGCCGTACTGCTGCGCCGGGCGGCCGGGACGATCGAGCGGCGGCTGACGGAGCAGAGTTCGGAGCGTGAGCGCGGGCTGCTGCGTGCGTACCTCGATGCCGAAGGGCGCGCCCTGACCGGCGGGAGCGGCGCGGACGCCCACGACGGGCACCGCACCGGGCCGACCGGCCCGGCGGCGCCGGCCGGGCTGGACGGGCTCGACGGGCTCGACGGGCTCGACGGGCTCGACGGGCTCGACGGGCTGGCCCAGCTGGACGGGCTCGACGATCTGGCGCTGGACCCGCACGACCAGACGATCCTCAAGGACCGGGCGACCGAGCTGATCTCCTCGTCCAAGCGGGCGGCGGTCGCCGTAGCGCTCCCCCACGGCCGGGCGGCCACCCTACTGAGCCGGCCCGTCACCAGCAGCTCCGGGGTGGAGGGCATGGTCGTCGAGGCGGTGCTCAGCAGCGACACACCCCCGGTCCATCACCTCTCCGTCGCGCCCCGCCCCGGCGCCACCCGCCCCGTACCGCCGCCCGCCGGACCGGGGGCGGAGCCAGGGCCTGCGCCCACCGAACCGGAGCCCACCGAATCGGAGTCCACCGGGCCCGCCCCCGCCGCCGGGTCCCGGCCCGGCACCGTCCGCGGCCTGGTGCTGGTGGGCGAACCGGAGGTCGGGAAGTACGCCATCGAGGCACGGCGGCGCCTGGAGCTGCTGGCCGAGGCCAGCACCCGGATCGGCACCACCCTGGACGTGGGCCGCACCGCCCGCGAGCTCGCCGAGATGGCGGTTCCGGCCCTCGCCGACCACGTCACCGTCGACCTGATCGGGGCCGTGCTGCGCGGCGACGACCCCACCGACCCCCGGCACGGCGACGACGCGGCCGGTCCCGGGACCGACCTGTACCGGTCCGTGGTCCACGGCATCCGCGACGACTGCCCCTTCTACCCGGCCGGCCGGGTAGTGCGGCTGCACCCCGGGAATCCGATCATGCGCTGCCTGACCGAGGGGCACACGTTCCTGGAACCCGAGCTGAAGTCCGCGGCCGGCTGGATCGGACAGGACCCCGAGCGCGCGCGGAAGGTCATGGCCTGCGGTGTGCACTCCCTGATCGCCGTTCCGCTGCTCGCCCGCGGCGTCCTGCTCGGTATCGCGAGCTTCTACCGCTCCCAGGACCCCGCCCCCTACGGGGAGGACGACAGCCGGCTCGCCCAGGAACTCGCGGCCCGCGCCGCCCTGTGCGTGGACAACGCCCGCCGCTACACCCGGGAACACGCCTTGGCCCTGACGCTCCAGCGCAGCCTGCTCCCCCGCGGACTGCCCGAGCAGGGTGCCGTCGAGGTCGCCCACCGCTATCTGCCCGCCGAATCCGGGGTCGGCGGCGACTGGTTCGATGTCATCCCCCTGTCCGGCGCCCGCGTAGCCCTCCTCGTGGGCGACGTCGTCGGACACGGGCTGCACGCCGCCGCGACGATGGGCCGGCTGCGGACCGCCGCGCGCAACTTCGCCGAACTGGAACTCGCCCCCGACGAACTCCTGACCCACCTGGACAACCTCCTGGTACGCATGGACCGGGAGGAGGGGGGCGACCACGCCACGGGCAGCACCGGCATCGTCGGCGCGACCTGCCTGTACGCCATCTACGACCCCACCTCACGGCAGTGCACCATGGCCAGGGCGGGCCACCTGCCGCCGGCCCTGGTCCGTCCGGACGGCACCGTGACCTTCCCCGACCTGCCCGCCGGCCCGCCGCTGGGCCTGGGCGGCCTGCCCTTCGAGACGGCCGAGATCGAGCTAGCCCGGGACAGCACGCTCGTCCTCTACACCGACGGGCTCGTCGAGGACCGCCACCGCGACATCGACGTCGCCCTCGAACTGCTCCGGCGCACCCTGGCCCACCCGGACCGGAGCCCCGAGGAAACCTGTCAGGCGGTCATGACCGCCATGACGCCCGAGCACCCTTCCGACGACATCGCCCTGCTCGTCGCCCGCACCCACACCCTGCCCGCCGACCGGATCGCGACCTGGGACATGCCGGCCGATCCCGCGCGGGTGTCCGCCATCCGGGCCGCCGCCACGCGCCAGCTGGCCCACTGGGGGCTGGAGGATGTCTCCTTCGCCGCCGAGCTGCTGCTGAGCGAACTGGTCACCAACGCCGTCCGCTACGGCACCGCACCGATCCAGGTACGCCTGATCCACGACCGCACCCTGATCTGCGAGGTCTCCGACGGCAGCAGTACCGCCCCGCACATGCGGCGGGCCGCCAACACGGACGAAGGCGGGCGCGGCCTGTTCCTCGTGGCACAGCTGGCCCAGTCCTGGGGCACCCGCTACACGCCCGGCGGCAAGGTGATCTGGGCCGAATGCGCCCTGGACGCCGGTTGAACCGGGGCCGATCCGGGGCGGAATCGGGTATCAATGCGGCTTGTCCACGTCATGCAGCGGATTGTCCCTTTCCTGCCAGTAGCATCCTCCCTGTCCCGCCCTCCCGAGAGGGGGATCCGAGGTAGGCCCCGGAGACGTCCGTGCATGACGCCCATGATCCTTCCGACACCTCGACCAGCGGCCCGCCCGCGCATTCCGCCGCCGAGCCGCTCCTGCGGGTCCGCGGCCTCGGCAAGCGGTTCGGCGGTACCGTCGCGCTGGACTCGGTCGACCTAGACCTCCACCGCGGCAGCGTGCTCGCCCTCCTGGGCCCCAACGGCGCCGGGAAGTCCACGCTCATCAAAGTGCTCGCCGGGGTCCACGGGGCCGACCAGGGCGAGGTGACGGTGGCCGGGCACCCGCTCGGGTCCGAGGCCGCCTCCGCGAAGATGTCGTTCATCCACCAGGACCTCGGGCTGGTGGAGTGGATGACGGTCGCCGAGAACATCGCCCTGGGGACGGGCTACCCGCGCCGCCACGGCCTGATCTCCTGGCGGCGCACCCGGGAGGGCTGCCAGGAGGCCCTGCGGACCGTCGCGGGACACCTCGACGCCGACGCCCGGATCGCGGACCTCGCACCCGCGGAACGTTCCCTGGTGGCCATCGCCCGTGCCCTCGCGCGCCGCACCGAGCTCTTCGTGCTCGACGAGCCGACCGCCACGCTCCCCGCCGCGGACTGCGCCCACCTCTTCGACGTCCTGCACGCGCTGCGCGACCGGGGGCACGCCGTCCTGTACGTCAGTCACCGGCTCGACGAGGTGTACCGGGTCGCGGACGCCTTCGCCGTCCTGCGCGACGGACGCCTCGTCAGCGGAGGTCCGCTCGCCGGGTACGGTCCCGCGCGTCTGGTCCGTGACATCGCGGGCGGCGTACCCGCCGGGCGGGGGCCCGCCGCCCCCGTGCGCGCCGGGCGTCCTCCCGTACTGCGCCTCGACGCCGTGACGACGCGGCGCACCGGGCCCGTCAGTCTGGAGCTGGCGCCCGGAGAGATCCTGGGCATGGTCGGGCTGATCGGCGCCGGCCATATGGACCTGGGCCGGGCCCTCGCCGGAGCGCTGCCGCCGCTCGGCGGGCGGGCCCTGCTCGACGGCCTGCCGTACCACCCGCGCAGCGTGGCCGCCGCCCTCGGCCGGGGAGTCGGCTTCGTGGCCGCCAACCGCCAGGAGGAGGGCTGCGCCCCCGATCTGACGGTCCGGGAGAACTTCCTGGCCAACCCCCGGGCATCGGGCGTACCGGCGTGGCACTGGCTCGGCGCCCGGCGCGAGCGGCGCGAGAGCGCCGCCCTGATCGAACGGTTCTCGGTGCGCCCCCGCGACGGCGAGGTGCCCATCGCCACCCTGTCCGGGGGCAATCAGCAGAAGGTCGTCCTCGGCCGGGCTCTCCGCGGGCGCCTGCGGCTGCTGGTCCTCGAGGAGCCGACCGCGAGCGTGGACGTCGGCGCCAAGGCGGCGGTCCACCGGCTGCTCGAGGAGGCCGCGGCCGGAGGCCTGGCGATCCTGCTGGTGTCCACCGACTTCGAGGAGGTCGCGGACCTCTGCCACCGCGCGCTGGTCTTCGTCCGCGGGAAGGTGGCGGCCGAGCAGGCGGGCACCGGCCTGACGCCCGTCGAGCTGACCCGCGCCGCCTCGGCCATGCCCCCGATCACCGGAAGCACGGCGGGCCCGTGACCCCCCGGTCCCCGCGCGGGCACATCGTCGGCAACTACGGCCTGCTGGCCCTGACCGCGCTGCTCTTCGTCGGCTTCTCCATCGCCCTGCCGGACACCTTCCCCACCCGGGACAACGTGTCCTCCATCCTGTCCAACCAGTCGATCCCCGCCCTCCTCGCGCTCGGTGCGACGATCCCCATCGCCACCGGCAAGTTCGACCTGTCCATCGGCTACGGGCTGGGGCTGGCGCACGTCATGGTGATGTACCTGGTCGTCGACCGGGCAACGCCCTGGCCGCTGGCCTGCCTCGCCGTCGTCCTCGGCGGAGCGCTGGTCGGCGCGGTGAACGGGGCCGTCGTCGAGTTCGCCCGGATCGACTCCTTCATCGCCACGCTCGGCACCGGCAGCATCATGTACGCCCTCACCGGATGGCTCACCGGCGGCAGCAGGATCGTGCCCGGCCCGGACGGCCTGCCCGCCGCCTTCACCCGTCTCTACGACGCCCGGTTCCTCGGTCTGCCCCTGCCCGCCTTCTACGTCCTCACCACGGTCGTCGTGCTCTGGGTGGTACTGGAGCGGCTGCCGTTCGGCCGGTACCTGTACGTCGTCGGTTCCAACCGGCGCGCCGCCGCCATCATCGGCATCCCCACCCACCGGTACTCCGTCTACGCCTTCGCCGCATCGGGACTCGTCGTGGGCATCGCCGGGGTCCTGCTGGCCGCGCAGCAGCAGACCGGCAACCCGAGCGTGGGCCTGGACTACCTGCTGCCCGCCTTCGTCGGCGCGCTGCTCGGCTCCACCACGATCAGGCCCGGCCGCGCCAACGCGCTCGGAACCCTCGTGGCCGTCAGCGTCCTCGCCGTCGGGCTCGCCGGAATCGGCCAGCTCGGCGCCCAGTTCTGGGCCACTCCGCTGTTCAACGGGGGCACCCTGCTGCTCGCCGTCGGACTGGCCGGCTACGCGGCCCGGCGGCGGCTGCGTACCCGGGCCGCGACCGACGGGCACCCGCCCGCGGGGCCGGCAGTGGGGCCAGGTCCGGCACCAGGACCTGCTCCGCCGGGGCCACCGGCGCCCGAAGCCCCGTAAACCCTCCAGCGCACCCCCGGTCAGGAGCACCGTGTACCACAACCGCACCAGTGTCCTTAAGGCCGCCACCCTGTGGACGGCGGCCGCCGCCGTCCTCACGGGCTGCGCGGGCGGCTCCTCCCCCGGCCCGGGCACGGTCTCACCCCCGCCCGCCGGCTGCCCGAGCGTGCTCGCCCGGGCGAAGGAGGCGGTCCAACGGGCCGAGCGTACGGACCTCACCTGGACCGGCCCCACGACCGGCCCCGAGGCGGTACCCGACAAGACCGTCGTCTACGTGGCCCAGACCATGACCAACCCCGGTGTCTCCGGAGTCGCCCAGGGCGTCCGGGAGGCCGCCGCGGCCATCGGCTGGCAGGTCCGGGTGATCGACGGGGACGGTACCCCGGCCGGCATCCAGGCCGCCCTCAGCCAGGCGGTCACCCTGAATCCCGCGGGCATCGTCATCGGCGGCTTCGACCCCCAGATCACGACGCAGCAGACGGCGCGTGCCCAGGCCGCGGGCATCGAGCTGGTCGGCTGGCACGCGGTCGGCGCCCCCGGCCCGAGCACGAACCCCAGACTCTTCACCAACATCACCACGAACGTGGAGGAGGTCGCGGCGGTCAGCGCCGACTGGGTCGTCGCCCGGTCCGGCGGCCACGCCGGGGTCGTCGTCTTCACGGACGACTCCATCCCGTTCGCCCGCAACAAGTCCGAGCTGATCAAACGCCGGCTCACCGACTGCCGCGGGGTCACACTGCTGACGACCGAGAACATCCCCATCCCGGACGCGAGTCAGCGCACCCCGCAGCAGGTCTCCTCGCTGGTGTCCCGATTCGGGGACCGGTGGACCGACTCCGTCGCCATCAACGACCTCTACTTCGCCGACGGCGCCCCGGCACTGCGCGGCGCCGGGCTCCCCGGCACGGGGCCGCCCTTCAACATCGGTGCGGGCGACGGCGACCCCTCCGCCTTCCAGCGCATCAACAGCGCGCAGTACCAGGCCGCCACCGTCCCCGAACCGCTGACGCAGCAGGGGTGGCAGATCGTCGACGAGTTCAACCGCGCCTTCGCGGGCCGGCCCGCCAGCGGCTACGTGGCACCCGTTCACGTGGTGACGGCCTCGAACAGCGGCGGAGCCACGTCCTGGGACCCGCGGGGCTACCGGGAGGGGTACCGGAAGATCTGGCACCGGGAGTGACCCGGTCGGCGTGGTCCGGACCCGGGCCCGGGCCACGCCGTGCGACTCCCCAGTCAGCGGGCGGCGGGGAAGATCTTCAGCCAGGTGCCGGAGGGGCGCGCGGTCGCGTCGGCGTACCCGTGACCGCCGGCTTGCGCGGCCGGTGCCTCGTAGGACACCTCGATCCGCACCTTCGGGAAGTCCGCGGCGAACGCCGCGACCGCCGTCCGCCCGGCCTGGCCCGGTCCGCGTTCGCAGACGAGCCGGACGGTGCCCTGGTCGATCCCGCGGATCCACTGCCGGAAGGACTGCGGGCGCATCTGCTGGCCGGGGGCCATCCGGTCTCGGATGGACCCGGCCACCTGGTCCAGGACGGCGGCCACCTCGTCGAGCGGCGCCTCGGTGGCACTGGGCGCCGGGTAGAGGAACGAGGCGTGGGGCTGCTGGTCGACCGCCGTGACCGTGCCCTGGAAGCGGTCGCCGTCGGGGCCGGCCACCTTGGCGTCGAAGGTCGCGGTGGCCGCGGCGACGGGACTGCCCGGGTAGCTCTTGACCCACAGGCCGCCGGCGCCCTGCTCGGCGTCGCCGACGCCGTAGCTCCCGTAGAGGCCGTCACCGGCCGTGAGCAGCCTCGCGTTACCACCGCTGAACAGCGCGTTGCGGTAACGGACGTCAAGCGAGAGGGTCGGGAAGTCCGACCGGAAATCCTTGATCACCGAGCGGCAGGAGTGGCACGGGCCCATGTCGGAGTACAGGTCGACCGTACCCCTGCGGACGGCGCTGATCCGCGTCCGGTACTGGGCGGTGCTCCGGCAGCCCAGGTGGTGGTAGATGGCGTCGGCGAGGAGGTTCACGGCCTGCCGCTCGGCGTCCTTGCGGTGCTGGACGCCCTGCAGGGCGCCGGTCCAGTCCGACGGCTCGGGCAGGTCCTGGTAGTAGTTGTCCCCGCGCGGTTCCTGGTGCGAGACGCTCTCGATCTCCCCTGCGAGGTCCGCGTACCCGATGAAGGCGATCGAGTACCGCAGTCGCGCCTTGTTCCTGAATGCCGCCGTGGTCATGGGCCCCCCACTCGCTCCCGGCGTACGCCGCGACCCGCCCGGACAGCCGGACCCCCCTTGCCGTACTCCGCCTGCCCATCATGAGGCCGGCAGATGGCAGGGGGATAGACGAATACTCGACGCCGCTCCGCCATCGACGGTGCACGAGCCCATATTTGGGCGTATGCCATCATCACGGACATGACCGATGCCGAGATCCTCCCCTTGCAGTTGACCGACCTCGACTCCGTCCTCGATCTCGGGCACCGGGCCTTCGATGTCGACTCGATGCCCTACACCTCGTGGTCGCTGTCGTCGGTGGCCGCGCACTGGGACGCCCAGCCGGACGCCTGCTGGACCGCCCGGGACGAAGAGGGCCTGCTCGGCTTCGTGCTGGGGTCACTGTCCTACGACGAGCGCGAGGACTGGGGGTACCTCGAGTGGATCGCGCTGGAGGAGCGCGCCCGGGGCCGGGGAGTCGCGAGCGCCCTGGTCGAGCACTGCTGTGACGCGCTCTTCGCGGCGGGGGCCTCCCGGATCATCACCGACGTGGAGGGCGGCAACGCGGCCTCGGCCTCGATGATGCGGCGCAACGGCTTCACCGAGAAGGTCACCGTCACCCTCTTCGTCCGGCTGAACCCCCGGGAACACACCAGCACGGGCACGCCCTCCCCCCAGGACCCGGCCCGATCCCGCCTGCGCCGCGCCGCCCGGGCCACCGAAGGACGCTCCCGCGCCTCCGGCGACCCGGCGTGACCGGTGTGACCGGTGTGACCGGCGTCGGGAAGCTCTCGCCGTAGCGCTCCGAGAAGGCCTCGCCCCAACCGTCGGGGGAGGGTCCGGAGGGCGGCCGGGCCGGGGCTCCGGTCGGCGCCGCTCAGGCGGCGTCGAGAGCTGCGGTGATCTTGCGGATCATGGCCGCTTCGGCGGGACCGGCTCCGCCGTGGTGGGCGCGGGAGGCGGCGTCCATGACGACGGAGATCGTGTCGCGGAAGTTGCCGACCTCACCGGGCGCCTTCGCCTTGAGCAGCGCGACGGAGTCGGTGAGGGCGGTGAAGGTCTGGTCGGCGAGGTCGGCGGTGGACCTGCCGGCGAGCTTCATGCCCTGGGGCTGGTGGGTGGTCAGAAGGCCTGTTCCGCCTGGTTACCGACGGCCTTGCGGGGCAGGGCCAGGCAGAGCACCGCGCACAGGAGGTACGCGGCTGTCGCCCACGGGGCCGCGTGGGTGATGGCGTTCGTGAGGCCCTTGCCGGCGTGGGAGAAGAAGACGTTGCCGATGACGGCGACACCGAGGGCTCCGCCGAACTGCTGGGCGGTGGACAGGATCCCGGAGGCGCCGCCGGCGAGGTGGCCGGGCACCGTACTCAGGGTGGTGTTGACCAGCGGGATGATCAGGAGGATCAGGCCGACGCCGGCCAGGAACAGGCCCGGGACCAGCGGCCAGGCGCCCGTGTGGAACTCGGCGGAGTCCCCGACCGTCCGGCGGACCCAGAACAGACCGCCGGCCATGACCAGGGCGCCGGTGATCAGAACGGTACGGCCCAGCCTGGCGACCAGCGGGTCGACCGCGGGGGCCGCGAGGATGGATCCCGAGCTGAAGGCGATCATCAGCAGACCGGCTTCGGCGGGGGTGTAACCCTGCCCGGTCTGGAGCCAGATGGTGAAGACGAGCATGAAGCCGGACATGCCGCCGTAGAAGAGGAGCTGGATGAGCAGGCCGGCGCTGAAGGCCGGCTTCCTGAAGAGGCCAGTGGGCAGCAGCGGGTGCTCGATGCCGCGCCTGGACTGAACGACCGCGATCGCGACGACGGTGAGCACGCCGGCGGCCAGGCAGATCCAGCCCCACAGCGGCCAGCCGTTGGACCGGCCCTGGACCAGCGGCAGCACGATGGCGACCATCGCCGCGGCCAGGAGGGCGTTGCCCACGAGGTCGATGCGGTCGGTGGATGCGCGGCCCCTGGAGCCGGGGATCCACTTGGCGCCCAGGACCAGGACCAGGACGGCGAGGGGAAGGTTGACGGCGAACACGGTCCGCCAGCCCCAGCCGAACAGGTTCCAGTCGGTCAGCACGCCGCCCAGCAGCACGCCGGCCGCGGTGGAGATGCCCGCGATGGCGCCGTAGAGGGCGAAGGCCTTCCCGCGCTCATCGCCGTCGAACATGGTGCGGAACGAGGCGAGGACCTGGGGCATGAGGATCGCGGCGGCCACGCCCTGGACACCCCGGGAGGCGACCAGCGTCGCCGCACTGCCGGCGAGAGCGCTGGCCAGGCTCGCGGCGGCGAAGGCGACCACCCCGGTCATGAACAGTTCCTTGCGGCCGTACCGGTCGCCGAGGTGGCCGGCGATGATCAGCGCGGCGGCGAAGCCGAGCATGTACGCGGACACGGTCCACTGCAGCTCGGCGGGGGTGGCGCCCAGCCCCTTGCCGATGGAGGGCAGCGCGGTGTTCACGATCGAACCGTCGATCATGTCCAGGAGCGCCGCGAGGATCATCACGAACGCGGCCGCCCACCGCTTGGGGTACGGCACCGCCCTGTCGGCGCCGGTGGCGGACATGTCCCCCGTGTCGGTCGTACTGGACGACATGATCACTCCCTAGAATTACTGGACTTTCCTATATCTTGAATCTCAAGCCATTAACACCATGAATGAAGGTATCTTGAATGTCAAGCGAAAAGGAGCCCGTCGAGTCCAGGCTGGGCAGAGCGGTGCAGGCCTACCAGGCCTCCGTCGACGACTTCGACCGTGAGCTGGCCCGGCTGATGGGGGTGAACGAGACCGGCCTGCGCTGCCTGGAGATCCTCCTGGCCACGGAGGAGGTCACCCCTCGCGAACTGAGCACACGGCTCGGCCTGACCACCGGGAGCGTCACCACGATGCTCGACCGCCTGGAGAAGCTCGGCTGCGTCACCCGCACCCCGCACCCCACCGATCGCCGCAAGACCCTGGTCCGCATCACCCCCGACACGGCCCAGCGCGCCTACGGGCTGATCACACCCTTCCTCGGCGAAGCCACCCGGCAGGTCCACGCCCGCTACTCCGCCGAACAGCTGGAACTGGTCGCCGACTTCCTCTCCGTCAACCAGGAGATCCAGCAGCGCCACGTCCACCGACTCCGGGAACTGCCGGCGCCCCACCCTGGCCGCACCGGCGGCAGGCAGGCCCCGGGCCCCCGGTCGTAGCCGGGCCGGCTCCTGGCGGACGGCCGGGATGGAGCTGTGAGGTCACTCGCGCACTGGCAGCGACCCGTCGGACGTCAACGCCACTCGCCCTGCCGGCGGTACGTGCCGGGCGCCTCGCCGTGCGCGCGCTCGACCGCGTTGGCGAAGGCGAACTCGGAGGTGTAGCCCACCTGGGCGGCGATGGACCTCAGTGGCGTGTCCGACGCCCGCGGCAGGCGGGCCGCCCTGGCCATCCGCCACCAGGTCGGGTACCGCAGGGGCGGCTGGCCGGTCAGCAGGGCGAAGCGTCGCGCGAACGGCGCACGGGATCCGTGCCCAGGCGGTGTCGGCCAGCGTGTGGCCCGCGAAGTACGCCGGCGCCGAGGTGATCGCCGCCGCCCTGGCGCCCCTGGTGCGGCCCGGCGGGCGGATCGTCTCGATCGCGACCCCGGTCGAGCCGCCCGCCGGCAGCGGGATCACCGCGATGCACATGGTCGCCCGCAACGCGTGGCCCAACTGTCGGCGCTCGTGGCGCTCGTCGACGCGGGCACGGTGACCATCGACGTCAGCGAGTCACGTCCGCTGGCCGCCCTCGCGGACGTCCACCGCCCCAGCGAGGCCGGCCGGACCCAAGGGAAGATCGTCATCCTTCCCGGTCACGGCACGCCCTAGCGGACGACGCGGGGCAGCCGCAGGCTGAGCAGGACGGTCAGTGCGATCAGGGCCAGCTGGACCAGCAGGGTCGTCTGGAGGGCCTCCTGCATGCCCTTGGACGGGACCAGGGCGAGGAACAGGCTGCCCAGGGTCGCGACGCCGAGGGCGAGGGCGGACTGCTGGGTGGTGACCATGACGCCGCCGCCCACCCCGGCCCGGTGCGCCGGTACGTCGGAGAGCATCAGGCGCATCAGCACGGGCAGTTGGAGGCCCTGCCCGAGGCCGGCGACGGCCACCCCCGGAGCGAGGGCGGCCACGGAGAGGTCGGGCCAGCCGGACCGGACGGTCAGCAGGAGCAGGGCGATGCCCACGGCCTGCACGATCCCGCCCGCGGTGACGACGCGGGTACCGAAGCGGCCGACCAGCCGGGGTCCGGCGAGGGAGGCCGCGAAGAAGGCGGCGGCCATCGGTACGAGGGCCAGGCCCGCGGCCACCGGGCCCATGGCCAGCCCCTGCTGCAGGGCCACGGCGACCACGAACATGAACCCGCTGAAACCGATCGAGAAGGGCACCGTCATCGCCAACCCGCGCCGCAGCGATTCCAGTCGCAGCAGGCTCGGCGGCACCAGCGGGGTCCGGCCCAGCCGGTCGGCGCGGCGTTCGGTCAGGTAGAACGCGGTGGCCGCGAGGGGGAACACCCCCAGGGACACCGCGGTCCACAGCGGCCAGCCCGCCGCCCGGCCCTCGGTCAGCGGCAGCAGCAGGGAGACCAGGGACAGGGCCAGCAGCAGGGTCCCGGGGACGTCGACCGCGGCGGGGCGGTCGGACCGGGTCTCCGGCACGACCCGGGCGACAAGGACCAGCCCCACGAGCACGACGGGGACATTGACGAGGAACACCGCGCGCCAGCCGGATCCGGCCAGGTCGGCCGCGACCAGCACCCCTCCGAGAATCTGGCCCAGGACCATGGACAGCCCGGCGGTCGCCCCGTAGAGGCTCATGGCGCGGGCCCGGCGCGGCCCCTGGGCGGTGGCCTGGATCGTGGCGAGCACCTGCGGGAGCATCAGTGCGGCCGCGGCGCCCTGGGCCACCCGCGCGCCGATCAGCGTCCAGGCGTCGGGGGCCAGTCCGCAGGCCAGGGAGGTGAGCCCGAAGGCGGCCATGCCGGTCAGGAAGAGCCTGCGGCGGCCGACCGTGTCACCGAGCCGCCCCCCGAGGACGAGCAGGACGGCGTACGAGACCCCGTACCCACCGACGACCAGTTCCAGCAGGGCCGGGCCCGCGGCGAGGTCGGCGTCGATGGCGGGCAGGGCCACGTTGACGATGAAGAAGTCGATCAGCGGCAGGGCCGCGCCCAGCAGGACGGTGAAGAGTCCGAGCGGGCCGAGCTGCGGGGCCCGACCCGCCGGGACGGGCGGGTGGGGGTACGGGTGGGTCGTGCGTACGGTTGCTTCGCTCACACAGAGGACGATCCTCCGTGCCCGAGCCTGGTACCAGAGTCTCCTCATCCTGGTACCAGGAGTACCTGGCACCAGGATGTGCGGTGCGGCACCCTGGTTCCATGACCACAGTGGCCCCCCGTACCGACGTACGCCGGCACGAGCTGGCCGAATTCCTGCGCAGCCGCCGCGAGCGGATCACTCCCGAGCAGGTGGGACTCGTACGCGGCCCCCGGCGGCGCACCCCGGGGCTGCGCCGCGAGGAGGTCGCACAGCTGTCGGCGGTCGGCGTGACCTGGTACACCTGGCTCGAGCAGGCCCGGGCGATCCAGGTGTCCCCGCAGGTCCTCGACGCGCTGGCGCGCACCCTGCTGCTGGACCCCACCGAGCGGACGCACCTGTTCGCACTGGCCGGGGCCACCGATCCGGCACCGCACACCCTCTGTCCGAGCGTGACCCCGGTGGTGCGCGCCGTGCTCGACCAGCTGGACCCGGTTCCGGCCTGTGTGCAGAACAGCCGGTACGACATCCTCGCCTACAACACCACGTACCGGCGGCTGCTGTGCGACCTGGACGCGCTGCCGCCGGAGGACCGCAACTGCCTGTGGCTGGCGTTCACCGATCCGGACTGGCGGGACGCCATGACGGACATGCCCGCCGCGCGACGGCTCATGGCCGCCAAGTTCCGGGCGTCGATGGCCGAGCACCTGGCCGAGCCGGCCTGGAAGGCCCTGCTGGCGCGGCTGGAGGCCGCGTCGCCGGAGTTCCGGGAGGTGTGGGCACGGCACGAGGTGGTCGGGCCCGGGGGAAGGGCGAAGTACCTCCGCAACGCCCAGGTGGGGACGTTGCACCTGGAGCAGACCAACCTGTGGCTGGGACCGGCGGCCGGACCCCGCGTGGTGGCCTACGTACCGCTGGACGAGCGGAGCCGTGAACGCCTGCGGCGGCTGCACGAGCTGACGCTCTCCGCGGCCGCCGCCTGAGAGGCGCTCAGATTCCGGCGAGGAACTCCCGGACGGCGGCCGCGAGACCTTCCGGGTCTGCCGTCGGGACGAAGTGGTCGGCGTCCAGGGAGCGGTACGCCGTTCCGGGGCGCCGGTCCGTCATCTCCAGGGCCTGGGAGGCGGGCAGGACCTGGCTGCGCAGGCCGTGGACCAGCAGTGCGGGGCAGTCGCTCGCGAGCCACTGCTTCCAGTGGTCCCCGTGGACGAGGTTCTCGGAGTCCACGGTGTCCGCCGGGTGGAAGGGCAGCCGCCAGCCGGATCCGTCGGGCAGTGGACGCAGCGCCGGCGCCACGGCGGGGGCGAGCGGACCGCAAGCGGCGAGGAGGTCCTCACGGGTGGGGGCGGTGTAGGGGAAGTTCAGTACGAAGGCGAGCGGGCTGACGCCGTGGTCGGGGAGGTCGACGGGGCCCTCGACATCGATGAGGGCCCCTACCAGCGCCGGGTGTTCGGCGGCCAGGTGATAGGCGTTGATCCCGCCGAGCGAATGGCCCAGGACGACGGTCCGGTCGATGCCGAGGTGGTCCAGGAGGGCGACCAGGTCGGCGAGGTAGCCGGCCCGGGTGTACTCACCGGCCCGGTCGGAGTCGCCGTGACCGCGCTGGTCGGGGGCGATGACCCGCCATTCGGGGCCGAGGGCGGCGGCCAGTGCCGTGAAGGAGGAGCCTTCGGAGAGGTGCCCGTGCAGGGCCAGGAGGGGGCGGCCGGTGCCGCCGAAGTCCAGGTAGGACAGGACACGGCCGTCGACGGTCAGGGTGGCGCGGGCGGGCTGGGCTGCGGACATCGGGATCTCCCCCTGGTTGGCACCGGGCACCACCAGCGGTAGCGGTGCGGGCTGTCGGGGCAACCATACAACCGTCTATGACGGTTGTTCAATACGCTTGTATGGATCTCTTTCGGAGGTGCGCCGCGTTACCGCACGGCAAGAGGCTCCGCACTCGGGCGCGCGAGCGCGGCCGAGTGCGGGGCCTCCCGTGGACCGGAACGGTCAGGGCGCCATCTCGTAGGCCCCGGCCAGGGACTCCACCCTCGCCCAGACGCGTGCCGCCCGATCGGTGTCGAGTGCCGGGCGGCGGACCGCGCCCAGCGCCCAGGCCTGCTGGTCCGCGGTGGCGGAGTCCTTGCCGTGCAGCTCGACCGCGTGGGCGGAGAAGTCGCGGACGAGGACGCCGAACAGCTCGTCGAGCACGTCCTCGTCCAGGCCGGTCAGGCGGGCCTGCTCCAGGACCAACTCGCCGTGCACGACCAGTGCGAACAGCTGGCCGACCGCCAGGAGGAGGTCGAGGTCGCGGCTCTGCGCCTCGTCCGGGGCGGCCGTGGTGACGAACTCGCACAGGGCGTCGGCCTGTTCGCGGAACCGGGCGACGTTGGGCACGGCCGCGTACGCGTCGTAGGCGGTGCGCCAGTCGTGGAAGCGTACGGAGCCCAGACCGCGGGCCGGGCCCTGCCGGAAGAGGAACCCGTCGTCAGCCGCGTCGAGCCGGGTCGGCACGGGTGCGTAGTCGACCGGTTCCAGCAGGTGGTTGCGCATGAACTTGAGGATCAGCGCGAGGTTGACGTGGACCGTGCCCTCCAGCTTCGGCAGGCCGCGGATCTCGACTGCCGCCTGGGCGAAGTAGGTGTCCTTCTCGAAGCCCTTGGCCGCGATGACGTCCCACAGCAGGTCGATGACCTTCTCGCCCTCCGTGGTCACCTTCATCTTGGTCATCGGATTGAAGAGGAGGTAACGGCGGTCGTCGGGGCCGGCGGAGCGGAAGTAGTCCACGGCGCGGTCGCTGAACAGCTTCATCCCCACGAGGCGGACGTACGCGTCGGTGAGCTCACGGCGCACGTGCGGGAAGGCCGTGACCGGGCGGCCGTAGAGGATCCGGCCCTGGGCGTGGGTGACGGCCTCGTACATCGCGTGCTCGCAGATGCCGATCGAGGCGGTGCAGAGGTTGAACTTGCCGACGTTGACGGTGTTGAGGGCGGCGTCGAAGGCGGCGCGGCCGGTGTGCAGGACGTCCTCCGCGGCGACCGGGTAGTCCACGAGACGGAACTCGCTGACGTACTTGGA
This sequence comes from Streptomyces sp. NBC_00435, assembly GCF_036014235.1. Classification (GTDB taxonomy): domain Bacteria; phylum Actinomycetota; class Actinomycetes; order Streptomycetales; family Streptomycetaceae; genus Streptomyces. Next base: position 328,489 of record NZ_CP107924.1, read on the forward strand.
GGAGTCGACGACGTTCTTCACGAGCTGGTACGCGGGGTGGCGGCTGTCGGCGGCGAAGAAGACGTACCCGTCGGGGCCTTCGACGTCGGTGCGGCGGCCGAAGACGGAGACGAGCCCGGCGGCGTTGCCGTTGCCGATGTAGTACTTGGATCCGCTGGCCCGGAAGCCGCCGGCGCCTTCACCGGCACCGGCACCGTCGCCGTCGCCGTCACCGTCGACGGACGGCTCCAGCAGCATGTCGGTGGAGTAGATGTCCGCGCCGTGCGACTTCTCGGACAGGCCGAAGGCGAACACCTCTCCCTCGGCGAGGAGCTGAGCGGCGCGGGCGCGGGCGGCGGCGTTGCCGCTCTGCCAGACCGGGCCGAGACCGAGGATGGTCACCTGCCAGGCGTACCAGTAGTCGAGGCCGTAGAAGCCGAGGATCTCGTTGAGGGCGGCGATGCGCGCGGTGTCCCAGCGCTTGTCGGACTCGTCCTGTCCGGCGGCGGGCTCCGGGGTGAGGAAGGTGGCGAAGAGCCCCTCCTTGGCGGAGAACGCGAGGAAGTCCGCCAGCCAGGCGCGGGACCGGTAGTCCTCGATCAGCCGGCGCTTGCCCCGGTCCTCGAACCAGTCGACGGTCGCGCGGAGCAGCCTGCGGGTCTCGGGGTCGAAGTGCGCGGGGTCGTAGGTGCGCGGGTTGAACAGCAACGGGTCGATCATGGACGTTCGCCTTCCGGTCGGAGGATGAGGGGTGAAGGGATGAGGAGGTGAAGGAACAACGGGAGGGGGCGCGGGGTCAGGGCGCGGCCAGGCCGTGGAGCGTGGCGAGTACGTCCTCCAGCCAGGCGAGCTGCATGCGCTCGTAGGCGATGCCGCCGCGGAGCACGACGTGCTGGAGTTCCCGGCCGGGGCCCGGGGCGGCCGCGGCGTCCGGGCCGGTGAAATCGCGCGACTCCCCCGCCAGGTAGTGCGTGAGCCGGTCGGCATGGGCCTGGTGGTGCCGCTCGACCTCGCGGATCAGGGCGGCCGGGTCGTCGAAGGCCGCGCCGCGGATCTTCACGGCGAGTTCGTGCCGGACGGTGTCGGGCTGGATCGGCTCGTGGAGCCAGCCCGCGAGGGCGGCCCGGCCCACCGCCGTGACGGTGTACTCCTTCTTGTCCGGCCGCGCCCGCTGCGGCACCTCGCGGACGTCCAGCCGTCCGTCGCCCTCCATGCGCCCGAGCACGCGGTAGATCTGCTGGTGGGTAGCGGTCCAGAAGTAGCCGATGGACCTCTCGAACCGGCGGGCCAGCTCGTAGCCGGAGCCCGGCTGTTCCAGCAGGGAGACGAGGATCGCGTGCTCGAGTGCCATGCCCCTGATCTTTCTATGCAACTCGTTGCATAGACAAGCGTCACCACCGCGGTGAGACGTGGCTCACCCGCCGCACGGAGCGTCCGGGCGGGCGGCGGAACCCTCGGAGCCGAAGGCCCGGCCGTCTCGGTTAGGGTCGGCGGGACAGCAACATCACGAACCGACGAACGACCACGAGGAGCAGCCGTGAGCCAGCCGGCTTCCACCGCCCTGCAGCAGGAGATCGCCCGGGACCTCCTGGTGGCCGAAAGCTTCGACGCGCAGCGGGAGATCGAACGCCGGGTGGCGTTCCTGGCCGAACGGCTCACCTCCACCGGCCTGCGCTCCCTGGTGCTCGGGATCAGCGGCGGGGTGGACTCCACTACGGCCGGCCGGCTCTGCCAGCTCGCCGTGGAGCGGGCCCGCGCGGCCGGTCACGACGCGACGTTCTACGCCATGCGGCTGCCCTACGGGGTCCAGGCCGACGAGGGGGACGCGCAGCTCGCGCTCGGCTTCATCGACGCCGACCGGGTGCTGACCGTGGACGTCAAGCCCGCGAGCGACGCCGCGCTCTCGGCCTCGCTGGCCGGCGGCACCGTCTTCCGGGACGCCCACCACCAGGACTTCGTGCAGGGCAACATCAAGGCCCGCCAGCGCATGGTCGCCCAGTACGCGGTGGCCGGCGCGCACGACGGCCTGGTCGTCGGCACCGACCACGCCGCCGAGGCGGTGTCCGGCTTCTTCACCAAGTTCGGCGACGGCGCGGCCGACGTGGTCCCGCTGACCGGCCTGACCAAGCGGCGGGTGCGTGCCTGCGCCGATGCCCTGGGCGCCCCCGCCGAGCTGGTCTGGAAGACGCCCACGGCGGACCTGGAGACCCTGGACCCGGGCAAGGCCGACGAGGACGCGCTCGGTGTCACGTACGACGAGATCGACGATTTCCTGGAGGGCAAGCCGGTCGGCGAGCGGGCCTTCGACACCATCGTCCGCCGCTACCGGCTGACCGAGCACAAGCGGCAGCTGCCGATCGCGCCGTAGCGGACCGTACCGGGCCGCCATCACGGCCGCGCACCCCGCCGGGAAGGACCGGCAGGGGGCGCGGCCGTCTGTCGTGGCGGGCGTCTGTCCCGGGAGCCGCCTGTCACGGCTCCCGGGGGCCGGCCTCGTGGTGGGTCCGTCAGACGGGAAGGAACACGCCGGTCAGGGTGTGGGCGCGGTCCATGGTGATGTTGACCTGGGCGCTGGGGTCGTACTGGACGCCGTCGTAGAGCCAGGCGACGAGGCGGTACCCGTTCTGGGGGCGGGCGGTGACGCCTACGACGGTCCCCGGCTTGTAGGGCCCGTAGACGGCCGGCCGGACGGTGCCGCCTTCGGCGGGGTCCAGGGTGAGGGCGTAGCGGGTCCGGGCCGTGGTCAGCGTCCGGTAGCCCGCGACGATCGGGGTGGACAGGCGCGCCAGGCCCGCGTTGTCGCTGTTCCGGTCGCCCAGAGGCTGGCCGTTGACGGTGTTGTCGGTGTTGGAGTACTGGTTCACGGCGCTGCAGTCCTTGAGGCAGGAGCTGGAGTACGCCATGAGGGTGTGGAACTCCTCGTTCGGGGTGATCCACCCCGTTCCGTAAGGGGTGTTGAGGTCGTTCCGCCAGCTGCCGTCGGGGATCTGGGAGTCCAGGGTGCGACGGTCGTGCCACAGGCCGAGGTTGTGGCCGATCTCGTGGCCGAGGTTGTACCAGCCGGTCAGCGAGTCGAAGTCGACGACGGAGAAGGCTTCCTTGGAGTTGAAGATTCCGCGCTCGGGGAGGTTGCCCTGGCCGGAGGACTGTCCCGGATCGACCTTGTTCACGATGGTGATCAGGTCCACGCCGTAGCGCCGCCGCAGGTCGGCGGCGGTCGCGCCGAGCGCCGCGTCCTGGGGGTCGTTCATCTTGGCGTGCATCACGGACGAGGTGTTGTCGCCCCGGTAGTCCGTGTTGTACGTGCCGATGATGTCGATGCTGGCGGGGATGTTGCTGTCCGCGAGGGCCTCGTTCATCTTCCGCTCGGCCCAGTGGATCGTGTTGATGACCTGCTGCTCGCCGCCGGCCGCGGTGACCGCCTTCGGGGTGTAGCCGGCGATGACGTCGATGACGGCCGGGTTGGCGGCCGTGGCCGCGGCCCGTCCCCGGAGGGATTCGCGCATGTCCGCCGCGGAGGCCGAGGTGTTCACCGGCGTGTCGGGAGCTCTGCGCGGGCGGTGGTCGGGGTCCTCCTCGGTGGCCCGCAGCCGGGGAGGCAGGCCGGGGAGGGTCTCCAAGTGGTAGACGCGCGCCCCGAGGTCGGCGACGACCTCGACGACTACGGCGCCCTGGGGCGCGCGGTCGGTGTCGCACACGCCGCGCATCGAGACGACGACGCTGGTGTCGGGCTTGTTCTTGACGTGACCGCTCCAGGTCAGCGTCCCCTGGTCGTCGTCGATCCCCTCCTCGACCGCGGTGACGCGGACGTCGTCGAAGAACTCGAAGGTGCGCTCGCGCGGCGCGCCGAACGGGGCGGGGCTGCACAGCCCGCTGAACGCTTCCGTCCTGAGCGGGAAGGTGCGCTCGCGCAGCACCTCCTTGCCGTCCCCGGCCGGGGAGGGGGCTCGGGTGGTCTGGGGTGCGGCGGAGACACCGGCGGCCGTGGCGAGCGGCAGGGCGGCGACGGCTGCGACGCACAGCGCGATGAGGCGGGCACGCCGGGGACGGCGAAGTGAGGTCATGATCCAAACAAGTCAGAGTCGGCATCGCACAGGCGCGCGACATTCCTGCCGGCCCGGACAATCACCCGACCGCCACGGAGGAGCCACTCCGATGCGGCTGTGGGCCCGAACCCGTCGGGTTCGGGCCCACAGCCGGCAACGCGTCAGATGATGCGGCCGCCGAACCCGCCGGCGGAGTAGTAGGTACCTATCTCATCGCGGTAGCCGACGTCGTCGAGGTGCTTCTCGCGGTGGAACTCCGGAGCGTTCTTGATCTGCTCCTTGGTTCCGTCGACGTAGACCTTCTGCTCGTCCACGTCGATACGGATCACCGTGCTCGCCGGGAGCAGGACCTCCTTGCCGAAGATCCAGACCCCGGTGTCCACGACCAGGTAGGCGTCACCGGCCTCGTCGGAGTGCTTGTCGACCTTGCCGATGTTCCCGTCGGTCGCCTCGACCTTGTAACCGGTCAGATCGGCCCCGCTCAGGTGGCCGGCGGTCGACGTGTAGCTCCACACATGCTCAGTCACGCGAAAACAACTCCTTCGCCAGACGGGGGCGGTGAGGTCTTCTCTGCCGTCCCTCTCTTCCGATGCAGCACGCGGCGCCGTTCGCGCCCCGCCCAACCTCGACTGCCCCGGCCCGGGTACTTCATTCACTGTCGGCGGCGCCCCGGGCCCGGCAGGTCAGAAGATGCCGAAGAAGCGGTGCCACCAGCTCGGCCGTGCCACGTGCGAGGGCAGTCGGCTCGGCCCGTCGTCATCGGACTCGATCAGCTCCTCGGGAACCACCGCGTACCCGAGGTCCGCCAAGGCCCGCAGCGCGCTGGCCAGGTCGGCGGCGTCCAGGTCGTCCTCGGCCTGAGCTTCGTCGGTACCGAGGCAAGCCCCCGGGTTGTCGGCGCACACCAGCGCGAGGGACCCGAACGTGCTCACGCACACGACGATCCGGGTGCCGCACACGGTCGCTTCCGCCGGCACGACGATCCGTCCGTACTCGCTGAAGTCCTGGAAGTCCCGCTCGGACTCGCAGCGCACCGCGAAGTCGCCTTCGAGGCGGGCCGCCAGAGCGCCGACGGGACGGCGCTCGCGCGGCGCTCGTAGCCCTGCGGCCATTCCAACCACTGCGGATCGTCCAGCTGACGCAGCAGGGCCGGCAGGGCCGCTCCGCTCTTCGCCATCCGGCCATCCTGGCGCGCCCGCTCCGTTGGGCTCCGCCCGGGGTGTGCCGTCAGTGGACGACGAGCGTATCGGGGCTCCCGGCGGTGGCGCGTTGCCATTACGCCACTTCGCTGGGGTGTTCCTTCGGATCATCTGATCGTTGGTCTAGGAGTGTCGTTGGCTGATGCCCAGCGGGCTCGGATCGAGCCGTTGTCGCCGGATCGGACACCGGGACGAGGTGGACGGTGGCGGGACCACCGCCTGGTGATCGATGCGATCGCGTCGAAGTACCGCCGAAGGCGACCTCGACCGGCCGGTCGCAGTCGACTTCGAGCAGGTCATGGCCCGCATCCGGGTGCCGCGCGCTCTTGGCGGGCCGCGAGCGGCTCCGCACGCGGTCCTCGTGGACGGAGCGTACTCGTCCCGCGCGATCCCCACCCACCTTCGCCGACGCGGGGTCGCCCACCGATCACCACCGCGTCGACGGTCCCACCGGGCAGTTCGTCCGTCGCGTACCCAGTAGCAGCAGTTGTCGCGGACATGTGCGGGCCTTCCCGATGGAGCAGGCCCTTCGCGGGCCCCTACGGATTGCACACTAAGCTGGTATTGCGCAGGTGGCATAGGGTGTTGCCTATGACGCAAGACAATGGTGAGCTCGACAGCCTGGTGCGCAAACGGATCCGTGCGCTGCGGGTGGCACAGGGGTGGTCCCTCGACGAGCTGGCCGGCCGGGCCCGGCTCAGCCCCTCCACCCTCAGCCGGATCGAGACCGGGCAGCGACGCCTCGCTCTGGACCAGCTCGTCACCCTCGCCCGCGCCCTGGACACCTCGCTCGATCAGCTCGTCGAGACGGCCACGGACGATGTGATCGCGAGTCCGGTGATCGACGCGGCCCACCAGCTGATGCGGTGGCCCGTGAAAGCGGACCCGGGCATGACGGTCGTACGCCAGCGGATGACGGACCCGCCGCCCGACAACCCCGCACGCATGCGCGCGCACCCCGGCCACGAATGGCTCGTCGTCCTCTCCGGCACCGCGATCCTGATGCTGGGCAACCGCCGCTTCCGCGTGGAGACCAATCAGGCCGCCGAGTTCCCGACGATGCTCCCGCACGCCATCGGCGCCGAGGGCGGCCCGTGCGAGATCCTGGGCATCTTCGACCGCGACGCCCGCCGCGGGCACCAGAGCGGTGAGAAGGCGGGAAATGCCGGCCGCCCGTCGCCCTGATGCGAACGCGACGGGCGGCCCGGCCCCTGCCCCGGAGGCCCCGGCCCGGCCCTGCGGGGAGTCGCTTGCCGCAACGGCAGCCCCAGCGGCCATCGTCTTGCGCATCGCGAAAGCGACCGTGCCGCACACCCGTGATCCTCTTAGCGTGGACGCATGACGCACAGAGCCCCGCACGCAGCGCACGACCACGAAGCGCACCCGGTCCACCAGCACGGCTCACATCACGGCGAACACAGTGGCGGGCAGCACGACCCGCAGCACGAGACCGACGGCCAGGCGGAGATCCTCGACCTCGACGCGGAAGTACTCGCCGAGCACATCGCCTCCATCACCGCGTGGCTGCCCGTCGAAGCCGCCCCCCGTCACATCGTGGACCTGGGCAGCGGCACCGGAGCCGGTACCCTCGCCCTGCTCGAGCGCTTCCCCGATGCCGAAGTGACCGCCGTCGACACCTCGGCCGGCCATCTGCTGCGCCTGGTCGAGAAGGCCCGGTCCCTGGGCGTGGCCGACCGGGTGCGCACCGTTCAGGCCGACCTCGACACCACCTGGCCGGACCTCGGCACGCCGGATCTGGTGTGGGCTTCGGCTTCCATGCACCACATGGCCGACCCCGACCGCACCCTGCGCCAGGTCCACGACGCGCTGACGCCGGGCGGGCTGTTCGCGGTCGTCGAACTGGCCGGCTTCCCGCGGTTCCTGCCCGAGGACGCCCCGGAAGGGCGGCCCGGCCTGGAGGAGCGCTGCCATGCCGCACTCGACCGCCATCACGCCGAGCAGATGCCGCACCGCGGGGCCGACTGGGGACCCAAGCTGGCCGCGGCCGGCTTCACCGTCGAGGGCGAGCGGACCGTCGACGTGAACATCGGCCCGCCCCACACCGAGGCCGTCGGCCGCTACGCGCTCGGCAGCCTGCGCCGCCTGCGCGGTGGTGTCGCCGGGACGCTGGCGGCCGAAGACCTGGCCGCCCTCGACCAGTTGCTCGACCCCGACGGTCCGCACAGCGTTCTGCGGCGCGAGGACCTGACGGTCCGCACCGAGCGCAGCGTATGGGCGGCCCGACGCCGCTGAGCAGCGGCGTGCGGGAGACACCTGTTCCGGAGCCGCGGGACACCCGGTGTTGGTGACCGTCGGCGTGCGGCCCGCGATCCGTATTACGGCAGATCCTCGCCTACCTCGACCAGATGCTCGGGGAGCGCCGCCAGTCCCGCCTCCGGACTCGCGCGCTGCACCGCGAGCGGAGTGCGGAGGCGGGACTGGCGGACGTTGGCGACGAAGCGGCGCATCCGTCCTGCACCGCCCGCACGGTCCGGTCGACCGGGCGCCCTGCTCACCCTGGGAGGCGATCCCGTACCCACGCCTCCGGCGGCCTAGCCGGTCGCCACTCCGCCGGTTCCGGGGGGCCGCAGCCCGTCGAAGACGACCGCGAAGATCCGCTCGCGGGGCTCCGGATCCGCTCCGAGCTGTTCCATCGCACTACCGGTGCCGGCCAGGAGGGCGATGAACTCCGGCAGCCCCAGCTCCGGGCGGACGGCGCCCGCCCGTTGCGCGCCGGTCAGCAGACCGGCCAGCCGGGCCTGGATCTCCGTGGTCGGCTCCCGCAGGGACGCGTGGGCGTCCACCCCGGCCGCGGCGAGGGCCCGGGTGAACTCGCCCTTGCCCTCGGACTGTTCCACCACCAGGCGGAAGCAGGCGAAGAAGGCCTCGGCTGGTCCGGCCTCGGCGGCCAGCCGCGCGGTCCGGGCCGCCATGTCCTCCAGCCGGCGGACCATCACCGCTTCCAGGAGTGCCTCCTTGGTCGGGAAGTGCCTGAACAGCGTGCCGACTCCGACGCCGGCGGCGCGCGCGATCTCCTCGGTCGGCACGCCGACGCCCCGGGTGGTGAACACCTCCGTGGCGGCGTCCAGCAGCCTGGCCCGGTTGCGGGCCGCGTCCGCCCGCAGCGGGCGCTCCTGGGCACCACCCGCGCTACCCGCGCTACCCGCACCACCCATGTCTTTCCCGCCTTTCGCCGTCGACGGCGGACCCACCCCGGCGGAACCACCCTGGACAACCGGAGTCTCCAGTCCGTATCGTGAAACGGAGTCGTTGGTCCGATTCTATCCGCGAGTCCCACTGGAGGTTTGTCATGCCCGGAACGCCGTCACCGCGCGAGGTCTTCCAGAAGCTGATCGAGGGCATCGGCGCGGGCCGGTACACGGAGCTGGCCGATCTCTACGCCGAGGACGCCGTGGTGGAGACCGTCTTCGAGCCGGTCGGCCCGCGCCGGTTCGAGGGACGGGCCGTACTGCGGGAACGGTTCGCGCAGGTCTCCGCGGGGACACCCGTGGAACTGACCCCGGTGAACGTGGTCGTCCGGGAGACCGACGACCCGGAGGTGGTCGTCGCCGAGTTCGACTACCAGGTGCACCATCGGGTGACCGGGCGGAGGTTCAGGTCGGCCAACGTCCAGGTGCTGCGGGTCCGCGACGGCCTGATCGTCGGCAGCCGGGACTACCACGACCACCTCGCCCTCATCGTGGCCGGCGGCGACCTCCCGCAGCTGGTGGAGGCGCTGGAAGGGCGGTAGCGCGAGCGGATACGCGGCGCGGGGACCGGTCAGCCGTTCAGCAGCCGGGTCCAGTCCTGGGGTACGCGCCCGGCCGGCCCCGGGGCCGGCTGGTCCGCCGGGTGTCCGGCCGGTGGCGCCAGCTCGGGACCGGACTCGTACAGCTCGTCGCCCGAGTAGTCCCAGAACCAGTCCTCGCCCGGTTCGAAGCTCTGCACCAGGGGATGGCCGGTGGACTTCCAGTGGGCGGTGGCGTGCTGGGCGGGCGAGGAGTCGCAGCAGCCGACGTGACCGCACTGGGCGCAGCGCCGCAGGTGGAACCACCAGCCGCCGGCCGCGTCGCACTCGGCGCAGCCGGTGCCGGTGGGCGGGACGCTCGGGTCGACTCCGTCGGTGGCGGTCATACGGGCTCCTCGGGGGTCTCGGAGGTCTCGGGGGTCCCCGTCGCGGGCTCGGCGGTCCCGGCTCCAGGCTCTGGTCCGGTTTCCGGGGCGGTCAGCGGGAGCAGCACCTGGAACCGGGTGTCGCCCGGTACGGACTCGACCTGGAGGCTGCCGTGGTGCTTGCTGACGACGATCCGCCAGGAGATGTCCAGGCCGAGACCCGTGCCCTCGCCGACCGGTTTGGTGGTGAAGAAGGGGTCGAAGATGCGGCTGCGGATGTCCGCCGGGACACCGGGCCCGGTGTCCCGGAACTCCACCAGCAGCCGGTCCCCCTCGCGCGCCGTGCGGACCGTCAGCGTGCCGTCGCGTCCGGTGCTCCCGATGGCGAAGACGGCGTTGTCGATGAGGTTGGTCCACACCTGGTTGAGCTCCGCCGGGTAGGCGGGCACGTCCGGCACGGAGCGGTCGTACTCCTTGACCACCCGGACCCCGGGTCCGATCTTGCCGGAGAGCATCACCAGGGTGCTGTCGAGGAGCTCGTGGACGTCGACGACCCGGTGCGGGGCGCGGTCGAGCTGCGAGTACTGCTTCGCGGCGTCCACGAGGTGCGAGATGCGGGTCGTGGAGTCGTCGATCTCATCCATCAACAGCTCGGTTTCGACCGTGTAGTTGAGCCAGCCGATGGCCCCGGGCAGGAGATCCTCGGCCACGGAGTCCGCGACCTGTTGCAGCCAGTCCGTGTCCAGCCCGGCCTGCACGAAGGTCGGCGCGATCCGCCAGCCCTCGGGGATGCCGCGGTCCTCCAGCCAGTCGGCGAGTTCGTCCTCCCGGTCGGAGGCCTCCAGGGGGCTCAGCGCCACTGCCTTCGCCACGCGTTCGACGGTGCGCTCCTGGATGTCGATGAGGCCGGCGATCGCCTCGCGGGGGTAGTTGCCCTGCGAGATGTGCGCCAGCTTGTGCCGCATCTTGCCCACACGTTCCCGCAGTGTCGCGGTGGCCCGTACGGCCGCGGCCGCCGGGTTGTTGAGTTCGTGGGTGAGTCCCGCGGACAACGAGCCCAGGGCCAGCAACCGTTCGCGCTGGCCGATGGCCTGCTGGGTGCTGCGGGAGCCGAAGAAGAGCCCCTCCAGCAGGTGCGCGGCCATCGGGAACCACTCCCGCATGACGTCGGCGAACGACTGCGCGGGCAGCACGAAGAACCGCGTCCGCTCGGTCACCCGCATGGAGTTGTTGTACGTCTGCGGGACCCGGTCGCCCAGGTAGGCCTGCATGGCCCCGGAGTACACCCCGCGCTGCGAGGTCCGGGCCACCTCCACCTCATCGCCGCCGACCCGGCGGGACAGGACGACGGTGCCCTCGATCATCACGTAGAAGCAGGTCGCCGGGGAGCCCTCGGCATACACCGGGCCGGCTTCGAACCGCTCCACCCGTCCCTCGGCGCACAGCCGCCCGAGCTGCTCCGGTGAGAGCTTCTCGAACAGGAACAGCGAGGCGATCTCCTGCGGGGCGCAGGGCATGGCCTGGCCGCTCACGACTGCTCCAGGTACCGGTGGACGAGCATGACTGCCATGGCTCCCTCTCCGACGGCGGACGCGACGCGCTTCGCCGACTGGGCGCGCGCGTCGCCCGCCACGAACACGCCGGGGACGTTGGTCTCCAGGTGGTACGGCGGCCGGTCCAGCTCCCACTCGGCGGGCGGCCGCCCGTCCGGGGTGAGGTCCGGCCCGGCCAGGATGAACCCGTGCTCGTCGCGCAGCACCGTACCGTCCAGCCAGTCCGTGAGCGGGGCCGCGCCGATGAACACGAACATCCACTGGGTGTCGACGAGTTCGGTCGCCCCGGTGTCCACGTCGCGCAGCGTGAGCTGTTCCAGGTGGCCGTCGCCGTGCGCCGATTCCACGACGGTGCGGGTGCGCACCGTGATGTTCGGAGCCTCCTCGATCTGCTGGATCAGGTAGTACGACATGGACGCGGTCAGGGATTCGCCGCGCACCACCAGCGTCACCGACTTCGCGCCCCGCGCCAGGTACATCGCCGCCTGCCCGGCGGAGTTGGCGCCGCCCACGATGTACACGTCCTGCTCCAGGCAGGAGGCCGCCTCGGTCAGCGAGGAGCCGTAGTAGACCCCGCAGCCGGTCAGGTCGTCGCAGCCCGGCGCCTGGAGCTGCCGGTAGGAGACTCCGGTCGCCAGGATGACGCTGTGCGCGGCGATCGCCGAGCCGTCGGCGAAGCGGACGACGCGGGCAGCGCCGTTGGCCTCCAGCCCCGTGACCTCGCGTGCGGTGAGGATCTCGGCGCCGAACCGGCCGGCCTGGCGGCGGGCGCGGTCCGTGAGCTGTGCGCCCGACACGCCGTCCGGGAAGCCGAGGTAGTTCTCGATGCGGGAGCTCTGCCCGGCCTGCCCGCCGGTCGCCGACCGCTCGACCAGTACCGTCCGCAGCCCCTCCGAGGCCCCGTACAGGGCCGCGCCGAGCCCAGCCGGGCCGCCGCCGATCACCACGAGGTCGTAGAAGTCGGAGGTCGGTGTCGTGGCGAGCCCCACCTGGGCCGCCAGGTCGGGGGCGTCCGGCTCGATCAGCACGGCGCCGCCGGGGGTGATCACCACGGGCAGCCGCTGTCCGTCGGCGCCGGCCGCCCGGAGCAGTCGCCGCCCCTCCGGCTCCTCGCAGGAGTACCAGCGGTACGGCACCTGGTTGCGGGCGAGGAACTCCCGCACGCCCGAGGAGCGCGCCGACCAGCGGTGACCGATCACCTTGGTGGCGGGGACGGGCCGGTAGTCGCTGGAGCGCCAGGCGGCGATCAGGTCGTCCAGGACCGGGTAGAGCTTCTCCTCCGGCGGGTCCCAGGGTTTGAGCAGGTAGTGGTCGAGGTCGACGACGTTGATCGCGTCGATCGCCGCGCCGGTGTCGGCGTACGCGGTCAGCAGCACGCGCCGGGCGCCCGGGTAGATGCTCAGGGCCTGTTCGAGGAACTCGATGCCGTTCATCTGCGGCATGCGGTAGTCGGCCAGGATCACGGCCACCAGATCGCCCCGCAGCTTCAGCTCGCGCAGCGCCTCCAGGGCGGACTCGCCGGACTCGGCTCGCACGATCCGGTAGCCGGAGCCGTAGCGTCTGCGCAGGTCACGGGCGATGGCACGGGACACTCCCGGATCGTCGTCCACGGTCAGGATGACGGTCCGCGCTGCATCGGCGACCTCTGGCATGCGTCTCCCGCCCCGAGCGGCCTCGACTGGCGGCGCGGCGAGCCGCCCGCGCCCGGTTCCCGCCCATCGTATGTTCGATCGCCGCGGTCCGCTCCGGAACGCTCCCGGACCGCGCGCCGCGGGAACGTGGCGGGCCGTCGGGCGGTCGTCCCTGTCAGCCGTCGGTGCGCACGGTCAGGCGGGCGGGGGGCGTGGCCGGCGGCTCCGGCAAGCGCAGGCCCGCTCCGCCGGGGGTGATCGAGCCGAGGACGCGCGGGTGGCGGGCGCCGGTGCACGAGGGGACGGTGCCGGGCAGCCCGTGCGCGGTGAGCCAGCCCAGGACGGCGAAGGCGTACGCCTCCTTCGCGCCCGACGGCAGTCCGAGCTCGTCCGACGCCCGCACGGGTACGCCCGTGTCGCCCCCGCCGCCCGTGCCGACCCCGCCCAGTTCCTCCCGCAGCCACCGCATCAGCACCGGGTTGCGGGTCCCGCCGCCCGAGACGATCACCTCCGTCGCCCGGTAGGGCCGGACGGCGTCGGCCACGGTCCGCGCCGTGAGCCGGGTCAGGGTGGCGACCACGTCCTCGGCGGACAGCGGCCCGAACGGGGCCAGCGCCGCACGCAGATAGGGCAGGTGGAAGAGCTCCTTGCCCGTGGTCTTCGGCGCGGGCAGGGCGTAGTACGGCTCCTCCAGCAGCCGGCGCAGGAGCGGCTCGTGCACGGTTCCGCGTGCGGCGAGCGCGCCGTCCGCGTCCATGGAACGCGCCGCGCCCGAGGCGTCGGACCCGGCCAGCTCCCGTACCGCCGCGTCGATCAGCGCGTTGGCGGGCCCGGTGTCGAAGGCCAGCGGTTCGCCGGCCGCGGCGTCCGGTACCACCGTCAGGTTCCCGATGCCGCCGAGGTTGAGCGCCACCGGCACGCCCGGCCGTCCCCGGAGCCACATGACGTCGACGATGCTCACCAGGGGCGCGCCCTGTCCCCCGGCGGCCACGTCCCGGGTACGGAACCCGGAGACGACGGGCCGGCCGGTGGCTTCGGCGATCCAGGCCGGCTCGCCGATCTGGAGGGTGCCGTGGACCCGGCCGGCCCCGGCCCAGTGGTAGACGGTCTGCCCGTGCGAAGCCATCAGATCGGCCCGTCCGTCGCACAGTTCGCGGTCGGCCCGCACCGCCGCCGCGGCGAAGGCCCGTCCGATCCGCGTGTCGAGCCGGCACACCGTGGCCAGATCGGTCCGGGAGGGCGGCAGCGCCCCGGACAGCGCCGCCCGCAGATCGTCCCCGTACGCCGTGCTGATCATGCCCAGCGGGGTGAGCACCAGCGTGTCCCCCTCCAGGTCCAGGTCGGCGGCGGCCGCGTCGATGGCGTCGTACGACGTGCCGGACATCAGCCCGACCACCCGCAGGGCGCTCACCGGCCGCTCACCGCAGTCCCCGCCGGTGGTCGTCGCCGCGCAGTGTCAGCAGCGCGGCCGCGCTGACCGCGCAGGCGGTCGCGGCGTAGTACGCGGGAACGTCCACGTCCCCGGTCCACTCGACGGCCCGGGTGACGATCAGCCCCGCGCAGCCCGAGAACACGGCGTTGGAGAGGGCGTAGGCCAGGCCGAGCCCCGTGTAGCGCACGGTGGTCGGGAACATCTCCGCCAGCATCGCCGGGCCGGGACCCGCCATCAGCCCGACGGCGGCCCCCGCGCCGAGGAGCGCGGCGCCCTTGGCGTACACGGTCGTGCCGGGGTCCTGCACCAGGTTCAGCAGGGGCAGCGCGAGTACGGCGATCAACAGCGCTCCGCCCACCATCACCGTGCGCCGGCCGATCCGGTCGCTGAGCACCCCGGCCGGCAGGATCGACGCCGCGAACCCGAGGTTCGCCAGCACGGTCGCGAGCAGTGCCTGCTGGAACGTCGCGTTCAGCGTGTTCTGGAGGTACGAGGGCAGCACCACGAGAAAGGTGTAGCCGGCCGCCGACCACCCCATCAGCCGCCCGACTCCCAGCGCGACGGCCCGGGCGGTCTCCGCGGCGGGCGGCCTGCGCACCGGTTCGCTCCGCCCGGCGACGGCTGACACGAAGGCGGGCGTCTCGTCCAGGCGCAGGCGCAGCCACAGCGCGGCGAGCCCGAGCGGCAGGGTCAGCAGGAAGGGCAGCCGCCAGCCCCACCCGTTCAGCTGCGAGGTGGTCAGTACGGTCGCCAGGAGCGCGGTCGCGCCGGCGCCCGCGAGCAGGCCGAGCGCCACGGTGAACGACTGCCACGCCCCGTACCGTCCGCGCCGGCCCGGCGGCGCCGACTCCGTCATGAGCGACACGGCTCCGCCGAACTCCCCGCCCGCCGAAAGCCCTTGCACGATCCGCAGCAGCGTGAGCAGCCACGGTGCGGCCGCGCCGATGGACGCGTACGTCGGCAGTGCGCCGATGAGCGTCGTGGCGCCGGTCATCAGGCAGATGACCAGGACGAGGGTGGGGCGCCGGCCGATCCGGTCGCCGAGCCGCCCGAACACCGCGGCGCCGACGGGCCGGAAGAAGAACGCGAGGGCGAACGACGCGTACGTCCGCACCAGCGCCTCCACTTCGCCGCCGCCCTCGGGGGTGAAGAAGTGCGCCGCGATGACGGTGGCGAAGTAGCCGTAGACGCCGAACTCGTACCACTCGATGAAGTTGCCGACGGATCCCGCCACCAGTGCCCGGTGGGAGCCGGCCGGGCGGGCGCTCGCGGGAGACCGGACCGGGCCCGGGGCGGGTGGGAGCATGGAGCCAGCGTGCTCGACCGGAAAGCCGCTCCACAAGTCGCGTCCGCCATCTGCCGTACGTCCCGGGAGCCCTGCGGGGAAATTCCCTACCGGCGCGGCGGCGAAGGGCGCAGACTCGCCCCATGACTGACATGCGGGCGTTCGGGGCGGCGGTGACCGCGTGGGCCGCCGGTGGTCCTGGTGGCCCCGGTGGTCCTGGTGACACGGCGCGCGAGCTCGCCGCGCGGCTGCCCGTCCGGGTCGTCGTCCTGCTCGAGGGACTGAGCGACGCCGCGGCGGTCGACGCCCTGGCCGAGGGCCGCGGCCGGGACCTGGCGGCCGAAGGCGTCTGCGTACTGCCGATGGGCGGCGCGATGAGCGTGGGGCGCTTCGCCCAACTCCTCGGGCCGTCCGGCCTGGGCCTGCGGCTGACCGGATTGTGCGACGAGGCGGAGCGCGGCTACTACGCCCGCGGCCTGGAGCGGGCCGGTGCGGCACCGGAGGGGTTCTTCGTGTGCGCCGCGGATCTGGAGGACGAGCTGATCCGCGCGCTGGGCGCGGCGCGGGTGGAGGAGCTGGTCCGGACGGAGGGCGACTTCCGCCCGCTGCGGACCTTCCTGCGCCAGCCCGCGCAGCTGGGCCGGAGCCCGGAGCAGCAGTTGCGGCGCTTCCTCGGCACGAAGAAGGGCCGAAAGATCCACTACGGCCGCGCCCTCGTCGAGGCCCTCGGCCCCGACCGCGTGCCGGCGCCGCTGGAGGATCTGCTCGCCAGTCTCTGACCCGAATCGGCCCGGGGATCCTGGCGGCAGCCGCACCCGGAAAGTATGATCAAGCAATGTCTGACATGACCGAAACCACGCCCGGCTGGCTGACCACGGATGAGCTGGAGTTGGCCAGGGCCCGGATGCCGATCCTGTACGTGACGGCCGTGCCCGTACGCGTGGACGACAGCGGCGAAGTCACGAGCATCGGGTTGCTCCTGCGCATCGGTCCGGACGGAACGGTAAGCCGGACCCTGGTGTCCGGCCGGGTCCTGCACCACGAGCGGGTCCGTGACGCGCTGCTGCGCCACCTGGAGAAGGACCTCGGCCCCGTGGCCCTGCCCCATGTCCCCGCCTCCCTCCAGCCCTTCACGGTCGCCGAGTACTTCCCCACGGCCGGGATCACCTCGTACCACGACCCGCGTCAGCACGCGGTGTCCCTCGCCTACGTCGTGCCGGTGACCGGCGACTGCCGTCCCCGGCAGGACGCGCTGGACCTGGTCTGGTTCAGTCCGCA
Source organism: Streptomyces sp. NBC_00435 (assembly GCF_036014235.1). Lineage (GTDB taxonomy): Bacteria > Actinomycetota > Actinomycetes > Streptomycetales > Streptomycetaceae > Streptomyces. Next base: position 345,005 of record NZ_CP107924.1, read on the forward strand.
GGAGGCGGCCTCCCACGCCGTGCAGAGCGAGATGCCGGGCGGGCACGGCGTACTGCTGAAGCAGGGGCTCGCGCACACGGGACATGCCTACTGAGCAACTCCTGCGCCCCGCCCGTGCGCTGCCCTCGGCACCGCCCGGGTGGGGCGGGTGATGCCGTGACCGGGCCCCCACCCCCGTGGGGCCCCGATCGTCGGCCGACCCCCGGCCGAACTGGCCGAACCGCGGGAACGGTCACCACGTTGTGGCCGGAAGGACCGCGCGGACCAGGACAGCACGCGCCAGTCGGGGGACCCCGCGCGCCACCCGGTGCACCGCACGTCAGGCTGGTGTGTAGCCGCGGGCGCGGACGTGCGCCTCGGTGAGCCGGGTGAACGCCCGGGCGGCGGCGCTGCGGTAGCCGCTCTCGCGCCTCAGGAGGGCGACGGTGCGGGTGGGCAGGGCGGGTTCGAGGGGGATGGGCGTGAGATGGGGGTGGCCGTGCGCGATGGCGTCCGGCAGGACGGTCGCGAGGTCCGTGCGCCGGACGATCTCGGTCAGCGCCTGGATGGAATTGGCCTCCACCGCGATGCGCGGCCGCACCCGATGGGCGGCGAAGTAGCCGTCGATGTGCCCCCGGGTGGCGAAGTCATCGCTGAGCAGCGCCAGTTGGCGACTCGGTAGTTCGGCCACGGGCAGCGGGCGCGGTGCGCCGACGGCCTCCCGCTCGGCGGCGGCAACGAGGCTGAGGGTCTCGGCGTACAGCGGGGTGGCGGTGACGCCCGGCAGGTGGGGGCCGTGGAAGGCGATGCCGAGGTCGAGGCGGTCGCCCAGGAGGCCGGCTTCGATGTGGTCCTGGGCCATCTCCTTGACGTCCAGGGTGATCCCGGGGTGGCTCGCGTGCAGCTCCGCCGCCAGCGGTCCGACCAGGTAGGCGGTGAACGTCGGCGTGACGGCGAGCCGGAGGTGACCGCGGGAGAGGTCGGCGATGTCGAGGACCGCCCGTTCGGCGGCGGCGAGGTCGCGCAGGGCCCGGCGGGCGTGGTGCGCGTAGGTTTCGCCGGCGTCGGTGAGTCGGACGCCGCGGCCGGTGCGGTCCAGCAGTTGGACGCCGACGGTGCGTTCGAGCTGCTTGACCTGCTGGGAAAGGGTCGGCTGGGAGATGCGCAGCTCTTCTGCCGCGCGGGTGAAGCTGGCGTGCTCGGCGACGGCCAGCAGGTAGCGCAGGTGACGGAGTTCCAGGGCCATGGCCTCGACTATAGATGGCATCGATAGCTCTGATGGTCAACACGTCTTGGACACTATAGACGCAGGTCATGCATGGTGGATCTCGTCGGCCCCACGGGGTTCGGCAGCCACCGAAGGGAGTGACCATGCAACCCCTCAGCGAGGGCGTCGCGCAGTTCCGCCGGGACGTCTACCCGGCCAAGGCGGACCTCTTCGCCCGTCTGGCGACCACCCACCGGCCCTCCACCCTGTTCATCAGCTGCTCCGACGCCCGTGTGGTGCCGGAGCTGATCACCCAGAGCGAGCCGGGCGAGCTGTTCGTCGTCCGCACCGCCGGCAACCTGGTCCCCGCCCATACACCGGGCCCGGACGGGGTGACGGCCAGCATCGAGTACGCGGTCGCGGTCCTGGGCGTGGGCGACATCGTGGTCTGCGGCCACTCGGCCTGCGGCGCGATGACCGCCCTGGCCGAGCGGCACGACCTCAGCGGCGCCCCGGCGATCGCCGGCTGGCTGCGCCACGCGGACGCCTCCGTCGCCCGTACCGCCGCCCGGACCGACCCGCGGAGGGTCGATGCCCTGGTACGGGAGAACGTGCGCGCCCAGCTGGCCAACCTGGCCACCCACCCCTCGGTGGCCCGCGCCCTGGCCGCGGGATCGGTCACCCTGCGCGGCTGGGTCTACGACATCCCCGCCGGCACCGTCACGGAACTCGACGCCACCCGGTCCGCCGTTCCCACGGCCCGACCGGACGCCCCGGCCTGACCAAACGCTCCGGCCCGACCTCACCTCCGGCCCGGTTCCACCCTCCGGGCCGGCCCCGCCCCCTCCCACCCGATGCGCGCCGCCTCCGCCCCGACCGGCGAGCGGCACACCCGAAAGGACGCCCTTCCCATGGTGCACGCCCAGTTCGACAACACCGCCCGCCAGGCCCTGGCCGTCAAGGCCGTGGAGGCCAAGATCCGGAAGGACCTGTCCTGGCGGCAGATCGCCGACGCCGCGGGCCTGTCGGTCGCCTTCGTCACCGCCGCCGTCCTCGGCCAGCACCCGCTGCCCACGGCCTCGGCCGAGGCCACGGCCGATCTGCTGGGCCTGGACGCCGACGACGCGCTGACACTGCAGACCATCCCGACCCGGGGCTCCATCCCGGGCGGCATCCCCACCGACCCGACGATCTACCGCTTCCACGAGATGCTCCAGGTCTACGGCACCACCCTGAAGGCCCTGGTCCACGAGGAGCTCGGTGACGGCATCATCTCCGCGATCAACTTCAGGCTGGACGTGAAGAAGGTCGCCGACCCCGAGGGCGGCGAGCGCGCGGTCATCACCCTGGACGGCAAGTACCTGCCGACGAAGCCCTTCTGATCCGCCCGGCCACCACGCCCGGGGGCGGGCCGGCGATCCGCGCCGGCCCCTCCCCGGGGCACCCGGGTGCCGGGCCCAGCGGTTACGCGATCACGCGGCTACGCGGTCACCCGGCTACGCGGTCGGCGGGAGCAGGGTCGCACCGATGCCCGCGAGTACCGCCGCGAGCCCCGCCTCGAAGCCGGCGTCCTGGTCACGGAACATCTCGGGACCGGCCTCGGTCGTCAGCGGGTATCCGGCGAGACGTTCGGCGCGGGCCTCCAGGTCGTAGCCCTCGCCGTCCGAGCCCGGCAGCGGGCCCATGGACTGCTCCTCGATCACGTACCCGATGGTGTAGCTGTACGCGGTGAACCAGGCGCGGGCCGCCCCGGCGGCCGTGAAGCCACCCGCGACCAGGGTCCGCAGATGGGCCTCCATCGGCGCGGCGTAGCTCATGTCCGTGAAGTGCGTACCGCTGTAGACCTTGGCGCCGTCCCGGTAGAGCAGCAGGTGGTCCCGCAGCCCCCGCATCGCCGCCTCGAGCGCCTCCCGCCAGTCCCCGGGCGGATGCATCGCCGACGCCAGGTCGGCCGTCATCCGGCGGAACATCTCGGTGGCCATCTCGTCGAGCAGTGCCTTCTTGTCCTTGAAGTGCCAGTACAGGGCGGGTGCCTTGACGTCCAGCTCCTTGGCGATGGCCCGCAGGGTCAGCCCTTCCAGGCCCACCTCTCCGAGCAGGCGCAGGGCGGTGGAGGCCACCGTCGCGCGGTCGAGCCGGGCCCGTTCGGGTTTCGCTTCTCGTTCACTTGCCACCTTGACAACTTAACAGCGTTAAGTCGATCCTCGTAGCCATGACCGCACTTAACAGCGTTAAGGAAATCGGGGCTCCCGACGTGCTCGTCGTCGGCGCCGGCCCCACCGGACTCGCCCTCGCCCTCGACCTGACCCGGCGCGGCGTCCGCGCCCTCGTCGTCGAGCGGGCGGACAGCCTCTTCCCCGGCTCGCGGGGAAAGGGCCTGCAGCCACGCACCCTGGAGGTCCTCGACGACTTCGGCGTCGGCGACGCGGTGCAGGCCGCCAGCGCCACCGCCCCCATCGGGCAGATCTGGCAGGACGGCACGCCCGTGGGCGAGCACGACATGCTGGGTGACCGTGAGGTCGGCGGCCCCACCGACACCGAGCCGCACCCCCGGGCCCGGCTCCTCCCGCAGTGGCGCACCCAGCGGATCCTCTTCGAGCGTCTCACCGGAATCGGGGGCCGCGTCGTCTTCGCCACCGAACTGAGCTCCTTCGACCAGGACGCCGACGGGGTCACCGCGCACCTCGCCGACGGCACCACGCTGCGCGCCGCCTACCTGGTCGCCGCCGACGGCGGCCGTTCCACCGTCCGCAGGGCGCTCGGCATCGGAATGACCGGCGAGACCGTGGACCCGGCCCCGATGGTGGTCGCCGACGTACGGCTCCGCCCCGGAGCCCTGGACCGCGAGCACTGGCACCTCTTCCCGGGGGCGGACGGCGACTTCGCCGCCCTGTGCCCGCTCCCCGGCACCGACGAACACCAGCTGGTCGCGCGTACCGACGACCTCGACATCCCGGCCGTGATCGCCGCTCGGACCCACCTGAGCACGACGGACGTGGTCGAGGTCCGCTGGTCCTCCGACTTCCGGCCCCGCGCGGCCATGGCCGACCGCTTCCGCGACGGGCGGGTCCTGCTCGCGGGTGACGCGGCCCACGTGCACTCCCCCGCCGGCGGGCAGGGCCTCAACACCAGCGTGCAGGACGCCTACAACCTCGGCTGGAAGCTCGGCCAAGTGCTGCGCCACGGCGCGGACCCGGCGCTCCTGGACACCTACGAGCAGGAGCGGCAGCCCGTCGCCGCGCACATGCTGGGCCTGTCCACCCGGATCCACCGCGGCGAGGAGCAGCGCGGCGAGGCAACCCGCCAGCTCGGCCTGGGTTACCGGGGCGGACCGCTCTCCGAAGGCTCTGCGGGATCACTGGAAGCCGGGGACCGTGCCCCCGACGGCGTCCTTCCGGACGGTCGCAGGCTCTTCGACCTGTTCCGGGGTCCGCACTTCACGCTGCTCGCGGTCGGCACGGACACCGAACTGCCTCCGGTGGACGAGCGGTTCACGCACATCCACCGGATCGGGGAGCACGAGGCGTACGGCAAGGGCGTCTTCCTGGTCCGGCCGGACGGCTACGTGGGGTGGGCGGGCGAGGACGCGACCGGCCTGGCCCGCTACGTCGCCCGCTTCGGCGGATCGCCGGACCGGACCTGACGCCGGTCCACGACGCCTCGCGGCATCAGCAGGTGAGGGAGCCCCTGCGCAGAGCGTGGCCGCCGTCGTTGCTGTCGTCGGACCAGAAGACGGGCTTGGAGCCGCCGACGCACTCACCGGCCCCGGCGACCGAGAAGCCCTCGTTGTTGTAGTTGGACATGCCGCTGGGCCGGTTGTGGACCGCGGTGACGGCGAGCGCCCCGGACGCGTTGACCTGCATCGTCCGGTGCTGGCCGGAGCAGGTGTCGTCGCAGACGACCCACAGCCGGGAGGCCTGCGGCTCCCACTGCAGCTCCATGACCCCGGCCATGCCGCTGCTGACGGCGGCCACGCGGGTGAAGGCTCCCGAGTCCTGCAGGACGTAGCCGTACAGCATGCCGGTGCCCTCGACACCGACGAAGAACACCCCGCCGGTGTGCGCCCCGTAACCGCTCGGGGCGTACACCGCGCCGGTCGAGGCGTCCTTGAACCCGGCACCGGTCAGGTAGGAGTCGGGAACCCAGGTGACGGCCTCCAGGCCGAGGTTGGACCCTACGGACGGCAGGTCCGCGGTCAGGTTCCACTCCTTGGCGGCGGTCAGCGTGGACGCCGACCCGCTCACGTCGTACTTCAGGACGGACAGCCGGCTGGTGCCCGAGGAAGCACTGTTGCGCTCGCTGGCCACGAACACCCCGCCCGCGACGCCGGCGCCGGTGACCGTCACGCCCTCCGCGTCGGGACTGCCGGAGCCGCCGCCCGGGAAGCGCAGCGTCTTGCCGGCGGACCATCCGGAGGCCGTGTCCGGGGTCCACCCGCCGGTTCCGTTCGGGAGCAGGCGCCACAGCTTCCCGGAATTCTGGGCCGCCCACATGACCCCGCTCTCCTGGTAGAGCCCGCTCAGGTCCTCGCCGAAGACGTTCGACGCGTCGGCCGTGGCCACCGAACCGCTGCCCGGCCAGGCGACCGGGGTGGTGCCCCCGCCAGAGGTGCCGCAGCTGTTCGGGGCGCCGAGGGTGACCGCGGCCGCCTTGAACGCGCCCGTACCGTCGGGGCAGCGCGACCACGACGGAGCGGAGTGCGTGCTCCAGGTGAAGCTGTCGGCCAGGGTGCTGCCGTCCGGCAGGTAGAGGCGCGCCTTGTCGCCGGAGCCCAGGCCGAAGGAGGAATGCACGTCGAAGGCGCGGAACGCGCCGGGGGCCAGCGTGGTGCCGGAGGCGATCTTGTACTTCGAGCTGTTGCTGTCGTCCTTGAGGATCCAGCCCGAGACGTCCACTGAGGCGGCGCCCTTGTTGTACAGCTCGATCGAGTCCTCCACGTCCCCGGTGGTCACCACCTCGTTGATGCGGATGTCGTCGGCCGGGGCGGCGTGGGCCGGAGCGGCCGTCAGGGCGCCCGCGACCAGCGCCGGAGCGGCGACGAGGGCGAGGGTCAGAGCCAGACGGTGGCGCCGGTGGCGGGTAAGCGGTTCGTTCACGGTGTCTTCCCGGGGTCGTAACGGCAGGGCCGCACGAGATTCTGCGCCGGGCCCGCCACAAGGGCACCCTCCCGCGGGGCGGCATTCCGTGAACGGCTGCCGAACTGTGCGCGAAGCACGACCGCGAGCCCGGACGAGCCGCCACATACTGCCCCCCAGCTGCGGCGATGCCCCGGAGGACGCCGAGTACGTCATCGCCGCCGCCCCGGGGTGCCGGCCGTGGCCTCCGCCCCTGTCAGGCGGGCTGCCACAGTTCGACCCGGTTGCCCTCCGGGTCGGTGACCCAGCCGAATCGGCCGACGCCCTCCATCTCCTGCGTCTCCTCGGCCACGTCCGCCCCCTTGGCGCGCAGTTGCGCGAGCATCGCGTCCAGGTCGCGGACCCGGAAGTTCAGCATGGTCTGCTGGGCGGGGGACCCGAAGTAGTCGGTCCCGGACTCGAAGGTCGCGAACACCGTCAGCCCTGCCCCCTGTTCCCACAGACCGTTCTCGTCCGCGTCCAGGCCCAGACAATCGCGGTACCAGGCACCCACCGCCACCGGGTCGGCCGCCCGCATGAAGTAGCCACCGATTCCAAGCACACGTTCCATGCCGCCATCCTGCCAGGACGGCGGCCGGGCGGGCAGGAACCACACCATCACCCGCCGTACGCCCTGGTGGTGGTCACGGGGCGCAGTCGGCCCCGGTACGGCCCGCGTCGCACGGCTCGGTGCCCTGCGCACTGCCGGTCCCGGCGCTCCTGGCCGGCGTATCACCGGCAGGGGCCGGATCCGGCGGTGCGGGCTCGCCGCGCCGGATCCACAAGAGGGCTCCGGCCAGCAGGACGGTGCCTCCCAGCAGCCAGGGCAGCGGGCCGGACGGAAGGACGCCGAGGGCCAGGCCGGTGAGGGCTCCGGTCAGTTGCAGGGCGAGGGACTGGACGGACAGCGCGGTGGCCCGGCCCGAGCTCTCCACACGGCGGTGCAGGATGTCGTTCTCGCTCGGCCCCGCCGAGCCGAGACCGAGCTGGACCAGGCCGTAGCCGATGGCCGAGAGGATCAGCGGGCCCGGTCCCGTGGACGTCGCGGTGGCGCCGAGCAGGAGCAGCCCGCTCGCGCTGATGCCGAGGCTCAGCAGGACGGCGCGTTCACCACTGCCCGCGAGCCGGGCGGCGAGTGGCGCCAGGTGGCTGCCGACGCCCGAGCAGACGAAACCGGCGCAGGCGAGCGCGGCGAAGAGCACCGCGCCGGACTCGGACGCGCCGGTCAGGGCCGCCGCCCGGCCCGGGGTGAGCAGTTCTATGGCGGCCAAGGCACTGCCCGCGGCCCCCGCGCTGAGGAGGATCCTGCGGACGAGGGCGTCGCGTCCGCCCAGGCGCAGTCCGCCCGCGACGGTCGCCGGGACGCCCCGGAGCACGTCGCGCAGGGTGGCGCGCGGGCGGGGCGGCTCCCGCAGGGCGGTCAGGACGTAGAGCACGAAGACGGTTTCGACGGCCGCGCCCAGCAGCAGCGGGGTGGAAAGGGGCAGCACCACCGCGGAGGTCGCTTCGCTCAGACGGGCGCCGAGGTCGGGTCCGAGGCCCAGCAGCCAGGGCAGGCATCCCCCGAGCAGCGTGCCGACCGCGAGTGCGGCGGACGTCGCGGAGGAGGCGCGGGCCAGTCCGGTGCGCAGATCGGCACCGGGGCCGGAGCACGCGTGGACGGCGTCCACGTACCAGGCTTCTGCCGGTCCGCTGGAGAGGGCCCGGCCGGCCCCCATCAGGCCCATGCCGAGGCCGAGCAGCCAGCCGGTGGTGCCCAGTGCCACGAGGGTGAGGGCGGTCAGGTTCAGCAGGCCGGCGGCGGCCAGGACGGCGCGGCGTCCCAGGACGTCGGACAGTCCTCCGGTGGGCAGTTCCAGTGCGGCGGCGGTGAGGGAGTGCACGGCGAAGAAGGCCGCGATGGCCGTCATGGCCATGCCGCGCTCGGTGAAGAGGAGGATCAGCGGGGCGATGCTCAGTCCCAGCGGCAGCCAGAACAGCACGCAGACCGTGACGAAGCGGCGCCGTGCGGTACGTATGTCCAGCGGCGGGTACCCGGTCATGACGCGGCCCCGGAGTCGGTCCCGGCGTCCGCGGTGCGGGTAGCGCCAGAGGCTCCCGTGCCGGGACCCGGGTCGCGCGGAGCGAGGGGCAGTCCGGCGGCGAGAAGTACGACCTGAGCGGCGCGGGGATCCGCCGCGTCACGGGCGGTCAGTTCCTCCAGCTTGCGGTCGAGCACCTCCCAGAGCTCCGTGAGCGACTCGGGGGTCAGACGGGGCATCAGATCGCTCATCCCGGAGGGCCGTACCCACTCCTGACCCAGCCGCCCTTCGGCGATGTCGGCCTCGTGCCGGGCGAGGGAGGTCGCCAGATGCTCGATCTGCGCCCTGCGCGACACGCCGACCCAAGCCCGGCTGCCCGGCGCGGCCTCCATCGCCTCGTTGTTCCAGGAGGTCACGGAGTGCACCGCCCGCCAACGGCGTTCGCGCCCGTCACGGTGCTCGGCCTCGGCGACGAACGCGTACTTCGCGAGGACCCGGAGGTGATAGCTCGTCGAGGCCGACGACTCCCCCGCCCTGACCGCGAGTTCACTGGCGGTGGCCGGGCCGTCCTGCCGCAGCATCCCGAGCAGCCGGATGCGCAGCGGGTGCGTGAGGGCCTTCAGGGCCGCCGCGTCCTGCTCGGGATCGAGTACGCGTTCGCGCGCTTCGCTGATCACGACGGGAGAGTAGAACGATCGAGCGACTATGCCGAAGCATTTTTGCAGAATTCTCTTTGGAGACTCGGGGGACTTGGCGACTGGGCACGGCGGGCCGCGGGATCCGGGACGGAACGGGACGGCGTGGCCGCGCTCTTCGCATCCGTGCACGGACCAAGGCGCCCCACCGGAGCTCCCGTTACGGGCCGGCGGAGCGCCTCACACCAGGTGGTCAGGCCGTCAGGCCGTCAGGAGTAGGCCTCGATCTCCCACAGCGAGTAGCCGTAGCCGGTGGCGCGCTGGGTGCCGGTCACGCGCAAGTAGCGGCCCGCGGCGCCCAGTCCGGTCAGCTCGTCCGTGCCCCCGTCGCCCGCGGTGGTGGAGTACGCGTCCCGCCAGAGCGTGCCGTCGTCCGACACCTGGACCTTGTAGGCCCTGCCGTAGGCGACCTCCCAGTTCAGGACCACCCGGTTCACGTTCCTGACGGCCCCGAGGTCGACCTGGATCCACTGCGGGTCGGTGAAGGCCGAGGACCAGCGGCTGGTGGCGCTGCCGTCGGTGGCGGCCGTCGCCGGGTAGTCCGCCGACTGGGTGGAGGAGGCCGTGGTCGGCCTGCCGAGGGCCAGGTCGGGCGAGGTGACGACCCCGAGGTCGTCGACGGTCAGATCGTCGACGACCAGGTCCCGGTCCGAGTCGGAGGTCTCGGCCGTGAGCTTGCGCACGCCGATCCAGGCGTCCACCCCGGCCGTGAAGGTCTTCGTGAAGGTGTTCGTGGTCCGGGCCTGCGGCAGTGTGTCCGAGGAGACCTGGCCCGTGCCGGCTCCCAGGGTGAAGGCGTAGTCCCCGGCCACCGACTGCTGGTACTTGAACGTCACCCGGTACTGGTGGCCCGGCTCGAGGCGCAGGGTCTGCGGGACGGTCTGGTAGAGCAGCCCGGGCCGTTCCTCGTGGGACTTGAGGGAGTTGTTCCCGGCGAGGACGTCATCGATCAGCTTTCCGTTCCAGCCGGCTTGCGTGTACGGGGCGTTGAGCTGCGCCAGGTGCGTCCGCGGGTCGGCCGTGCCGCCACCGGCCGACCCCACCACGAAGGGGTACCAGCCCGCGTCGACGTTCTCGAAGTCCTCCGCGAAGGTGTGGCCGCCCTGGGGGTTGCGGACCGTACGCACCACCCGTACGTCGTCGAAGTCGGTCGCACCCGCCGCGCCGTCGGCGCGCAGGGCCAGGGCGGCCGTGGACTGCCCCGCCGGAACGTCGAACAGCACCCGCATCCGCTGCATCGTGCTGCCGTTCTTCTCGTCCGCCCCCACGTTGTTCCGGTACGGGGAGCTCGTGGCGTAGACGCTCTGTTCGGATCCGCCCGCCGGGGTCACCGCCAGGGTCGCCCTGCGTCCGGTGGCCGTGGAGACGTAGACGCTCGCCGCGTACGTGCCCGGCGTCAGGCCCGTCAGCTGCTGCGAGACGGAGGTGGCGCCCTGGCCCATCGCCAGCCGCGACTGGCCCACCGCGTCCCGGGGGACGGAGGCGGACCCGGAGACCGTCCACTTCGAGAGGTTCCCCGAGGTGAAGCCGGGGTCGCGGACCGCCCCGCCCTCGCCGAACCCGGCGTCCGCCTGTGCGGGCGCGGCGGAGGGGTAGATCACGTAGGGGGTCTTCGCGGCGGCCGTCAGGGTGACCTTCCCGCCGCTCACGGGCACGTCGGAGACCGGGACCCGCCCCTGGTCGGTGAGCTCGTACAGCTTGACGGTGCCGTTCTGGGCCCAGGAGGCGGGTACGTTCCAGGTCGAGGTGCCGCCGGCGGCCGTCCAGTGGTAGAGCTTGGACTCCGCTCCCTGGCCCCCGCCCTGACTCCCGTCCTGGCTCCACGGCAGGAGGTAGCTGTCGCCGATCAGGACCGGGTGGCCGTCCTTGCTGATGGTGCGGGTGCTGCCGCTGCGGGTGGCGCTGACCCCGCCGTCGAAGTCGATGCGGTTCGCGGCCCACTTGCGGATGGTGAAGCCCTGGAGGTACTTGGTGGGCAGGTTGGTGGTGAAGGTGGTGTCGAGGAAGGTGCTGAAGTCCTTCGCGCCCTGCCAGCCCTCGTAGGCGGTGAGGGTGCCGCCGCCGAGCAGTGGGTCGCCGGCGATCCAGTCGTCGCGCTGGTGGTTGCGGATGAAGCGGACCACCTGCGAGTTGACGCCCTTGTAGTTGCTGCCGCCGTAGGTGAGGTCGTTGGCCCAGTGGGACCAGAGGGACTGGTCCTCGAACTTGTCGGGGAACTCGGTGGTGAGCTGGTAGCCGAGGCCGTTGATCTCGCGGGCGAGGGCCTGGGAGGTGTAGCCGTCGCCGTACCAGGTGTCCACGTACAGGAACTTGAGGTCCGGGGCGACCGCCTTCAGCTCCTGCAGGCGCGCCAGGCGCTTGCCGCTGGTGCCGTCCAGACGGTAGTTGAGGTGGTAGGACTGGTCGAGGTAGTCCCAGCCCTTGTCCGAGGTCGCGCTGTTGAGGAGCGACGGGTCGAAGGACCGGGCGACGGGGTAGGCCTCGGTGTCGTTGATGTGGACCCCGATGTCGGCGTTGTAGCCGGCGCCCGCCGCGACGAGGGTGTTCAGGTCGGCGGCGCCGCCCTGACGGGCGCCGACCAGCCCGTAGTCGGGGTGCGCCGAGTCGTGACCCTCGGATCCGTATCCCTTGAGCAGGACGAACTGCCCCAGGCCGTCCGTCGCCCGGGCGACGCGCTTGGTCTCGTCAAGGGTCTGCAGGAAGGGGTGGGTGGCCTGCGAGGCGAAGTTGTACGGGATGCGCTGCACCACGCGGCGCGCGGTGTCCTCCCAGCCCTGCGGGCTGGTCATGACGGAGCGGAAGGCGATGGCGCCGTCCTGCCAGTCGACGGTGGAGTCCGCGTTGCGGTCCCCTGTCACCACCACCTTGGCGTAGGGCAGCGGTTCGGTGCCGGACGCGCCCGAGGCCCGGTGGAGCCAGTCACCGCTCCACAGACCGGCCCGCCGGTAGCCGGACTTGGCCACCGTCTGCTTCTGGATCCGCCCGCTGTCCGCCGCGTTCTGGCCGGACGGCTGGTCGTAGTACGAGTTGGTGGCGACCGACGCCGCGAGGGAACCGGTGTTGACGATGGCGTACATGGCGCCCTGCGCCGTGCTGTCGGCCGCCGTGCCCGAGGCCAGCGGGGTGAACGTGTCCCCGGTGCCGGTGGTGTTGGTGTTCATCCGGGTGGTCTCGACGGCGGCGCCGGTCTGAGTGCTGCGTACCGAGACGAGGTTGTGCTGGGGGACGGACAGCGAGGTGATCGGTACGGCGCTGTCGGTGATCGAGGTGACGGCGAAGGTGAGGGTGGCAGCGCTGACGGACAGGGTCGCCTTGACCGTGTCTCCGTTGGTGAAGGCCATCGTGTAGTCGACGTGGTCGACGGCGACGGTGCTGGTGACCACCGGGGTCTGCGCGGTGCCGTTGAGGACGACCTGGGTGAGCGGGTCCTCGTTGCCGTAGAGGACGGCGCCGCCGGCCCGGTCCGTGTACTGGATGACCCTCGGGAAGGCCGTGTCGACCTGTACGGCGAGCGCGGGCGAGGCGATGGTCACGGCTCCGGCGGCGGTGGCGGGCGCGGTACCGGCCGCCAGCGTGGTGCCGAGGCCCAGGACGGCGGCGCAAAGGAGGGATGTGGGGCGTAGCGGTCTCATGGGACTCCCTGGTGGTGGATCAGGTACGGGTCCTCGCGATGGGTGGTGCGGTGCGGGGCTCGGAGTGCGGGGTCTCGGAGTGCGGGCGCGGCGGACGGTGCGGGCAGCACGGATGCGGGCCGGCGGGCCGTGCGGGGCCGGGCCCGGGCCGGCCGGCCGGGTCGGGTCGGGTCGGGTCGGGTCGGGTCGGGTCGGGTCGGGTCGGATGGTGCGGCGGAGCGGTGGCGCCGGCCGGGGGCGTCACCAGCGCAGGACGGCCCAGCCCCGGTGCGGCAGTTCCGCTTCCACGCGCAGGCCCCGCCCGTACCGTGACGTGTCCGCCGGGCGCGGCTCGGCGAGCGGTGTCAGTACGGTGGCCGCGGCCCCGTCCGGGAGGGAGGGCGCGTCCACCACAGGCCGGACGGGGTCCTGGCATCCGTTGGCCACCGTCAGGGTGGTGACGCCGTCCGCGCACGACAGGTGCGGGATCAGGTACGGACCGCCGCTGACCAGTGGCAGGGCCACGGCGGCCCCCTCCAGGAAGCGGACCGTGCGGTGGAGCAGCCGCTGCGCGTGGTCGTCGAGCGGCAGCGCCCGGGGCTCCGTCGCGGCGAGTACGGCGACGCGGCCGCCGAGGGCATTGGTGAAGACGGTGCGGGCCGCGCCCCAGGGGCGGCCGTCCGCGGTGCGGACCTCGCTCCACCGCTCCGCCCCGGGCAGTTCCCGCAGCCGGGCCAGGGCCGGCTGGGTGTTGACGCTGAGCACGAGCCCCGCGAGGTCCCCGCCGGCGGCGGCGCGGAGGTGCTCGGTGGCGTACGGGCCCGGCGCGCCGGGGGCCGCGGCCTCCCGATCCACCCGCTCGGCCTCCGCCAGCCCGAGGAGGGAGCCGAAGCCGCGCCCGTGCAGGATCACGGCGGCGGCCCCGTCGAGCAGCAGCCCACCGGACAGCAGGGAGCGGACCGCCGCGTCGTCGAAGGCCCAGGCCGACGGACCGAACAGAGCCTGGACCGGCGCGGGTCCGGCCGTTACCGGCACTCCGTAGCGCAGCAGGAAGTCGGCCGCCGGGCCGGGGTCGACCGCCAGCTCGGACAGCCCGCCGGGGCGGCCCCGTAGGCTCGCGTCGGCCGGCGCCCCCGCCCGTACGTGGGCCGCCGCGTCCTGGGCGAAGGGCAGGCCCACGCCCAGGGTGCGCTGCCCGCGCGGATGCTGGCGGGCCACGAGGTCCAGGGCTGGCCGTGCGCGGCGGAGCAGTCCGGCGACCCGGGGGTGGCGGCCGGGGCTCCCGCCGTGCATGGGGTACAGGTTCAGCAGCAGGGCGTCCGCCCCCGACAGCTGGGCGGCGACCATCTCCGACCAGGTCTGCGCATCGGACTTGGACCAGGCGGTGTGCGGCCAGTTCTCGATCTCCGGCTCGCTGTCCACGAACTCGGGCCGCAGCGAGCGCTGCAGTTCCAGCATCCACACCTGCCGGCTGAGCTCGCGTCCCGGCGCGTCCGAGTACGGGGCGAAGTGCGGGCGGTGCGCGGCGCGGCCCCCGGGGGCCAGTGCGCCGAACAGCGCGCTCCAGTCCCGGCCCTCCACGGAGGCGGCGCCGAGGCCGGAGCTCATCAGCCCGGTCCTTGAGCGGCCGGCCGAGCGGCGGTCGACCTCGGCGGCGACCTGCGCGGCCACCTCCAGCTGGGCGGTCCGCCACACCCGCTGCCACAGCGCGCGCAGCGGGTGCGGGGGGCCGGGGGCGGTGAGCGCGGCGACCAGCTCGGGGCGCGGGACCGGGCGCCCGGCCAGGGCGGCCAGCCGGTCCAGCATGAGGGGTTCGAAGCCGCCGCCCCACAGCAGCGGGGCGTGGTTGTGGAAGCGGAAGTCGTCCTCCAGCCACAGCACGCGGAAGCCCAGCTCGGCGAAGCGCCCGTAGTGAGCGGTCAGCCAGGACCGCCACCGCGGGCAGGCGAAGGAGGCCTGGGCCGCGGAGACTTCCCCGGTCGGGGAGACCATGGGGGCGAAGCCGTGGACGTCGACCCGACCCCGGTCGGCGTGGCCGGCGGTGACCCAGGGGTTGAGGCTCACGTCCAGGCCCGCGTCCAGGAGCACCTCCCGCGCGGTGGCCGCGGCATCGAACCAGAGGTCCTCCCCGGACCCCGCGAGGTGGCCGGTGAAGTGCTCCTCGGCGCCGAGGAGCAGGACCACCTCCGCGACGCCCGAGTCGGTGCAGGACTTGGCCAGTTCGGCGGCAGCGGCCGCGACGGCGTCCGGGCCTTCGTACGGATGGATCTGGAACCGCAGGTGGTACCGGGCGCTCACGCCTTCGGCCTCCTCGCCGTCTCCTCGGCGCCTTCCCGACGCCAATTAGTTTCGTTAGCATCTGAATTAACGAGGCGTCAGTCAACCCCGCGAACCGCACGGGATCCGGGCCCGGACCCGGGACGCGCGGCTGGCAGACTCCTGGGGACGGCAGTGAGGAGTACCGGTGAAGGCAGATCCAGGGAACACGGGGCATGTCGTCGTATCCGCCGGCGGGCGTCCCGGCGGACACGACGACGGACGCGACGGTGACCGGAGCGACGCGCGGGGCGGTGTCCGGGCAGATGTCCGGGCCGACCCCCGCGCTGCCCCCCGGGCCGACCCCCGCGCCGACGCCCGGGGCGCCGCCATCGGCCCCGTAGTGATCAACGGCCCGGCCCGGCCCGCCGGGCGGGGCTCCATCCGCCGCGCCAACCTCGGCCTCGTCCTGCGCCTCCTGCGCGACGCGGGACCACGCTCGCGCGCGCGGATCGCCTCCGACACGGGTCTGCCGAGGCCCACGGTGACCGGCCTGGTCACCGAGCTCATCGAGCTGGGCCTGGCCCGCGAGGGGGACGCGCAGCGGGACGGCTCGGTCGGCCGCCCGGGCCAGAACGTCCGGATCGACGGACGCGCGCTGTGCGGGATCGGCCTGGAGATCAACGTCGACTACCTCGCCGCCGTCGCCCTCACCCTCGACGGGGCCACCGTCTTCGAGCGCCGCATCGCCATGGACGTGGCTACGGCCGGCCCGGACGCCGTCCTCGACAGCGCGGCCGGCCTGGTGCGCGAGGCCCTCGCCGCCCTCGACGCCGCCGGGATCGCCACCGCCGGGGTCACCGTCGCCGCGCCCGGAGTCGTCGACATCGGCACGGGCACCGTCGTCTACGCCGCCAACATCGGCTGGCACGGCGTCGGGGCCGTCAGCGGCATCCGCTCCCGCCTCGGGCGCGGGGCGCCCCCGCTGCGCCTGGAGAACGACGCCAAACTCGGCGCCGTGGCCGAGTACCTGGAAGCCTCCGCGGCCGGCATCCACGACCTCATCTACGTCACCGGGGAGACGGGTGTGGGCGGCGGCATCATCAGCGGCGGCCGGCTGCACCGGGGAGCCTCCGGATTCGCCGGGGAGATCGGCCACATGCCGCTCGACCCCGGCGGCGCCCTCTGCGCCTGCGGTCGCCGCGGCTGCTGGGAGACCATGGTCGGGCTCACGGCCCTGCTCCGGCTCGCCGCCGCGCCCGGAGATCCCGTACACGACCCCTCCCTCGACCTGGAGGCGCGCCTCAGGGACCTCCAGGGCCGGGCCGCCGCCGGGGACACCCGAACCCTGGAGGCCCTCGACCGGATCGCCGACGGCCTCGGCCTCGGGCTGGCGCTGCTGGTGGACGTCCTGAACCCGCGCGCGGTGGTCCTCGGGGGCTACTTCACCTACTTCGGCGCCCACTTGGCCCCCCGCGTGGAGCGGCTGATGGCCGAACGGGTGATGGCCCCGGACACGGGCGGCTGCCGCCTGCTGCTGTCCGCGCTCGGCTTCACCGCTCCTGCCCGCGGCGGCGCCCAGTTCGCCCTCGATGCGGTCTACGAGGATCCGGCCCACACGGTGGCGGCAGCCGCGGGGCTCTGACCCGGAGCCCGCCGGGGGCTCGCGAGGGACCCGCCGGACCACTCGGCGCCGCCCGGACACTCGTACGACTCGGGCTTCCTGTTTGGAGCTTCCGACGGGTTCCGCATGACGATCCGGCATTCGATCCCCGCCGCGCGCCGGCCGCTGCGATGCTTCCGCCGGTATGCGGACCCCGCGCAGGTGCGCGGGGTCCCGCACACCGGCGACCGGATGGCAGTACCGCACTGAGCGGCACTCCGGGTCGCCGTGCCGGAGCGTCCGGCCGCGGCTTCCCAGGAGTCTTCGCCTCCGGCCGCTGCCGGGCGGGTGGGAGGGGAGACTTCGATGTCATCGACTGCTGTATTACGCGGGCCGCGCGCCCGGTGGAGGAACCGGCTGCTGGCGGTGGCCGCGTCGTCCGCGCTGGCCGCGGGCGGCCTGACCGTCCTGGCGGATCCCGCGTCGGCGGAGGGGGTGTGCGCCGCCCCGGTCGTGGCCGGCGGCGTCACCACGGTCAGCTGCTCGGCGGGAGGTTCCGGAAGCGTCACCGTGCCCGAAGGTGTCACCAGCGGTGTCGTCACCCTCGACGGCGCCGGGGGCGGGAACGCGAACGACGGCACTCCGGGCGGCAAGGGCGCACACCTCGTCGCGACCGTCCCGGCCACCCCCGGGCAGGCGTTCAACGTCACCGTCGGCAAACGCGGCGCCAACGCCGCCACGAACCCGAACGCCCAGTTCGGCGCGCCCGGGACCGGCGGAGCCCTGGTCGCGGTCACCACGGCCACCAACACCCCGCTGCTGACCGCCGGTTCGGGCGGCGGAGCGGGCGGATCGGGCATCGGCTCCCCGGCTTACCCGGGAGCGCCCGGCGGCGACAGCGGCAGCGCGGGCGCCGACGGCAACGGTCTGGTCCCCGACGCCCAGGGCGGTACGGGCGGAGGCGCGGGCACCGACACCGCGGGCGGGTCGGCGGGTACGGGAGGGCCCGGCGCGGACAACGAGGGCGCGAACGGCTCGCCGGGCGCCTACCCGAACGGCCCCGGCGGCGCGGCAGCCCAGGGCGTCTTCAGCCCGACGGGCGCCGGCGGGCGCGGCGGAGCCGGGTACGGCGGCGGCCGGGGCGGAGCCGGCGGAAGATACGGCTCCACCGGCGGGGGCGGAGGAGGTGGGGGCGGCGGATCCAGTCTGGTCTCGGGCACGGTTCCCGCCTCACCCGTCACGCTGACCCAGGGGGCCAACTCCGGGGACGGGCGGATCGTGTTCGCCTTCCACCGGGCCCCCGCGGTCACCGCCGTCAGCCCGAACACCGGACCGGCGACCGGCGGCACCCAGGTGACGGTCACCGGTACCGATCTGGCGGGCGCCGTCATCAGCTTCGGCCCGGGCAACCCGGCCGCCGGGGTCACCTGCACCCCGACCGCCTGCACCGCCACCGCACCGGCCGGCTCAGGAACGGTGGACGTGCAGGCCACCACGCCCGGCGGCACCAGCACCCCGTCCCCCGCCGGCCGGTACGCCTACGTTCCCGTACCCGTGGTGACCTCCCTCAGCCCGTCCGCCGGTACGACCGACGGCGGCACCGTCGTCACGGTCAACGGCACCGGCCTGAGCGGCGCCAGCGCTGTCACCTTCGGCGCCGGAAACCCGGCCACCGGTGTCTCCTGCACCGCCACCGCGTGCACCGCCACCGCACCCGCCCACGGCCCGGGCCCCGTCGACGTCCAGGTCACCACGCCCGGCGGCACCAGCGCCGTGGCCGGCGCGGGCCGGTACACGTACCAGCTCCCGCCCGCCGACATCGACGTCGACCTGATCGCGCAGCCGAACCTGAGCCTCCTGGTCCCCTACCTCACCTACACTCTGACCGCGCGCAACACCGGGCCCGGAACGGTCACTTCGGCAACGCTCACCGCGAGCCTGCCGGCGGGCGCGTCGGCCAACAGCCTGTCCCCGGGGTGCACCACCGGCGGGGCCACCGTGACCTGCACCTACGGCACCATCGCCCACGGCGCCGCCTCGGCGAAGACGTTCCGCGTACCGCTGAACCTGCTCTCGCTGGGCCGGGTGACGGTCACCGGCGCCCGGACGGCGTCCTCACCGACCGATCCCAACGCCCTCAACGACGGCGCGACCGCCAGCTGCACGGTCATCTCCATCCTCCTGGTCACCTGCCCCTAACCCGCCGGCACCCGGGACACCCGCACCCGACAACAGAAAGCCACGGAACACCGCACCTACGCGGTACGCGCCGGCCCGCCTCGTCCGGAGGCGGGCCGGCGCCCGCGGTGCCCGAGGTTCCCCAAAGTGCGGCGCCTTTGTCAACCCTTACGGTTAGGAAACTTTCCGAATGGGGTCACCAACTTCTTGTTGGTCCAGACCTGTTGACGGCGGCTCTTCCGGAGGATTAGGTTCCCTGCCACGAGGCGGTCACCACCCCAACTCCCTCCGGCCGACCGGGTGCACGGCCCCACCGAGGGCCTCTTCCCGCCGCGCGCTCCCCACGCGTTCCCGGCGGCCGCACGCCCCCGTCTCGCGCTCCACGCCGTCCCCCCATTCCCACTGGAGGCAGTTCCTTGCGCACCCCCACCCCCACTCGTACCCGTACCCGTACCCGGCTGGCCTGCGGTCTCGGCGCCACGCTGCTCGGAGCAGCGGCGGTACTGACCTCCCCCGGTGCCGCGTTCGGCGCCAACCTGCTCACGAACGGCGACTTCGAGGCCGGGAACACGAGCGGCTGGTCCTGCTCCGGGGGCCTGGGCTCCACGGTCTCCTCCCCCGTGCACGGCGGCGGCAAGGCGCTGGCCGGTGCGGCCAGCGCCTCCGACAACGCCAAGTGCACCCAGACCGTGGCCGTGCAGCCCAGTACCACGTACACCCTCTCCGCCTGGGTCCGCGGCAGCTACGTCTACCTCGGGGTCACCGGCGGATCCTCCACCTGGACCCCCTCGGCCGGCGCCTACTCGAAGCTGACCGTCAGCTTCACCACCGGGGCCTCCCAGACCAGCGCCGAGGTCTACCTCAACGGCTGGTACGGGCAGGGTACTTACTACGCCGACGATGTCTCCCTGGACGGACCCGGCGGCACCGTCGACACGCAGGCGCCGAGCACTCCCGGCAGCCTCACCTCCTCCGGCAAGACCTCCACCACGGCGTCCCTGACGTGGACGGCGTCCACCGACAACGTCGGCGTCACCGGCTACGACGTCTACCAGGGCGGCACCAAGGTCGCCACGTCGGCCACCACCAGCGCGACGGTGAGCGGCCTGACCCCCAACACGGCCTACGCGTTCACCGTCCGCGCCCGGGACCTCGCGGGGAACACCTCGCCCGCCTCCAACACCCTCAGCGTCACCACGGACAACGGGACCACGCCGCCGCCGACCGGCTTCAAGCAGGCCGCGCCCTACCTCTACCTGGGCTGGGGCAACCCGCCGACCGCGACCACCGTGATGAACGCGACCGGCGCGAAGTGGTTCACCATGGCGTTCATCCTCTCCTCCGGCGGCTGCAACCCCTCGTGGGACGGCCAGCGCCCGCTGACCGGCGGCGTGGACCAGAGCACCATCGCCTCGATCCGTGCGGCGGGCGGCGACGTCGTACCCTCCATCGGCGGCTGGCAGGGAAACAAGCTCGGCCCCAACTGCTCCACCCCCGAGGCATTGGCCGCCGCGTACCAGCAGGTCATCAGCGCCTACGGCCTCAAGGCCATCGACGTGGACATCGAGAACACGGACGAGTTCGAGAATGCCGTGGTGCAGGACCGGATCCTGGGGGCGCTCAAGATCGTCAAGCAGAACAACCCGGGGCTCAAGACCATCCTGACCTTCGGCACCAGCACCACCGGCCCGACCAGCTGGGGCAACCGCCTGATCGAGCAGTCCAAGGCGCTCAACGCCGGCATAGACGTCTTCACCATCATGCCGTTCGACTTCGGCAACGCCTCGACCGACATGTACGCCAGCACCGTCAGCGCCACCGAGGGTCTCAAGGCCAAGCTCAAGTCCACCTTCGGCTGGGACGACGCGACCGCCTACGCCCACATCGGCATCTCCGGCATGAACGGCGTCAGCGACACCCAGGAGACCACCACCGTCCAGAACTGGACGAACATCCGCGACTGGGCCAACTCCCACCACATCGCCCGCCTCGCCTTCTGGTCGGTGAACCGTGACCGCGGCTGCCCCGGCGGCGGTCTGCAGGAGACCTGCTCCGGCATCGCCCAGAGCGACTGGCAGTTCACCTCCATCACGGCCGGCTTCACCGGCTGATCCACCCCGCTCACCCGACCCTCCCCGGGGGCCGCCGCCGCACACCGGCGACGGCCCCCGGGCCCGCGCGGTGACATGCCGCTGTCGGCGCAATGGGGGCGGCGGCGCGGTGGGCGGCCGCACTCTGTGCTGGCCGATGCGATGCCGCGCGAGGACGCGGACGTGCCGGGAGACAACGACGTACGGTCTCGCTCGGGCCCCGTGGCGCCGGCCGGCGGGCGCGGACACGACACCGAGGGCCGCGGATGACCGAACTCACCCGCGGCGATCGTCCCGCTGGTGGCCCTGCGCGGTGATCCGATGACGGCACTGGGCACATCGCTGCGGCGGGCGCTGGGCGTGGTGGCAGGCGTGCCGATCGGGATCGCCGTCCTCAACGTACTGCGTCCCTCGACCGCCACGCTCGCCCTGGTGGTGCCACCGGGACTGGGCGTCGGAGCCGAACGCGCCATGAAGTTCGACCCGTTGCGCCGGCGTCAGCGCGAAGCCGTACGGCTCCAAGCCGAAGCCGTCGCCACCGCCGACCGCCTCACCGCTCACCTGACCATCCTGCTCGACCGGCCGACGGCGCCGGTCAGCCGGACGTGAAGAGGTCCTCCCGCGCGTCGTCGAGGATGAATCCGTTGTCGAAGCGGACCCGGACCGTCACCCGGTTGCGCTGCTCCAGGTAGGCGGTCCACTCGGGCTCCAGGCCGCCGACCTTCTCCTCCAACTGCCGCTTGCTCTCCAGGGGCATGTCCTGGCCGAAGGAGTCGAGGAGCGACTTGAGCCTCTCGTACTCCCTGGCTCCCTGGCTCTGCTCGTCGTGCTCGACCACCCGCACGACGGTCCCCGGGGTACCCGCCGCCAAGGACAGGGAACCGGCGACGGCCGCCGGGGCCGAAGGGTCCTCCACCGTCGTCGCGACCCAGTCGGTCAGCCTGGTGTCCACCGCCAGCCTCACCCGCTGGCCCTCTTTCAGCGTCATCGCTTCTTCTTCATCTCTTCAGCTCTCGGATCGGGATCGTGCCGGTCGGACCAGCGCCATTATCCGTCCGTGTCCGCCGTCGGCCTCCGCCCCGCCCTCGCGGACGGCGGCCCGGCGGCGGGGAGCGGCCCCGTTCGGCCACCGCTCCCCGGGAACGCGCCGGATGCCTAGAGGCGGACGTTCCAGGTGATCGTGGTGCGCAGGGTGCGCGCGATCTTCGGATCGCGGACCGCGGGGGTGCGGTCCTCCGCGGTGACCGACAGCCGGTGGGTGCGCAGGTCGTACAGGCGCAGGTCGATGACCCGGACCTCCGTCCGGCCCTCCAGGCGCCCCAGCTCCCGCCCGTCGAGGTACCAGCGGACCACCGGCTGCCGGCCGTCGGCGCCGGTCAGCCGGGGCACGGAGACCTTCGCGGTGTGGCGCAGCCGCAGGGTGCGGTCCGTGGGGGTGAGTGCGGTGACGGGCCGCGCGTGGCGGTAGAAGCCGGCGATCATCGCCTCGACGCCGGGGAGGTTGAAGGGCTTGCCCAGGACCCGCATGAGCGAGGTGTCGGTGGGCCGGTTCAGGCCGGTGACGAAGTACCCGCCGCCCTCGTACGCACCGACCGTGCCGCCGTCGGGAGAGGGCTCGCCCAGCCAGCGGAACCATTTGGCGCGCTGCCCGGCCAGCTGGTCCGCGGACAGTGCGGAGACGTTGGACTCGGCGGGCTCGGGGCCAGTGTACTTCTCGTAGTCCGGGACCCCGGGATAGAAGTACTCGTCGGCGAGCTTCCCCAGCGAGTGGCCGGTCTCGTGGATGGCGACCTGGCCGGACTTGGCGTTGTCCGCCGAGGCGGTGGACATGCCCTCGTATCCGAGGGTGGGACTGGGCTCGTTGTAGCCCGCGCCGCCGTACTTGGCGCTGTTGGCCAGGACGATGACCAGGTCGGCCGCCGGCGCCTTCGCCACGTAGGTGTCCACCTTCGGCTGGTCCACGCAGAGCAGTCGCTCGATGTCCTCGCACCAGAAGTACGAGCCGAGGGCCGTGTCACGGACAGTGGCCGGGTCGGGGTCGCCGGAGACGCCCGATTCCCGGGAGACGGCGTCGACCGTCCAGACGTTGAAGAGGTTCTGGTAGGTGGTGTACGGCTCGACGGCCGTCACCTCGGCCCATTTCGCCTTGGCGTCGGTGTGGAACTTCGCCAGCTCGGCCGCGGTGTAGCCGTCGCCGATGACGACGACGTCGAGGCGGTCGGCGGTGGGGCCGCTGTGGACGAGCTCGGCGACCTCTCCGTCGGCGGCCCGCTCGGCCTCGGAGAGCCGGCCGCCCGTCTTGGCTGCGGCGTTCGCGCCGGCGGGTACCAGGGCGCGGCCCGATCCGGCCTCGCCGCCGTGTTCGGGCCCCGGCACCTCCACCTCCACCCGGGGTGCGGGCCGGCCCTCGGCCGCGCGGACGGGGCCGGCGGCCAGGAGTGCCGCGGTCGCACAGGCCGCCGCAACGGCGGCGCGCAGGGCCGTACGGACGGCTGGACGTCTGACGTCGGGCATGAAGTCCCCCTCCGGTGAAGGAAGTTAAGTAGACAGTTACTTGCGTTTAATCAGTTGCTTAAATTAGGTGCCGCGCGACAGGTGCGCAATGGCCTGCTCCCCCTGGATACTGGGGAGTTCGAGCCCCAGGGGGATTTCATGGACGAACCGGCCCAGATCGGCCGCCGGGTTCAGCGCATGCGGACCGAACTCGGTTTGACGCAGCGGAAATTGGCCGAGCCCGCATACACCCCGGCCTACATTTCGACACTGGAGTCGGGAAGGGTGCGGCCCTCCGAGGCCGCGCTGCGCTTCCTCGCCGGACGGCTCGGCACCTCGTACGAGGAGCTGACCACCGGGCGCCCCGCCCACCTCGCCACCGAACTGCGCCTCGCGCTGACCGATGCGCAGCAGACCCTGGCCGCGGGCGCGGCCGAAGAGGCCGCCGTCCGCTTCCGGCACCTCCTCGCCGAAGCGGAACAGCTTGGACTCATCGACGAGCGGGTCGGGGCACTGCTCGGACTCGGCGACTGCGCCCTGGAGTCGGGCGCGCTGCCCGAGGCGATCGGCCACTTCGAAGCCGCCGAACGGCTGCTGGCCGACGAGCCGCTCCCCCGCCGTGCCCGCCCGATCCGCGGCCGCGCCGTGGCACACCTGCTGGCCGGGGAGCTGCGCTACGCCTGCTACCTGCTCGAGTCCACCATCGAAGAGCTGAGCACGAGCGGGCTGGCCGACCCCGAGGCACTGGTACTGCTCTACGCCGCCGTCATCGGGCCGTACATCGACATGGGCGCCCACGCCCGGGCCGCCCACGCCGCCGAGCTCGCCCTGTCACTGGCCCCGCAGGTCAGCGACCCGGCCCTGGTCGCGGGCATGCACCGGCAGGTCGCGCGGACGTTCCTCACCGAGGGGCGCGTGGCCGACGCCGACGCCTCCCTGGCCAAGGCCCAGGCGATCTACGGGCAGCTGCAGCTGCGGACCGACCTGGCGCACTGCCACTGGATGCGCGGCTACGTCCAGGCCCAGAACGGTGAACTCGAAGCCGCCGAGCGGGAATTGCGTACGGCCCGCGGGATGCTCTCGGCCGGCCGCGCGGTCCTGTACACCGCCCAGGTGGAGGTCGAGCTGGCCGACGTACTGCGCCGGCTCGGCCGCTACGGGGAAGCCGCCGGGCTGCTCTCGGCGCTGCTGGAGCTGGGGGACAGCCACGGCGCCGTGCACGCGGGCGGCGCGCACCGGCTGCTGGGCCTCATGGCGCAGGAGCGCGGCGAGACCGAGGCGGCCGAGGAGCACTACGTGCAGGCCCTGGCGCTGCTGGAACGCAGCGGGGCGTCGGGCGATCTCGCCGACCTGTGCCGGCTCCTGGGCGACCTGCTGCGCAGGGCGGGCCGGACCGAGGCGGCCCTGGACGCGTACCGCACGGGACTGGGCCACCGGGCGCCACCCGGTACCACCACGCTGGGGCCGGCGCCCGCGGCCCGTACGGGTCACGAGAACCGGATCCACCGCATCTAGAGGTCGATCCAGTAACGCCGCTTGCGCCCGACCAGCGTCTCGCGGACGTCCTCCACCACACCGCCGTTGCTCTCGATCGTGCGGATCGAGGCACGGTTGCCGGGGTCACAGGTGAGCAGGACGCGGTCCATCCCCAGCAGCCGCGCCTCGTGCAGGACCTCGGCCAGGGCCCAGGTGGCCAGCCCGCGGCGGCGGGCCGAGGGGCGGACGCTGTAGCCGATGTGGCCGCCCGCGTCGAGCAGGAAGCCGTTCAGGTAGTGCCGCAGGTCGATGGCGCCCAGGTACTCGTCGCCCTCGGCGATCCACCAGTACGTGGCGTGGACCCGCCCGTGCTCGACCGGCACCGTGCGGTCCCCGTACCGCCCCAGCCGCTCCGTCCACGCGGCGAAACCCTCCCGGCTGTCGACGTCGTCGTCGGACCCGAGCCCGGCGCCGTCCATGTGGGCGTCGGGCCCCCACTCCTTCTGCGCGGCGAGCCACGAGTCGTAGAGGCGGGGCGTGGGCGTGATCAGCTCGGGCATGAACCGGACGATAACAGTCCCGACGACCGTGTCCCGGACCGCCTCCGGCCTGCGCGGCACGGCCGCCCGGCATGCCGGGCGGCCGCGGAGGGCGAAGACTGGAGGGGTGCGGCCGCGCTCCCTCCCGGGCGCGCGCCGCGCGGGAACGAGGCGCGCATGAGTGCGGACGCGAGACGGGTCACCGTCCTCGGCGACTGCCCGCTGCTGCGCCACGGCGTCGCCCATGCGGTCGGGGCGGCCGAGGGCCTGCGGCTCGTCCTCGACACCGGTTCGGTCGACGAGGCGGCGGCCTCGCTGGAGCCCGGCGACGTGGTGCTCGTCGACCTCCAGCTGTCGTCCGCGTGCCTGTCGCAGGTGGTGGGCCGGCTGGCCGCGTCCGGCGCCGCTGTCCTGGTGCTCTCCTCCGGCCCGCGGCAATGGACGCCGGCGGTCCTGCGGGCCGGAGCCCGCGGCTGCCTGAGCCGCCGGGCCGACCGGCGTGAGCTGCTGGCCGCGATCAGGCTGGTCGCCGGCGGCTGCTCGTACGTCTCCGCGGACCTCGCCGTGGGGCCCGACCCGGAGGCCGCGCCGGGCTGCCACGTCACGGACCGCGAGCGGCAGATCCTCGAGCTCGTCGCGCACGGGGAGACCGACCACGGCATCGCCCTGCGCCTGGGCATCAGCGAGCACACCGTGCACTCGCACCTGGACCGGCTCCGCGACAAGATCGGCTCCCGGCGGCGGGCGGACCTGACGCGCTTCGCCATCACCCACGACCTCATCCCGGCGACGTCCTGAGCGGAGCACCGGGGTAACACTGCCCCGTCCGACGTGGGTTCTTCTGCCCTGTGCGGGTCCCCCGGCGCACCCGACACTGGGGGAGACAGCCCTCGTGTGCCCTACTCCGGGAGGCGCTTCGCGATGAGCGGCATCTTCGGCGACACCCTCACCCTCACCCAGGAAGAAGGCGGCGACGTCCAGCTCGTCGCCTTCGGCGACGACAAGTACGCGCGGTACGAGACGGTCGACGGCTACTCGGTCGTCTACGACGAAACCCGGGGCTGCTACTGCTACGCCGAGGCCGACAGCGGCGGAGCCGGGCGCCGGTTCGTCTCCAGCGGGAGGCGCATCTCCGATCCCCCGCCCGAGGGGCTGCCCCGGCACCTGCGGGAAGGGCAGGTCTACCGGAGGGACGTGGTGAAGGACCGGTTGATGGAGATGGTCCCGGAGGAGGAGCGGGCCGGCACCGACCCGGACACGCTGCTGACCTTCGGCCCCGAGAAGGGTCTGCTGCCCGGCTTCGCCCTCACCCAGGGCGACATCCAGGGCCTCACGATCCTCGTCGACTTCCCGGACACGCCCACGCAGGTGACCGTCGACGACGTCTCCGCCCTGCTGAACAGCCCCCATTTCACCGCGAACGGCAACAGTTGCTCCGTCAAGGAATTCTTCCGCACCATGTCGACGGACAGGCTCCGGTTCACCAATACCGTGGTCGGCCCGCTCCGTTTGAGCAGGCCCCGCCTCGCGTACGGGCTCAAGGCGAACCGGGGCAAGCTCGTACCGGAGGCGCTGCAGGCGGCGATCGACGCCGGCGTGGACTTCGCCCGGTTCGACTCCCTCGGGCGCGGTGTCGTCGACTCCATCTGCATCATGTACGCGGGCCCGACGGAGTTCCGGGAGGATCTCTGGCCGCACAACTCCCGCTTCCCCGCACAGATCGACGGCGTGCGGACGGACTTCTACACCGTCACGAGCATCGGCGACACGGCGGCCGACCTGAGCATCGGCACCTTCTGCCACGAGAGCGGCCACCTGCTGTGCAGGTGGCCGGACCTCTACGACTACGGAACGGCCGAGCGCGAGGGTGACGACTTCTCCAGTGCGGGGCTGGGCACCTACTGCACGATGGCCGCCGGCAACAACCTGGGCGACGGCTTCCTGCCGTCCGCGGTCTGTGTCTACCTCCGCCGTCTCGTGGGCTGGACGCACGATGTCGACATCTCCCGGCCCGGGGTCTACGAGGCGCGGCAGGGGGAGTACGACAAGGCCCTGATCTACCAGAACCCGCAGCGCAGGAACGTCGAGTACTACCTCGTCGAGAACCGCAGCCGGCTGGGCTTCGACTCCCTCCTGACCTCCAGCGGGCTCGCGGTCTACCACTGCGACGTCAAGGGATCGAACGAGTTCCAGAGCGGCACCCGGGTCAACCACTACCAGTGCGCGCTGCTGCAGGCCGACGGCCACCTGGACCTGGAGACCAACCGGAACCAGGGCGACGGCGCCGACCTCTACGGACCCACGCTGGGCACCGCCGTCTCGCACGGCAGCCGCCCCGCGTCCCTGTGGTGGGACGGCACCGAGTCCGGTCTGACCATCTCCGGCATCTCCGCCCCCGGTGAGGTGCTCACCTTCCGCACGGGCGAGCAGGGCGTCGCGGGCACGCTGGTCACCGGCGCGTCGGCGCCCGGAGCCACCATCCCCGAGGACGACGTCGGCGGTCTGACCGACGAGATCGTCCTCCAGGGCGAGGGCACGGTCCGGGACCTGGCCGTGACGATCGACATCGAGCACCCCCGCATCGGCGATCTGCGCGTGGTCCTGATGGCGCCGAGCGGCCGCCGGGCCGTGATCCACAACCGCACGGGCGGCGACACCAAGAACCTTCGCGTGACGCTGGACTCCCGACCGCCCTCCCTGCTCGCGCCGCTGATCGGCGACGCGGTGCCGGGCAGCTGGAAGCTGCGGATCACCGATGCGGTCGCTTCGGCCGCCGGGGTGCTGCAGAGGTGGTCTCTCGCCGTCCGGACGGGCACCTGAGGCGTCACCTTCCTTTGAATCGATGGCTCTCGTTTATATTGGAGCCATGACCGAAACGCCCCGTGGTGTGGATGCCCAGCGGGTCCACCACGCCCTGGCCGTTCCGTCGCGTCGGCGTCTGATGACCCTGCTGCGGGAGGCGGACGGCCTGCTGGGCGTGGATGACATGGCCGCCGCCACGGGGCTTTCGGTGGCCACCGTCCGCCACCATCTCGCCGCTCTGGCCGAGGCGGGCCTGGTCGCGGCCACCGCCTCGGCCGGACAGGGCCGGGGCCGGCCGCGGCTGCGGTACGCGCCCACCCGCGCCGATCCGGCGCAACGGCCGGCGGAGTCCCCTTTCCGGGAGCTGGCCGAAGCCCTGGCCGAGGCGGTGGGTGGAGGCCCCGGCGCCTCCCGCGAGGCCGGACGCGGCTGGGGACGGCGACTGGCCGGGCACGGGCCGGCGGCGGAGCAGGTCTTCGCCGTGGCCGCCCGGATGGGCTTCGCCCCCCGGGACGAACCGGGGCCCGGCCCCGGTACCCGGCGGGTGCTGCTGCACGACTGCCCGTACCGCGAGCTGGCCCGCTCCCGGCCCGAGGTCGTGTGCGCCGTCCACCAGGGAGTCCTGGACGGACTGCTCGAATCCAGCGGGACCACGGCGCGGCTGCTCCCCTTCGTGGGCCCGGACCTGTGCGCGGCCGAGCTGCGCGCGGACTGACCGGCGGGAAGACTGGCCGGCGGGAGGACGGGGATCCGGTCGCCCTCCGAGGAAAGGCATCAGCCCATGCGCATCGTCTTCCCGCTCTTCCCCGGCTACACGGCGCTCGACGCCATCGGCCCGTACGAGGTGCTCCGCTTCCTGCCCGGCGTGGAGGTGCTCTTCGCCGCCGAGAGGCCGGGCCCGGTACCCGCCGACAGCGGCGCCCTGCGGATCACCGCCGACGCCGCGCTGGGCGACATCGGCTCGTGCGACATCGTGGTCGTACCGGGCGGCCCCGGCTCCCGCGCCCTCGCCGTTCCGTCCTCCCCGTACGTGCGCTGGCTGCGCGCGGTGCACCCGACCACCCGGTGGACGGCCTCCGTGTGCACCGGAGCCCTGCTGCTCGGCGCCGCCGGAATCCTCGACGGCCTGCGGGCCACGACACACTGGAACTCGATCGACCGGCTGGCGTCCTTCGGGGCCACCCCCACCGGTCAGCGGGTGGTCTTCCAGGGCAAGGTCGTCACCGCGGCCGGAGTCTCGTCGGGCATCGACATGGCACTGGAGCTCGCTGCCCGCCTCGAGGACCGGACCACGGCGGAGGCCGTCCAGCTCCTCATCGAGTACGACCCCCGGCCCCCCTTCGACAGCGGAGCGACCGGCAAGGCCACGTCGGCGGTCAAGGCGCGAGCCCAGGAGCTGGTCGCCGGCGCACCGGCCCACAAGACCTCCTGAACCACCGCGGCACCGGGCGGCTGCCGGCTGGGCCTCGCGCTCCGGCGGGGGCCGCCCCGGGTCCGGTGTGACGAACACGGCGAGGCACCGGAACTCCTCTCGCTGGTCCACCGGTTGCGAGTACGGGCGCCAGGCGAGCGGGTAGGTGCCGCGCAGGACCCGGGTGTTGTCCGGGTAGGCACCGCCGGCCCACCGCAGGGGGCCGCTGACCTCACGGCCCGGGCCCGCAGCCGCTCCAGGACTGCGTCCAGCGCGGTGCTCCCCCGCGATCAGCTCCGGGGCGGCGGGGCGTGTCGGGGGTGTCGACGTGGCCATCGCGCCATTCAAGCCCGCGCGGTCTACCCGCGTCAGCCGATCGCCGGCGGGGGTTCGGGCCACGCGTGGCCGGCCGGAGCGCGCGACCGCCGAGCGGTTCGTCGAGTACGCGGGGCTGCTGGCCGGGGCCCTCGGGGACCGGGTGGAGCGCTGGACCACGCTCAACGAGCCCTGGTGCAGCGCGTTCCTCGGCTACGCGTCAGGTGTCCACACACCCGGCCGGACCGACCCGGTCGCCGCCCTGCGCGCGACCCACCACCTCGACCTCGCTCACGGTCCCGCCGTCCAGGCCCTGCGGGCCGCACCGCCCGGGGCGGCCGGCTCGCGGTCTCCCTCGACCTCCACGAGGTCCGCCCGCTGAGCCCGTCGCCCGAGGGCGCAGACGCGGCCCGGCGCATCGACGCCGTGGGCAACCGGATCCGGCTGGGCCCGATGCTGGACGGCGCCTACCCCGCGGACCTGTTCGCGGACACCGCGCACCCGACCGACGGGGCCTTCGTCCGGGACGACGGCCACGGCTGACCCGGACCGCCGCCCGCTGTCCGGGGCTGCCGCTCGTCGTCGGCGAGAACGGAGCGGCCTACGAGGACGAGGTCGGCCCGGACGGTACCGCCCACGACCCGGAGCGCGCCGCCTACGTCCACGCACAACTCGGCGCCGTACACCGGGCGATCGCCGACGGGGTGGACGTACCCGGCTACTTCCACTGATCCCTGCTCGACAACTTCGAGCGGTCGTACGGGTGGGACAGATAGATCGTCAGCAGGCTTCGCCGACAAGTCCTCCGACTCAACACCCTGGACATGACGCCCGGTCGCCCGTACCCGGCCTTGCACTGAACTCCATGGGAACGTAGCCGACTTGGCGCGCCCGGAGCCCCGCACGATCGCCGACCGGAGGCGGGCCGGGAGCTGGAGAGCCTGCTCCCGCGGCCGTCGGCGCCGCCGGGTACCGTTTCGGCATGGACGTTTCCGTAACGAGTTCGACCTCCGGCAACCTGCCGCCGGCGGAAGTGATCAAGGACACCGCGCGTGCGCGGCTGGTGGAGCTGGGCGGCGGCGGGCTGTCCCTGGAGGCCGTGGCGCGCGACAGCGGCCTGTCCCGCACCGAAGTCGAAGCCGTCTTCCCACACCGGGACGAACTGCTGACCGCTCTGGTCATCGACGCCTACAACGCGTCCGGGGAGGCGATGGAGCGGGCCGACGAGGTCGCCGCCGGCTCGGGCGCATCGGCGGGTGCCCGGCTCCTCGCGGTCACCCGCGCGCTGCGGCAGTGGTCCTTCGGCAACACCGCGGAGTTCACGCTGATCTACGGTTCACCCGTCCCCGGCTACCACGCCCCGCAGGACACCGTCCTGCCCGCCTCGCGCACGCCCGGGGTCCTCGCCGGCATCATCCGCGCGGCGCTGGAGGGCGGCGAACTCGCCCCGCCCCGGCGGGCGGTGCCCGGTCCTCCGCTGCTGCTGCCCGCGGCCGTGGAGGCCTTCGGCGGCGTGCCCGGGGAGCCGTTCCCGGACCTCATCGAGCGCGGCATCGTCCTGTGGAGCGGCCTGATCGGGCTCCTGGTGTTCCAGGTGTTCAGCCGTACCCACGACAGCGTCAGGGACGAGGCCGCGTTCTTCGACTACGCCGTCGCGGTGGCGGCCGAGAGCATCGGACTCACGGTCCCCACGGACGGGAACACCGGCTGAGCCCTTCGTCCGCGGCGCTCAAGCCGGTGATCCCGGGGCCCGTTGCGGCACGGCGCGCCCGTGCGGGTTACCGTGTCCCTCCATTCGAGGGGGACACAACGATGTCGCACAACACGGGGTGGGGACAGTACCCGCACCCGGAACGGCCCGGACCGCAGTGGGGCGGCGGCTGGATGCCGCCGCCCGCGCCGCAGCCGGGCGTCATACCGCTCAAGCCGCTCGGCCCGGGCGAGGTGGTCGGCGGGGCCTTCGCGACCTTCCGCAAGTACTGGAAGCCCCTGATCGGCATCATGCTCCTGGTGCAGGGCATCGCGATCGTGCTCGTGGCCGTCGTGGCCGGCATCACCGTCCTGGCGGCATCCAGCCGGTTCTCGGCCGTCTTCGACCTCCGGTCCGGGGAAAGCCCACGCAGCGCGGACGTGGTCGCCCTGCTGCTGGCCCTCCTGCCGGCCGGGGTGGTCCTGTTCGTCGCGATGACCGTGGGCATGGCGCTGGTCGCCGCCCTGTGCCCCGCGGTCGTGCAGGAGGCCGTGCTCGGCCGCCCCGCGACCTTCGGCGCCCTGTTGCGCCGCTCCTGGTCCCGGCTGCCGTCGGTGCTCGGCGCCCTGCTCCTGACCGGGCTGATGGCGGGCGGGCCGCTCCTCCTGCTCTACGCGATCGGCATCCCGCTGCTCATCGCCGCCTCGGACAGCTCCGGTCCGGCGCCGGGTGGCATTGCCCTGCTCTTCCTGGGCGTCCTGGTCTGCGTGCCCGTATCGGTCTGGCTCGCCATCCGGTTCAGCCTCGCTCCCGCCGCCGCGGTGATCGAAGGGCTCGGCCCGGTCGCGGCGCTGCGGCGCTCGTCCCGACTGATCAGGGACGGCTGGTGGCGCGTGTTCGGCATCACGATGCTCGCGTACCTCGTGGCGAGTGCCGTGGGCTACGTGATCCAGCTGCCGTTCGGCTTCGTCGGCATGTTCGCGCTCTTCCCGAGTCTGCCCGCGACGGGCGACACCACCCCGGACATCGGGGCGATGGTCTTCGGATTCGCGGTGTACACGGGCTCCCTGCTGCTCGGCGGCACGATCGGCTCGCTGTTCCAGTTCACCTATCCGCAGCTGGCCCTCACCCTGCTCTACGTGGACCAGCGGATCCGCAAGGAGGACCTCGCGGCGAGCCTCGTCGCGGCCGCGTACCCCGCCGCGACCGACTCTCCCGAGGCGCCGCCGGAACCCGGCAAGGGCTGACACCGCGCCCTGCCCGACGAGCCGGGGCCGGTCGGTGTACCGGTCCCGCACCCGGCCCGGGATCCCTGGGCCCGCCCCTGGATCCCGGGGGCTCGACCCGGACCCGGGGTGAGCCCCCGGGTTCTCGCCTCGTGCCTACACTGTTCGAATGATCTTCATCGTGGTCAAATTCCCCGTCCGGCCCGAGTACGTCGACCAGTGGCCCGAGAGGGTCGCGGAGTTCACCCGGGCCACCCGCGCCGAAGCCGGCAACCTGTGGTTCGAGTGGTCCCGCAGCCTGGAGGAGCCCGACACCTACGTCCTGGTCGAGGCGTTCCAGGACGACGCGGCGGAGGCCCACGTCACCTCCGACCACTTCCGCGCCGCCCTGGAGACCATGCGCCCCCTGGTCACCCGTACGCCCGAGATCGTGAGCACCACCATCGAGGGCGCTACCGGCTGGAGCCGGATGGGCGAGCTGCAGGTCGACTGACCGTCGCCCCCTGGCTGCCCGGTCCCGCTCGCCGGGCAGCCCGGACGGCCCGCGCGGACCGGGCCGCGATCCCCGTCCGAGCCGTCCTGGTGGCGGTGGTGCGCAACACGTTCAACAACATCCGTCCCCGTACACCGTTGCCCCCGGCCCGCCGACCCGGTTGATACACCGGACGAAGGCTGCCGCGTCCTGCCGCGTCCCGCCGACTGCCTGATCCCGGACGTCAGCAGGGCGCCTGGACAGCCGTACCGGGTTCAGCCTTTGGGGCGATACCCCGATGGCCCAGCGGCCGTAACGTTTCTTCCTACACACCCCCTGAGCTGCGGGGATGACACCGATCCGGGCGCTCAGCACATCCGTTCTGCCCCGCCTCCGCGCCCGCCGTGATCTTGACGCCCCCTACAGTCGTGCCGCTCCCCCGAGATCCCTCCTGAGAGACGGCGTGACTTCCCCCTTGCCTTGCACAGAAGACCAGTTGACACCCCCGGCCACCCGGCCCGCGCCGCCCGCCGCGGTACTGGAGGGCATCGCCGGGTACGTCCCGGCCTGCGCGGTCCCCAACTCCGCACTGCCCTCGGCGTGGGGCGTCGACGACGCCTGGGTGCACCGCCGTACCGGGATCCGGGAGCGGCGCCGGGCCGCGCCCGGGGTCTCCACAGGTGAGCTCGCCCTGGAAGCCGGACGCCGGGCCCTGGCCGTGGCGGGTGGCGCACCCGTGGACACCGTGCTCGTGGCGACCTCCACTCCGGACCGGCCGATGCCCGCCATGGCTCCGCAACTGGCCACCCGGCTCGGACTCGGCGGCGCCGCGGCCTGGGACGTGAGCGCCGCCTGCAGCGGGTTCCTGTACGGACTGGCCACGGCCGCCGGTGCGCTGCTGTCCGGCTGCGCGGACCGGGTCCTGCTCGTGGCGGCCGACGTGTACTCCACCCTCCTGGACCCCGCGGACCGCTCGGCAGGAATCGTCTTCGGAGACGGCGCCGGAGCGGTGGTGCTGCGCCGGGGCAGCCTCGGGGAGCCCGGGTCCGTCCTGGCCTTCGACCTCGGCAGTGACGGCTCGGGCGACGAGCTGATCGAGGTGCGCGGCGGAGGTGCCCGGGAGCGTTCGGCTCCCGAGGCCTACGGCCCGGCCGACCGGCACTTCCGCATGCGGGGCCACGAGGTGTTCCAGCACGCCGTGACCCGGATGACCCAGTCCTCGCAGACCGTGCTGAAGCACGCGGGCTGGTCGCCCGAGGACGTGGACCGCTTCTGCGCCCACCAGGCCAACGCCCGCATCGTGAGCGCCGTCGCGGAGCGCGTGCCGGTACCCGGGCCCCGCCGGGTGACCAATATCGACCGGGTCGGCAACACCGGCGCGGCGTCCATCCCGATCGCTCTGGCCGATGCCGCTTCGCGCGGTGAACTCCACGCCGGGGAACGGGTCTTGCTGACCACCTTCGGCGCCGGGCTCACCTGGGGTTCGGCGGCCTTGCTCTGGCCGCGGCTCGACCGGGCGGTACCCGGCATCGACCCGGCACCCTGAGGCCCCTCCCCCGGCCTCCTCCCCCTACCCCTGCCCCGCCCCTTCCCCCCTTCCCCCATCCCCACCCGTCCCGGAAGGACGTACCGCCATGCCCCCTGTCCAGACCGTCGTCACCACCGTGCTCACCGAGAAGTTCGAGGTCGCCCCCGAGAGCGTCCTGCCCGGCGCCACCCTCGAAAGCCTCGACCTCGACTCCCTCGCCCTCGCCGAGCTCGCCCTCGCCCTCCAGGAGGAGCTCGGCGTCAAGGTCGAGGAGCACGAGGCCGCCAAGCGCACCACCATCGCCGAGCTCGTGGCGGTGCTGCACTCCAAGCGGACCGCACAGGACGCCCGGTGACGGCTGGTCAGCACCGCGGCGCCGTCACCGTCACCGGCCTGGGGATGATCACCCCGGCCGGCGTCGGCCGCGAGGCCACCTGGGCGGGCGTACGGCAGGGCCGCTCCATGGCGGCCACCGATCCCGAACTGAAGGACTGCCCGGTCGACTTCTCGTGCCGGATCCCCGCCATGGACCCCGGACAGGGACGCATCGGCGGCGGCAAGGCCTGGCGCATGGGTCGCTTCACCCAGCTCGCGGTCCTGGCCGCCCGGGAGGCGGTGGCCGACGCGGGTCTCGACCCGACCACCTGGGACGGCGCGCGCGTCGCCGTGGTGATCGGATCGGGACTGGCCGGGGCCGCCCATCTGGAGACCCAGACCCTCCGCCACCACCAGGGCGGACCCGATCTGGTATCACCCTCCCTCGTCCCCATGCTGATCTCCAACATGGCCGCCGGCGAGGTGTCCGCCGACCTCGGCGCCCACGGCCCCTCCCTGGCCACCGAGACCGCCTGCGCCTCCGGGGCCACCGCCCTGGCCGTGGCCCGCGACCTGCTGCTCTCCGGAGCCTGTGACATCGCGGTGGCGGGCGGCGCGGAGGCCGCCGTGACCCCCGTGGTCACCACCGGCTTCGCCCGGATGGGGGCGCTGTCCGGCCGGGTGGACCAACCCGGCCTGGCCTCGCGGCCGTTCGCCGCGGACCGCGACGGCTTCGTCATCGCCGAGGGAGCGGCCGTACTCGTACTGGAGCGGACCGCGGACGCGGCGGCCCGGGGGCGGCGCGGCTACGCGCACCTCGCCGGAGCCGGCCTCACCTCGGACGCGCACCACCCGACGGCGCCGTCCCCCGGCGGGGAGCATGCCGAAGCGGCGCTCCGTACGGCGCTCGCGCAGGCCGGGCTGGCCCCCGCGGACGTCGACCACGTCAACGCCCACGGCACCTCCACACCGCTCAACGACCACACCGAGGCCGAACTCATCGCCCGCGTACTGCCGCACGGGCCCAGTGTGACCGCCGCCAAGGGGGTGCTCGGCCACACCCTCGGCGCGGCAGGGGCCGTGGAGGCCGCGCTCACCGCGCTGACGATTCGGGACTCCCGCGTCGCGCCGATCGCCAACCTTGCGGCGGACGGCTGCTGTTACCCGATCGACGCCGTCACCGGCGCTGTGCGTGAGCAGCGGGTCACCGCCGCCGTCAGCCACTCGTTCGGCTTCGGCGGGCACAACGTGGTGCTCGTCCTGACCGCGCCCTGACCACCGCCCCCCACACCAGCAGAAGGCTTCGTACCCTTGGCCCTTCACAGTGCCGTCGTCCACGCCACCGTCCACGTACCGGAGGAGCGCCAGAGCGTCGCCGCGGTCGAGGACCGCTTCCGGGCGGGCAGTCCCGGCATCCCGATGTCCCGGGGCGTACTCCAGCACATGTACGGGCTGGCCCATCGCACGGTGGCCCCGCCCGAGGAACAGCCCTCCGACCTGGCGGTGCACGCGGCCCGGAGCCTGCTGGAGGAGAGCGGGACCCGCACGGGGGAGGTGGACCTGCTGCTGTACGCCGGCATCCTCGCCGATATGGAGGAGCCTGCGACCGCTCATGTGGTGGCGGCCAAACTCGGTCTGGAATGCCCGGTGTTCGACCTGAAGAACGCCTGCAACGGG
Organism: Streptomyces sp. NBC_00435; assembly: GCF_036014235.1. GTDB lineage: Bacteria > Actinomycetota > Actinomycetes > Streptomycetales > Streptomycetaceae > Streptomyces. The sequence goes on from NZ_CP107924.1 coordinate 381,703, forward strand.
GTGCTCAACGCGCTGGAGGTGGCCGATGCCTTCGTCCGCACCGGGCAGTACCGGCGGGTGCTGATCACCAGTGCCGAGGTCAGCACCCGCGAGAGCCGGTGGAACGTCACGGATCCGGACGAGGTACTGAGTGCCCTGCCGAGCCTGAGCACCGGGGACATGGGCTCGGCCGTGCTGGTCGCCGCGAGCGGGAGGCCTGGGATCCTCGGTAGCCGGTTCTTCGCCAACTCCTGGGGCTGGCAGGCCGCGACGCTGCCCAACCCGTACGCGAACCACCGTCGGATGGGACAGCTGGAGATCGACTCGGCGCAACTCGTGGCCTCCTTCGACGGAATGCCGGCGAAGGTGCGCGCGGCGGTGCGCGAGATGGGGGTGAGCGTCGAGGACTTCGACCTCGTCTGCGTGCACCAGCCCTCGGTGCCCTTCACCCGGGTGGCGTGCGGCTGGGTGGGGGTGGACCCGGCGCGGATCCTGTCCACCTTCCCGGCACACGGCAACGTCGCCACGAACACCATCCCGTTGCAACTGGCCACCGCGCTGCGCTCGGACCGGCTCCATCCGGGGGACCTGGTGGGCATGTTCGGGTTCGCGAGCGGCGCGAGCGCCGGTGTCGTCGTCTGCCGGTGGTGACGCGATGACCGCCACCGACCCGCTGGAACCGCGCCCGGTACGCATCCCGCCGCTTCCCCCCGAGCAGTGGACGCCCGCGCTGCGCGAACTGCTCGCCGGATCCGCCAAGGACGGTCCCGGCCGGGTGAACCTCTTCGGCACCCTCGCCCACCACCCGGGGCTCGCGCACGCCTGGCTCACCCTCGCCCGGGTCCTGACCCACGAGGGCACGCTGACGCATCGCCAGCGGGAGCTGGTCGTCCTGCGCACCGCGTACCGGCGCGGCGGCTCCTTCGTGTACGACCGCCACCGAGCGGTCGCAGCCGAGGCCGGCCTGGATCCCCGGGAGGTGGCGGCCACCGCCGTCGCACTCGGGGAACACCCCTGGGACACGGTCGATCTGGCCCTGCTGGAAGCCGCCGACGCGCTCGCGGCCGGTCAGCCTCTGCCCCAGCCGCTGTGGGACCGGCTCGCGGGCGGGCTGCGCCCCGACCAGCTCATCGAGCTCCTGATCCTCGCCGGGCAGTGCGCCACCATGTGCGCCGCGCTCGACGCCCTCCGCACCCCGCCCGACAGCGGCCCGACCCCCTCCGGATGAGACCCGCCACCATGACCCTGACCACTACCGCCGCCGGATCCGCCGCGATCCCCACTCCGGGCCCGCTCCCGCTGCCCGCCGCGTACGGTTCCTGCCCCTACGACCCGCCGCCCGGTTACACGCAGGCCGCCGCCGGGGCTCCGGTCAGCCGCGCCGAGCTCCCGGACGGCTCGCCCTGCTGGCTCGTGACCGGCTACCAGGAGGTGCGGGCAGTCCTCGCCGACGCCCGCTTCAGCGCCGACGCCCGCACCCACGGCTTCCCCTTCCTCTCGGCGGGCCAGCGCCAACTGGCCACCGCGCAGCCGAGTTTCATCCGCATGGACGACCCGGAGCACGCCCGGCTGCGCCGGATGGTCGCCCGGGACTTCCTGACCCGCCGGGTCCAGGAACTGCGTCCGGCCATCGCGGAGGTGGTGGAGAACGCGGTCGACGCGATGACGGCGAACGGCCGTCGGACCGCCGACCTCGTCGCCGACTTCGCACTGCCCGTCCCGTCGCTGGTCATCTGCCTGATGCTGGGGGTCCCGTACGAGGATCACGCGCTGTTCCAGTCGCTCAGCCGGACCATGCTCGACAACACCACCGATCCCGGCGGGGCCGCGGCGGCCCACCGGGAGCTGATGGGGTACCTTGCCGCGCTGGCCGAGCGGAAGTGGGAGGCACCCGGGGACGACATCCTCAGCCGGCTCGCCGTCCGGCCCGACCTGACGGCTCAGGAAACGGCCTCGCTCGGCTTCATGCTCCTGATCACCGGGCACGAGAGCACCACCAACATGGCCGCGCTCAGCGTGCTGGCCCTGCTCCGCCGCCCGGACCAGGCCGCCCTGCTGCGGGCCGACCCGGCGCTGATCCCGGGGGCGGTGGAGGAACTCCTGCGCTACCTGACCATCATCCACCTCGGCCTGGGCCGCGCGGCCACCGCGGACGTCACGCTCGGCGGAGCCGAGATCCGGGCCGGCGACGGGGTGATCTGCATGCTGTCCACCGCCAACCGCCAGCCGGAACTCTTCGGGCCGCAGGCACCCGAAGCGCCCGCGTCCTGCCCCGCCGAACTGGACGTGACGCGGGACGCGCGCCGGCACGTGGCCTTCGGGCACGGGGTGCACCAGTGCCTGGGCCACACGCTGGCGCGCGTCGAGCTCCAGATCGTGCTGGAGACCGTACTGCGCAGACTGCCGGACCTGCGCCTGGCCCTGCCCGAGGAGCGGCTGGTGTTCCAGCGGGACACGATCGTCTACGGCCTGCGGGAACTGCCCGTCACCTGGTGACGGGGGTCCGTCCCATCCGGTCCGCGTGCCCGTTCCAACGCGGCCCGGACCTCCGCGCCCCGAACGCGCTCGCCCGGCGCGCCACACCCTGACGCCGCCGTCCGGCTCGCCGACGGCGCCGGCCGCCCGACCTTCCGTCGTGCCTCGCCCACGCCCGTGCCGAGTTCGAGGATGCGGCCACCGGGACGGGTGGCGGGATCATGCGCGGCAGCGCACAACGCTTTTGTTCACCGCGGCCGTTGGGCCCGGTCCGTTACCGCCCGGCGGGGGCGCGGGCAGGGCGCGCCCGCGGGCAGCTGCGCCGCCCCTGTCCCCTACGGCTGTGCGCCGAGGGTCTCGATGATCTCGTCGGTGGTGGTGACCTTGCCGATGCGGGGGAAGATCTTGCCGAAGCTGTGGGCGTGGGACTCCGGGTCGGTGTCGGCGGTGGCGTCCTCGGCGAAGACCAGCTGGTAGCTGTTCTCCCAGGCGGTACGGGCGGTGGACTCCACGCCGACGCTGGTGGAGATGCCGGCAAGGACGATGCGGTGGATGCCGCGCCGGCGGAGCTGGAGGTCGAGCTCGGTGCCGGTGAAGGCTCCCCAGTGCCGCTTGGTGACGGTGACGTCGGCGAGGGCGGCGAGTTCGGCGGGGATCTCGGAGAACGCCGCGGGCGGGGCCGCGGCCGGGCCGGGCCTGTCGACTTCGGTGGTCGGCAGGTCCCCGCCGTCCGGCGACCAGGCGACCTTGACCAGGACCACGGGCAGCTTCCTGGCGCGGAAGGCCTCGGCGAGGGCGATGCCCCGCTTGAGCACGTCACCGGAGGGGCGGGTGGTGGGCAGGGCCAGGATGCCGCTCTGCAGGTCGATGAGGACCAGGGCGGTGTCGTTGCCGAGGGTCAGGCCGGTCATGGGTGTCTCTTCCTCTGCTCGGTGGGAAGGCGGGACGGCGGGACGTCAGGATTCCGCGAGTCGCCGCAGCAGCGGGACGGCCTGCGCCACCACCCGCTGTTCGGCGGGCGTGAGCCGGTCGGCGATCAGGTCGGCGAGGCGTCCGTGACCCGCCTCCTTGCGTTCGCGCACGAAGCGGCGCCCCCGCTCCGTCAGGGCGATCACCTTGCGGCGGCCGTCGGTGGGGTGCGCGGTGCGCTCCACGTAGCCGGCGGTCAGCAGGCCGCTCACCGTGGCGTTCAGCGACTGGGGGCGGATCATCTCGGCCTGGGCCAGCTCCGTCACCGTGGTGGGGCCGTCACGGTCGAGGCGTTTGAGTACCGAGGTCCGCGAAAGACTCACGCCACTTCCCGCGGAGGCCATCCGAATGTGCCGCACCAGCAGGCCGATCGCCAACTGGAGCTCCTCGGCGACGCCCTGAGGCTCCTGTCCCGCGTCCATGACTCGACGATAGGGGACATACAGGTTGACTGACAAGTTAGCCTTAGCATTCTTCCTCAGGGTCGTTCCGCCCCGCCGCCCCCGTGCGCCAAGGCGGGGCCCGTCTCGGCGGGTTCGGGCAGCCAGTCGCGGGACGGGTCCTACTCCAACCAGCTGCAGGACGCCCTCCCCCAGCCGCACGGAACGCAGTGCGGCCGCCACGGACGGCAGTTCGCGGCCGTGCCCCAGTTCCTCGCGGACTGCCTCCGACCCTCGGGAGCGGGGCTCCCGAGGGTCGGAGGAACGGACGGCGCTCCCGGGTCAGGAGACGGTGATGAAACGGCCCGTGCTCGGCACCCCCTGGGCGTCGAGGGCGAAGAGCATGTAGGTGCCCGGGAGCACCACGCCCGTGTCGGCGGGTACGGACACCGTGTACGCGCCCGCGCCCGCGGGCGCCGACACCAGGGGTACCCGGCGCTGGTCGTTGTCGGTGGAGTGGGTCGCGGCCGCCGCCCGCATCAGGACGAACGAAGCCACCGGAGCCTGGGTGGACACCGTGAGCGAGGCGCCGGGGGCAGCCTTGGAGGGGACTCCTCCGGTGATCTCGGGGCGCGCCTTCGGTGATCCGTCCGCGTTGAGCAGGTACGGCGGGGTGAAGACGGCCCCGTCGGCGTGGTTGGTCGCGCAGTCTCCGCACAGGCCCCCGCCGCCGGAGAAGATCCGGCCGTCCGGCAACAGGTTGGCCACGCTGTGGTAGTTGCGCGGGACGGCCATGGTCGCGAGCGGGGTGAAGACACCCGTGGCCGGGTCCCACAGCTCGGGCGTCAGCACCGAGGTCGCGTCACTGAACGGCACCGGATAGGCCTGCCCGCCGAAGACCACGACCTTGCCGTCGGGCAGGACGACACTGTTGCTGAAGGCGCGGGCGTACTCCATGTCCCCGGTACGGGCGGTCTCGACCTGACTGCCCGAGATGCTCACGGTGTACGCGCGCCGGGTGGCGGGGGTCTTCTCGTAGGCGGGCGAACCGCCCAGGGTGAGGAGCTTTCCGATGTCGTAGGCGACCGCGTTGCCGGTCATCGCGTCGGCACTGTCGGCCCGGGTGCCGGCGGAGGTGATGCCGCCCGTACCGCTGGTCGAGATCCAGTTCATCTGCTTGCTCGGGCCCAGTTGCAGTACCTTGCCGCCCGAAGTGGCGTGCAGCCACATGTGGTTGTCGGCCCGGTAGGGTCCGGCCGGGTCGGCGGTGGACGCCGGGACGGCGGAGACGCCGGTGAGCTGACGCCAGGTCCGGGTGTCCGGCGACCAGACCTCGCCGGCCTTGTCCCCGGCGGGCCCGCTCCAGGATCCGCCCAGGACGAAGGCCTCACCGGTGGAGAGCAGCGTCATGGCCTGGTAGCCGCGGGCGATGTTCATGCTGGTGGTGGCGGACCACTCGTCGGTGGCCGGATCGTAGACGCTGGCCTTCTCCGCGTTGCTGCCCCCGGTGACCAGCACCCGGCCGTCGGCCAGCATGGCTATGCCGGGGCAGAACATGTCGTGCCCCGTGTTGTCGATGCGGCGCTGGGTGACCTTGCCCGTCTTCAGGTCCAGGATCGCGGTCTGGGTGTAGCCGTTGCTGCCGCCGAAGCGGTCCAGCGCGTACGCCGACCAGGCCAGCAGCTTGTCACCCGGCAGGACGGCGGTGGCCACGGGGACCAGGGGGAAGCCGGTGATCCGACCCCAGGACCCGTGGACGGCGGGGCTGGCCGGTCCGCTCAGGCGTATCTCGGCGGCCGAGGTCCACGGGCCCCGGGCGCCGGCCTCCGTGGTCACGGTGAGCCGTACGAAGCGGGTGTTCTCGGTACGGGTGAAGGTGGCGGTCTTGACGGTGTCGTCGTCCCGCCAGGTGCCCGCGGCCACCGGGGCGCCGAAGGCGGTGCCGTCGGCGCTGGTGGTGACGGTGTACGCGCCCGCCCGGCCGTTGGGTCCGCTCGACCGGGGATGGTAGACGAGCGCGGAGACCGCCGTCGTGCGGTGCGTGTCGATGGTGATGCCGTGCGGGAGCGGGGTGGGGGTGCCCCCGGACCACTTGCTGTGCCAGAGGGTGCCGGTGTCACCGTCGAGGACGTTGGCCGCGCGGCCGCTCTCACCGCCCGTCTCCTCGTCGCTCGCCGCGGCCGTCCATCCGGTCCGGGGCAGGTCGACGGTGGCGGCGGGGGTGCCGGGGTCGCCCAGCAGGTTGATCTCGGAGGCCGAGCTCCAGGGACCGCGGCCGCCCGCCTCGGTGAGCGCGGTCAGACGTACGAAGCGGGCTCCCTGCGGGGCGAACCCGAGGGTCTTGGCACCCGCGTCGTCCGCGAGCGTGCCGGTGGCGACCGGGGCCGCCCAGTTCTGCCCGTCCGTACTGAGGCTGATGCCGTACTCGCCGACGCGACCGTTGGACCCGTTGGTGCGGGGCGTGTAGACGAGCGCCGAGACGACGGCCGTGCGCTTCATGTCCAGGGTGATGCTGTGCGGGAGCGGGGTGGGGGTGCCGGACCACTTGCTGTGCCAGAGGGTGCCGGTGTCACCGTCGAGGACGTTGGCCGCGCGGCCGCTCTCACCGCCCGTCTCCTCGTCGCTCGCCGCGGCCGTCCATCCGGTCCGGTCGAGGACCGGGGCCGAGGGCTCCATGGCGTTCGCCGGAACGATGCCGTGGTGCGGCGACCCCGTCGCCGTCTGCTGGTCGAAGGGGACGGGTGCGGGCCGGGGTTCCGGTCCGCGGCCGGCCGCGGCCGAGCTCGTGACGCCGAGCCACGGCGTGAAGCCGATCAGGGACGCGCCGACGCCGAAGGCTATGAGCGTGCGCGAGCGGCGTAGCGCGCGGGGTAAGGCGGGGAAGCGCCTGGACTGCAATCTGACCTCCTGGAGCGAACCTGCATGCCCCATGGAAGATAGGTCAACGCTTCCACAACTCGCCTAAACCAGGAGAGAGTTGACGCAAAACCGCATCTGCTACAGCGGTACGTCGCCATTGGCCGCGAACGCGCCGCCGTGGCCGGGCACGATCAGGTCGGCAGCGGCCAGCACCCGCAGCCGGGACGCCCGCAGCACCCCGCGGTCCGGGGCCACCGGGTCGTCGGCCGGTCCGTCCGCGTGCCACCACAGGTCACCGGCGAACGCGACCACGCCCGAGCCGGTTCCGGCCAGCAGGGTGATGTCCTCGAGGCTGTGCCCCGGAGTGCGGATCAGCCGGAGCGACGGGGTGAGTTCGTAGCCCTCCGCGTCCCGGTTCCGCCACTGGTCGCCGGCGTACTCCACCTTGTGGTCGTGGACCAGGGCCCGGCCGAACAGCCCCGCGTTCATGGTGTTGTCCGGGTGGTGGTGGCTGAGCACCACGTCGGTGATGTCGTCGGGGCCGAGCCCCAGTTCCGCGAGCGGGCCGAGGATGTCCTCGCGGCTCGCCACCATGCCGGGGTCGAAGACGATGTGCCGGCCGGCGTCGGACACGTAGGAGACGGTGGCGGCGACACCGGGGCCGGTGGAGCCGACGTAGCCGGTGGTCAGGATCTTGTAGACGGCGTCGCGGCCGAGCGGGGCGTCCGTGGCGCGGGCCGTCGCGCTGCCCGCCGTCCCGTCCGTCGTGGTGTTCGTCGTGGTGTTCGTCGTGTTCGTCATGTCCGCAATCCTCGCGCGCGGCCGGGAGGCGTACGAGTGGCGCATCTGCCAGTGATCGCGGGATTTGTGCCAAGCGTGGCAGACTGCCTCCGTGCCCCCCTTCACGACCGTCGCCGCGTACGTCCCGCCCGGCGCCGGCATGCTCGCCGTCGGGATCGTCAGCGAGGTGTTCGGCCCGCACGGGGCGGGGCTGCCCGGCTTCGACTTCGCCCTGTGCGCCGACCGGCCCGGACCGGTTCCCACCGACACCGGAGTACCGCTCGCGATCGCGCACGGTCTCGACCGGCTGGCCGTCGCCGATCTGGTGATCGCCCTGCCGGGGGCCGGTTTCCGCACCCCGCCCGGTCCCGCAGTGCTCGACGCGCTGTCGTCCGCGTACGAGGGCGGCTCGCTGGTCGCGGCCCACTGCGTCGGAACGTTCGCGCTCGCCGAGGCCGGGCTGCTCGACGGGCGGCGGGCCACCACCCATTGGCGGTTCGCCGGACTGCTGGCCGACCGCCACCCGGAGGTCGACGTCGAACCGCACGCCCTGTACATCGACGAAGGGCGGATCATCACGGGCGCGGGGGCCGCCGCGGGCTTCGACCTGTGCCTGCACCTGCTGAGGCGGGAACACGGGGCCGCGATGGCCAACGCCGTCGCCAGGGACATGGTGCTGCCCTCCCACCGCGAGGGCGGGCAGGCCCAGTACCTGGCCGCCCCCGTTCCCGGGGACTGCGAGGACGAGCGCCTCGCCGGGGTGCTCGCCTGGGCCCGCGAGCACCTCCACGAGCCGCTTCCCGTCGCGGAACTGGCCGAGCGCGCCGTGATGAGCAAGCGTTCCTTCGCCCGCCGTTTCACCGCCGCGACTGGTACCACCCCGCACGCCTGGCTCCGCAACCTCCGGCTGAGCGGAGCCGAGGAACTCCTGGAGACCACCGACCTGCCCGTCGAGGAGATCGCCCGCCGGGTCGGGTACGGGAGCGCGGCCGTCCTGCGCGAACAGTTCGTACGGCGCCGGGGAGTGCCGCCGCGCTCCTACCGCCGCTCGTTCACGAGCGCGCCTTAGGGCCTGTCGGCCGGGCCCGCGGTACCGGGTCCCGGCGCGGCGGGTCCTCCACGGTCAGACGGTCGAGTCGGGCATGATCTCCCGGACCTCTTGCGCGCATCGGCACGCGGCGGCGATCTTGGCAGCCCACTCCAGCGCGTCCTCGCGCGAGGGCACATCGATGATCGAGAACCCGCCGACGACCGCCTTGGGCTCCGGATACGGGCCGTCCGCGACGGTCCCGTCGGTGGCCACGACGCTCGCCCGCTGCTTCTCCACCCCACCGCCGAAGACCCACACACCGGCGTCCTGAGCCTCCCGCACCACCTCGTGCGAGGCCTCGGCCACCGCGGGCAGTTCTTCCTCGGGGAAGGTCATCGCGCCGTCGTCGAACGAGATCAGGTACCGGGGCACAGGTGACTCCCTTGGCCGTTGGCCTCCTTCGGCCGTCTCCCTCACCCTACGACGCAGGCGCCCCTGCGGAACCGTCCCGCGCGGCCCCCTCCGGGTACTCCTCACGGATCGCGCGCGGGCTTACGCCTGCGCAGCACGGCGTGGCGGCCGATCAGGGGACCGCCCAACGGGCCGGTGAGGACCGAGGAGAGTGCTCCGGACGCACTTCGGGACGATGCGCGAGAATGCTCCGATGACCAGCAGTGACGAAAAGGCCGGGCAGCCCTGGAACCCCCAGCGGCAGCGCAGCGCCAATGAGCGGCTGCTGCTCGGCCGCCTCCGCGCCGGCGGAGCGGCGTCCCGGGCCCAGCTCGCCCGGGAGACGGGCCTGTCCAAGCCCACGGTGTCCAGCGCGCTCGCCGCGCTGGAGCAGTCGGGGCTCGTCCGCGAGTCCGGTACGCACACCCCCGAGCGGGGCCGGGCCGCCGTGCTCTACACCCCGGACCCGGCCGCCGGATACGCACTCGGCATCGACATCGGCCGCGAGTGGCTGCGCGTGGCGCTCGCCGACCTCGACGGCACGGTCGTGACCCGCACCGACGTCCGCAACCGGGCCCGCACTTCGGGTTCCATGGCCGATCTGGCCGTGGACACCGCCCACCAACTCGTCGAAACCTCCGGCGTACCCGCCCACAAGATCACCCAGGCCGTGGTCGGCACCCCGGGCGTCTACGACGAGGAGACCCGCCGGGTGCGCTACGCCCAGCACCTGCCGGGCTGGGGCCGGGCCGGGCTCTTCGACCGGATACGCGAGGGCCTCGGTGTGCCGACCACCGTACAGAACGACGCCAACCTCGCCGCGCTCGGCGAGTACACGTACGGCGCGGGAGCCGGCAGCCGGCTCTTCGTCTACATCATGATCGGCACCGGCCTCGGCATGGGCATCGTCAGCGAGGGCCGGCTGTTCACGGGAGCGCACGGAGGCGCCGGCGAGATCGGCTTCCTCCCCTGGCCCGACCGGCGGAAGAACACCCTGGAGGACGCCGTCTCCGCCGACGCCGTGGTCGAGGCCGCCCGCGCGCACGGCATGTCCGGGGAACTCACCGCGAAGGGGGTGTTCGACGCGGCACGCGCCAAGGACCCCGCCGCGGTCCGGGCCGTCGAGGTGGAGGGCGAACGGCTGGCGCACGCGGTGGCGGCGATCGCCGCCGTACTCGATCCCGACCTCGTGGTCCTGGGCGGCGGCGTGGGCCACAGCGCCGACCTGCTGCTGCGCACGGTACGGCGGACCCTGCGCGACCGGACCCCGCTGCGCCCCAAGGTGGTTCCGAGCCGCCTCGGTGAGGACGCGGTGCTCCTGGGCGCCGTGGCGACCGCGCTCGACGCGGCCCGGGACGTGGCCTTCGAGCGGCGCTGACCGGCCCGTACCCGTACGCTGACCGGCCCGTATCCGCACCAAGTGCGCCGCGCGGCGGGCCCGTCCATACTGAGGGCGTGAAGCGTTCCAGTACGGTCCTGCTCTGCATCGCCAGTCTGATGGGCACAGCCCTTCCGGCGGGGGCCGCAGCTGTCCCGGCCGCCGCGGCGGCGGCGCCCGGGACCTGCGTCAACTCCCCCGCCCCCGCCGAGGGCGACGCCCGCGAGGTCCTCACCATCGCCCAGCGGGCGCAGCAGGAGTTCGGTCTCAACTCCGTGGTCCTGCGGGTCTCCTCCGGCGACCGCGAGGTGCTCACGACGGCCCTCGGGGAATCCATGACGGGCGTCCCGGCCGAGCCGTCCATGCACTTCCGTACGGGTTCCGTGGCCATCGTCTACATGGGCGCCGTGCTGCTCCAGCTGGTCGAGCAGGGCAAGGCCTCGCTCGACGACCCGGTCTCCCGCTGGCTTCCGGACGTACCCCACGGATCCGAGATCACCCTGCGGATGCTCGGCAGTTCCACGTCCGGTCTGCGCGACTACGTCACGGACCCCGCGTTCGACGCCGAGCTGGAGGCCAAGCCGTTCCGCAAGTGGACACCGGCCGAGGTCATCGCCATCGCCACGGGGAAGCCACTCCTGTACAAGCCGGGGACCAACTGGAGCTATTCGCACGCCAACTTCGCGATCCTCGGCGAGGCGCTGGAGAAGATCAGTGGTCTGCCGCTGGACCGGCTGCTCACGCAGCGCGTGTACGAACCGCTCGGGCTGAGCCAGACCAGCAACCAGTACACGCCGCAGATCCCGGACCCCGTCCTGCACGCGTTCACCTCCGAGCGCGGCACGTACGAGGAGTCCACCTTCTGGAATCCCTCGTGGACCACCGCCCCCGGCGCCGTCCTCGTGCAGAACATCTGCGACCTGGACCGGTCGGCGCGTGCCGTCGGCACCGGCGAGCTGCTATCGGCGCAGTCCTTCAAGACCCAGCTCGATCCGGGCACGATCGGACTGGGCCACAAGACGTCCACGTGCCCGGCCACTGCCTGCCAGCTGACCAACACGGAGACGCACCACTTCGGTCTGGGTGTGATCGTCGTCAACGGATGGATCCTGACGAACCCCTCGTTCTCGGGCTACGCGGCCATACAGGCCTACCAGCCGGCGGACAAGCTCTCGATCTCCGTCACCGTGACACAGGGCCCCAAGAGCCCCGCCGGCAACTCGGCCCAGACCATCGCGGAACGCATCTCCGTGGCCCTCACCCCCGGGCATCCGCTCAAGATGCGGTAATGCCTGTCCTATGATCGCCCGCGTGACCTCCGCGCTGATCCTCATCGACCTGATGCCCCGCATCATCGACCTGCCCGTCGCCCCGCACTCCGGTGAAGAGGTACTGACCCGCTGTCTGCGGCTGGCCGAGGCGTTCAGGGCGAACGGCCGCCCCGTGGTGCTGGTCCGGGTGGAAAGGCCGGGCGTGACCGAACAGCCTCCCGGCAGCGGCTTCGCCGACGGGCTGGTCCGGCCCGGCGACGTCCTGATCGTCAAGCGCACCGTCGGGGCCTTCCACGGCACCGGCCTGCACGACACGTTGCGCGGGCTCGGCGTGGACACGCTGGTGCTGGCCGGCCTGGTCACCACGATGGGGGTCGAGTCCACGGCGCGGGCCGCGAGCGACCACGACTACGAGCTGGAGTTCGTCGCGGACGCGATGTCCGGATTCGCCGCCGACGAGCACGAGTTCACCGTGGAGCGGATCTTCCCCCGGTTCGGTGCCGTGCGCGACACGGCGCACTACATCTGAGCCGGGGCCGGACCGGGCGCCGGTCCGGATGCCCGGTCCGCGCTGACCACCGGCGCCCTCGCGCACCGCCGGAAGATGACTGCACGGCCCCGCGCACTGTACGAAGACCCTTGTGAACGAACAGATCCAGCCCGCGACCACGCCCGCGACCGTTCGCGTGTTCATCGCCCTCGCCCCGCCCGACGAAGCGAAGGAGGAGCTCGCGCGCGAGCTGAGCCCCGCCTACGCCGCGTACCCGCGCATGCGGTGGAACCGCATCGAGGACTGGCACATCACCCTGGCGTTCCTCGGTGAGATCCCGGCCGGGAAGGTGCCGCTCCTGCGGCCGCCGCTCGCGGACCTGGCGGCCGGGCGCCGGCCCGTACGACTGGCACTGCGCGGCGGCGGTCATTTCGACGAGCGGGTGCTGTGGAGCGGGATCGACGGTGACATCGAGGGGCTGCACCTGCTCGCCGCCGATGTGCGGGCCGTGGTCAAGGAATGCGGCATCCCCTTCGAGGACCGGCCGCTGCGCCCCCATCTGACGCTGGCCCGTGCGCGCCGCAACGACACCGCCTCCGCGGTCGAGGCCGCGGCCGGACTCGCCGCGTTCACCGGTCGCCGGTGGCGGACCGAGCGGCTGCACCTGGTCGGCAGCAACATCGGCCGCGGGCCGGGGCCGATCCACTACCGGGACATCGAGGCGTGGCCCCTCGGCGGCGGGGACGCGGACTGAGGACCCGGCCACCGCACTGCGGACCGCGGCACCGCGGCACCGACCGGTTGATCCCTTGACGGAAAGCGGCTTAGCACTAAGCTACTTTCAAGCAATCTAATCGGGGGAGAGATCGACGTGTTCAAGAGCAATGGCGAGGAACGGGTGGCGGGGGAACGGTCGCTGCTCCTCGGAGTCGCAATCAGCGCGATCGGCATCGGGATGTACATCCCCTTCTCGCTCGTCTTCTTCCACTACGTCACGGGGCTCTCCTACGCCCTCGTCGGCGTCGTTCTGACGGTGACCGGCCTGGCCGGGCTCACGGTCATGCCGCTCGCGGGCACGGCCGTCGACCGGTTCGGGGCGAAGAAGGTCAACCTGCTGCTCTACGCGGTACGGGTCCTCGGCTTCGCCCTCTACCCGATCGCCGGATCGCTCCCCGCCTTCGCGGCCGTCGCGCTGGTCACCGCCCTCGCGGACCGGTCCTTCCCCATCGTGCAGCAGTCCCTCATCGGCGAGGTGGCCCGTGGCCGGGCCCGGGACCGGCTCCAGGCCTCCATCCGGGCCCTGCAGAACGCCGGCATGGGCGCCGGCGCCCTGCTCGTCTCCGGGGTGCTGGCCCTGTGGGGCACGGACGGATACGCGTACACCGCCTGGGGCAACTCGGCCGCCTTCGCGGTCGCCGGACTGCTCGTCAGCCGGGTGATGCCGGTGCGAGGCGGGGCCAACGGAGCGGTCGGCCCGGCCGGTTCGGCCGGATCGGCCAAGCGGCCGCCCGCCGGATACCGGATGGTGCTGGCCGACCGGCCCTTCCTCGGCCTGACCGCCACCAACTTCCTGAGCGCGCTCGGGTACTCGGCCCTGTCCGTGCTCTTCCCGCTCTACATCAGCACCTGGCTGCACGGCCCCGACTCCCTCACCGGAGCCGCCTTCACGGTCAACACGGCCCTCTGCGCCGGGATCGGCATCCTCATCGCGAGCCGGGTGCGCCGCTCCGGAGCCCGCCGTACCCGCGCCGCGGCCCTCGGGGCGCTGCTCTTCGCCGCCGCCTTCGTAGGTCAGATCGTGCTCGGCACGGTCTGCCCCGGGCAGACCGCGACACTGGTCGCCCTGCTGGCCATCGTGGTCGTCTACACGCTCGGGGAACTGGTGCACAGCCCCTCGGCCGGCGCCCTGTCGGTCTCGGCCGCGCCCGAGGCCGTACGCGGCCGCTACCTCGCCACGTACCAGCTCTCGTACTCCCTGGCCTCAGCCCTGGCCCCGTCCCTCTTCACCGGACTGCTCGCGCTCGACGGCCGGCTCCCCTGGGCGTTCCTGACGGTGGCCGCACTCGGCGCCGCACTCGCCCTGACCCGGCTGGAGCGCCACCTCCCGCCGGAGGCCGTCCACGCCGAACACCCGTCCCCGGAGCCTGCCCCGTCTCGGACATCCACCCCACGCGAACCGGCCACCACCTCTGCGGCGGCCTGACGAGCGCGCCGGAATACGGCCTAGAGTCCCTTGCTCATGGCCCACCGCTCCCTCGAATGATCGAAATGTCCTTCTGATCAATCCGGGCGAACGCCGTCCGGCCTCGAGGAGCGAAGGTCCCGTTCCACCCGCCGTTGGTCGGTCCCTTGTCCGCCCGGGAGGGCGCGCGGATCCGCCGCGGGGCCTCGTCACAGCCTTACGGCAGCCGTACGGCCCCTCCCCCGGCGCGGGGAGGGGCCGTTCACCTGGTCGGCGCGCCGACTAGTCGGTGCCGAACTCCATCGCGGCACGGTCCAACAGCTCGTCGTCGCCGGAGACCTCGCCCCGGGAGGCGATGGCCTCGGCCCCGCCCTCGGGCATGGCTCCGATCAGGCCGCTGCCGGGCGCCTCGACGGCGCCGATCAGTGCCGGGTGGGTCGTACCGACGATGCCGACCGCGGCGTACTGCTCCAGCTTCGCGCGGGAGTCGGCGATGTCCAGGTTGCGCATGGTCAGCTGGCCGATCCGGTCCACGGGGCCGAACGCCGAGTCCTCGGTGCGCTCCATCGAGAGCTTGTCCGGGTGGTAGCTGAACGCGGGGCCCGTGGTGTTCAGGATCGAGTAGTCCTCACCGCGCCGCAGCCGCAGGGTCACCTCGCCGGTGATCGCCGTGCCCACCCAGCGCTGCAGCGACTCGCGGATCATCAGCGCCTGCGGGTCGAGCCAGCGGCCCTCGTACATGAGACGGCCGAGGCGCCGGCCCTCGTTGTGGTACTGCGCGACGGTGTCCTCGTTGTGGATCGCGTTGACGAGGCGCTCGTACGCGGCGTGCAGCAGGGCCATGCCCGGGGCCTCGTAGATGCCGCGGCTCTTGGCCTCGATGATCCGGTTCTCGATCTGGTCGGACATGCCCAGGCCGTGGCGGCCGCCGATCGCGTTCGCCTCCATCACCAGGTCGACGGCGGAGGCGAACTCCTTGCCGTTGATCGTCACCGGACGGCCCTGTTCGAAGCCGATGGTCACGTCCTCGGTGGCGATCTCGACCGAGGGGTCCCAGAACCGCACACCCATGATCGGGTCGACGGTCTCGACGCCCGTGTCCAGGTGCTCCAGGGTCTTCGCCTCGTGGGTGGCGCCCCAGATGTTGGCGTCGGTGGAGTAGGCCTTCTCGGTGCTGTCGCGGTAGGGCAGCTCGTGGGCGAGCAGCCACTCCGACATCTCCTTGCGGCCACCGAGCTCGGTGACGAAGTCCGCGTCGAGCCACGGCTTGTAGATGCGCAGGTGGGGATTGGCGAGCAGGCCGTAGCGGTAGAACCGCTCGATGTCATTGCCCTTGAACGTCGATCCGTCGCCCCAGATCTGGACGTTGTCCTCGAGCATCGCCCGGACCAGCAGCGTGCCGGTGACGGCGCGGCCGAGCGGCGTCGTGTTGAAGTAGGAGCGCCCGCCCGAGCGGATGTGGAACGCGCCGCACGCGAGCGCGGCCAGCCCCTCCTCCACGAGCGCGGCACGGCAGTCGACCAGGCGCGCGATCTCGGCGCCGTACGCCGTCGCCCGCGCGGGCACCGACGCGATGTCGGGCTCGTCGTACTGGCCGATGTCGGCGGTGTAGGTGCAGGGGACGGCACCCTTGTCGCGCATCCAGGCGACGGCGACGGAGGTGTCGAGGCCGCCGGAGAAGGCGATACCGACGCGCTCGCCGGTGGGCAGGGAGGTGAGAACCTTTGACATGGGATGAGTATGCGTGATGATGCATGATCATGCAAAGTCGGGGGGTGTGCGGCCCCGTCGCGCGCCGCGGGCGGACCCTCGTCCCGCCCGCGGCGGGACATCAGCAGGACCTCAGCCGGCCTCGGGGGCGAAGGGGCCGCCGGCCCCGAACGCGTGCCGGGCGAAGTTCTCGGCGATCCGCACGTGGCCCGCCGGATCGGGGTGGAGCGCGTCGGGCAGCGGCAGCTCGACGTGATCCGTCTCGCCGTAGAGGTCGCGGCCGTCGAGGTAGTGCAGGTGAGGATCCTCGGCCGCCCGCTCCCCCACGATCCGGGCGAGCGCCTCCCGGACGACGCCGAGGGTCAGGCGGCCCGCGGCACGTTCGGCCGGGTCGCCCGTGGCCCTGAACCGCAGGGTCCGGCCGTCGAACTCGGGCGCGAGGGGGCCCGGGGTGTCCTCCTGGATCGGGCACAGCAAGGGGGAGACGACCAGCAGCGGTGTGCTCGGGTGCCCTTCGCGGATGGTGTCGAGGAAGCCGTGGACCGCCGGGGCGAAGGCCCGCAGGCGCATCGCGTCGAGATTGACGATGTTGATGCCGATCTTGGCGCTGATCAGGTCGGCGGGGGCGTCACGCATCGCGCGGGCCGTGAAGGGGTCCAGCAGTGCGCTGCCCGAGAAGCCCAGGTTGACGAGGTCCACCCCGCCGCGGGCCGCGGCCATGACCGGCCAGATCGCGGTCGGGTGGAGGGCGTTCGAGCCGTGGCTGATGGAACTTCCGTGGTGCAGCCACACCCTGCGCCCGCTGTCCGGCGCCGGCGCGAGGGGGGCGTCCGTGCGCAGGGCGATCAGTTCGGTGACCTCAGTGTGGGGAAGCCAGATCTCGACGCCCTTGTCACGGGCGGGCAGTCCGGTGAACCGGGCGGTGCCGGGAGGCCCTTGGCGGTCCTCGACGGACTGGGTGGCCGGGTCCACGGTACGGACCGAGCCTCCGGGCACGGTGGCCTGGGCCGTGAGCACGCCGTCGATCAGGAGGTCGTACTTCCCGTCCGGCG
Organism: Streptomyces sp. NBC_00435; assembly: GCF_036014235.1. Taxonomy (GTDB): domain Bacteria; phylum Actinomycetota; class Actinomycetes; order Streptomycetales; family Streptomycetaceae; genus Streptomyces. The sequence continues at coordinate 398,708 of NZ_CP107924.1, forward strand.
AGGCGGGCATGCCCCGGTAGGCCCGCTTGGTGGGCAGCGCGTCCAGTTCGATGACGGTGGCCCGGGTCCGGAGGACCAGTCGCACTCCGGAGGGCCTGGCCTCGGCCGTGGCCAGCTGCTCGTCGGGGATCTGCGTGCGGGCCCGGGCGGGCAGCCGGTGCGGCAGCAGGCCGTGCGCCGTGCGTTCCACGTCGAGGGCGCCGCGCAGGAGGTCCGCGGTGACGGGAGTGGTGATCCAGTCGCGCTCGGTGCTCATCGCCTCAGTCTCTTGATGGGGGTCACGGGCTTACAGGGTGAGGGGTGAGGGGTGAGGGGTTACGGGCTCGCGGCCGGCGCCGCCCGGTCGCGCAGCATCATGTCGAGGGAGTCCACGACCCAGGTCCAGGATTCCCACGGGTCGACGGCGGTGTGGCTGAAGCCCCCGGCCAGTTCCAGGCTGACGTAGCCGTGGAAGACACTGCCGAGCATCCGGACCGCGTGCGTCTGGTCCGGTTCCGCCAGGTCGTAGCCGCGCAGGATCGCCCGTGTCATCCGGGCGTGCCTGGCCCCGGCGCTGGCGGCCGCCGTCTCGGGGTCGAGTCGGAGGCGGGCGGCGTCGTAGCGGCCGGGGTGCTCCCGGGCGTAGTCCCGGTAGGCGTCCGCGAAGGCCGCCAGGGCGTCCCTGCCCGCCCGTCCCGCCAGGGCGGCCGAGACCCGGTCGGCGAGCTCCTCCAGGGCGAACAGGGCGATCCTGGTCCTGAGGTCCTGGGAGTTCTTCAGGTGCGAGTAGAGGCTCGCGACCTTGACGTCGAACCGCCGGGCGAGCGCCGAGACGGTCACCTGCTCGAAACCGACCTCGTCGGCGAGCTCGGCGCCCGCCCGGGTCAGACGTTCCGGGGTGAGACCCACTCGAACCATAATGTGCCTCCTAGGTGACGATAGTGATTATGCATTTGCCTAATACATTTAGGCAAATTAGCCTGCCGTTCATGAAGCCCCTGACTGAGCAAGAGATCCGCACCGCGTTCGTGAACTGCACCAAGGGAGAGGCCAAGCGCCTGTCCGTCCCCCGCGATCTGGCCGAACGCCCCTGGGAGGAGCTGGACTTCCTCGGCTGGCGGGACCCCCGGGCCCCCGACCGTGCCTACATCGCCACGGAGCTGGACGGCCGTCCGGTCGCACTCGCGCTGCGTTCCTCCGGCGCCTCCCCCTCCCAGGCGCGGCGCAGCATGTGTTCCCTGTGCCTGACCACCCACACGGGCGGCGTCTCCCTGATGGTCGCGCCGAAGGCCGGCAAGGCCGGGCAGCAGGGCAACTCCGTGGGCGCGTACATCTGCGACGACCTCGCCTGTTCGCTCTACCTGCGGGACCGGAAGGACGCGGGCCCCGGCGCCCGGCTCCACGAGTCGCTCACCCTGGAGGAGAAGATCCAGCGGACGACGGCCAACCTCGCCACGTTCGTCGCCAACATCACGGGCTGACCCCGTGGGCACCCGGCGGCCCCCGACCCGGCCGCCGCGGAGGTCCGGTGGCCGGAAAGGCCCGCTGGCAGGAGGACCCCGTACGCCGTGAGGATGCTCCCCGGCCGGAGGGGCCGGCCGGGGAGGGCTGGGAGGCGGCGTAGATGAACTCTGGGCGCGAAGGGCCGCGGGGCGGCCGGGCCGGGGTGCTGGCACGTACGGCGGTGGCACTGCTGCTCGCGTGCGCCGGGCTCGCGGTGGCACCCGTGGCGGCGCGGGCGGCCGGACCCGCCGCGGCCGCCTGCGCGGCGGATGCGGGCGCGAAGGGGCCGGCGGGCGACGCGGTGCCGGGCAGCCTGGTGTCCGTGGACCGCGGCGACGGCCGGATCGGCCAGTTGCGGCTCTTCCAGGACGCCACGGCGACGGCGGGACCGTCCTTCGTCTGGTACCGCGAGCAGGGCGCGCCCGATGGCGCGTACGGGCCGTGGCGGCGGGTGAGCGCGACGCCCGTGAGTCCCGGCGGCGGGACGGCCCCGCGCGCCTTCGAGAACCCGGCGGGCGACCTGGAGCTGCTGTTCGCCTCCCGGGGTTCGCTGTGCCACGCGGTGCGGAGCCGTGGCGCCGAGGGCTGGAGCACCCCGGTCCGTACGTCGGCCGGCGCCGCGTCCGCACCCGCACCGGCGTCCGGACCCGTGTCCCCGGGCGGGGACGGGGTCCGGATCCAGCCGATCCCAGTCGGCCCGCCGTCCTTCACCGGGGCCCGGCTGGACGTCGGACGGACCACCGGGCTCCTGGACGGCGACATCGTCCGGTTCACGGTCGCGGGCGGCCCGCCCAAGGCGTACGTCTGGGTCAAGCAGTGCGCTCCCCAGGCCTCGGGGAGTGTCTGCGACGATGCCACCGGCCGCCAGTTCCGCGTGTACCCCGACGGCACCTACCAGCTCTCGCCGAAGAAGCTCTACGCCCAAGTCGACACGCCGACCGGCTCCTTCGACTGCCGGACCGCTCCGGCGGCCCGTCCGTGCACGCTGGCGCTCACCGACAACGACGGGACCGTGCTGACCGCCGTCCCGCTGCGCTTCCGGCCGGACGGCCGCCCGGAGGCCCCGCCGACCCTGCGGGTGGACCCGGACCAGGCGCTGATGGACGGGCAGACGGTGCACGCGACGGGCAGGGGGTACGAGCCCCAGTACCACTCCCTGGTCATGGAGTGCGCCGCCGGATCCGCCGACACCCTCGGCTGCCGCCCCCGCAGCAGGCCCCCGGCGACCACCGACAGCGGGCGGCTCGACGAGCGCATCGTCCTCTCCGCGACGTTCACGGCCATCGACGGCCGCACCGTCGACTGCCGCGCCAGGGGCGCTTGCGAGCTGGTGGTGTTCGGAACCCGGGTGCGGGGGCCCGATGCGGTGCGCCACCGACTGGAGTTCGCTCCGGCGGCCGGCTGAGCGCACTCGATGTGCTCCGTACGAGTCGTCTTCCGTGCCCATTCGGCCCCACGGACCGAGTTCATGATCATCGGTCTGCCCGGAAATCGTTTTGATGCTGCCATCCGGCCGTAGGCGATCTGGGAGGGCTGCGTGACGACGATGCCATCGACACACCGTGGACGAGTTCGGCGACGGGGCAGGACGTGGAGCGTGGCCGGCGCGGTGGCCGGTGCGCTCTTCGTCGTCGCCGCCGCGCCCCAGTCCGACGACGGGCGGCCCTCCGCTGGCGAACCGGCCGGCTCCGTCGAGCTGCTGGTCGGCCGGGTCCTGGACAACGGGAGCCGGCGGTGCGCGATGGAGGCGTTCCGGGCCGAACTGTGCGGCGGACGGGAGCAGCAGCTGGTCCGGGCCACCGCCCGCGGCGCCGGTTCCGTGGTGCGCGATCCCTCCTACGGCGGCGCGGCCCGGGCGGCCGCGCACACGGTCGTGCTGCCCACCGACGCCGCCAGCCCGCTGGACATCACCCTCGCCGGACCGGGGATGCTCACCTACGTCACCGTCCACGACGGCCACGGGCGTTACGTGGGCGGAGCGTTGGGCGCCCGGGGTCACCGCTGGGCCAACACCGAGCCGCTGCGGGCCGGTGAGACCTACACCGTCCGGGTCGGCGCGCAGGACGCGGCGGGGACGCCGGTCGGCGTGACCATGATGTTCCGGACCGCGCCCGCGGCGCGGGACGACCGGCTCACCGCCGAGTTCGGGCCGAAACCGGGCACGTACGGGGCGGGACAGATCGTGACGGCCTCCCTGAGCCTCCCCGTGCCCGCCGCGGACCGGCCCGCGCGGGCCCGGGTGGAGCGGGCGCTGCAGGTCACCTCGGAGCCGGCGGTCGAAGGGGCCTGGCACTGGGTCGACGACTCGACGCTGCACTACCGGCCCCGTACGTACTGGCCCGCCCACGCCGAAGTACGCGTACTCAGCGGGCTCGACGGGGTCGAGGTCGGGGAACGGGAAGGGGAACGGGAGTACGGCGGACCCTCGGAGTCCCTGCGGTTCACCATCGGGGAGCGGATCGAGGCGGTCACCGACGCCGCCGCGCACGAGATGACGGTACGGCGCAACGGCACGGTCGTGCGGACCATCCCGGTGACCACCGGCAAGGCCGGCTTCCTGACCCGCAGTGGCATCAAGGTCGTCCTGGGCAAGGAGTACAAGGTCCGGATGCGCGGGGACACCGTGGGCATCAAGCGCGGCACGAGCGAGTTCTACGACCTGCCCGTCTTCTACGCGACCCGGGTGACGTGGAGCGGCGAGTACGTGCACGCCGCGCCCTGGTCGGTCGAGGCGCAGGGCGAGGAGAACGTCAGCCACGGCTGTACGGGCATGAGCACGGCGGACGCGGCCTGGTTCTTCGGCACGGTGCGGGAGGGCGACGTGGTGTCGGTGCTGAACAGCGGCGGTGAGCCGATGGCGCCGTTCGACAACGGGTTCGGGGACTGGAACCTGGGCTGGCCGGCCTGGCTGGCCGGCAGCGCCCTGGGGGCCCACGCCGATTCCCCGCTCGCCCCCGCCGCCTCCCCGCACACGCCGGCCCACGGACCGTCGAGGCTGCACCCCCTCACCTGAGGGACGGGCCCACCGGGCTGCCGGCCCGGCCGGGCCGGCAGCCCGGTGGGCCCGCTTCGGTAACATCCGTGCCGTGCCCGCATCCTCCCCCGCCGTGACCGGCATCGACGTCGTCCTCCTGACCATGAACGACCGGCCCGACGAGGAGGCCGCGGCTGTCCGGACGCTCCTGGCGCAGCAGGACGTCGACCTGCGCCTCGTCATCGTCGGCAACGGCTGCCGCCCCTCGCTCTCCGTCCCCGGTGCCGCGGTCGTGACGCTCCCGGAGAACCTCGGCATCCCCGAGGGACGCAACCGCGGCGCGCTCGCCCTGCGGGACACGGGCAGCGAGTTCGTCTTCTTCCTCGACAACGACGCGTCCTTCCCCCGCCCCGACGTCCTGTCCCGGCTGGTGGCCGAGGCCCGCCGCCACCCCCGGGCGGCGTACGTCCAGCCGCGGCTCACCGGCCCCGACGACACCACGACACCGCGCCGTTGGGTGCCCCGCCTGCGCACCGGCGATCCTGGACGGTCCGGCACCGTCGCCACCATGACCGAGGGCGTGGTCATGGTCCGCCGGGACGCCTTCGACGCGGCCGGTGGCTGGGCCGACTTCTTCCTTTACCACGAGGGCATCGACCTCGCGTACCGGCTGTGGGACCAGGGCCGCACCGGCTGGTACGCGGCGGACGTCCGGATGCACCACCCCGTAACCAGCCCCACCCGCCACGCGCTCTTCCACCGGCTGGCCGCCCGTAACCGCGTCTGGCTCGCCCATCGCAACCTCCCCGGCCCCCTCGTCCCCGTCTACCTCGGCATCTGGGCGGCCGTCACGGCCTTGCGCGGCGTTCGGGGCGGCGGACGGCAGGAGTCCCTCCAGGGTTTCCGCGAGGGCTGGGCGACCCGTCGCGACCAGCCGCGCCGGCCCCTGCGCTGGCGCACGGTGGCCCGTCTCACCGCCGCCGGCCGGCCCCCGGTCCTCTGAGCCCGCTCTGCGTCGAATGGCGCGCTCGCGCCGCTCAGGCTACCCCGCGCGCCCGCTTCCCGGCCCCGACCCCGGCCCCAGCCCGCCCCGGTGGGTCGCGTCGTACGCCGTGAGGGCGGCCGAGAGGCGGCCGGCGGCAGTGGGGTCGGTGGCGTCGTGGCCGGTGAGCAGACGGATGCGGCCGAGGCGGTAGGTCAGGGTGTTGCGGTGGACGTTGAGGGTCTCGGCGGCCTCGCCCCGCCGGTAGCCGGCCGCGATGAACTCCCGCAGCGTGGCGATCAGATGGGGCTGGCCGTCGAGGGGCGCGAGGACGCGGGCCAGGGCGTCGCGGGCGGGGCCGGGCTGCACCAGCTGATACTCGACGGCGAGGTCGGCCAGCCGGTAGAGACCCGGCGGACGTCCCAAGTCCTCGGCCAGGGAAAGGACTTCGGACGCCTCCGCCTGGGCCCGCGGGATCGATCCGTGGTCCTCGGCGATCGCGGCCGCCGCCGTGCAGCGCAGTTCGGCCGCCGTGTCGAGTCTGGTGAGCAGCTTCCGGGTCGCGCCTCCCCCGCCCGGCCCGGGCGCGACGAGCGGGACGAGCAGCACCCCGCCGTCCCCCTTGAAGGTCGCCAGTACCTCGGGGTTGCCGTCCAGTTCGGAGCGCACGGCGCGCAGAATGCGGGTGGTCGCGCCGCCGGGTGCCTCCGGGAGCCGCAGGACCACCACCTCGTACCGCTCGGCGAGCGTGCGCCCGTACCGCTCGGCCGCGCGCCGCGCCGGGCGGCCGGCGAGCAGGACCCCGGCGAGGTTCCGACCGTGCTCGCGTTGCTCCCAGTCGAGGTCGGCCTGTTCGCGGAGGTAGGCCTCGGCGACCTTGGGCATCACCTCGCCGAGGAACGCGAGCAGGCCCGTGACCAGCGCGAACGGATCGGTGGTGGGTTCGGGGCCGGCCGTGGCCAGCTCCCATGCCTGGCGGGCGCCGAGCGGGTAGACCCGTAGCACCGCCTCCAGCGGGACGCCGTCCCGGGCCCGTTCGGCGCCCCAGGCGATCGGTGTGGCCAGCTCCTGTTCGGTCGGCGGGCGGCCTTCGGCGGCTGCGGTGAGGAACAGCCTCAGCACGGCCTCGGTGTTCGCGACGAGGTCGCCGCCGAGGACGCTGTCGGGCAGCAGCCGGTACGACGGGATCTCGGCGGTCAGGCGGGCGGCGGTCGCCGCGGCGATCTCCGGGACCCGGGGCAGCAGTGACGCGGCGAAACCCGGTGGCAGCCGCTCCGCGATCACGGATTCGCCGGGCGCGGCCGCGCCCACCGCGGGACCCTCCGGAGCACCCGCCGCCACAGCCACCACCACACCTGTGTCGTCCATCCCCGCATTGTCACCGCGCACAAACGCGGGAGGAAGCATTCTGCGCGTACTGCCAGGGGACACGGGCGGCGCACCGGAGCATTCTGTGCAGTCCGACCAGGACTCCACCCCCCGTCAGGAGATGCCGTATGGGCCGCAGTTCCCGTGCGTCGCGCACCCGCACCCTGCTCACCAGGGCCGCCCTCCCACTGGCCCTCGTGCTCGCCGCCGCCTTCCCTGCGCACGCCGCCACCGACGGAGTCACGGGAGGCGGGATCAACGACTTCTCCTGCCGGCCGAGCGCCGCGCATCCCGAGCCCGTGGTGCTGCTCCACGGCACCTTCGCGACCTGGTACGAGGACCTCAACTTCCTCCAGGCCGACCTCGCCGCCCGCGGCTACTGCACCTTCGCCCTGACCTACGGGGCCTACGAGGGCTTCCCGCTGGCCGGCGGTCTGAAGCCGGTGGCCGTCTCCAACCTGGAGATCAAGGAGTACGTGGAGAAGGTGCGCGGCGCGACCGGCGCGGCCCAGGTCTCGGTCGTCGGCCACTCCGAAGGCGGGCTCCAGGCCCTCTACCTCGCCAAGATGCAGGGCATTCAGCCGCACATCAAGGCGGTCGTGGCCATCGCTCCCCCGACCCACGGCACGAACGCCGCCGGCCTCCTGGACCTGGGGGACAAACTGCTCGGGCGCGAGACCATGGAGAGGATCGTGACCACCGTCGGCATCCCGGTGCTGGCCGACGAGGTCCCCGGCGGTCCCGCCGTCAAGGCGCTGAACGACGGTCCGGTGGCCCAGCCCGGGATCGCGTACACCGTCATCACCTCGCGCTACGACGAGCTCGTCACCCCGACCGATACGGCCTTCGTCCGCGAGCCCGGGGTCAGGAACCAGTACGTGCAGGACTACTGCCCGCTGGACCCGGTGGGCCACATCGGCGAGGCCTACGACCTCAACGTCTGGCACATGGTGCGCAACGGCCTCGACCCGCGCCGTGCCACGCCGATCCTGGTGTGCGCGGTCGGCTCGCCCGGCTAGAGCGTGTCCGGCGCGGCCGCGGGGCACGGCCGCGCCGGACACCGCCGTCCTACGGGAGCGGCCCGCCCCGGGCCGTCAGCCACAGGGAGTACCACTCCTCGTGGCCGAGGTCGGGGGTGCGCAGCGCGGCGTCGCGGCAGGCCCGGATGCGTTCCGGGCGCCCGGTGCCGATGACGGGGGCGATCCGGGCAGGGTGGCGTTGCAGCCACCACAGCAGGATCGTCTCCGGCGTGGTGTCCTTGGCCTTGGCGAGCGTACGCAGGAGTTCGGCGGTCTCGCGCTCCCCCACGCTCGACTCCCGCCCGGTGAACCGGCCCTGGGCCAGCGATCCGTACGCCTGGAGACGCACTCCGTTCGCCGTGCAGTACTCGACGGTGCCGGCCGGGAAGCCGACGGCGGCCGCGGCCGGGGTGTTCACCAGGACCCCGTCCTCGAGCCAGTCCCGCCGGTCCAGGCTCATCTCCAGCTGGTTGGCCACGAGCGGGAAGTCGAGGTGCCGCTGCAGCCGGGCGATCTGCGCAGCGCTCATGTTGGAGACCCCGAACTCCCTTACCAGGCCCTGGCGCCGCAGGGAGGTGAGGGCCTCGGCGGTCTCCCGCGGGTCGGCCAGGGGGTCGGGCCGGTGCAGGAGCAGGATGTCCACGACGTCGGTGCGCAGCCGCGTCAGGCTCTCCTCCACGTGCCGGGTGATGGTGGCGCCCCGCAGATCGTAGATCCCGGGCCGGTCGCCGTCGGCGAGGCGGATCCCGCACTTGGTCTGCAGCGTGATGCGCTCGCGCAGGCCGGGGGTGCGGGCCAGGACCTCGCCGAAGACGGCTTCCGCCTTTCCGTGCCGGTAGATGTCGGCGTGGTCGAACATGGTGATGCCGCTGTCGAGTGCGGCCTCGATCGCCGACTCGGCCGCGTCGATGTCCTCGGCCCCGTACGGGCCTGGCTCCCAGCTGCCGCCGAGAGCCATGCAGCCGTAGATCAGCCGGGTGTCGCCTGCCACTGATGCCGTGTTCGCCATGCCGCCACCCTATGAGGCGGACGCGTTCCACAGCACCCGGTCGCCGTTGAGCAGCACCAGTTCTCCGGTGGGGCGCAGCAACAGCCGCGCGCCCGGGTGGCCGGTGGTTCCGCTGGACCAGGCGGGGCGCCCGTCGGCATCGCGCACGACCAGTTCGCCGTCCTGGGTGAGGACGGCGTCGTGACCGACTCCACCGGTGGAGCTGTGCCACGTACGGCGGCCCTCGGCGTCGAGCAGTGCGAGGTCGCCGGAGCTGTCCAGTGTCAGCTGGACCTTCCCCGCGTCGAGTACGTCACCGGGGCGCAGCACGGAGCCGGTGTGGAATTCGATGGAGTCGTCGAGTTCGCCCTTGGCCAGGGCCTGCAGGACGGGCAGGGAGGGGCTGAAGGCGTAGACCGAGCCCTCGGTGCGTACGAACCGCCCGAAGTACAGGGTGTTGGCCCGGCTGCCCGCGCCGTCCGAAGAGGGGGTCTCGAAGGCGATGGGCGAGTCCGGGCCGAGCACCGGGTCGGATCCGGTGCGCGGGTTGCGGCCGGCCGGGAAGTCCGGGTCGTTGAGCCATTTGCGCACGACGAGCTCGAACTGTCCTACGAGGTCGGCCTGGTGGGATACGAAGAGCAGTCCGCGCGAGTCCTCCGGACCGTACCCCTCGCCCAGGTCGGGCTCGTAGACGGGGCCGTACGGGATTCCACGCCGCATCAGGCGGCGCGCGTCGAGGTCCGCCTGGGCCACGGGAGGGCGGCCCGGGGTGAGGACGAGGCCGCCGCGGGGGTTCCCCTTGCGGATGTGCGAGAACAGCGGCATCCGCCAGCCCTGCGGGTCGTCGCTGTAGTCGAGCTTGGCGTCGGGGTGCTCGCCCGGCTCGGGCAGTCGTTCCGCGGCCGGGCACAGGGAGACCGGCATTCCGCCCGGCCAGCGGCCCATCAGGCGGGCGCCGAGCCACTCCCGGTCGGCGTCGGCGGGTGCGGAGCCGGCGCGCTGGAGTTCGGCGAGGCGCAGGGCGACCTGCGTCCACCAGCCGGGCACGTCCTGTGCGAGCCGGCGTACCACCTGGAAGGCGCCGCCGGTGGCCCAGGCGGGCAGGCCCGTGGGGCGCTGGCCCACGCGTTCGTGCCCGATCACGAACTCCCCGGCGGGGATCAGCCGGGTGCCGGGCTTGCCGAGCACGCTGGTTCCGGTGGCCGGGTCGGGCTCGTCGAAGCCCCGTACGCCGGGCTGGCTGATGCAGTCGAGGAAGCCGAAGTGCTCGTGCCCGCGCAGCTCGCCGGGGAGGGTGGCCCCGTCCTGCCGGAAGAGCACCGTCGCGCCGGCCTCGCCCGCGCCCTCGCGGTGTTCGGCGACGGCGGTGGCGAGGCGTTCGGGCTGGTCGGCCGCGAGGGTGAGCACCGCGTGGACCGCGCGTCCGGGCTCCTCGGCGCCGAACAGCCAGGACTGCGGGGCGCTGGTGCCGGTGTCGCCGAGCTGCTGGGCCCGGGCGGCGCAGCCCTGGGTGAAGGCCTCGGCATTCGAAGCCGGCGGGGCGGCGGGGAAGGGCTCCTTGCCCGCGAACAGGCGGAGCCCCGGATGGGTCAGGCTGAGGCCGGTCCACAGCGTGGCCATGGAATCGGGGTCGATGCCGCCGCTGCGTCGGCGGGCCTTGCTGAAGGCCCGGTTGAAACGGGCGACTTCCTCCGTGGTGGAGATGGAGGGCAGCAGCCGGCTCAGCCAGTGGCGGGCCTTGTCCGCGTCCCCGAAGTGGAGGAAGAGCAGGCAGGCGTGGTCCTTGCGGAATCCGGCGAGGATGTCGCCCTGGGACTTGCGGTCGGTGCGCAGCGGGAGGGCGTCCGGGGCGGCACCCGCGCGCCCGGGCTCCGCGGCCGCCGCCGGGGCCGGGGCCGGGGCCGGGGCCGGGGCGGCCCAGGCCGTCGGCGCGAGGCCCGCGGTCATGCCGGCGGCGAGGGCCGCGGCCTGGACCACGGTCCTGCGGGCGGGTCCGGCGTGGGGGCAGCCAGGGGACGGCGACGCGGCGAGAGCCATCGGCTTGCTCCAAGGGGGGAAGGAGGTACGGGAGATGGGGATGCGGAGGGGCAGGACGGGTTCAGCGCAGCGGCGGCGCGGCGGGGGCTCCGGCGTCGAGCTTGATCCACCGGGCGACGCTGGGCACGCCCTTGGCGTCCAGGAGGAAGAGCATGTAGTAACCGGGCGGCGCGGAGGCCGCGTTCGGCGGGGCCTGGAGGGTGAGGGTGTCTCCGGAGCGTCCCTTGACCCGCAGCTCCAGGTGGCGCTGACTGGTGTTGACCGCGTGCGTGGCCGTGGTGGGCGCCAGCAGTACGGCGCGTTTGACCTGGCCGGGGGTGCTCGTGGTGACCTGGAAGCGGCTGTCGTAGGCGATCCCCTCGGTGGGCGCCCTGTCGAGCACGGGGCGGGCGCCCCGGTGGAGGTAGGCGGGCTCGTAGATCTCGATGGTGCCGTTCATCCCGTCCTGGATGTCGGCATCGTTGGCGAGCTGCTGGAGCTCGTCCCCGGTGACCACGACGCGGCCGTCGGGCAGGACGACGGCATTGGAGTGGTAGCCGCGGGGCAGCCGCTGGGCGGGGCCGAGCTTCCAGTTGCCCTGTGCGTCGCGCATCTCGAACTGCCGGTACTTCAGGTCGGCGTTCGGGTTGAGGACGCCGTTGCCGTAGTCGCGGATGTCGTACCCGCCGCTCGCCGTCAACAGGGTCCCGTCCGGCATCAGCAGGGTGTTATCCTGGGTCCGGCCGAAGGCTCGGGGCTTGTCGATGCTCCAGCGGCCCTCGGACAGCTTGTACGTGTTCGGATCGGTGCGGTCGCCGCCGATGATCAGGGCCGCGTTGGGTCCCTCGTAACCGCCGGGCAGCGGCACGGCTCCCCCGTACAGCCGGGAGCTGCCGTCGGGGCGGGGCGGCAGATCGGTGCGGGACTCGTCGACGGGGTCGAAGGCCCACTGTTCGTTGTGGACCCGGCCGAGGCCGTAGACCAGGCCGTCGCGGAGCGAGAAGAGCTGCGGGTAGTCACGGGTGAAGGGGGCCTTCGCCTTGAACAGCCCGGCGGGAACGTCCCGCGGGACGTCCTTCTTGTCCCGGGGCACGGGGCGGCCGAGGGCGGGGAAGCGCTCCACGAGCGGGGTGGGGGTTCCCCAGCCCAGCTCGGACTGGCCGGACATGATGAGCTGGCGGCCGTCGGCGGCGGTCACCACGGAGGGGTACCAGCGCCCGGTGGCCATGTCCTGGTTGCGGGTCCAGGTCTCGGTCCACGGGTCGAAGACGAGGGAGAGTTTGGCGCCGCTGCCGCCGTTGGCCCCGAGGTTCCCGCCGAAGACGCCGAGCATGCCGTTGGGCAGGAAGGCGTGGCCGGAGCAGAAGAACGGCGCGGGGCGCGGCGAATGGGTGCCGTCGGGCATGTCCACCACCGGCGGGGTGACCTTGGTGAAGGCGCTCTCCCCGGTGCCCTTGGCCGGGTCCCAGAGGAAGGCGCGGCCGGCGTTGGTCGCGCCGATGGTGTTGGTGGGGGCGGGTTCCTTCGTGGGGTTGGTCTCGATCCGCTCGAAGGAGAAGAGCAGCACCTTGCCGGTGGGCAGCAGCGCGATGTGCGCGGCGAAGTCCGGGGAATCGAAGTACTCCTTGAACGCGCCGTACACCTCCGGGGCGAGCGCCGCGTTCCCCTCGGCCTGGGACTCGGTCAGGGCCTTGAGGCGGGCGCGGCGGGTGGTGTCCGGGTAGTCGGCGGCGTCCCGCAGCGCGAGGCGGGTACGGGCGTGCTCCTCGGCATGGTCCTCGCCGAGGTTGCGCCGCTCGTCCGGGCTGATCTCGCGCCGCACCCGGTCCGGGGCGATGTGCGGGGCACGCAGGGCGGCGCCCGGATCGTACGGTCCTTCGTGCGCGGCGGCGGGGCACGCGGGGAGCAGGCTGAGGAGGGTGCCTGCGACCAGGGCGCGGGCGGCTCCGGGACGGGACATGGGGAACCCTTACGTGGAGGGAGAGAGGGACGGGCCGCGCCGCGCGCGGGGACGCCGAAGCGCGGGACGACTGTCCGGCCGGACGGCAGTGGGGGGTACGGCCGTACGGAGTGCGGAGGTGCGGCAGTGCGGGGGTGCGGCAGTGCGGGGTTACGGCGGTGCGGGTGCGGCGAAGCTCAGATCCCGTGTGCTTTCACGAACGCCATCCGGCGGAGCGCCTCGTGGAAGGCGTCGGGATCGACGTGCACGCCCGACGCGTAGGCGTGGTTGAGCTGGAGGACCAGCCAGACTCCGTAACCGCAGATGCCGCCGAGGGCGGCGATGCCGAGGATCCCGCGCACGCCCCTGGGCCAGCCGATGAGCACCAGGAAGCCCACCGAGAGGACGGCCGCGCCGATCAGGGTGACCACCATGATCCTGGGCAGCCCGCCCTGGATGTCGGCCACCCGGACCCTGCGCTGCGCCAGCAGCCGGGTGACCGCGTCCCGGGCGTCGTCCACCGCCTTCGGCGGGGTGTCCGCCGGGATCTTGGCGACCAGTTCGTAGAGCCCGTAGGCCATGGCCCAGGTCTCGTCGTCCGTCTCCCCGTCCGTCATCCTCGGCCACTCGCGCTCGATGACCATGTGCGCGTACTTCGAGGAGTGGTCGCGCACCTCGCCCTTCGTCCGCGCGGGCATCCGGTCGGCGGCGAGGTAGAGGTCTATCAGGGCGCCGGCTTCCGCGTAGTTGCCCTTGCGGGCGACCGCCAGGTCCTGGGCCGAACTCACCATCAGGAACGCCAGGGTGAGGATGAAGAAGGAGAAGACCACACCCGCGGCGGTGCCGACGGCCGGGCCCACGTCCGGCATGCCGCGGTTGCGTGCCATGTAGTGGCCCAGTTTCGCGGCGCCCATGGCGACGAGGGCGGCGCATAAGACGGAGAGAACGGCGGCGACAGCCATGGGGCCGGGGACTCCTCAGTGCGGGGGCCGACGGGCAGCGCACGCTGCCAGTGATCAACAGACTCGGTGATCAACGCCGTGCGCGCGCGCCGGGGCAACCGATGGGGTGACGCGCCACCGGCGGGCGGTCACCCGTACGCACCAGGCGGCTCCTGCCGCCCCGTGCGCGCGGCGCCGCTCAGCCCGTGCCGGCGAGCGCCCTGCGGTAGCCGCGCCCGGGGCGGCCGTCGAGGACGAGGTCCCCCACCACCGTGAAACCGGTCCGCCGGAGCACCGCCGCCGATGCCGCGTTGTCGAGCGTGGTGACCGCCGTGAGCACGCGCAGCCCGTACCGCGTGGTCGCGAGCCGGCAGACCTCCTCCACGGCGGCCGTGGCCGTGCCGCGACCCGTCGCGCGTTCGCCGATCCGGTAGCCGAGCTCGGCCGAGCCGTCCTCCACGTCGACCAGGTTGACGCGTCCGGCCAGCTCTCCGGCCTCGTCCAGCACCAGGTGGAAGTGGCAGGAACCCTCCTCCTGCTCCGCGAGGAGCGCACGGTGCCGGGCGGCGAACTCCGCGAAGTACGCGTCCCCGCGGTCCCGCACGGACCGCGCGAAGTACGCCCTGTTCTCCCGCTCGAAGGCCAGCAGGGTGGCTTCGTGATCGGCCCTGAGGCGTTCGAGTCGCAGCATGCCGGGCATGGTATCCGGGCTGTCCGCACCACCTCGAGGGGATTTCCGGGGCCCCCGGCGGGGAACATCGTGGCGGGGGCGACATGATGATTAAGTCACCCTGAAAAGCGGTGCGTTGTGCGAGCGTGTGAGGACGGGACCCTGTCCGGGGGGACGAGGGCCGAAGATCCAAGGGGTGGGAATGAAGACAGGAACGGTGACCGCGGGCATCGCGGCGGCCCTGATCGTGACGGCGGGCTTGAGCGGCTGTACGTCCGGCGCGTCCGTGGGCGGTTCGGTGGGCAAGCAGGCCGTCGACTCCGCGGAAACGCTGGTCGCGGCGCTCACGAAGGCCTCTGACGAGGCCTCCAAGGCAGGGTCGGCCGACATCAGGATGAGCGTCACGATGCCCGGTACGGGCGGTGTACCGACGCAGCTGAACGGCGTCTACTCGTGGGGCAACGGCCTCGCCATGGAGGGTGAGATGTCGGCCAAGGACCTCCAGATGGAGGACCTCGTCGCCGACGGCACGATCACCTACAGGCTGGTCGACGGGGCGTACTACTACGGCATCGATCCGGCGCCGAGCGGCCCCTTCGCGGGCAAGAGCTGGCTGAAGGTCGAAGCCTCGGCCGTCCTCGGCGAGAAGGGCGCCGCCGGTATGAAGGCGGGCAACAACGACCCGACGGCCGGGCTGAAATCGCTCAAGTGGGCCAGCAACGTCGCCAAGGTCGGCACGGAGGACGTGAACGGCAGGAGCGCCGTGCACTACCGCGCCACCGTTCCCCTCGACAAACTGGGCGACGCCAAGTCGGTGTTCGGCGCGATCGGCGGGAGCGGCGCGACCGAGCTCGTCTCCGACATCTGGGTCGACGACAAGGGCATGCCCGCACGACTGAACCAGACCTACGGCGACGTCGGCGTCAACGTGGACTTCGTCTCCTTCGGCGTCGCGAAGCAGATCGCCGCTCCGCCCGCCTCCGAGACGGCCGACATCACCGAGCTGATCAAGAACGGCGGCGCGGGCCAGGGCTGACCCGGACGCCGGAAAGCGCTTGAGCCCTCCGGTGATCACGTGGCAGGCTCGGGTGATCATGCGACAGGCCCGCCGGCCTGGACCCGGATCACCAAGAGGACTGATGGCGCCGATCAAGCAGTTCCAAGTCACCTTCGACTGCGCGGAACCCGAGCGCCTCGCCCGGTTCTGGTGCGAGGTGCTGGGGTACGTCGTACCGCCGCCACCGGAGGGCTTCGCCACGTGGGACGATTTCAGTCGCTCACAGCCGCCCGAGCAGCGGGATTCGTGGTTCGCCTGCGGTGATCCCTCAGGTGTGGGCCCGCGGCTGTACTTCCAGCGCGTCCCCGAGGGGAAGGCCGCCAAGAACCGGGTGCACCTCGATGTGCGGGTCGGCACCGGACTCGTGGGTGCGGAGCGCCTCGCCGTGCTCGAGGCCGAATGCGCACGCCTGGTCCCGCTCGGCGCGGTACACGTGCGGACGCTGTACGACGGCGACGATTCCTGCATTCCGATGCTGGACATCGAGGGCAACGAGTTCTGCGTCGACTGAGGGCATCTGACGGCTGTGGGGACCGAGTTCCTCGGGAACTCCTTCCAGCCCGGCCGCACCACCGTCGACGGGCTGACCGCCGCCGACCTCCGCGCCGCACGCCTCAACGCAACGGGGGTGGGAGCCATCGCACTCAGCATGCACGGCGGGGCGGTGGCGGGCAGCGACTTCGATTCCGGGAGCGAGCCGCGCGGTCCGGCGGGCCCCGTCGGGGACCGGCCCGGGTGCGTCAGGGGCCCAGTGGGAGTGTGGCGACCAGCCGGGCGCCCTTCGGTGAGTCCCGGACGGCGAGCGTGCCGCCGAGGCGCAGGGCGATGTCGCGGGCGATGGCCAGGCCCAGGCCGGTGCCGCCCTCGTCGCGGGCTCGGGCGTCGTCGAGCCGGGTGAAGCGTTCGAAGACCCGTTCCCGGTCGGCGGGGGCGATGCCCGCTCCGTCGTCGGTGACCTCCAGTACCGCCTCGCCCCGGGCCCCGTCCACACGCAGGACGAGTGCGACCCGCTCCTCGGCGTGCCGCCCGGCGTTGTCGAGCAGGTTGGTGACGAGCCGCGACAGCCAGATGGTGCTGCCGCGCACCGCGACCCCGGGCGCGATGTCCGCCCGTACGGGGACACGGGCACCCGGGCGCGCACGGGCCGCGTCCCGGACCACCTCCGTGAGGTCGACGGCGGCGGCGGGCGGCGGCTCCGAGGTGTCGAGCCGGGCCAGCAGGAGCAGGTCGGCCGCCAGGTCCTGGAGCCGTACGGTGTCCTCCAGCGCGCCGCTGACCAGTTCTCCCCACAGAGCGGGATCCGGGTGGGCCTGCGCGACCTCCAGCTGGGTGCGCAGCACGGTGATGGGGCTGCGCAGTTCGTGGGAGGCGTCCGCGATGAAGCGGCGCTGGCGGATGCCGGCGGCCTCCAGCCGGTCCAGGGTGGCGTTCATCGTGACGGCGAGCCGGGCCACCTCGTCCCGGGTCTGCGGGACGGGCACCCGGCGGTGCAGTTCGCGGTCGCCGATCTCGGCGACCTCGGCGCGGATCGCCTCGACGGGACGCAGGGCCCAGCCGGTGA
Source organism: Streptomyces sp. NBC_00435 (assembly GCF_036014235.1). GTDB lineage: Bacteria > Actinomycetota > Actinomycetes > Streptomycetales > Streptomycetaceae > Streptomyces. The sequence continues at coordinate 415,705 of NZ_CP107924.1, forward strand.
CCCGCCAGGTGATCACGCCGACGACCAGGACGAGCAGGGGCACCACCACGGCCAGGACCGCCATCATGGTCTCGTCGGCGGTGTCGGCGTCCCTGAGGGAGGTCCCGGCGTAGACGGTGACCAGGCCCTTCGGGGTGAGGGTGGTGACCTGGACCACGCGCTGGCGGTGTTCCTGGCGGACCCGGCCGCCCTTCCAGGTGTCCCGGACCGTGCCGGGCGCGACGGGGGGTTCGGGGACGAGGGCCGGCCGGCCGGTGAGGTCGGGGCTGGCCGCGAGCACGCGGCCCTGCGCGTCGACGACCTGGAAGAAGTCCGTCCCCCGGCCGGGAGGCGGTACGGGGTCCAGCCGGCCGGTGGCCGCCAGCCCGGCTACCTTGACGGCCTGCCGCTCGGCATCGGCCTGGGCGCTCATCGTCAGGTTGCTCTCCAGCGCCCCGAGCAGGGCGAAGGAGGCCAGGCCGAGGGCCAGGGCCACCACGGCGGAGGCACCGAGGGTGGCCTGGGCGCGGACGGACCTCGGACGCAGCCGGGCCGTGGCCCCGCGCAAGCGGGCCGTGGCCCCGCGCAACCGCGCCGTGGCCCCGCGCAACCGCGCCGTGGCCCCGCGCCGCCGGTACGCCGGCTCGCGCGGCCCGGTGGGGGCGCTGCCCGGGGCCGGTGGCCGGGCGGAGCCGTCCGGGGCTTCGCGGGGGCGGTCCCGCTCCTCGTAGGTCTCAGCCACCGTCGGCCGCCAGCCGGTAGCCGGCGCCCCGGACGGTCTCCACGGCGGCCCGCCCGAACGGCGCGTCTATCTTCCGGCGGAGCGCGCTGACGTGGACCTCGACGACGTTGAGGTCGCCCTCGTAGGCGGCGTCCCAGACGTTGTCGAGGATGTCCCGCTTGGGCACCACCTCTCCGGCCCGGCGGGCGAGGTGCACCAGGACGGCGAACTCGCGCGAGGTCAGCCGGGCCTCGACGCCGCCGCGCGTGCAGCGCCGGCGGGCCGGGTCGACGACGAGGTCGCCGAATTCCATGACCTGCGGGCTGCGGCGGCCGGTGCGCCGGATCAGGGCGCGCAGGCGGGCGACGAGGACGACGTAGGAGAAGGGTTTGGAGAGGAAGTCGTCGGCCCCGGTGTCCAGGGCCTCGGCCTCGTCGTACTCGCCGTCCTTCGCGGTGAGCATGAGGATGCCGGACTCGCAGCCGGCCGCGCGCAGCCGGGCGCAGACCCGGTAGCCGTTGAGGCCGGGCAGCATGATGTCGAGCACGATGGCGTCGTAGTCGTGCTCGCCGGCCATCCACAGGCCTTGCGGGCCGTCGTGTGCCGTGTCCACCGTAAAACCCTCGGCCCGCAGACCACGTTGCAGGGCGGCGGCCAGCCGCCGCTCGTCCTCGACCACCAGTACGCGCATGGGGCTAGGTTCTCAGGTCGCGCGGCCGGCTTGCTGAAGGGTTCTTCAGCTCGCTTCAGCGAAGCTTCAGCATCCTGCTCGCAGGATCGGCCGAGCCGGGCGCGTCGCCCGGAGAACGCGAGGAGCATCCAGATGACTGAGTCCACTCCCCAGCCCCCCGAGCACCCCCCGGTGACTCCGGGCGCGGACGGTACCGGCCCGGCCGGCAAGGCGTCCGGGCGCGGCGCCCGGTTCGTCCGGTTCACCCGTGAGGGCCGGGCCCGCTGGGTGGCCCTCGGGCTGGTCGTGGTGGCGGTCGGCGGCGCGGGGGTCACTGCCGTGGCGGTGGCGGAGCACGACCACGGGCGCATGCGGGCGGAGCGGGTCTGGGACCGGTTCGACGTCGAGCGCGGGGCGGCCGGACCGGAGGAGGACGGCCCGATGGCGGCGCCGGCGCCCGGCCGGCCCGGGCTGAAGGGGGAGAAGGGGCACCCGGGGGCCGTACCCGGGCCCGGCAGACCCGGGAAGCCCGACCTGCGGGAAGGGACGGTCGTCGACCGGTCCGACCGGGCCCCCGTACCGCTTCCGGCACTGCCCGCCGCGCAGGCCCTGGAGAAGGCGGAGGCCGCCGTGCCCGGCGGCAAGGCCGAAGCCCTGCGGGTGGTCGCCCAGGAGGGCGGCGGGAGCGCGTGGCGGGTGGTGGTCCTGGGCACCGACGGGGTCCGTCACGTGGTGACCCTGGCCGGCGGCGACGGCGCGGTCACCAGCAACACGGTCGCGGGGAAGGGTGCCGGGGCGGAGCACTGACCGTGCGCGGGCGCCCGGGCCGGGACGGCCGGGGCGCCCGTGGCCGGGGTCAGGAGGGGAGGTCCAGCAGCCGGGCCGCCATCTCCCGCATCTCGATCTTTCGGATCTTGCCGGTGACGGTCATGGGGAACTCCTCCACGACGTGGACGTAGCGCGGGATCTTGAAGTGGGCCAGCCGGCCCTCGCAGTACGCGCGCACGGCCGCCGCGGTCAGCGGCTCGGCGCCCTCGCGCATCCGCACCCAGGCCATGAGCTCCTCCCCGTACTTCGGGTCGGGCACTCCGATCACCTGCACGTCCAGGACGTCGGGGTGCGCGTGCAGGAACTCCTCGATCTCGCGCGGGTAGAGGTTCTCGCCGCCCCGGATCACCATGTCCTTGATGCGGCCGGTGATGCTCAGGTAGCCGTCGTCGTCCATGACGGCGAGGTCTCCGGTGTGCATCCAGCGGGCCGCGTCGACGGCCTCCGCGGTGCGCTCGGGCTGGTCCCAGTAGCCGAGCATCACCGAGTAGCCCCGGGTGCACAGTTCGCCCGGCTGCCCGCGCGGGACGGTCCGGCCGGTGGCCGGGTCCACCACCTTGACCTCCAGGTGCGGTCCGACGCGGCCCACGGTCGAGACCCGGCGCTCGACGGAGTCGTCCACTCGGGTCTGGGTGGAGACCGGTGAGGTCTCCGTCATGCCGTAGCAGATGGACACCTCGCGCATGCCCATCCGGTCGATGACCTCCTTCATCACCTCGACCGGGCAGGGTGATCCCGCCATGATTCCCGTGCGCAGGCTGGAGAGGTCGTAGCGCTCGAAGTCCGGGTGGGCCAGCTCGGCGATGAACATGGTGGGGACGCCGTAGAGCGAGGTGCAGGACTCCGCCTCGACGGCGGCCAGGGTGGCGGCCGGTTCGAAGGCGGGCGCGGGGATGACCATGGCCGCGCCGTGACTGGTACAGGCGAGGTTTCCCATGACCATGCCGAAGCAGTGGTAGAAGGGCACCGGGACGCAGACCCGGTCCAGCTCGGTGTAACGGCACAACTCGCCGACGAAGAAGGCGTTGTTCAGGATGTTGTGGTGCGAGAGCGTCGCCCCCTTGGGGAAGCCGGTGGTCCCCGAGGTGTACTGGATGTTGACCGGGTCGTCCGGGCTCAGCGCGGCCTGGGCGCGCCGGAGTTCGGCCCGGTCCCCGCTCCGCCCGCGCTCCAGCAGGGAGTTCCAGAGATCTCCGTCCAGCAGGGCCACGAACTCCAGGGCCGCGCAGCGCGGCGCCACCTCCTCGATCATGGCCGCGTAGTCGGAGGTCCTGAACCGGTCCGCGGCGACCAGCAGCCGGATGCCGGACTGGCGCACGACGTACTCCAGCTCGTGTGAGCGGTACGCCGGGTTCACGGTGACCAGGATCGCCCCGATCCTGGCGGTGGCGTACTGCACCAGGGTCCACTCGGCGCGGTTGGGGGCCCAGATGCCGACCCGGTCCCCCTTGACGATCCCGAGGTCCAGCAGGCCCAGCGCGAGGGCGTCCACGTCGGCGGCGAACTCCCTGTACGTCCACCGGCGCCCCGAGGCCATGTCGACGAGGGCGTCCCGGCCGGGGAACCTGCGGACCGTGCGGTCCAGGTTCTCCCCGATGGTGTCGCCCAGCAGCGGCACCTCGCTCACTCCGGACGCGTAGCTCGGCTCGACGGACGGCACATGGACCCCCAGGGCTCGGATGCGGGCGCCGGGGCCCCATCGCACCGGCGCCTCCTCATGATCCCCCGGCCCCGGGCCCGGGGCCAGACCCCGGCCGGACACGGCGTACCGGCCCCGATTGGCCGGGGCGGCGGGCGGGGCGTTGAGTCGAAGGGTGACGCGCTCCGCGACGCCGACGACGCGTTCGCCGTCCCCGCCCCCGGATCCGGCGGCTCCGCGGGGGTCGCGGATCGACGTGCACGCCCATCTGTGGACCGCCGAGTACCTGGACCGGCTGGAGCGGCTGGGCAGCGCCGGCACGGACACCCAGCGCGGGATCGGCGCGGACGCCACCCCGGCCGAGCTCGACCACCGCTTCGCCCGCATGGACCGCGCGGGCATCTCCCAGCAGGTGCTCTCCGTGGCCCCCGCGGTCCCCGCACCTGGCCCGGGAGTCCGACGCGGTGGCGCTGGCCCGCGCCGCCAACGAGTCGTACGCCGGGCTGGTCACCCGGTGGCCGCGGCGCTTCCGTCCGCTCATCACCGGGCGCCGCACGACCTGGATGGTGGGGGCGCCGGTCGAGGACACCGTGGCGGTCATGCACCTGATCCGGGCGGGACTGCCCCTGCGCTACCCCCGGATGCGGATCCTGGCCTCGCACCTCGGCGGCGCCTGCCGATGCTGTTGCACCGCCTCGACGACCACCTCGCCTTCGAGTCCCCGGGGACGCCCGAGCTCCCGTCGGTGGCGGTCCGCCGGCTCTGGTACGACACGGTCGCGCACTGCCACGGGCCGGCGCTGGTCGCGGCGGCGGACTCCTTCGGCGCGGACCGCCTCGTCCTGGGCACGGACTTCCCCTACGAGGACGGGGAGGTGTTCGTACGGGCGGTCTCCTACGTCACCGGATCGGGGCTGCCACCGCGGGACGCCACCGCGATCCTCCACGCCAACGCGGCGGCGCTGCTCGGCCCGGCCCGGAGCCGGGCGGTCGGCCGGGAGCCGGGCGGTCGGCCGGGAGCCGGGCGGTCGGCCGGGAGCCGGGCGGTCGGCCGGGAGCCGGGCGGTCGGCCGGGAGCCGGGCCGGCGGCCGGGAGCCGCGGCCTGGCCCCCGGGCGGGCGGCCGAGGCACCCCGCGACGTCGCCCCCGGGCGGGCGGGCCGCTGAGCGGGCCGAACGCCCGGGTGGACCGCTGCCGCCCTACCCGGGGAGGGCGAGCAGGACCAGCGGGGTGGTGGTCGGCCGTGCCGATCCCCCGGCGGGCTCCAGGGTCAGGCCGACGGCTGTCGCCCGGTGCAGGTCCCCCGCCAGTACCGCCGCCCCGTCGCCGGTGAGGAAGCCGGCCGGGCGCATCGTGCCGTGTTCGGCCAGCCACAGCTGGTACGTCATCCCGGCGCCCGGGGCCGGCAGCCGCTCGGTGAGGAACACGGCCCGGTCGCGGGCCGGGGAGGTGATCACGGTCGCGGCGGCCCCGCCGCTGGTGCGGCCGTGGACGGTACGGGCGTCCGGGGCCGTGACCACGGCCCGCAGTTCCTGGCTCCGCGCCTCGGCCTGCCCGGCCTCCTGGCGGGCCCGGTCCGCCTGCCCGCTCTGGTGGAGGGCGACGCCGCCGAAGAGGGCCGCCCCCGCGAGCGAGGCGGCGACCACGAAGGCGCCGGCCCTGCGCGGGAGCCGGTCCAGGAATCCGGCCGCCCTGCGGACGCCCACCCTCGGCGGCAGCTGGCGGACGGTCTCGATCCGGGCGAGGACGGCACCCTTCATCTGCGGCGGAGGCACCAGGGCCACGGCGGCGGCCAGCCGGCCGGCCGTCTCGGAGAACTCCGCGACGTCCCCCGAGCACGGCTGGCACCGGGCGAAGTGCCGCGAGAAGGCCTCGTGCTCACCCGGGCCGAGCGCGTCCATGACGTAGGCCGCGGTGAGGGTGTGCAGTTCGTCGTCGTGCTTCACGTGGTCACCCCCATGCAGTCGCGCAGTCGGATCAGTCCGTCGCGCATCCGGGTCTTGATCGTGGGAAGGGGGGCCTGGAGGGTCTCGGCGACCTCCCGGTAGGTGAGCCCCTGGTAGTAGGCGAGGGTGACGGCCTGGCGCTGGAGTTCCGTCAGCCCGCGCAGGCAGCGCTTGACCTGGTCGCGTTCCAAGCGGCTCTCCACCTGTTCGCTCACCTCGTCGAAAGGCCGGTCCTGGTCGCGTACCCCCGCGTCGTGCTCCCGGGTGGCCGAGGCCTGTGCGGAGCGGACCCGGTCGACCGCCCGGCGGTGGGCGATCGTGGCCACCCAGGCCATGACGCTCCCCTGTTCGGGGCGGAAGCGGGCGGCCTGGCGCCACACGTCGATCATCACCTCCTGGGCGACCTCCTCCGACTGCGCGCGGTCGCGGACCACCTTGACCGCGATGCCGAAGACGGTTCCCGCCACGGCGTCGTACAGGGCGGAGAAGGCGTTCTGGTCCCCCTGCGCGACCCGCGCCATCAGCTCCGCCAGTTCCGCCCCGACCGCTCCGGCACCGCTGCCGGGGCCCGGGCCCGTACCGGGGAAGCGCAGCTCCTCGGGGTTCACCTGAGCGGCCCCCGTACGGCGTCGGGCCCGGGTGGGCGCGCCGGGGCCGAGAGCGGTCCTTCTCGCCGGTCCATCCATCGCATGAACGATCCTTCGTGGCAGGCGTACCCGGTCCTCGTCCGCCGAGGTCCGGTCCGCGCCGGGTCCTTGCTGTCTCACCTTCTCTTCGGAGCCGGGGCCCGTACGGATTGCCCCGCGCACCCACGAAAAGACATCCGTTCGGGGGAACCGGGGCCCGGGGCCGAACCGCGCCGGGGGGCAGGGGCGAATGAGGTCTACGGACCCGGTCCAGGATCCGTACGGCAGGCGCCGGGGTGATCCGGTGATCCCCGGGAGCCGGCCGCCACACATGCAGCAAGGAGATCTGTCGTGTCGCGTGTTCGCAGGAGTACCGCACTCGCCCTCACCTCGGACAACCCGATCCACATCCCGGTCAACGCGTGCGGCGACTCCGTCAGCGTCATCGGTCCGCTGAACCCGGCGTTCGGCAACACCTGTGCCAACGCCTGACCGATTGCCGGGCACCGGACTCCGGCCCGCCGCCGGCAACGGGGCGGCGCTGGCCGGGAGGTCCTCCGGGCGGGCGGGGAGTGTGTCGCCACTCCTGAGCGCCGCCGGGCCCTGAGGACCCGCGCGGGCGGCGGCTGTCGGCGCCGCCGCCCGCGTGCGCGGGGACGTACGAGGCGGGGGTCAGCACGCTGACGGATCCTCACTTGCTCGGACGAGCCCATCCGGCGGGGATCCCGCTCCGAATGAGGGGCGTGAGCATCAACCGAAGGACTGTCGAGCGCGGCGCCCTCGCCGCGGCGAGCGGCCTGCTGTCCGGGTACGCCGCCCTGGCCACCGCCGAACTGGCCGCCGCCCTGGTACGGCCGCAGGCGGGCCCGGTCACGGTGATCGGCGGGGCGGCCATCGACCGCACTCCCCCGGCGCTCAAGGACTTCGCCGTCCGCACCTTCGGCGAGAACGACAAGCTGGTCCTCCAGCTCGGCATCCTCGTCACCGTCGGTCTCCTGGCGGCCCTGCTCGGGGTGCTGGCCCTGCACCGGCGCCGTACGGGTGCGGCCGGCGTACTGGCCTTCGGCGCCCTCGGCTCGGCGGCGGCGCTCAGCCGTCCCGACGCGGCGGGAGCGGGCGACGTCCTGCCCTCGCTGGCCGGGGCCGCGGCCGGCGCGCTGGTGCTGTACCTGCTGGTGGGGAAGGTGAACGGCCCCGGCGGCAGTGGCCGGGGCGCCACCGGCCGCAGCGGCGGCAGCGGCGGGGACAGCACCGGCGGCAGCGGCGGGAGCGCCCCCTGGAACCGTCTGAACCGCCGCGGCTTCCTCCTCGCGGCCGGGGCCACCGCCCTCGTCTCCACGGGGACGGGCGCCCTCGGCCGGGCCCTGACCGGCCGCCGAAGCCAGGGTGCCACCGCCTCCCGCGCCGCCGTACGGCTGCCTTCCCCCGCTTCGGCGGCCGCGCCCGTCCCGGCCGGGGCGAGCCTGCCGATCCCCGGCATCAGCGGCTTCACCACTCCGAACAAGGAGTTCTACCGTGTCGACACCGCACTCGTGGTCCCCAGAGTGGACGCCGACGCCTGGCGTCTGCGCATCCACGGCAAGGGCGTCTCCCGCCCGCGCTCCTACTCCTTCGCCGATCTTCTCCAACGCCCCCTGATCGAGCGGGACATCACCCTGACCTGCGTGTCGAACGAGGTGGGCGGTCCGTACGCGGGCTCCGCCCGCTGGCTCGGCGTCCGCCTGGCGGACCTCCTGCGGGAGGCGGGCGTCCGGGCGCCGTCGCGCGGTGGGCCGGCCGATCAACTGATCGCCCGCTCGGTGGACGCGATGACGCTGGGCACCCCCGTCGAGGAGGTCATGGACGGCCGGGACGCGATGCTCGCGGTCGCCATGAACGGTGAGCCGCTCCCCTTCGAACACGGCTTTCCCGTCCGGATGGTCGTCCCCGGCCTCTACGGCTACGTCTCCGCCTGCAAGTGGATCCGGGACCTCGAGCTCACCACCTTCGACGCCTACGACCCGTACTGGGTCAAGCGTGGCTGGGCGCGCCGGGCTCCGGTCAAGACGCAGGCGCGCATCGACACCCCGAAGCCGTTCGCCCGGACCCCGGCCGGGACCGTGGTGGTGGCCGGGGTGGCGTGGGCCCAGCACCGCGGCATCGAGCGGGTCGAGGTCCGCGTCGACGACGGGGCGTGGCAGGAGGCCTCCCTCGCCGCGCAGGCCACTACGGACACCTGGCGGCAGTGGTCCTTCCACTGGAACCCCGCGCCCGGCGGGCACCACCTGACCGTCCGCGCCACGGACGGCACCGGCGAGGTCCAGACCGAGCGGCGCACCCGCACCGTCCCGGACGGCGCGAGCGGCTGGCACAGCGTCTTCGTCACCGCCGGCTGAGCCAACCGGAGCCGGACCCGTCCGAGTTCACCCATTTCCCGTCCACTCCCTTCCACCCCTTCCGGTTTCACCCCACTCATTTCCTGGAGAACAGCATGAGCACCCCTCGTTTCCGTCGTACCGCCCTCGCCGTCGCCGCGGCCGCAGTACTGCCCTTCGCACTGACCGCCTGTTCCGACTCCGGCAAGGACGCAGCCTCCGGTCCGGCCGCGGAGGCGGGCGCGGACGTCTCGTCCCCGGCCGTGGACGCCTCGGCGCCGACGACGGCGGGCGGCCCCTTCGGCCCGGCGTGCGCCGGTGTCCCGAAGGAGGGCGCGGGCAGCTTCGACGGCATGGCCAAGGACCCGGTCGCGACCGCCGCGTCCAACAACCCGGCGCTGTCGACCCTGGTGACGGCCGTCAAGCAGGCCGGCCTCGTCGACACCCTGAACAACGCCAAGGACATCACGGTGTTCGCGCCGACCAACGACGCCTTCGCCAAGATCCCGAAGGCCGACCTCGACAAGATCCTCGCCGACAAGGCCACGCTGACCAAGATCCTCACCTACCACGTGGTCGGCCAGAAGCTGACGCCGAGGCAGCTGGGGAACGGCTCCTTCGCCACGCTGGAGACCGGGAAGGTGACCACCGCCGGCTCGGGCGAGTCGTACAAGGTCAACGGCGTCTCCAACGTGGTCTGCGGCAACGTCCCGACCTCCAACGCGACCGTGTACATCGTGGACACCGTCCTGATGCCGAAGTAGCGGCGCCTCCGGGCGGTGACCCGCCGGGTCACCGCTCGTTGTAGAGACGGTCAGCGAAGTGGCCCCGGAAGTCCCGGACCCGTTCTCAGGGTCCGGGACTTCGTGCTGTCGCCCCGCTCGTCACTTGTTCGGCTCATGTGACAACGGATTGGACAAGTGGCCGATGTTGCGAACACGATGGGCCCGCAAGTCCGCGGCTGCGCAGGGGGGCAAACCGCTCAGGTTGTGACGTCCCTCCTCTGTGGACCGTCGTCCCCGTCATACCCCTGGAGAGACTCCGCCATGAGCTTCGGCGACCCGAACAACCCCTACGGCCAGCAGCAGCCCCCGCAGGGTCAGCCCAGCTACCCGCAGCAGGCGCCGCAGGGCGTGCCCCCGCAGTACGGCTACCCGCAGCAGCCCGCGGGCGTGCCCCCGCAGCAGCCGTACGGCGCGTACCCGCCGGCTCCGATGCCGGGCGGCATGCCGGGCATGCCCGGTGCGGGAATGCCGCCGCTGGCGCACTGGGGCCTGCGCGCCGCCGCGTACCTTCTCGACATCCTGATCATCGCGGGCCCGATGTTCCTCGTGAACATCGTGGCCGCCGGCGACAGCGAGCCCTCCATGGGCGTCGCGATCTTCAGCCTGATCGCCATCCTCTACGCCATCGGCATGGGCTTCTTCCAGCTGTACAAGGAGGGCTCGACCGGTCAGACCATCGGCAAGAAGGTCCTCGGGATCAGCCTGCGCCGCGAGGCCGACGGCAACGTCCTCGGCTTCGGCATGGCCTTCGTCCGCAAGCTGGCGCACTTCCTCGACGGCATCGCCTGTTACATCGGCTGGCTGTGGCCGCTGTGGGACGCGAAGAAGCAGACCTTCGCCGACAAGGTGTGCAGCACCGTCGTCATCGTGGTGCCCAAGGTCTGACGACCGACCGACCGCGCCGCGGGGGCCCGTCCGGATTCCGGGCGGGCCCCCGCGCGTTCGCTACGGCTTCGGGAGGGTGCAGCCGGCGCGGGTCAGGTCGATCTTGTTACCGGGGCCCACGCAGGGAACGATGATGTAGGTCTGCTCCGCGTAGTTGATGCCCTGACGGACCGTCACTGCGCCGCTCTCGTCCACCTCGCACGGGTTGTTCAGCGTGCACCTCCCGCCGTCCTCGTTGCCCGTGTTGTTCACGGCGACGACCTTGCCGGTCACCGTGTCGATCACCGGGGAGCCGGAGGTGCCGCCGATGGTGTTGCACGCCGAGGTGTAGCGCAGGGAGTCCTTCCAGGTCCACTCGCCCTCCTTGAGCCGATAGGCGAACCCGTCGACGTTGCAGGTGTACGTGCGCTTCCAGTACCCCGACACCACCTTGATGGCGGCGCCCTGCACCGGGTGGGCGTCGTTCAGGGTGAGGGCGTTGATGCCGTACTGGCTGCTGATCTGGGCGTAGGTCTTGGTCAGCTGGTAGATCGAGATGTCGGTGTCGGTCATCGTGGCGTACGAGATCTTGCTCGCGCGCAGCGTCGCGACCTTGGAGCCCGACGCGTTCAGCAGCGAGAAGGAGCGGCTGGACGCCTTGTCCTTGACCACCTGCCCGGCCGCCGGCATGCCGGACTCCAGACAGTGCCCGTTGGACAGGACGAGCGCGGGGTCGGACGGCAGCGAGTTGGGCACGCGGACGACGGAGCCGGAGCAGTTGCTCAGCGCGACCGTACCCGCGAAGTTGACCGCGACGGCCTGGGTGGCCGTGTCCCGGGGTGCCTGGGCCACGGCCGGTGCGGCCACCGCTCCGGTGAGGAGCAGGGCGAACGCGGCGCCGGCGAGAGGCTTGTTCATGTGGGGGTTCCCCTCTGGTGACAATGCAACCGAAGATCCTCCGGTTGTCATGCGCATTGTTAGGATCGCGGATCCAACTCACAAGAGGGCGACTTCAGTTGGCCATTGGCGACGGAAAGGCCTTAATCAGGCTTGCGATTCCGGCCCGTCGGCCGGTAGCCGACCCGGAGTCCGGCGCCATTCCCGCCCGATCCCTTGACGGCCCCGGGGGCGGGGAGCACAGTGACCACCGGTACGGGTTTGAGAGCGCTCTCAAGCCTTTCTGGGGCTCCAAGGCCTCCTAGGGCTTCAAGGGGTTCTCCCAGCGGACCGGACCACCTCCCCCAACTCCCCCGCATCCCCCTACACCCCCGAGAGGGCATCCATGCGTCTGGCATCAGGCAGGAAACGGCAGTCGGTCCGACGGGCCGTCATCGCCGCACTGAGCACCGTGGCGGTGGCGGCCGCGACCGCCGCCGCCGTCACCCTTCCCGCCGACGCGGCCGCGCCGCCGGTACCGTCGGGCTGGTCCCAGGTATTCCTGGACGAGTTCAACGGGGCTGCCGGCTCGGGGGCGAACACCGCCGACTGGCAGTACACCACCGGTACGAGCTACCCCGGCGGCCCGGCGGGCTTCGGCACCGGCGAGGTCGAGACGATGACCGCCGACACCAGCAACGTCTCCCTCGACGGCGCGGGCAATCTGCGCATCACCCCGCGCCGGGACACCGCGGGCAACTGGACCTCCGGGCGCGTCGAGAGCAGGCGCTCCGACTTCCAGCCCCCGGCGGGCGGCAGGCTGCGTACGGAGGCACGCATCCGGATGCCCGATGTGACGGGCGCCGCGGCCAAGGGCTACTGGCCGGCGTTCTGGATGCTGGGAGCGCCGTACCGCGGCAACTGGTGGAACTGGCCCGGCATCGGTGAGCTCGACATCATGGAGAACGTCCAGGGCATCGACAACGAGTGGGCCACGATGCACTGCGGCACGAGCCCCGGCGGCCCGTGCAACGAGACGACGGGCATCGGCGGCCAGCGCGTCTGCACCGGGACCACGTGCCAGGGCGGATTCCACACCTACGCCGTGGAGTGGGACCGGTCCACCGCCGTCGAGGAGATGCGCTTCTACCTCGACGGGGTCAACTTCCACACGGTACGGGCCAGTCAGGTGGACGTCACGACCTGGGCCAGTGCCACCGAGCACGGCTACTTCATCATCCTGAACGTGGCCATGGGCGGGGCGTTCCCGGACGCCTTCGGCGGCGGACCCGACGCGGGGACCGAGCCCGGCCACCCGATGGTGGTCGACTACGTCTCCGTACTGCAGGCCACGGGCGCCGCGACCACCCCGCCGACGACTCCCCCGAGCACGCCTCCGACCACCCCGACCCCGCCCACCGCGCCTCCGACGACGCCGCCCACCACCCCGCCGCCCGGCAACCGCGACGCGTACGCCGCCATCCAGGCCGAGTCCCACGACAGCCAGTCAGGGACGGCCAGGGAGACCACCACCGACACCGGCGGCGGCCAGGACCTCACCACGATCGGCAACGGCGACTGGGCCCAGTACAAGGGCGTCGACTTCGGCACCACCGCCGCGACCCAGTTCCGCGGACGGGTCGCCGGCGGGGCTGCCGGCGGCGTGAGCGGGCTCGTGGAAGTCCGGCTCGACAGCCGGACGAACGCGCCGGTCGGCAGCTTCGCGGTGGCGAGCACCGGCGGCTGGCAGAGCTGGAGGACCGTACCGGCGAACATCACCGGCGTCACGGGCAGGCACGACGTGTACCTGACCTTCACCAGTGGCCAGCCGGCCGACTACGTGAACCTCAACTGGTTCGACTTCGGACACTGAGCGCACGGGAACGGCCACGGGCGCAGGCGCGGGCGCAGGGCCCGGAGTTCCCCGCGGTGGCTTCCGCCGGGGCCGGGACTACCTGCGTCCGTGCCCGGCGCGGCGGATAGAGTCGGGCCAACCGGTACGAGGGGAGCAGGAATGATCGACGAGGGACCGGAATCGCCCGGGAGCGAGGCCGGAGAAGACGCGTCCGATCCCGAGGCGGACCTGCTCGGCCGGCGGATCGAGTACCTCTTCTCCTATGTGCAGCCCCTGGGAAGGCGGTTCACTCTCCAGGAGGTGGTCGACGGGATCAAGAAGGCCGCGGGTCCCAACGACGGGACCCTGTCGGTCGGCCGCCTGTGGGCCCTGGCCAAGGGCAAGGCACCCAACCCGACCGTGGGAACGCTCCGCGTGCTGGGCGAGTTCTTCGGCGTCCCGCTCGCGTACTTCATCGACGACGAGGTCGAGGCCCGGGTGTCGGCCCAGCTCGCGCTGATCGCGGCGATGCGGACGAACGACGTGCGCTCGGTGGCGCTGCGGGCGGCCGCGGTGGCGACGATGTCCACGCAAGGGATCGAGGCGGTCCGTTCCCTCATCGAGCAGGGGGACGCGGCCGACGGCGGCCGGCCGTCCGGGGCCGCCGGTCCGCTTCCGTCCTGAGCTGCGGGTTCCCGCGAGTTCCCGGTGAGTTCCCTGTGTAGAGTCGGCCCGGGGGGAGATCGAACGGCCGTGCGGAACCGCACGGCCGGAGGAGCGGCGAGAGGGTACTCGGGGAGCATGAACCGCCATGACTGGCGCGCGCTGAAGGCGAAGTACCGGACTCTGACCGGGCGTTTCGACCTCTCCCACCCCTTCGAAGTCGAAGAACTCTGCTCGGCGATCGCCACGGAGCGGGGCCGGCCGCTGCGGCTCCTTCCGATGCCCGCCGTCATGCCCGCCGGCGCGGGAGTCTGCGGTATGTGGGTGTCGTTCGCCGCCGCCGACCACGTCTACTACAACGTGGTGACGAGCCGCCCCCATCAGACGCACATCATCCTGCACGAGCTCGCCCACATCCTGCTGGACCACCGGGAATCCACCGCCCCCGAGCCCGCGATGCTGGAGCAGCTCTTCCCCGATCTGGACCCGGCGATGGCCGCACGGCTGCTGGGGCGCACGCGTACGCGGGCGACGACGCGACAGGAACAGGAAGCCGAACTGCTCGCCTCCGTGATGTGGCAGCACTTCAGCGTGGCACCCGCCGCCCTGGCAACGGCTCCCCCCGATACGGCCGACACCCTCAACCGGGTGATCGGCGCCTTGTCCCGTCGCACCACCCTGAGGTCCCGTTGAGGCTTTACGACGCCGTCGTCGTCCCCCCGTTGTGGCTCTTCGTCTGCCTGAAGGCCCCGGCGCTCCGCTCGGCACCGCGCCAGGACCGCATCATGTGGTCGATGTGGATGATCTGGGCCGTCTCGTTCACCATCGGCGTTCCCGCCGTCCGGCGGATCATCGACGCGGCCGTCGGACTGCAGAGCTTCACGAATCTGCCGGTCCACGTGTTGTCGCTGTTCGCGATGGGAGCGCTCTTCGAGTTCATCCGCGAGGCGACCGGCGAACGCGCCCACCGCAGGGCCCGGCTGCGCTGGATCCTGCTGGGTCTCGCGGAGGTCGGGCTGATCGTCACCTTCTTCGCGAGCCCGCTCCCGGACGGGGAGACCGATCTCGTGACGGTGACCCGGTCGCCGACGATCACCGTGTACTGGCTGATCTTCCTCGGCTACATCCTGTACGGGGTGACGAGCGGGATCCGCCTGTGCTGGAGGTACGGACGGCACGCCTCACCCGGCCCGACCCGGACCTCGTTGCGGTTGCTGGGGCTGGCCTGCTGTTCCGGGCTGGTCTATGTCGTCCACCGACTGGCCCACCTCGTGGCCGCGTTCGGTGGCCGGGAGCTTCCCGGCGGCGTGGGGGTGGCCGCCATCACGCAGGTCCTCCTGGCCTGCACCTTGCTGCTGCTCGTGGCGAGCGTGTGCTGGCCGTTCCTCGCCGAGGGTGCCAAGCGCGTCCGGCTGCGCAGGCAGGTGCGGGCCATCCGACCCCTCTGGCAGGTGCTCACGGAGTCCACGCCCGAGGTCGTCCTCCCGCTCCCCGGGGACCTGCACAAGGACGCCGAACTGGTGAGGTACCGCTACGTGATCGAAATTCGGGACAGCGCCCTCGCGTTGTCCGGTCACGTCTCGGAACAGCAGCGCGAGGCCGTCCGGTCCGCTCTGGCCGGCGCGGAACCGGGTGGCCCCGAGCGCGAGGCGACGGCCGAGGCGGCCGTACTCCTCCACGCGGCACGGGCCGAACGCGCCGGTGAGCCGCCCCGGTTCCCCGAACGCGCCATGGTGCGGGAGGGCGGCGACCTGGACACCGAGGCCGAGTGGCTGCGGAGGGTCGCCGCGGCGCTCCGGTCGCCCGCGACGCGGTCGGCCGTCGAGGTGCTGCGGCGGAGCACGGAGGCTGCCGGACCCGGCGCGACTGCCGGACCCGGCCCGACTGCCCCGCCCGGCGCGGCTGCCTGACCTTCCGGGCCTGCCCCGCGGACCGCTCCCGGTCCCGTGAGCCGACCCCGGCGCCGGGACGGGCCGGGTTCCGCCCCGGCGCCGGACCGACGAGGCCTCCCGTATCCGAGGGAGCGCTCTCCGCCGTCCCCGCGCCCGGGATACCCTGCTGGTCCGACAGGGCCCGCACCGGGCCCGACCCGCCCCCGGACCCGCACAGAGGAGCGCCCCGTGGCCGCACAGCTTCCCGCCGGCCGGCCCACGCTGGAGGCCGTGGCCGCCCGGGCCGGGGTGTCCCGGGCCACCGCGTCCCGGGTCGTCAACGGCGGCGACGGGGTCCGGCCCCATCTGGTCGACAAGGTCCGCGCGGCCATCGCGGAGCTCGGCTACGTGCCCAACCACGCGGCGCGCACCCTGGTGACCCGGCGGACGGGCGCGGTCGCCGTGATCATCGCCGAGCCGGAGATCCGCATCTTCTCCGACCCGTTCTTCTCCCGCCAGGTCCGCGGCATCAGCAAGGAACTGACCGCGCACGACACGCAGCTGGTGCTGCTGCTGGTCGAGGACCGCGGGGACTACGACCACATCGAGCGCTATCTGGCGGGCGGTCACGTGGACGGCGCGCTCGCCTTCTCGCTGCACACGGACGACCCGCTGCCCGCCATCACCCGGCGCATCGGGATGCCCACCGTCTACGGTGGCCGCCCCGGCTGGACCGGGCAGGCCGGTGGGGCCGGGGAGCACGGTCCGGTGTCCTACGTCGACGCCGACAACCGCGGGGGCGCGCGTGAGGCCGTACGGTACCTGCTGTCGCGGGGGTGCCGGCAGATCGCGCACATCGCCGGGCCGCTGGACCAGACCTCGGCGACGGACCGGCTCGACGGCTACCGCGACGTACTGCTCGACGCCGATCCCGCGCTCATCGCCGAGGGGGACTTCACCGCGGCCGGCGGGGCGCGGGCGATGGCCGAGCTGCTCGAGCGCTGCCCGGACCTCGACGCGGTGTTCGCCGCGAACGACCTGATGGCGACGGGCGCGCTGGGCGTGCTGCGCGAGCGGGGCCGGTCGGTGCCCGGGGACGTGGCGCTCGTCGGCTTCGACGACGCCGAACTGGTGGCGGAGAGCACCGATCCCCCGCTGACGACCGTGCGCCAGGACATCGAGGGCATGGGCCGTCTGATGGCCCGGCTGCTGCTGCGGACCCTGGACAGGACGCACCCCGCGCTCGGGGTGCCGGGCTCGGTGATCACCCCGACCTCGCTGGTGCGGCGCGGCTCGGCCTGAGGGACCGAATCGTGCTCCGGCGCCGGTGACCGGGGCGATTCCCGGCCGTCCGGCGCACGGCTCTTGACGGGGCACGGCTGTGGGGTGCACGCTCCAGTCGCGTTCTGAGAGCGCTCTCAAAGCACTCTCGGAACCAACGCATCCGCCGAGCCGAGGAGACCGCACCATGTCCAACCCCCGACCCGCCCGGAGAACCACGCTCCGCCTCGGCGCCGTCGCCCTGACCGGAGCCCTCCTGGCCGCCTGCGGATCCGGGTCCGACGCCAAGTCCCCCGAGGGCGCGGGCGGACAGGTCACGCTCACCGTCGACCTGTTCGGCGCCTTCGGCTACCAGGAGGCCGGACTCTACGCCGAGTACGAGCGGCTCCACCCGAACATCAAGATCAAGCAGACGGACACCGAGGACGAGCAGGACTACTGGAAGTCCCTCCAGACCCGGCTCGCCGGCGGCGGCGGGCTGGCCGACGTCCAGGCCCTCGAGATGGGGCGGATAGCCTCGGTGACACGGAAGCAGGCCGACAGGTTCACGGACCTCAAGGAGTACGGAGCGGCCGCGCTCCAGGGCGAGTTCGCCGAGGCCAAGTGGGCGGCCGCGACGACCGGGGACGGCAAGGTGCTCGGGCTGGGCACGGATGTCGGTCCCGAGGCCATGTGCTATCGGAGCGACCTCTTCAAGGCGGCGGGTCTGCCCACCGACCGTGCGGAACTGGCCACCGCGTGGGCGACCTGGGACGGATATCTGGAGCTCGGCCGGCAGTACCGGGCCAAGGCACCGGCCGGCAGCTCCTGGCTGGACAGCGTCAACAGCCTGAACGCCGTCATGGTCGGCCAGGCGAAGGAGCGGTACTACGACGCCTCCGGCACCCTGATCTACGAGAACAGCCCCGCGGTGAAGTCCGCCTGGGACGCCTCGGTCAAGGCCGCCGCGGACGGCCTCAGCGCCAAGCTGGACCAGTGGTCCCCACCGTGGAACCAGGCCTTCGCCTCCGGCTCCTTCGCCACCATGCCGTGCCCCGCCTGGATGCTCGGCTACATCAAGGGGCAGGCCGGGGACACGGCCAAGGGCAAATGGGACGTGGCGAAGCTGCCCGGCGGCGCGGGCAACTGGGGCGGCTCCTACCTGGCTGTCCCCCGGGCCGCCCGGCACAAGAAGGAGGCGTACGAGCTGGTGAAGTGGCTGACCGCGCCCGAGCAGCAGACCGAACTCTTCCGCAAGCAGGGCAACTTCCCCTCCGCCGTCAAGGCCATCGGGCAGATCGCCGACGCCAGGGACCCCTACTTCTCGGACGCGCCGATCGGGCAGATCTTCGGTGACGCCGCCGAGAAGTCCCCGGTCCAGGTGCTGGGAGTGCACGACAAGGACGTCGCCGACCAGATCACCAACGCGCTGAGCGAGGTGGAGCGCAAGGGCACGCCGCCGGAGACGGCCTGGTCGAACGCGAAGAAGGCCGTCAAGAACGCCCTGGGCTGAGCGACCGTGACCCGTACCGCCCGCAAGGCCCTCGCCCCGTACGCCTTCGTCGCACCCTTCTTCACCCTCTTCGCCGCCTTCGGGCTGTTCCCGCTCCTCTATACGGCCTACGTCTCCGTCTACCGCGTCGAGCTGCAGAACCCCGGCGAGATGCAGTGGCGGGGCCTGGACAACTACACCGCCCTGTTCACCGATCCGTTCTTCTGGACGGCCCTGCGCAACACCTTCACCATCGGCGCGCTCTCCACGGTGCCGCAGCTGCTGATCGCCCTGGGCCTGGCCCACGTCCTCAACTATCGGCTGCGGGCCCGGACCTTCTTCCGCACCGCGCTGCTGCTGCCGTACGCGACCTCCGTGGCCGCGGCGTCACTGATCTTCGCGCAGCTCTTCGGACGGGACTTCGGGCTCGTCAACACCCTTCTGGGGCTGGTCGGTTTCGATCCGGTGGACTGGCAGACGGGGACGGCGGCCTCGCAGATCGCCGTCTCGTCCATCGTGGTGTGGCGCTGGACCGGCTACAACACGCTGATCTACCTGGCGGGCATGCAGTCCATCCCCGGCGAGCTGTACGAGGCGTCCGAGGTCGACGGGGCTTCGAAGTGGCAGCAGTTCCTCCACGTGACGCTGCCCGGACTGCGCCCCACCATCGTGTTCACGGTCGTGGTCTCCACCATCGGCGCCACCCAGCTCTTCGGGGAGCCGCTGCTCTTCGAGGGCTCCGTGTCCGGGGGCATCTCCCACCAGTACCAGACACTCGGCCTGTACATGTACGAGCAGGGCTGGGGCTTCTTCCACCTGGGCCGGGCGGCGGCGATCGCCTGGGTGATGTTCCTGCTGATCGTGGCGCTGGTCGGGGTCAACGCCCTCTTCGCGCGCCGCCGTTCCCTCAAGGAGGCCGGCCGATGAGTTCCTCACCCGCAGCCCGGCGCGGTGGCCGGCTGACCTACGGGGTGCTGGTCTGCGCGGTCCTGGTCTCGGCGTTCCCGCTGTACTGGACCCTGGTCGCGGCGAGCCGCTCCAATGCCGATCTGGCGCGGCCGATGCCCGCGCTGCTGCCCGGGCCCCGGCTGGTGGCCAACCTCCAGGCGGTCCTGGACGAGGCGGACATCGGCAAGGCCCTCCTCAACTCCCTGATCGTGTCCAGTGGGATCACCGTCGGCACGGTGCTGTGCTCCACGCTCGCCGGTTTCGCCTTCGCCAAGCTGCGTTTCCGGGGGCGCGGTGCGCTGCTGGGCACCGTGGTCGCGTCGATGATGATCCCGCCGCAGCTGGGAGTGATCCCGCTGTTCATGCTGATCGTGAAGCTGCACTGGGTGAACCAACTCCAGGCGGTCGTGCTGCCCGGGCTGGTCTCCGCCTTCGGTGTGTTCTTCATGCGGCAGTTCCTCGCGCAGTCGCTGCCGGACGAGCTGATCGAGGCGGCCCGGGTCGACGGGGCCTCGTACGCGCGCGTCTTCTGGTCGATCGTGGTGCCGGTGGCCCGGCCGGCCATGGCCGTGCTCGGTCTGCTGACCTTCATGACGGCCTGGAACGACTTCTTCTGGCCGGTGGTCGCACTGTCCTCGCAGGAGCCGACCGTGCAGGTGGCGCTGCGGCAGCTGGGCGGCGGATACGTCCACGACCAGTCCGTGATCATGGCCGGCACGCTGCTCGGGACCCTGCCCGTACTGCTGGTCTTCGGACTGCTCGGCCGGCAGATCGTGGGCGGCATCATGCAGGGCGCGGTCAAGGGCTGAGCCCCCGCTCGCCTGCTTCCCCGCTCGCCACTCCCCCTCTTCCCCACTTCCCTTCAGGAGTCCTTCCATGACCACAGTCGACGGGGCCCGCGCCACGGGGGCCGCGCTCCGCTTTCCCCCCGGGTTCCGGTGGGGCACGGCGACGGCCGCCTATCAGATCGAGGGCGCGGCCGCGCTGGACGGCCGTACACCCTCGATCTGGGACACCTTCAGTCGGATCCCGGGCAAGGTCCTGGGCGGGGACACCGGGGACACGGCTGCCGACCACTACCACCGGATGGCCGAGGACGTGGGCCTGATGAAGCGGCTGGGCATGAGCGACTACCGCTTCTCGGTGGCCTGGCCCAGGGTGCAGCCCACCGGACGGGGCCCCGCCGCGCAGCGCGGGCTCGACTTCTACCGGCGGCTGGTGGACGCGCTGCTGGAGGCCGGGATCCGGCCGGTGGCCACGCTCTACCACTGGGACCTGCCCCAGGAACTGGAGGACGCCGGCGGGTGGCCGCACCGCGACACGGCGGAGCGGTTCGCCGAGTACGCGGGCCGTGTCGCGGGGGCGCTCGGGGACCGGGTGGCGAGCTGGACCACGCTCAACGAGCCGTGGTGCGCGGCCTTCCTCGGCTACGCCTCGGGTGTGCACGCGCCCGGCCGCACGGAGCCCGGGGCATCGTTGCGGGCCGCTCACCATCTCAACCTGGCCCACGGGCTGGGCGTACGGGCGCTGCGCGCGGCGCTGCCCCGGTCGGCGGAGGTCTCGCTGACCCTGAACGCGCACGCGGTGCGGCCGCTGACGGACTCGGCCGCCGATCTGGACGCGGCGCGGCGGATCGACGCGGTGGGGAACCGGATCTTCCTCGATCCGGTGTTCCACGGGCGGCTTCCGCCGGATCTCGTCCGTGATACCGCGGCGCTCACGGACTGGTCCTTCGTCCGGGACGGCGATCTGGCCGTGACCGCAGAGCCGATCGACTGGCTGGGCCTGAACTACTACTCCCCCACGGTGGTCGCGGCCGCCGGCCCGGGCACCCCGCCGGGGGATCCGGCGCCGTCCCCCTGGCCCGGGGCGGAGGGCCGTGTACGGTTCCTGCCCGCGCCGGGGCCCCGTACGGCGATGGACTGGCCCGTGGATCCGGGCGGGCTGTACGAGCTGCTGACGCGGCTGCGCGACGAGCTGCCCGGCGTACCGCTGCTGATCACGGAGAACGGCGCGGCGTACGGGGACTACGCCGATCCCGAGGGGGCGGTGCACGATCCGGAGCGCATCGCCTATCTGCGGGGGCATCTGGCCGCCGTGCACCGGGCGATCTCCGACGGGGCGGACGTGCGCGGGTACTTCGTGTGGTCGCTGCTGGACAATTTCGAGTGGGCGTACGGCTACAGCAAGCGGTTCGGCATCGTCCACGTCGACTTCGCGACGCAGCGGCGCACGCCGAAGGACAGTGCCCGCTGGTACGCGGAGGTCATCGCCCGGGGCGGACTCGCACCGTGAGGTTCAGGGCAGCAGGTCCAGGTACCGGGCGTCGACCCGGCCGGAGCCGACGCCGAGGTCCAGGGTGCGCGCGGAGCCGGGGTCGGTGAGCGCGGGCGCGAGGTCGACGCGGCCCGAGCCGGTCCGGGTGGTGACCCGGAAGCGGGTGGCCTCGGGGACGGTGAGGGCGAGGCGGCCGGCTCCGATCTCGGCGGTCACTTCCCCGGGCGGGGCGAGGAAGTCGACGGCGGCCCGGCCCGATCCGACGGCGAGCCCGAACTCCGGCGAGGTCAGGCCCGTGGCGACCAGTCTGCCGGAGCCTACGCGGGCGCGGACCGCACCGCGTATCGCGCTGAGGTGGACCTGTCCGGAGTCGACCCGGACGTCGACGGCGCCGCCGAGGCCGCTGATGTCGACGCGGCCGGAATCGGCGGTGACCGTGACCGCGAGACCGGCGGGGACGGCTACCCCGAGCTGGACGGAGCAGGAGAGCCCTGCACCCAGGACGGAGTCCTCGTCGGGACAGTGCGGCGTGAGCGTGAGGGTGCCGTCCTGCCAGCTCTCCTCGATGACGGGCTTCCTCCGCGACCAGGCGATCTCGGCCCGGTAGCCGACCTCCTGGTCCCCGCGCGGGCGGACCGTGACGTTCGTGTCGGAGCCCGCGATGTGCAGGGCGGTCACCGGGCGTCCCGCGCTGCCGCCGCGCAGGATACCGGTGCGGGTGACCCCGTACGCTCCGGCCTGCAAGGTGGTGGGCAGGACCACGAAGACCGCGCCGAGGAGGGCGGCGAGGATCCAGGCGAGCCGGTGCCGGGGGCGCCCGTGCGGTGCCGCCGGCGTCACGGGGTGCCGTCCAGGAAGCGCAGGACGGCGAGGACCCGGCGGTGGTCGCCGTCGGCCACGGGCAGGTCGAGCTTGGCGAAGATGCTGTTGATGTGTTTGGCCACGGCGCTCTCGCTCACGACGAGTTCGGTGGCGATCCCGGTGTTGGAGCGGCCTTCCGCCATCAGGGCCAGGACCTCGCGCTCGCGCGGGGTGAGGCGTTCGAGCGGGTCGGGGCCGCCGCCGCGGCGCACCAGGAGCTGGGCCACGACCTGCGGGTCCAGTGCGGTCCCGCCGCCGGCGACCCGGCGCAGGGTTTCGATGAACTCCTCGACGTCGGCGACGCGTTGTTTGAGGAGGTAGCCGATGCCCGCGCCGCTCGGGACTGCCAGCAGGTCCGCGGCGTAGCGCTCCTCGACGTACTGGGAGAGGAGCAGGACGGCCGTTGCGGGGCTCTGCTGCCTGATCATGAGGGCGGCGCGGACGCCTTCGTCGGTGAATCCGGGTGGCATCCGGACGTCCACTAGGGCGAGTTGGGGCCGGTGCTCGTCGACGGCGGCGAGGAGGGCTTCTGCGTCGCCGGTTTCGGCGGCCACCTCGAATCCCGCCATTTCGAGGACTTTGACCAGTCCGATGCGCAGCAGGACGGAGTCCTCGGCGATCACGGCCCGCACGGCAGCTCCACAGTCACGGTGGTCGGGCCCCCGCGGGGGCTGTCGATCATGATGTTTCCGTCGACCGACCCTACTCGTTTGCGCAGGCCGGTCAGTCCGGTGCCCGCGGCCGGGTCGGCGCCGCCCACTCCGTCGTCGGTGACGGTGAGGCGCAGAACGTCGTTGGCGGTGCGGGTGACGAGGACCGAACAGCGGCTGGCGCTGGCGTGTTTGGCGACGTTGGCGAGGGCTTCGGAGACGACGAAGTAGGCGACGGCCTCCACCGTGGGGTCCGGGCGGGCGGGGAGATCCACCGTCAGCTCGACGGGCAGCGGGGCGCGGGCCGCGATGCCGGAGAGCGCGGCGTCGAGTCCCCGGTCCTCCAGGACGGCCGGGTGCAGTCCCCGTACGAGGCTGCTCAGTTCCTCTATGGCCTCCTTCGCCTCCCGGTGTGCCTCGTCGATCACGGCCTTGGCTTCGGAGGGCAGTCCGGGGAGGGTGGCGCGGGCTATGCCCAGGTTCATGGCGAGGGCGACCAGTCGCTGCTGGGCTCCGTCGTGCAGGTCCCGCTCGATGCGGCGGCGTTCGAGATCGGCGGCGTCCAGGACGCCGGCCCGGCTCTCGGCGAGGTCCTCGACGCGGCGTTCCAGTTCACGGGCCCGGTTGGGACCCAGGAGCGCGAGGGCCGCGCCGGAGTCGAGCCGGCCCAGGAGGGCCGCGAACCAGGGTGCGGCGAGCAGGAGGAGGCCCCCGACCGCGGTCAGCACGTCGTACTGGCGGGTCCAGCCGGGTCCGGTGGTCCCGGGCAGGGCCCAGGACCACGCGTAGACGGTGGCGCAGACCGCGCCGACGGCCCAGGTGAGGACCAGCACGCCGCCGCCGAGGGCAGCGAGCGGGCTGACCAGGAAGTGGTAGCCGTACTGGCGCCAGGTCGCCTCGGAGCGCAGCCGCTCGGTCAGTCCGCGGAAGCTGCGCAGGGGGTGTTCACGGACCACGGGCGGTATGTCGATGCCGAGCAGCGACCAGCAGCGGTCGCGCTGCAGGGCGGTGAGGAACGGGGACAGTGCCACGACGAGGAGCAGCGGGACGGGGCTGTGCCCGGGGGCGGTGAGCAGGAGCAGGAAGCCGAGCGCGAGCGGTAGGGCGGGCGGGATCGCCGCCGCCGTGAAGGCGGTGTTGCGCCAGGCCCATGCGGACCAGGGCGCGTGCGCCGCGGCCCAGCCGAGTGCGCGCCGCAGCGCGCCGGAACTTTCCATGTGGGTACGGTAATCGCCCTGGCCAGGACGTTGCACTCCCCCTGGTATCCGCTTCGGGGTGTAGCTGGCACCACCCCCGATTCGGACAGTGGGGCTACTGATTCCGGCGGCCCGGCGGCCGAGTCTTGTGGTGTGCCCGGCGGACCGACCGCGGGGCGGAAGGAGATCCGCAGCCATGGCCCTCGTCGCCCCGCAGTTCCGCCCCCGTTCCGCTGCCCGCAGTTGCGCTGCCCGTGGCGGGGTGTGGTTGCCGACGGTGCTCACGGGCGCCGGGATCGCGCTGGCGCCGTGGATGGTGGTGCTGGCCAGGACGCTGCCGCAGAGCACCGAGGTGTCCAACTGGGCGACGGCGTGGATAGGCCTGGACCTGATGCTGGCGGCGGGGCTGGCGGGGACGGGGCTGATGCTGCGCCGGCAGGATCCCCGGGTGGTTCCGCTGGCGGCGGCGACGGCGGCGCTGCTGGTGACGGACGCCTGGTTCGACGTGACGACCTCGGCGGGGAGCGAGCAGACGCTGGCCCTGCTCCTCGCGGCCGGGGCGGAGCTGCCGCTGGCGGTGGCCTGCGCGGCGGTGGCGGTGCGCCGTGCCTGATGCGGGGTGGGTGGGGGTGCGGGGGGCCGGACACGGCGGCGGGCCCCGTACCAGGTGGGTACGGGGCCCGAGGCCTGCCGGTCGCGCGGCGGTCCTCGTACGGTCAGCCCGTACGGGAGCCGCTCGGACGCTCCCAGCGGTAGAACTCCTGGGCCATCGCGTCCTTCGGGCTTCGCCAGGTCTCCGGGTTGTGCGGGCTGACGAAGGCGGTGAGCCGGTCACTGAGGTCCCGGAACTCCGGGTGACTGGTCACCTCGGCGATGGCCGGGCCCGGGGGCCGGTCGGACTCGATGAAGTGCATGTACACGTCGCCGAACTGGAAGAGGCTGCGGCGGGTCACTCCGACGAGGTGCGGCAGCTCGCCCGCGTCCGAGGCCGCGAAGAGCTCGGCGATGTCGGGGGCGGACTTGGGCGCCATACGGGCGACGATGAGAGCGCGGTGCATCCGGTGTGCTGCCTTTCGTCTCAGACGCGGCTGACCGCGGGCGTGCGGCTCTCGCGTTCGCGTTGTTCGATCTTGTCCCGGATCAGTTCCAGCTGGATCTTGGAGTTGCTGTTGATGCGCGCGGTCATCCCGGCGTCGTCGACGGGCGCCTGCGGCTTCATCGCGAAGTCCTGGGTCCACACCATCCGGGTGCCGCCGGGCACTTCGAAGTACTGCCAGTGGATGTCCATGTGCTCGAACGGGCCGGTCTCGACGCGTCGGGCACGTACGGTGCGGGTGACGGGGTCGGGGGTGCGCTCGGAG
Organism: Streptomyces sp. NBC_00435; assembly: GCF_036014235.1. Taxonomy (GTDB): domain Bacteria; phylum Actinomycetota; class Actinomycetes; order Streptomycetales; family Streptomycetaceae; genus Streptomyces. Next base: position 441,405 of record NZ_CP107924.1, read on the forward strand.
ACCCAGCTCCACACCGTGCCGTTCTCGTCGGGGTGCATCGTCAGGCGGAAGCGGGTGGTGGGCCCGTCCTCCTCCAGGATCTCCAGCGAGGCGTACTCGCTGAACAGCCCGGGCCAGCTCGGGAGATGGTTGGTCATCTCCCAGACCGTGTCCAGGGGCGCCTTGACGGTGATCTCGTTCTCGGTGTGTCCTGCCATGTCAAGCTCCGGTCATGAGGCTGGTGTTGACGAGTTCGAGGAACTCTTTGGGCGTCTTGCAGCGGTCCGCGTCGGTGGGCAGGGCCCGGCCGCGCTGGTTCTCGAGCAGCCCGACGATGCCGAGCAGACCCAGCGAGTCGAGGCCGTAGTCGTCGAAGAGGGACTCCGGGCGGTTCTTCATGTCGGCCGGGTCGACGGTGATACCGGCCCCGGACTTCATCAGGGCGGCCAGCTCCTCGACGGTCAGTCGTTCGGACATGAGCGGCTCCTTCTGTCTCTAGGAGGGGATACGGAGGACGAGCGCGGCGTTGGAGCCCATGAGGCCCCGGCTCAGCACGAGCGCGGTGCGCAGCTCCGCGGTGCGGGCGCTGCCGGTCACCACGTCGAGGTCGTGGCACACGTCGAAGACGTTCGGCGTGGGCGGGACGATGCCGTGCTCCAGGGCGAGGACCGCGGCGGCGGTGTCCAGGGCGGGGGCCGCGCAATAGGCCCGGCCCGTTCCCGTCTTGGGTGCCGTGACCGGTACCTTGCGCCCGTGGGACCCGAGGGCGGAGACGATCGCGGCCGCCTCGGCCCGGTCGGCCTCCGGGGTGCCGAGCGCGTCGGCGAAGACCACGTCGACCTCTTCGGGGGCGCAGCCCGCGTCCCGCAGGGCTCCCAGGATCGCGCGGGCCAGGCCCTCGCCGGACTCGCCCGCCGTCTCGGAGTGGTGCGGGCCGGTGAAGGTCGCCGCGTGCCCGGCCAGGACGGCCCGGACGGAGGCGCCGCGGCGCTGGGCCGCTTCCTCGTCCTCGACGAGGAACATCGCGCCGCCCTCCGCGGGTACGTACCCGCAGGCCTTGTCGGTGAACGGCCGGTAGGCCCGCTCCGGGTCGTCGTGGGTGCTCAGTGCGTCGTAGCCGAGCTGGCAGACGATGGAGTACGGGGCCAGTGGTGCCTCGGTGGCTCCCACGAGCATGGCCCGGCTGCCCTGGCGGATCGCCCGGGCGGCGTGCGCGAAGGCGTCGAGTCCGCCCGCCTCGTCGGCGGCCACCACTCCGCAGGGACCCTTGAGGCCCCGGCGGATGGAGATCTGCCCGGTGCTGGCGGCGTAGAACCAGGCGATCGACTGGTACGGGCCGACGTAACGCGGTCCCTGTCCCCAAAGGTGTTGCAGCTCGCGCTGCCCGAACTCACCGCCGCCGGAGCCTGCCGCGGTGACCACACCGACCGAGAAGGGATCGTCCTCGTAGTCGGCCCGGCCGAGCCGGCCGTCCTCCAGGGCGAGGTCGGCCGCGGCGAGGGCGTGGTGGGTGTAGCGGTCGGTCTGTACGAGGTAGCGCTCCTCGATCATCGAGGCCGCGTCGAAACCCCGTACCTCGCCCGCGACGCGCAGCGGGAGGTGTTCGCAGCCCTCCCGGGTGACCCGGCCGAGGGCGGTGGTGCCCGACTGGGTCGCCTTCCAGAAGGCGCCGGCTCCGATCCCGTTGGGCGCGACGACTCCGATGCCTGTGATGACCGTACGGCCGCTCACGAGACCACCTCCTCCTTGGGCCGGGTCATGACGACCGCGGACTGGAAGCCGCCGAAGCCGCTGCCGACGGAGAGCACGCTGCGCAGCTCGCGCTCGCGGGCGACGCGCGGGACGTAGTCCAGGTCGCACTCCGGGTCGGGGGTTTCGTAGTTGGCCGTCGGCGGTACGACCTGGTGGGTCATCGCCAGGACGCAGGCGGCCAGTTCGATCGCCCCGATGGCGCCGAGGGAGTGCCCCACCATGGATTTGATGGAGGTCATCGGCGTCTTGTAGGCGTGGTCTCCCAGGACCCGCTTCACCGCCGCGGTCTCGTGGCGGTCGTTCTGCTTGGTCCCCGAACCGTGCGCATTGACGTAGTCGATCTCGTCGGCGCCGATCCGGGCCTGGGCGAGGGCGGTCTCTATGGCGCGAGCCATTTCCAGGCCCTCGGTGGTCAGCCCGGTCATGTGGTGGGCGTTGCCGAAGGTGGCGTAGCCGCCGATCTCGCAGTAGACGGTCGCACCGCGGGCCCGGGCGTGTTCCAGCTCTTCCAGGACGAGGACGGCGCCGCCCTCACCGAGGACGAAGCCGTCGCGGTCGGCGTCGAAGGGCCGGGACGCGTGGGCGGGGTCGTCGTTGTTGGGCGAGGTGGCCTTGATGGCGTCGAAGCAGGCCACGGTGATGGGTGAGACGGGTGAGTCGGAGGCGCCGGCGATGCAGACGTCCATCCGGCCCTCCGCGATGGAGTGGACGGCGTATCCGATGGCGTCGAGCCCGGAGGTGCAGCCGGTGGAGACCGTCTGGACCGGGCCGCGCGCTCCCGTCTTCTCCGCCACGGCCGAGGCCAGGGTGGCCGGGGTGAAGGCCCGGTGCAGGTGGCGCCCGGCGAGCCGGTGGTCCACGTCCCACCAGGCGCCGGACTGGCTGACGGCCACGTAGTCGTGTTCCAGGCGGGTGGTGCCGCCCACGGCCGTGCCGAGGGAGACTCCGGTGCGCCACGCATCGTCGGTGGTGAGGTCGAGACCCGCGTCGCGCAGCGCCTCGGCGGCGGCGACCAGGGCGAACTGGATGTACCGGTCCGCCCGGGCCGCCTCCTCGGCGCCGAGTCCGTGCTCGGCGGGATCGAAGTCGACCTCGGCGGCTATCCGGGAGCGGAAGCCGGTCGGGTCGAAGAGGGTGATTCCGCGCGTGGCCGTACGGCCGTTGGAGAGCAGGTCCCAGAAGGCGGAGGCTCCGATGCCGCCGGGGGCGACGACGCCGACCCCGGTGACGGCCACCCGTCGGCGGGTCACGAGACCACTCCCGCGCGGTCCGGCGGCCGCTCCCAGGCGGAACCCTCCGGGTGGACGGCCTCCTCGGTGTCCACGTGCCCAAGTTTCGGGTCCGGGGCCAGCGGTCCGAGGTGGAAGACCATCCGTGCCTCGGTGTCCCCCACGTTGCGGAACCGGTGGCGCACGTTGAGGGGGACGAGGAGTCCCTGGTCGGTGCGCAGCGGGTGGGCCTCGCCGTCGAGGTCAACCTCCAGCGTCCCGCTGACCACGTACACGAACTCCTCGGAGTACGGGTGGTAGTGCTCTGCGATGTGCTCGCCCGGCGCCATGACGGCCAGGCCCATGAAGCCGCTGGTGCAGCCCACCGAGGTCGGTGTGAGGACGGCCCTCAGGTCGCCGCCGCGCCTCGTGTTGGGCTGCGTCTCACTGAGGTCCACGATGTGCGGTGGGCGTTGTCTGGTCATGGCTGGGGTTCCTCCTGGCGGTGCGAAGCCTGGACGGGGCTGTTGGGTGGGGGGTCCTGGGGGCCGGGGCGCGGTGGGCTCTGGGCCCGTGGGTACTGCCGCGGGTCAACTCTCGGCGGGGGCCCGGCGGTCGGTGATCAGGCTCATGGTGTGACGGACGGCGGACTCGGCGGTCCCGTCCGCGGACGGCACCATCAGCCGGGCGAGGACGGCCGCCTTGCGCGGTCCGCGGATGCCGAATGCCGTCTCCAGGCCGGCGTCGTGCGGGCCGCGCACGTCGATGAGGCGTACGACGATGTCATCGCGCTGGAAGATGCTGCTGCTCACGGTCGCGGGGTCCGAACGGTGGGCCGCTTCCTCGTCCTGCCGGGCCAGGAACCGGGCCAGTGCCGGTCCGCACCCCGGCTTGGCCGGGTAGAACAGTGCGTGGCGCCGTACGTCGGAGCGGTCCGCGCCGTCGGGTTCGCGCGCGGCGACGTGGTGGACGGCGGGGAGCGCGGCCCGCATGAAGAACATCCGGGCGGACTCGGGGTCGCCCAGATCACGGTCCTGCTCCAGGTAGGGGTTGATGGCTTCTTCGACGGCCCGCACCTCGGGCTGCTCGGAGACGTGCCGCAGTGCCGCCATCAGGTCGCCGCGGACTTCCACCGTACGCACGACCCGGTTGCCGTGCATGAACAGCGTGGTCCGGCAGAGCCGGGTGTGGCCGTCCACGTTCGCGTCCGGGGAGGCGTAGCTGGAGAGGAGCGCCGCGACGTCCTTCTCGCTGCCGGGCTTGACCGTGAAGGTCAGGGCGTGGCGCACAATGCCTGCGCCGAGCCGGGGGGATTCCTGCAGTCGCGCGCCGACGGAGCGCCGGTCGTCCTGGTAGCCGCGGCCGGTCTCGCGCAGGACGGTGTACTTGAGCGGGCGCATGGCGCGGGCACAGGCACCGAGGGGGCGCACCTGCTCGGCGTGGTGCTCGCTGTTGACCCATGCGAGGTACTGCGGCGCGCTCTCCCACTCGCTGGTGATGAGCCACTGCGAGGGGTTCTCGAAGGACTGGCAGAGCTGGTCACTGATGTGGCCGGGTTCCGACGCGATGTCGTGGCGCAGTTGCTCGTAGGCCTCGAAGAACCTCTGCTGGGCTCCTTCGTGGAGGTCCATCAGCAGGACGACGCGGAGCATGGAGCCGTCGAAGGCGGACTGTGACACCCGTTCGGACAGGGTGGTCGTCATCTGCTCACTCCTTGGTGAGGGCCCTTCGTGAGGGCTTGGAGTTCCATCGCGTACGGACCCTCGTCCGTCGTGGGCGGTGGCCGCCCCGGCCCGGCGGCCGTAACGGGGACGGCGGGCCGGGGCGTCCTCGGGGGAACCGCTGTCGCTCATCGTCATCCGGGTGGGGACGTACCGCTACATCTCCGGATCAAGCGGGTGACAAGCGGCGTATCTCCTGGGCTTGGCTGTCGATCGGGGGCATAAAGAGTCCACTCCCCCACACAGAAATCTGGAGCTCGCAGCTGATGGAAGACACCGCAGATGTTCGCGTACCGGTTCTCGTCGTGGGCGGCTCCCTCGTGGGCTTGTCCACCTCACTGTTCCTGAGCCGCCACGGCATCAGGCACCTGGTCGTTGAGAAGCACGCCGGCACCTCCGACCACCCGCGCGGGCGGGGTATCAATGCCCGGACCATGGAGCTGTTCCGGGTGGCCGGGGCGGAGGGCGCGATCCGGCAGGCCGCGTCCGCGCTGGAGAACAACATGGGCATCCTGCAGACGGAGTCCCTGCTCGGCGGCGACCACAAGTGGCTGGTCAAGGCCATCGACCCGGCCGGCGCGCTCAGCAAGTTCAGCCCGAGCAGCTGGTGCGTGTGCAGTCAGAACAACATCGAACCGATCCTCGCCGCGCAGAGCCGCGCGCAGGGCGCCGACGTACGGTTCTCCACCGAGCTGATGAGCTTCGACCAGGACGCGACGGGGGTGAACGCCCTGGTCAAGGACCGGGAGACGGGCGAGCACATCACCGTGCGCGCGGACTTCCTGATCGCGGCGGACGGTCCTCGCAGCCCCGTGCGCGAGCAGCTGCGCATCCCCCAGACGGGCAGCGGCGAGCTGTTCCACAACGTCAGCGTCACCTTCCGTTCGCGGCGGCTCGTCGAGGTGCTGGGTGACCTGCGGTTCATCGTCTGCTACCTGATGAAGCCGGGTGCGGACGGGGCGCTGCTGCCGGTGGACAACGAGACCCAGTGGGTGTTCCACCTGCCGTGGCACCCGGACCGGGGCGAGACCCTGGAGGACTTCACCGAGGAGCGGTGCGTCGAGCAGATCCGGGCCGCGATCGGCGTACCGGACCTGGACGTTGAGGTCGGCGGGAAGGCTCCCTGGCACGCGGCGGAACGGGTCGCCGAGCGGTATTCGTCCGGGCGGGTGTTCCTGGCCGGCGACGCGGCCCACGAGATGTCCCCCACGGGCGCGTTCGGCTCCAACACCGGCATCCAGGACGCGCACAACCTGGCCTGGAAGATCGCGGCGGTCCTCGACGGATCGGCGGGCATCGGGCTGCTGGACAGCTACGAGGCCGAGCGGCTGCCGGTGGCCCTGGCGACCGCCGAGCGCGCGTCCGCCCGTTCGGCGGAGCACAGCCACCCGGGGTACGCGCCGCCGCCGACCATGGGAGGCGGACCGGGCAGCGGGGTCCTGACGACGGCGATGGCGTACGCGTACCCGCGCGGGGCGTTCGTCGGCGGCTCCCCTGACCGGCCGGTCATCCCGGAGGGGATGCGTATGAAGGGCGACGTCGGCACGCGGGCCCCGCACATGTGGCTGACGCGGGCCGACGGTGAGCGGGTCTCCACGCTGGACCTGTACGAGCGCTCGTTCGTGCTGCTCTGCGGCGCGGGCTCGCCCTGGCAGGAGGCGGGACGGCGGGTGGCCGAGCGGCTGGCGGCGAAGCTCGACACGTATGGGGTCGGGTCGGCCGGGAACGGGTCCGCTTCCGGGGCCGACCTGCTGCAGGAGCCCGGCGCCGACTGGACCGCGGTGCACGGGCTGCCGGAGGCGGGAGCGGTGCTGGTGCGTCCGGACGGGTTCGTCGCGTGGCGCTCCGAGGGGGCGGACGCCGATCCCGAGGCCGCTCTGTCCGGGGCGATGTCGGCGGTGCTGCGCCGGTCCTGACCGGCCGGCTCACCGGTTGGTCCCCCTGCCGCCGGCCCGTAAGCGGGCCGGGGGCAGGGGCGTTTCGTGGGTGCCGGAGCGCGTCAGCCGCAGGCCCAGCAGCCCGCCCAGCAGCCGGAGCCGTGGTGTGCGTGGCGCGGGGGGCGGGGGGACCTGGCTGTCCTGGCGGTCCTGGCGGGAGCCTGCCCTCCGCCGGCACTGTTCCGGCGTGCGAAGCAGGCGACGACCACCGCGATGGCGGCGAGTTCCTCGGGGGCGGCCACGCCCTTCTCCACGCGGAGCAGGCTGGCTATCGGGGCTATCGGAGCGTCCTTCAGCATCGGCTCGGCCTCTCGCACAGGCGGACAGCAGGACCCCCCTCGCGGAATCACCAGGGACTCCGGACGCACCCGACGCTAGTGGCGCGCGACACGCCCGGCATACCGGGGAAATCGACGACGGCCCAGGCCAGGGCCGTGCGGCCCGGACGGTGACGGGGCTGTTGAGGCGAGCGCCCGTTGGGCCGTCGGAGTGGTGGGCCGCCGGAAATCCCGGTGCGGCGGGCCAGTGGGGCGACCTAGTGTGGAGGGATGAGCACCCGTACCTTCCGCATCACCGTCCGGGGGTCCTTCGACGGCCTCACCGACGAGCAGCGTGCGGCGCTCCTCGCGGACGCCGCGCAGCACGACATGCTGAGCGCGAGGTTCACCCCCGAGGGGAACCTCACTTACGACGTGGCCGCCCGGCCCTTCTTCACCTTCCGCTTCCTGGCCGGGGGCGAGGCCGAGGAGGACATCCTGGACGCGACAGCGCACGCCGAGCTGGCGGCCGAGACCTGGCTGACCGAGCGCGGGTACGGGTTCAAGCGGATCACCTCCCAGGCCCAGGACCTCACGCTGGCCCCCCTGAGCAAGCGCCAGCGGCAGGCGGCCGCGCGCGGGGACTCCTGACGGGATTCCTGACGGGATTCCCGGGAAGGAGCAACGCGGCGGGCCGCCTGTCCGAGCGGTGCCAGGGCCGGTTCAGCGGGCCGGGCACTTCTTCCAGGAGAAGTGGTAGACGCTGTTGATGCTGCCGTCCGTGGAGTCGAGCGCCATGAAGCTGGTCCTGGACGGGTCCGAGGTGCCGACCTCGGCACGCAGCTCGGTGTTGATGTTGAAGTTGCGCAGCTCTCCGCAGGGGGCGAAGGCCAGGGCCTCGATGCCCGTGGTGTCGGTGGCCTGCCAGTTGTCCTCCAGCGCGCCCTGGAACCTGTGGGTGCGGTAGTCGGTCTGCTTCATGCCCTGGAAGTAGTAGCTGGCCTTCTGGGTGCCGATCGCCCCGGGCTGCAGACTGCCGAAGCCCCGGTAGTCGACCTGGGCCACGGCGTAGGTGTAGCCCTGCGGGACGTGCACGATCAGGGAGAGCAGACAGTTCTTGCGGCTGTCGGTCGGGGAGCTGTTGCCGCCGGCGGCGGCCAGGTACTCGCTGTAGGTGACGGTGAAGGCCGAGTTGTCCTCGGCCACGGCCACGGTGGCGCTGCCCGGCCGGCAGCCCGATCCGTTGACCGTGGCGACGTCGACGGTCACCTTGTCCGAGGGAGCGGCGAGGGTGCCGGGGCCGGCGGTGGCTCCGGCGGCGGAGGCGGGCAGGAGCGCGAGGAGGCTGCCCGTCAGGGCGGCGGCGCCGAGCGCGATGCGCAGTGTTTTGATCACCCGGCCATGGAAGCGGTCCGCGGGGACCCGGTCGGTGACCGGGTGCGCGGCATCACCCCGATGGCCGGGCCCATTCACTGCAGAAACGTTCGATCACCGCGCACGGAAGGGCCGAATGGCTCACGGGCCGGGCCCGGATCGCGTCACGCCAGGGATTCGCGCGGGCATTTCCTACTATGAGCGCCTCGCGGGAACCGCCTGCGCCGAGGAGTCCCATGCGCCGCCTGCCACGGTCCGTCGTGTCGTCCGCCGCCGCGATCGTCTCCGCCCTGGTCCTCGCGGCCACGCCCGCCGCCGCGACCCCCGGGCACGACGCCGAGGGCGCGACCGAGGCGGCGGAGGCCGCGACTGTCGGCGCGGACCACGCGCGGGCGCACGCCGAGCTGCGCCGCGCGGCCAAGGACGCCGGGGAGTATCCGCAGGCGCGGCGCATCGGGAGCCTGGCGTCGCTCGCCGCCTCGCAGCGCGAGGCCAACTCCGCCTTCGACCCGGCGCTCTCGGGACGGTTCACCGACTACTTCCCCGCTCCCGACTTCGGCGTGCACGTCGCCCAGCTGCCGACCGGCAAGGTACTGCTCTTCTCCTTCTCCCGGGTGGAGACCGACCCCACGAAGGAGACCGGTCCCACGAACCGGATCGGGCCGGCCAACGCGGGCCGCGCCTACCTGTGGGACCCGGCGAAGGGGACCGGCGCCCGTGCGTTCAAGAAGGTCACCCCGCCCGTCGTCCTGATGCCCGACGGTACGCACGCACCGCGGCCGGCGCCGTTCTTCTGCGCCGGGCACTCCTTCCTCCCCAACGGGATGCTGGGGGTGTTCGGGGGCAACACGGGCGGCAAGGGTGGCAGCGGCGCGAAGCTGTCCTTCGTCTTCGACCCGTGGACCGAGGGCTGGTACCGCAATCGCGACATGGCGGTGGGCCGCTGGTACCCCTCGGTGGTGACGGGCGCGGACGGCCGGCAGATCATCATGTCCGGCCAGTCCGAGCGCGGTACGGGGACCCCCACCCCGGTGGTGGAGCGGTTCCCCGCGCTCGGGCAGCCGGTGCCCTGGCGGCCGTTCGACATCCCGCTGGACATCTCCTCCCAGCGGCTGCGGTCGGACGCGCCGTTCCGCAACGACTACCCGCACCTGTTCTCGCTGCGGGACGGCATGGTCTACGGCCTGGGGCGCGACGCCGACCAGCAGTGGCTCTTCGACCCGCGCGCGCAGACCCGTACCGACCTGCCCAGACGGCCCGCCGATTTCCGGGGCTACGGCTCCGCCGTGCCGCTCCCGGCGGGATTCAGGGGCCCGGACTCGGTGCTGGTGCTCGGCGGGGACCCGCTCGATCCGAACACCTACCGGCTGTCGGGCGGCGCCTGGACCACTCAGGAGCCGCGTGCCTTCGGCCGGACCCAGGACGACACGCTGATCCTGCCGGACGGCACGCTGCTGACGGTCAACGGGGCGAAGGACACCCGGGACTACGGATTCGGGCCGTTCAACCCGAAGGCGGACCTGAAGTTCCGGCGGACCGAACTGCGGGATGCGGACGGGCGGTGGCGCCTGGGACCGGCCCAGCGGCTCCCCCGGGGCTACCACTCCAACGCCCTGGTACTGCCCGACGGCCGGGTCATGGTCACCGGGGACGAGCTGCAGCAGATCGCCAACGATCCGGACATCAAGGACGGCATGGACGGCTCGATCGAGATCTACGAGCCCTCGTACCTGCACCGGGGCGCCCGGCCGTCCCTCGACCGGGTTCCGGCGGGGGAGCTGGCCCACGACGCGGAGTTCTCCGTCGAGAGCTCGACGGCCGCCGACGTGCGGCGCGCCGTCCTGCTGGCGCCGACCACCGTCACGCACGCGGTGAACACCAGCCAGCGCCATCTTGAGCTGCGCACGACCGGCGTCCGCGGCCGCACGATCGGGCTGCGGGCGCCGGCCACCTCGGCCGACGCCCCGCCCGGCTATTACATGCTGTTCCTCCTCGACGGGAAGGGCGTGCCCAGCGCCGCGAGGTGGGTCAAGCTCGGCAGGCGGTGAACCGCCCCGGCATCACCCGCCGTTGATCACGAACTGCGATCCGGGTTCGACCAGGATGTTCCCGTCGGCCGAGCCGGTGATCGTGACGTTGGACAGGGTGGCGCTGCCGCGGGCCCCGCCGTGGGCACGGATGCCGGCCCCGTTGTTGGACTTCTCGATGTGCACGTTGGTGACCTTCACGTCGGGCATGGTTCCGCCGCCCGTCTTGAACTGGATGCCGTCGTACGTCGAGTCGTAGATGTCGGTGTCGCGGATGGTGACGCCCGGGATGGGCAGGTTGGCCGCGAAGAGGGTGATCGCCCCGAACTCCTGGGCCTCGCCCCAGAAGGCGCCGCCCGTGCGGAACAGCCCGTTGCCCGAGATCAGGGTCTGCCCGGAGAAGGGCAGCGGGTCGTGGTCGGTCGCCAGCATGATGCCGGGATAGTTCATGGTGTCGTAGATGAGGTTGTTCTCGATGGTGTTGCCGTAACCGCCGTAGAGGGCAATGCCGTTGGCGCGCCACGGCAGCTGGACGGTGTTGTTGCGAAAGTGGTTGTCGTGGCCGATGTCGACCGACTGGTCCTTCACGTACTTGCTGGACCACACCGCCAGGGCGTCGTCACCGGTCGTACGGAAGGAGGAGTTGAAGACGGTGGAGTTGCGGGTGCCGTTGGCGAAGTTGATGCCGTCGGCGTAGGTGTCGCGGATCCGCATGCCGCTGAACTCGATGCCGTCACCGGGACCCCACAGGGCCGGGATGTTGTCGTAGTCGCGTCCCACCCAGACACCGACGTTGGCGTGCTCGATCCACACGTTGGTGATCTTCGTGTTCTTGCCGAAGCGGCCGTTCAGGCCCACGCCGCCCTCGGCGTTGCCGTCTCCGCCGCGGATCCGGCCCGAGCCGAAGATGGCGATGTCGGAGATCTGTGTGTTGTCGTCGATGTCGAAGCCGAAGTTCCCCTCGTGCGGGTGGTTGATGCCGCCCGCGTCCTGCGGCTGGGTCAGGGTGTAGAGCTGGGAGTACCACATGCCCGCGCCGCGGATGGAGACGTTGCTGATGCCCACCTGGTTGAACTGGCCGCGGTTCAGCGGGTCGTCGGTGAGGATCTTCTGCTCCTGGCGCCACTGGCCCTGCGGGATCCAGACACAGGCGATCTGCCCGTTCTGGTCCGCCGTCACCGCCTTCTGGAGGGCGAGCGTGTCGTCGATGCCGTCGTTCGGGATCGCGCCGTAGTCGGTGATCGAGGTGCACTCGGCGGGCTTGGGCGCCGCCGGGGCCACCTGCTCCAGGTCGACCAGGTCGATGACGTAGTACGGGGCCGTGTCGCCCGCGTCGCGCTGGAGGCGGAAGGTGGTGCCGGGCGGGTAGCTCTGCGCGAGCAGCGCGTGGGACTCGTCGAAGAGCCTGCGGGCGTCGCCGCCGGGGGTGTTGGTCAGGCCCTCGGGGCTGTCGGTGCTGCCGTAGAGCCAGCTGTGCTTGGAGGTGAGGTTCAGCTTCTGGGCGAAGCTGCCGTTGATGTAGAGGCTGATGGTGGCGTCCGCGCCGCCGCCGTTCGCCGCGTCCGGGACGGAGTTGCGCACGACGATGGAGTTGGCCTGGTTGGTCGAGGTGAACTGCACGTACTGGCCGGCCGAGGCGAGGCGGACCGATTCGCGGCCCGAGGACTCGGTGGCGAAGTTGGTGTGCCCGAAGGTGCGCTTGGCGTCGCTCCGCAGCAGCGCGCCGGTGTAACTGCCGGCCTCCGCTTCGTACTCGGTGTACGGGAGCGCAGCTCCGCGGCCCACGACCACGGCGCGGGAGTAACTGTTGTTGTTCTCGTTGGTCTCGGTGACGAGGCCGGTCCCGTCGGCGGTGGCGGTGAGGGTCGCCCCGCCACTGACCGCCGTCCAGGTGCCGTTGACGGCCACGTTCACGGTCTCGCCGGCGGCGATCGCCGAGGTCGGGCCGTTGAGCGTGGTGGCGCCCGCGACCAGCCGGGTGACGCTGCCCGCGCTCACCCCGGTGGTCCCCCGGTTGTGTACGGCCACGGTGAAGGAGACCGGGGCGCCCACGGCCGGGTTGGCCGGGTTGGTGGTGATGGAGAGGGCTTCCAGGTCGGGGCCGGGAGCCTGGCCGACGACGAGCTTCGCGGCGGCGGTGCGGCTGTTGTTGGTGTCGTCCTGCTCGGCGACGCTGCCGGCCGGGTCCACGACCGCGGAGACGGTGTAGCTGCCCATCGGGCGCTTGCCGACGGCGACCGGGACGGTGGCCGAGGCGCCGGCGGCGAGGGCGCCGACCGGGGCGCTGCCCGCGACGGCTCCTTCGAGGCTGACGTTGACGGAGGTGGCCGGGGAAGCGACCGTACCGGCGTTGCGGACAGTGGTGTTGACCGTGACGGCGTCGCTCTCGGAGGGAGCGGACGGGGACCAGGAGAGGTCCGGGACCGTCAGGTCCGGGTTCGGTGCGGCGGAGCCGATCACCTGGAACTCGGCGGCCTGGCCGCCACCCGCCCCGGTGTTGCCGGAGAACTTCAGCTGGACGTCGGCGAGCCGGCCCGTGACGGGGATCGTCACGGTGTTCTGGTTGCCGCTGGGACTGAACGCGTAGCCGGCGCTGGCCTTCAGGGTGGTGAACCCGCTCGCCGACTGCTCTCGGCCCAGGATCTCGAAGTTCTGGGTGCGGTTGGACCAGGCGGGGTCCGGATTGAGCTTGAGGACCACCCCGGTGACGTCGGCGTTGGAGCCGAGCTTCACGGTCAGCGTGGACTGCTGGGACCCCGCCTCCCAGTAGCTGGTCACGCTGTCGTCGTTGGCGTTGGCCGCGACGAACGACTGGGTGGTGGAGGAGCCCTCGATGGGCTTGCCCTTGGCGAGGTTGACGCCGACGGGAGGCGGAGTGCCCGGATCACCCGGGTCACCGGGACCGCCGCTGCCGTCGGCGGAGTACACCTCGAGCTCGGATATCTGGGCCGCCTGCCAGCCCGTGTTGGCGGTGACGCCCACCCGCAGGTAGCGGACGGTCGCGGCGGTGAAGCCGACGGTCACCGTGTTGGACTGGGCCGGGTTGAACACCCGCCCCGCCGAGGCGGACAGCGTGCTGAAGGTGCTCCCGTCGGTGCTGCCCTGCACGGTCAGCGTCTCGGTCCGCGCCTCCCACCCGGTGGGCAGCTTCAGCACCACCTGGTCGACGGCCTTGGCGCCGCCGAGGTCGACCTGTACCCACTGCGGGAAGGTTCCCGGGGGACCCTCCCAGTACGAGCCCTGGTTGCCGTCGGTGACCCCTGAGGCCCCGTATCCGCCGAGGGATCCGCTCGCGGTGACCGCCTTGCCGAGGGCGAGGTTGGGGCCGCCCGCGGCGGCGGCGAAGGTGACGGGCAGGAGTCCGACCGACACCAGCCCCGCGACCACCGTGCCGGCCAGCATCAGCCGGCCGCCTTGCTTCCATCTCATGCTGTCCTCTGTTCCATGAGGGGACCGGCCCGGCGCAGCTGCGCCTGCCGCGAACTTGCGCAGCGTTATTAATTTTTTGAGTGATCTGATCGCTGATATGCGGCCATGGCGCCACAGGTTTCTATCAGATGACGACTTTGTCAACGCTTCGCGCACGGACGCGACGTCGGATCACACCCCGGGCCAGCCGCGCTCCAGGTGGCCGAAGGCCAGGTCCAGGGCCCGGCGCGGGTCCGGCCCCATGCTCGCGAGATCGGGAATCTCCAGGACGTAGCGGGCCAGGATCCGCAGCGAGAGGTCGTCGGCCGGGCGTCCGCACGCCTCGGCGATCACCTCCGCCAGGGCCTCCTCGCAGCCGGTCCACATCCGGCGGGCGTAGGCGCGCAGCGCGGGCGTGGCGGCGACGAGCTCCGTCTTGAGCAGGAACTCCGGTGCCGGGTCCGGGTCGAAGGGGCCCCGGCCGGCGAAGAATGCGCGCAGGGCCGCCAGTACCGGCACCCCCGGGGCCCGGCGGCGCACCGCTGCGGCCAGGGAGGCCTCACGCTCGGCGCCGTCCTCGAGGATCAGCGCTTCCTTCCCGCCAGGGAAGTGCGCGAACAGCGTCGTCAGTGCGGTGTCCGCCGCCGCGGCGATCTCGGCGACCTTGACCTGGTCGAACCCCTTCTCCAGGAACAGTCGCAGGGCGGCGTCGGCGAGCGCCTGCCGGGTTGCGGCCTTTTTGCGTTCGCGTCGCCCGGGGCCGTCCGATTCTGCCTCTGGCTTGTCAATGCGTGTCATGGGTCCAGCATAGAGCCCCGCCGGAGTCACTATGAAAGTGTAGCGATTGCACTTTCATAGTCATTATGTTCTTCTGGAGCGGGGCGACCGCCCCCTCCCCCTCCCGATCAAGGAGACCGTCATGTCCTCCGTAGCCGAACTCCGGCCGCCCCGAGCAGCGGCCTCCCCCTCCACCACCGCCTTCTGGCTGATCCTCGGGCTGGTCCTGCTGGCCGACGCCCTCGACATGATCGACTCCACCGTCACCAACATCGCCGCGCCGACGATCGTCCGGGAGATGGGCGGCGGCGAGAGCCTCATCAAGTGGCTGGGCTCCTCCTACACCCTCGCCATGGGCGTGCTCCTGGTCGTGGGAGGCCGGCTGGGGGACAAGTTCGGACAGCGCAGGCTGTTCCTCATCGGCATGGCCGGCTTCACCGCCGCCTCCGCGATCTGCGGGCTGTCCCCCGAACCGGCCCTCCTCATCGCCGCCCGCGTGCTCCAGGGCGCCTTCGGTGCGCTGCTCATCCCGCAGGGCATGGCGATCATGACCAGGACGTTCTCCCGCGAGCAGCTGGGCAAGGCCTTCAACCTCTTCGGACCTCTGCTCGGCGCGGCCACCGTCGGCGGCCCGATCCTGGCCGGCCTGCTCATCGACGCCGACCTCGCGGGCCTGTCCTGGCGCCCCGTCTTCCTGATCAACCTGTTCCTCGGTGTGTTCGGCACCGTGGCCGCCGCCCGGCTGCTGCCCCGCGACGCCGGTGACCGTTCCCTGAGCGTGGACGGCCTGGGCGCCGGTCTCCTCGGCTTCACGATGTTCGCCCTGATGTACGGCCTGATCGAGGGTTCCAGCAACGGCTGGGGCGCGACCGCACTCGGCTCGCTCGCCGCCGGGGTGCTCTCCCTCGTCCTGTACGCACGCCGTCAGTCCACCGCCTCCGAACCGCTCATCAAGCCCTCGCTCTTCCGGAACAAGGGCTTCACCTCGGGCCTGTTCGTCGGCATGCTGTACTTCGCGGTCACCAGCGGCCTGCTCTACGTGACCTCCCTGTTCATGCAGCAGGCCCTGCACTCCACCCCGGGCGACACCGCCCTCGGACTGCTCCCCGTGACCCTCGGCATCATCGCCGCGGCCGTCGCCGGCATGGCCGGGCTCACCCGCAGGCTCGGCCGCAGGCTGATCCTGGCCGGCATGCTGCTCACCCTCGCCGGGGCCGGCTGGCTGCTCGCCCTCGTCCTCGGCCGCGGCACGGACCTCACCCTCTGGGCGATGGCCCCGGCCGTCTTCGTCACCGGACTCGGCATGGGTGCCTGCTTCGGCACCATCTTCGACATCACCCTCGGCGACATCTCGGCCGGGGAGGCGGGCAGTGCCGGCGGCTCGCTCACCGCCGTCCAGCAGATCGCCAACGGCATCGGCTCGGCCGTCGTCACCACTGTCTACTTCCACTCCGGCGCCCCGGCCCACGCCATGGCCGTCAGCCTCGTCACCGTCCTGGCCGTCACCACCGCATGCCTCCCGGCCCTGCGACTGCTGCCCCGCAGCGTGCCCGCCGAGAGCCCCGGCCACGGCGCCTGACCGGCCCTCCTCCCGACTGACCGGCTCAGCGACTCACCGGCTGCCCCACACACCAACTGGTCGACTGACCGACTGGCCCACTCACCCACTCACCCGAGGAGCACCACCATGACCACCCACCACCCCATCGCGATCGTCGGTGCCGGACTCGGCGGCCTCACCCTGGCCCGTGTACTGCACCTGCACGGAATCGAGGCGGCCCTCTTCGACCTCGACGCCTCCCGCTCCGCCCGCCCCCAGGGCGGCATGCTCGACCTGCACGAGGAGTCCGGCCAGGCCGCGCTCCGGGCGGCCGGACTCCACGACCGGTTCCGCGAACTGGTGCTCCCCGGCGGCCAGGCCATGCGGATCCTGGACCGCCACGCCACGGTCCGCCTCGAGCACACCGACGGCGACGAGGGCGACGGGGAGGGCGACGCCAACGGCGAGCACGGCGGCCGCCCCGAGGTGCACCGCGCCGCGCTCCGCGACCTCCTGCTGGACTCGCTGCCCGCAGGCGCCGTCCGCTGGGGCGCCAAGGCCACCGGCATCCGCCCCCTCGGCGACGGCGTCCACGAGGTGACACTCGCCGACGGGTCCGCGTTCACCACCGGCCTGCTCGTCGGCGCGGACGGCGCCTGGTCGAAGGTCCGGCCGCTGCTTTCGCCCGCCGTCCCCCGCTACTGCGGCCTCTCCTTCATCGAAGCGCACCTGTACGAGGCCGATGCCCGCCACCCCGAGGGCTCGGCCCTGGTCGGCGGCGGGATGATGTTCGCGCTCGACGAGGGGCACGGCCTGCTCGCCCACCGGGAACCGGACGGCAGCCTGCACGTCTACGCCGCCCTGCGGACCGGCGAGGAGTGGGCGGCGGCCGGGTCCGCCCCCGCGAAGGAGGCCGTCCTGGAACGGTTCGCCGGCTGGGACCCGCGGCTGCGCGCACTCGTCTCGGACAGCGACGCCCCGCTCGTCGCCCGGCCCGTCCACGCGCTGCCCGTCGGCCATCACTGGGCCCGCACCCCCGGAGTGACCCTGATCGGGGACGCCGCGCACCTGATGTCCCCCTTCGCCGGGGAGGGCGCCAACCTGGCCATGCTCGACGGCTCCGAGCTCGCCATCGCCGTCGCGGCCCGTCCCGGGGACCCGGAGGGGGCCCTCGCCACCTACGAGGAGGCGATGTTCCCGCGTTCCGGGGCCCGCGCCGCGGAGTCCGCGGACAACCTCGACCTGTGCTTCGGCGCCGGTTCCCCGCAGCTCCTGGTGGAGCGGATGCTCACCTACGCCGGCTGATCCCGGCCGGGTACCGGAGTGAGCCGGACCACCGCCGCACATCCGGTGCTCCGCAGGGCGAGCTCCCTCGGCCCCGTCACCAGGGCCGCGTCGTACGGGCCCAGTCCGGCGGACCCCTCGAGCCCGACGGCCCCCTCCAACGCGACCACCAGCAGCGTCTCCCCGGGCCGGACGGTGAGCTCGAGCTCGCCCTGTACGACGGCGGTCCCGGCCGACACGGCGTCCCGGCGGTACATCACGTTGAAGTTCACCACCGGGCCGCCCAGCAGCCGGCAGCCCGTCGGCCGGTCCCCGGGGAACCGCTGCGGTGCGTGCCGCCGGTCCACCAGCCGCCGTACGCCTCCGATGTCGAGGTCCATGCCGATCCCCTGCGCGAGGGTGAGGATGCGGTCGACGCCCGGGAAGACGGAGAAAGGCCCGTCGGCGGTGACTTCGGCGAGGCTGGCACGCCACGCGAAATCGTCCATCCCGGCGCCCTCGGGGCCGGCGGCGATCTCGCGCGTGACTCCCCCGCCGTTCTTCCACGTGGCCGCCGGCCGGTCGGCCGCCCGCAGGATCCGGATCGCTGCTTCGCTGGTCATGACACCTCTTCCAGGCCCGGGAGCCACTTCCCGGGCCCGGAGGAGCCTATCCGCCCGCGCCTGTGGCTCCGGGTCTCAGCCGACCGCGAGGTCGTCGCCGTGGACCGGACCCTGGGCGTACCAGCCGTGCAGGTAGACGGTGACCGTGCCGCTGGCCCCGGTGGTGAAGGGCACCGTGAGCTTGGTCCAGCCCGTGGAGCTGGTCCAGGTGCTGCCGCTGGCACCGCCGCGCACGCCGAGGTAGGCGTAGCTGCCCTGCACCCAACCGCTCAGCGTGTACTTGGTGTTGGGGGCCAGGTTCAGGGTCTGGGTGCACTCGCCCGACTGCCCGGAGGTGGGCGCCGTCCTCAGGGCGTACGAGCCCCCGTGCACCGGGGCGGACACCACCGCGCCGCCGCTCTCGCAGGTCCACGGCGCGAGCGAGCCACTTTCGAGGCCGCCGTTGACCAGGGCTCCGCCGCCTCCGCCGGGCCCGGAGACGGTGAGGGTGAAGGTCGCCGAGTGACTCAGCGGGCCCTCGGCTCCGGTGACGGTGAGGGGGTAGGTGCCCGGCACTGCCGTGGCGGAGGCGCCGACCGTGAGCTGCGCCGAGCCGCCCGCGGTGACCGACCCGGGGCTGACGGCGGCGGTGACCCCGGCGGGCGCGCCGCTCACCGTGAGGGCGACGGGCTTGACGCTGCCGGAGGTGACTGCCGTGGCGACCGTGGCGGTGGTGGAACCTCCAGGGGGCACCGAGGCCGACCCGGGTGCGAGGGAGAGGGAGAAGTCGTCGGCGACGGGTCCGCCGCCTCCGGTGAAGGGGGCGAAGGTGTGGGTGAAGTACCAGGGGTCCTGGGCGACGCCCGAGCAGGTGTCGGAGCCGCCGGTGCCGGGGCAGCCGCCGTTGTCGCGCTGCAGGGCCCAGAAGGAGAGGGTGTTGATGCCCTTGGCGGTGGCCCAGTTGTAGACGGTGGTCGCGTCGGCGGTGGTGAAGGTCTCGGCCGCGCCGAAGTCGTCGATGCCGGGCATCTCAGTGACGCCGATCATGCCCCAGAGCTGGGTGGGGGTCTTGGCC
The DNA here is from genome assembly GCF_036014235.1 of Streptomyces sp. NBC_00435. GTDB lineage: Bacteria > Actinomycetota > Actinomycetes > Streptomycetales > Streptomycetaceae > Streptomyces. The sequence continues at coordinate 460,325 of NZ_CP107924.1, forward strand.
GGGTAGAGCGCGGCGAGCTGGCCGTAGAGGCCGGTCGCGGCGGTCTGCGTGTCGGCCGCCATGTCGTGGGCGGCGTTGTCGTAGTAGTCGAAGGTCATCAGGTTGACCACATCGACCTGGGCGCCGGCCGACTTGGCGCTCTTGAGGACGGCGAGGCCACTGCTCGCGAGACCGCTCGTGGTCGTGGGCAGGGTGTAGGAGATCTGCAGTGGGCGGCCGTTCGCGGAGGCCCAGTCCTGGACCTTCTTGATGGCCTGGTTGCGGCGGTCGATCGCCGCCTTGTTGGTCAGGGACTTGTCCTCGATGTCCATGTCGAGCCGGGTGACGTCGTAGGTCGTGACGACCTTCTCGTACGCGGCCGCGATCGAGTCCACGCTGGTGCAGCTGTCGGCGATTTCGGTGCCGCCGTTGTCGGCCGCGTACCCGCCGAAGGAGGGGATGACGTCCCCGCCGCGCGAGCGGATCTTGGTGAAGTCGGCGCCGAAGACGGAGGCGGCGACCGGCTGGCCGGTGGAGCCGTTCCAGTAGGGGGTGCAGGAGCCCTTGGTCTCGGTCTGGACGAAGGCCATGGTCAGGTACTTCGCTCCGGACCGCTCGGCCAGGTCGGCAGGGCTGTCGGAGGAGTAGGCCTCGAAGTACGGGGCGAAGACGTGCGCGGGTAACGGGGTCGCGGCGTGCGCGGCGGCGCCGGCTCCGACGACGAGGCCGGCGGAGGCGACGGCCGTGGCGAAGGCCGCGAACAGGGCATGGCTGTGCCTGGGACGTCTCAACGGTGCTCCCGGTGGGGCGAAAGCGAACGGGCGGACGCCCCATGATTGGTCTGGACCATCAACTGGTCAAGGTTCCGGCGCACTTGAACGGGTAAAGACGCAGTCGTACGCGGTCACGGCATCGGGACCGCATACGAAGGCACCCCCGGGCCCCGCCGTGTGCGGGGACCGGGGGCGCCTCGTCGGCCCGGACCGGAAAGCGGCCGATCAGTGCACGATCGGCCGACGGATCAGGCGTCGGCCTTCTCGGCCGACTGCGCCGGAGCCTTCGCGTCGGCCGCGGCGGCTACCGCCGGAACCTCGGCGACCGGAGCGTTCCCAGCCCCAGCGGTCCCGGTGGCCCCGGTTGCCACCGTGCGCGGCCCGTGCGCTCCGCGCAGGCCGATCCCGCTGATCACCGCGACGAGGCCGAAGGCCACGGCGCCGATGGCGAAGGTGAGGGTGAAGCCGGATTCGGCCGGCAGCGGGGGAACTCCCGCGGGGAGGTGCTCGATCGTCTTCGACGCCAGGATGGTGGTGACGATGGCGCTGCCGATCGCGCTGCCCGTGGAGCGGGAGATCGAGTTGATGCCGTTGGCGATGCCGCTCTGGTGGTGCGGAACGCTCGCCATGATCACGGCGGGCATGGCCGCGTAGCCGAAGCTGACGGCCGCGCCGACGACGATGCCGGCGCCGATCACCGAGGCCGTGTGGCCGTGGTCCAGGGACAGCCAGCCGAAGCCGACGGCGCCGAGTGCCGCGGCCATGGCCAGCGCGATGCGCGGACCGCGGTGGCGCACCAGCTGGCCGCCGATCGGGGAGGCCAGGAGCGAGACGATCGCGCCGGGCAGCAGGAACTCGACGGAGGCCCGCAGGATGGAGGCGTCGAACCCGTAGCCGGTCAGGGCCTTCGGCATCTGGACGAGGTAGGAGACGCCCAGGAAGTTCGCGAACATGCCGAATCCGACGAGGATGCCGGCCAGGTTGGCCATGAGGACCGGGCGGTGCACGAACATCTTCATGTCGACGAGGGGCTCGCGGACCTTGAGCTCGGTCAGCACCCAGACCGCGGTCATGACGGCGGCGCCGGCGAAGCTGCCCAGCGTGCGGCCGGAGGCCCAGCCCCACTCGTGGCCCTGCGAGATCGGCAGGAGGAGCAGCAGCAGGGCGATGCCCAGGGTGAGCGCGCCGAGGAAGTCCGTACGTCCGCCGGTCTTGTGCTTGGTCGCCGGAACCAGGAACACGACGGCGAGCAGCGCGAGCACGGCGAAGCCGGTGGCCATCCAGAAGGCGTTGCGGTAGTCCGCGTCGGCTCCGGAGGTCAGCAGGCCCGTGGCGACGAGCGCGAGTCCACTGCCGAACGCGAGGGTGCCGCTGACCAGGGCCATGGCGCCGGGGAGCTTCTGCGGGCGGACCTCTTCGCGCAGGACGGACAGGGCGAGCGGGAAGATCGCGGTGGCGGCGCCCTGGAGGACGCGGCCGAGGATCAGCAGGGGCAGCGAGGAGGCCAGCGCGGCCACGACGGAGCCCGCGACCATGACACCGAGTACGGCCACCAGCGTCGGCTTCTTGCCGTGCTGGTCGCCGAAGCGGCCGAGCAGCGGGGTGAAGACGGCGGCGGACAGCAGGGTGGCGGTGGTCACCCAGCTGACGTTGGCGGTGGTGGTGCCGAGATCGTTGCGGATCAGGCCCAAGATCGGGACCGGCAGCGTCTGCATCATCGACACGACCATGGCGGCCAGGCTCAGGGCGAAGACGATGACCGTCTCGTTCCGGTGCCCGCCGGCCTGGGTGGTGGCGGAGGGGGTGGGACTCATGGCAGGGAAGACCTTCTCAGTGCTTCAGATCACAGATGTTTGACGTCATCAAGTACTTCGACTCCAGCAGACGGTAGACCTCAATAGTTCAGGTGGTCAAGTAAAAGGTTGATAATGTGAAGCATCTTGAGTACGCTCCCGGCATGAGCGCCACCACACCGCACGCCGTCCCGACCAAGCTGGAGCTGCTGGAGCTGCTCGCCGCGATCGGCACCGCCCAGTGGCGCGATTTCGCCGCGGCCGCCGCCCGGCACGGCCTCACCTCCACCCAGGCCAAGGTCCTCGCCCAGCTGAACGGGCCGCTGCCCATGCGGGGCCTCGCCACCCTGCTGGTGTGCGACGCGTCGAACGTCACCGGCATCGTGGACCGGCTGGAGGCCCGTGAGCTCGTGCGCCGCGAGCCCGACCCCGCCGACCGGCGCGTCAAGAACGTCGTGGCCACGGATGCCGGCCGCGAGGTGATCCGCCGCGTGCGCGAGGAGATGCAGGCCACGCACGGCGCTCTCGACGTGCTGGACGACGCCGAGAGCGCGACGCTCTACGCCCTGCTGGAGCGACTGCGCCCGACCCTGGAGAAGGACGCCTGAGACCGCGTCGGGGCCACTGAACCCGAACGCGTTGGCCAGGGGAAACGGCACCTGACAGACTGCAACGGCTTCAGAACATTCCAGGAGGACGCATGTCAGAAGAAACCGACACCCCGCAGAACGAATCGCCGGCCGAGGAGGCCAAGCGAAAGTTCAAGGAGGCCCTGGAGCGCAACGCCGCCAATGCCCAGTCGCAGCAGGCACACCAGAGCCGGGCGAAGATCCAGGGTTCCGGCGGCAACGGCCCCGGGGGCAAGAACAAGAAGGTCCGCCGCAAGACCGGCTGACCCCAGCGGTGTCGCACCGCCGCGACACCGCGACAGCCGGCCTCGACGGGGTCAGGGACCAGCACGCACGGTCCGGATCCGGTCGAGGGCGGCCCTCAGGGGGCTCGTACATCCAGGGGCTCGCACGCCCAGGGGCTCCCGTGCGCCCAGGGGCCCGCGCGCACGGGGCGCACACGCCGGGCGTGCGCACGTACACACACACGCAGAACGGGATCCACCGACCCGCGGCCTTGGGTCAATCGGCCGATGCCTGACCTCACCTGCGGGGTGGAGTGTTCGGCCAGTCGGGTGATGGGTGATAACCCCTGGTGTCCACGGCAGTTGAGCAGCTCGTCCCGCCGAGGGCAGCTATCTCATGCGACAGTGCGACAGAAGAAGGATCCCCCACATGTTCAAGAAGTTCATGGCCACCGCAGCCGCCACCGCAGCCGTTCTGGGTGCCGGTGCCGCCGTAGCCTCCCCGGCGATGGCGATCGGAAACGACAACGGCGTCAACACGGTCAACGGCAACGAGTCCTCGCAGATCTTCGGCAACCAGGAGACCGGCGGCGCCATGAGCCCGCAGATCTCGGCCATCCAGGGCTCGGTCAACAAGCTCTGCGTCGGCCTGCCGGCGAAGGTCAACGCCCAGTCCGTCCTGGCCCTGGTCAACGTGGGCGTCCAGGACGTCAACGTCCTCGCCAACCCGCAGAACCAGCAGTGCGCCGAGAACTCCACCCAGGCCAAGGGTGACGACTCCGCCTCGCACATCCTGGACAACATCCCGGTCCTCTCCGGCAACCTCTCCGCCGGCAGCTGATCCACCGGAGCGCCGGTGCCAGGCCCTCCGGGGCCCGGCACCGGCGCTTCGTTTTGGTCTAGACCTTGACAGGTTCAGACCATTCTCGATTCAGTGGCGGTAGTTGTCCCCACGGCAACTCCCCCCGCTGAAGGAGCACTTCCGTGATACGCACCCTGCGCCGCCGCGCCCTCTCGCTGGCCGCCTCCGCTGCCGTCACCCTCGCCCTCGCGATCGCCCTTCCCGCCTCCCCCGCCGCCGCGGCCCCCGCCTGCGCCGGCGCGTGGGCCGGCTCCGCCGTCTACACGGGCGGCATGAGCGCCTCGTACGGCGGCCACAACTGGCAGGCCAAGTGGTGGACCCAGGGCGAGACTCCCGGCACCACCGGCCAGTGGGGCGTCTGGTCGGACCAGGGCGTCTGCGGCGGCGGCCAGACCCCCGACCCGGACCCGGGCACCCCCAACCCCTCCGGATTCGTGGTCAGCGAGGCCCAGTTCAACCAGATGTTCCCGAACCGGAACCCCTTCTACACCTACAACGGCCTGGTCGCGGCCCTGTCGGCCTACCCCGGCTTCGCCACCACCGGTGACGCCACCGTCAACCGGCGCGAGGCGGCCGCCTTCCTCGCCAACGTCTCGCACGAGACCGGCGGGCTGGTGTACATCGTCGAGCAGAACACCGCCAACTACCCGCACTACTGCGACACCAGCCAGCCCTACGGCTGTCCGGCCGGCCAGGCCGCCTACTACGGGCGCGGCCCCATCCAGCTGAGCTGGAACTTCAACTACAAGGCCGCCGGTGACGCCCTCGGCATCAACCTCCTCGCCAACCCCTACCTGGTGGAGCAGGACCCGGCCGTCGCCATGAAGACGGCGCTCTGGTACTGGAACACGCAGAACGGCCCGGGCACGATGACCGCGCACGCCGCCATGGTGAACGGCGCGGGCTTCGGCGAGACCATCCGCTCCATCAACGGCTCCCTGGAGTGCAACGGCGGCAACCCGGCGCAGGTGCAGAGCCGGGTGAACGCGTACCAGAGCTTCACCCAGCTCCTCGGCGTGACCCCGGGGAACAACCTGAGCTGCTGAGCCGGTCAGCGGTCAGCGCGTCCGCAGCGTGGTGGCCAGCTGGGCCCGGGACCTGACGTCGAGCTTCTGGTAGATCCGCGTCAGCCGGGCCTCCACCGTCTTCACGCTGACGAAGAGCTTCGCGGCCGCCTCCTGGTTGCTGGCGCCCTGGGCGACCAGCACCGCGAGGCGGGCCTCCGCCTCCGTGAGGGCGGCCAGGGCCCGCGCTCCGCCCCCGCCGCCGTCCCCGCCCGGAGCGGGCGCCGGGGAGGTGGACGATTCCCGCGCGAGCTCGGTCCACGGGGTGGCGCCGGCCCGGGTGAAGGCCTCGGCCGCCGCCGCCAGCGCGGCACGGGCGGGTGCGCGCCGCCGCCGGCGGCGTTCCACTCTGGCGAGGGCGAGCAGCGTGCGGGCACGTTCCAGGGGGAGTTCCAGGAGCGCGAAGCGCTGGGCGGTGTCCTCCAGCAGGGCCACCGCCGCGTCGGCCTCGCCGTGCGCGGACAGGCACAGACCCCGGGCCCGGTCGAGCGCGGCGATCACACTGGTGCGGCCGAGCGCGAGGGCCGTCGTACGCACCCGGGCCTGCAGTTCGGCGGCCTCGTCGGGTGCGTCGGCGGCGACCAGGGCCTCGGCGAGCTCCCCGTGCCAGCGCAGGATCGAGGGGTCCGCCACCTGCTGGGCGGCCTCCAGTGCGGCGACGCGGCGCAGGGTGGCGACGGCCTTCGCGGCCTCGCCCGTGGCCAGTTCGACCAGGCCGAGCACGTACAGACCGCGGGAGAGGAAGACCTGGTCGTGCTCCTCCTCGGAGGCCTGGATGCCCCGCCGGGCGTATCCGGCGGCGCGCGGGAAGCCACCGCCCATCACCTCGGCCATCGCGGCGACGTACCAGGCGGGGCCGGGCGAGAGGCCCGCCTCCACGGTCAGTTCCAGGGCGTCGCGGGCGTACTCGGTGGCGGCCGCGCACCTGCCCCGGCGAAGTTCCACCTCGGTGAGGCTGCGCAGCACCTCGAAGACGTCCTCGGCGGAGCCGGTGCGGCGTACGGCGGGCAGCAGGACCAGCAGCTGGCGCCGGGCGTCGGCGAGCCGGTCGTCGAAGAGGGCGTGGCGGACGGCGAGGTACTGCGGGGCATTGCGCATGCCGAGCGGTACGTCGGGGGCGGGCAGGGCGAGGGCCCCGGCGAGGATCTCCTCGGCGTCCGGGTCGCCGAGGATGCGGCCCATGCGGGCCCGTACGGTCAGTGCCATCGCCTCGGCGACCTGGTCGCCGCCGCTGCGGGCCAGTACGCCGGCCCGTGCGGCGGCGTCGCGGGACCGGACGGGGTCACCGTCGCTGAGGTTGTGCTTCCAGGCGATCCGCAGCCCTACGGCGGCCTGCAGGGCGGGGTCGCCCTCGGCGTCGGCCAGGGCGTACGCGAAGGTCTCGTCGAGGGTCCCCAGTGCCTGGCCGGCGGCGTCGATGACGGCGAGGCGGGCGCGCACCCGGTCGGCGGGCGAGGCGTCGCGGGCGAGTACGGCGCGGGTGGCGCGCCGGGCGAGGTCGGCGCGGCCGGCCCAGCCCGCGTCCTCGGCGGCCCCGACGAGCCGGGCGAGTTCCTCGCCGGGCAGGTGGGAGGGGGTCCGGTCGGCGGCGAGCAGGCCCAGTTCGGCGGCGAGCGCCCGCTGGCCGCGGCGCCGGCAGGACGCGGCGGCCCCGGTGATCTCCGCGGCCAGCGCCTCGTCGGGGGCGTCCACCGCCAGGGCGCGGTGACGTACCGCCTGGACGGGGTCGTCGACGGCGGCGGCCAGCTCGGCGTGTCCGGCGGCCCGCTCGGACCAGCCCGCGTCGGCGGCCAGCGCCGTCGGCAGGGCTCCGGCCGTGAACCGGATCGTGCCGTCCTCCGCCACGGTGACCAGCGCGGCCCGCTCGGCCACGGCGAGCTCGGTCTCCGCGTCGGGACGGCCGGCCCGGCGCAGCAGTGCGGTGGTGGGGCGCGCGGCGAGGGCGGCGAGCAGCAGGGTGCGCCGGGCCTGGACGGGCACCACGGCGAGCAGTCGGCGGGCCACCTCGCGGGCCTGGCCGGAGACGGGCAGCGGATCGGCGTGGTGCGCGCCGCCGTCGCGGGTTCCGGCGGCTTCGGCGAGGGAGTGGCCGAGGGCGAGGGCCAGGCGCGGGTTGCCGCCGCTGGCCTGGTGGATCCGGCCGGCGAGGCGGGCCGGGAGGCCCCGGCGCACGAGCAGTTCGGCGACCTCGTCGGTGCCGAGCGGGGGCACCCGTATCTGGGGGGTGTCCGGTCCGCAGAGCGGCTCGCAGAGCGGGGTTCCGCCCTGGACGCACTCGGCGGCGAGGACCCGTACGCGCGGTGGGGTCAGGCGCAGCGCGAACCGGAGCAGGTCGGTGCTCTCCGCGTCGAGCCACTGGGCGTTGTCGAGCGCGAGCAGGACGGGTCCGCGGATGGCGAGGGTGCGCAGCACCTCGACGACGGCGAGGCGCAGGGCGACGTGGTCGCGGCCGGCGCGGGGTGCGTCGGTTTCGCGCCGCAGGAGGGCGATGGCGGTGCGCTGCGGTCCGGAGAGGCGTTCCAGCGCGGCGGCCGGGACGGAGGCGAGGAGGGCGGCGGCGGAGGCCTCGGGTATCCAGCGGTCGGCGGCTCCGGGGGCGAGGCGCAGCACCGTCTCGTGCCGCAGCGCGGCGGCCCCGGTCAGGGCGCGCAGCACCTCGGTCTTGCCCGATCCCGCGGGCCCGGTGAGCAGGGCGCGGCCGTGCGTGGTCAGCGCGCGGTCCACCGCCTTGATCAGTTCGCCGTGTCCGACGGTCGTGTCAGCGTGCCCCGTCGCCGCCACCACGCACAGCCACCAGCCTTTCGGTTCCCCGCTCCTGTGCCCTTCCTGTGAGACGCGACAATACGAGGTCGGATGCCCGGCGGGCCCGGATTGTGACGCAGAATTCAGTCACGTGACAGGAAAACCCGCCGGACCTGTCGATACGCGGTGTATCGGCAGGTCCAGCGGGCCCGTTTGGTCCGTACTATCGCCCTGTCAGGGCGATTTCGGGCCGGTGGCCGGCCCGTGGCGGGATCGGGCTCAGAAGCCGAGGCTCCAGGAGTCGATCTTGCCGGTGTCGCCGCCCGCGTTGTCGTTGACGCGCAGCTTCCAGGTGCCGTTCGCCACCTCGGAGGAGGCGTTGACGGTGTAAATCTGGTTGATGTTGTCGGCGCTGCCGCCGGCACGGTTGTGCAGCGTGTAGACCGAGCCGTCGGGGGCGATCAGATCGACCTTGAGGTCACCGATGTAGGTGTGGACGATGTTCACGCCGACCTTGAGGGCGGCCGGGGCGTTGCCCGTGACCCCGGTGACGGTGATCGGGCTCTCCACCGTGGAGTTGTCGGCGATGGCGAAGTCGCCGGTGTTCTCGAAGGACGGGGTGGTGGGCGTGGAGGTCACGGCCGTCACGGCCGCCGCGGCGTCCGCCAGACCCGTGCCGCAGCCGCCGGTGCAGGTACCGGCCAGCGGGCGGGCGGTCGTCTTGATGGCCGACTCGACCTGCGCCGGGGTCAGCGAGGGCTTGGCGGAGACGAGGAGCGCGGCGAGACCCGCGATGTGCGGGGCGGCCATGCTGGTGCCCTGGTAGGGCTTGTAGATCTCGGCGCCGGGGGTGGTGGCGCCGTCGTTCAGGGTGGAGAGGATGCCGTTCTCGGGGGTCGTGACGGTACCGGGCGTGTCGGTGCTCCGGCGGGTCTCACCGCCCGGGGCGGCGACGTCGATGATCGCACCGTAGTTGGAGTAGAAGGAGCGGTCCCCGGCGCGGTTGGTGGAGGCCACGTTGACCACGTTGTTGCAGCTGGCGGGCGAGAAGCCGGCCGCGTCCGCGTTGCTGTTGCCCGCGGCCACGACGACGGTCGTACCGCGGCCGACGGCCGCGTTGATGGCGTTCTGGTAGGTGGCGGTGCAGGCGCCCGAGCCACCGAGGGACATGTTGATCACCTTGGCGGGGGTGGCGTTCGCCGGGACGCCCGAGACGGAGCCGCCGGAGGCCCAGGTGATCGCGTCGACGATGTCCGAGGTGGCGCCGCCGCACTTGCCGAGCACGCGCACGGGCTGGATCTTCGCGTTGTACGCGATGCCCGTGACGCCCTTGGAGTTGTTGGCGACGGCCGCGATGGTGCCTGCCACGTGGGTGCCGTGCCAGGAGGATCCGCTGGCCGTCGAGCCCGTACCGCATTCGCCGGCGGCGCTCCAGTCTCCCTGGTCGGCCGGGTTGTTGTCCCGGCCGTTGCCGTCACGGGCGGCGGTGGAGCTGGAGATGAAGTCGTAGCCGGCGACGATGTTCGCGGCCACGTCGGAGTGGGCGACGTAACCGGTGTCGATCACGGCGACGGTGACGCCGGAGCCGGTGGCCTTGTCCCAGGCGGCCGGGACGTTCATGCCGGCGGTGGGCTCGAAGAGGTCCCACTGCTTCGCGTACTCGGTGTCGTTGGGGGTGACGGCGAGGGCGTACGCACGGGAGTCGGGCTCGACGTAGGCGACGTCGGGGTCGGCGCGGAACTGGGCCATGACGGCGGCCGCGTCGGCCGGCGCGGTGGATCCGCCGAGGTTGACGAGTGCGGCTCCGGTACCGAGGCGGCGCTCGAACTTCGCCTTCTTCGAGGCCTTCTTGCCCTTGACCGCCACGTCGGCGGCGGCCGCGTCGTTCGAACTGGCCTTGGACGAGGAGGACTTGTATCCCACGATGAGGTTCTCGACGGGGGCGGCGGCGGGGGCGCCGGCGACCGGGAGAGCCTGGGAGGCGGGGGCGGGGTCCGCGGCGGTCAGCGCCATGGAGGTGGCGGCGGAGCCGGCGAGCAGGGTGACGGACATCGCCACCACGGATATGAGCCTACGTCTGGATGCGTGCACGCTGTTCCCTTTCGCGGGCCGTCCCGGGCGGGCCGGAACGGCCGGGTAGTGCAATGTGGGAGGTGAGGAGCCTGCGGCCGCGCGACCGGGACGGGCTGGTCAAGTCCGCCCGGTCACGCTGCTGCTCACCACGTCGCCCGCCGCAGCGTCGGGGCTGGGCGACGGTGGCACCGGCGCAGGTCCGACCTGTGGCTTCGCGCCATGTGGGGTGGGCGCGGGGGCCGTTCGGACGGGGAGGAACGCCGGTGGGCAGACAGTAGGCAACGCCGAGATGAACGCGATACGGGGAAAACCCTTGTCCACCCCCTGCCGGTCCCCCACCACCCTCCTGACGGGCCTTGTCCCCGTGGCCCTCACACCCCGCCCGAGGTGCGTCCTAGGGTGGCGGGAGCGTTGACGCGCCGAACCGAGGAGATTTGGACATGCGTGAGCTCCACCCCCCGATCGAGCCGTACGACGAGGGAATGCTCGACGTCGGAGACGGCAACCTGGTCCACTGGGAGGTCTGCGGCAATCCGGACGGGAAGCCCGCGCTCGTCGTCCACGGCGGTCCGGGATCGGGATGCACCTCCGACCACCGCCGGCTCTTCGATCCCGCTCGGTACCGGGTCGTCCTGTTCGACCAGCGCGGCTGCGGCCGCAGCACCCCGCACGCGAGCGATCCCACGACCGACATGCGGCACAACACCACCGGGCACCTGATCGCCGACATGGAACGGCTGCGGGAGCACCTGGGCATCGAGCGCTGGCTGCTCTACGGCGGCTCGTGGGGCTCCACGCTGATCCTGGCCTACGCCGAGCGGAATCCGGAGCGGGTGTCCGAGATCGTCATCCCGAGCGTCACCACCACCCGGCGCTCGGAGATCGAGTGGCTCTACCGCGGGGTCGGGCGCTACTTCCCCGAGGAGTGGGAGCGGTTCCTCGCCGGGGCCGCCGGAACGCCGCGCGACGGCGACGTCCTCGCGGCCTACGCGCGCCTCGTACGGCACCCCGACGAGAAGGTCCGGGAGCGGGCCACGGCGGACTGGTGCGCCTGGGAGGACGCCGTGCTGTCCGGCGAGACGAAGGGCGCCTCGCAGCCCTACTCCGGCCGCCCGTCGACCGCCCGGCTGGCCCTGGTCCGGATCTGCTCGCACTACTTCTCCCACGGCGCATGGCTGGAGGAGGGCGAGCTGCTGCGCGAGGCCCACCGGCTGGCCGGCATCCCGGGCGTCCTGATCCACGGCAGGCTCGACATGGGCGGCCCCCTCGACACCGCGTGGGAGCTGTCCCGTGCCTGGCCCGGCGCGGAGTTGAGCGTGGTCGAGGACGCGGGCCACCTGGGCGGCACGACGACCCTCGACCTCGTGCTGCGCGCCCTCGACCGGTTCTCGGTCGGGGGCCCGGACGGGCGCCTGGACGGGCGCCCGGACCTTACGCCGGCGGGTTGAGCTTGCGGAAGTACGTCCAGCTCGTCTCGTTCGGCTCGGTCCACTTCTCCGGGGCGTGCGCGAACTCCGGGTGGTGCGCGGCGACGTACGCGCGGGTGCGCTCCGGGACCTCGGCGTAGGAGGCCAGTTTGCGGCCCCGGCAGTGGAAGGTGAGCCCGCCGGGACGGGGGCCCTGCTCCATCCAGGGGAGCCAGGGGGACATCCGGGTCCAGGACATGGTGGACGGGACGCTGGGCGCGTCGGTGGTGAGGACCGAGGCCGGTGCGAAGAACTGGAAGAGCTCCAGGGCCCGGTAGGTGTCGTCGGCCGAGTTCGCCGGGTACTGCGCCACGGGCAGCGGCGAGGGGTAGGCGAGCGGTACCTCCATGCTGAAGCAGACCTGATCGCCCAGTTCGGTCATGGGGACCGGGAAGGGACGCCACCGCTGGTTCGCGGGGTCGTTCCACACGTGGATCACCGGCTTGTCCTGCCAGGTCTCCAGGATCTCCCGGGTCACCGGGTCGAGGTAGAACGCGGCCTCGCGGGTGAGGAGCTGGTAGGTCCCGGGCGTCCCGTCCTCCACCAGGCGGGCCGTGTTCAGGCCCTCGAAGCCGAAGAGCCGCTGGTAGGGCTCGCCGGGGGCCCAGGAGTGGATGTCACCCGTCCACCAGAAGGTGACCTCCGTTCCGTCGAGGGAGGCACGGGTGCGGGCCAGGGCCCGGAGGAGATCTTCGGGAGTCATAGGGGCCACTGTGCGCGGTCGGCGCGCGCCGGGCAAGGACCGGACCGGCCACGAAGGGCGCGGGGGCGCGGAAAAGTCTTTCCGGCTGCCGGACTTGTCGATCTAGTCTTCGGACCATGCCATCAACAGTTCGACTCATGATCCTCATCACCGCTCTCCCCGGTCGCGGCCAGGAACAGATCGACGCCTACGAGCGCCTCGCCCCGGTCGTACGGGCCGAAGAGGGGTGCCTGCGCTACGACATGCACCGGGTGAGCGGCGCCCCGGAGCGCTTCGTCCTCGACGAGGAATGGTCCTCGAGGGCGGCGCTCGCCGCGCACGACGCCACCCCGCACATGATCGAGGCCGACGCCGCCAGCCCCGCCTTCCGGGCGGGACCGGCGGAGGTGATCGAGCTGGACGCCGAACCGCTGGCCTGAGCCGGCCCCGGGATCACCGCGGGCGTGCGCCCGGGCCGAGGAGTTCGATCTCCCGGCCGGCACGCGGGGAGTGGACCCCCCGGTTGAGGGCTTCGGCGCACCGCAGTTCGGCGTCGGCCTCCCGCTCGTGGCCGGTGAGCCGGTACAGCCTGGCCCGCTCCACGTGGGTGAGCATGATCGCGCGTTCCTGCTGCGCGGGGCGGGCGGCCAGCGAGGCGTCCAGGGCGGCATGGGCCGCCGGGTGGTCCCCGAGCAGGCCGAGGACGACGGCGCGCTTGAAGTGCAGGGCGGCCGGACGGTAGGTGTGGAAGGGGTCCGTGTCGCCCGCGGCCAGGCCCTGCAGCCGGTCCGCGGTGTCCAGCCAGGCCAGGGCCTGTGTGCGGTGGCCGAGAGTGGCGTGCACCTGGGCCGCCTGGGCCGCGACGAAGGCCTGCACGGCGACGGGTGTCCGCGGGGCGACCTCCAGTGCCCGGCGTACGTAGGAGAGCGCGACGGCCGGCTGGTCCTGCTCCAGCGCGTCCTGGCCGAGCATCCGCAGGGCGATGGCCTGGGTGGAGGGCTCCCCCGCCAGCACCGCGAGGGAGGCGGCCCGGCTCAGGGTCCGCCGCGCCTCGGCGAAGGAGCACTGGTCGGCGTAACTACGGGCCAGGAGAAGGACCGTACGTGCCGCGTGGCCGATCTCCAGGGCCGACAGGGTGCCTTCGCCGCGGCCGGTGAGGACCGTGCGGAAGGTGCTCCGGAGGTACGCGAGGAGTACGGGCGCGGTGGCATCCCCGCCGAGGGCGTCGACCTGGCCGGTGAAGAAGCTCTCGGCGGCCCGGCGCAGCTCCGTGTGCGACAGGGCCGGGACCTGGCCGCCCGCGGCATCGGCGCCGCGGTCACGCTGTTCGGGGACCCGGTGCGCTTCTCCCGCGGTCCGGGGCCGGCGGTGGGGGTGGAGACCGGGGACGGTGGCGAGGAGCTCCGCCGCCCTGGCGTGGAGGCCGGGGGCCGGGTCGTGGCCGGTGTGGTCCACGGCGGCGCGGTCCATGCCGATGTCGGCCGGGCCGACGGGCCGGTCCAGCCTCCCGGCGAGGATCTCGCAGAGCAGGCCGGGGACGGGGTCGCGCGGCGTGCTGCCGCGCAGCCAGTGGGCGACCGAGGTCCGGTCGTAGCCGGTGGTGAGGCCGGCTGCGAGCGCGCTCGCGTTGAGCCGCCGGGCCAGGGCTTCGTAGGTCCAGCCGGTTTCCCTGATCAGGCGGTGCAGGAGGTGGTTGGAAGCGGGCACGGCGGTGGTCCTTCCTTGCGATGCGGGTCGCTCGAGAAGGTTGCTTTGCCCTGTGAACCGCCGAAGGGCGGCAAAGGTTGCGGGGCCAGGCCGGCGGGGCCCGCCCGTGCAACAGCTTCAACGCAGTGCGGCGCCGGGGCGGGCGGTGACCGCCCTGCGGACGCCAGGTTGACGCCGGCGGGGGCGGGCGGCAACCGTGACCCGCATGGGGAACGAACACCGACTGCTCACGCTGCTGGTCTGCCTGGTGCTGGCCGGCGGGCTGACCGCTGCCGCACTGGGGGCCGCGCGAGTGGGCGGCCCGCGCCCGCCGGCAGGGGCGGCCGGTCCCGTGCCCGCCGACTACGTGGACATCCGCGAGGTCCCGCCCGGCCCCGCCGGGCCCGGCGCGAACGGGCCGGACGCCTCGACGGGCCGGGTGTCGGTGGACTGCGGCCGCAATGCGGAGGGCCACTACAACGAGGACAACCTGGTGGTCTCGCCGGGGCTGCGCTCCGGCGCCCACCACACGCATGCCTACGTCGGGAACCTGTCCACGGACGCCTTCTCCACCGAGGCCTCGCTGGACGCGGCCGCCACCAGTTGCGCGGACGGGGACCGTTCCACGTACTACTGGCCCGTGCTGCGCCGCACGGACCTGCCCGGGGACCATCCCCACGAGGGCTCGGCGGGTCACGGCAACACGGGCCGGATCCTGCCCGAGGCGGCGGTGTCGGTGGAGTTCCTCGGCAGCCCGGTCAGCAAGGTGGTGGCGATGCCCCGGTTCCTGAACGCGATGACGGGCGACGCCGTGGCCCTCACGGCGGGCTCCGACGAGGACGTACGGGCCCGCTGGGGCTGCTCGGGCTTCCCCGACCGGTACACCACCCGCTATCCGCTGTGTCCGGCGGGCGAGCGCCTCACCCGTACGCTCACCTTCCCGAGCTGCTGGAACGGTCTGGACACGACCAGCCCCGGACACCGCTCCCACCTGCTCTTCCCGGCCGCGGGCGGCGTCTGCCCCCAGGGCACCTTCCCCGTACCCGAGCTGCGGATCTCCCTGGCCTACGAGGTGCCGGCCGGGGCGCCCGTCGCGCTCGACTCATTCCCCGAGCAGCGGCACAGCCCCAGGACGGACCACGGCATGTTCGTGAACGTGATGACCGGGCCGCGGATGGCGCAGGTCGTGGACTGCCTCAACCAGGGCCGCAGCTGTGAGTGACGCAGGTCACCTGAACCCGGAGCCCGTACGTGGCGTGTTGTGACCGCACCAGGTGAGCGAGAAAGACGGAGAGGGTGAGAT
The DNA here is from genome assembly GCF_036014235.1 of Streptomyces sp. NBC_00435. Taxonomy (GTDB): domain Bacteria; phylum Actinomycetota; class Actinomycetes; order Streptomycetales; family Streptomycetaceae; genus Streptomyces. Next base: position 475,601 of record NZ_CP107924.1, read on the forward strand.
GGCCGTACCACTGTGGCCCCGCAATCGGCGGGGCACGACCGACGAAGCACTGATCAAGTCGGTGTACGAGGAGCACGGCCACGCCCTGCTCGCGTACGCCACCCGGCTGACCGGCGACCGGGCCGCGGCCGAGGACGTCGTCCAGGAGACCCTGATCAGGGCCTGGCGCCATTCCGAGGCCCTCGTGAACGGGAAGGGCTCGGTACGCGGCTGGCTGCTCACGGTGGCCCGCAACATCATCACCGACCGGTACCGGGCCAAGGCGGCCCGGCCGCCGGAGGTCTCCGGCTCGCCGGCGCACCCGCCGGTGGAGGCGGACCACGCCGACGCGGTGGTGGACACGATGACCGTGCTGGGCGCGCTGGACCGGCTGTCGCCGGAACACCGGGACGTGCTGACGGAGTTGTACTACCGCCAGCGCAGTGTCGCCGAGGCGGCGGACACCCTCGGCATCCCGGCGGGCACGGTGAAATCGCGGGCGCACTACGCGCTCAAGGCACTGCGGGAAGTCTTCAGGGAAAGCACACGTACGGGCGGGCCCTCCCAACGGCCCGGCGGACTGCAGGAGGTGGTGGCATGAACCGGCAGCGGCACGAGGAGGAACTGCTCGGCCCGTACGTTCTCGGCGTCCTGGACGACGCGGACGTCCGCCGGGTCGAGGAACACGTGGACGGCTGCGTGCAGTGCCGTCAGGAGGTGACGGCTTTGCGTGAGATGGAGGCGGCGCTGGGCGAGGTCCCGGCCGAGGCTTTCCTCGACGGCCCGCCGCAGGGCGGGGACCTGTTGCTGCAGCGCACCTTGCGGCAGATGCGCCAGGAGGTGACCGGGGCGCGCCGGCGCCGGGGCGCGCTGACGGGACTGGCCGTGGCGGCCTCGCTGGCCGCCGTGTTCTGGGCCGGGACCCGGATGGGTGAAGGGAGCGCCGGGGCCGAGGCCCTGCCGCTGCCGACTCCCACGGTCTCGGCGCAGCCCTCGCCGCCGGTGGCGGGGACCAGGGTGGCTTCCGCGACGGACTCGGGTACGGGCGCGCGGATGACCGTACAGGTCACGCCCGCCGCCAAGTGGGTACGGGTGCACGCGGCGGTCACCGGGATCAGGGCGGGCGAGCGCTGCCGCATCGTCGTGCTCTCCAGGGACGGTACGCGCACCGTCGCGGGCGGCTGGGTGGTCGGTACCGCCGAGCACGGAGAGGGCAAGGGCGCGGCCCTGGACGGGTCGGCGGCGGTGGACCCCGCGGACGTGCGGGCGGTCCTGGTGGAGAACGAGTCGGGCGTGCAGTTCGTCTCGGTCCCGGTGGCCGCGTAACCGTTCCCCGGTCGGACCGGCCGTCCGCCGGTCCGAGCGGGGAACGTGACGGAGCCCGGGAGCATGTCCAGCTCCCGGGCTCCAGCTTGCCACCCATTTGCGCACACCGGCGGCGTTTAAGATCCGCGGGTCATGTTGAGATCGACGTGTTCTGCCGTTGAACTACAGCGGCACGAGAGAGCCGCCGAGGGGACTTGAACCCCCATCCGTCGATGTTCGCCCGCGCTCGGTCGATCCGGTGTTCGGCGGCGAATACTGAGACTGGAGCGAGAATCTGAGATTGACGGGGCCGCCTCTGCCAGGTTTGGGCCACCCCCGCACGTGGTGCGGGGGGAGGGATTCGAACCCCCAACTGACACCCCTTCATCAGCTTCAACATCAGTTTCAGCTTGCGCTCATCGCGCACCCCCCGCTCGCGACGGGGGGCGAATGTGGGGCTACCCGAAGAGGTAGCCGAATACCACGTCGCCGACCCGCTGGTCGGTGACCTCGGTGTTGTTCGCCTCCTCGCGGGCGAACTTGACGGCCTGCTGGAGCTTCTCGACGCGGTCGAGCAACTCGTTGACCCGTCGGGCGGGCAGCGCGCCGGAGAACTTCACCGTGGTCCAGTAACCGACCGCCACGTCCTCGTAGTACACCTCGACCTGCGCCGGGTGCTTCTCCGTGGCCTCGGCCTTCACGTGGTTGCGCGGGACCTTCTTCGTACGGATGGTCCGCACGGGGTCCGTCTTCCACGAGTCGGTCGACGGATCCAGGTTCCACGACTCGGACGCGTCGAGCACCGGCAGCTTGCGCACGAAGGTGTGCAGGTCTGTGAGCTGCTTCTCCAGGAACAGCAGGTACGGGACGGGCACTTGGGGCAGCAGCACGGTTCCGTCGACCACGACGTCGGCGACCGCCGCCCGGTTCGCCCAGTCCTTGGTGGCCGTCACGTCGAAGAGCCGCGTCAGGGTCCCGGCGGTCGCCCGCAGCGCGTCCTCGGCCTTGATCTGCACCCGTGTGGACTCGGGCGGCAGCTGCTCGCCCTCCTCGTCCTTGGGCTGGTAGATCCGGGCGATACCGGCCAGCAGAGCGGGCTTCTGCACATCCTGGTGAGCCTGGGTGAGCTCCTGGAGGGCCTTGGACTTGACGCCCTTTTCGACTGCGATGATCTGATTCAGCTTCGGCACACGGTGAACCTAACAACCCTTCGCCGCAAGCTCATCCGATTAAACGGGGGGCGTGCACCCGGCACCGGGACCCGCCCCCTCGGTGGTGTGCGAGGGGGCGGGAGCGGCGGCGGATCAGGCCAGGCGGACCGGGAGGTCGAAGAGGTCGTTCTGGGTCAGGATCGGCTTGTTGCGGAGCTCGGCCGGGGGGACGGCGAGGGTGAGGTCCGGGAAGCGGGCGTACAGGGCCGGGAGGGCCACCAGGGCCTCCAGGCGGGAGAGGGCCGCGCCGGGGCAGACGTGCGGGCCGTGGCCGAAGGAGATGTGGCGGTTCGGCGTGCGGGTGGCGTCGAACTCCCCCGCCGTCCCGCCGAACTGGGCCTCGTCACGGCCGATCGCGCCGAAGGAGACGATCAGGCCCTCGCCCTTGGGCAGGATCCGGTCACCCACCTCGACGTCCTCGGCGGCGAAGCGGATCAGGACGTGCGAGGTCGGGGTGGACCAGCGCAGCGTCTCCTCGATGACGTTCTCCCACGGGACCTCGCCCTTCAGGACGCGGGCACGCTGCTCGGGGTGGCTCTCCAGGGCGACGACCGCGTTGACGATCAGGCTGATCGTGGTCTCGTGACCGGCCGCGACCATCAGCTGGAGGGTGTTGGTGATCTCCTCGGTGGTCAGGTGGTCACCGTCCTCCGAGGCCTCGATCAGGGCGCTGGTGAGGTCGTCGCCCGGGTTCTCGCGCTTGGACTCGACGATGCGGGAGAACAGCGCGCCGAGGTCCGCCATCATCTGCGGCACCTCCTCGGGCAGCGTCTGCGTCGAGAAGAACTTCTCGAACAAGGCCTTCAGGCGCGGGTGCTCCGCGGCGTCGACACCCATCAGGTCGCTGATGACGTTCATCGGCAGCGGGTACGCGAACCGCGCCTTGAGGTCCACCGTCTCCCCGGCCGGCAGCGCGGCCAGCTCGTCCAGCATCCCGGTGGTCAGCGCCTCGATCCCGGCGCGCAGCTTCTCCACCCGGCGCACGGTCAGGGCCTGCGCGACCAGGGTGCGCAGGCGGCGGTGCTCCTCGCCGTCCACGGTGAGCATCGAGCGGCCGGGGTTGGCGAGGCCGATCAGGGGCCAGTCCAGCGGGATCTCACCGCGCTGCCAGGCGCCCCACGCGTTGATGTCCTTGACGATCCGGGGATCGGTCAGCAGCTTGCGGGCCTCGGCGTGGTGCGTGACGGCGTACACGCCGACGTCGCCGGGGAGGACCACCTGGACCAGCGGGCCGGCGGCGCGCAGTGCGGCGCTCTCGGCGTCGAGGTCGGTGACGAAGGGGTCCAGGGTGATGGCCGCGGGGCCGGTGTGGTCGATCGGGCACGTCATCGGGTGGCTCCAAGGGCGGGGGTCGGGGTGTAGGTCACGGGCAGGGCGGTCAGGCCGCGCAGCCAGGGCGAGGGGCGGCGGGCCAGGTCCCCGGCCGGTACGGCGAGGTCGACGTCGGGCAGCCGGTCGAGGAGCACCTCGATGCCCGTGCGCGCGATGACCTCGGCGACCTCCTGCGCGGGGAAGGGGCAGCGGTGTTCGCCGTGCCCGAAGGAGAAGAAGGCGTTGTTGCCGCCGGTGAGGGCGCCTGCGTCGGTGCGCACGTGCGGGTCTCCGTTGGCGGCGGCGAGACCGAGGAGGACGAGGTCGCCGCGGCCGATGCGCTGACCGCCCAGGTGGGTGTCGCGGGAGGTCCAGCGGCCGGCGACGTTCTGGGTGGGGGTGTCCTCCCACAGCACCTCGTTCATGGCCTCGCCGACGCTGTGCCGGCCGCCCGCGAGGGAGGCGGCGAACCGGTCGTCGGTGAGCATCAGGCGCAGGGAGTTGCCGATCCAGTCGGCGGTGGGCTGGTGGCCGGCGGCCATCATCACCATGAGGTCCTGGGCGACCTCCTCGACGGTGAAGCCGGCCCGGTTGGCGAGCATCCGGGAGACCACGTCGGGGCCGGGCTCGGCCATTTTGGCGGCGAGCAGCGCGAACATGGACTCGCCGAGGTGGCGTTGGCCCTCCAGGGCGCCCTCCCGGCCGTTGATCATGTCGTTCATGGCGGTGACGAGGCCGGGGCCCTGCTCGTCGGAGAATCCGTAGAGGCGGGCGAGGACGCGCAGGGGCAGCAGCATGGCGTATTCGCCGACGATGTCGCAGGATCCCTTGCCGCACAGCTGGTCGATCAGCTCGTCCGCGAACCGCTCGGCGTGTCCCTTGAGTTCGAAGGGGTCCACGGACTCGAGGGCGTCGGAGATGACGCCGGCCCGCTCCCGGTGGCGTTCGCCGACGGTGTAGAGGATCGACGGCTGCTTGCGGCCGATCATCGGGAGCAGCGGCCAGTCGGCGGGGATCCGGTCCCACTGGTTCCACAGCTCGGAGTCCCGGGAGAAGAGCACCGGGTCGCTGGTGACCTGGTGCAGCTCGCGGTAGCCGAGGACCAGCCAGGCCGGTACGTCGCCGTCGAGGACGACCGGGGCGACGGCGCCGTGGTCGCGGCGCATCTCCCGGTAGAGCTCGACCGGGTCGGTCTGGAACCGGGGGCCGCCGAGGAAGACGGGCTGGTGCTCGGGGGCGACGGGGCAGGTCACGGGGTGGGCTCCGGGGTCTGGGACGGGGGGCGGGGCGCGGCGGCCGTCTGGAGGTGCTGGACGAGGGAGATCAGGACGTGCTTGCTGGACTCCCGGGAGCGGGCGTCGCAGAAGACCAGCGGGACGCCGTCCGGCAGGTCGAGCGCGGCGCGGATCTGCTCCGTGGTGTGCGCGGGGCCGCCGAAGTCGTTGCAGGCCACGACGAAGGGCGTGCCGTGGTGTTCGAGCCGGTCGATGGCGTACCAGGAGTCGGCCAGGCGCCGGGTGTCGACGAGGACGACCGCGCCGAGGGTGCCGGAGAAGAGCCGGTCCCAGAGGAACCAGAACCGCTCCTGGCCGGGGGCGCCGAACAGGTAGAGCACGTTGCGGGCGTCGAGGGTGATGCGCCCGAAGTCGAAGGCCACGGTGGTGGCGGTCTTGCCGGCGACCCCGGCGATCCCGTCGACGTCGTCGACGGCCTCGCCGGCCTTGGTCATGGTCTCCTCGGTGTTCAGCGGGCGGATCTCGCTGACCGAACGGACCATGGTGGTCTTGCCGACGCCGAAGCCGCCCACGATGACGATCTTCAGTCCGTTGTCGGCGGTGCTGCGCAGTGCCCTGCGGGGCTGGAACGGTTCGGAGGTGTGTGGCCGCGCGGCGTCGGGGATCGTCGCGTCAGAGATTGCGGAGTCCAACGAGCACCTGCTCCAGGATGTCGGGGTCGGGAAGGCGGTACGCCGAGTTCGCCGTACGGGGGTGCCGGGCACTGATCCGTCCGGTTCCGAGCAGGTCGGCCAGCAGGATCCGGACGATCGACACCGGCAGTCCGAGCTCCGCCGCGATCTCCACGACGGCCGTCGGGAACTGGCACATCCGCAGGATCGCCGCGTGTTCGGACTGCATCCCGGGCACCGGGTCGTATTCGGCGACGACCAGGGTGACCAGGTCGAAGACGTCGGACCCGGAGCTGCTGCGGCCACCGGTGAGGGTGTAGAGCCGGTCCGGGGAGTCGTCCCGGCCAGGCCGGGGGCGGCTCATCCCCGGGGCCTGGCGATGAGGTGTTCGCCGAGCTGCTCGACCAGTTCGGACATGTTGTGGCCGACGAGGCCGGCGTCGGCCTCCTCGGTGGCGACGAGCGCGAGGTGGGCGCCCTCGCCCGCCTCGACGATGAAGAGGATCCCGCCGTAGAACTCGGCCATGGCCGAGCGGACTCCGCCGGTTCCGTCGCCGAACTCGATCGACGCCCCGTGGGACAGGCTCTGGATGCCGGCGGCGATCGCGGCGAGCTGGTCGGCCTGGTCGACGGAGAGCTCGGGCGTGCGGCACAGCTTGAGGCCGTCGCGGGAGAGCACGAGGGCGTGGCGGGCACCCGGTGTGCGCTCCAGGAGGCCTTCCAGGAGCCAGTTGAGCGTCTCGTCGGTGGTGAAGCCGGTCATGATCGCGTATTGCCTTCCAGGTCTGGGGTGTGCTCGGGCTGCTGCTCGTCGCCGGGGCCGGCGGCGCCGGGGCCCGCGGCGTCGCGGACCGCCTGGCGGAAGCTGCCGAAGCGCGCGGCCGACCGGGACGCCCCGGTGGGCGCCGGTGCCGCGGCCGTACGTGAGCCCGCGGTGTCCGGTCCCTCGGGATGGGCGGCGGCCAGGGTCCGTCCGCGGCGGCGCTGGGGCAGGCCGCTGTCGCCGAAGTGCGGGTGCTCGCCGGTGGGTTCGGCGTCCGGTTCGCCGGCGGCGCCGGTGTCCGGGTCCCGCGTACGGTCCTTCGCGCGGGCGGCGTCGGGCTGCCCGGCCGCGGTGTCGTGCACGGCCTCGGGCTCGGCGTCCGCCGGCGGTGTGGGCGGGGCCGCGGGCGCGGTCGCGGCGGAGAACCCGGGCGCCGTGCCCGGGGACGGCTGCGCCGGGATCGCGGGAGGCGGTGCGAGGGCGTCGGCGGCCGTGCGGCTGATCAGGTCCTGCGGGAGCATCATCAGTGCGCCCGTGCCTCCGCGCGCGGAGGGCCGGAAGGAGACGGTCAGCCCGTGCTTGCGGGCGAGCCGGCCGACGACGGCGAGGCCGAGCCGGGTTCCGGACAGTCCTGCCAGGTCCAGGGACTCGGCGGTGACGGCCTGTTCGGCGCGGCGGAGCTGGACCTCGCTCATGACCAGACCGCTGTCCTCGACGGTGATGACGATCCCTGACGGCACTTCCTCCACGTAGACGTGGACTTCGGCGGTCGGCGGCGAGAAGTTCGCCGCGTTGTCGAGGAGTTCCGCGAGCGCGTGCATGACGCCCTCGGCGGCGTGCCCGGCGACGGCGGCGTCGCTGGTGGAGTGCAGTCTGACCCGCTGGTAGCCGCCGATGCGGCCCATCGCGCCGCGCAGGATCGACTCCATGACGATCGGCTTCGCCCAGCGCCGGCCCGAACGGGCTCCGGTCAGGACGGCGATGGAGTCGGCGAGGCGGCCGGCCTGGGCCGTGCGGTGGTCGAGGTGGAGCAGGTCGCCGAGTACGTCCTCGGCGGCGTGCCGGTGTTCCATGTCGCGGAGGTCTGCGAGCATCCCGGTGGCCAGGGCCTGCATCCGGCCCGCGGCGTTGGCCGCGGCGGCCATGGCCGCGGCCCGGCCCGACTCGGCGCGGCGCAGTTGCCCGCCGAGCCGCTCACGGGAGGCGCTCTGGGCGGTGGCGAGTCCGTCGAGTTCGGCGGTGTGCGCGGCCGTCAGCTGCCGCAGCACGGAGGCGTGTTCGGCCTCGAGGTGCTCCAGCGCAGCGGCGTGTTCGCCGGTGAGGCGGGCGCGTTCGCCGGTGTGCGCGGCGGCGTCACGGGTCGCGTCGGAGATCAGCCGGGCGATGTGGCCGTCACGGGCCGCGAGTTCAGCGGTGAGGCCGGATATCCGGCCGCGCTGGATCCTGGCCGTGCGCGCGGACCAGGTCACGGCGAAGGCCGCGACCGCGAGCAGCAGCACACCCGCGCCGGAGAACCAGGCGAGGGGGGTGCCGATGGACGACGGGGCCGCGGCCACCGCCGCCGTGGAGAGCGCGCCACCGGCCACTGCGGTGATCAGCAGGGCCAGCGCGGAGGGGCGAAGGGGGGAGGGCGACGCCGTCATCAATCAAAGCCTCATACCGGGCGTAAATGGAGGAGAAGGTTCCTGGCAACGAGGCATCACTATAGGAGAGTTGTTGATCCTTTTGGACAGCGTCTGACAAGTTTTCACATCACTGATGACCATTAAGTGCCTTTCTCCTACGTTTTGCGCCCATGAAAGTTCGAACATCCACCAGCGCCCCGAGGGCCCGAAACCCGTTTCATCCCGACCGCACTTCCAAGCACACTGGCCCCATGTCTCGCCTCACCGAACAGCTGCTCGCCTCGCTCGAACCGCTCCCCCACCAGGCCCGGCTGCGCCTCGCCGCCACCACCGCCCGGGACCTGGCGGCCACCGGCGAGCTGGAGGCCGTACTGGCCGAACTGGACGGCCTGGGACGGTACGAGCGGAGGCTGGCGGCCCTCGCCGCGTTCGCCGGGCGGCGCACCGAGTACCTCTCCGCCCGGCTCGCCGACCCCGACCCGGTGGTCCGCGGCTACGCCCTGCGGGCCGCCCGCGCCCTGCCGGTGCCCGACGAGGCGATCGCCGCGGCCTACGCCGACGCCTCCGCCGAGGTCCGCGGGCAGCTCTCGCGGACCGTCCGGCGCGGCGGACGCACGGCGCTCGCCGAAGCCCTCCTGCCCCGGCTGCGCAGCCAGTGGGGCGACGGCGAGGCCGCGGTCCTGCTGCCCGCCTGCGGGCCCGAGGCGGTGGCCCGGCTGCTGCCGGAACTCGCCGACTCCGTGACCGACTGGGTCCGCCTGGCCCTGCACCACCCCGGACCGGTGCTCGACCAGGCGGACGCCGAGCTCGCCGCGCTCCCCGCCGCACTGCGGGACTCCTGGTGGGCACGCCGCGCTCCCGGGCTGGCCGCCGCCGCCCCCGCCGAACCGCTGCGCGTGCTCGGCCTGCTGGAACGCCACAGTCCGGGCGCGGTGGGGCCCGCCCTACGGGACCGGTTCGGGCTGTTCGCCGCCGCCGACGCCGAACGCCTCGTACGGTGGCTGGCCGATCCGGCGCGCGAGCCGCGGCGGCACGAACCCGCTCCGGCCCCCTCCGTGCTGCGCCGCCTCGCGCAAGCCGACCCGCCCTCGCTGCCCCGCCTCGGACGGCGCTGGCTGCGGCCCCGTCCGCAGGTGCTGGCCGCCCTGTTCAAGGCCCTGCCGCCGGCCCGCCGCGAGGCCTTCTACGACGGGCTGACGCAGGGCCTCCTACCCTCCACGGGGAGTCCGGCCACCGGCGTGTACCCGCTGTTGGACCTCCTCCCGCCCGCGCGGCGCCACACTGAGGTACGCCTCGCCGTGGCCCGCGAGCGCGCCGACGGGCTGGCGCCCGGGCAGCTGCCCGCCGCCCTCGTCTGCCTCCCGGTGGCCGAGGCGCGCCCCGAGATCCTGGCCGCCTGCGCGAGCTCCGACGCCGAGCTGCGCGCGGACGCCTGGGTCATGCTCCTCGACAACGCGGGCCGCTCAGGCGACCCCGGAGCGGTGGCCGAGGTCCTCGCCCTCATCGCGCGCAGGCTGCGCAACGAGCGCGACGCCGTACGCTCCGCCGTACTCGCGGAGCTGGTGGACCTGCCCCCCGCCCTGCTGGACTCCCCGACGTCCCCGGGTCACCTGGACACGATCGTCCTGGACGCCCTCCAGGCCCGGGACACCTCCTACGCCACGCGGGACGCCGTGCGGAGCCTGGTCCTCGCCGTGCTCGCGGAGCCCGCCGCGGGGCCCGGTCCACTCGACTGGGCACTGCGCGGCCTGTGCCACCTCGTCGATCACACCGGTGGGGCCATGCTCGGCGGGTACGAGTGGCCCGTGCGGCGAGGAAGGCAGCCCGAGGTGTTCGCGGCGCTGCGCCCGTGGGCCGACCGGGCCGCCGAGAAGGGCGACTTCGGCCCGCTGGTCAAGCTCGCCGGCTTCCTCGACACCGATTCCGGCCGCCTGCCCGAGCTCCAGCTGATGCTCTCGGACGCGCTTCGGCGGTGCGAGGACGAGACGCTCCCGGCACTCGCGAACGCCTGGCTGTCCGACCCCGCGACCCGCGAGGAGCGGGCGGTGGAGCTGCTGGCCCGGGAGCCGTCGGCGGTCGCGCTGAGGCGCGTGCGGGAGGTCCTGTCCCGGCACCGCACCGACCTGCTCGACGTCCTGCTCGCCGAGCACCCGCCCTACGGACGGTTCCTGCGCGAGGGCTCCGCCCGTCCGCTGCCGGACTTCGCCCAGGCCTCCCGGTGGCTGCCGCGCCAGCAGGAGGCGGCGGCCCGCCTCGCGGCGTCCGCCGTCCGCGACGACCCCGGGCCGCTGTACAGCCGGGCGTCGCTGGTCCGCGAGGCGGCGCTGATCCCCGACCACGGGCTGGACCTCGTACGGGAGTACGCGCACTCCTCGGACGTCCTGCTGTCCGAGTCGGCGCTGGCGGCGGCGCGGACCGTCGAGCCCGCGGCGGCCCTGGACGACCTGCTCGCGCACAGCGGTGACGACCGTGCCCGGGTCGCGCTCTACGCCGCCGGGCGGGCGGCGGCCGCCACCCCGCCCTCCGTACTCGCCGGGCGGCTCACCGAACTGCTCGACCCGGACCGGGAGGTGAAGGTGACCAGCCGCAGGGAGGCCGCCCGGCTGGCGGCCCGGCTGCTGCCGCCCCAGCTCGCGGCCGAGCTGCTGGGCCGGATCGGGCGCTACCCCGCGGCCCACCGGGACCTCAAGGCCACGGCGATGCGGCTCGCCGTCGGGCTGCTGCCCGCGGCGGCGGCCTGGGAGCTGCTGGAGGCCGCCGTCCGGGGATCCGCGGAGAGCCGTTTCGTGCTCGTCCTCACCGACGTGCTGGACGTGCCCCTGCCGCACCGGCCGCGCTACGCCCGCCTCGTGGCGGCCGCGATCGAGGTGGGCGCCGAATCGGACGAGGGCGCGCTCTCGTACTACTACTGCCTGCCGAAGTGGGTGACCTACGCGCCCGAGGCCGCGGACACCCTGCGGCTGGCGGTCTGCGACCTCTCTTCGCGCGTCGGCGGGCAGCGGGCCGCCTCGGCCCTGGCCGACACAGCGGCGTCCGGGCTGCCCCACCCGGCGGGCGGCGCGGAACCCGGAAGCCAGTTCCACCGGGCGGTGGCGGAGCTGCTCCGTACCGTGCGGTCCGGTGAGGAACCGGACGCGGAGGCGGAGCGCGACCGGCCGGCCCTGCGGCGGCTGCGGGAACTGCTGGTCCACGCGAGGGAACTGGGCGATCTCCCGGCCGTGCGCGGGGCGGTGCTTCGCCAACTGGCCGGCGAACCCCTGCTGATCGAGGCCCGGGTGAACCTGCTGCTGCGGGCCCTCGACCTGCGGGCGGAGCCCTCCGACCCGGCGGCCCCGCGGTCGGCACTGCGGGACCTGGTCGCCGCCCACGACGGCCGGCCCGGCCTGGCGCACGCCACCGCCGCGCAGCTGAAGTCCCGGTACGGCTACGGGGACCCGCTGCCGGACCCCGGCAGCGCGCTGGAAACCGTACGCGCCCTCGCCTCGGACGGCGGCGCCGTGTCCGGCCTGTTCGCCGCCGCCCTGACCGACGGCATCGGCCGGCTCCACGGCTGGCCGCCGCAGTGGCGGGAGCTCCTGCGCGAACTGCGCCGGCATCCGGAAGTGGAGGTCAGGGACGCGGCGTTCGCTGCGACGACGCAGTAGGGCCGGCTACAGGGGGCGGAGCCGGCACGGCCGACGGCCTCGGACGGCCTCGGACGGACCGATCATCACATTGTGCTCCATGACATCCTGTGACGTCACAACTCGCCGGACGGGATCGGCGGACGTCCGGGGAATATGGGGAAGGTCCATGAGGCTCTGCTTCCTGGTGGAGGAGCATTACCGCCACGACGGAATGCCGAACGAGGTGGTCCGGCAGTTGAAGGCTTGGGGCCACCGGGTGGATGTGCTGCGGCCGGGCGGTTCACTGCTGCGGATGAGCGAGGCGGTCGACGCCGGCGCCCATGACGCCTGGGTACTCAAGACCGTCTCGGGCGGGCCGGGGCTCACCCTGCTCGAAGCCGCCGCCGCGGCCGGGACCACCACGGTCAACGACGCCCGCTCGATCCGGGGCGTACGGGACAAGGCGCTGGCCGCCGCCATCGGCCGGGACCGCGGGCTACCGCTGCCGCCGACGTACGCCGCCGCCCGGCCGGAACTGCTCATGGAGATCCCGGACTCGGAGTACCCGCTGGTCGTCAAGCCCGCCGACGGCAGCTCGGGCCGGGCCGTGCACCTGGTGTCCTCGCCGTGCCGGCTCGCCGCGATGCTCCCCGAACTGTCCGGCGAGGGCATGCTCATCGCCCAGCCGTACGTACCGAACCCGGGCACCGACATCAAGGTCTACGCGGTCGGCGGCGAGCTCTTCGCCACCGAGCGCCGCTCCCCCCTGCACCCGGACACCCCGGTCCCGGAGCGGCTCGTCCCGCTGTCCGCCGAGATCGCGGAGATCGGCGCGCGGGTCGGGGCGGTCTACGGGCTCGACCTGTACGGAGTGGACGTACTGCTGGGCCCGGACGGGCCGGTGGTCGTGGACGTGAACGACTTCCCGAGCTTCCGCCAGGTCCCGGACGCGGCTGCCCGAGTGGCCCGCGCGGTCCTGGACCTCGCGCGGGACGGCGGTACGGGTGGTGCCGGCGGGACGGGTACCACCCATGCCCACCGCGGGGCGGGGCCGGCGGTGTCGATCCCGGTCCAGGCCACGGCGACGGCGACGGCGACGTCCGTAGGCCCTTCGACCACTTCCACGGCGTCGACGGCTTCGACGGGCCCCACGGCGGGAGACCCTGTATGAGGATCGGCCTGATCACGGACAACCCCGGGCATCCGCTGCTCTCGGCGGCCGCCGGCCTGATGCGGGCCGCCGGGCACGGGGTGGAGCTGCTGGATCCGGGCGCGGCGGACGGAGCCTGCGGCGCACCGGCCGACGTATACCTGCTCAAGGCGCACACCCCGCGCGGGCTGGACCTGGCCCGGCGGCTGGAGCGGCGCGGGGCTCCGGTGGTGAACTCGGCCGCGGCGACCACGCTCTGCCAGGACCGGACCCTGATGGCGGAGCTGGCGGTCCGGGCCGGGCTGCCGTTCGCGGGGACCCGCACCTTCGACGCGCTCGCGGGGTGGGCGGCCGCGGTGACCGTGGACTCCCCCGTGGTCGTCAAGAGCCGGCACAGCCGCCGCGAGGACCTCGTGGCCCGGGTCGACGCAGACGCGGAGCTGCGGGAGTTGGCGGACCGCTGGCCCGACGAGCCGGTGGTGGTGCAGGACTTCGCCGCGAACAACGGCTGGGACCACAAACTGTGGGCGATCGGCGACCAGGTCTTCGCCGCGCTGCGCCGTTCCGAACTCTCCCCGGAGGGACGCGGCCCGACCCTACCGCTGCCCCGGCTCCCGGCGGGCTGGGCCGACCTGACCCGCCAGGTCGGCGAGGTGTTCTCCCTGGACGTCTACGGCGTGGACATCATCGCCACGGCCGACGGCGCCCCGCTGATCGTGGACATCAACGCCTTCCCCGGCATCCGCGAACAGCCGGGCGCCCCCGAGGCCCTCGCGGAACTCACCCTGCGGCGCGCCAAGGGCTAGGACCTCAGCCGGGCGGTCGTGGGCGGACGGAGATCACCGCCCTCGGCGCCCGCTCCCGCTACTTGATGACCTCGACCTTCTTGTCCCCCGCAGCCGCGTAGGCCTGGGAGCTCGCGCCGAGCGCGGTCACGGTGAGGGCGAGCAGGACGGATACGGCGGCGGCCGCGGCGCGCTTGCGGGTCATGGGGTCCCCCTGATGGTGTGTGGTGGTCACCGCAGCTTCGCATCCGGGCCCGGGGCGGACAAGCGGATCCAGCGGGTCGCGCGCGTCGATCGGGTCGGGCGCCGAGCGGGTGGAGGTGGTCGGTGTGCGCGCCGTGGTCTTCGAGCGGTACGGGGAGCGGGCCGAGGTACGGGACGTGGCCGATCCGGTTCCGGCCGCCGGCGGGGTCGTGGTGCGGGTGGAGGCGACCGGGCTGTGCCGAAGTGACTGGCACGCGTGGGCCGGACACGACCCCGGCGTCAGGCTCCCGCACGTGCCGGGCCACGAACTGGCCGGTGTGGTCGTGGCGGTGGGCTCCCGGGTCGCCGACTGGCGTACGGGGGACCGGGTGACGGTCCCGTTCGTCTGCGCGTGCGGCCGTTGCCCCGAGTGCGCCGCCGGACAGCACCAGGTGTGCGCCCGCCAGACGCAGCCGGGATTCACACACTGGGGATCCTTCGCCGAGTACGTGGCACTGGACCACGCCGACGTGAACCTGGTGGCCGTGCCCGAGGAGCTCTCGTACGACACGGCGGCCGCGCTGGGGTGCCGGTTCGCGACGGCCTTCCGGGCGGTCGTCGCGCGGGGACGGGTGGCCCCGGGCGAGTGGGTCGCCGTGCACGGCTGCGGCGGTGTGGGGCTGTCGGCCGTGATGATCGCGGTGGCGGCGGGGGCCCGGGTGGTGGCCGTGGACACCTCACCGGCGGCGCTGGAGCTGGCGGCGGCGTTCGGAGCCTCGCACTGCGTGGATCCGGCGCGGGGCGACGCCGCCGGGACCGTACGGGAGTTGACGCACGGCGGAGCACATCTGTCGCTCGACGCCCTGGGGTCCGCGGCGACGGCGGCGGCCTCGGTGTCCGGGCTGCGCAGGCGCGGGCGGCACGTCCAGGTCGGGCTGCTGCCGGCCGCGCAGGGGGCCGCGACGCTCCCGATGGAGCGGGTCATCGGGTGGGAGCTGGAGATCCTCGGCAGCCACGGCATGGCGGCGCACGCGTATCCGCCGATGATGGAGCTGGTCCGCTCCGGGGACCTGCGGCCGGACCTGCTGGTCACGGACACGATCCCGCTGGACGCGGCGCCGGACGCGCTGGCCGCGATGGGCACGGCGCCCGGCCGCGGAGTCACGGTCATCCGGCCGGGAGCCGCGCGGGGACGGTAGGGGCCGCAGGGGCCGCGCGGGGACGGTTCCGGCTCTGCGGACCGCCCCCGCCGCCGGGCGGTCCTTGAGGGGAAATCCGCAGGCCGGGGCTTGTGGTGGGCGCGAGCGCGTCGCTACAGTCCCTGATTACACGTGTAATCAGGGATGCGTTCCTGCTCCCGGGGCGCGATTCCGGCCGCCCTCATTCACTCCCGCACCCCTCTCATTCCCGCACCCCCTCATTCCCGCACCCCCTCACTCCGCACCCCCTCATTCCCGCACCCCTCACCTCCCCGAGCCGCGAGAGGCACAGCCATGTCCACCATCCCCGTCTCCCCGCCCGCCAGACCCGACGCGCCCGCGCCCCTACCGGCCGGGGTCCGCCGGAGTACCGGCATGCTGGCCCTCGGAGCCGGACTGCTCGGATCCGCCGCCGTACTCGCGCTCGTCGTCCGCCAGGACGTGACCCGCCCGCCCTTCCAGGACTTCGACGACCGCTGGCTGACGTGGATGGGCGGACCGCACGAAGGCTTCCCCTCCGCGGTCGCCGCCGGGCTGAACTGGTTCGGCGGCCCCCTGGGCTCCGTCGTCCCGCTCGCCCTGCTGCTCCTCCTGGTCGTCCGGCGACGCTGGGTGTCGGCGGGCTTCCTCTTCGCCGCGTACATGGCCGGCAACATGCTCGTCGTCCAGAGCCTCAAGCACCTGGTGGACCGGCCGCGCCCGGCGGATCCGCTGGTCCGGGTCGACCACGGTTCCTTCCCCTCGGGACACGCGGCCGGTGCGGCGCTCCTGGTCGTCCTCGTCGGGGCGCTCCTCGTCCCGGCCGCCCGGCGCCGGGCCTGGTGGGCGGGCGGCGCGTTGTTCACGCTGGCGATGATGTGGAGCCGGACCTGGCTGCACGCGCACTGGCTCAGCGACACCGCAGCCGGAGCGGTGGCCGGCGCCGGTACCGGCCTGCTGGCGTGGTGGCTCTGCGCCCCGGCGCTGACCCGCGAGGCGGAGCGCCCGCGCCCGCGCCGGCAGGGCCCTCGCTCGCCGCGGTCCGCTGCCCGCTGAGCGGCACGGACAGCTTCCAGGGCGGGGCAGCGGCCCTGGCGGCGCCTCCCCCGCCCTTCCGGGCTACCCGCGCCGGCCGTCCACCGACGGAGCCCGGCCCCGGCGTCGCAGCCGCAGGACGGCCAGGGCCGCCACCACGGCCACCCCGAGCGCGCCCGCGACCGTCAGGATCCAGACCGGGATGCCGCCGGCCGTGCGGAGCTCGTCGGTGTACTCGACCCGCCGGTACGGGGTGTCGCCCGCGGCGGCGCGCAGCTCGTGGTCGCCGTCGATGCGGGACGGGACCGGGAAGCTCTGATCGATCGCCGTCAGGAACACCGGCGCCGCACCCGCGAACTCGGCGACCTGTCCCGTCGGGGTGATCCGCCCGGCGAAGGTCACCTCGGGGGTGTCGCCGCCGATCGCGGAGGCGGGCTCCATGCGGTGGTCGGCCAGTACGTACAGGCCCAGGGACTGGGCGCTCCCGGCCCGCCGGGACAGCCGCATCGGGTAGACGAGCCGGTCGCTCTCGAAGCGGATCAGGAGCGGGTCCAGGGTGCCGCGCAGGGCGCCGCCCGCCTCCCGGGGGACGAGGCGTACAGCGACGTACTCCCAGCGCTGGTCCACGTACGGCTTCAGGTCCGCGGTGAGGCCGTCGGGGAGCTTGAAGCCGTTGGTCTCCAGCCAGTCGCCCAGTGCGTCGGGGTCGGTCGCCGTGAGCCGGGCGACGTCGAAGTCGCCGAGCCGCTCGCGGCCGACGACGCCGACCCCCGCCTCCCCGCTGCCGGGCGGCGTCGCTCCGGCCGTGTCCCGGCTGCCCGAGTCGAAGGGCCAGTCGCCGCGGCGGGGCCAGAAGTAGTGCCGGGTCCGGTATTCGGGCCCGGTCAGGTCCACCAGCTGCGAGAACAGACCGGGGTCGCCGAGGCGCACCGCGGCCCGCCCCGGCACTGGCATGATCCACGCGGCCCGCTTGGCGTCGCCGCCGACCGTGAACCGCATCGCCATCTGCTCGGTCCGGCCGTCCCAGCGCACCACGGAGGTTTCCCGGGCGACCCCCATCCGGGAGACGCCGTCCGGGATCATCGCCCCGCAGCCGCAGGCGTAGGCCGGGCTGACCAGGGAACCCAACTGGGTCGCGAGCAGCGCGAACAGCAGTACCGCGATCCTTCGCCGCACATCCGAGCCCGCCCGCACGGCCTTGGCGGCACCCTCGTCCACGGCTACGCCCGAGCCCGTACCGCCGTCCGCGCCGCTGCCCGCACGCTTCCGCACACCGTTGCCCACGCCGTTCCCCACGCCTTCCCGCGCTCTTCCCCACAGCCGCTCGCGGAACCTCCGGCCCGTCCGCCCGCGGTCTCAGACGGCGGAAGCGGCGATCCGGTTCCGGCCACCTGCTCGCCATCTGCCGGTCATCCGGTCCTGTCACGCTACGGAGGGCCAGAGTTGTATATACAACTTTCCCGGATGGTAGGAGCCACGATGTCCCCGACGGCGATCACCCGCCCGCCCGCGCCCTGGCTGCGCGACAACTGCCCCTGCGCGGAGTGCCGCGACCCGCGCACCGGCCAGAAGCTGTTCCAGATCACCGAGCTGCCCGCCGGGCTGGCCGTCGGCTCCGTGCGCGAGGCGTCCGCCGCCGACGGCGGACCCGGCTGGGAGGTGGTGTGGCGGCCGGACGGCCACCGTTCCGTGTACGCCGCCGGCTGGCTGGACGCGCACGGCCCCGGCGGACCGGCGTACCGCCGGGCCGGGGACGGCCGGACGGAGGCCGACAAGGAGCTGTGGGCCGCGGCGGATCTGGACGGGCGGGTCCCGGAGGCCGGCTGGGACGCGTACATCGGCTCCCCCGAGGTCCGCGAGCGGGCCCTGGACAGCGTGGTCCGGCTGGGGTTCGTCCTGCTGCGGGACGTGCCCTGCCGGGACCGGATGGTGCTGGACGTGGCGCGCACCTTCGGCTTCGTCCGCGAGACGAACTACGGCGAGCTCTTCGAGGTCCGCGTCGAGGCCGAGCCCAGCAACCTGGCGTTCACGGGTGCGCGGATCACCCCGCACACCGACAACCCCTACCGGGACCCGGTACCGACCCTGCAGCTGCTGCACTGCCTGCGCAACGAGGCCCGGGGCGGCGACTCCGGCCTGGTCGACGGCTTCCACGCCGCAGCGCTGCTGCGCGAGCGGGAGCCCGCGGCCTTCGAGGTGCTGTCCCGGATGCCCGTCGAGTTCGTCTTCGCCGACGCGCGCTGCGAACTGCGGGCCCACCGGCCGCTGATCGGCCTGGACCCGCTCGGGCGCGTCCGCGAGGTCCGCTTCAACAACCGGTCCATCTCCACCCTGCACCAACCGGCCGGCGTGCTGGAGGAGTTCTACGCCGCCTACCGGCTCTTCGGCGAGCTGCTGGAACGGCCGGCGCTCCGGCTCGACTTCAGGCTCACACCCGGGGACTGCGTGGTCTTCGACAACACCCGTCTGCTGCACGCCCGTACCGCCTTCGCCGAATCGGGCGGACGTCACCTCCAGGGGACGTACGCCGATGTCGACGGGCTGCTGTCCACCCTTGCCGTGCTGCGCCGCGAAGGAGCCTCCGCGTGAGGACCTCCGGCACGAGCGCAAACGCAAACGCAGGCACAAGCACCGCCGCCGTCGGCCCGATCGACGCGTTGGCCCTCCTCTTCGAGGGTGACGGCCTCGCCGAATACTTCGGCGAGGCCGTCACGCAGGCCGGGCACATGCTCCAGGCCGGCGCCCTCGCCGAGGCCGCCGGGGCCCCAGCCCACCTGGTGGCGGCCGCGCTGCTGCACGACATCGGGCACTTCCACGGGACCGTGACCGGGCGCGACCTCATGGACGGCGGCCTGGACAACCGCCACAGCCACACGGGGGCGGACTGGCTCGGCCAGTGGTTCGGGCCGGAGGTGACCGAGCCGGTCCGCCTGCACGTGGCCGCCAAGCGCTACCTGTGCACGACCGAGCCCGGCTACTTCGACCTGCTCTCCAAGGCCTCCGTGCACACCCTGCGCGTCCAGGGCGGCCCGATGAGCGCCGCCCAGGCCCGCGCCTTCGAGGCGCTGCCGGGTGCGGCCGACGCGGTGGCCGTACGGCGCTGGGACGAGCAGGCCAAGGATCCCGGGCTGGCCACTGCGGGCTTCGACCACTTCCGGCCGCTGCTGGAGGGGCTGCTGCTCAGGGAGTGAGCAGGCGGCCCAGCGCGCTGGCGGCCGTCGTGTGCACCGTGAAGGCCACCGTGCCCGGCAGGTAACGGTCCTGCGACCACTCCACCGGCACGCCTGCCGGGTCGGTGCACCGGCGCCGCTCGCGCAGCAGCGCCTCGCCGGCCCGGCAGCCCAGCAGCTCCACGTCCCGCGCGTCCGCCGCCGCGATGTCGATGGTGTGGTGGGCGTCGGTGAACAGGACTCCGTGCAGAGCGAGTTGCTCGGAGTACGAGATCGTGTCCAGCGGCATGGCCGCGACCAGGGCACCGACCGCCTCGGGGTACGTCGTGCGCTCCACCATCACCGGGGCCCCGGACAGGGTGCGCAGCCGCAGCACGCGGCGGACGGGGGCGCCCGCGTCGATCCGTAGCTGTTCCGCCTCCTCGGCGTCGGCTCCGCCCGGCTCCACGGTCACGGTCCTCCCGCCGGGTTCCTCGCCCAGCGAGCGGGCCCACCGGGTGAAGCTGCGGAGCTCCGCGACGCCCCCGGACTCGCGCGGTCCGCCGCCGAGCACGACCCGGCGGGTGCCGCGCCGCGAGGTGATCAGCCCGTCGGTGCGCAGTGCGGCGAGCGCCTGACGGACCGTACCCCGAGAGACGCCGTAGCGGCGGGCGAGTTCGTCCTCGGCGGGCAGTCGTGCGCCCGAGCCGTACTCGCCCGCGGTGATGGCGGTCCGCAGGTCCCCGGCGACCTTCCGGTAGAGCGGTGTCCTGCGTTCCGGGTCGCTCGGTGCCTCGTTCACGGGCCCCAGCCTGCCACGGCCCGACAGCGGCGAAAGACCCGGCAGGTCGGGACGTTCCGCCCCGGTTTTAGACGATGCGCGTCGCCTAAATTCGGACCATGACCGAAATGACCGGCGGCCCGGCGTGGTCCCGCCCCGGCCGGCCCCAGGTCGTGCTCCGCCCCTGCGGCTCCGCCGGGCCACCCCCGGCGAGGCCGCACTCCGATCCGCAGAGGAACCACCCATGTTCGGCATGATCATCGACACCACCCCCGACACCGCCGGCCGTCCGGTGCTGCGCCTCGACCCCGAGGGCGGGCCGTTCCGCGACCTCGCGGCCGTACGGATCCAGGTGCCGGCCGGCGGCACGATCCCGGCCCACGCGCACGGCGCGTCGGAGCTGCTGCTCACGGGGGTCGCCGGCACCGTCGAGGCCTCGTGCGGGTGCGGCGCCAAGACGGTGACCCCGGGCAGCTTCGCGATGCTGCCGGCCGGCAAGGTGATCACCCTGGCCAACCACGGCACCGAGCCGGCCACGGTCCTGGCCGTCTTCTCGCAGAGCGAGTTCACGGAGGGTCTGCCGCGCGGCGCGGCGAAGGGCTGCGGCTGCCAGGGTCACGGCCACTGACATCCCGATGACCGCTGATCGGCCCGCCGGCGCCCCGGTGATCGACCGCCTGCCAGGGCTCCCGACGACCGGAGCCCGACGGGAGCCACACCGGCCGCATTCCGGCCACTGACCGACCGATCGCCCGCTCCGCCCGCACCGCGGGGGGCGGCTCTGGACCGTCCGTCGGCCTGATCCCATAATTCTCCCGTGAGAGCCACGGAGAAGCAGACCGCGAAGCGGACGGACAAGCAGCCGCGCCGCAGCCCGCTGGTGCCCGACACGGTGGGCCGGGAGATCGCGCGGCACCACTGGGACTCCGTCGACTGCGGCTGCGGCCGACCGGCGGGACATCTCGTGGATGCGTTGTGGGACGCGGCCGAGGGCCACCCGGCCGCGTTCCACGCGCTGGAGGGCCACGCCTTCCATCTGGGGCGGCTGCGCGGGCCGGCCCCGGCGGTGTGCGGTGTCCTGATGGCCGTGTGGTCCGCCGGCCCGCCCCGGCAGGCGACCCGCGAGGCGCTGCTCTGGGCGCTGCTGCGGCTGCTCGGCGCCGAGGACGACGGGAGCTCGCACGAGGCGGGCCTGTACGGCCAGTGCGCCGCGCACATCCGCGCCGCCCTGCCGAGCCTCCGTGACACGGCGACCGGGCGCCCGGGCTCCGTGTCGGCGGCCTACGCGGACGGGATCCTGCGCCTTCTCGACCTGACGGTCCAGGGGTACTGACCGTCCTGCCGGTCCTGCCGGTCTTCCAAGCGCCCGGCGCACACCGCGTCGTGGCGATCGCGTGCAGCCGCGAGCCCGGCCGGACACCCCGGGACTGGCCCCGCCCCGCCCCGCCCCGCCCAGGGCTGCGCCTCCCCGACCGGGGACCGGATGCGCGAACTGCTGCTCCGACTGGACCCGGCCCGCCGCCCGGTGGCGCTGATGGGCTACGGGCCGTCACCGAGCCACTGGCAGGGAGCCGGTGGAGCGCCGTCCGGCCGCCACCGGAAGCCCGGCGGGAGCGGCGGGCCCGCCTGGAACGGCCGGCTCTGAGGGCCGGCGGGCCCGCCAGGAACGGCCGGCACTTCAGACACGGCGGGCCCGTCAGCCGGCGGACCCGCCGGACACGGCCGCCCCCTCAGGCCTTCGCGGCCGGCGCGAGGCAGGCCCGGAGAGTGGCCGGGGTCACCTCGGTGAGGGAGGGCGCGAAGGTGCGTACCGGGGACGCGGGCACCGGCAGCAGGGACGGGACGACCAGGACCCCGCAACCGGCCGCCTCCGCCGAGGCCGCGCCGTCCGGGGAGTCCTCCACCGCCACGCACGCCTCCGGGGCCGCGCCCAGCCGCTGCGCTGCCTCCCTGTAGGGGTCGGGGTGCGGCTTCGTCAGGGCGGTGTCGTCGGCGGACAGGGTGAAGGCGAAGGGGACATGGGCCAGCGAGCCGCCGACCACCGAGTCCACGACCACCCGCGGCGAGGCGCTGACCAGAGCGAACGGCAGGCCCGCCGCCTCGAGGGCGGTCAGCAGCCGCTGCGCCCCGGGCCGCATCGGCGCGCCCTCCTCGACCCGCTGGAAGAAACTTTCGGTCAGGGTCAGCGCCACCTCGGCGGTGTCCCCGGTACGGGCGACGCGTACGAGGTGCGCGGCGGTGTCCTCCACCGCCCGGCCGACCACTTCGGGCGCGTCGGCGGCGGTCAGCTCGTACCCGAGCCCCGCCGCGATCTCCTCGGTGGTCCGCCACCACAGGACCTCGGTGTCGACGAGGGTGCCGTCCATGTCGAAGAGGACGGCGGCGAGTTCGGTCATGAGCCGCTCCCCGCGGTTGCCGTGGCGGTGGCGGCGGAGGCCGCGGTTCCCGCGACGACGAGGACGGGCCGCCGCGCCAGTGCCATCGCCGCCCGCGCCCCCGGCACGAGGGTCCCCGCGTCGCGCGAGGGCAGGTCGGCCTTGATCCGGGTGCCGTCGGGCAGATCCAGGTGGAGCCGGGTCACCGACCCGAAGAACGAGGCCGACACCACGGTGGCCGTGCCCTGCGGGTCCGCCGCCACCGTGATGTTCTCGGGGCGTACGAGGACCTCGACGTCCCGGGTCGAGGGCACCGGGCCGTCCACGGGCAGCCGGGAGCCGGCCACCTCCACCGTCCCGGAGTCGGCCAGCCGTCCGCGGAGCCGGTTCATGGTGCCCACGAACTCGGCGACGAAGGGCGTCGCGGGCCGCTCGTACAGCTCGGCGGGGGCGGCGCACTGTTCCAGGCGGCCCGCGTTGAGCACGGCGACCCGGTCGGCCATGGACAGGGCCTCCTCCTGGTCGTGCGTGACGAAGACGGTGGTGATGCCCAGTGACAGCTGGAGCCGGCGGATCTCCTCGCGCAGGCTGGCCCGTACCTTCGCGTCGAGCGCGGAGAGCGGCTCGTCGAGCAGCAGGACGCGGGGGCGCAGGGCCAGGGCGCGGGCGAGCGCGACGCGCTGCTGCTGGCCGCCGGACATCTGGTGCGGGTAGCGGTCGCCGTGGTCCGGCAGGCCGACCAGGTCGAGCAGTTCGGCGGCGCGCTCGCGGCGCGCGGCGGCGCCGACCTTGCGCACGCGCAGGCCGAAGGCGACGTTGTCGCGGGCGTTGAGGTTGGGGAAGAGGCTGTACGACTGGAACACCATCCCGGCATCGCGGCGGTTGGCCGGGACCCGGGTGATGTCCTCCCCGTCGAGCAGGACTTCGCCGGAGTCGGGCTGTTCGAAGCCGGCGACCACGCGCAGGGCGGTGGTCTTGCCGCAGCCCGACGGGCCGAGGAGGGCGACGAGTTCGCCGGGCTCGATGGTGAGGTCGAGTCCGTCGAGGGCGACGGTGGAGCCGAACGCGCGGCGCAGGCCGCGGAATTCGACGCGGGCTCCGGCGGGGGCCGCTTCGCTTTCCGCGGGCTTCCTGGCCTCGGGAAGGGTGAGGGACATGCGGGTCAGGACTCCTTGCCGGAGATGCGGGAGGTGCGGGAGGTGCGGGAGATGCGGGGACGACGGGTGGACCCGGGCGAGGCGGTGGCTGGGGCGGTGCCGGCCCGGGAGAGGAGGAGCAGCAGCAGCCAGGTGATGAGGAGGCTGAGTACGGAAACGGCCACCGACATGCGGGCGTGCGCTCCGGAGATCGACACGATCCACACGGCGAAGGGCTGGAAGCCGAGCAGCGAGGCGATGGTGAACTCGCCGAGGACCAGGGCCAGCGTGAGGAAGGCGGCTCCGGCGAGGGCGGCCCGCAGGTTCGGCAGCAGCACGCGCAGGACCACGTACGGCCAGCTCGCGCCACAGCTGCGGGCGGCCTCGACGAGGGTCGGGACGTCGACCGCGCGCAGGCCCGCGTCGAGGGAGCGGTAGACGAACGGCAGCGCGAGGACCGTGTACGCGAGGACCAGGACGAAGGGGAAGTCCGGGTTCTGGACGGCCAGGAAAGTCTGGTAGAGCGGGGTCCTGGAGAGGTGGTCCGGGCCCCAGCGCAGCACCGTGGTGATGCCGGTGACCAGGGCGATCGGGGGCACCACCAGCGGCATCATGCACATCACCTCGACCACCGGGCGCAGGCGCGGCGAGCCGATGCGTACGGCGACCAGCGCGGGCACGGCGAGGAGCAGCGTCAGGGCGATGGTCGCGGCGGCGAGGCCGAGCGAGAGCAGCAGGCTCCTGGTGAATCCGTCCGCGGAGAGCAGCTGGGTGTACGCCTCGAAGCTGATGCCCTGGCCGGGGACGTGCACGGTGAAGACGAAGGAGGCGAGCACCGGGAGGAGGAAGTACGCGCCCGCGAGCGCGAGGACCGCTCCGCGCCACACCCGGGGCCGTGGGCGGCGCGCCGCCCGGGGCTGGGCGGCCGGTGCCGGCACGGCACCGGCACCGGCGGCCCGTGCGTCGGCGGCATCCGGCGCGTCCGGGGCGTTCCGCGCGTTCGGGGCGGGCGTCGGGGTCATCGCAGCCATCGGGCACTCCGTCGCTGGAGGGGCAGGTAGACCGCCATGACCAGGCCGGCGATCACGATCATGTCGAGCCCGAGGGCCAGCGCCACGTTCTCCTGGCCGGTCAGCACGTTCCCGGACAGGGCGTCCGCGATCTTGAGCGTGACCAGCGGGACGGAGCCGCCGACGAGGGCGGCGGCCGTGGCGTGCGCGGCGAAGGCGGTACCGAAGAGCAGCACGAACCCGCCGAGCAGGGAGGGCGCGAGGACGGGCAGGCCGACGTACCGCCAGAACTGCCATCCGCCGGCCCCGTTGTTCTGCGCGGCTTCGCGCCACTGCGGGCGCAGTCCGTCCAGGGCGGGGACGATCACCAGCACCATCAGCGGGGTCAGGAAGTAGAGGTAGACCACGGTGAGGCCGGTGAAGGAGTAGAGGTTCCAGCCGAGACCGGTGAGGTCGGCGAGCTGGGTGACGACTCCGGAGATCCCGACGGTGGCGATGAACGCGAAGGCGAGCGGGACCCCGCCGAAGTTGGCGAGGACGCCCGAGGCGGTCAGCGTCGCGCCGCGCAGTGCCTGCGAGCGGGAGGTGACGACGGCCTGCGCGACGAGGACGCCGAGCACGCCGCCCACCAGTGCGGTGAGGGCCGAGAGCTGGACGCTGCCGACGAGCGAGCCGAGGTAGGGGCCCTGGAGGGATCGCGCCAGGTGTTCGCCGGTCAGCCGGGTGGCGCCGCTCACCGGGTCGGTGCGGGTGACGGCGCCGAAGGCGATGGCGCCGAGCGGGATGCCGAAGCAGAGCCCGGTGAAGGCCAGGAGGGGGAGGGCGGCGAGCCAGGTGCGCGGGCCGCGCCGCCGGCGGCGGGTGGTGCCGCCGGCGGTCCCCTTCGAAAGGGGGGTGGTGGAGGAGGCGGACATCAGCTGAGGGCCTTGTCCCACTTCTCGGCGAGGGTGGCCTTGGCCTTGTCCAGCTCGGTGGAGGCCGGGAAGGTCGGGGTTCCCTGGATCTGCGGGAGCTTGGTGACGGCGTCCTTGTCGACGGTGCCGTCCTGGGTCATGACGGGCAGCAGCACGGGGCGGGCGTGGCCCTTCAGCCACAGGTTCTGGCCCTCGGTGCCGTACAGGAACTCCATCCAGAGGCGGGAGGCCGCCGGGTGCGGGGCGTCCTTGTTGATGGCCTGCGAGTAGTACTGGGCGTAGACGCCGTCGGTGGGGACGGCGACCTTCCAGTCGACGCCCTTGCCCTTGAACTGCTCGGCGTAGCCGGCGTTGAGGTAGTCCCAGTCGATCGAGATGGGCGTCTCGCCCTTCTCGACGGTGGCCGGGGTGGACTCGACGGGGATGAAGTTCCCGCTCTTCTTCAGCCGGCCGAAGAAGTCGATGCCGGGCTGGATGTCGCCGAAGGAGCCCTTGTTGGCGAGGGCGGCCGCGTAGACGCCGCCGAAGGCCGAGCCGGACTTGGTCGGGTTGCCGTTGAGGGCGACCTTGCCCTTGTACTCGGGCTTGGCCAGGTCGGCGAAGGACTGCGGGCAGTTCGGGATGCGGGCGGCGTCGCAGCCGATGGAGACGTAGCCGCCGTAGTCGTTGTACCAGCGGGCGTCCGCGTCCTTCTGGGCGGCGGGGATCTTGTCCCAGGCGGTGACCTTGTACGGGGCGAAGAGGTTCTCGCCGGCGCCGCTGCGGGCGAAGGCGATGCCCAGGTCCAGGACGTCGGGGGCGCGGGTCTGGCCCTTGCGGGACTTGACGGCCGCTATCTCGTCGGCGCTGGAGGCGTCCGGGTTCTCGGCGCTGATCTTGATCTTGGGGTACTTGGCCTGGAAGGCCTTCTGGATCTCGCCGTAGTTCGCCCAGTCCGCGGGGAGCGCGATGACGTTGAGCGTGCCCTCCTTCTCCGCGGCCGCGACGAGGCCCTCCAGGCCGCCGAAGTCGGCGACCGAGGTGGCGGCGCCGGGCTGGGTCTTCTTGCCGTCGGCGGTAGCGGAGCCGGCGGGCTGGTCGGGTGCGGCGCCGCACGCACTGAGCGTGGTGAGCACGGCGGCACTGAGCAGAACGGCCGCACCGCGACGGGCGGAGGAACTGAGCACGGTCTCTCCCGGAGACGAAGACAAACGGAGGGGGTTCACTTGTCTGAACAAGTTGGCTCCAGTTCGCCCTGGACCGCTGTACGGACGGTGAACGGCGGCTGTCCCGCGGTGCACGTCTCGACGAAGACCCGAAATTGGCCGGATACGGCCGTGACGGACGGCCCCTCGTGATGATCTTCACGCTCGGTACGGCCTAGGCTTGCGTACGGGCGGCAGGTGGCGGGCCACAGGTGGCGGGGCCACATCCACGCGAGGGGGACAGGAAAGCATGGCTACGGTGCGGTATCTGGAGATCGCCGAGGCGCTGCGCCGGTCGATCCTCTCCGGCGCGTACCCGGTGGGCTCCCAACTGCCCTCGGAGAGCGATCTGGCCACACGCTGGTCGGCCTCGCGCGGGACCGTCCGCCAGGCCGTGGCGACGCTCGCCGCCGACGGGCTGATCGGTTCCCGCCAGGGCGCCCGCCGGATCGTCCTGCGCCACGAGCGCAAGCACAGTTTCGGCGAACTCAACAGTTTCGCCCAGTGGGCCGAAGGTCTCGGCCACCGGGCGGCGAGCCGCTTCCTGTCGCGCACCCGCCGCCCGGCCACCGCGGAGGAGGCAGACCGCCTCGCCCTGGAGCCCGGTACGGAGATCCTCGCCGTGCTGCGGCTGCGACTGCTCGACGGGGAGCCGACGATGGTCGAGCGCACGGCCTACGCCGACTGGGTCGCGGCGGCGGTCGAGGCGATGCCCGAGGACTGCCGCTCGGTGATGGACGCTCTCGCGAACGACTCCGGGATCGTCGCCCACTACGGCGAGCACCTCATCGACGCGCTGCCGGCCGGCAGCGAGGACGCCCGGCTGCTGGAGATCCGCCGCGGCAGCCCGCTCCTGCGTCAGCGGCACGTCTCCGCGACGCGCACGGGCCGCCCGATCGAGTGGTCCGACGACCGTTACCGGGCCGGCAGCATCACCTTCAGTGTGAGCAACTCATCAGTAGCCACCCCGCTGGAGCGGCGGGCCGGGGACCGTTAGCCCTCACCGTGTCCGGGCCGGGAGACCGTCAGGCCCTCGCCGCGGCGAGCTCGGCGGCCGCCTCCTCGACGGCGCCCGGCAGCCAGTCGGTGACCCGGCCGAAATCGAAACCGAGCGCGGCGGCCCGCCCGTTGTCCATCGCGTAGGCCCGGTCGAAGGAGAAGGGCGAGGCGACGGACGACCCGGGCCCGACGGTCCGGAAGCGCGGCGCCCGCCCGATCTGCCGGCCGACCGCCCCGGACAGCCCGAGGACGTCGAGCTCACCGTGCGAGGAGGCGTTCACCGTCCCGGTGAAGTCCCGCTCACCGGCCCAGTACAGGAAGCGGGCGATCTCGTGGTGGTGGATGAAGGAAGTGGCGTACGGGACTTCGTGCACCGCCACCGGAGTACCGGCGGCGATCCGCTCCACGTAGTGCGCGAGGCGGCCGGTGAACTCCGCCCGGCCGCCGCCGAGTACGTGCGCGGTACGGACCGCGACATGGCCGAAGGCGGGCTCCCGCGCCAGGACGGCCTCGGCCCGCCGCTTGCCCTCTGCGTAGGCGAGGGCCTCGGGGGTGGGCGGGGCGGGATCGTAGACCTCCATCGTCGAGGTCATGACGTACCGCCCGGTGCGCCCGGCGAACACGCGGCGCGCGAGGGCGGCCTGCCGGGGCGTGTAGCAGACCTGGTCGAAGACCACGTCGAAGGTGCGCTCCCCCAGCGTCTCGAGCAGCCGGCCCTCGTCCTCGCGGTCGGCGACCAGGTGACCGACCCCCCGGGGCGGGGCGGCGGAGCCGCGGTTGAGGACGGTCACCTCGTTGCCCGCGTCCCGTTCCAGGGTGACCAGGTGCCTGCCGAAGTAGCGGCTTCCGCCGATGACGAGAATCTTCTTCATGAATGCGACTCTGCCGCTGTAGCGTCCCCAGCAGAACCACCGGAATGCTGAACGCGTCGTAAGGGAAACTGATGATAGACGTGCAGCGGCTGCGCATCCTGCGCGCCGTGGCCGAGCACGGCAGCTTCAACAAGGCCGCCGGGGCGCTGCTCCTGACCCCTTCCGCCGTCTCGCAGCAGATCGCCGCACTGGAGCGCGGCCTCGGCCATCCCGTCGCGGTGCGCAGTACGCGCGGGGTCACCCTCACCGAGCCGGGGCGGCTCCTGGTGGAGGCGGCGGAGACCATATCCGCCGAGCTCGACCTGGTGCGCCACGAGATCGACCGGATCACCGCCGAGCGGCCCCGGCTGACGGTCGCCACGTTCGTGAGCGGGGGCCGGCGCCTGCTGCCGCGGGCGCTCGCCCGGTTCGTCGCCGCGCATCCCGAGGTGGAGCTGACGGTACGGGAGGCCGAGCCGGAGGAGGCCGTGCCGATGGTGCGGTCGGGTGCGGCCGATCTCGCGCTGACCTACCACTTCGACGGGCCGCTGCCCCTGCGCCCGGACGCGGGGCTCGACTGGCTGCCGCTGACGGACGACCCCCTCTCGCTGGTCCTGCCGCCCGGCCACCGGCTCGCGGGGCGCGAATCGGCCACCCTCACCGAACTCGGCTCCGACCGCTGGGTCCTGGGCTGCCTCAAGACGGAGGCCTACCTGCGCCGGTACGCCGAACGGGCCGGCTTCGACCTGCGGGTGGCGGCGTCCACCACGGACTACTTCTTCGCGTGCTCGCTCGTCGCGGCGGGTGTCGGCGTCGCGCTGATCCCGCAGGTGGCGCTGGCGGGGACCGGTGCTGACGGCTACGGCGCCGGCAGTACCGGCACCGGCGCCGTGTCCGTCCTACGGGTCGAACCGCCGCGCCCCGCACGGCACATCGGCGTCCTCGCACCGCGGCGGCGGCCACATCCGCACGCGGCGGCCTTCGCCGAGGCCCTGGCCGGGGCGGTGCAGCGATGATCCACCTGCTGCGCGGCCTCGCCGCCAACCCCGCCCTGCCCGCCGACCTCCTCGACCGGCTGGTCGGACTCGTCGGCTCGGACGCGATCAGCGATCCGCACGACGAACTCCCCTCCGCGCTGAGCGACCGCACGGACCTCACCGCTGACCAGGTGCGGGCGCTGGCCGCCGCCGACGAGATCGCCGCGATCCGTTTCGCGCAGACGGGGCTGCTCGACATCGCCGGCATGGACCCCCTCGACCGGCCGGAGGTGACCCTGGCCGTGCTCGACGAGGGTGCCGGGCCGCCCGACTGGGCCCGGGCACTCGCGCACCACCCGTCGGACTGGACCCGCTGGCGGCTCGCCTCCCGGCCCGGCATGCCGCCCGACGTACTGGAGGTCCTCGCGGTGGACCCGGACGTGGAGGTGGTGGGGGAACTCGGCATCTGGACCACCGAGCCGGAACTCGCCGCCCGGCTCGCGGCGCACCCGCACGCCCACGTCCGTATGACGACCGCGGTCAACGAGTCGGTGCCGCCGGCCGCCCTGGCGGCGCTGATCACCGGCGAGGGGCTCGACCCCGCGCTCGCGTGCCTGGCCTGCGACGACGAGGACACCCGCGCCGACCGCGACCGGAGCATGGGTGGCACCTGCACGGGCGGGCACGAGTCCACCGTGCTCCACACGCTGGAGCGGGCCGCCCGCAACCCGTCCACTCCGCCCGCGGCCGCGGCCTCCCTCGCCGGGCACCCGTCGGTGATCGTGCGCTGGGCACTGGCCGAACGGACCGACCTGCCGCAGGAGTTGTACGCGCGACTCGCCGCGGACCCGGACTCGGACGTGCGCAAGGAGACCGCCGGGAACCCCGCGCTCGGCGAGCCGCTGCTGCGCGCACTGGCCGCCGCCGGCGAACCCGACGTACGCCGCCTCCTGACCCGGCATCCGGGGATCCCGGTCGACGCGCTCGCCCACCTGGCCTTCTCCGTCCGGCTCGACCCGGAGCGGCTGCCGCGGCTCGCCACCGCGACCCCGCGGGAGCTCACCGAGCTGGCCGCCTCCCCGCACGCGCCGGTACGGGCGCTGGCGGCCCGCGGCCGCGTCCTTCCGGCCGGGGTGCGCGACGCCTTGGCCGAGGACCCCGACGCGTCCGTGGTCAAGAGCGTCGCCTCGCACCCCGGACTGTCCGAGGACCGGCTGCGCGCGATGGTCGCGCGGCACGGCGTACACGTCCTCGGGCAGGTGGCGGCCAATCCGGACGCCCCCGGCCCCCTGCTGGCGGAGCTGGCCCGGCACGATCCGCCGGTGCGGCGCGCCCTGCGCGCGATCGCCGTGCATCCGAACGCCACGGAGGCGGCGCTGCTGCCCTGCTTGTCCGAAGCCAGGGCCGCCGCCGACGCCGCACTCCATCCCGCGCTGTCCGCGGCGGTGCTCACGGACCTGGTCGCCCACACGGACGAGGGCATGGCCGAGGCCGCGGCGGCCAACCCCTCCCTCCCCCCGTCGGTGATGGAGGAGCTGATCGCCCGCTGCGGCCCGGACGCCTGACCGGGCGCGGTGGTCGGGGCGGTAGTCAGGGCGCGGTGGTCGGTTCTCCCACCAGGCTCCTGGGCTCCTCGCCCTTCGTGACGGTGACGGGTACGCCCCCGGCGGCCTTCGCCAGCTCCGCCTTGAACTCCGCCGACCGGGCACCCTCCGCGTTGGTGGTGACCTCCACCCCCGCGCCGTGGTCCCCGGAGACGGTGTAGATCGGGAAGCCGGCCTGCAGGAGGATCAGTCTGTCGGCGACGCCGTCCAGGGTCCGGCGGGAGTACGCGCTCAGGTACAGGTCGACCCGTGCGGGATCCGCCTCCGGGTCCGCCGCGTGCGCCGCGTCCACCAGGAGCCGGCCGTGCGCGAGGTCGGTGACGCAGAGGGCGACCCGGCCCACCGGGTGGTCGACGATCTGGGTGGAGTAGACATCGGCGAAGGCGCCCCTGCCCTGCGCCCCTACGGCCTGGGAGATCCGCTCGCCCTCGGGCGTGTTGGCCGGGGTGCTGTCGATCAGCGTGGGCGGCGCCTGCGGCGCGGTGGGGTCGGACACGGGACAGGACTGGGCGGCCGCGGGCTGCGCCGTGGGCCGCGTCTCCGCGCCGGGCGATGCGGATGCGGCGGGCGCGGCGGGCGCTGCCGGGTCGTTCCTCACCGCGTTCCCGCAGCCGGTGAGCAGTACGGCGGCGGCGCTGACGGCCACGCCCGCGCCAACGGACGCCTTCACGACTCGCAGGTGTCTCATGGTGGTTCGGTGCACCATCGTCTGTCCCCCTGTGTTCCCGGTGCCGGATCGGCACAGCTGTGACGCGCCCCCGGGCCCGGCGGTTCCCCGTGGCACCCGGCCCCCGCGGCGGGGCGTACCGGGCCCGGCCCGCATGGTGGCCGTCTCCATACGGGCGGCGCCGAATGTGGGGTGCGGCACCGTGGGCGCCGTCCCGGGCCCTGCCTACGCTGCCAGCCATGACGAGCGAACTTCCCTGTCCCACCCGGCTGCGGGCGCGTGTCGCCCTGGTGACGGGCGGCGGCAGCGGCATCGGCCGGGCCTGCGCCGTCGCCCTGGCCGGGGCCGGGGCCACCGTGCACGTGGTCGACATCGACGCGGCGGCGGCCGAGGACGTCGCCGGCCTCGTCGGCGGGCACGCCCACGTCGCCGATCTCGCCGATCCCGCAGCCATCGGGGAGCTGCCCGCGGCCGTCGACGTCCTGGTCAACAGTGCCGGGCTCCAGCACGTCGCCCCGATCACCGAGTTCCCGCCCGAGCGTTTCACCCTGATCCAGCAGGTGATGGTCACCGCGCCCTTCCTCCTGCTGCGCCACGTGCTGCCGCACATGTACGCCACCCGCTGGGGCCGGGTGGTCAACATCTCCAGCGTCCACGGGCTGCGGGCGAGTGCCTACAAATCGGCTTACGTGGCGGCCAAGCACGGGTTGGAGGGGCTGAGCAAAGTCACGGCGATCGAGGGGGCACCGTACGGCGTGACCAGCAACTGCATCAGCCCCGGCTACGTCCGCACCCCCCTGGTGGAGGGGCAGATCCAGGACCAGGCCGCCGCGCACGGCATCGGCGCCGGGGCCGTGCTCTCCGAGGTGCTGCTGGCGCGCTCCCCGATCAAGCGGCTGATCGAGCCCGAGGAGGTAGCGGCGGCCGCTCTGTGGCTGTGCGGTCCGCACACCGGATACGTCACCGGTTCCTCCCTCTCCCTGGACGGCGGCTGGGGCGCCGCCTGACACCGTCCGGGTGACAGCCCGAGCGCCGCGCGCCGGACGCCGCGGGTGCGCCGCGCGGGTCCCGTACGGTCCCGCACGTGACCGATGCGAACAGCGCGAGCGAGCCGGACCGCCAGAGCCACCGGGACGACCCGGACGTCACCACGGGGCCCGGAGCGCTACGGGTCCTCGTCCTGGCGGGATCCTCCCGCCAGGGCTCCGTCAACGCCCGGCTGGCCGCCCTCGTCGCCGGGCAGGTGGAGCGCTCGGGGGCCGTCGCGGACCTCGCCCGGATCGGGGACTTCGCGATGCCCACGTACGACGGTGACACCGAGGCTGCCGAGGGCCAGCCGTCCGGGGCGGCCGCCCTGCGGGAGCGGCTGCTGTCGGCGCAGGCCCTGGTCATCGCCTCGCCCGAGTACAACGCCTCCGTGCCCGGCGTCCTGAAGAACGCCGTCGACTGGGTGTCCCGGTTCCGGCCGCAGCCCTTCAAGGACAAGCAGACCATGCTGGTGTCCGCGTCCCCCTCGATGGTCGGCGGGAACCGCGGGCTCTGGGCGCTGCGCGTCCCGCTCGAACACCTCGGGGCCCGGGTGTACCCCGACATGTTCAGCCTCGCGATGGCGCACTCGGCCTTCGGCGTCGACGGTGAGCTGACCGACCCCGGTCTGCGCCGACGGCTGGCCGACACGGTCGACTCCTTCCTCGCGCTCGCCGAGGCGGACACCCGTTACCTCTGCCTCCAGCGGCGCTGGTACGAGTTCCTGGGCGACGAGAGCAGTGCTCCGGTCACCCAGCGGACCGAGGGGTGAGGACCTGCTCAGGGGGTGCCTGAAGGGGCGGATCGAGGTCGGGTTAGCATATGAGCGCCGCCTAGCTCGAAAGATAATTCTGTGACTGTCAATGACGACTCGTTCACCAACTGGAAGAACCGCGAGAAGATCGCGGAGTCGATGATCCCGGTCATCGGGAAGCTGCACCGGGAGCGGGACGTCACGATCCTCCTCCACAGCCGCTCCTTGGTGAACAAGTCCGTGGTCAGCATCCTCAAGACCCACCGGTTCGCCCGCCAGATCGATGGTGCGGAGCTCTCGGTCACCGAGACGCTGCCGTTCCTGCAGGCGCTCACCACGCTCGACCTCGGTCCCTCGCAGATCGACCTCGGCATGCTCGCCGCGGCGTACGCGGCGGACGACCGCGGTCTGTCGGTGGAGGAGTTCACCGCCGCCGCCGTCTCCGGTGCCACGGGTGAGAACAAGATCGAGCGCGGCGAGGGCCGCGACGTGGTCCTCTACGGCTTCGGCCGCATCGGCCGGCTCGTCGCCCGCCTGCTGATCGAGAAGACCGGTTCCGGCAACGGCCTGCGCCTGCGCGCCATCGTCGTCCGCGGTGGCGGTGAGGCGGACCTCGTCAAGCGCGCCTCGCTGCTGCGCCGCGACTCGATCCACGGCCAGTTCCAGGGCACGATCACCGTGGACGAGGCGACCAGCACGATCATCGCCAACGGCAACGCGATCAAGGTGATCTACGCCAACGACCCGTCCGAGGTCGACTACACGGCGTACGGCATCAAGGACGCCATCCTCATCGACAACACCGGCAAGTGGCGCGACCGCGAGGGTCTCTCCAAGCACCTGCGCCCCGGTGTCGAGAAGGTCGTCCTGACGGCTCCCGGCAAGGGCGACGTCCCGAACATCGTGCACGGCGTCAACCACGACACGATCAAGCCGGACGAGCAGATCCTGTCCTGCGCCTCCTGCACCACCAACGCGATCGTCCCGCCGCTCAAGGCGATGGCGGACGAGTACGGCGTCCTGCGCGGCCACGTGGAGACCGTCCACTCGTTCACCAACGACCAGAACCTGCTGGACAACTACCACAGCGCCGACCGCCGCGGCCGTTCCGCGCCGCTCAACATGGTCATGACCGAGACGGGCGCCGCCTCCGCCGTCGCCAAGGCGCTGCCCGACCTCAAGGCGCCGATCAGCGGCAGCTCGATCCGCGTCCCGGTGCCGGACGTCTCGATCGCGATCCTGAGCCTGCGCCTCGGCCGCGAGACCAGCCGCGAAGAGGTGCTCGACTACCTCCGCGAGGTGTCGCTGACCTCGCCGCTCAAGCGCCAGATCGACTTCACCACGGCGCCCGACGCGGTATCCAGTGACTTCATCGGTTCGCGTCACGCCTCGATCGTCGACGCGGGCGCCACCAAGGTCGACGGGGACAACGCGATCCTCTACCTCTGGTACGACAACGAGTTCGGCTACTCCTGCCAGGTCGTCCGGGTCGTCCAGTACGTCTCCGGCGTCGAGTACCCGACCTACCCGGCTCCGGCGGTCTGATCCCGCCTCCAGGATCCGCGGCCGCGTCGACAGGGGCCGCGTTCAGTAGCGGTCTGTGCGCAGGACCCGGGGTGTGACGAACGTCAGGTGGGGCCTTCCGTGAGTGGAAGGCCCCACCTCAAACCCCTGGAAGGTACGGCCCGGTTCGTACGAGGCCGGCCCGGACGGGCCGCGGCACTGGCGGCTGGCGGTCCGGCTGCCGGTACGGGCCTCGGCATGTCCGTCTCCGACGCGAGCCCGGCCGCCGTGGCGGGCGCCCTGATGGATGTGCGGATGCCGCGGTGCAACGGGATCGGGGCCACCCGGCGGCTCCTTGCCGAGCCGGCCGCGCCGGCCGAACCGCCGAAGTCGTGGTGATCACCGCCTTCGGGAACAACGGCTGCGTCACGGCCGCGCTCGGCGCGGGCGCCAGCGGGTGACGCGCGACACGGGCCGCGCGATCGCCACCGACTCGGGCACCGCCCGCTCGGAGCAGCGTCTCCAGAACGGCGGACGCGCCACCCGCCGGCGACGAACCGCCCGTACCCGCTCGGCCGGACGGGCACCACCTCCGGGATCTTCCGGCGCCTCCCGGCCGCGCCGCGGGCCTGGCGCCGCACCTCGGCCGAAGATTCCTCGTGGGACGGTTCGCACCCGCGCCGGAGCCTGCCGGGCCTGTTCGAGGCGGACCCCAGCCGCGCACGACGCCCCCGCACGACTCTTTCGTCACCGTCCGCGCCGCCCCGCTCCCCAGGGGCAGTCCCCCACCGAAGGAGTCACCGTGAACAACACCCCGCTCGCAGCCGCCCAGCCCTACGCACTGGGGCTGTTCCGGATCGTCACCGGCCTGCTCTTCACCTGCCACGGCGCGGCCTCCCTGTTCGGCGTGCTCGGCGGCGCCCACGGCGGCGGCACCGTGCCCGTCGGGACCTGGCCGGGCTGGTACGCCGCCGTGATCCAGCTGGTGGCCGGCCTGCTCGTGCTGTTCGGCCTCGGTTCGCGCAGCGCCGCGTTCATCGCCTCGGGCTCGATGGCGTACGCCTACTTCTCGGCCCACCAGCCGCACGCCCTGTGGCCGATCCAGAACAACGGCGAGCCTTCGGTGATGTTCTGCTGGGCCTTCCTGCTGCTGGTCTTCACCGGTCCCGGCGCCCTGGCCCTCGACCAGCTCCTGCCCTCCCGCGCCTCCCTCGGCGCGCGCACCGCGGCGGCCGGGAGCGGCGCACCGGGCGAGGACCTGAGCCGCGACGACCGTCGCACCAGCCCGGCCAACGCCTGACCCCGCTGGTCGTCAGGGCGTGGCGCGGGCAGCCGCGAGCTGGGTGCGCGAGCGGACGCCCAGCTTGCGGTAGACGCGGCTCAGCATGCCCTCGACGGTCTTCACCGAGATGAACATGTGCTGGGCCGCCTGCTGGTTGGTGGCCCCCTGGCAGATGAGGTCCGCCAACCGCGACTCGGACTCCGTCAGCCTGCTCGCGAACGGCGCCGGGCCCGCTGCCGGCGCCGATCCGCCGGCCCGGTCGAGGAGCTCCCGCGTGAGCTCCTGCCAGGGACGGGCGCCGGTGTCGTCGAAGAGGGCCCGCGCCGCCTCCCAGGCCGCGCGGGCGGCGGCCTGGCGCCTGCGGGCCCGTTCGACCCGGCCCAGGGCGAGGAGCGTACGGGCCTGCTCCAGCGGGAGTCCCAATCGCCCGAACGCGGCCGCGGCGCGGTGGAGCAGGCCGCTCGCCTCCTCTCCGGCGCCGGTACGGGCCAGCAGGATCCCCCGGGCGCGGTCCAGCGCCGCCCCGGGTCCCGAGTCGGTGCCGGGCGGGCCCGCGGCGGGCCGGGCGCGCTCCAGCAGCTCGCGGGCCAGGTCGAGCCTGCCGGCACAGGTGAAGGCCTCCACGGCGTCCGGCTGCCAGCGGAACATGCCGGGGTCCGCCGTCGGCACGTGCCGTTCCGCCTCGGCGACCGCCGTGAGCGAGGCCACGGCGTCGGCGACGTCCCCGGTGTGGAGCTGGACCGCGCCCATGACCCAGAGGTTCCGCGAGACGTACAGGCCGTCGCCCTCCTCCTGCGAGGCCCGGGCCCCGCAGGAGGCGGTGCGCAGGGCGGCCGCGAAGGACCCGGCGGCGCTCTGGGTCAGCGCGGCGGTGTACCAGGCGGGTCCCATGGACAGTCCGGCCGCGGTGGACAGCCGTACCGCCTGATCGGCCCACGCGAGCGCGGGGGCGCACGCGCCGAGGCGGGTGTCGACCTCCGCGAGGCTGCGCCAGATGTCGACCAGGTCCTCGGCGTCGCCCTCGTGCTCGGCGAGGGCGAGCAGGGCCACGAGCCGTTCGCGCGCTTCGGCCAGGCGGTCGTCGAAGACGGCGTGCCGGGCGGCGAGGTACTGGGCGCTGTTGCGGATGCCGGAGTGCTGGGCGGGGATCCCCAGCGCCAGGGCCTGGGCGAGGGTGCCCGGGGCCTCCGCGGCGCCGAGGACGCGCTCCATCCGGGCGCGCATGGTCAGTGCGGCGGCCTGCAGGGGGCGGTGGCCGCCGGCGGCGGCGAGTTCGGCGGCCCGGGTGGCCGCGCGCAGGGCCCGGTCGGGGGCCGAGTGGGAGACGTTGGCGGCGATGGCCGCGCGGAGTTCGACGGCGGCGAGGAGTTCGGGGTGGCCCGCCGCCAGTTCCCGGCAGCGCGCCAGCAGGGGTTCCAGATCGGAGATGGCCTGGCCGTGGGCGTCGACGACGGCGAGCAGCGCGTTGACCTGGTCGGCGGGCTCGGCCCGGCTGGCGGTCAGGGCGTCGGCCGCCTGCCGGGCGATGTCGGCGGAGCCGGCGCAGGCCGCTTCCTGGGCCGCGTGGGAGAGCCTGCGGACGCGCGTGGCGGACCGGTCCAGCGGGGTGATCTCGGCGGCGAGGAGGAACAGCTCGGCGGCCAGGGCCCGTTCGCCCGCCTCGCGGGCGGTGGCCGCGGCGGTCTCGGTGTCCTCGGCCAGCCCCTGGTCGGGGAGGTCCGCGGCCAGGGCCCGGTGGCGTACCTCGTGCACGGGGTCTCCGACGGCCCGGGCGAGGGTCAGGTGGGCGGCCGCACGCAGGGGCCGGCCCTCCGAGCGGGCGGCTGCCCGGGCCAGGGCCGCCGCCGTGAAGTGGACGCCGCTCGCGGGGTCCACGCGGAGCACTCCGGCGGCCTGGGCCTGGGCCAGGTGTTCCTCCGCGTTCGAGCGGCCCGCCCGCAGCAGGAGCGGCAGGGTGGGCCGGCTCGTCAGGGCGGCCAGCATCAGGGTGTGCCGGGCGGGTTCGCCGAGCGTGGCGCGCAGCCAGGCCCCGGCCGCGTCGACGGTCTGCCCGGACATGGCGGGCCGGTGCCGCTGCGAAGCGGGAAGTCGCGCGAGTGCCGTGCAGGACACGGAAGTCAGCAGCGTGTGGCCGCCGCAATGGCTCTGCAGCGGGCCCGCCCAGCGGGTGGGCAGGCCGTGTGCGCCGAGCAGGGTGGCCGTCTCCTCGGCGTCGAGCGGGTCCACGTCGACCTGGGCGGGGTGCCCGCCGAGCAGCCGGGCGGCGGCCTGCGCCCGCCCCTGGACGCGTTCGGTGACGATCGCGGTGAGCCCGGGGGCCGCGAGGGTGCGCAGCGCGTAGCCGAGGACGTCGGCGCTGGCCGGATCGAGCCACTGGGCACCGTCCACGGCCAGGATCCACCGGCCCGACTTGAGCAGCGCGGTCACCGCGAGGCGGGCGGGCAACTGCTCTGACGCGGCGAGCGGTTCGTCGGCGCCCCGGTGCAGGAGCCGGTCGACGACCTCGTTCTGCCTGGCGGTGAGCGCGGCGAGTTCGGCCGTGCCGCAGTGGGACAGCATCTGCGCGAGCGCGCCGAAGACGTGCTCCCGGTCGTCCTCGACCGTGGTGACGCGCAGCACCGTCCGCCGGGAGCCGGTGGGCGGGGTGCGCAGCACGTCCTCCAGGACGGTGGTCTTGCCCGCGCCCCAGGGTCCGGCCAGTGCCACCCGCCCCTCGCGCTCCAGTACGTCGGCCGCGCGGGCGGCCGCGCCGGCCGGTGCGGGCCGGTTCCCCGCGGCCACCGGGATGTTGTCGAACTCGGTGTCTGGCGTCACGAGGAGGCACCGTAGGCGGCGCCGGTCGCCGTGACAACGGCCGGCGGCGCCGGGCCGGGGGATCAAGGGTTTCCCCTGATGCCAAGGGGTGGGGCTCGCGGCGATGGTGGTGCGACGGCGAGCCGTCCGCTCCGGGAGCGGGGTGGAACGCCCGGAGCACCGCGGTCCTCCACGGGAGGAGCGAGGGCGCGGTCCGGACGGCTCGCCGTACCCCCTCGTCGCGCGCGGCGAGCGTGCCGCCGTACCCCTGGACGCCCGGACGTCTCCCGCCACGCGCGCGGGCGCGAGGCCCAGGGGCGACAAGGGATTCCTCCGATGCTCTCAACACCAGCCCGGGATCACTCTGTTGGCCACCCCGGAGTGCGCTGACGCGGCTCCCCCGACTGCGGGCTCCGGGGACGCCAAGGGTCCCGCGCTCCCCTGCGGGACGTGCATCCGTACCGGCCTACCCCTCCGGTACGCCCCCATGAAGGGATTCCCGTGCGAAATCTGTCAAAGAGGCCTCTGTGGGCCTCCGTCGCGGCCGCCTCGGTCACGGCCGTCGTCGCACTCGGCGGCCTGGGCGCCCTGCCCGCGCACGCCACTGCGGCCGCGGTTCCCGGACCGCCCGTGTCCCCGGAGATCCTCCGGGCCATGCAGCGCGATTTCGGTCTCTCCGCCGACCAGGTGCGCGGCCGCGTCGCCGACGAGGCCGCGGCCCGCGAGGCCGCCACCCTCATCAGGGGCCGCGTCGGCGACCGCGTCGCGGGCATGTGGTTCGACGCCTCGACCGGACGTCTGAACGCGGCGGTCTCCAACGCCGCGGACGCCGCGCTCGTACGGGACGCGGGCGCCGTCGCCCAGCCGGCCCGGTACAGCCCCGCCGAACTGGCCGCCACCGCCCGGACGGTCACCCGTGACATCGGCGCCGGGGTCGCGGGGGTGGTGTCGTGGGGTCCCGACGTCCGGAACAACCGGATCGACGTCACGGTGGACCGCACGGCGCGGGACACCTCCACCGACGCCTTCGTGGCACGCCTCGCCGCCCTGGGCGACGTCGTCCATGTGAGCGAGACCTCCGGCAGTCCGCGGCAGCAAGCAGACGTGGTCGGGGGCGAGAAGTGGGTGCCGGGCAGTGAGAGCCCGTGTTCCATCGGCTTCCCCGCCACCCGCACCAACGGCGGGTCCAAGACGTTCCTGACGGCCGGTCACTGCACCAACGACGTCAACCAGCCCGCCTACGGCAAGGACGGGACCCGCATGGGTACGTCCAACAAGGACGGCCGGAGCAGTGTCAACGGACCCGAGGGGGACTTCGGTCTCGTCGACGTGGACCAGCCGGGATGGAACCTCGCTCCCACCGTCGCGGGCGACCAGACCCATGCCGCCGTCACCGTCACGGGATCGGCCGAGGCCGTCGTCGGCACCGCGATCTGCCGCTCCGGGCAGACCACCGGCATGCGGTGCGGCGAAGTGACCAAGGTCAACCAGGAGGTGGACTACGGCAACGTCAAGATCGGCGGCCTGTCGTTCTCCAGCGCCTGCTCGGCGGGCGGCGACTCCGGCGGCTCGTACGTCACGGCGACCGGCGGAAAGGCCGTCGGCCTGCACTCCGGCGGCGGTGAGGCCATCTGCTCCTCCAGCAGCGGTGACAAGTACACCATCTTCCAGCCGGTGATCGAGGCCCTGGGCAAGTTCAACCTGACGCTGGTCACCTCCACCCCGCAGCCCGGCAATGTCACCGTCTCGGCGGTCTCGGCCCAGAGCGGCGTCATCGGTGCCCGGATAGCCGAGCTGAAGAACAGCGCCGAGGGCGGCACGGCCCCCTACACCTGGTCCGCGACCGGCCTCCCCGCCGGCCTGAGCATCGACTCCGCGACCGGCACCGTCACCGGCACGCCCACCACCGCCGGGAACTCCAACGTGACCGTCACCGCCACCGACGCCGCCGGCAAGACCGGTTCGACCGGCTTCTCCTGGACGATCACCACCGCGGGTACGGCCCTGTCCGTGACCAACCCCGGCAGCCAGAGCTCCGCCGTCGG
The DNA here is from genome assembly GCF_036014235.1 of Streptomyces sp. NBC_00435. Classification (GTDB taxonomy): domain Bacteria; phylum Actinomycetota; class Actinomycetes; order Streptomycetales; family Streptomycetaceae; genus Streptomyces. The sequence continues at coordinate 516,686 of NZ_CP107924.1, forward strand.
CGCCGCGGCCAACCTCACCGTCAAGGCCGCGGGCGGCACCGCCCCCTACACCTGGTCCGCGACCGGCCTGCCCGCCGGCCTGGCCATCGGCTCCGCGACGGGCACCGTCACCGGCACGGCCACCACGGCCGGCACCTCCAGCGTGACCGTCACCGCCACCGACGGCGCGGGCAAGACCGCGTCCGCCACGTTCTCCTGGACGGTCAGCGCCGTCACGGGCACCAGCCCCGTCCTGCAGAACCCGGGCAACCAGGTCGTCTACATCGGCAAGCCCGTCACCCTCGCCCTGCAGGCCACCGGCGGCACCAAGCCCTACGCCTTCAAGGCCACCGGCCTTCCCACCGGTCTGAGCGTCAACGCGGCCACGGGTGTCATCACCGGCTCGCCCACCAGCTGGGGCTTCGGCGGCAGCACCCTCACCGTGACCGACGCCGCCGGCAAGTCCTCGTCGGTCAGCGTGACCTGGAACGTCTACTTCTAGCCCACCGTCCGCACCACGCCGCCGCCCCGCACCCCGGGGGCGGGCGGCCATCCGGCGGGGCCCCGGCCAACACCCTGGCCGGGGCCCCGTCCCGGTCCTCCGGTCCTCCCGCGCCAGGCCGGACCTCGGGCCCGGCCCCCGGCCCCGGTCACAGCCAGGCCGGCCGGTCGGTCCCCCAGCGGGAAGGGCCCCGGCCCCATGTGCCGGTCCCGAGCGGCGGGGCGGCGTACCGCAGGGTGCCGTATCCCGATCCGGTCTCGCGCAGCCACGGGTCCGGGGTGTAACCCGGTTCGGCGGGGTCCGCCGCGGGAACCTCGCGGACCAGCCAGGAGGCCGTACCGGCCAGCGAGAACCGCAGGGCCCGGCCACCGCCCCGCGCGAGTGCCCGTAGCACCCCGGCCGCCACCAGGTACCCCGTGCCGTGGTCCAGGGCCTGCGCCGGGAGGACTCCGGGGGCGTGCTCGTCTCCGCAGGCGGCGGAGATCCCGTACCCCGCCTGCACCAGCGAGTCGAATCCCCGGCGACCCGCCCACGGGCCCCGCCGGCCCCACGCGCTCAGCTCCGCCACCACCAGCCCCGGCCGCCGGGCCAGCAACTCGCCCGCTTCCAGCCCGTACCGCGCCAGCGCGCCCGGCCGGTAGCCCGTCACCACCACGTCCGCCCCGGCGAGCAGCCCCTCGAAGACCGCCCGGTCCCCCGCCGCGCCGAGGTCGAGCAGCGCGGACCGCTTCCCGAACCCGGTGTCCGCGTAGGCGTCGTCCGACTCGGGCAGGCCCGGGGAGTCGATCCGCAGGACGTCCGCCCCGAGCAGCCCGAGCGTCCTGGTGGCCACCGGTCCGGCGATCACCCGGGTCAGGTCGAGCACCCGCACCCCGGACATCGGCGCTCCGGTGCCCGCCCCCAGGGGGCGTCCGCGGACGCCCGACTCCGTCGTCTCCACGAGCGGTCGCGCGGGCCCGTACCCCTGCGTCACGGCCACCGCGAGCCCGCCGGCCGCATAGACCTCCTCCTGTACGTCCACCGCCGCCCGTCGCGCGATCGCCCCGGCCACGGCTTCGGGGGTCCGGGCGTCCAGTACGCGTACCAGCGCGGCCTCGTGGTGCGGATAGTTCGCGTGCGTCCGTACCCACCCGTCGGCGGCCCGCCAGAATCCGGAGAGCGGCGCGAACGTCAACGGCGTCCGGCCGTCCACCAGCAGATGGCGCTCACTGACGAACGCCGTGGCCACGGCACCCTCGTCGACCACGAGCGGCGCCACGTCGTCCGCACCGCCTCCCGCGCGTACGGCGGCCAGTTCGGCCGCGGCCAGGGCGCACACGCCGACCGTGGCCCGCGCGAGCTCCCGTACGGGCAGCGGGCCGTCCCCCAGCCCGCTCGCTCCCCGGTATCCGATCCGTTGCGCCAACTCCCCGGGCCCGCCCAACGCGGCCCACGCCTGCACGGTCCCACCGTCACGACTCGTCATGCGCCCATCCTGCCCGCCGCGCCGCGGGCCGTGCGGGGCCGGCCAGATCCCCGATCGGGCGATACCGAGCTCCAGGGCGTCTCGAATTCCTCCGTACGGCGTTACACGACCCGGAACATGAACATCGCCTCGGCAGCCTCGTCTTCCGTCGCGGCGCAGCCGGCGCGTGCGGGCCGGGGGCGGCCGGTGGCCCGTACGAGGGAGCACGATGACCGACCCGACCGCGGTGGACACCTGGCGTGGAAGGCTTGCCGGACCCTGCCGTGGCGTGTGCGAGGCACCCGCCTTCTCGCTCGCCGTATTCGCGGTGATCCTCTTCAACGCCCTGCTGCTGGGCGTCGAGACGTACAGCGGCCTGTCCGCCGAGTACAGCGCCCTGCTCACGACCACCGAACGCTTCTGCGTGATCGTCTTCACCCTGGAGATGCTGATCCGCCTGGGCGCGCACGCCGACCGGCCGAAAGCTTTCTTCCGGGACCCCTGGAACGTCTTCGACCTGCTGGTCGTCTCCTCGGCCTTCATCCCGTTCCTGCGGGAGAACACCACGCTGCTGCGGCTGCTGCGGCTGGCGCGCGTGCTGCGCACCGCCCGGTTCATGCCCCAGCTGCGGATCCTCCTGGTCGCGGTGGGCCGCAGCCTGCCCGGCACCGTGAGCTTCCTGTTCGTGGGCGCACTGATCGTCTACGTGTACGCCATGATCGGCTGGATCAGCTTCTCCGGTCACGACCCCGAGCACTACGGGTCGATCGGCCGGGCCGGGCTGACCCTGTTCCTGCTGATGACGCTGGAAGGGCTCGGCGACGCCGTCCACGACGGGCTGGCGATCTCCCCCTTCAGCATCCTCTTCTACGCCTCCTACGTGCTGCTCGCCTCGTTCGTCCTGGTCAACGTCCTGATCGGCGTGGTCCTCAACGCCCTTGAGGAAGCCAGGGAGATGGAGGAGGAGAGCGAGCGGGAGGAGCAGCGGGCCCTGCTCGCTGGCACGCGGACGGCGCCGGACGCCACCGACGAACTCCTCCTGCGGATCGCGGCGGTACGCAGCGCCCTCGACGACATGGAGAACCAGCTCGGCTCCGTGCACGTCCCGCCCGCGCCCCTGCCCGGTACCGACGCCGCCGCCCCACCGGCCCACGCCTCGGCGGGCGCCCGCTGACCGAAGCCCGGCCGGGCACCCCTTGCCGGTGGGCGGGGGTGCCTGGACCACGGCCCCGTGCGGGCCGCGGGGTCAGCCCGCGGTCCGCCGTGCGTCGACGACCCCGGCGAATTCGGCGAGGGTGCCGTCGCGCAGTTCCTCCTCGGCGAGCTTCAGGCCCAGCCTCTCCTGCAGGACCATGGCCATTTCCACGATCATGATCGAGTCGGTCAGCAGATCCAGCATCCGGGCGTCCGCCCGCACCTCCTCGGATGGAATTTCGAACGTCTCGACGAGCAGTTCACTGATCAGATCGATCGTGGATTCAGGTGCGGAAGTGGTCACAGCAAACCTCATTTGCGGTATTGCCGCCATTGCGCCAGGGTGGCGCCGACGACCGGCGGGAAAAGGAGAATACTCGTGTCGGAAAGCGTCAGGGACGTGATCGGGGCGGGCGCCGCGGAACTCCGGTACGTGAAGGAGTTGCTCGGCGGGGCAGGAGTGGACGCCTGGGACCGCCTGGTCGACTGGCTGGTGGAGGACTGGTTCCGGCTGGACGTCTCGGGGTGGGAGAACATTCCGGCGGACGGACCCGCGGTCGTCGTGGCGAACCATTCGGGGGCCTGGGGGCTCGACGCGCTCATCCTCGGAAAGGTACTCACCAGCCACCTGAACCGCCCTCTGCGCATTCCCGCCGCACCCATTACTTTTCGATTCCCGGTCATCGGCCCGTACGCCCGGAGAATCGGCGCCATTCCACTCGATCCGACACTCGGACTGGAACACCTGACCGCCGGGGAACTCGTGGGAGTGTTTCCCGAAGGAATCGCCGGCCTGGAAAAGAACTTTCGCAACCGCTACCGGCTGCGGCCCTTCAGCCCCGGATTCGCCGTAACCGCCCTCCAGGCCGGCGCGCCCGTCGTCCCGGTGTCCGTCATCGGCGCCGAGGAAGCCTGTCCGAAGATCGGTGAGGTCCCGGCTCTGGCGCGCCTGTTCGACCTCCCCTACTTCCCGCTCACCACCCTCTTCCCACTGCCCTCGAAATGGCTCATCACCGTGGGGGAGCCGATCCCCGCGCCACCCCGGCCCGAGTCCTTCGCCGCCCGGTCGGCCGCGGCCCGCAGGCTGTGCGCCGAGAGCCAGGACGCCGTGCAGTCCCTGGTCAACAGGGAGCGCCGCAGGCGCGCGACACCCTTCTGGTAGGCGGGGCGCACCGGGTGGCGGCCCTCCCGCCGCCCGGTCCGCGCCCCGGGTCCGGCCGCCTCAGTCCGCCAGGCGGTCGGCCGCCCGCCGTACGCCGTCGGCCGCGTCCGCACAGCGCCGGGAGTGGTCGAGCAGGACCATGCGGAACTTCTCCGCCGTCCCGTCCTCGGCCCAGCCGGCCGCCCCCGCGCAGGCCGCGAGGCTTTCCGCGTGCCCCTCCAGTCGTTCCGCGCTCGCCCGCGCGAGGGCCCCGTACGAGGCGGGTGCGCAGCCGCGCACCCGGACCGGTACGGCCGCCGGGCCGCCGACCGTCACCCGGCCGTCGCCCGGACCGCCGGAGGGTTCGAGCGCCACGAGCAGGGTTCGCGCGTCGAGCGTGGCCGGCAGCCGTCCGGCGGTGAGCCGCGGGGAGAGCACGAACGGCCGGGCGGCCGCGGTGACCGCGCGTACGAGCTCCTCGGCGACGAGCGCCCCGAACCCGGTCGCGGCGCACCCGGACGGTGCTCCGCACAGCGCCGACGGCCAGGCACCGGGGCGCGCGCCGTCCCGCGCCGGGGAGAGCCAGCCCGGAGCGCACAGGATCTCCGTGCCCGCGCCGATCGCGAGGTCCTCCCAGACGAACGGCGCCCGTACCCGGTGCACGGCGGCGGCCACGGGCGGGTAGTGGCTCAGCGCCCGGGCCACGGCCTCCTCGGGGGTGAGCGCGGGCTCCACCGATCGCAGGGCCAGGGCCTGCAGGGCCGTCGTGGAGCTGGCCTCGGAGACCAGGTCGAGCACGTGCGCGACCGCCGCGACCACGGTGTCCACGTCGGTGCCCGCCGCGACCAGCCGGCCGACCAGCGAGGCCGGGTCGCTGCCTTCCAGGTAGAGGGCCGTCGTCCGCCGGTGCAGGGCTGCTGCCAGCTCCTCCCGGGCCCCGCGGCCCTTCGCGGACCTCGCCCGGGTGACGATCTCGCTCAGCAGCGTGTCCCCGGCGGCCGGTTCGCCCGCCACCAGGCGACGGCTCAGCCGCCCCATCACCTCGCACCAGGCCCCCCGTTCCACCGTGCCGTCCCCGCGCCGGGCAGCGATCGCCGCGTCCGCCTCCTCGGCCACCAGCGCGGGCAGCCCACCGTCCGGCACGAGGGCCTCCGGGGGCACCGCCGTGTGCGGCGGCAGCCCGTACCGGTGCCCGCCGGCCGTGAGCCCGGTGGCCGGCTCCAGTACCCCCGCCTCGTCCGCCCGGACCAGCAGGGACTCGGACACGGCCGGGGTCAGCGGCACGAGGAAGGTCCCGAAGGGGGTGCTCACCCGGACCGGCCGCCCCGAGCGGGTGCGCCGCAGGTGCTCCAGCAGGGCCCGCGTCACCCCTTCACGGGTCAGGGCGTCCAGGCCCAGAGCGCGGGCCGGGGCGTCGGTCCACGGCAGCCGGTGGGCGGCCATGGCAGCGCTGAACACGGTGTTCTCCAGGGCCCAGGCCGTCGCGGGAGGCCGCGGCGCCGTCGTCCCGCTGTCGGCGGCGTTGTGGGCAGGGGTCATCGGAAGGTCTCCCGGGGTCACTTGTCGCGCAGCATGTAGGGCTGGTTGCCGACGATCCGGCCGTCGTAGGCGCCGATCAGCTCGTTGACCCGGTCCCGGTGGTGCGCCATGGAGCCACGCAGGGTGTCCGAGTAGGCCTGCGGAGCGTGCGAGAGGGGATAGTCGTACGACTCGTCCAGCCAGGCCAACTCGACCCAGCTGTCGGGGATCTCGTTGGGGGATGCGGGCCCGCGGCCGTCGAGCATCGGGATCACGTCGTGGTTGTTGACCAGGCTGATCACCCGCGTGGTGTGGTCGGCGGGCCGTTTGCCGTCGATCGGGGAGCCCACGGCGATCACGTGCGTGACGCGGTAGCGGGAGGAGAGCTCCACGTCCGCCGCGAGGTTCATCGCGGTCATCCCGCCCAGGCTGTGCCCGACGAACATGACCTCGGATCCGGTCGGCACACCGGCCCGCAGCAGCAGCTTCCGTGCGGCGCGGGTGTACGTGGTATCGGTGTGCAGCAACCCGTCGAACGCGCCCACCAGGTCCTGCGGGGTGCTGTTGCTCAGGAGTCCGAAGCTCGTTCCGGGCAGCAGCAGGACGTACCGGACGGCGCCGTCGGCGCATTCGACGCGGCGCAGCAGCACCAGTCCGTGGTTGCCCAGCGTTCCGATGTCGTTGACGTAGCTGACGATGTCGTTGGCGGACGTGGCGAGCACCTTCGCCAGGATGGAGTCCGCCTCCACGCGCTCGGCCCGTCCGGGACCCGGGTTGAGGCACTTCAGCACGGCGCTCGGGAGCCCGAGGAAAGGATCCGTGGTCGGCACTCCTCCGGCGAGGGTCACCCACGGGAAGCCGTCGTTGACCGGATTCTCGTCGAGCAGGCCCAGCAGGGCGAACAGCTCCATGATCACAGGACTGACCGTGGTCAGGGCGCGGGTGACCCCGAGGCGCTCGACGAGCGCGTACATGGCGCGCAAGGCCTCGATCCGCCGCCCGGCCACCATGGCGTCCGTCAGCCGCTTGGCGAGGGGCGAGTCCAGGTTCGGATGGTCGACGGCGATCGCCCTGATCCGCAGGGCGAAGGCGTCGACGGCCATGGCGACGGCGGCCGGCCGACGGTACGTCACGCTCCCGGCCATCCGCGCCAGTTCACCGACCGGTCCGCCGTTGGCGCCGAAGCCGAGCCCCGACGGGCTGGTCAGCGCCCTGGCACAGGAGATCGCCGTACCCAGGGCCCAGCCCGGTCGGCGCAGTGCCTCCAGTCCCACCCGCCAGCTGCACAGCGCGCCGGTCAGCTCGGCGCCCGCCTGCTTCGCCGTGAGGGCCGCGTCGGCCAGGAGGACCGAGGCTGCCAGGAGGAGGTCGGCATCGGCGCGGTCCGACCGGTCGGCGGGGTCCGTGCGGTCCGGCCTCTCGCTCCGGTCCAACCGGCCCCCGTTCGGCGGCGCCTCGGCAGCGCCCTCGGGGCGTTGCCCCGGGGACAGCCCCCGGGTCGCCCCGTCCACCGCCCGAGCAGTCACGTTCCCACCTCTCATGCCTGCGCGACGGCTTCGCCTGGTATCCGTCGCCCACATCGGCATGCTGGCAGTCGATCTCACCCGGGTCGCACGTGAACAGGGCGGACTCCGCGCCCGGACCAGCCGGGGACCGGGCACGGTCGGCCCGGGTCCGAGGGGTGAGGAGCGGGCTCCCGTGTTGACACGGCACGCTCCTCACCCCGGCGCGTCGCCCGCCCCCGGTCAGAGCGGCAGGTCGGGCAGGGTCCCCCAGAACGCGCACTGGTGGTCCGCCGCGAAGTCCGGGTCGAGGCGGGTCGCGGTCGGACTGAGGGTGAGCACCTTGCCCGCGGGTCCGGTCGCCGGCCACGGGATCTGGCCCGGCACGGCGGGAATCCCGTAGCGGGCGAAGGCACCCCAGTAGCGCTTCATCCGCGTCGCCAGAGCGCTCTGGACGGCGGTCAGGGGCCGTTCGCCCATCTCGAAGTCGTGCAGATAGGCCAGTTCGGCGCTGTGCGCGTTCGACTCGTCCAGCCCCGGCACCTGCGCGCCCGCCAGGGTGGGCGAGTCGGGATCGTCGAACTCGTAGGCAAAGGTGGGTACTTGCCTGGAGAAGAGCTGCGCGGTGCGGGCCGTCTGGCAGGCGAACGTCGAGTCGGTCATGACGGCGGACAGCGCCAGGTACGCGGATCCGTAGGCCGCCACCGGGTAGCGGGCGAGTACCTCGGGGCCCGCCGCACCGTAGCCCGACAGGATCTGCTCCGTGTACTGCCCGTCCGTGAGGTGGGGCTGGGTGAGCGCCACGAAGAAGCGCGCCTCCGACCGGGTGCTCCCGATCAGCACGGGCACCTTGTTCCAGCCGCCCGCCGCGATCGCGGCCGCCGGCTCCCGCGGGAGCAGCCCGTCACCCGAGGCGGGGCCCGAGGTGGGCAGCGTACGGGCCGCGTCCACCAGCGCCTGACCGGAGGCGGCACGCAGGCACGGGACGACCGCGGCGGGGTCCGCGCAGCCCGCGCTCACCGCGAAGGCCCGCGCCTCGGACTCGGCCCGCGCCCTGTCCGGCGTACGGAGCAGCGTGCACGGGCCGCTCTGCAGGACGGCCCGGTGGAACAGCCCGGCCGCGGAGGGTGCCGCGAGCAGCGCGCACACCGACCCGCTGCCCGCCGACTGGCCGGAGACGGTCACGTTGCCCGGATTCCCGCCGAACGCACCGATGTTCTCCCGCGTCCAGCGCAGCGCCGCGATCTGGTCCATCAGCCCGAAGGAACCGGAGCGGGCCGTGTCCTGGCGGGCCAGTTCGGGAAGTCCCAGATAACCCAGCTGCCCCAGACGGTAGTTGATGCTGATCACGATACTGCCCGTGAGCTCCGCCATCGTGCGGCCGCCGAACTGGGTGCCGGTCCCCTGGCTGTACGCGCCTCCGTGCATCCAGAGGATCACCGGCAGCCGGTCCCCCGTACGGACGCCCCGGGGCCGGTACACGTCCAGGTACAGGCAGTCCTCGCTGACGGCCCCGGGATCGCGCAGCCCGAACGGGGAGAACTGCAGGCAGGCGGGCGCCTGCCGGCCCGCCTCGCGCACCCCGCTCCAGCGCCGCGGCTCCCGGGGGGCGCGCAGCCGGGAGGCCCCGACCGGCGGGGCGGCGTAGGGCACGCCGAGGAACTCCTGCGCCCCGTCGTGGATCAGGCCGCGCAGCGCGCCCTGCGCCACGGACACCACCGGGCGGGGCGGGCCGCTTGCGGCGCCGGCCGGCAAGGCGGTCGCCGGGAGGGCCGCGGCGAGCAGCGTGGTGAGCGCGAGTGCCGTACCGAGTAAGGGTCTCGCCGGGGAGATCCGGGCGATGCGGGTCCAGAGCCGTCTCATGCGTACTCCTGGGGTCGGGGCGTTCCGGGGGCGGGTCGGGGCGGTTTCCGGGGGTGGGAAGTCCCGGGAGCGGGGCGGGCCGGGCTCGTCAGGGCACACGCCCGCCCCACCCCCGGAGGATCGGTGGGTGCTACGGGCGCAGCCCGGCGATCAGGGCCGCGGTGAGGGCGAAGTCGACCGGGCCGGTGTTCCAGTCGGCGTTCATCGGGCTGACAGCGATCTTGCCTGCGCTCACGGCCTCCACGTCGCTGCCCCGGGCCGGCGTCCGCAGATCCACCTTCACGCCCAGCTTCCAGGTGCCGTCACCCGCGTCGGTGTAGTCGGCCTTCAGCAGCGCCTGCCGGTCCTGGAAGGTCGTGGCCACCCCGGCCGCTGTGCCCTTGCCGTCGGCTCCCACCACCGGGTGGTTGACGTTCAGGCCGACGCCCTTGGGCAGCAGCGGGCCGGACCTGGCCCGGCGGTGGAGCCGGTCGATCAGGTCGACGGCGAAGTCGAGCGTCGGAGCCATCGCGTTGACCGTGGTCACCGGATCGGGGGCGGTGACCCCGCCGGTGCTCAGGGCGATGGCGGGAACGCCCGCGTCCAGAGCGGCGATCGCGCCGCCGACCGTCCCGGAGTGGGTGGCGAGAGCGGCCACGTTCGGTCCGAAGTTGGTGCCCGACACGACGAGGTCGGGCGCGCGCCCCTCGAACACCTCGGAGAGGCCGAAGGCCACCGAGTCGCCGGGGGTTCCGTCGACGGCCCACACCTTCGGCTCGGGGTGGCGCACCGCGAGGGAGGGGCCGTTCAAGGTCTTCGTACCGGCGCCGCTCTGATTGGTGAGCGGGGCGACGATGGTGACGTCGTGCCCGGCGGCGGTGAGCCGGGCGAACGCCAGGCGGATGCCCGGGGCGTTGTAGCCGTCGTCGTTGGTGAGCAGGATCCGCAGCGGGCCGACGGGCACGGGCGCGGGGGCCGGCCCGGCCGCGGGTACGGAGGCCGCAGCGGCGGGCACCGTACCGGCGAGGGCAGGGGCACAGAGCAGCAGGGCGGCCAGCGGCAGAACTCGCTTGCGTTGCACGGAACGCTCCTTCGGAGAGGTGTGTAGGAGAGGGCGTGTAGGAGGGGTTGCTGCGGGATGAGGGTCTGCAGGAGTGGGGCCGGCGGGCCCGCGACCCTCGGCGCGGGCCCGCCGCGGTCCGGGCCGCCGCGTTGCGGGAGGCGGCCCGGAGGTTGGGGAGGCGGGCGGGAGGTTGGGGAGGCGGGCGGGGTCAGCGCACGCTGCGGATCGGGAGGATCGCGAGAGCGCCGATCAGCGACAGTGCCCCGCCGACCAGGAACAGGGGGGTGTAACCGCCCAGGGAGGTGACGACGGCCGAGGCGACGAACGGGGCGATGATCTGCGGCCCGGCATTCGCGATGTTGAGGACGCCCATGTCACGGGCGGCGTCCTCGGCGCGGGGCAGTACGAGCGTGACGAGCGCGGTGTCGACGGCCATGAAGCACCCGAAGGCCAGACCGTTGAGGGCACTGAAGACGATCATGCCCGCCCATGTCGGGCTGACGACGGGCACCACCATCACGAGCCCTGCGAGGGCCGCGGAGACCCCGACGAAGACCTTCCGGCGGTTCCAGCGGTCGGACAGCAGCCCGCCGACCACCGTCGAGACGGCCATCGCGACCATCGAGACGGGGGTGAGCACCGCCATCGCGGCGGGCGGGGTCAGCCCGGCGGGGAGGTGGATGTGGTCGTCCAGGATGTACAGCTGATAGCCGACCACCGAGAAGTAGCCGAGCACCATCAGGGCCCGGCCGATGAAGGCCCACCGGAAGTCGTGGTGGCCGAGCGCCGAGAGGAAGGCCTTGACCTGCGCACCCTTGGGGACAGCGGGTACGGCGGGCGCGGCCGGGCCGGTGGCGTCCTGGCCGTCGGCGGAGCGCGGCAGGTCGCGGCAGAGGGTGGTGAGCAGCAGCGCGGCCCCGGCGATGACCCCGCCCAGGACGAGGTAGCCGACGGTCAGGTGCTCGGCGGTCTGCGAGGCGATCAGCACGCCGACCGTACCGCCGATGGGCAGGCCCAGGCCCACCACCGCGGACGCCGTACCGCGCCGGGCGGTCGGGACCCGGTCGGGCACGATCGCGGTGACGGCGGCCTGGTAGACGTTCATGGTCGCCTGGACCAGGCACCAGCCGATGCCCACGAGCAGCGCGGTGCTCACGTTGCCCAGGAGGGCCAGGAAGGCGAGCGAGCCGAGGCCGCCGCCCAGCACCCAGGGGTTGCGGCGGCCGCTGCGGTCGGAGAGTGCGCCGGCTATCGGGTTGAACGCCGTCGCGAAGATCGCGCTGATGCCGCCGATCAGGCCCAGGACGGCGACCTTGTCGTCGCCCGCGATCTCGGCGATCTGGGTGGGCAGCAGGACGGATCCGACTCCCGTGTAGACCGCCATCATCGCGGAGTTGGCGACCAGCAGCAGGAGCAGGAGTCCGCGCCGGTGGGAAGGTTCGTTGTCCGCCGGGACGGGCGGATCGATGAGTTCGTTGGTGGCCATGACGACTCCTCGGGGACGGAGCGGGGAGGTGGCGTGGGGATACCGCCGGGAAGCGGTGCACGGGGAGGACGAGGACGCCGGGGGTGCTGTCGCACACGAGGGGCGTCGCCGGAGGGCCGCGCCGGGCGCGACGCGGCTGACGCGGTGCGGCGGTGCGGTGTGCGGTGGTGCGGTCTGCAGTAGTGCGGTGGTGCGGTTTACGTGGCGTTGTTACACGTGTCACTTGAACTGCTTGGACACTGTGTAGCACTCACTCCGGGGTCTCGCCAAGGGTTGACGCGGGTCTCCGCACAGATCGTGACCCACGGGCGAATCCAAGTTGGGGCACGTGTAACCAGCTGGATGAAGCCACCGGACGGGCCAGCTGGTCTGAAAACCCTCTTGCCCTTGTGGCGACGGTCACTCGTCCGCAATACTCCGTGCCGCACCGTGACGGCCCCGCCGCCGCGCACCGGACCGGCCCGCCCACCCCCGCGGCTCCCGCCGACCGGCCGACCCGCCCCTCCGCGGATCCAGGCCACCCCCACACGCCCCCGGCGAACCCCCACCGCCCCCGCACCCGCGACGCCGCACCAGTCGCTCCGCGGATCCAGGCGGCCCCGGCACGCCCCCGGCGAACCCCCGCCCACCTCCACGAACCCCGCCCGCCTCCCCGAAACCCCGCTCATCACGCCCGTACGCCTCCCCGCACGCCCCCACCGCCCGGCGAGGCGCCCCCGAAAGGTCCCGGCATGCCCCAGTCCCCCGCCTCCACACCGTCCCCGACACCCGTCCGACCGCCCCGGCGGCCGGTACCGGCAGCACCACCCCGACACGCGCTCGCCTGGGGAGCGGCGCTGACCCTCCTGTCCGCACTGGGCGGACTGCTCCTGCGCGTGGACGAACGACCCTTCTTCCAGGGCCTCGACGACGCCTGGGCCTCTTCGCTGAACGGCTCGCCCGCCGACGCCGCCAGCGGGTTCGCCACAGTGCTCGACCGCCTCGGCGGCCCGCTGGGCACGGTTCTGCCGCTGCTGCTGATGGGCTGCCTGTGCATGTACGGGCGCTGGCGGTCGGCGCTCTTCGTCTTCACCACCGCCGTCCTGGCCAACATGATCGTGGCGCTGCCCCTCAAGCAGCTGGCCGACCGGCCGCGGCCCCCGCACACCTGGGTCCTGGTCAACGACGGCTCGTACCCCTCCGGCCAGGTCTTCAGCGCGGTGGCCCTGGTGATCGCGGCCGCGGTGGTGCTGTTCCCCCCGGGCGGCCGGCGCTGGTGGTGGCTGTTCGGCGCGGTGTACACCGGCGCCATGATGTGGAGCCGCACCTGGCAGCACGCCCAGTGGCTGAGCGACACCTTCGCCGGAGCCCTGGCCGCCGTCGGGGCCTGCCTGCTCCTGTGGCGGGCCTTCGCACCCCTGCTGGAGACGGAGGCGGAGCGGATGGCGGCCGACACCCTCTGGATGTGACGGCCCCGCGACACCCACCACTCGCACTATCGCGAAACATTGACGGTCGCTGATTTCACGCCATAGAGTCGAAGCGTGGCGCGCGTTCGGCGCGCGGCCCAGGAAGGATCGACTCATGGCATCCACCCCAGAATCCGATCAGCTCGTGGTGAATCCGCCGGCGGGCCGGCTGCGCGGCGCGACCGAGGACGGGCTCACCGTCTTCCGGGGCGTGCCCTACGCGGCGCCCCCCGTCGGCGACCTGCGCTGGCGGCCCGCGCGGCCGCACCCCGGCTGGAGCGGCACCCGGGACGCGACGGCCGACGGCCCCAGCGCCCCGCAGATGCACATGGAGGGTGGCGATCCGGTCCTCGGCGGACACGGCTCGCCACCCTTCGACGAGGACTGCCTGACCCTCAGCATCTGGACCCCCGCGGCCGACGGGGCCCGCCGCCCGGTCCTGGTCTGGATTCACGGGGGCGGCTTCGTATCCGGCTCCGGGTCGCTGCCGATCTACTCGGGAGAGACCTTCGCCCGTGACGGCGACCTGGTGGTGGTCAACGTCAACTACCGTGTCGGAGCACTGGGTTACCTCCATCCCGGCTCCGAGGACGGCAGCGCGGACGGTAGTACGGACGGTACGCAGGACAGCGGCGGCAACCACTGGCTGACCGACCAGCTCGCCGCCCTGCGCTGGGTGCGGGAGAACATCGCCACCTTCGGCGGCGACCCGGACTCCATCACCGTCGCGGGCCAGTCGGGCGGGGCGGTCTCCACCGCGGCCCTCGCCGGGCTGCCCGAGGCCCAGGGCCTGATCTGCCGGGTGATCCTGATGAGTCCGCCCTTCGGGCTGGAGCTGCCCGACCCCGAGGCCTCCTTCGAGCGCACCGCCGCGCTCCTCGAGCTCACCGGGGTCAAGACGCTGACCGAGGCACGTTCCCTGCCCTGGCCCGCCCTGATCGGCGCCACCGGCGGGCTCTTCGCGCGGACGACGCGCTGGGGCTACTGGCCGACACCGTTCCTGCCCGTCATCGACGGCGCCACCCTCCATCGCCATCCGGCCGAGGCCCTGCTGCACGGGGCCGCCGCCGGCATCGAGGTGATGATCGGCTGGACCCGCGAGGAGGCCAACTTCGGCTTCGCCCTGGACGAGGGCTACGCGGCGGCCGACCGGGACCGGGTGACCACCCGCATCGCGGAGACTTTCGGCCCCGAAGCGGCGCCCGGCGCCTACGCGGCGTACGAGCGCTCGCGGCCCGGCGCCCGTCCGGTCGACGTCCTGATGGACCTCATCACCGACGAGCTCTTCCGGGCCCCCGCCCTACGACTGGCCGAGGCCAGGGCGGAGCTGGGCCGCCCGGTGTGGGCCTACCAGTTCGACCTGCCCTCCGCCGCGTACGACGGCCGGCTCGGAGCCGCGCACTGCCTCGAACTTCCCTTCGCCTTCGCGAACTTCGACCGGTGGGCCCACGCCCCGCTCACGGCCGGTCTGGCCCCCGCCGTCCGCGACGGTCTCGCGGACACCATGCACCGGGCGTGGATCGCCTTCGCGCGGACCGGCGACCCGAACCACCCGGGCATGCCGGCCTGGGCCCCCTACGGGAAGGACACGCGGACCACCATGCGCTTCGACTCCGTGGTCACGGCACTCGGCGACCTCGCCGGCGATTCCCGCCGGATGCACGAGTCGGCCACCCGCGGAGCCCCGTAGGAGCGGGGCGCACGTCTGGGCGGGCCCGCGCTCCGTTGATCTAACTCGTGTAACGTTCGAAGGGAAGGCACCGAGCCGATCAAAAGGAGCGTCGAAAGACCCCATGGCCAAAGACACTCCTGTCCCCGCGTCCATCACCAGCACCGACGTGGCCCGGCTGGCCGGGGTGTCGCGTGCCACCGTCTCCTTCGTCCTGAACGACACGCAGGGCCATCGCGTCAGCGAAGCCACGCGGGTCCGTGTTCTCGACGCAGCCCGCCAGCTCGGCTACGTGCCGCACGCGGCGGCCCGGTCCCTGCGTGCCGGCCGCAGCAATCTCGTGCTGATGCCCTCCTCGATCTCCGCGGTCGGCCGCCTCGTCAGCGACTGGGTCGACGATCTGCACAGCGAGCTCGACCGGCACGGCTACACCGCCGTCCTCCACGCGGGCCGCTTCACCGACCCGCTCGACGCCGCCCGCGCCTGGGCCGAGCTGCGCCCGGCGGCCGTCATCGCCCTGGACGGCGACCGGTTCACCGCGCAGGCCGCCGAACTGCTGCGCCGTGCCGGGGTGCGCGGGCTGCTGGCCTTCGCGTCCCACCCCGTACCGGGCGTGCACACCATCGGCTTCGACCACGCCCGCATCGGCGCCACCGCGGCCGAGCACCTGATCGCCCGCGGCCGGACCCGTATCGGCGTCGTCATGCCGCAGGAGCGCGGCCTCGGCACCCTCGCCCGGCCCCGCCTGGCCGGCGCCGAATCGGTCGCCGCGCGGCACATGGCCACCGTGACCCCGGTGGAGCTGTCCTACACCCGCGAGTCCGCGACGGCACTGGCCCGGCGCTGGCGGGAACTCGGGCTGGACTCCGTGTTCGCGTACAACGACGAGTACGCCGCGCTGCTGCTGCACGCGCTGCGGGGCGCGGGGATCGTGGTGCCGGACGAGGTGGCGATGGTGGGCTCCGACGACCTGGTCCTCTCCGCGCTCCAGCAGCCCGCGCTGACCTCGATCCGCCTGGACCTGGTCTCCCCCGCGCTGGTCGCGGACGCCGTGCACGAACTGATCGAGACGGGTACGACGGCGCCCGTACCCGAGATAGAGCCGATCCTGATCCACCGCGAGACGTCCTAGCCTGGACACCCCCGCCCGGACGGCCTGGGCCTCGTGGGCCGTCCGGGCCGCACGCACGGGACGGCGGGGCGCGAAGGAGCCGTTCGTCCTGGTTCGCGTGGCCGACAGGGCCGAACGGGCCGCAGGCCACTGAGGCGGAGGGATCCGTTCCTCCCACCAGCGGAGGCGTCCGGCTACAACCAGGGGTGTATCTCAGCGGAAGGCACCCTCTCTCTTCCCCCCGGCGAGAACCGGAGCTCGACCCCACGGCGTGGTACCGGCGAACGAACGCGCTGGCGCGCAAACGAAGTTGGGGGAAAACGGGTGGGATCCACATCAAGGGTGAGAACGGCGGCACTCGCCGCCGCGGTGGCCGGGACACTGATCGCCGGGGTCACGTCGGCCGGCATCCAGCCGGCGCTGGCCGCGAGTTCCACCGCGAAGGGCGGTACGAAACCGTCCGCGACCGTGACGGTGACGCTGGTCACCGGCGACCGGGTCGTCGTCGGCTCCGACGGCGGCGTCCGCCAGGTCGTTCGCGGCAAGGGCCGTGAGGGGACCGTCTTCTCGGTGCGGCGCGAGGCCGGGCACACCTACGTCGTCCCGCAGGACGCCCTGCGCCTGATCGGTGACGGCGTCCTGGACCGGCGGCTCTTCGACGTCGCCCAGCTGGTCGAGTACGGGTACGACGACGCGCACCGCACCGCGCTGCCCCTGATCGTCGGCTACGGGCCGGCCGGAGGGGGAGGCGGGGCCGGAGCCAGTGCGCTGAAGGCCACCGGTGACCCGCTCGCCGGGGTCGCCCGCGACGACCGCCGGCCCCTGCCCGCCGTCGGCGGCGAGGCGTTCGCCGCGCCCAAGGCCGGCGTCACGGCCCTGTGGTCGGCGGTCACCGCAGGCGCGAACAGCGCCCGGACGGCGGGAGCCGCCCCCGCGGCCCCCATCACCCACCTGTGGCTGGACGGCAAGGTCCGCACCACCCTCGACACGAGCGTGCCGCAGATCGGCGCACCCGCCATGTGGGCGGCGGGCTACACCGGCAAGGGCGTCAAGGTGGCGGTCCTGGACACGGGGATCGACGAGACCCACCCGGACCTCAAGGGCATCGAGACCGCCCAGAAGAACTTCACCGAGTCCGATTCCCTGGACGTCATCGGGCACGGCACGCACGTGGCCTCCACCATCGCCGGGACGGGCGCGAAGTCGGGGGGCCGCTACAAGGGCGTGGCGCCCGGAGTACAGCTCCTTGACGGCAAGGTCATCGCCGACGACGGCTACGGAACGGATTCGTCCATCGTCAGCGGCATGCAGTGGGCCGTCGACCAGGGCGCGAAGGTCGTCAACCTGAGCCTCGGGGGCCAGGACAACCCCGGCCTCGACCCGAAGGAGGAGGCGATCGCCCGGCTCTCCGAGCGGGCCCTGTTCGTCGTGGCCGCGGGCAACTCGGGCGACAGGCCCGGCACGATCACCTCGCCCGGCAGCGCCGTCCAGGCACTCACGGTCGGCGCGGTCGACAAGCAGGACCAGCTCGCGGACTTCTCGAGCCGCGGCCCGACGGCCGACGGCCAGTCCAAGCCGGACGTCACCGCCCCCGGCGTCGACATCACGGCGGCCCAGAGCACGCGGAGCTGGGAGCCCCAGGGCAACGGCTACATCACCATGTCGGGCACGTCGATGGCCACCCCGCACGTCGCGGGCTCCGCCGCCCTGCTGCTCCAGCAGCACCCCGGCTGGAGCGGCACCCAGCTGAAGGCAGTGCTGACGGGATCGGCCAAGCCCAACCCGCTGCTCAACGCCAACCAGCAGGGCGCCGGCCGCGTCGACCTGACCCGGGCCGTGACGGCCTCCGTCGTCTCCGAGCCCGGCTCGCTCGACTTCGGCACGCAGCTCTGGCCGCACACCGACGACAAGCCGCTCTCCCACACCCTCACCTACCGCAACTACGGCACCAAACCCGTCAAGCTGCGGCTGTCGGCGACCGGCACCGACCCCAAGGGCGGTCCGGCCCCGGCCGGAATGTTCAGCGTCAAGGACTCCGAGCTCACCGTCCCCGCCGGCGGCAGCGCGAGGACCACCGCCTCCGCCGACACCAGCCGGGGCGGGCTCGACGGCGCGTTCGGCGGCACCGTGACGGCCACCGGGGACGGCCAGTCGGTCCGCACCGGCCTCGTCGTCGTCCGCGAGGTGGAGTCCTACGACGTCGTCCTGAAGCACACCGACCTCAACGGTGCGGCCCCGCCGAGCTACTCCAGCTTCCTCGCCAAGCTCGACAGGGCGGAGCCCGGGCGCTACGAGTTCTCGAACGGCACGAACGGGACCGTCGTGCGCCGGCTGCCCAAGGGCGACTACCAGCTGGAGAGCGTCGTCTTCGGCGCGGACGACCGCCTGGGCCTCTTCGTCCAGCCGGTCGTGAAGGTGACCGGGAAGACCACGATCGCGCTCGACCTGCGCCAGGCCAAGCCCCTCGCCGTCACCGTCCCCGATCCGGCCGCCCGGCAGGTCAGCGGCACCATCGGCTACGCCGATGACAACGCGCGGGTGGCCAGTTCCTGGGAGTTCGGCGGGCAGACGAAGGTTCTCACCGCCGCCCTCGGCTCCGCGGGCACCAGCTTCCGGGCGCAGCTCAACGGGGTGTGGCGGGCTCCGGGCACGGCCGGCAAGAGCGCCGACTACCGGCTCGCCTTCACCCGCACGGGCAGCTGGTTCACCGGGTTCGCGCACTCCGTCGCCCAGGGTGAGCTCGCCGAGGTGAAGCTCCGTTTCGGGGCGTCCGTGACGGGAGCCAAGTCCATGATCCGGGCCGTGCCGTACGACGACACCGGCTTCGCCCTCGGCATGTGGCAGCCGATCGAGGAGACCCTGCCGCTGACCAGCACCCAGTACGTCAGCGCCAAGGGGTACCGCTGGACTTGGGACGCGTCGCAGACCAACGCCCAGGGCGACTACCGCTTGGGCTACACGACGGACATGACCGCCTACAAGCCGGGCAGCAGCAACGCCCTGGACTTCAACACGGGCGTGGTCGGCCCCAGCATGGAGGCCGGGGACCACCAGAGCGGCGCCACCCGGTACGGCAACCGGATCGACGCCAACATCCAGCTGTTCAACGACGGCAGCGGCCACTCGGGCGGATCCCAGGTCACCGGAGGCTTCACCCGGCTGGAGTCCGGAGGCCGGGTCATCGCGGAGGCGGACCCCGGCTGGATCGGCGCGGAGGTTCCGGACGCCGCCGCGGTGTACCACCTGAGCCTGGAAGCGACGCGTTCCCCCTTGGACACTTCCACCAGTACGAAGGTGGCCGCGGTCTGGGCGTTCACCTCGGCCCTGCCGCCGTCCGACGAACCGGTCACGCTGCCGCTGTCCACGGTGCGCCTGGCGCCGGAACTGAGCCTGAGCGGGACGGCCCGGGTGGGCGGCACCCTGAAGGTGCCGCTGCACGTGGGCGGCACGGCCGCCGCGCCGGGACAGGTCGCCGCGCTGGTCGTGAAGGCCTCCTACGACGGGGGCAGGACCTGGAAGGCCGTCGTGGTGAACACTGACGCGAAGGGGGCGCGCTCGGTGACCGTGACGCACCCGGCGAAGGCCGGGACCGTCTCCTTCCAGGTGTACTTGAAGGACACGGCCGGGAACACCGTGCGCGAGACGATCACGGACGCCTACCGCCTCGTTCCCTGAGGTGACAGCACGCCCCCTGAGGTGCCAGCACGGCGGTGACCGTACCTGGTGACCGTACGCCGGTGACCTCGTCGCGGTGACCCACGACCGGTGCCCCTCCCGGCACCGGTGAACCGTCCGGCCCGGCCCCGCACTTCGCGGGGCCGGGCCGGACCTTTCGCGGGGCCCCGGTCCCCGGCGTGGGGGCGTGCCGGCGCCCCCCGACGCCGGCCCCCTCTTCGCGCGACCCCGGGTCTCAGGCCCCCGCGGCCAGGTGGCGGGCGAGGAAGGCGACGCTCTCCGCGACGATCGGGACGACGTCCGGGGATCCCAGGAAAATGTGGTCGGCTCCTTGCACCGGCCGCAGGGTGACCTCGCCGCCGGACTGCGCGAGCGCCTCGGCGAGCCGTTCGCTCTGGCTGTAGGGGACCAGCCCGTCGTGCGTTCCGTGGATCAGCAGGAACGGCGGCAGGCCCGGCTGGCAGGCGTACGTGACCGGGCTGGCGACCCGCGCCAGCGCCGGCCGCTCGGCTTCGGTGCCGCCGAGGAGGGCTTCGTACGGGTCGGGGAAGTCCGTCCCGCCCGGCATCGCGGGCATGGGGTGATCGGCGAGGGCGACCAGGTCGGAGACGCCGTACCAGTCGACGACAGCCAGCACGCCCGTCTCCCCGCTCCCCACGCCGTGCGCACCCTCCAGTGCCTCGGCTTCCGGGCTGTCGGGGCCGACCAGACCCGCGAGCGCGGCCAGATGGCCGCCCGCAGACTCGCCCCACACCCCGATCCGGTCGCCGTCCAGGCCGAGGGCGGCGGCGAACTTGCGGACGTAGCGGATCGCGGCCTTCACATCGTGCAGCTGGGCCGGGAACGGGGCCTCCAGGCTGTGCCGGTAGTCGATCGAGACGAGCGCGAGCCCCGCCTCCAGGACCGACCCGTGCAGCAGCTCCACCGGCACGGTGGGCGGCGGGTAACGCCGGTCGCCGTCGAGCCAGCCGCCGCCGTGGATCCAGATCACCGCCGGGAAGGGGCCTTCCCCGGCCGGGACCCGTACATCCAGCAGGCGGGGACGGAACCCGGGCGTGGTGGCGTACGTGACCCCGTCGAAGTGTCGGATGCCGTGCTCGTCCGTCACGGCGGGGTCCGGCGCCCGGTAGGGCGGGGGCGGCCAGGTCATGTCGGCGAGGTCGACTGCGGCGGGGAGCGATTGCGTCATTGCGGCCCTTCCAAAATCTGCGCGGCCCCGGGGGCCCGCAAGCACGGGGCACGGCTTCGTAACGTATGTCCGAAATGCTTGCACGGGACCTTCGGGGGGACTTAACGTGTTACACGTGTAATCACGACTCTAGCGACGCACTTCCGCAGACCACAAGACCACGGGCAGTCCGAGTTCCCCGGCGGTTACACGAGCTACAGCGCGGTCTCGTCGCCTTCCCCTCCGGGAGCACGCCATGCTCACCACCGCCCCTCCCCCCGCCGGCCCGGTCGCCGCCCCGGCCCCACGGGCCGCCACCCCGACCCCCCAGGTCACCGACCCCGCCCCGCGGGTCACCGGCGCCGCCCCCCAGGTCCGCGGATTCGCCCGCTGGGCGGCCGATCCCGGCGCGGCGACCGTCCCCCTGATGCGCTCCCGCGTCCGGGCCGTCCTCGACGGCTGGCGGATCACGGCCGAGATCGCGGAAGTCCTGCTGCTCGCCGTCAGCGAGCTCGTCGGCAACGTCGTCCTGCACACCTCCGACGCCCGTCGCATGCGCGTCGGAATGTCCCTCCGAGGGGGATGGGTCCAGCTGGACGTCACCGACGGCGCGAATCCGCTCCCCCGACTGCCGCACCCCCGCACCGAGCCCGACCCGGACGCCGAGAGCGGGCGCGGCCTGCTGATCGTGCAGCTGTTGGCCGCCGAGATCGGCGGCCAACTCAGCGTTATGGCCGTGGAGTTCGGCAAGTCCGTCCGGGTGCGCGTCCCGGCCGCCTGAAGCGCGCCGCCGCACGCCACACCGGACCGCACCGGGGAGGGGCTCCGGAACCCGTCGCCGCAGAGAAATATCTCGAAGAATTGACGTACGCCAAATTATCGAGATACTTGCCCCATCTCCCCCGCTGCTCCCTGATTGAGGTGCCGCCCCATGGAGCTCTCCCCTTCGGCACACGCCGATTCCTTCTGCCGCGACCGGCTCCCGCCCTTCTCCCTCTGGCCCGAACTCCACTTCGACCTGCCGGAGTTGGCCTACCCGGACCGGCTCAACTGCGCCCACAGCCTCCTCGACGACGCCGTCGAGCGCTGGGGCCCCGACCGCCCCTGTCTGCTGACCCCGACCGAGAGCTGGACGTACGGCGACCTGCTGCGCCGCGCCGGCCAGGTCGCCCAGGTACTCACCGAGGACCTGGGGCTGCGGCCCGGGAACCGCGTCCTGCTGCGCGGCCCGAACAACCCCTGGCTCGTCGCCGCCTGGTTCGGCGTGCTCAAGGCCGGCTGCGTGGCCGTCACCACCGTGCCGCTGCTGCGCGCCGCCGAGCTGGCCGAACTGTGCGGGATCAGCCGGCCCTCGGTCGCCCTCTGCGACCACCGCTACCTGGAAGAACTCGAAGCCGCCGGCCACCACGCGGAGGCGGCCGGCCAGGACGGCGGGCCGCTGCGCGTGATCGCGTACGGCGGGCCGGGCGAGGACGACCTCACCGGCCGCTGTGCGGCCAAGGACGGCGCCTTCGCCAGCGTCGAGACCGCCGCGGACGATGTCGCGCTGATCGCCTTCACCTCCGGTACGACCGGGCGGCCCAAGGCCACCCTGCACTTCCACCGGGACGTACTGGCCAACGCCGACACGTTCTCCCGGCACGTCCTGCGGCCCCGCCCCGACGACGTGTTCACCGGCACTCCGCCGCTCGCGTTCACCTTCGGCCTCGGCGGGCTGGTGGTCTTCCCCCTGCGCGTCGGCGCCGCCACCCTGCTCATCGAGCAGGCGACACCCCGGCAGCTGGCCGACCTCGTCGCCGCGCACGGGGTGACCGTGCTGTTCACCGCGCCCACCGCCTACCGCGCGATCATGGCCGACGGCGCGGCCGGCCTGCTGGCCGGTCTGCGCCGCTGCGTATCGGCGGGGGAACCCCTGCCCTCCGCCGTGTGGGAGGAGTTCCACGCCGCCACGGGGCTGCGCATCATCGACGGCATCGGCGCCACCGAGATGCTGCACGTGTTCATCTCCGCGGCCGACGAGGACATCCGGCCCGGTTCCACGGGCCGGCCCGTGCCGGGCTACCGGGCCGCCGTGGTCGACGAGCACGGCGTGCCCGTTCCCGACGGGCAGCCCGGCCTGCTCGCCGTGACCGGCCCGACCGGCTGCCGCTATCTCGACGACCCGCGCCAGTCCACGTACGTCCGCGGCGGCTGGAACATCACCGGTGACACCTACATCCGCGATGCCGACGGCTATTTCTGGTACGTGGCCCGCAGCGACGACATGATCGTCTCCTCGGGCTACAACATCGCCGGACCCGAGGTCGAGAAGGCCCTGGCCGGCCATCCCGACGTGGTGGACTGCGCGGTCGTCGGGGTCCCCGACGAGCGGCGCGGCATGCTCGTGAAGGCGTACGTGGTCCTGCGCGCCGGAGTCCCGGCCGTGGAGGCGACCGCCCGCGAGCTCCAGCGCCATGTCAAAGCGGCCATCGCACCGTTCAAGTACCCGCGCGCCGTGGAGTTCGTCGCCGCGCTCCCCCGAACGGAGACCGGCAAGCTCAGACGCGGTGAACTTCGCGCCAGAGCAAGGGAGTCGGCCACCCTGCACGTGCCCGCACCCCGGGGGGTCCCGGCCGTCGCGGTGCCGGCGGCCGACCCGGCGGTCCCGGCCGTCGCGGTGCCGGCCGCGGACCCGGCGGCCGACGGGGGGTGCGTCGCCGGCTGGCCCGAGGCCGCGGCGTCGCACCTGCCCAGCGTCCTGGTCGAACGCCGGGTCGAGTGGCCCGACACCGACGCGGCGGGCCACTACCACCACTCCACCGTCGTGCGCTGGGTCGAGGCTGCCGAGGCCGTGCTGCTGCGCCGCCTGGGGCTGTCGCACCTGTTCGGCAGCACGCCCCGTGTCCACTTCGAGGCCGACTACCGGGCCCGGCTCTGGTTCGGCGAGGCCGTGCGGACGGAACTGCGCGTCACCAAGGTCGGCGCCAGTTCGCTCCACTACGCCTTCACCGTCCACGGGGAGGCGGGCACGGAGGCCGCGAGCGGCCGCATGGTCATCGCCCACTCCGCCGCCCGGGCCACCGGCACCACCCCGTGGCCCGCCGAGGTCCGCGAAGTCCTCATGAAGGCGGGCCCGCAGGCCCCCGAACTGATCGAGAACAACCGAGGAGGCGCCCCGTGCGCGTAGCAGTCATCGGAGGCGGGCCGGGCGGCCTGTACTTCGCCGCCCTGGCCAAGCAGCTCTCCCCGCACTGGGAGATCACCGTCTGGGAGCGCAACGCTCCGGACGACACCTTCGGGTTCGGGGTGGTCTTCTCCGACGAGACCCTGGACGGCATCGCGCAGGCCGATCCCGCCGTGTACGCCGCGATGTCCTCGGAGTTTGCCCGCTGGAGCGACGTCGACGTCCACCACCGCGGCCGGACCCTCACCTCCGGCGGCCACGGCTTCGCCGCCCTCGGTCGCCGCCGGCTGCTCGGCATCCTCCAGGACCGCTGCGCCGCCCTGGAGGTGGACGTCCGCTACCGCACCCAGGCCCCGCCTCCCGGTCAACTGGCCGCCGAGTACGACCTGGTGGTCGCCTGCGACGGGGTGCGCTCGGCCACCCGCGCCGCCTACGCCGACACCTTCGGCGCCGACCTGGACGAGCGTTCGGGCCGCTACATGTGGCTCGGCACCGACAAGGTCTTCGAGGCCTTCACCTTCATCGTCGCCGAGCAGGACTTCGGCACCCTGCAGGTGCACGCGTACCCGTACGACGGCACCCGCTCGACCTTCATCGTCGAGATGGACGAGGAATCCTGGCGGCGCGGTGGTTTCGCCGGTCCCGCGGGCCGCGAACTGCCGCCCGGCACCAGCGACGAGGAGTCCATCCGGCGCTGCGAGGAGCTCCTCGCCGGCCATCTGGACGGGCACCGGCTCATCCCCAACAACTCCAAGTGGCTCCGCTTCACGACGGTGCGCAACCGCACCTGGCGCCACGGCAACACCGTGCTGCTCGGGGACGCCGCGCACACCGCGCACTTCTCCATCGGCTCCGGCACCAAGCTCGCCATGGAGGACGCACTCGCCCTGGCCGCGTGCCTGCACGAGCACCCCGACGTGCCGAGCGCGCTGGCCGCGTACGAGGACGAGCGCAGGCCTGTGGTGGAGTCCACCCAGCGCGCGGCCCAGGCCAGCCTCGAATGGTTCGAGAACATCGACCGGTACACGGGCCAGGACCCGACGCAGTTCGCCTTCAACCTGCTGACCCGCAGCCGCCGGGTCACCTACGACGGGCTGCGCGCCCGCGACGAGGAGTTCACCGCCGCCGTCAACGCCTCGGCTCCGGTGCCACCGATGTTCCAGCCCTTCCGACTCGGCGGCCTGCTCCTGCGCAACCGGGTCGTGGTGCCGCCCATGGCCCTGTCCACGGCCGTCGACGGGGTCCCGGGCGACTTCGACCTGGTCCACCTGGGCACCCAGGCCCTCGGCGGCTCGGCCCTGGTCATCGCCGGCATGACGGCGGTCAGTGCCCGCGGCCGGACCGACGCGGGCTGTCCCGGCCTGTGGACCGACGAACAGGAGGCCGCCTGGCGGCGCATCGCCGGCTTCGTGCACGCGCAGTCGGACACCTGCCTCGGCATCCAGCTCACCCACGCGGGGCGCCGGGCGGCCGCCGGACCCCTGCTGGCCGCCTCGCCGCTGCCCTGGGACGGGCGCAGTCCGGTCCCCCGCGAGGCGACCCGGGCCGATATGGACCTGGTCGTGCGGGACTTCGTGCGCGCCGCCGAACGCGCCGACCGGGCCGGCTTCGACGTACTGGAACTGCAGTACGGGCACGGCCACTTGCTCTCGGGGTTCCTGTCCCCCCTGACCAACCGGCGCACCGACGCGTACGGCGGCGCGGTGGCCGGGCAGCTGCGCTTCCCCCTCGAAGTGCTGGGCGCGGTGCGGGCGGTGTGGCCGGCCGGAAAGGCGCTCCTGGTCCGGATCTCCGCCACTGACTGGGCGGAGGGCGGCCTGGAGGAGGCCGACGTCGTGGAGATCGCCCGCGCGCTGGCCGCCGGGGGCGCCGATGCGATCGACGTCTCCACGGGCGAAGTGGTGTCCCACGAGCGGCCCCTCTTCGGGCGCAGTTATCAGACGCCCTACGCGGACCTCATCCGCAACGCCACCGGGGTCCCGACCGTCGCGGTCGGCGCGATCTCCTCGTACGACGACGTCAACTCGGTGATCCTGGCGGGCCGGGCCGACCTGTGCGCCGTGGGGCGGGCCCAGCTCCACGACCCCCTGTGGACCCTGCACGCGGCGGCCGCCCAGGGCTACCGCGGGCCCGCGGCGCCCTGGGCCCGGTCCTGGCAGGCCGGCTCCGGCCGGCCGCCCGCCGCCCGAACCGACCGGGTGCCACCCCGCCTCGAACTGCTGCGGCGGCCCGCCGCACCGGTGCACCAGCGCTGGCTGCCGCGCGTGACCGCGCCGGCCCACTGAACCGCGGAGATCCCATGGACCCCCAACCCCAGGCCCAACCCCCGGCCCAGCCCCAGCCCCAACCCCCGGCCCAGCCCTGGCCCCAGTCCCAGCAGGACCTGCCCCGCTTCACGGCTGCCGCCGTACAGGCGGCTCCCGTCTACCTCGACCCCGACGCCACGGTGGACAAGGCCGTCTCCCTGATCGCCGAAGCCGCCGGGAACGGGGCCCGGCTCATCGTCTTCCCCGAGGCGTTCGTCCCCGGCTACCCGTACTGGAACTGGACGATGAACCCGGTCCAGGGCTCGCCCTGGTTCGAGCGGCTGCAGCGCGCCTCCGTCGATCTCGACGGCCCGCACGTCCACGCCCTGCGCGCGGCGGCCCGACAGTACGGGATCGTCCTCGTCATCGGCATCAACGAACGGGCTCCGCACAGCCTCGGGGTGCTCTACAACACCCTGCTCACGATCGGCACCGAGGGCGAACTGCTCGGTGTGCACCGCAAGTTGGTGCCCACCTGGGCCGAGAAGCTGACGTGGACCGGCGGCGACGGCAGCTCGCTGCGCGTCCACCGCACCCCCGTCGGCCCGCTCGGCGCCCTCGCCTGCGGGGAGAACACCAACACCCTGGCACGCTTCACCCTGCTGGCCCAGGGCGAACTCGTCCACGCCTCGTGCTACATCGCCCTGCCCGTGGCGCCGGCCGACTACGACATGGCCGACGCCATCGCCGTGCGGACCGCCGCCCACAGCTTCGAGGGCAAGGTCTTCTCCGTCGTCGCCTGCTCCACCGTCTCCCCGGAGATCGTCGACGCCGTCGCCGGGGACGACGAGGAGGTCCGGGCGCTGTTCGCCCGCCCGCGCAGCGCCCTGTCCGGCGTCTTCGGTCCGGACGGGCGCCCGGTGACGGAGCCGCTCGTCGACGTGGAGGGCATCGTCTACGCCGAGATCGACCTGGCCCGGTGCATCCGGCCCAAGCAGATGCACGACATCACCGGCCACTACAACCGCTTCGACGTCTTCCGCCTCGAAGTCGACAACCGGCCCCGCCGACCCATCACCTTCACCGCACCTCTGTCCGGCCCGCTGGACGGACCCCTGTCCGGACCGCTCGCCACCGCTCCCGAGGAGGACGCATGACCATCGAACAGGACGACACCGCGCTCGGCCGCGCAAGGGTCCTCGACACCCCCGAACTCACCGCCTACTACGCCGAGCTCGAAGCCCTCGAGGCCGGCGCGCTGTGGACCGTGGCCAATGACATCGAGCCCTGGTACCCGCAGCCCAAGTCCGATCCGGTGCTGTGGCGTTACGAGGAACTGCGCCCTCTGGTCCACAAGGCCCTCGGCCTCGTCAGGGCCGACGACGCGGGCCGCCGCGTCGTCATGCTCGTCAACCCCGGCCGCAGGGACGTCAGCGCCGCCGCCGGACTCCTCTACACGGGACTCCAGATCATGGGCCCCGGCGAGGCCATGACCGCCCACCGCCACCAGGCGGCCGCGCTGCGGTTCGTGCACGAGGGCACCGGGGCCTGGACGATCGTCGACGGCCAGAAGCTGAAGGTCGGCCCCCGCGACTTCGCCATCACCCCGAACGGCACCTGGCACGAGCACGGCAACGACGGGTCCCACGCCCCGGTGATCTGGCAGGACGGCCTCGACATCCCCCTGGTCAACGCCCTGGACGCGGGCTTCTACGAGGTCCACCCCGAGCTGTACCAGACCCCCGGCAAGGTGATCAACTCCTCCGTCCTCAGCTACGGCGGCAACCTGCTGCCGTACGGCATGGAGAAGTGGACGCGCCCCTATTCGCCACTGCTCGCCTTCCCGTGGGAGCCGACCTACGAAGCCCTGCGCAACCTGGCCAAGGCCTCGGAGGGTTCCCCGTACGACGGTGTGATCGCCGAGTACACCAACCCCCTCACGGGCGGCTCCGTCATGCCCACCATGAGCGCCCACATGCAGCTGCTGCGCCCCGGCCAGGCGACGCTGGCACACCGCCACACGGGATCGGTGATCTACACCGTCGCCAAGGGCTCCGGCTTCTCGGTGATCGCCGGGCAGCGCTTCGAGTGGAAGCAGGGAGACATCTTCTGCGTCCCCTCCTGGGCCTGGCACGAGCACCACAACCGCGACCCGTCCGAGGACGCCTGCCTGTTCTCCTTCAACGACTTCCCCGTCATGCGCTCCCTCGGGTTCCACCGCGAAGAGGCCTACCCGGACAACGGCGGGCACCAGCCGGTCTCCTGACCGGGCGCACACCTCCTCCCCTCCATCCTGCAAGCCTTCAAGGAGCCACCGATGCGACTCGTCACGTACACACCCGCCACCGGCCCCGCCGACCGCCTGGGCGCCCAGGTGGACGACCTGGTGCACGACCTCGCGGCCCTCGCCCGGCACGCGGGCGCCGAACTGCCCGGCGACCTGCTCTCGTTCGTCCGAGCGGGCGGGGCCGCCCGTGAGACCGCCGCCCGCCTGCTGGCCGGCGACCCCACCGACCGGCCCGCCGGGTCCGTCCACCGGCTCGAGGACGTCACCCTGCACGCCCCGCTGCGCCCGGGCAAGGTCATCGGAGTCGGGCTGAACTACGTGGAGCACGTCGCGGAGTCCAGCCGGAGCCTGGACACCGACAAGGAACTGCCGCCGCGCCCGGTGCTGTTCAGCAAGCCCGCCACCGCCGTCACGGGTCCCGGGCAGCCGATCCTGCACAACGGCGATCTCACCGCCCAGCTCGACTGGGAGTGCGAACTCGCCGTCGTCATCGGACGCACGGCCTTCCGGGTGACCGAGGAGGAGGCGTACGACCACATCTTCGGCTACAGCATCGTCAACGACATCAGCGCCCGCGACCAGCGCCGCTCGGGCCAGTGGTTCTTCTCCAAGGGCCAGGACTCCTACGCCCCCTTCGGTCCCGCCGTGGTCACGGCCGACGAGGTCCCGGACCCGATGGCCCTGGATCTCGAACTGCGCGTCAACGGCGTCACCAAGCAGAAGTCCAACACCCGCCACATGCTGTTCCCCATAGCCCGGCTCATCGCCGACATCAGCTCCGGCGTGACCCTGGAGCCCGGCGACGTCATCGCCACCGGTTCCCCCTCGGGCGTCGGTGCGGGCATGGTCCCGCCCGAGTTCCTCGTGCCGGGCGACACCGTGGAGGCCACCGTCGAGCTCATCGGCACCCTCTCCAACCCCGTCGTCGACGCACGCTGACCCGCCGCCCCCGGCCGCGTGATCCACCCGAACCACCAGGAGGCAGTTGTGCCGCACGACCCCGCCCGCACCTACCGCATCGGCCAGATCGTGCCGAGCTCGAACGTCACGATGGAGACCGAGGTGCCGGCCATCCTGCGCGCCCGGCACACCGTCGCACCGGAACGCTTCACCTTCCACTCCAGCCGGATGCGGATGACCCACGTGACGCCCGAGCAGCTCAGGGCCATGGACGCCGACTCCGACCGCTGCGCCGTGGAACTCTCCGACGCGCGGGTCGACGTACTCGGCTACGCCTGCCTGGTGGCCATCATGAGCATGGGCCTCGGCTACCACCGCACCTCCCAGGAGCGTCTGCACACGCGCACCGCCGAGAACGGGGCACCGGCCCCGGTGGTCACCAGCGCCGGGGCCCTGGTGCACGGGCTGCACACCATGGGTGCCCGAAAGGTGGTGCTGCTGGCCCCCTACATGCGTCCCCTCACCCAGACAGTCGTGGACTACCTCACCCACGAGGGCATCGAGGTCCTCGACCACCAGGCCCTGGAGATCCCGAACAACCTCGACGTCGCCGCCCACGACCCGGCCAGGCTGCCCGGCCTGGCCCGCGCCCTGGACTACGCCGACGCCGACGCGGTGGTGCTCTCCGCGTGCGTGCAGATGCCCTCGCTCGGAGCCATCGAGGAGGCCGAGCAACTGCTCGGCAAGCCGGTCGTCTCCGCGGCGGTCTGCACCGCGCACCAGATGCTCCGCGCCCTCGACCTGCCGGCCGTGGCGCCCGGGGCCGGGCATCTCCTCTCGGGCGCCTACGCGTAGAGGTCCTGGGCGCCGCCCCTGGGGCCGTGGGCGGCTGCCGGGCAGCGACCCCGGCTGGATAGGATCACCTCCGCACACAACGGAAGGTGATCATGTCGGACAGCCCCCTCAGGCCCAGCTCGTTGATCAGCACGGTCTACGGGGCGTTCCTGCGCGGAGACGGCGGCTGGATCTCCATTGCCGACCTGATCACCCTCATGTCGGAGCTCGGGGTGGAGAGCCAGGCCGTCCGCTCCGCGATGTCCCGGCTCAAGAAGAAGGGCGTCCTGGAGCCGGAGCGCCGCGGCGCCACCGGCTACCGGCTCAGCCCCGCCGTCCACCCCGTCTTCGACGCGGGCGACCGGCGGATCTTCGCCAGCCTCGAACCCGCGGACCTCGCGGACGGCTGGGCCCTGGCGGTCTTCTCCGTGCCGGAGTCCGAGCGCTCCCACCGCTACCAGCTGCGCACCCGGCTGACCTGGCTCGGCTTCGGCAACATCGCCCCCGGCGTGTGGCTGGCGCCGGGCCGGCTCCTGGAGGACGCCCGCGACATGCTGGTGCGGCTCGGGCTGAGCGAGTACGTCCACCTGTTCGCGGCGGCCGACTACGCCGCGTTCAGCGATCTGCCCGGGGCGGTGAGCTCCTGGTGGGACTTCCCCGCGATCCAGGCCCAGTACGCGGCCTTCACCGCGGCTTACGCGCCGGTCGCCGCCCGGCTCGTGGGACAGGGCGGCGCCCCGGACCCCGCCGACGCCTTCCGTCACTACGTGCCGATGCTCACCGAGTGGCGCCGGCTGCCCTACCTCGACCCGGGCCTGCCCGCCGAACTGCTCCCGGCGGACTGGAACGCGGTGGGCGCCCGGCAGGTCTTCCAGCAGCTGCACGAGGTGCTCGCCGGACCGGGCCTGCGCCATGTGCGGAGCGTGACCGCTCCGGCGTAGGCCGTCCGGTCAGGACGACTCGCGGATCGCGAGCTCGTTCGGCATGACCACCGGCCCCCCGAGTTCACTACGACGGAGTACCCGCTGTCCCACACCGGGACGAGTTGCACCCCCCGCCAAGGAGCTGTCCAGTTACTGGATCCCGACCCTGTCCGAGCACGGCAGGGCCGTCGAACCCGAGGGCATGATCGTGTACAGCGGGTCCCGGCTGCCCGACCCCACGGCGACGGTGCCCTTCCCGCAGGGGTTCCGGACGATCGCGGGCAACGCCAAGGCGCAGGTGCCCACTCCGGCCGGCTCGGTCAACCAGTTCCTCTGCGCGGGCCAGGGCGGGGAGACCGGCCGCAGCGCCGACGGCAACTGGCCGGTGTCCGCGCCGACCGCCAAGCTCGTGTACCAGCTGGCCTTCCCCGCCTGCTGGGACGGCAAGCACCTCGACAGCCCCGACCACAAGTCGCACGTGCCGTACACCACCGTGGACGGCAAGTGCTCCGGCGCGTACCCGGTGGCGGAGTTCGACGGGCTCCTCTTCTCCTCCTTGCGCGCCCGCCTGCGCCAGTCCCTGCTGCTCCGCGCGGGCGAACGCGCCTCGGGCGGTGCCGGGGAGGCTCGAGGGCTCGCCACCGCGATGGAGAAGGCCGGGTCCGTGCAACTGGCCCTGCTCGACGGGCTCGACAGGCTCTACGGGGTGAAGGCGGTGGACTCCGGGAAAAGTTGAGAATTGTTCACTTTCCATTGACAGGGCGGGTCCGGGGACCTGAAAGTGCCGTGAACAGCACGCCCGGCAGCACGCCCCCGCACCCGTGCCGGGGATCCGCGCGCCCCGATCGAAGCGAGTCCGCATGACAGCGCCCGTACCCCGGTTCCCGGCCGGTTTCCTCTGGGGGGTCTCCGCCTCCGCCTTCCAGATCGAGGGCTCGCTCACGGCCGACGGCCGGGGCCCCTCCTCCTGGGACGCCTTCACCAGGGAGCGGGGGCGCGTCAAGGACGGTTCGCACGCGGAGGTGGCCACCGACCACTACCGCCGCTACCGCGAGGACGTGGCGCTGATGGGCGGCCTCGGCGTGGACGCCTACCGGTTCTCGGTGTCCTGGTCCCGTGTCCTGCCCGAGGGACGCGGGTCCGTGAACCGGGCGGGGCTGGACTTCTACGACCGGCTCGTCGACGAGCTGTGCGGCGCGGGGATCGCTCCGGTGCCCACCCTCTTCCACTGGGACACCCCGCTCGCCCTGGAGGAGCGGGGCGGCTGGCTGGAGCGCGACACCGCCGAGGGGTTCGCGGCGTACGCCTCGGTGGTCGCGGAGCGCCTCGCCGACCGCGTGCCCATGTGGATCACCATCAACGAGCCCGCCGAGGTCACCCTCCTCGGCTACGGCCTCGGTGAGCACGCCCCCGGCAGGCAGCTCGTCTTCGACGCCCTGCCCGCCGCCCACCACCAGCTCCTGGCCCACGGGCTGGGCGTACAGGCCCTGCGCGCCGCGGGTGCCCGCCAGATCGGCATAGCCGCCTCGCACAGCCCGATCTGGGCGGCGGGCGAGGGCGAGGGCGAGGAGGACCGTGCCGCCGCCGAGTTGTACGACACGCTCACCAACCGCCTCTTCGCCGACCCGATCCTGACCGGCACCTACCCGGACGGGCTCGAGGCCCTCCTGCCCGGCCCGGTGACGGAGGACCTGAAGGCGATATCGGCCCCGCTGGACTGGTACGGGGTCAACTACTACAACCCGATGCTCGTCGGCGCTCCGACGCCGGCCGGCACCTCAGAATTCGGCGGCATCGAGATCCCCTCCGGCCTGCCCTTCGCCATCCGGCAGATCGAGGGGTACGCACGCACCGACTTCGACTGGCCGGTGGTTCCGGACGGACTGCGCGAACTGCTCGCCACCCTGCGCGAGCGCTACGGCGACCGGCTGCCGCCGTTGTACATCACCGAGAACGGCTGCTCGTACGGTGACGGGCCGGACCCGGGCACGGGCCGGATCGAGGACGCGCGCCGGATCGCCTACCACGAGGGCCACGTGCGCGCCCTGCACCGGGCGATGGCCGAAGGGGCCGACGTGCGCGGCTACTTCATCTGGTCGATCCTCGACAACTTCGAGTGGGCGGAGGGTTACCGGCAGCGGTTCGGCCTCGTCCACGTCGACTACGAGACGCTGGCGCGGACGCCGAAGGAGTCCTACGCCTGGTACCGCGACCTGATCAGGAGCGGCAGATGACCGCCGGACCGAAGGCCGCGGAGAGCGCCGAGGGCTCGGGGGGCACCGGGTGCACCGGGGGCGCCGGGGGCAGTACGCCGCCCGGCGGCCGCTGGGTGAGCGCGCTGTCCCTGGCCAACCTCGGGGTCTGGGTGGGCTGGTTCGGCCCGCTGCAACTGATCCTGGCCCGACAGGCCGAGCACCTCACCCCCGACCACAAGGCGTCCACCCTCGCCGTGGTGACCGGGCTGGGGGCGGCCGTCTCGATGGTCGCCAACCCCGTCTTCGGAGCCCTGTCCGACCGTACGACGGCGCGCGCGGGCCGGCGTATCCCCTGGGTGGTCGCCGGGGTGGCCGGCGGGGCCGCCGGCCTGGTCGTCCTGGCCCTCGCGCAGGGCGTCACGGTCGTGATCGCGGGCTGGTGCCTGGTCCAGCTGGCCCTGAACGCGGCCTTCGCCGCGCTCACCGCGGCGGTCCCCGACCAGGTCCCGCCCCGGCAGCGCGGCCTGGTCGGCGGCTGGCTCGGCGTCTCCCAGGTCGTCGGCATCCTGGTCGGCACGGCGCTGGCCACGGTCGCGGGCGGGATCACCGCCGGCTACCTGGCCTGCGCGGCCTTCTCGGTGCTCGCGGCGGTGCCGTACGTGCTGATGCGGCGCGACTCGGTACTCGCCCCCGCCGACCGGCCGACCTTCCGGTGGCGGACCTTCCTTACCGGGTTCTGGATCGACCCGAGGCGCCATCCGGACTTCGGCTGGGCCTGGCTCACCCGGTTCCTCATGAACCTCTCCTACTCCATCAGCACCATGTACCTGCTCTACTACCTCACCGACGCCGTGCACTACGAGGGCGACGCGGACACCGGGGTGCTGGTGCTCACGGCACTCAACGCACTCACCCTGCTCTCCACGGTGGTGATCAGCGGGATCCGCTCGGACCGCAGTGGCCGCCGGAAGTCCTACGTCATCCGGTCGGGGCTGGTCATCGCCGCGGCCACGCTGCTGCTCGCCGTCTGGCAGACCTGGACCGGCGCGATCGTCGCCTCGCTGGTCCTCGGCCTCGGCTTCGGCGTGTACACGGCGGTGGACTTCGCCCTGCTCACGGACGTGCTGCCGACCGCGGAGGACCGGGGCAGGGACCTGGGCGTCATCAACATCGCCAACGCGATGCCCCAGGTGCTGGCCCCGGTGATCGCGGCCCCGGTCGTGACCCACCTCGGCGGGTACACGGCCCTGTACGCCCTCGCGGGCGCCCTGGCCCTCGCGGGATCGGTGCTGGTCCGCCGGATCCGCTCGGTGCCGTAGGCCGGCTTTCTCCGTTCCGTGAGAACCGGCACATTTTTGCCCGTTTCCGTCGCATTTGGCCCAAGCTTGTACGGACGGGATTCCAGAGCGACAGGGAGAGACATGCGACGCGCCCAGGGCCGTACGGCCACCACCCGGATCGCCCTGATATCTGCGGGCACGGCTGTCGTACTCGGCCTCGGCGGCCTCTCGGCAGGCGCCGCGGCCGCCGAGGGCCGGCCCGCGGGCGACCGCACGGCCACGTCCGGAACGACCTCCGGGGCCGGCACCGGGTCCGGCACCGGGGCGGGCACCGGGGCCGTCGTGGGTGAGAAGACGCTCTCCTCCTTCACCGTCGCCTTCCCGACCGCCCCCTACCGCACCCACAACATCGCGCGCGCCGTGGAGCTGATCAACGGCGCCGTCGTCCAGCCCGGCGAGACCTGGAGCTTCAACCAGGCGGTGGGCGAGCGGACCGAGGAGAACGGCTTCGTCGACGGCATCATGATCAACGACGGCCGCTACGTGAAATCGCCCGGCGGCGGTGTCTCGGCGGTCGCGACGACCATGTACAACGCCATGTTCTTCGCGGGCCTGAAGCCGCTGGAGCACGGGGCCCACTCGTTCTACATCGAGCGGTACCCCGAGGGCCGCGAGGCCACCGTCGCCTGGGGCACCCTGGACCTGCGCTGGCAGAACGACTCCGGGCACCCGGTCACCATCAGGGCCGCGTCCACCGACACCTCGGTGACCGTCACCCTCCTCGGCACGAAGCGGTACGACGAGATACTCGCGACCAAGGGCCCGCGCACCCACATCACCCCGCCCTCCGAGCGCACGATCGCTGGCCCCACCTGTGAGGCCCAGACCCCGCTCGAAGGGTTCGACGTCTCCGTCGACCGCATCTTCGTCCGGGGCGGCCAGGAGGTCCGCCGCGAGACGTTCCGCACCCACTACACCCCGCGCGACCAGATCACCTGCGTCCCGGAATCCCCCACGGCCACCCCCGGCCCCACCACCTCGGACGCCCCCGGAACGCCGGCCGCACCCGCGGCGCCGTCCACGTCCCCGGCGCCCACCGCGTCCACCTCGGCCGGCTGGGCACCGCCCGCCTAGGTCCAGCCGTCATGCGGCAGACGGGAGTTTGCCGACAGGCCCTAAGTGTATTGATCACGAGCGTTGTTGACACTCGGCAGGTCTTGAACATGGTGAAGACCTCCGGTGTGGTGGGAGCTGTCTAGGAACTCACCGCACGGAGGTCTTCGTGTCCCACCGTAATGCTCGGCTGACCGTCTTCGGTAGGCGCCTGCTGGTCGAACGTGTCCGCTCGGGTCGACCCGTCGCGCACGTCGCGGCCGAGATGGGCATATCGCGGGCCACGGCCCACAAGTGGATGCGCCGGTGGCGGGCCGAAGGCGAGGCCGGACTCCATAACCGCTCCAGCCGGCCTCGCACGACACCGCACCGGACCTCGACCGAGGTCGAGGCGAGAGTCTGTGAGCTGCGGCGGGCCCGCAAGCTGGGCCCCGCCCGGATCGGGCCGGTCCTGGGCCTGCCGGCCTCGACCGTCCACCGCATCCTGACCCGCCACAACCTGCACCGCCTCGCCTGGATCGACCGCCCCACCGGCACCGTGATCCGCCGCTACGAACGCGACCGCCCCGGCGAACTCATCCACATCGACGTCAAGAAGCTCGGCCGGATCCCCGACGGTGGCGGCCACAGGATTCTGGGCCGCCGGGCCGGCCGGGCCACCCGCAGCCGGATGGGTTTCGACTACGTCCACTCCGCCGTCGACGACCACTCCCGCCTCGCCTACAGCGAGATCCACCCCGACGAGAAGGCCGCGACCTGCGCGGGCTTCCTGACCCGCGCGGCAGCGTTCTTCCACCACCAGGGCATCACCCGGATCGAGCGGGTCCTGACGGACAACGCCTGGGCCTACCGCAAGGGCCTCGCCTGGAAGAACGCCCTGGCCGAACTAGGCGCGAGCGGCAAACTCACCCGCGCCTACCGGCCCCAGACCAACGGCAAGGTCGAACGCTTCAACCGCACCCTCCTCGAAGAGTGGGCCTACCCGCGGCCCTACACCTCCAACGACGAGCGGACAGCGGCCCTGGCAGACTTCCTCCACACCTACAACCACCACCGCAGCCACACCGCACTGGGCGGACACCCACCCATCAGCCGCGTAAACAACCCTGCGAGTCAATACACCTAAGGCGTGATCAGGATCTTTCCGCGCGCCTCGCCCCGGTGCTGGCGGTCGACGGCCTCCGCGGCCTCGGCCAGCGGGCAGGTGTAATGGACCGCCGGGGACAGGGTCCCGTCCTCGACGTGCCGGCCGAGGACCTCCAGGTCGGCCTGACGCTCGACGGCCATGAAGCCCTTGAGGCCGTGGCGCACGAAGGGGTTCAGCAGCGCGGCGCGCAGGATCCGCTCCATGCCGCCCAGCCAGCGGCCGCCCCCCTCGCCGCCGATGATCACGAGCGTTCCGCGCGGGGTCAGCGCGCGCCTGAGGTGGGACAGGGAGCGGTTGCCCGCGGTGTCGAGGACCAGGTCGTAGTGGCGTGTGCCGTCGGCGAACTCCTCGCGGGTGTAGTCGATGACCTCGTCCGCGCCGAGCCCGCGCACCAGCTCCGTCTTCGCGGTGCTGCACACCCCGGTGACGTGCGCGCCGAAGGCCTTGGCCAGCTGCACCGCGAGGGTGCCCACCCCGCCCGCGGCTCCGATGACCAGGACCCGCTGTCCGGGCCGCACGCGCCCCGCGTCGCGCAGGGCCTGGAGCGCGGTGAGCCCGGAGATGGGGAGCGCCGCCGCCGCCTCCAGGGGCAGGCCGGCGGGCTTGTGCGCGAGCTTGTCCGCACGGGCGGTCGCGTACTCGGCGAAGGAGCCCTCGCAGATCCCGAACACCTCGTCCCCCGCGCGGAACGCGCTCACCCCCTCGCCGACCGCCTCGACCCGCCCCGAGACCTCTCGGCCACGTACCGGGACCCTGGGGGCGCGCAGTCCGTACCCCATGAGCCGCAGCAGGTAGGGCCTGCCGCTCATCAGGTGCCAGACCCCCGCGTCCACGGCGGCGCCCCGGACGGCCATCAGCACCTCGCCCCGGCCCGGCTCCGGTGTCGCGATGTCCCTCAGCTCCAGCACGTCACTGGAGCCGTACCTGTCCTGCACGATCGCCTTCACGGCGTCGCCCCTTCCTCGTCCGTGTACTGGAACACCTGCTCGAGTGGCACCGCGAGGACCTGGGCGATCCGGAACGCCGTCTCCAGCGAGGGCGAGTAGCGCCCCTTCTCGATGGCGATGACGGTCTGGCGGGTCACGCCGACGCGCTCCGCGAGCTCCGCCTGGGTCATCTCACCGCGCTCGAAGCGCAGGACCCTGATCCGGTTCGTGATCCCGGTGGGCTTCACCACGACTGGAACCCCCAGCGGTAGGCGGCGAGCTTCACGACGGAGGCGAGCACCGCCGAGAGCACGAAGCCCAGGTAGATCGCATTGGAGATCCAGAAGCGGTCCGCCCCGGCCATGGACAGGATCAGCGCCGCAACGGCGCCGATGACCAGGAAGGACTGCCCGGTGTGCTCGCCGAGGCGGCCGATCTCCTTGTCCCGCTGGTCCTTGACGCCGGCCTCGCCCGGTGCGGCCGCCGCCACCGCGATGTTCAGGAGGACCGAGACCGCGACGGCGCCCCCGACCGTCCAGAGCAGCGTCGCGATGTACGGGGTTTCCACGAGTGGGACCCCGTCGGCGGCCCGGCCCAGTACGAGGGCCAGGTAGACCGCGTACCCGGCGATCGCGACCACCCCCATGATCCACGCGCGCTTCTCTTCGAAGGCCACGACCGCACCAGCTCCCATGTAAAACAACTTTGACATGGAGAATGTAAAAAGATCCGTACCTGATGTCAATGATTCCTTACATTGGATCCTTCATACTGATCTTCATGAACGACACGGCCATCGCGCTCACCCTGGAACGGATCTCCGGACACCGGAGCCGGTTCGACGCCCGCTTCACGCAGTACTTCGACACCCTCGGGGACCGGCTGGACCTGCCGCTGCCGAGCCGCTTCGCCCCGCGCGCCCTGGAGCTGCTGCGGGAGCTGTCGATGCGCGGCGGGAAGCGGCTGCGGGTCGTCCTGCTGTACGAGGCGGCCCGGCTGGTGACCACCGAGGAGCCGGCGGGGCTGGTGGAGGCCGGGCTGAGCCTCGAGCTGCTGCAGACGCACGGGCTCGTCCACGACGACATCATCGACGACGCGCCCCTGCGCCGCGGCGGGCCGTCGACCTACTACGCCTACCGCGAGGAGCTGCCCGGGGACCTCCCGGCCGCCCTCGGTCTCGCCGTACTGGCCGGCGATCTCGCCGCGTTCCTGTCGATGCAGGTGCTGCTGGAGGCCGACGTGCGCCCCGAGCTCCGCCAGGCGCTGCTGTCCGTCCAGATACGCACGGCCGCCGAGACCGTGGCCGGGCAGATCGCGGACCTGGAGCGGGACTCCCTCGGGACGCCCGACGAGGAGTTCCTGCACGCCGTCACCGACTTCAAGAGCGCGCGGTACTCCATCCTGGCGCCGCTGACCATGGGCCTGCTCGCCGCGGGCGAGGATCCCGCGCCCCACCGGGAGCGGCTGCACCGGTACGCCCGCCTGGTGGGGATCGGCGAGCAGATGCGCGACGACTTCCTGGACCTGTTCGGGGAATCCGCCGAGGTGGGCAAGTCCACCGGGGCCGACATCCGCTCCGGGCGCCGCACGTACGCCGTCAACGCGGTCCTGGACCGTGCGGGCGCGGCGGACGCGGCCCTGGTGGAGTCCGCCCTCGGCGATCCGCACTGCACGGACGACACCATCGCCCGGATCCGGGAGATCGCCCGTGCGGGCGGGGCCGAGCAGTGGCTGCGCACGGAGATCCGCCGGTACGCCGGGGCGGCCGCCGCCGAGGCCGCCTCCTGGGCCCCGTACTGGCGGGCGGAAGCGGTGGAGTTCTTCCGGATCCTGCCGTTGTGGAGCGCCGGCCAGCTGGACCGTACGCACGGGGCCGCCTGAACCCGCGCCGCGCGCGGCCCCCGCCGTCCGGGGCCCCGCCGTCCGGGGGCCCCGCCGTCGTCCGGGGCCCCGCCGTCGTCCGGGGCCCCGCCGTCACCCGGGCGCGCGGCTCCACTGGCACCACGCCCGCACCCCCGGCTTGCTGGACGAATGACACCAGCAGCACCGGGGCCCTCCCCGGGACAGGTTCTGAGCACCCCCCGGGCGGCGGGACTGGCGGGGATCCTCTTCGCCGCCCTCATGGCGGCGGCGATCGTGCTCGCCCGGATCGCCCTGCCGGAAGGGGGCGGCGCGGACCGGGTCGAGGTCACCGCGGGGCAGCGCGACGCGGTGACCACGGCGCTGGAGCTCGTCCCCTTCGCCGGCATCGCCTTCCTGTGGTTCATGGGCGCACTGCGGGAGCACTCCGGGGACGCCGAGGACCGGTTCGTCTCCACCGTCTTCCTCGGCAGCGGCCTGATCTTCGTCGCCAGCCTCTTCGGCGCCGCCGCGGCCGCCGGTACGGTGCTGGACGCCGACCAGCCCCAGGAGTTCGGCCGCCACTTCGCATACACCCTGCTCACCACGTACGGGATGCGGATGGCCGCCGTGTTCGCCTTCGCGACCTCGACCATCGGCCGAAGACTCGGGATCTTCCCGCGCCCGCTGACCCTGGCCGGTTACCTCGCCGGCCTCGTCCTGCTGGTGGTCGGCTCCTCCGTGCCCTGGTCCGAACTGGTCTTTCCGGCCTGGGCCCTGGTTCTGAGCCTGTACATCCTGCGGACGGGGCGGCGGCGCCCCCCGCCGGGCCCCTGAGGGCCCCCGCGCCCACGACCGGGACTCCACTCCAATGGCGGTACTGGACGGGCTCCGCGCGAGCGCCGCGCGCAGGCTGGTCCGGGAAGCCCAGGGGGACACCGAAAGGACACACCTTGCTGAGGCTCGTCGTCGATCTCAACCGGTGCCAGGGATACGCGCAGTGCGCCTTCCTCGCCCCCGACGTCTTCGCGATGCACGGGGACGAAGGGCTGCTGTACGACCCGCAGGCGGAGGCGGCCCAGCGCGAGCGCGTGGCCCAGGCCGTCGCCGCCTGCCCCGTGCAGGCGATCCTCGTGGACGAACTGGACCTGGCCGCCACCGCGCCGGCCGCGGCCACCTCCTCCGGGGAGGCCTCCGATGGCTGACTCCGCTCTGGACCAGCTCAAACGCTCCGGCCGGATCGTGGTCGTCGGCGCCTCGCTCGCCGGGCTGCGAGCCGCCGAGGTCATGCGTGAGAAGGGCTTCGCCGGCACGCTGACCCTGATCGGCGACGAACCCCACGAGCCGTACGACCGCCCGCCGCTGTCCAAGCAGGTGCTGCTGGGCAAGGCCGACGCCGAGCACACCCTGCTCCCCCGGCGGCGCGACATCGAGGCCGAGTGGCGGCTGGGAGTGGCCGCGATCGGGCTCGACATGGCGGCGCGTACGGTCAAGCTCGCCGACGGCGACGAGGTCCCCTACGACCGGCTGCTGATCGCCACCGGGGTGCGGGCCCGGCCCTGGCCGAACGAGGCCGAGGGCGAGCTCGCCGGGGTCTTCACGCTGCGCACCCGCGAGGACGGCGCGGGACTGGCCCGCGCACTGGCCGCCGGACCGCGCCGGGTGCTGGTCATCGGCGCCGGGTTCACCGGCTCCGAGATCGCCTCGGCGTGCCGGGAGCGCGGCGTGGACGTCACCGTCGCCGAACGCGGCGACGCACCGCTGGTCGGCGCCCTGGGCGGGGTGATCGGGGCCGTCGCCGCCGAACTCCACCGGGAGAACGGCGTGGACCTGCGGACCGGAATCATGGTGACCGGCCTGGAGGGCGACTCCAGCGGACGGGTACGCGCCGCGCACCTCTCCGACGGCACCACGCTGGAGTGCGACGTCGTGGTCGTCTCCCTCGGCGCCCAGCGCAACACCGAGTGGCTGACCGGCTCCGGGCTCGGGGCGGGTCCGCGCGGCATCGCCTGCGACGCGGGCTGCCGGGCCTTCGACCTGCGCGGCATCGTCACCGACGACATCTACGTGGCGGGCGACGTGGCCCGCTCCCCGCACGCCCTGTTCGGCTACCAGTTCCTGTCCCTGGAGCACTGGGGCAACGCCGTGGCGCAGGCCGAGACCGCCGCCCACAACATGCTGAGCGAGAGCACCGACCGCCGACCGCACCTGTGGGTACCGGCGTTCTGGTCCTCCCAGTTCGGCGTGAACATCAAATCCGTGGGCGTGCCCTCCATGGGCACGGAGATCATGATCACTCAAGGCTCACGTGCCGAGCGCCGGTTCACCGGGGTCTACGGCTACCAGGGCCGGATCATCGGGGCCGTCACCTTCGACAATGCGCGCTGGCTGCAGTTCTACGAGCGGCAGATCGAGTGCACCGCGCCCTTCCCTCCCCCGTTCACCACGGTGGACCGCCGCGCCGACGGGCAGCGGCCGATCCCGGCAGACTTCCCCGACCCCTCGGTGCCCACGCACGGCCCGACCATCACCCTCAGCGGGTACTCGCCGGCCGACCGCCGGATCGCCACCTTCACCCCCGCCGGGCACTGACCCGCACGCCCCGGAGGACCCGCAATGAGCCACGGCATCCTGAGTCAGATCCTGGACTACGCCAACCGCGCGAACCCGTACCCGCTGTACGAGGAGCTGCGCAGGACCCCCGTCTTCCACGACGGGACCGGACCGTACGTCATCAGCACCTACTTCGACATCCAGAGCCTGCTGCACGATCCGCGGCTCAGCTCCGACTCCCGCAACCTGGCCGCCACCGCCGGGGACCCGCTGGCCGGGGGCGAGCAGGAGGAGGCCACCGCGCTGCCGCCGAGCTTCCTGAAGCTGGACCCGCCGGAGCACGACCGGCTGCGCCGGATGACCAACCGGCCCTTCGGCCCGCCGCACTCCCCGTACCGCGTCGACGGGATGCGGGGCGGCCTGAAGGACATCGTCACCGGTCTCATCGACAACCTCGGGGACACCGAACGGATCGACCTGGTCGACCAGTTCGCGTACCCGTTCCCGGTGACGATGATCTGCCAGCTGCTGGGCGTACCCCGGGAGGACGAGGCCCGCTTCCACGTCTGGGCCGACACCCTCGCCGCGAGCCTGGACCCCGATCCGGACTCCGATCCCGCCGAACGGCAGCGCAAGACCCACGACTCCCGGATGGAGCTGGGCATGTACCTGGCCGGGCTGATCGAGGAGCGG
This sequence comes from Streptomyces sp. NBC_00435, assembly GCF_036014235.1. Taxonomy (GTDB): domain Bacteria; phylum Actinomycetota; class Actinomycetes; order Streptomycetales; family Streptomycetaceae; genus Streptomyces. Next base: position 559,527 of record NZ_CP107924.1, read on the forward strand.
CGCAAGGACCCCGGCGAGGACATGCTCTCCCAGCTGGCCGTGGGGCACGGCCCGGACGACTCCATGTCCACGATGGAGCTGCTCAGCACGGCGGCCCTGCTGCTGATCGCCGGCCACGAGACCACGGTCAACCTGATCACCAACGGGATGCTGACGCTGCTGCGCAACCCGGACGTGCTGCAGCAGTTGCGCCGGGAGCCCGGGCTGGCCGTGCCCCTGGTGGAGGAACTGCTGCGGTTCGAGCCGCCGGTGCAGCTGCTTCCGCAGCGCACCCCGCTCGTGGACATCGAGGTCCGCGGGATCACGATCCCCAAGGGCTCCTCGATGTGGCTGATCCTGGCCTCCGGCAACCGGGACCCGAACCGCTTCGAGAACCCGGACCGGTTCGACCCGCACCGCAAGGACGTCCAGCACCTGGGCCTGGGCAGCGGCATCCACAGCTGCTTCGGCGCGCCGCTGGCCCGGCTGGAGGCGCAGCTGGCGCTGAGCGAGCTGGCCCGGCGGCTGGAGAACCCGCGGCTGCTGGAGGACCCGCCGCCCTACCGGCAGAACGCCGTCCTGCGCGGGCCCCGGCACCTGCGGATCGCCTGCGACGGGATCCGCCCCTGACCCGCGGCCCGCTCGCGGCTACCAGCCGAAGCGGCGGTCGACCTCGCGCTCGAACTCCTCGAAGGTCAGCACGCCGTCGCCGTCCAGGTTGGCCCGGTCGAAGAGGGCCGAGGAGGTGTCCACGTCGCTCACGCCCCAGAACGGCAGGTCGCCGTCGGCGGCGAGGGTGGGGCCCTTGCTCCGCAGGGCCGTGATCACCTCGACGCGGGTCAGGACTCCGTCGCTGTTCAGGTCGAGTGCGTCGAAGAGCTTGCGGGCCTTCTCGCTCATGAAATGGGCCTTTCGGTCGACAGGGGCGACGGTGTGCGGGAGCGGGGCGGGGGGTCCCGCCGCAGCGCCAGCCTATGACGCGCCGCCTCGCCGTCCGTCGGCGGTGCCCTGCCTCGGGTACCGGAGGCGGGTGGCGGGACCGCGTGGTGTCATACGCGTACGAGGAAGCAGGCCGCGCTCGCGGCACGGACCCGGGCGGACGCATGGGAACACCTCAGGCGGGGACAGCCCCGCAGGCCGGGGCGCAGCCGCACGGGGGGCGGCACGCCGACTGGCTGGAGCTCTTCTTCGACCTGGTCTTCGTGGCGCTCGCCGCGCAGCTCTCGCACCAGCTCCACGGTGACCCGGGGCTCCGGGACTTCGCGGTGTTCCTCGCGCTGTACTTCCCGCCCTGGTGGCTGTGGATCAACATCACGGTCTCGGCGAACCTCTTCGTGGACACCGGTCCCCGCCGTCGGCTGCTCATGCTCTGCGCCATGCTGTGCCTCGCCGTCATGGCCGCCGCCGTTCCCGGGGCCGGCGGGGACCGCAGCTCCGTGTACGCCCTCGGCTACGCGGGCACCCGCCTGGTGCTGCTCGGGCTGTGGTGGCCGTCCACCAGGCTTCCCGGGCCCGGGCGGGTTCCGCGCTGGCGTCCGCTGAGCTACTGCCTGGCGTCCGGCCTGCTGTGGGCGGTGTCCGCCGCGGTGCCGGCGCCCTGGCAGTACGTCATGTGGGCCGTCCTGATCGCCGGCGAGATGGCGCTGCTGCTGACCTCGCGCGGCGGCGGGGTCCCGCACCGGCTGGACACCGGGCACCTGGTGGAACGGGTGGGGCTGTTCGTCATCATCGTGCTCGGCGAGTCCGTGATCGCGCTGGTGACCTCCGCCGACCACGTGTGGACCCTGCGGGCGGGGTCGGTAGGCGTCCTCGGGTTCGTCCTGCTCGCCGCGCTGTGGTGGTCGTACTTCGACTTCGGCGCGACCTCCGCGGAGCTGATGTTCGAGGCCGCCGACGACCGGGAGAGCTATCTCCTCGCCCGTGACGTCGGGGGCTTCCTGCACTTCTTCGTGACCGCGAGCGTGCTGTCCATGGCGGGCGGGCTGGCCACCGCCGTCGAGGACTCCGGACACGCCCGCCTCCCGGCGGGCGCGCTCTGGGCCCTGGCCGGCGGACTGGCCGCCTATCACGCGGCCCACGCGTGCATCGCCCTGCGCTACCGCCGTTCCCCGGCCTCGGTCGCCGTGTGGGCGGTGCCCGGTGTCGGTGTCCCGCTGCTGGTCCTGTGGGGCGGCGGACACCTCGCACCGTGGCTGGTCGTCCTGCTCCTGGCCGGCGAGGCGATCCTGCACCTGCTCTACGCCAGGATGCTGCTGCGCCGCCGCACCTCGGCGGCGGCGCGTACCTCCTGAGGAACGTGCCCCGGCCGGCTACCGGCCGCCGTCCGCAAGCGCCGGGACCGGCGCCTCGCGCTGGTGCGGGACCGGCGCGGCCGCCGCGGCCGGTGCGGGCCGGGAGTCGTCCTGGTGGAGCGCGACCGTCCGGGTGGGTGCGGGGATCGAGATGCCCTCCGCCCGGAACCGGCTGTGCAGCCGCTTGATGAACTCGTGCTTGATCCGGTACTGGTCGCTGAACTCGCCGACGCCCAGGATCACCGTGAAGTTGATCCTGGAGTCCGCGAAGGTGTGGAAGCGGACGGCTCCTTCGTGGTCGGGGACCGCGCCGTTGATGTCGGCCATCACCCCGTCGACCACCTCGAGGGTCACCCGCTCGACGTGCTCCAGGTCGCTCTCGTAGCCCACTCCCACCTGGACCATGATCGACAGCTGCTGCTCGGGCTGGGTGAAGTTGGTCATGTTGGTGCGCGCGAGCCGCCCGTTGGGGATGATCACCAGGTTGTTCGACAGGTTGCGGACCACGGTGTTGCGCCAGTTGATGTCGACGACGTACCCCTCCTCGCCGCTCGTCAGACGGATGTAGTCACCGGGCTGCACCGTCTTCGAGGCGAGGATGTGCACGCCCGCGAAGAGGTTGGCGAGGGTGTCCTGCAGCGCCAGGGCGACCGCCAGCCCGCCCACGCCGAGGGCGGTGAGCAGGGGTGCGATGGACACGCCCACGGATTCGAGGGCGACGAGCAGGCCCATCGCGAGCACCACGACCCGGGTGATGTTGACGAAAATGGTGGCGGATCCGGCCACTCCCGTCCGCGCCTGGGCCACGGACTGGACGAGGCCGGCGACGACCCGGGCGGCGCCGATCGTGGCCATGAGGATCAGGAGCGCGGTCAGCGAGTGGTTCACCCAGCCGGAGACCCGCGTACTGAGGGGCAGCGTCGAGGCGGCCACGGCGGCGCCCGCGATGACGGCCGCCGCCGGTGCGAGGGTGCGCAGCGCGTCGACGATGATGTCGTCGCCGCTCCACCGGGTCCTGAGGGCGTGCTTGGCCAGCCACCGTACGAGGGCGCGCAGGAGCAGCCCGGCGAACCCGCCCGCGGCGAGCGCGATGCCGGCGACCAGCCAGTCGTGCAGGACGAGCTCCCGGTTCAACGGACGGCCTCCGCCCCTCGCCGGACCGGGGAAGCGGAGGCGGGCCCTGCCGGCCGCCGTATGAGGGGTGTGGTCACCTTGTCACCTGTCAGTTCGTCGTGCGTGGGGCCGCGTTCGCGCATGCGTGCGCATCCGGAACGGGCTGCCATCCTGCCCCATGGGCAGCGCGGCACCACAGGTGGGCCCGGGTGGGCGCGCGGCCCGGTCAGGTGCCCGCCGTGGTCAGGCGTCCCCGCCCGGCCCCGGGCTCCCACCGCCGGCCCCGGGCGCCTCGGCCGCCGCCGGATCCAGGATCCGGTTGAGGAAGCTCCTGGTCCGCTCCTGCCGGGGATCCCCGACCACCTGGGCCGCCGTGCCGTCCTCGACGATCACCCCGCCGTCCATGAAGACGACCCGGTCCGCGACCTCGCGGGCGAAGCTCATCTCGTGGGTGACGACCATCATGGTCATGCCCTCGCCCGCCAGCATCCGCATCACCGCCAGCACCTCGCCGACGAGTTCGGGGTCGAGCGCCGAGGTCGGCTCGTCGAAGAGCATCACCTCCGGGCCCATGGACAGGGCCCTGGCGATCGCCACCCGCTGCTGCTGGCCGCCGGACAACTGGGCGGGGTACGCACCGGACTTGTCGGACAGGCCCACGCGGGCGAGGTTCTCCCGGGCCACGGCCTCGGCCTCGGCCCTGCCCCTGCCCAGGACGCGGCGCTGGGGCAGGGTGAGGTTCTCCGTGACGCTCACGTGCGGGAAGAGGTTGAACTGCTGGAAGACCATCCCGATGCGGCGGCGTACGGCGTCGATGTCGACGTCCGGGTCGGTGAGCTCCGTGCCGCCGACGAAGACCCGGCCCTCGCTGGGCTCTTCGAGCAGGTTCACACAGCGCAGCAACGTCGACTTGCCCGATCCTGAGGGCCCGATGACGCACACCACCTCACCGCGGGCGATCTCGAGGTCGATGCCGCGCAGGACGTGGTTGGTACCGAAGGACTTGTGCAGTCCGCGGATCTCGATCTCCGGGCCGTCCGTGGCCGTCCTGTCCACCGCTGGAGCCTCCTGTGGCATGTCTTCCTCACACGGCCTTGTCCGCGCGGGCCTCCAGGCGCCGCACCACGAAGCTCAGGGGCACGGTCACCAGGAGGTAGCACAGGCCCGCGACCAGGATGGGGGTGGAGTTGGCGGTCTGGCTGGCGAGGTCCCGCCCGAACTTCGTCAGCTCGCGCTCCTGCAGCGTGACACCGAGGAACAGCACGAGCGAGGAGTCCTTGAAGAGCAGGACCAGTTCGTTGGTGAGGGGTGGGATGACAATGCGGAAGGCCTGTGGGATGACGACCGAGACCATGGCGCGGGCGTGCGAGAAGCCCAGCGAGCGGGCCGCTTCCATCTGCCCCTTGGGTACCGCCTGGATGCCGGCCCGAATCGTTTCCGCCATATAGGCGGCGGCCACCAGTCCCAGACCGAGCGCGACCTTGCCGTAGGTGCCGCCCGGGATCTCCGTACCGGGGAACGCCAGGGGCACGGCCACGCCCACGAAGATGAAGATCAGCAGGGCCGGAAGGCCCCGGAACAGTTCGATGTAGACGCCGGCGACCCACCGGTACGGGGCCACCGAGGACAGCCGCATCATGGCGATGACCAGGCCGAGGACCAGGCCGAGGAGGAACCCGGAGGTCGTGTAGATCACCGTGTTGCGCAGTGCCGTGGTGATGATCTCCGGGAAGAGCCGCAGCGCCAGGTCCTTCTGGGCGAACTGGTTCTGCAGCCTCCCCCAGTCGGCGTAGAAGACGATCAGCACCAGCACGACGGCGAAGAGTGCGTACTGGATGCCCTGCGAGACCCGGCGGCGCTGGCGCCGGGTCAGCCGGGAGGTCACGGGGCGGCCTGGGGCAGCGGGCCGATCCACTGCTCGTAGAGCTTCTTGTAGGTGCCGTCGGCCTTGGCGTCGGTGATGGCCTTGTCGATCGCGGCCAGCAGGGCGGTGTTGCCCTTCTTCACCGAGAAGCCGTACTGCTCGCCGGTCTGGATGTTCTGTCCGAGGGTGAACTCGGCGGCGTTCTTGGGGTCCTTGAGCCAGCCCTGGACCACCGGGTAGTCGATGACGACCGCGTCCACCTGGCCGGTGCGCAGTCCGTTGAGGACCGCGTCCGAGCTCTCGAAGGCGACGGGGTCGAAGCCCTGTGCCTTGGCATAGCTCTCGCCGGTGGTCTCGGCCTGCGCGCCCAGCTTCTTCGACTTCGCCTTGAGGTCGGCGAGCGAGGTGATGCCGCTCTTCCTGGTGGCGAGCAGCGCCTGGGTGGCGTCGAAGTAGGGGACGGAGAAGTCCACGTTCTTCTTGCGCTCGTCGGTGATCGTCATGCCGGCGGCCGCGAGGTCGCACTCACCGGAGTTCAGGAAGGCGCCGGTCTTGAAGTTCTCGAAGGGGGTGTCGAGGACCTTCTGCTCGACCTTGAGGCGGCTGGCCACCAGGTCGACCAGGGCCACGTCGAAACCGACGACCTTGCCGTCCTTCTCGAACTGGAACGGCGGATAGGGCAGGTGGGTGCAGGTCGTCAGCTTGCCCTTCTCCACGACGGGCACTCCGCCGGCCGCCTCACCCGGGCCGTCGCCGCCGGAGGAACAGCCCGCGACGAGGAAGGCGCCCGCCGCCGCGGCACCGACGCGGATTCGGAGACTGCTGCTGCGGGGGCGGTTTCCTCTGGCCGTCCGGAACACGGTTGACCTCCACGAGTGCGGGTCGAGCGGCGATCACGGGACGGGACCGACCGCGGCGATCGTAAGCCACGGACGGCGCCCGTCGAGGGATCTTCAGCGATGCGTCCGGGGGCGCCGGGGCGGACCCGCGTGGATCCGGCCATGATCGTTCGGCCGCCCGGCGGTACCGGCCCGCCGGCCAAGGTGTCGGCTCCGCCGGGCCGGGCCAGGGAGGGTGCCCACGACCCCGCCCCGGCGTCAGGCCCCCGTCGCCGGCGCCGTCAGGGGATCCAGTTCGCGGCGCCGTCGGCTGATGGAGTCGGGGTCCCAGCCCGGACGGGGCACGGATGCCAGCAGCAGTCGCGTGTAGGGGTGGTGGGGGTCGGTGAGGAGTTCGGAGACCGGGCGGTGTTCCAACGTGCGGCCCCGGTACATGACGAGCGCCTCGTCGCAGACGTAGCGGACCACGGCCAGGTCGTGGCTGACGAAGACCAGGCCGATGCCGGTGTCGCGGCGGATGTCGGAGAGCAGGTTGAGCACCTGGGCCTGCACGGACACGTCCAGGGCGGAGACCGCCTCGTCGAGCACCAGGACGGCGGGTTCGACGGCCAGCGCCCGGGCGATCGCGGCGCGCTGGCGCTGGCCGCCGGACAGTCGGCGGGGCAGGGCGCCCGCCTCACGGTCGCCGAGCCCGACCTGGGCCAGCAGCTCGCGTACCCGTACGGCCCGGGCCGTACGGTCGGACATGCCGTGCAGGCGGAGCACCCCGTCGACCGTCGCGCCGATGCTGATCCGGGCGTCCAGGGACAGGTAGGGGTCCTGGAAGACGATCTGGACCGCCTTGGCGCGGGCGAGCCGGGCCGGCCTCCCCCGTACGGAGGCGGCCAACGGCTTGCCCTGGACCAGGATCTCGCCCGCGTCGGGCCGTTCCAGGCCGATCAGCATCCGGGCCGTGGTGGTCTTCCCCGAACCGGACTCGCCGACGATCCCGAGCGCCCCGCCCGCCCGTAGGGAGAACGACAGGTCATCGACGGCGACGACCTCCGTCCCGCCGGTCCGGTAGGTCTTTCGCAGGCCGGTCACCCTGAGGAGTTCCTGTGCGGTGTCGGTGCCCGGTGCGTGGTCCGTGCCCGGTCCGGGGTCCGTGCTCGGTGCGGCGTCGGTGCCCGGTCCGGGGTCGGTGCTCGGCTCGGTGGTCAACTGTCCTCCTTGCGGGTGAGTTCGGCGACGCGGTGGCAGGCGACCTCCGCCGGACCGTGTCGCTCGAGTTCCGGCGGGGTCCGATCGCAGCGGCCGGGTTCGGCGAACCGGCAGCGGGGTGCGAAGGCGCACCCGGGCTGGGACTCCAGCAGCCCCATCGGGGCGCCGGGGATGGGGGTGAGGCGGGCGAGGGGGCCTGCGAGCGGCGGGGAGGAGCCGAGCAGCCCCGCGGTGTAGGGGTGCCGGGGGGAGTCGAAGAGTTCCGCCACGGGCGCCGTCTCGACGATGCGACCCGCGTACATGACGTAGATCCGGTCGCTGACGGAGGCGGCGAGCTCGATGTCGTGGGTGATGAGGAGCAGTCCGAGGCCGCGTTCGCGTTGCAGCCGGCCCAGGACGGCCAGGATCTCGGCCTGGGTGCTCACGTCGAGGGCGGTGGTCGGTTCGTCGCAGAGCAGCAGCCGGGGTTCGGCCGTGAGGGCCGCGGCGATCACGACGCGCTGGAGCATGCCGCCGGAGAGCTCGTGCGGGAACTGGTTCAGGTGACGGACGGGATCGGGCAGGCCGACCGCGTCGAGCAGTTCGGCCGCCCGCACGTCGGCCCGTGCCCTGGACCATCCGTGGACCAGGCGCAGCGGTTCGGTGAGGAAGTCCCCTACGCGGCGCACCGGGTTGATGGCGGCCCGGGGGTCCTGGTAGATCATCGCCGCCTTGTTCGTGCGGACTTCGCGCAGGCTCGCGGGGCCGGCGCCGACCAGATCGGTGCCGTCCACGCTGACCCGGCCGCCGATCTCGGCGCCGTGCGGGAAGAGGCCGAGGGCGGCGCGGGCGGTGACGGACTTCCCCGACCCGGATTCGCCGACGAGGGCGACCACTTCCCCGGCGGCCACGGTGAGGCCGACCCCGTCGAGGACCGGGCGGGCCATCGCGGGGAGGGTCACGCGCAGGTCTTCGTAGGCGAGCAGTGTCATCAGGAGTCCCTCCCCGCGAGGCGGTCGCCGAGGTCTTCCCCGACGACGTTGAAGGCGACGACGACCAGGACGACCGCCACAGCCGGCGCGATCGCCGACAGCGGCTGACCCTGCAGGACGGCGGCCTGCCCCTGGTTGATCATGGCGCCCCAGTCGGGGGTGGGCGGCTGCACGCCGAGCCCGAGGAAGGAGAGGGCGGCGAGGTCGAGCAGCGCGTAGCCGAAGTTCACCGTCGACTGGGCGAGCAGCGTCGGCGCGATGTTGGGCAGCAGCCGCCGGACGGTGACATGGAGGGCCGAGTGGCCCTGCACCCGGTAGGCGGCGATGTAGGGCCGGGACTTCTCCTGTACGGCCAGGCCCCGGACTAGGCGCGCCGTGTACGGCATGTAGGCGATGGCCATGGCGAGCACGGGCGCCGTCATCCCCTTGCCGAACAGGGCCACCGCGAGGATCGCGAGGAGCAGCGCGGGGAAGGCGAACAGGACGTCGAGCACCCGGCCGGCGGCGGTGTCGATCCATCCGCCGCGCCAGGCGGTGAACAGGCCGACGGCGACACCGAGGAGGGTGGAGAACAGGACGACGGCGAGCGGTCCGGCCAGGCTGGTCCGGGTGCCGACGAGGAGCGCCGAGAGGGTGTCGTGGCCGCCCTGGTCGGTGCCCAGCCAGTGGGCGGGGCCCGGCCCCAGGAGGGTGTCTCCGAGGTGGCCGAAAGTCGGGTCCTGCGGGGCGATCCAGGGGCCGAGCAGCGCGACCAGGACGAAGACGACGAGCAGGAGCAGGCAGGTCCGCTGGAGCCGGCTGCCGCCGAGGCGCCGCAGCCGGGCGAGCGGGTCGCGCCGGATGCGCGGGGTGCGGGTCTTGGTGCCCAGGTCGGGAAGGGTGCTCATCGGGCGCTCCCGGCCGCCGCCATGCGCGGATCGATCAGTGGGTGGACGAGGTCGACGAGGGCGTTGACGACGACGAACGCGGCCACCACCAGCAGCACGACGGCCTGGACGACCTGGAAGTCCAGCTGGTCCACGCACTGCACGAGCAGGGAGCCGATGCCGGACATCCCGAAGGCGGTCTCCACGATCGCGGTGCTGACCAGCATTCCGGAGACCAGGAGCGCGGAGACGGTGACGATCGGTCCGAGCGCGTTGCGCAGGACGTGGCGCCGGATGACGGTGCGGCGCGGTGTGCCCCGGCTCAGGGCGACCTCCACGTGCTCGCGGCGCAGCTCGTCGAGCATGGCCGAGCGGGTCACGCGGGTCACCAGGGCGGTGAAGGTCACGGACAGGGCCGCCGCCGGCAGGATCACGTGGTGCAGCCGGTCCAGCACCCCGGCGCCGTTGCCGATGGTCGGGAACCAGCCCAGTTGTACCCCGAACACCGATCTCAGCAGGAGGGCGGCGACGAAGGCGGGCGCGGCCGCGCCCACCGTCACGAGGAGCATCAGGGAACGGTCGGTGCGGCTGCCCCGGCGCAGCGCGCCGATGATGCCGGAGCCGATGCCGAACACCGCGATCATCAGACCGGACACGCCGATCAGGAGCATGGACGAGGGCAGGCGCGACCAGATGACCGAGGAGACGTCCTGGTGGAAGAGGTAGGAGCGGCCGAAGTCGCCGTGCAGGACGCCTTCGAGCCAGTTCCAGTAGCGGACCAGGAACGGCTCGTCGAAGCCGTACTGGCGGCGGATCTCGGCGAGCTGCTCGGGGCTGGGGCTGCGCCCCTTGGTGAGGAAGCTGGCCGGGTCCCCGGGCGCCAGGAACAGGGAGGAGAAGACGAGGAAGGAGGTGACGAGCAGGGTCGCCGCCATGCCGGCCAGCCGGCGCAGCACCCGTGCGGCCCGGGTGAGGGCGGCCGTCATCCCTTGGCCCCGATCTCGGCCGCCCACGGGTAGTAGAGGTAGGCGATGGAGGGCTGGACGCCGGTGATCCGCTTGCCGAGGAAGACGCTGACGGGCTGGGTGTACAGGGGCAGCCAGGGCAGTTCGCGCGTGGCGATCTTCTGCGCCTCGGCGTTGGCGGCCGCGTGTTCGGCGGGGTCGTAGGCTCCGACGGCCCGGTCGACGGCCGCGTCGAAGTCCGGGTCGGACCAGTTGCCGTAGTTGCTGAACGCGCCGGTCTCCAGCGAGGCGAACATGTCCAGCGGGTCGGTGATGGAGGTGTACCAGAAGGTGAGGAACAGGTCGATGCCCTCGCGGGCCGCCGGGTCGGTGAAGAGGGTCGTGTACTTCTCGGCGGAGACGGAGTCGATCTGCGGCTTCAGGCCGATGGCCGTGGCGGCCTGGGCGACGGCCTGGGTGATGATCGTCGTCTGGGAGTCCAGGGGGCTGGTCGCGATCACGATCTTCTGGCCGTCGACCCCGGCCTGGGCGGCGAGCGCCTTGGCCCTGGTCGGGTCGTACGGGTACTTCGGCAGGTCCTTCAGGAGTGCCTCGCGGGTGGCGGGCGGCGCGTCTGCCCAGAGGGTGTCGGTGGTGAGCGAGTCGGAGACCTCGCCGACCCCGCCCGCCCCGGCCTTGACGATGCCCTTGCGGTCGATGGCCATGAGCAGGGCCTGGCGGACGCGGGGGTCGCCGAGGGGGCCCTTGAGGTTGCTGACCACCTCGTCGGCGACGGTGGTGTTGCGGCCGAAGTAGAGCTTTCCGGCCCCGGTGGAGCCGAGTTGGGCGTAGGCGTTCGGCGGGACCATCCAGCCGCCGTCCACCTCGCCGCTCTGGAAGGCGTTGACGCGGGTGGTGGCGTCGGCGAGGAAGACGAACTTCACCTGGCCGGACTTGGCCTTCAGTTCCTGGTTCCAGTAGCCGTCGAACCGCTTGAGCGTGAGCGACTGGCCGGAGGTCCAGGACCCGAAGGAGAAGGGGCCGGTGCAGTTCACGCCGGTCTGCGGATTGCCGTAGTCCTTGCCTGACTTGGCGAGGGTGGCGGCGGACTCCACGGTGCCGGGGCTGGCGGCCAGGTACTTGTTGAAGGTGGAGTCCGGCTCGGTCAGGGTGACGGTGACTTCCATCGGTCCGGTCCTGTCGATGGACTTCACGTTCTTGTACTGGTTGGCCCAGACGCTGGCCGTCCCGGGGTCGAGGTTGCGGCGGAGCGAGGCGACGACGTCGTCGGCGGTGAGCGCCGTCCCGTCGTGGAACTTCACGCCGGGACGGATCTGGTAGACCCAGGTGGTGGGCGTGGGGTTGGTGTACGAGGCCGCCAGGTTCGGCGAGGTCGTCAGGTCGGGGTTCCAGCGCAGCAGGCTCTCGCAGACGTTGGCGAGGATCTGGTTGGGCGGAAAATCGAACGAGTAGGCGTAGTCGATGGTGGTCGGCTCGGCGTAGAGGGACCAGGTGAAGGAGTCCACGCCGCCGACGGCCGCGGGCGTCCTGTCCGTGAGCTTGTAGGCGGCGGCCTGGTCCTTGGCCGGCTGTGCGGTGCCGCTGCACGCGCTCGTGACGAGCACGGCGGCCGCGGCGAGGGCGGCCGCCACGGTGTGACGGATGCGGGAGCGGCTGCGGCTTCGGCTGCCGCGGAGCAGCGGGGATCCCGATCGGGCTGATGACATCGTCTGACTCCCTGAGGGATGAGCTCGGTGGGGTGGGTGACGCCCGGCCGGTGGCGGCCCGGCCGGTGGGACCTCAGTCGGTGGCGGCGAAGACCAGTTCGCCGTCGATGTACGTGCGGAGCACGCGGGTGTCGGCGATCTCCATCGGGGGGTGGGCGAAGGGATCCCGGTCGAGGACGACGAGGTCCGCGTACTTGCCCTCCTGGACGGTTCCGGTGACCCCGTCGAGGTGGTTCACCCACGCGCTGCCGGCGGTGTAGGCGGTGAGGGCCTGGGAGAGGGTCAGGGCCTGCTCGGGGAAGAAGGGGGCCATCGGTTCGAACGTCCCGGGCGAGTTGGGGGCCTCGTCGGGTACGGACCGGTTGACGGCGACGTGGATGCCCCACAGCGGGTTGGGGCTGCTGACCGACCAGTCGCTGCCCGCCACGAGGCGGGCCCCGGCGCGCTGGAGGTCCCCGAACGGGTACTGCAACCGGGCCCGTTCCGGTCCGAGGAAGGGGATCGTGAGCTCGTCCATCTGCGGTTCGTGGGCGGCCCACAGCGCCTGGATGTTGGCGGCGGCGTCCAGGTCCGCGAAGCGCCCGATGTCGTCGGGGTGGACGACCTGGAGGTGGGCGAGGTGGTGGCGGTTGTCGTTGGCGCCGTTGGCCGCGCGGGCCTCGGCGAGGGCGTCCAGCACCTCGCGCACGGCCCGGTCCCCCAGTGCGTGGAAGTGGATCTGGAAGCCCGAGCGGTCGAGCCGGGACACCGCGTCGGTGAGCACCTGGGGATCGATGAAGCTGAGCCCGGAGTTGCCGGTGGCGCAGCCGCAGCCGTCGAGGTAGGGCTCCAGCATGCCGGCCGTGAAGTTCTCGGCGATGCCGTCCTGCATGATCTTCACGCTGGTGGCGTTGAAGCGGCCCACCTGCCCGTTGCCGCGGCGCTCCTCCAGCTCGGGTATCTGCTCCAGGCCGCGCTCGCGGTCCCACCACAGGGCGCCGACGACGCGGGCGCGCAGGGAGCCCTCGCTGGCGGCGCGCAGGTAGACGCCGTAGTTGTCGGGGTTGCCGGGGAAGGCGCCGATCATGGCGTCCTGCCAGCTGGTCACTCCGAGGGAGAGCAGGTGCTCCTGTGCGGCGAGCAGGCCGGCGAGGGCCTCGTCGGGAGTCGCGATGGGCACGTGGTCCGCCACGAGCTCCACGGCTCCCTCCTGGAGGGTGCCGGCGGGGGTTCCGTCGCTCTCGCGCTCGATGCGGCCGTCGGCCGGGTCGGGGGTGGTGCTGTCCACGCCGGCGACCTGGAGCGCGCGGGTGTTGACCCAGGCTCCGTGGCCGTCCCGGTTGGTGAGCAGGACGGGCCGGTCCGGGACCACCGCGTCGAGCATGGCGCGGGTCGGTGTGCCCCCGGGGAAGACGTCCATCGACCAGCCGCCGCCGCGGATCCAGGGCGCGTCCGGGTGCGCCTTGGCGAACGCGGCGACCACCGCGAGGTAGCCGTCGATGGTGCGCTCGTCGCTCAGGTCGCAGCCGAGCATCTGTACGCCGGCCACCACGGGGTGGACGTGGGCGTCCTGGAATCCGGGGATCAGCAGCCCGCCCGCGAGGTCGACGACCTCGGTGCCGGCGTCCGCGAGGGAGCGCACGGTGGCCTCGTCGGCGACGGCGAGGATCCGGCCGCCCCCGACGGCGACGGCCGCGTCGACCGGCGTGGGAGAGGTTCCGGTGAAGACCCGCCCTCCTACGAAGACGGTGTCGGCCCGCTGCTTGACCGGCTGCCTGGTGTTGCCCATCGACGCATCCTCCGGCTCGGCGGGTCAGACCCGCACGGCTTGTTCGTTGAGGAGGAGTGAACGGGAGCGCAACAATGTTGTCAACGGTGTTGCGCTGCGTCTGTTCCAAATCGATACACTGGCTCCACCATGCCGAAGTCATCCGACACACCCGCCCGGACCAAGCGCGCGGGCAGCCAGCTCACACCCGACGCGATCATCGAAGCGAGCCTGCGCATCGCGGCTCGCGGCAGCGAGGACGCCTTCACCGTCCGACGTCTCGGCGAGGAGCTCGGCGCCGACCCGACGGCGATCTACCGGCACTTCCGCGACAAGGACGAGCTGCTGCTGTCCGTCGCCGACCGCACCCTCGGCGAGGTGCTCGACCGCATCCCCGAGGGGCTCGACTGGAAGGACCGACTGCGGGCACTCGCCGACGGCTCCCTCGAAGTCGCACTCAGGTACCCGGTGGTGGGCTCGACCATGGCCAGCCGGACCACCCGCAGGCCCAACGAGTTCCGCGTCGTCGAGCTGATCCTCGGCGCGGTGACGGAGGCCGGCCTCGAAGGGGCCGAAGCGGCCGTCCACTACCGGATGGTCGGCGACTCCCTCCTCGCCTACGTCGGCCAGCGCGCCGCCTACCTCCTGTTCGACCCGGACGTCCGGGCCGCCGACGAGTCCTCCTGGAACCGCGAGTACCGCCTGGTCGACCCCGGGGGATTTCCCCACATCACCAGACTGAGCGGCCAGTTGGCCGAGGTGACGGACGAGCAGATCTTCGAGGCCAGGGTCGAGGCCCTGATCACCGCCATCGAGACGCGGGTCCGGACCCTGCGCGGAGCGTAGCCCTCACCCCCGACCGCACGCCCTGCCGTACCCCCGCTCGCACAAAGTGGCGCAACACCGTTGACAACGGCGTTGCGCCACCGGTTCACTCCCCCTCAGCCCGAGTCCATGCCGTCTCCGCAGGATTTCGAGAAGAGGGATCTCATGCACCACGTGCACCAGTCGGCCAATCGCGCCGGCATCCCCGACCCGCTCCGCCTCGCCTTCTCCGTACACGCCGAAGCCCGCCGCCGGGGCATGCCCGTGGCCGAGGTCGTCGGCGAACAGACCCGGCGCACCGAGAACACCCGCCGCACGCGCGCCCGCCGCGCCGGGGGACCGGACTCCACCGCCCCCTCCCCCGCGCCGAGCCGCCGCCGGGTGCTCGGCGCGGCGGGCGCGCTGGCCGCCGCCGCGGCGCTGCCCGGCGGCCTGCTCCTCCCGCGCGGCGCGGCGGCCGCCACCGGTCCCGCCGCCCCGCGCATCGTGATCGTCGGCGCGGGACTGGCGGGACTGCGCTGCGCGCACCGCCTGTGGAACCGGGCCTCCCCGGTCGCCACCACCGTCTACGAAGCGGACACCACGCACATCGGGGGCCGCTGCTGGTCCCTGCGCGGCTTCTTCTCCGGCGGCGCCGTCCACGAGCACGGCGGTTCCTTCATCAGCTCCACCGACACCGCGGTCCTCGGCCTGGCCCGCGACCTGGGCCTGCGGCGGGAGCTCGCGAACGGCGGCGCACTGAACGCCGGGGACTACGCCGCCTGGATCAACGGCGGCTCCTACCCAGGGCTCCAGCAGCAGGACGACTGGATCGCCTCCGCCTACGACGCGTTCAGCGCCTCCTACGCAGCCGCCGGCACGGCGCGGTACGACAGCTGGACCCCGGAGGCGTACCGGCTGGACCACCTCTCCTGCCTCGACTACCTCGAGGAGACGGGACTGTCCCCCGATTCCCGGCTCGGCCAGCTGATCCGGTCCCTCCAGCTCCAGTCGGGCGGCGAGCCCGCCGAGGCCTCGGCGCTCGGGATGATCGGCTTCCTCGGCGCCTCCTCCGCCTTCGGGGGTGGCGGCTTCGACGAGAAGTACCACCTGACCGGCGGCAACGACCAGCTGGTCAGCGGGATGGCGGCGCAGCTGCCGGCCGGGACGGTACGGCAGGGCCACCGGCTCGTCGCACTGCGCCGCGCCGGCAACGGCTCGTACACCTGCACCTTCGACCACGGCGGCAGCACCGTCTCGGTGTCCGCCGACCACGTGGTGCTGGCCCTGCCCTTCAGCACGCTGCGCGACGTCGACCTCTCCGGGGCCGGTCTGTCCGCCCGCAAGCTGACCGCCGTCCGGGAGCAGGGCATGGGGCAGAACGCGAAGCTGGTCACCGAGCTCTCGGCCAAGACCTGGCCGCGGCTCGGGTACAACGGCATCAGCAACACCGGCCCGCTCGGGTACCAGACGGCCTGGGACGGCTCGGTCGCCCTGGGCCCGACCAGCTCGCCGGCGCTCCTGGTGAACTTCCCCGGCGGGAACGCCGCCCGCGACACCCTCACCGGAGCCGCGCACGGCCCCGCGCCCGCCGGGGACGTCGACCGGTTCCTCTCGCAGGTCGAGCACGTGTACCCGGGCACCAGTGCCGCGTACACCGGGAAGGCGTACGAGGACCATTGGTCGCGGGCGCCTTGGCAGCGCGGTGCGTACCACTACTACAAGGTCGGCCAGTACACCTCGATCGCCGGCTGCGAGGGCCTCCAGGAAGGCCGGATCCACTTCGCGGGCGAGCACACGGACGTGGAGAACTCCACCCTGAACGCGGCGGTCGCCTCCGGCGAACGCGTCGCGGGTGAGATCGTCCGCCAGATCTGATCCCGGCCCGATCGCGCCGTCCGCTCACCTCGGCGGGGTCAGCCGCTCCCACAGGAAGGTGTGGACGAGCGCCTCGTTGAAGGCGGTCTGCCCGTGGTCGGTGGCGCCCGCGTGGCCGCCGCCGAGGTGTTCGTGGAAGAGGACCGGATGCCCGTGCTCCCGCAGGCGGGCGGCCATCTTGCGGGCGTGGCCGGGGTGGACGCGGTCGTCGCGGGTCGAGGTCAGCAGGAGCAGCGGCGGGTACGGGGGCCCGTCCGCCCGGACCTGGTGGTACGGGGAGATCCGCTCCAGGTGGGGCCGGTCGGCCGGGTCGTCGGGATCCCCGTACTCGGCGATCCAGCTGGCTCCGGCGAGCAGCTTGTGGAAGCGCAGCATGTCCAGCAGCGGCACGTGGGCGACTACCGCGCCGAACAGTCCGGGCTCGCGGGTGAGCATCGCACCCATGAGCAGCCCGCCGTTGCTGCCCCCCTCGATGCCGAGCTGCGCCGGGGTGGTGACCTCGCGGGCGACGAGGTCCCGGGCGACGGCCGCGAAGTCCTCGTAGGCCCGTACCCGGTTCGCCCCGAGGGCCGCCTTGTGCCAGCCGGGCCCGTACTCGTGTCCGCCCCGGATGCCCGCGACCACGTAGGTCCCGCCGCGCGCGAGCCAGGCCCGGCCGGTGACGGCGCTGTAGCCCGGGACCATGGAGACCTCGAAGCCGCCGTACCCGTAGAGCAGGGTGGGCCCGGGGCCGGTGCGCTCCTCGGGGCCGACGACGAAGTACGGCACCCTCGTGCCGTCGGCGGAGGCCGCGAAGTACTGGCGGACCGTGAGGCCCTCGGTGTCGAAGAGGGCCGGGCCCTGCTTGACGCTCTCGTCGGCGCCCGCCGGCGCCGTGCCCCGGTAGAGGGTGGACGGCTGGAGGAAGCCCGCGACGTTCAGGAAGAACTCGTCGCCCACGTCCGGGTCGGTGCCGGTGACGGAGGCCGTGGACAGCGGCGGTACCCCGGCCAGCGGCGCACGGCTCCAGCCGTCGGGGCCGGCCCCGGGGGTCAGGATCTGCAGCCGGGAGGAGACGTCGGCGCTGGTGGTGAGGATCAGGTGGTGGCGGGTCCAGCTCCAGCCGGCCAGCGAGGTGTGCTCGTCCGGGGCGAACAGCACCGCCGCCTCGCGCCCGCCCGCCCGGAAGGCCTCGAAGTCGAAGGCGAGCAGACTGCCCGCCGCGTGGCCGAGCCAGGGCGACTTCGGGGCGACGATCAGCCACTCGCGGTGGACGGAGGCACTGGCGTCGTCCGGTACCTCGATCTTCGTGGGCGCGGCGTCGCTCCCGTCGGCGGGGAGGAGGAGCAGCTCCTGCTTCCAGAAGTCGATCTGCCGGTGGACGAAGTCCCGTTCGAAACCGGGGGTGTCGTCGTGCCATCCGGAGGCGGAAAGGTCCGAGGGCCGGCCCTCGTAGACCGTTTCCGCCGTCTCCAGGGGCGTGCCCCGCCGCCAGCGGCGCACCTGGAGGGGGTAGCCGGACCCGGACATCGAGCCGGGGCCGAAGTCCGTCCCGATCCAGACCCGGTCCCGGTCGATCCAGCCGATCCGGGTCTTGGCCTCCGCGACCTCGAACCCGCCCTCGACGAACTCCAGCGTCTCCAGGTCGAACTCGCGCACCACGCAGGCGTCCGCGCCGTCCCTCGACAGCATGACCAGGGCATGGCGGTGGTCGGGGGCCAGAACGGCGCTGCCCGCCCAGGCCCACTTCTCCCCCTCGGCCGCCGCGAGCGCGTCCAGGTCGAGGACCGGCTCCCATGCGGGGCGCTCCTTGCGGTACTCCTCCAGCGTGGTGCGCCGCCACAGGCCGCGCACGTGGTCGGCGTCCTGCCAGAAGTTGTAGAGGTGGCGGCCGCGCCGGCGCGCGTAGGGGATCCTGCCGTCGTCGTCGAGGACCTCGCGGATCCCCGACTCCAGCACCTTGAAGCCGGGGTCCGCGGTCAGCGCGGACACCGTCTCGTCGTTGCGCTCACGCACCCAGCCCAGGGCGGCCTCGCCGGTCACGTCTTCCAGCCAGAGGTAGGGGTCTTCTTCGCTCATCCGCCGATTGTGCAGGATCGGCGGACGGCCGCGAATCACCCGCCGGGGACGGAAAACCCTTTGTCCCGGACCGTCCGGACGCGGACGATGGCCTCTCGTGAGCACATCCCGTCCGGCCTCCGTACTCCCCGACCTCGCCCCGTGGCGGTCCAGCCGCGACTTCCGGCTGCTGTTCTACCAGGGGACGGTCACCTACTTCGGCTCGTTCATGGCGATGATCGCGCTGCCGCTGCAGATCAAGCACCTCACGGACTCTCCGCTCGCGGTCGGTGCGATGGGCGCGGTGGAACTGCTCCCGCTGGTGGTCTTCGGCCTGTACGGGGGCGCCCTCGCCGACGCCGTCGACCGGCGCCGGATGATCCTGCTGACCGAGGCCGGGCTCGGGCTGCTCGCCGTGGTCCTGCTGGTGAACTCTGCGCTGCCCCGTCCGCAGCTGTGGCCGCTGTACGTGGTCGCGGCCGGTGTCTCGGCGCTGACCGGGCTCCAGCGGCCGGCCCTGGACTCGCTGATGGCCCGGATCGTGCCGCACGACCAGCTGACCGCGGCCGCCGCGCTCAACGGACTGCGCTACCAGTTCGGTGCGATCGCGGGCCCGGCCCTGGCCGGGCTGGTCGTCGCGTACGCCGGTTACGGCGCGGCGTACTCGCTCACCGTCGCGGGTTTCCTCATCTCCGTGCTGCTCTGCCTGCGCCTGAGTCCGGCACCGCCCGCGCGGGGCGCCGAGCGTCCGTCGCTGCGCGGGATCGCCGAGGGCGCGCGGTACGCGTGGAGTCGGCCCGTGCTGCTCGGCACGTACGCCGTGGACCTGGCGGCGATGCTCTTCGCGTTCCCCAATGCCCTCTTCCCCTTCCTCGCGGACGAGCTCGACGCCGTGTGGGCGCTGGGTCTGATGTACGCGGCGGGCGCGGTGGGATCGATGCTGCTGGGGCTGACCAGCGGCTGGGTCTCGCGGGTACGCCGGCACGGGCTGCTGGTGGTGTGCGGGGCGGCGGTGTGGGGTCTGGCGGTGGCGGCCGCCGGCTGGTCCGCGGACATCTGGCTCGTGCTGCTCTGCCTCGCGGCCGCCGGCGCGGGCGACATGCTGAGCGGGCTGGCCCGCGCCACCATCTGGAACCAGACGATCCCCGAGGAACTGCGGGGCCGGCTCGCGGGCATCGAGGTGCTCTCGTACAGCGTCGGCCCGCAGCTCGGCCAAGTCCGGGCGGGCACGATGGCCGGCTGGACCGGTACCCGTACGGCCTTCTGGAGCGGAGGCCTGCTCTGCGTGGCCTCGGTGGCCGCACTGGCGGCCCTGCTGCCGAAGCTGCTGTCCTACGACGCGGACACGGACGAGGACGCGCTGCGCCGCCGGGCCGAGAAGGCGGCGCAGCCGAGCGGGGCGGCGGCCTGACCGGGACGGGCAGCGCGGAGCCGGCCGTCGGGGTGGGCGGGGCGGGGCCGGTCAGGTGTCGCCGGGGCGTCGGCCGGTGAGCGCGGCCGTGGCGGTCAGGGCCAGCAGCAGACCGCCGGCCGCCGCGGCCAGCGCCGGGCCCGGGCCCCACAGGGTCCAGCCCGCCCCGAACAGCAGGGAACCCGCGAAGCGCGCGAGGGCCTGCGCGGTCTGGAGCACCGCGAGTCCGGTGGTCCGCAGCCCGGCGGGCAGCAGGGGTCCGGCCGCGGCCATCAGCACGCCGTCGGTGGCCGCGTAGAACAGGCCGAGCAGCGCGAGGACCCCCAGGACCCGCTCCACCCCGGGGAAGAACGCCGGACCGGACGGAAGCGGGACCAGGAGCAGCAGGCAGGCGCCGAACAGCAGCAGGTGTCCGCCGAGGAAGACCCGGTGGCGTCCCAGCCGGTCGGCGAGCCTGCCGACCGGCACGGCGGCGAGGAGGAACACGGCCGCGGTGCCGACGGGCAGCAGCGGGAACCAGGCGGCCGACAGGTCCAGGCGCCGCTGGAGCAGGAGGTAGAGGAAGGAGTCGCCGACGGTGAACAGGCCGAGTACGGCGGCGGTCAGGCAGAGCCGCCGCAGGCCCGGAATCCTCAGGAGGGTCCGGACCACGGGCGGCCCGGCTACCGCCGCGGGGGCCCGGTTCGGAGCCGGGGCCGGGGCCGGGTCGGCGGTCTCTCGTACGAACAGGGCCAGTACCACCACCCCCAGCACCGCGAAGCAGCAGCTCACGGTGAAGACGGCCGGGTAGCCGTCCACCGCCGCCCACAGCACCCCGAACGCCGCCAGTGGCCCCAGCAGCGCCCCGGTG
This sequence comes from Streptomyces sp. NBC_00435, assembly GCF_036014235.1. Lineage (GTDB taxonomy): Bacteria > Actinomycetota > Actinomycetes > Streptomycetales > Streptomycetaceae > Streptomyces. The sequence goes on from NZ_CP107924.1 coordinate 580,048, forward strand.
GTGTCCATCGCGCGGTGCACGCCGAAGGCCCGGCCCTGCTCCCCCGGCGGGCAGGACAGTGAGATCAGCGCGTCGCGCGGTGCGGTGCGCAGTCCCTTGCCGGTCCGGTCGGCGGCGAGAACCACCGCCACGGACCAGGGGGCGGTGACCGCCAGGAGGGCCGCCTTGCACGCGGCGGAGAGCGCGTATCCGGTGCCGGCGACGAGCTTGCGGCGGTGGGTACGGTCCGAGACCCGTCCGCCCACGAGGCGCAGCAGCGCGGTGGCGCCCTGGCCCAACCCGTCCAGGGCGCCGAAGGCGAGCGGGGACATCCCGAGTCCGGCCACCAGGTACAGGGGCAGGACGGCGGTGACCATCTCCGCGGAGACGTCCGTGAACAGGCTGACCAGGCCGAGCGCGAACACCGTGCCGGGGACGGCCCGCACGGGGCCCTTCGGGGCGGCGGGGGATGCGGGGTCCGCAGTGATGTCCGCCGCACGGCTGGTCGACAGGTACACGGGTGCCTCTCTCAGAACCAGTTGAGGGTGAGGGGGAAGGTGGTGGTCGCGGTGGTGTTGGTGGTGTCGGTGGCGGTGGCGGTGATCTGGATGGTTCCGGTGGCCCAGGGTTTGCCGGTGATGCGTCCGGTGTTGGTGTCGAGGGTCAGGCCCCAGGGGAGTCCGGTGGCGGTGTAGCGGACGGGGGGCTTCGCGCCGGTGGTGGTGAGCTGGATGGTGCAGCTCTGGTTGAACTTGCAGCTCTGGGGGCCGGGGTTGACCAGCTTCAGCTCACCTGGAGTCTGGGTGGGTGTCGGCGTGGGTGTGGGTGTCGGGGTGGGAGTCGGCGTGGGGGTCGGCGTGGGGGTCGGGGTCGGGGTGGGATCCGTGGAGCCGCCGAACACCTCGCTGATCGGCTGGACGTTGGCCGCGTTCCCCGCGTGTGTCGCCGTACCGAACAGGTCCTCGAAGGTGCGCAGCAGGTGGTGGTGGTTGAAGGCCGTGGCGTAGGTGCCCGTCTTGACCTTCGCCCCGTAGAAGACGGTGGCGATCTGGTTCGAGCCGAGGTAGTTGTCCTCGTCCCAGGTCAGCACCAGGAGACTGTTGTTGGCCTTGGCCCACTGGGCGTAGGCGTCGAGGTTGTTCCGCGTCCAGGTGTCACCCGTGGCGACCGAGCAGGAGTGCATGTCGTTGCACTGGTTGGGCACCACGAACGACAGGTTCGCCAGCGCGGCGAAATTGCCCTGCGGGAACTGGGCCCAGGTCTTCCCGGTGTTCAGCGGCACGTTCTTGAAGGCGAACCACGGGTTGTGCTTCTGCGCGTACTGGCCGTTGGTGCAGGCCGTGGAACCCTCGGCGGGCAGGTCCTCGTTGTACGTGGCGAAGGTCTTCCCGGCCGCGATCAGTTCCTGGCCGAGGTTGGCCGCCGTCATCGACTGCGGGGTGTAGCAACTGTCCCCGGTAATGCCTTGGGTGCCGCCGGAGAAGAGGTTGAAGTAGTTCGGCTGGCTGGGGTGGGTGAGCGCCTTCATCCCGGTCAGGCTCGCGCCGCCGCCCGCGAGCTGGTTGACGTACGGGGCGTTGGCGCTGCCGATGACCTCGCCGTACTGCTTGTTCTCGTACACGACGACGACCACGTGGTCGTACGCCGGCAGTGCGGCCGCGTTCGCGAGGGCGGTGGAACCACCCACTGCGGCCTCGGAGTTGGCGATGGTGAAGGCGCCCAGTAGACCGAGTGCGCCGAGTCCGGCGAAGAGTGCGGACCGGTGGACCCGGTGTCTCGCCTTCGCCGTCGGCCTGGTTGTCGAGGGACGGACGGGCATGGCTGGTTCCTCCTCGTTGGTGGGTGGTGTCATTCCTCGCGCCGTGCCGCACCGGCCACGGCGATGTTCAGGAACCGGGGTACGGGGCGCCCCCGGTCGCGGAAGTCCTCAGCGACCGCCGCCCGCACCGCCGTCAGTCGCGGACCGGGCAGCAGCATCAGCACGCTGCGCCCCGGGTCCCGCCCGGGCGGCCACGCGCTCAGGGCCCCGGCCCGGCGGGCGCACGCCACGGCCCGGACCAGATCCGCGGCCACGGCCCGGGCCAGGTCCGCGGCCCCGCCCTCGGCCCCGCTGCCCGGGCGCACGGCCAGCAGCACCAGGCGGTCCCCCGAGTCGGCCGGGTCGAAGACGACGTACCGCTGCCGGTGACGCCGGGGCTCCCCGGGGCGCGGGGCGCGGCCCAGCAGGAGGGCCCGGCCGGGCCGGGCGAACAGTGCCCCCCGGCGCAGCGCGTCGTCACCGTCCGGCAGCGCACCGGCCATCAGCCGGGCCAGGGTGGCGCGGTCCGGGTCCTCGCCGGCCGGTGTGTGTACGTCGGCCACCGCCAGCGCCACCGCGCAGTCGGCGGCCTCCTCCGTGGCCAGCCCGGCGGCCGCCGTGAGGGAGCCCTGGACGTGCAGGTCGGTGCCGCCGCGGCCGTACCCGGCCCGGGCCAGCGCGCGCAGCAGGGCGTAGGGCCGGACGGCCCAGGCCGGGGCGGCGGGCGGCGGCCCGGACAGGGTCAGTGGGAGATCACAGCTGTCCGCGGGGTGGCCGAGCGAGCTGAGCCGGACCAGCCCGTCGGTGCGCGGAGCCGCGGCGGCGGCGACCGGCCAGCCCGCCGCCGCGACGAGCCCCGGGGAGCCCAACCGGAAGGTGTACGGGGCGCTCCAGACGGCCGTCGGGGGCCGGCCGTGCGCGGATTCCAGGGCGTAGGCGACGAGCCGGAAGAGCGGGTCGGCCGTGGCCCGGCGGGCGAGGTCGCCTCCGGCGGGGACGCCGGGCGCCGCGGGGACAGCGGGGACGGCGCGCCCCTCGGGGACAGCCGGGGCCGGGGGCCCCGTGCCCGTCACGCCTGGTCCTTGCGGGCCAGGATCCGGTAGGCGTTGCCGCCGTCCGTGCGCCGGACCACGGCCGTGCGGATCCCGTCGAGCACCGCCGCGGCGGCGAAGCACGGCAGCGCCGCCGCCCGTACGGCATGGGCGAGGGCGCGCCGTCCCTGCGTGGCCGGGTCGGCCCACGGCCGGTCCGGGTCCGGGGCCAGCCGTGTCGCGGTCAGCGCCACCGCGCCGAAGAAGTCGTTGCCCTGGTGGGCCCGTCCGTGCTCCTCGGCGAGCACGGTGAACCCCCGGTCCGCCAGCGCCGCGCGCAGGTTCGCGGCCGGGATCAGGTGCTGGTGCTGCGGCTGGAACCAGGGCAGCCAGGCCGGGCCGAGCAGCCCCGCCATCCGCGATCGCGGATCGGGGAGCTCGATGGTCAGGTACCCGCCGGAAGCGAGGACCGCGGCCGCCGCGTCCAGTTCCGCGAACGGGTCCCGGGTGTGCTCCAGGTAGTGGTACATGCTGACCACCTCGTACTGGCCCGCCAGTTTCACCGCGAACTCCGGGAACTGGCCCTGGTGCCCCGTCTCCACCCAGCCGCGCCGCTCCGCCTCGCGGACGCCCTCGCCCATGTCCAGGCCGTCGAACCGGGTATCCGGCCAGACGGCGCGTGCCGCGTTGCAGAAGTGGCCGTGCCCGGTACCGACGTCGAGCCAGGACGCCGGCCCGGTATGGGGGCGGAGCATCTCGGCGCGGCCGCGGTAGGCGGCTCCGAGCCGCCCGAACACCGTGGCCGCACCCTCGCCGCCGCGGCCGTCGTAGAAGTCGCGGTAGTAGAACTCCAGCCCTTCCGGGGAGAGTCGGGGGTTCTGGAAGACGTGCCCGCAGTCCCCGCAGCGTTCCAGGGTGAACCGGCCCGGCTTGCCCTGGAGCAGATCGGGCACCCGCACCCGGACGGACAGCTGCCGGGATCCGCACCAGGGGCAGTCCGGGCGGCGCGGTTCGAAGAACCGGTCGGTGCCCGCGGCCAGGTCCGCGCGGTAGGCCGCGGCCCGTGCGGCCCCGTCCCTGGTGGCCGAATCCCCCGCCGCGTCCCGGAGGTTCGCGGCCCCGGCGCCGCCGGCGTCCGGGGTGCCGCGGGTGCGGGCCGTCGCGGCGGCCGTACGCAGGGCGGCCCGCAGGGAGCGCACCGGCCGGGCGGCCGTGGCCGCGGCCAGATCGCCGGGGTGCAGCGGTGTGCCGGGCAGGCGGAGGGCGAGGTACGGCTGGATCCAGTACAGCCCGGCCGCGGCGGCCCCCCACCGGCCCTGGCGTACGACGGCACCCGCCAGCAGCGCCAGCCCGGCGAGTTGCGCCACTGCCAGTGCGCCTGGCGGCAGCCCCTGGGCCCGGAGTTCACCGGCCCGCGTCGCGCCATCCGCTTCGGCCGCCGGTCCACAGCTCAGGGCCGGTGCGATGACCAGTCCCGTGGCATCGGAGGCGTACTCCTTCAACCGGCGGGTCAGCGCCAGGAGTTCCGCGGGGGTGGGGCACAGCCCGGCCGGGTCCACCCCGGCCCGCGCGAGCACCGACTCGGAGACGAGCACCGCGAAGCCCGCCCCGCGCCCCTCCCCGAGCCGGTCCTGCCGGTAGCCGGCCGGATCCACCAGCCGTAGCAGGCCCAGCGCCCGCTCGGCGGGCAGATCGCCCGGCAGCAGGTCCAGTACCCGCAGGCCCTCCCGGTCGGCGTGCGCGCAGGCGGCGAGGAAGGTGGCGGCGTCGGGCTCGACCCCGCGCGCGGTGAGCAGCCGCCACCCCGCGGCCCGCGGCACCCCGGCGGCTCCCGGACCGGCCATGGGCGCGGTCACGGGCAGTACCGGGATCGCCCGCAGCCGGCGGGCGGCGCGCACGGTCCCGGCGCCGAGCGCGGCCAGCAGCAGTACGGAGATCCACCGGCCCCGGGACGCAGCGGAAGAGCCGGGGGGAAGCGGGGAGCGGGACGGAAGGAGGGGACGGAGCGGGGAAGGGGTCACAGGAGTTTCTCCAACCTGTCGGCCGCGGCGGCGGCGCCGCCCGCCGCGGCGAATGAGGCCTGGATCCGCCGGGCACCCCGGCGGTGGACGGGGTCGTCCAGCACGGCAGTCAGCGCGTCGCGCAGTTCCTCGGCCCGGGTCCTGCCGAACCGCACCCGCACCCCGGCCCCGGCTCCGACGACCTGGCCCGCGACGATCGGCTGGTCGTCACGGATCGGCGCGACCACCAGCGGCAGCCCGTGTGCGAGGGCCTCGCAGACGGTGTTGTGGCCGCCGTGGCAGACCACCGCGTCCAGATGGCCGAGCAGCTCCAGCTGCGGCACGCTGTCGCGCAGCAGTACGTTCCGGGGGACCGCCCCGACCAGCGAGGCCGGGGCAACCATCACCAACTGGGCTTCGTCTGCGAGTCGTTCGGCAGCCCCCAGCACTGCGCGGTAGAACCGGCCGCCGGCCTCCTGGTTGAGGGTGCCCAGCGAGACGAGCACCCGGCGCCGCTCCGGATCCAGCCGCTCCCAGGGGAATCCGGGCGCGGGCGGGCGGGCTCCGAAGGCCGGGCCGACAAAGGCGTAGTGCGGCGGGAAGTCCTCCTCACCGCCCACGAGTTCACGGCTGGAGAACACCAGCACCAGCCGGTCCGAGAAGAGCGGGTCCCAGTCGGGTCCGCCCGCGTCCCCGCCGGCACCGCAGTCCGCGAGCAGTCGCCCGATCTGCGCGGCCACCCACTCCCCGACCTTCGGGAAGTCCGCGAAGGGACGGGTGAGTTCGGCCGAGGTGCTCGCGGAGGTGACCCACGGCACCCCGAGCTCGCGTGCGACCACGGGACCGGCCAGCGCCTGCTGGTCGGCGACCAGCACGTCCGGTCCGAAGGCGTGGACCGCTCGCGTGACGCCCGGCACCATCGACCTGGCCAGCGGCACCAGGGCCTCCTCCCACAGGAACCGCAGCGCCCCGACACCGCGCAGATCGCGCCAGCGGGCGTGCAGGGCCGCGTACCCGCCGCCCTCCTCCTCTCCGGCGGGCAGGATCCGGGCGTGTTCGGGCAGCAACCGGGAGAGCGCCCCGGGCGGGCCGGTCCAGGCGACCTCGTGGCCCCGGCCGGCCAGTTCGCACCCGACGGCCACCGTCGGATTGACGTGGCCCGCCAGCGGCGGCACGGTGAAGAGCACCTTCACGGGACCAGCACCCCCGTCCGCGGCCGCGCCGCCGCCGCGGCGGTCGCGTCGAGGTGGCCGAGTACGGCCGCCCGCAGGGCTCCGCTGTTCTCCTTCAGCACGTCGTGCCCCAGGCCCGGCAGGATCTCGACGGCGGTGACGTGCGGGGCGTGACGGGCCAGCTCCCGGGCGCCCGGAACCAGTTCGGAGTGTTCCCCGCAGACGATGAGGACCGGGCAGCGCAGGCCGGCGTAGTCGGCGGGGGTGAAGGTGCGGCTCGTCGCGATGTCCTCGATCAGAGTGGTGCGGTTGAGCAGTTCGTCGGCGGTCGCGGTGAGGCCGGCCGCCTTGCGCAGGCGCAGGGTGAGCAGTTCGGAGGGGACCGGGCTGTCCTCCAGGCTGAGGGCGGCCGCCGAGAGGGTGTCCACCATGTTCTCCACCCAGGCCCCGCTGAGCGGGGGTTCGAGCAGGGTGAGCCCGCTGACGAGGTCGGGGCGGGCGAGGGCGGCGTGCAGGGCGAGGGTGCCGCCGTAGCTGTTGCCGACCAGGTGCACCGGGCGTTGCCCGCGGCCGAGCGCGCCGAGCAGTGCGAAGAGGTCCCGTACGGCGGTGCGGCTGTCGTAGCCCGTGGCCGGCCGTTCGGTGCGGCCGTGACCGCGGAGGTCGTACAGGACGACCTCGTGTCCGGCCCGGGCCGCGGGGACGGCCAGGGGGCAGTAGAAGGAGGACAGGTTGTCGACGACCAGTCCGTGCAGGAACACCACCACGGGGCGTTCCGGACGGTCGGGTGCGGCCGCCACCCCGGCGGCCGGGAGCTGCTGGACATGGAAGCGGACGGAACCCGCGGAGACGAAGGCCATGGCGGGATCAGCCCTTCGAGGCGGGTGCGGGAGCGGGTGCGGTGAGGGGTGCGGTGGCGCCGGCCGCCGGCACCCGGGCGAGGGAGGCATGGGTGATCCGCCCGATGTGCGTGACGAGTTCACCGACGGACATGGCGAGGATCGCGTCCATGTCCTTCTCGGACAGGAAGGCCATCAGGTCCACGTCCGCGCCGTAGCGGTGGTGGAGCAGTTCGGCGAGCGCGACGAACTCGATGCTCTCCAGGGCGAGGTCCTCGTTGAACGTCGTCTTCATCGTGACCTCGTCCGCGAGGAGGTACTCGTCACCGACGATCTCCACGAGCATGCCGGTGATCTCGGCGAGGATGTCAGCTGCCATGACTGGTCTCCGTGAGGTGGAAGGGGACGGGGGACGGAGTCGCGGGACCGTCGGTCCAGGCGACGATGTGCACGGGCGCCGCCTCCGCGAGCGGGGTGGTGCGGACCGGGTACGGGTGCCCGTCCGGGGACAGCACCCTCAGTCGGCCGGATCCGGGGTCTCCGGCCGCCCGCCAGTCGCGGGGCCGGCCGCCGAGTCCGGTTCCGGCCGCCTTGGCCGCCGCCTCCTTGGCGCACCACAGCGCCGTGAGGGCGGCCTGCAGGCCAGTGCCCTCGTGGGCCGCCAGCCGCTCGGCGAGGGCGAGTTCGCCCGGTGCCAGCGCGATGCGGATCAGGGCGTCCGGGTCGGTGGTGACCGGCTCCACGTCGATGCCGACCGGGTGGGTGCGGTGGGCGAGGGCGACCGCGATCCGGTCCTTGTGGGAGATCGTCAGCCGGACTCCCGCGGCCAGGGCTCCCCCGGCGTGGGGCCGGCCCGCCTTGTCGTTGCCGACCGGCACCTCCACCGGGAAGACCGGTCCGGCTCCGCCGTCCCACAGCAGTTGCCGCAGTGCGTCCTTGGCGGCGATCCGGCCCAGCAGCCAGGGCGCCCGGGCGCGCGGCGCCAGCCGCTCGTACGCCGTGCGCTCGGCGGCGCCGAGGTAGCGGCGCATGACGAGCTCCTGGGAGGCGGGGTCGCTCCAGCGGCGCCGGGCCAGGCACCACCCCTCGGGCCGGGGTTCACCGATGCCGCACACCTCCGGGGTGAACTTCATCGGCCAGACCCGTTCGTCGGCGCCGAACCGGCGGTACGTCCAGCCGTCGATCAGGGCCCACACCCGCCCGTCGGCCCGGCAGAGCTCGATGTCACCGCGCACGGTGGCATCGCGCACCTCCCGGATCCGGGCGGTGGCGGTCACCAGCTCGTGGGCGGCGGGCGGGGGCCCGGAGAACCTGATCCGGTCCACGGTGGCCGGGAACACCAGCCGGTCGACCGGGAGCCGCAGCTGCATCCAGTGCCCGAAGAGCTGTCCCGCGGCATCGAGCAGCGCACCCGGGTCGGGCAGCGCGCGCAGCACCCCGCGGATGCCGTCGGAGCCGACGTCCAGCACCTCGTGCACGCCCGCGAAGCGGGGGCCGTGGAACATCCACCGGTCCCGGTAGAGGGCCTCGGCACTGACCGGGGCCGGCCGCGGGTCGCGCAGCGGCGTGGGATCGGGCCCGGGTAGCGGAGAGTAGCGCTCCCCGAGGAGCACGACCACGTCGGCGTACTCCCCAAGGGTGACGCGCATGCGGCCGGGTCCGTCGCCGCGGACGGTGACCGCCACGTCGAGGGCCGGTTCGACGGGGAGCCAGCGCAGGGCCCGTACCCGCTCGTGGCCGATCACGGCGAGGCCCGGCGGGGCGTGCCGCAGCGCAGCCCCGGCCGCCAGCTCCAGCATCGTGGTCATGGGTACGACGGGGAACCGGTCGGAGGCCTCCGGCCAGCCGTCGGGCTGCAGGTAGACGCAGTGGTCCCGTACGTAGGGCTGCGCATCCAGCGAGAGCCGCAGGGTCTGCTCGGTTTCCGCGTCCAGGGCCGAGAGCAGGACGGGCCGGGGTCCCGCGGCCACCGGGGCGGTTGGGTTGGCTGGGACTGCCGGAACCCTCGTGTCTGCCGGGGGCCGGAGGCCGCCCAGGGCCGTGCGTGCCGCCTCGCCCAGACGGACCAGCGGCGACCCGAGGTCCAGGTGCACGGACCGCCCTCGGACAGGCGGCGCAGGCGGCGCAGCCGGTACGGACGGCGCAGCTGGTACGGCCGGAGTGGCGAGCGCGGCCCTCAGGCGGTCCCAGCGCGGGGCGTGCCCCTCGGTCCACAGGGCGGCGCAGGTGCGCCGGAGGGCGGCAAGGCCCGTGAGCCGGGGGGAGGAAGCCGACACCGAGAGGTGGGGGCGCCCGCGCAGGGTGTCCTCGACGAAGCCCGGCAGGCTTCCCGGACCCAGCGTGACGAAGCCGCGGACGCCCGCGTCCTCGTAGAGCCCGAGCACCAGCTCGCGGAACCGGACCGGCTCCAGGAGGTGGCGGACCACCAGCTCGCGCACGTCCTCGGGCGCCCGGGGGAACGGCGCGCAGGTGGTCGCCGACCAGAGCGGAAGGGTGCCCGGCCGCAGCGGCAGCCGGCCGAAGGCGGCACGGACCTGTCCGAGGTAGGGCTCCCACATCGGGGTGTGGAAGCCGGAGCGGAAGGGCAGTTCCTGCCCGATCACACCATCGGCCTTCAACCGTGCCAGCACAGCCGCCACTTGCTCCGGTTCGCCGCATATCACCGACTGGTGCGGGCAGTTGTCGTGGCTGACCACCACCCCGTCCAGGCCGTGGAGCGCCGCCTCCGCCCGCCGGGTCCCGCAGCCCAGCGCCGCGTAGACCAGATCCGGGACCTTGAGCGACCCCGGCCGCAGCGAGTCCAGGAAGGTGTCGGCCGCGTCCTGCGGATACATTCCGGCGGCGACCATCGCCGCCCACTCCCCCAGGCTGTGGCCGGCCAACACATCGGCCTCGATGCCCAGTTCGGGCAGGACCCGGGCGAAGAAGCGGCCCGTCGCGATCGCGTCCAGGGCCCGTTCCATCAGCTCCTCGCCCCGGCTCAGCCGCGGCCGGTCCAGCCCGAGCCGGTCCGCCACGTCGTCCAGGGCCGGGGTGAACTCCGGCTCCAGCCCCGGGAAGAGGAATGCCAGCCGGCCGCCCAGCGGCTCCGGCGCGAACCACACCTCCCCGCGCCCCCGCCAGGCCCGGCCGCGCGCCACCACCTTCGCGGCCAGCGCCAGCCGCTGGGGCGTGGGGCCGACCACGGCCAGCCGGCACGGCCCGTCCCCGCCGGACACCGGGGAACCGCTCGCCAGCCGGGCCGACAGCTCGGCCGCACCGGTCGCCCCCATCAGGAGCACCTCCTCCCGCGCGGGCGCCCCGACCGGCACGGCCGGACCGCCGAGCGGGAGGAACCGCCGTACGGGCACGGCCCGCCGGACGGCACCGGGGGCCTCTTCCAGCACGACGTGCGCGTTGATGCCGCCGAAGCCGAAGGCGTTCACCCCGGCGCGGCGCGGCGCCGGGCCGCGTTCCCAAGGCTGGGCCGTCGTCACCGGCCGCATCCGCGTTCTCGACAGCTCCGGGTGCGGCTCCTCCAGGTGGAGCGTCGGCGGCAGCACCCCCTCGTGCACCGCGAGCGCCGCCTTGATCAGCCCGGCCATCCCGGAGGCCTGCATGGTGTGCCCGAGCATCGATTTCACCGAGCCGAAGCCGATGTCGCCCCCGCCTTCCAGCGGTGCGCCGAACACCTGGGCCAGCGTGTCCAGTTCGGCGGTGTCCCCCACCGGGGTCCCGGTGCCGTGCGCCTCCAGCAGGCCCAGCGCCCCGGGGGCCCGCGGATCCAGGCCCGCCTCCCGCCAGGCCCTTTCCAGGGCCCGCACCTGGCCCGCTACGAGCGGGCTCATCAGGCTCGCCGCCCGGCCGTCCCCGGCCACGCCCGTGCCGCGGATCACCGCGTAGATCCGGTCGCCGTCGCGCTCCGCGTCGGCCAGCCGCTTCAGCAGCACCACCCCGGTGCCCTCGGAGAGCAGGGTTCCGTCGGCCCGCCGGTCGAAGGGCCGGATGCGCTCGCTCGGGCTCAGGGCCCGCAGCTGCGTGAACACGCTCCACAGGGTGGCGATGTGGCAGTGGTGCACGGCCCCGGCGACCACGGCGTCGCAGCGCCCGCCGGCCAGCAGGCCCACCGCCTGGTCCACCGCCAGCAGTGAGGAGGCGCAGGCCGCGTCCAGGGTGTACGCGGGGCCGCGGAAGTCCAGCCGGTTCGCGGTCCGGGCGGCCGTGAAGCTCGGTACGAGCCCGATCGACGCGTCCGGCCGCTCCGGACCCAGGGCGTCCTGGAAGGCCGTGCGCACCGCCGCGATCCGCCGCTCGCCCAGCTCGGGCGCGAGTTCCCGCAGCGTCTGCGCCAACTGGTGCGCGGTGCGCACGCGCTGGTCGAGTCGCGCGGTGGCCACTCCCATGAATCCGCCGCGTCCCAGCACCACCCCGATCCGGGAGCGGTCGGCCGGGAGGCGCCTGTCGCCGCCCGCGTCGGCGACCGCCTCGGCGGTCGCGTGCAGGGCGAGCATCTGGTCCGGTTCGGCCCCCTCCACCGCGGCCGGCATGATGCCGAACCGGGTCGGATCGAAGGCGGCGAGGCCGTCCACGAAACCGCCCCGCCGGCAGTAGAAGCGGTCGCCGGCGGCCGGTCCACCGGCGCCGGCCGGGTCGTAGTACACCTCGGGATCCCAGCGTCCGGGCGGGACTTCGCCGATGCAGTCCGTTCCGGCGAGGAGGTTGCGCCGGTAGGTGGCCAGGTCCGCGGCGCCCGGGAACACCGCCCCCATCCCGACGATCGCCGCGTCGGTGGGGCGCGGGCCGCGCCCGCGCGGTCGCCGCCGCGGCTCAGCCACGTCCCTCACGCTCCCCGCGGTCCTCGGCCATCAGGACCACCTGTACGTCGGTCCCGTGCGCGAGTTCGGCGAGGAAGGCGGCGGTGCCCGCCTCGGGCTCGATGAGCGGTATGCCGCGCCGGGCGTAGGCACGGGCCAGTTCGGGGCTGACCATTCCGCCCGCCTCCGGGGCCCAGGGGCCCCAGTCCACGGACAGCACGCGGCCCGGGAAGGACGCCGCCCAGCCGTGGGCGAGGCCGTCGAGGGCGTCGTTGGCGGCCGAGTAGTCGCTCTGGCCCCGGTTTCCGTACACCCCCGCCACGCTCCCGAAGAGGGCGAGGAACCGGGGTGCGGGCGCCGTACCGTGCTCGGCCGCGGCGGCGGCGAGGTTCCGGGCGCCCGTCACCTTGGTGGTGAACACCTCGGTGAAGGCCTCCGGCCGCTTGTCGCGGAGCAGCCCGTCGTTCAGGGTCCCGGCGCCGTGCACGATGCCGTCCAGCCTGCCGTGCCGCTCCCGTACTCCGGCCACGACGGCCCGTACCGCCTGCTCGTCGGTGACGTCCGCGCAGTGGTAGCGGACGGACGCGGCCACCGCGCCGAGGTCCGTCAGGGTGGCGCGCACCTCGCGTGCGGCGAGGATCCGCGAGGCCGCGGCCTCGATCTCCGCCGGGGTGCGCAGGCCGGTCGCGATCAGGGCGGCGCGCAGGGCGACGCGGTCGGTGGCGTGCCCGAACCCGTCCGGCCCGGTGGGGGGTCGCGGTGTACGTCCGACCAGCTCGACGTGGCATCCGGTGGCCCGGGCCAGCGCCACGGCGGTCCGCGCGGTGATCCCGCGGGCTCCGCCCGTGAGCAGGACGACGGAGTCCGCGCCGAGGGGCGGCGGGCCGTCCGTGGGCGCGAGCGGTGCGGGTACGGGCCGGCGGGTGACCCTTACTCCCTCGGCGGTGTAGCCGACGGAGGCGGGGCCGGCCGGGTCCTCGGCGGGGGCGGCGGCCGCGTGCGGCTCGGGGGGCACGGGGAGCAAGGGGACCACGGGGAGCCCGCAGCTCAGCTCGGCGAGGAGTTGCTCCGCGATCCGTTCGGGGTCCTCCTTGGGGTGGACGTCCACCGCGCGGATCAGCCTGCCGGGGAATTCCAGGGCAGCACTGCGGGCGAAGCCGTGCAGGCCGGCTCCGGGGGTTCCGTGCGAGGTGACCAGGAGGAGCCGGTGCACACCGCCGGTCAGGGCCCGCTGCAAACCGGGAAACGCCCCGGGCAGGACGGGCTCCGCGCCGGGCCGCAGGGCGGACAGGTCGAGGACCGCGTCGAACCCGGCTTCGGCCTCGACGAGTTGCCCTACCTCGGCCCCCCGGGCCCGCAGGGCCGCGGTGAGGGCGGGCGCAACGCCCAGTCCGTCCCCGACGACCCCGATCCGCAGCCCGCGCAGGACCTCCGGGTCCCCGGAGGGCGCCGGCAGGGGCAGCTCCTCGACGCGCAGCCGGCTGAGTGCGGGTGCGACCGCCACCGGGTCCGGGTCCGGGTCCGCGGAGGAGGTCGCCGCGGGCACGGCGGTGTGGGCGGGCCCGGCGGTGTGGGCGGTGACCCAGTCGACGATGCCGCGCAGGGTCTTGATCCGGGAGAGTTCCTCCACGGCGGACTCGGCGGATCCGCCCGGATCCTGGGGAAGGCCGATCCGGTCGGCCAGGGCTCCGATGATCTCGACCCGTTTGATGGAGTCGACGGACAGGTCCGCCTCCAGGTCGAGCTCCGGGTCGAGCATGTCCCGCGGGTATCCGGTCCGGGTGTGGACGATCTCCACGATCACGTCCATCACCTCCTCGGGCGACCGGACGGACGCACCGGGCGGTGACGCCCCCGCACCACCGCCCCCGTCCCGGTCCTCCCCGGCCGACCCGCGGCCGGCCGTCCCGCCGCCGTGCGCGTCCGCGCCACCCTCACCGTCACCCGCCGGCCACGACCCGGATCCCCCGGCCCCGGGACCAGCACCCGCCGCAACCCCGCCGTAGGCCGCCGCCCACGTACCTTCGGGGATGCCCGGCGGACCCGGCACCGCGGCCGGGCCCGTGGCTGCGGGGTCCGGCCACGGGCCCGGTACGGCGCCGGGATCCGGAACCATCGTCTCCAGGGCCGGGCCCGGATCCGCGGCGGCCCGGGACCACAGCGCGACCGGCTCGGCGCCGGTCCGGGCCCGCGCGGCGGCCGGGTCCCCCTCGGCCCACGGCCGTGCCGTGACCGGCGCCGACGAGCCCAAGTAGCCCAGCAGGACGTCGCGCTGCGCCTGGACCAGTTCGCGCGAGCCGCGCAGGTACTCCAGGACCGCCGCCCCACGGGGGTCCGCGGCCCCGGGCCGGTTGCCCCCCACGGGCGGTCCGGCGGCCGGGAACGGGGCCCGGTGGCCGTTCACGGGCCCGGGGGCCGGGCCGGCCGGCTCAGCACTCGAGGTCTGGATCATCTGGTGTCCTCCCATGTCCTGCGCTGCGGCGAACGGCATGCTTCCTGCGGCCCTCGGGCCGTCCACGGTGTGGCCCCGGCGCCCGTTGATCCGGTCGGCACCCGCCGCCCGGTCCCGGCCCGCGGGCACCCTTGGGCGACCGGGTCCGGAGGCGGCCGGCCCGGGCAGCGCCGCGGCACCAGGCACGGGCATCACCGCGGTCCCGGCCACCGCCCCGGGCGCCGCCGGGACACCGTGTACGGCACCCGGCCCGGAACCCGCCGGCGCCCCCGGTACGGATCCCGCCCCCGTCACCCGGCGGGCCGGGCGGAGGCCTCCGGGGACCGGGGTGCCGTTCGACGTGCGGACCAGGTGGCCGTCCACCAGCCAGCCCGGGCGGCGGGGAGCGCGCTCGGGGAGCCGGGAGGTGCGGCCGCGGAACAGGGCCTCCGGTGCCACCGGCACGCCCGCCGCCGTCAGTTCCGCCAGGGCCGTGACGAGGCGCAGCAACCCGTGCTCGCCCGGCACGTCCAGTGGGACCACCGTGTGCGGCCGGTCGCGCAGAATGCGGCCGACCAGCCCGGACAGGACGCGGCCCGGCCCCGCTTCGACGAAGGTCCGGACCCCGGAGGCGTACATGTTCTCCACCTGCTCGACGAACCGGACCGGCTCGGCGACCTGCCGGGCCACGAGGTCCCGTACCTCCCCGGCAGTGCTCGGGTACCGGCCGGCCGTCGTGTTGGACCAGACCGGGACGGCCGCGTCGGCCAGCGCCGTCCCGGCCAGCTCGTCGGCGAGAGCCGCGGACGCTCCCGCCACCACCTCGCTGTGGAACGCACAGGCCACGGGGATCGGGTCCGCCGACACGCCCGCGTCCCGCAGTGCGGCCACCGCGCCGGCCACCGCGGCGGACGGCCCCGAGATCACGCACTGCCGGGGGGCGTTGTGGTTCGCCACCACGCAGCCGGTGCGCTCCGCGATCTCCCGTACCCGCTCCGGCGCGGCCACCACCGCCGCCATCGCCCCCGGGTCCGCGCCGGCTGCCGTCACGATGGCCTCGGCCCGGCGCGCGCTCAGCCGCAGCAGGCTTTCCTGGTCCCACACGCCCGCCGCCCACAGCGCGGTGAGCTCGCCGTACGAGTGTCCGGCCACGCAGTCCGGCCGTACGCCCAGCGATCCGAGCAGCAGGTGCGCCGCCGAGCCCGCCAGCCCCAGGGCCGGCTGGGCCACCCTGGTGTCGGTGACCGCGGCCCGCTGTGCGGCCCGCCCCGGCGCGGTGAAAGCAGCCGGAGGGAAC
The DNA here is from genome assembly GCF_036014235.1 of Streptomyces sp. NBC_00435. Classification (GTDB taxonomy): domain Bacteria; phylum Actinomycetota; class Actinomycetes; order Streptomycetales; family Streptomycetaceae; genus Streptomyces. Next base: position 595,388 of record NZ_CP107924.1, read on the forward strand.
ATCGCGGAGGTCACCGCCCCGGGCGCCGCGTCCAGCAGTTCGCGCAGTGCGGGGAACGCCATGAACAACTCGCCGAGCATGCCGGGGCGTTGGCTGCCCTGTCCCGGGAAGAGGAAGGCCACCTGCCCGGGATCGGCCGACTCCTCCCGTAAGTGGATCCCCGCACCCGGCTCGAAGGTCCGCGCCCGCTCCAGCCGGGCCGTCAGTTCGTCCAGGTCGCCGGCCACGACCGCGGCCCGGACCGGGCCGGCCCCGCCGGTGTCCGCCGCGACCTCCGCGGCGAGGTCACGCAGCGCCCAGGGGCGCCCGGCCGCGTCGTTCTCCTCCAGCCTGGCGGCCAGCCGCGCCATGGCCCGGCCCGCCGCCCGCCGGTCCGCTCCGCGGAAGCAGAACAGCTCGGCCGGCCACTCCTCCAGCCCGTGCCTCGGCTCCTCCGATCCGGCGTAACCGGCCAGCACCGCGTGGTAGTTCGTCCCGCCGAAGCCGAACGCGCTCACTCCCGCGATCCGCCGCTCCGCGGGCGCCGCCCACGGCCGCGCCTCGGTGTCGAACGAGAACGGGCTGGTCTCCGGCCGCCAGGCGGGGACCGGCGCGTCGAGGTGCAGGGTCGGCGGCCGTACGCCCGCGTGGACCGCCCGGGCCGCCTTGATCAGTCCGGCCAGGCCGGCCGCGCACTTGGTGTGCCCGATCTGCGATTTCACCGAGCCGAGCGCGCAGGCTCCCGGAGCGGCACCCGCCGCGGTGAACAGGTCGCTCAGCACGGCCAGTTCGGTGCTGTCTCCGACCACGGTGCCGGTGCCGTGCGCCTCGACCAGGCCGACCTCGCCGGGGCTGACGCCCGCCCGGGCGTAGGCCCGTTCCAGCGCCCGCCGCTGCCCTTCGGGCCGGGGCGCGGTCAGTCCGAGGGAGCGTCCGTCGCTGGAGGCTCCGACCGCCTTGATGACGGCGTACACCCGGTCGCCGTCCCGCTCGGCGTCCGCGAGCCGCTTCAGGACGAGCGCTCCCACCCCCTCGCCGAGAGCGATTCCGTCGGCGGCCGCGTCGAAGGGCCGGCAGCGGCCGCCCGGGGACAGTGCGCGGACGGAGGAGAAGAGCAGGTAGTCGTTGATGCCGTTGTGGACGTCGGCGCCGCCGCACAGCACCATGTCGCTGTCCCGGTCGCGCAGTTGCCGGCAGGCCAGGTCCAGTGCGGCCAGCGAGGAGGCGCACGCCGCGTCGACGGTGCAGTTCGCTCCGCCGAGGTCCAGCCGGTTGGCGACCCGGCCCGCGATGACGTTGGCAAGGACGCCGGGGAAGGAGTCCTCGGTGAGCCGCGGCAGTTCCCCGTCCAGCTCCGGGGGGAGCTCTCCCAGGTAGCCGGGGTACAGCGCGCGCAGCCCGTAGGCGCCGGCCAGTTCGGTACCGGCCTCCGCACCGAAGACCACCGAGGTCCGGGACCGGTCGAATGCGCGGTCCTTGCCGTAGCCGGCGTCCGTCAGGGCCCGCGCGGAGATCTCCAGGGCCAGCAGCTGCACCGGTTCGATCCCGGCCAGCGAGGCCGGCGGGATGCCGTGGGCAAGGGCGTCGAAGGGCATCGGGCCCAGGAAGCCGCCCCAGCGGGACGGGGTGCGCTCACCGGCCCGCGCCGGGTCGGGGTCGAAGTGGATCGCCGGGTCCCAGCGTTCGGCCGGCACCTCGGTCACCGCGTCGTTCCCGGCCAGGATCCCGGCCCAGTAGGCGGCCAGGTCCGGTGCGCCGGGGTAGGCGCAGGCCATGCCGACGATGGCGACGTCCAGCGGCCCGGGCGGCGGCTCGTCACCGCTGGGCGCGGCGAGCTCCCCGGCCCGCCGCCGCAGCAACTCGGTGGCCCCTTCGGTGACCTGCGCGTGCAGGGCGGCGATCGTGGTGGTGCCGGATCGTAGAGCGGCGGCCTGGCCAAGCATGAACAGCCCCTCCTCGTGCTGCTGTTCCTCGTCCACGGACTCGAGCCCGGAGCCGTCCGCACCGCGTCGCAGCCCCTTGCTGGCGATCCTCAGCCGTCCCAGGTTGAGCTGCTCCAGCTCCTCCCACACCTCGCGCGGTTCGGCGCCGCCGTCCGCGAGCCGCCGCCGGGTCTCCTCGAAGGTGCCGGCGTACGGGGTGTCCGCACACCGTGTGGCATGCCCGGGCGCGGTGTGCAGGAGCACGGTGTCCGCGCACTCCACCGCCGCGCGCTGGAACCGGGGCAGGACAGCGCCCGCTGCCACCGCCTCCTCGGTGAAGAGGTAGGCGGTGCCCATGAGCACCCCGATGCGTGCGCCCCGTTCGGCCAGTGGCGCCGCGGCCGTCACGGCCATCGCGGCGGAGCGCTCGTCGTGGATGCCGCCGGCGAACAGCACGTCCAGCGCCGCCGGTTCGGGGCACGACAGCAGCAGCTCGATCTGCTCCTCCCACAGCGGGAACGAGGCGCGGGGCCCGACGTGGCCCCCGCACTCCAGCCCCTCGAACACGAACCGCCGGGCCCCCTCGGCGAGATACCGCTCCAGCAGCCCCGGTGAGGGCACGTGCAGGTGGGTCCGGATCCCGGCGGCCTCCAGCGGGGCCGCCTGCCCCGGGGTTCCGCCCGCGATGATCGCGTACGGGGGCCGCACCCCGGCGACGGCCGCCAGCTGCTCGGCCCGCAGTGCGGGCGGGGCGAAACCGAGCAGCCCCACTCCCCACGGCCGGTCCCCCAGCCGCTCGGAGGCCTCGGCGAGGAGCCTTCGCACCTCCGGCCCCTCCATCACCGCGAGCGCCAGATAGGGGACCCCGCCCCCGGCGGCCACCGCTTCGGCGAAGGCGGCCTGATCGCTGACCCGGGTCATCGGCCCCTGCGCGACGGGGAGCGGCGCTCCCGGCTCCCGGCCTGCCGCCAGCGGCCGGGCCCGTACGACGGCCGCCAGATGCCCCTCGACCGCTGCCCGGATCGCCCGGAGGACGCCGCCGGTCGTCCGGTGGGTCGCGGCCAGCCGGGCGGCCGAGGCCCCGTCCTGCCCGACCGGCAGCAGCTGCGCACGCAGGTCCCGCGCGCCGAGCAGGGCGGCAGCGGGCCCCTCGGGCGGGCTCAGGTCGGGGCGCGCGTACACCCGGTGGTCCCGCACCAGCCGGGTCTCGGATCCGTCCATGGCCCGTACGGCCGCGGCCACTTCGGCGGGCAGCCCGGCCTCCCCCTCGGGAGTCAGGGCCAGTTGTACGTCGACCAGCGCTCCGGCGGCTCCGCCCGCGACGGCGGCGGCCGCCGTGTGCGGCCCGATCCCGCCGTACGCCCGGACGGGCAGGGTGATCCCGGGGTCCGCGAGCAGCTGCTGGAGGAGGACGAAGGTGGTGGTCCCGCCCACCCGGCCGCCGGCCTCGTGTCCCTTGGCGACGAGCGCGTTCACCCCGGCGGCCGCGGCGGCCGCGGCCCGCACCGGATCGGTGACCTCGGCCCATACCCGCGGCCGCCCGCGGGCCGCCGCCCAGCCGGCGACCCGCTCCGGCGTGTGCGACGCGGGGTCGGCGAGCAGCACCGTGTCCACCTCCGGCGGCAGCTCCTGCGGCCCGACGGGGCAGCCCTCGGGCACCCGCACCCCGTAGCGGCCCCCACTGAGGCGGCGGGCGAGCTCGGCGAAGGCGCGCCGCGCGGCCCCGGCGTCCCGCCCGAGGTCCAGCAGGCCGAGGGATCCGGCGCGCTCGGCGGCGATGACGATCCGCGGGTTGGGCTCCCCGAACGGGCTGACCGCGACGACGAGATCGCGGTCGGCGGCGTCGAGCCGGCCGGGCCGCCGCATGGGCAGTGCCGGCATCGACGGCGGGAGCGGCGGGAGCGGCGGGGACGGCGGGAGCGGCGGGGACTGCCGAGGTCGCGGGGACCGCGGGAGCGGGGACTGTGGAGGTTGTGGGGACACGGACGCTCCTCTTCCAGTGCTGTGTGACATGGCGCATTGCGAGGCGGAAGACGGGGACAGCGGCGGGCGGGCTTCCCGCGGAGGGCTGGATGCGAGGCGTGCGACCTGTGCGTCGGCCGGGAAACCCGCGGGGAGCAGGCTTGAGCGGTGGTCAAGTTCCCTGGCGCCGCGATGCATCGTGCGGTGACTGTCCCGCACTGTCAACGGTCATCCGGAGCACTCCGCTCAGTGCTCCGTGCGCCCCCCGACCGCCCTTGCCGCCCCTGGTCCGCACCGGCGGAACACTCCCGCCGACGCGGTGGCCTGCGGCGTTGCGGCCCGGGCGGCCCCGCCCCGGCGCGGGGGCCGGCGTACGCCGTACGCGCGCCTCATGCCGCATCGGTATGGGTTGCCGCCGGTCCGGCATGACCGCTTTTGCGCAGTCCGGCACTTGTTCACCCGACGAGCTCTTACAGGTACACCCTCGCCCGGTTACCGTCCGGTCATGACCCCCACCCTCGCCCAGCTCCGCTACCTCGTCGCCGTCGCCGACTGCCGCTCCATCACCGGCGCGGCGGCATCGGTCTTCGTCGCCCAGTCCGCGCTGTCCCGGGCCGTCCAGGCCATGGAGCGCGACCTCGGCGTCGAACTGCTCGCCCGGCGGGGAAGGGGGGTGGACCTCACACCGGAAGGGGCCCGGGTCGTCCGGCTGGCCCGTACCGTGCTCGACGCGGTGGAGGCCATAGACGACATCGGCACCCCCCACAGTCAGGGCGCGCGGGCCGCCCTGACCCTCGTCACCACTCCCACCCTGGCCCTCGATCTGGCCTCCGAGCTGGTCCAGGCCTTCACCGAGCGGCACCCCACCATCGACGTCAGACTCCACCAGTACGACAGCCGCGAGGCCGTGGTCCAGGAACTGATGCAAGCCAAAGCCGAGTTGGCCCTCGTGGACCTGCCGGTCGACAAGGAGCTCTCCACCCACCACATCCAGGAGCGCGAGGTGGTGCTCATCTCGCCCGCCGGCTCCCTGCTGCCCGACCCGCTGCCCTTCCGCGCCCTCGACGGCCTGCCGATGGTGCTGCCCAGCCCCGGGACCGGCCGGCGCACCGAGCTGGAGGCCATGTTCAGCTGCCTCGGTGTGCGCCCGGTGCCCTGCCTGGAGGTCGACGAACGACTCGGCTGGGTGACGGGCGTGACCGACGGCCGCGGCTCCCTCATCTGGTACCGGGACGTGGTGGCGCGGGCCTTCGGCAGCAGGGCGGAGATCCGCTCCTTCACTCCACCGCTGCTGCGCCCGGTGGGGATCGCGCATGCCCGGCGCCCGCTGAGCCGGGCGGCCCGCGCCTTCATCGCGCACGCCCGGCACAACGCTCCCGTACGTGAACCCTCCCGCTGACCCGTGTGTTCCGGTCCGGCCGCGCCCCCTCCGGGCGGGCCGGCCGGAAGGTACCCGGCGGCCGCGCAGACATGCCCACCCGGCATTGAACGATGCTCGAACGGAGGGTGATTGACCCTGGCGTCATGAATTGACGTCCCATCACATGGTGGGCATGTTCCGACTACGCCTCACACCCCCAAGGGCCGTCGCCGCCCTCGCGACCGCGGCCCTCGCCACGATCCTTCCGGCCACCGCCTGGATGGCCGGCGCCGCCGACGCCTCGCCGTCCATGGCCTCGCCCGTCACGGCCGCGTCCGGGCTGCGGGCCGGCGCCGCGCCCGCTCCCGAGCGCAAGTGCACCCTGCCCGGGGGCCTGACCGAACTCAGCGGCCTCGCCATGAGCCGCAAACACCCCGGAGTCTTCTACGCGGTCAACGACAGCGGAAACACCAACCAGGTCTTCGCCGTCGACTGCAACAACGCCACCGGCCGGCTCGCGGCCACGTTCACGGTGGCCGGGGTGGGCAACACCGACTGGGAGGCGCTGACGATCGGAAAGGATGCCTCGGGCGCCCCCACCGTCCTCGTCGGTGACATCGGCGACAACTTCGGCGGCCGCGCCGAGATCACCGTGCACGGCTTCACCGAGCCCGATCAGCTCGCCAACGCCACGGTGACGCCCGTGACGTTCCGCTTCGCCTACGCCGACGGCAAGCACGACGCCGAGTCCCTGCTCTCCGACCCCGTCACCGGGCGGCTCTACATCGCCAGCAAACTCATCGGAGCGGCGGGCCAGTTGTACCAGGCGCCGCTGCCGCCGGCGCCCGGAGCGCTCAACACCCTCACCGCGGTGCGGCCGGGCCCGGTCTTCACCACCGACGGCTCCTTCTCGCCGTCCGGGGCCTCGTACACCCTGCGCAGCGGCGGTCCCCTGGGCGCCAACACGGCCTCGGTGTACGACACCGCGGGCACCAAGCTCGCGGACGTCGCCCTCCCCGCCCAGTCCCAGGGCGAGACCGTGACGTACGCCGACTGCACCAGCCTGCTCGTCGGATCGGAGAACGACACCCAGATCTGGCGCGTCCCCCTGCCGCCGGAGGCGACTCCGGGCTGCGGCGGAACTCCTACGCCGACCCCGACCCCGACTCCTACGCCGACCCCGACCCCGACTCCCACCCCGACACCCACACCCACGCCGACACCCACCCAGACTCCAGGTGAGCTGAAGCTGGTCAACCCCGGCCCCCAGAGCTGCAAGTTCAACCAGAGCTGCACCATCCAGCTCACCACCACCGGCGCGAAGCCCCCCGTCCGCTACACCGCCACCGGACTCCCCTGGGGCCTGACCCTCGACACCAACACCGGACGCATCACCGGCAAACCCTGGGCCACCGGAACCATCCAGATCACCGCCACCGCCACCACCAACACCACCGCGACCACCACCTTCCCCCTCACCCTCAACTGGTTCTGAGAGTGCCGGAGCCCCAGCCTCCGCGGAGAGGCTGGGGCCTGCGGATCGCGGTCAGGACGGGACCGTCAGCACGGCACCACGTAGTACGCGGGGCTGAAGTTGAAGTCGCCGCTCCGCTCCGGCCCCATCCACTGGATGGGCTGGTGGGCACTGTTCTGGATCTGCCCCCATGCGCCGTCGGTCTGGCGGCTGTACCAACCGCCGACCCCGTTCCAGTCGTAGAGCTTGTAGGTGGTGCAGTGCGGAAGCACGAAGTAGCGGTAGGTCGTCTGGTCCTTGTAGAGACAGATGGCACCCACCGGGCAGGGGATGTCGGGCGAGTTCTCGGGCAGCCAGCCTTCGACCGGTCCCCACACCCTGGCACGGGAGTTGTCCCCGGTGACGGAGGCGGAGGCCGTCCCCGGTACGGCGCTGGCGACGAGTCCGACGGCCAGGGCGGCAGTCGCGGCCACCTTGCCCGCGTTCCTGCGTACCCTCCTGCCTGCCCCTGCCCTCTTGCCCGCGTTGTGGAAGGTCATGACGGCTCCTTCGGAGTTCGAGAGGTGGTCCTGCGGGTGCGCCGGGCGGTGGTGGCGTGCGGGATCAGGCACTGGCGCACGTGGGTACCCCGGCCATCCAGGCATCGCCCCTGAGGTAGATGTTGGTGATCCAGCCACCCAGGTCCGGCACATAGGACCAGGCGTCGTTGGTGACGCCCTCGGCGGTGACCGACTGGGCGTGCGCCTGGCAGGAGATCACCACGCTGGTGCCGCCCGTGATCGTGGTGACCACGGCCGCGCCCGTGTTCGGCTGCGCCCGGATGTTGAGGGTGCCGCCCCAGGTCGCGTGGCCGATGCTGCTGCCGGTCGAGCCTCCGGCATCCCCACAGGTGGGGACACCGGTCATCCAGGCCGGACCCCTGAGGTAGATGTTGGTGATCCAGCCACCCAGGTCGGGCAGGTAGGACCAGGCGTCGTTGGTGACGCCCTCGGCGCTGATCGACTGGGCGTGCATCTGGCAGGAGATCACCACGCTGGTGCCTCCGTTGATCGTGGTGACCACGGCCGCGCCCGTGTTCGGCTGCGCCCGGACGTTGAGCGCGCCGCCCCAGGTCGCGTGGCCGATCCCGCTGCCGCCACCACCCGCACCGGGGACGGGGACGTCACGGCAGGACGGCACGTCGGTCAGCCAGGCCGGCCCTCTGAGGTAGATGTTGGTGATCCAGCCGCCCAGTTCGGGAAGGTAGGACCAGGCGTCATTGGTGGTGCCCTCCGCCGTGACCGGCTGGGCGTGCGCCTGGCAGGAGATGAAGACGCTGGTGCCGCCCGCGATGGAGGTCACCACGGCCGCACCGGTACCCGGCTGGGCGCGGACGTTCAGGGTGTCGCCCCAAGTGGCGTGCCGGATCTGCCCGGTGTCTCCGCCGCCCGGTCCGGGACCGGCCTTCGACTGCATGCGCAGGGCGCCGGCGTAGTCGTTCTTGGAGCCCCAGCGGAAGTCCGAGACCATGATCTTGGTGTCGGACTGCTGCGCTTCGACCATCAGCCCCTGCCCGAGGTAGATGGCCACGTGGTGGATGGCTCCGGGCTTCCCCCAGAAGAGGATGTCTCCCGGCAGGAGCGGGGCCGTTCCGGAGGACGCGCCGAAGCGCGTGGAGCCCGGCGGATAGAGTCCGTAGAGGTTGTTCGTCAGGCCCGGGGCACCGGCGATGTCGTAGCCGTAGGCCTGGGCCAGAGCCCAGCGCACCAGGCCCGAGCAGTCGAACGCGGTCCGGAACGGATCGTTCCTGGAACGGACGGGATCCTCCTGGTCGATCGCGCCCCTGGTCTGACCCGGCTTCGAGCCGTGCCCGCCGGTCCAGACGTACCAGGTACCGGCGTCGGCCACGGCGCAGGCCGCCCTGACGGTCTCCCTGGCGATCTCCGAGATGTCGTCCGGGTGTTCGTGTGCCTGGCACACCGTCGCGGCGTGCGCCGGCCCGGCGGCCGCCGTCAGCGACACGGTGCCGGCCAGCACGGCCAGTACGGCCGCCAGCGCCGCTGTCCTCAGTCTCAGTGTTGGTCTCAGAGTCAGTGTCAGTCTTCGCAGGAGTCCGCGCACTTCGGTCCTTTCCTCCTCGGGTGACGATCGGGACGTGGTCGGCCGGCCCCCCCGTGGGCACGCTCGCGCCTCCCGCCCACCGCGATCCGGCGGACGTCGTCCTGGCACGGATCCCGCGCCGGCCGACCGACGCCCTCACTGTGCCCGGGCCCGGCTATGCGTCCGGCAACCGTGCGCTATACGCGGGCACTAACCGCCTGGACCTGCACGGACACCGCCGCCGGGCGGATCCGCCACCGACCCTTCGTGCGGACTGCATTCGAGCCAGGAGACGGCCCGGGAAGGAGTTACGGCGCCGCGGCACGCACATTAAGATCGCCCGCACCGTGTGTTCCTAGGGGGGAGACCACCATGCAGTTCACGGTTCTGGGAGAGGTGGGAGTACGCGGCGCCGACGGACTGGTCGAGGTGCAACGCCCGCAGCGGCGAGCCGTACTGGCCTACCTGCTCCTGAACGCGCGGCAGCAGGTCACCCTCGAACGGCTGATAGACGCCGTCTGGGCCGACGAGGCACCGAGCAGTGCCCGGACCCAGATCCACGGTGCGGTCTCCACGCTGCGCCAGACCCTGCGCGGGACCGGTCTGGCGGACCGCATCCGGACCACCACCGACGGCTACACCTGCTCCGTCACCGACGGCGAACTCGATCTGCTCGCCTTCCGCTCCCGGGTCCGTGACGCCACCGGTGAGATGTCCGGCCGCCGGGCGTCCCTGGCGGCGGAGAACCTGCGCGCCGCGCTCGGCCTGTGGCGCGGCACCCCGCTGGCCGGAGTCAACGCGGCCTTCGTGGAGCCGGCACGCGCGCGGCTGCACGAGGAGCGGCTGGACGCCTGCCAGCAGCTGGCGGCCTGTGAGCTCGGCCTGGGGCGGGAGGCCGAACTGGTGCCGATGCTGACCGAACTCGTCGAGGCCAACCCCCACCGCGAGCAGCTGGTGGGGCAGTTGCTGATCGCGCTGTACCGCACCGGCCGGCAGGCCGAAGCGGTACGGCGCTTCGCCGGGGCCCAGCGGTTCCTCGCCGACGAACTCGGCCTCGACCCGGGGCCGGAGCTCGCCGCCATCCATACGGCGATCCTCCGCGGTGACCCCGAGCTGGCGACGCCCGCGACTCCCGCGACGAGTCCCGCCTTCGGCTCCGCGGTCCTGACCACGGCGACCGCGCCGGCACAAGCGCTGCCCGAGACCCCTGCGCAGACCCCTCCCCCCGGCCCGCCCCCCGGCCCGCCCCAGGTCTCCCGCCCGGCACCGCCCCAGGACCCCGACCCGGCCGGACGTTGGCCGCGCCGGCGCCTGGTCCGCCTGGGACTGTCCGGTGCCGCCGTCGCCGCCGCGATCGGCGCCGCCGTCACCCTCGGACTCCAGGAGCGGGACGCACCCCGGCCGCCCTCGGCCGGCCCGGGTACGGCCGGTCGTACCTCGTCCCCGTCACCGTCGTCGTCCGCCGCCCCGATCAGGCCCGCGCCGACGGGCCCGGCCGGCAGCCTGGCGCCCGTCCGGGTGTTCAACGTCGACGGCGACTGCAGGACGCAGTCCGAGCGCCTCCCCGCGTGCCGGCTCGGACTGGCCAAGAACCCGTACGCGGCCTACGACCTGAACAACGTCGTGCCGCACCGGGTCTGGCACGGCGACGTCCTGATGGCCGACTGCATCGTGCCGAACGGGATCCGCATCGAGGACGAGCACGGGGTGGGGACCCCCATCTGGTTCCGGGTCCACCTGACGGACGTGCCCGGAGGCACCGCCTGGTTCCCGGCGGTCCGGACCCACGACGACCCCGGTCTCCCCGTCTGCGCCGCCTGAGTGGACCGGCCGGCGTACGGCCAGAACCTCGACGTCCCGTTTCCCGTTGGCCAGGCGCCGCTCCCTTCGCGGACGGCCACCCCGCACCACACCATCGCGTCGAACCAACCTCAGGGACGGACCAATTGAGCACCATCGGCATCGGACAGGCGGCGATCCTCGGCGTCGTCGAAGGGGTCACCGAATTCCTGCCGGTCTCCTCCACCGGCCATCTGAAGATCACCGAGGGCCTGATGGGCATTCCGGTGGACGACAAGGCCGTCGTCGCCTTCACCGCCGTCATCCAGGTCGGAGCCATCGCCGCGGTCCTGGTGTACTTCTACAGGGACATCGTGCGGATCGTGACCGCGTGGGGACGCGGCCTGGTCGACCGCGAGGAGCGGTACCACCACGACTACAAGTTCGCCTGGTGGGTCATCTACGCGACCGTCCCCATCGTGGTCGTGGGACTCGCCGCCAAACCGCTCATCGAAGGCACGCTGGCCTCCCTGTGGGTCGTGGCCGGCTCCCTGATCGTCGGCAGCGGGCTCATGTGGGCGGCCGACCAGCTGGGCCGCCACAAGCGCGGCGAGGACGACACCAGCCTCAAGGACGCGATGCTGGTGGGCAGTTCACAGATCCTCGCTCTGCTCTTCCCCGGCTTCTCCCGCTCCGGCGCCACCATGTCGACCGGTCTCATCCTCGACCTCGAACGCGTCGCGGCGACCCGCCTCTCCTTCTTCCTCGGCATCCCCGCACTGACCGGCGCGGGCCTTTACGAGCTCAAGGACGCCGTCGGGGCCGGGGTGGACACCCTCCCGCTGGTCGTCGGCACCGCGGTGTCCTTCGCGGTCGCCTACGCCTCGATCGCCTGGCTCCTCAAGTACGTCGCCCAGCACTCCTTCAACGCCTTCGTCATCTACCGGATCGCCGTCGGCGTCCTCCTCTTCGGCCTTCTCGGGACCGGGGTCCTCGCCGCCTGACGGCAGCGGGCGGCCGGTGTCACGGAGCCGGTGTCACGGAGCCCGCGTCGCGGAGCCCGTGCCACGAGGCCTGCGCCACGGAGCCGGGGACCGCTTCTTCGTCCCGCGATCGTCTACAGTGCAGTAGACGACGCGGGATCGCGGCCGCCTGGGCGTCGTGCCCGGCTGCCCCCCGCCGCACCCGGCTCTCCTCCGGCACCAGAACGGACCCGTGCGATGACCCCGACGTACGACGGCTCGGCCGTCCCCGTGCGGCGCAACCGGGCCACCCTGGCCATACGGTTGAGGAGTGGCCCGCCGCATCCGCTGCTGGCCGGTTCATGACCCGGACGGGTCCGGCCCGCCGGGCCGGCCGGGTGGCCCTGACCTCGGCGGCACTCTTCGCTCTGCTCACGGTGTGGGTCGTGCGCGCCCCGGACCACTTGCTGCCGGCCGATGCGGCCACGCACCGCTGGTCCGTGGAGCACCGACCGGCCGTCGCCCGTGCGCTCGCCCTCCTGGTCACCGACACCGGCACCGGGTTCGTCCCCTACGCACTGCTCGTACTCGCCGGCCTCTACGCGGGCCGCACCACCCGACAGCGGGCATTCACGGCCGCCGCCCTGTTGCTGTGCCTCGGCGCCGGTCAGGCCCTGCGCTACGCGGTGATACTGCTGGTCGCTCGCCCGCGCCCAGACGCGGGTGACTGGGCCGCACACGCCTCCGGCTGGTCCTACCCCTCCGGCCACACCACCACGGCCGCGATGACCGCCGGGCTGCTGATCGCCGCCCTGTGGCTGCGGGGGCGCGGGGTACCGCGAACGGCAGTCGTGGGGCTCGCGGTCTGGGCCGCGGCCGTCGGACTCACCCGGGTCCACCTGGGCATGCACTGGCTGTCCGATGTGGTCGGGGGCTGGCTCTTCGCCACCGCCTGGCTCGCCCTCCTCGCCTCCGCGCACTTCCGGCGGCGGTGATCGTCCACAGCGCGACCCTAGGCCGAACCCGGCCGGCCGTGCGCCCGGCGAGCGGCGGCAGGACTCAAGGGAGGAGGAGCGGGACGATCAGCAGGGCGATCAGCGGGGCGATCACCGACCGCCTTCCTCCAGCAGCCGCCTGAGCTCCGCCTCGTCGTCGGGGCCGAGCCCTTCGACGAACCGGGCCAGGACCACGCTGCGGTCGCCGTCCCGGTCGAGCTCGCGGTGCATCCGGCGGGCGGTGAGGCCGTGGACGTCCTCGACCGGGTAGTACAGGAAGCCCCGCACGCCCGGGTTCCGGTCGACGACGCCCTTCTCCTGCAGCCGGGCGAGCAGCGTCGCCACCGTGGTCCGGGCCAGCGGCTGCGGTATCGCCGCCCGCACCTGCGCCGCCGACTGCGGTGCGCCCGCCGTCCAGAGCGCCGCCAGGACGCTGGACTCCAGCTCGCCCGCCGGCCGGCGTTCGCTCGCGCTGTCCGTCACGGAACCTTCCTCTCGGGTTGATCGTCTGCGGCGAGGTGGACCGACCGCTGTTCCGCGGGCACCGGGCGGCAGTCCCACTCCGGCCATCATTATCGACCGGCCGGGCCCGCCGCGCCCCGGAGCCGGACCACGGATCCGTGGCCGAAAAGTGACCCCTGGTCACCACGCTGCCGCGACCGTACGATTCGACTGCCCGGTAGCTCCGGGCGACAACTGAATGGCCGTTTGACCTGGGGGAAGCCGGTGCGATTCCGGCGCTGACCTGCAACCGTGTGGGGCGCGTACGCGCACCGAGTCGGGGAGCCCAGCACGCGGTTCGTACCTACTCCCCCTGTCATGGTCTGCAGCGCGGAGCCCTGAGTCACCGACCCGTCGACCGCCCGTTCCCGGTGCCCGGGGGAGCGTGTGCTGTCGGCCGTGTCCGGGCGGCCGGGTTCGTGCTGTGGGCCGGACCGCCCGGAAGGCAACACATGAACCCGAACCTCGTCCGCCGCACCCTCGTCACCGCGGCCGCCCTGGGACTCGCGCTCGCCACGGCCCCCGCCGTCGCCCACGCCAAGCCCGTCGCGCACACCAATGCCCCCGTCAAGGTCAACATCACGGTCCAGGGCCCGAACGGAGTGCTGTTCAAGGGGAAGATAAAGACCAAGGGGCACGACGTGACCACCGCCACCGGTGGCACGCACAAGTGCGACGGCACGAACGGCTCGGCGAACCCGAGCGCCGTGCCCACCCCCACCGCCGCTCTTGACGACGCGGCCAAGAAGAAGCACTTCACCTGGGACGGCGCCTGGTACGCGTCGTTCGACGACTTCTCCGTCGACACGATCAAGAAGGTCAGCAGCGGCGGCTCCGCCTACTGGAGCATCTCCGTCAACGGCGCCCCCACCCCGGTCGGCGGCTGCCAGTTCAAGCTGAACGCCGGTGACCAGGTCGCCTTCACCTGGACCTCCTTCTAGGCCGTCGGCCGAGGGCCTGTCACAGGCGGCGGGCCTCGGCCGGCGTCACCGGCTCGCCGGCCCGGACTCCGTGCAGGACGTGGGCCAGTACCTCGGCGCCGCGCACGACACGGGGTCCGGGGCGGTTGAAGTAGGCGGGCCCGTCCAGGACCCAGACCTCCCCGGCCCGTACGGCGGGCAGCTCGTCCCACCCGAGCAGCGAGGTCAGGAGATCGAGCTCGCGCAGGGTCCGTTCGGGCGGGAAACCGCACGGCAGGAGCAGGACGACGTCGGGGCGGGCGGCCCGTACCGCGTCCCAGGTCATCGGCGCGGTGTGCTCGCCCGGTGCGGCGAGGAGCGGTTCGCCTCCGGCGTACGTGATCTGTTCGGGCACCCAGTGCCCGGCGGGCCACAGCGGGTCCAGCCACTCGACGGCCACCACCCGGGGCCGGGTCCGGTCCCGGGTCAGCCGCCCCACCTCGGCGAGCCGGCCGCGCAACTCCTCCCGCCGCCGCTCGGCCCGCTCCCGTACGCCCAGCAACTCCCCTACGGTGACCAGGCAGTCCAGTACGTCGTCGAGGGTGCGCGGCTCCAGGCTCAGCACCCGGGGGCCCGCGTCCAGTACGCGCACCGCGTGGGAGACCGCCTCGTAGGACACCGCGCAGACGTCGCACAGGTCTTGGGTGAGCACGATGTCCGGTTCGAGCGCGGCGAGCGCCCCGGTGTCCAGGGTGTAGAGCGAGGAGCCCGAATGGGCGGCCCCGCCGACGGCTTCGGAGATCTCCCGGCTGCTGAGCTCCTCCGCGGCGAACTCGGCCTTCGTGACGACCGGCACCGCGGCGACCTCCTCCGGCGGCCAGTCGCACTCGTGGGTGCGTCCGACCAGGTCGGTGGCGAGACCGAGGTCCGCCACGATGTCCGTGGCCGCCGGGAGCAGGGAGACGATGCGCATGCACCGACTGTAGGCGCTCGCCGCCGGCCCGCGGCCGCGGGTTCCGGGTACCCCGGGCGGTCACCCCGGCGGCCGTGCCGACCCGCGGGAGCTCGGCCGCCTCCCCTGCCACGATCCTGCGCGCACACCCCAACATCCAGGTCGTCGCTGGCCAGTTGGCCGGGTCGAAGCCGGACCGGATCCCCGTTCGCCCGGTACGGCGCCGACCGCCTCCGGTCGTTGGAGTCGCGCCATGGCAGCCCGCGCGAAGGATTCCCGGAGCCCGACACTCCCTACCCTTCGGCCGGGCCGGCCCCGCACCTCGGCCAAGGGCGAACAGGCGCGCGCACGGCTGATCCCGGCCGCGCGGACCCTGCTCGCCGGTGGGACGAGCGACTGGCCGCCGCCCAGTCGCTCGACGTCGAGGTCGACTCCGGCTCCATCCTCCGGACCCTGATCCTCACCCTCACCACCGGCTCCACCGCCTGAGGCGCATCGCCTGACCGACCCGGCCTTGACGGGTCCCTTCACTTCACGCATGCTGACTGAAAAATCAGTCAGGATCTATCGAAGGCGGTCCTCGCGTGACCTCGTACGAACTGCTCACCTCCTACGGCTCACCCCTCGGCTCCCCGGCCCGCACGGAGCCCGCCGAGCGACGGCTGCTGCGCGTCGGCCTCGTCCAGATGCGCTGGTACGCCGACGAGAGCACGCACGACGACCGGCTCCGCGAGGGCGTCGCGCTCGCCGCAGCCGAGGGCGCCACCGTCGTCTGCCTCCCCGAGCTGACCCGCAGCCCCTATTTCTGCAACACCGACGACCCGATGGGCGACGGCGCCGCCCGCTACCTGGAGGACGTACAGGACGGCCCCACCGTCAGCCTCGCCGCCGAACTCGCCACCGGACTCGGCATCACCGTCCACGCCTCCCTCTACGAAAGGGCGGCGGACGGCGGCCTCGGGTACAACACCGCCGTCTGCGTGGCCCCGGACGGCGCGCTGATCGCCCGGACCCGCAAGAACCACATCCCCGCCTTCCCCGGGTACCGGGAGGACCTCTGCTTCCGCCCCGGCGACAGCGGCTTCCCGGTCGTCTCCCACGAGGGCGCCCGCTTCGGCTTCCCCACCTGCTGGGACGAGTGGTTCCCCGAACTGGCCCGGGCCTACGGCCTGCAGGGCGCCGAGATCCTCGTCCACCCCACGGCCATCGGGTCCGAGGTCGACCTGCCCGAGTTCGACACCCGACCGATGTGGGAGCACGCGATCAGTGCCAACGGCCTGGCCAACGCACTGTTCATGATCGTGCCCAACCGCACCGGCACCGAAGGCCGCTCCACCTTCTACGGCTCCTCCTTCATCTCCGACCCCTACGGCCGGGTCATGCTCCGCGCACCACGGGACCGGCCCGCCGTCCTGGTCGCCGACCTCGACCTCGACCAGCGCCGCGACTGGCTGGGATTCGGACTGATGCAGACCCGCCGGCCCGAGCTCTACGGCCGGCTCACCGAACGCCGCCACGTCCGGGCGGCCTGACGCGGCGGCAGGCCTACGGGCCCCGGCCCACCGCCGCCCACGGGATACGCCACCGGCTGCTGCTGTGTGACTGACCAAGCGCTCGGGCAATGGTTTGGACGGAGTCGTTCCGGCGGATCACCAAAGACCCGGGTGTCAGCGTGCGAAACCGGACCCGCGCGATGGTGATCGCGTACGGGTCCGGACCGGAGGTGGCCTGTTGTCCCGGGCCCGTTATCCCCCGGGCCCCCGCAGCCAGGCGTCCGGCCCGGGGTCGCCGCCTTCGGCGCGGGACGCGAGCCGGTCGACGTAGTGCTGCCAGCCCTCGGCGTGGGCGACGCAGGCCTCCTCGGAGGGAAGGCCGCTGTGGACCAGGTGGAGCAGGGTGCCTTCGGCGACCGGCTCGAGGGTGATCTCCACCCTGGTGGAGCCGGCCGCCACGGGCACGGAGCCGGTCTCCCAGCCCCAGGTGAGGACGAGCCGCTCGGGCGGTTCGACGGCGAGGAAGCGGCCGGTGGCGATGTCCTCGCCGGTGACCCTGGTGCGGTACGAACCGCCGGGCTCGAAGGAGAACACGCCGTCGGCGCCCATCCAGGACAGCCACTTCTCGCGGTCGGTGAAGAACCCGAAGACGGTCTCGGGGCGGGCCTGGATGCGGCGCTCCAGTGTGACGGTGTCCGTAGGCGTCGCCATGGGGGTTCTCGCTCCGTTCGGCCTCTTCGGCTGCGACTGCCGGGAGACGGCCCCGGAGGAGACCTCGAAGCGGGCCGCGATCTTCATGCTAGTCCCGGCCCGGGTGACCGCGCCTCCTCACACGCCGCGGCCCCGGGGCCCGTCGTTCAGAGCCAGGGGAACTCCTCGGCGGCGTAGCGGTAGGCGCGGAAGACGGAGTTCTGGGCGCCGGCCGAGGACTCCAGGCCCACGCCCTCGCCGAAGGACCGGAACTGCGGGACCACGAACTCCCAGACCACGTCCCCGCCGGGGGTCACCTCGAAGAGCCGTCCGAAGGAGCCCTCGGCGATGAAGGTGTTCCCGTTGGGCAGCCGCTGGGCGCTCGACATGTACGGGCTGTAGAAGTTCTGCGGCGGGTTGTCCTCGTACGACCACACCTCCTTGCCGGTGCCCGGGTCGAGCTCCAGCACCCGCGAGTACGGAACGGACGTGGTGTCGCGGTAGGTGCCGTTGTCGAAGACCAGGATGTTCCCGCCCGCCAGCTCGTGCGGATGGTGCTGCTGCGCCAGGACATCGGGGCCGATGTGCCACAGTACGGACCCGTCGGCGCGGTCGACGGCCACGGTGGAGGACGCGCTGCGGAAGCCCACGACGATCGAGCCGTCGGCGCGTTCGTTGACGGTGTTGGCCATGGGCCAGTGCTCACGGGCGAAGTGGGCGTTGAGCGGGAACTCCTCGGGGTCCAGGTGCTCGATCGCGGCCCAGCGCCACACCTCCTCCCCCTCCCAGGTCAGCTCGTACACCACGTCCCCGTAGATCACCCCGCCCGGGGCCTCGGAACCGGGGATGCCGCCCTGGATGCGGGCCGCGTCGGCCGGGTCCAACGGTTCGACGACGGTGACGATGAGGTTGCCGTTGCGCAGGACCGAGGCGTCGTGGTGGTGGAAGGGGTGCCGGACCTCGCGCAGGACCGTGGAGTCGGGGGCCAGTTCCTGGAAGATGCCGCCGTGGTAGACGTCCCAGATGGGGAAGAGGGTCGGGCTGGTGGTGTCCTTGGCCGCGTAGAAGAGGTTGCCGCCGGGGAGCAGCTGCGCCTGCCGGCCGGGCGGATGCGGAGAGTTCCAGGTGTGGACGGGGCGCCCCTCGATGTCGACGAGGTGGATCTCGCCGGAGCTGGTGATGGGCGTGTAGAGGGTCAGGCCGCCGTAACTGCGGGCGGGGTCATGGGCGATCAGGCCGACGCCACGGCGGCGCAGGGTGTTCTGGTCGACGGTCACGGGGATCTCCTGTGTGGGTGCGGTGGATGGATGCGGCGGGTGCGGTCAGCGGACGGTGACGGCGGCCGGGTCCACGGCCGTCAGGGGTGCGGGGTGCAGGTGCCGCAGCAGCGCGGTGCGGTCGGCGGAGCCCGGCAGGCCCTGGGCGGCCTTCGCCCAGGCGGCCTCCTGCTCCAACTGGGTCAGCAGTTCGGGCGAGAGGGTCGCGCCGTAGCCGTAGCGGGGCTGGAAGGCGTCCACGTAGTCGGCCTGGAGCGCGCCCTTGGACTGGGCGAGTACGTCCTTGCGCGCGGCGGCCGGGTCGGCGCCGATCGCGCGCTGGGCCTTCAGCAGCGCCCGGAGCACGGCCTCCGTGGTCGCGTCGCTCGCCTTCGGACCCGCGACGAGCAGGGTCCGTGCCGTGTAGCCGGTGAAGGGGAGCTCGGCGTAGCGCTCCCCGAGGGCGGTGCGGGCGGCGCCGTAGAAGCTGGGGAAGGTGACCCCGGCGTCGACGTCCCCTCGGGCCAGTGCCGAAGTGACCTGGTTCGGGGCGAGGTTGACCACGGTCACGTCCGCGGCGGTCAGCTGCGCGGAGGCGAGCATCCGCGACAGCGCGTACTCGACGTTCGTGCCCTGCGGGACACCGACCTTGCGGCCCTTCAGTGCGGCGAAGCCGGTGATCTGCCGGTCGGTCCGGGTCAGCAGGCGCCAGTCGTCGAACCGGGAGAGGTCGGCGACGATGTGCACCTCGCGCCCGCCCAGTGCGGCCGTCACCGCGGGCAGGTCACCCACGACGCCGAGCTGCGCCTGTCCGCCGAGCACGGCGTTCAGCGCGTCCCGGCCCGTGGGCTGGGTGGTCACGGTGGCCTCGATGCCCTCGGCGGACCACAGGCCGCGTTCCTGGGCCACGTAGACGGGCGCCCCGCCGAGCTGGTCGCTCGCGGCGAGGGAGACCGCCGGGCGGCCGTCGACCGCGGGGCCGGATCCGGAGCCGGAGCCGGCGGTGCAGGCCGAGGTGAGCGCGCAGAGCAGGGCTGCCGCGAGCAGGGCGGTCGCCGCACGGGGTCTGAGCATGGGAGGGGGTCCTTCCAGGAACGGAGGTGGGGATGAGGATGGAGGTGGGGGTGGGAGTGAGGACGGGCGAGGGAGGCGGTGGGAGCTTCAGCCGACGCCGAGGTGGCCCGCGATCAGGGAGCGCAGGGCGGGGTCGGCCGGCCCGGTGGGCACGGTGTGGTCGGCCAGCACCCGCCCGGGCGTGCCGCCGAGGACGACGACCCGCTCGGCGAGGGCCAGCGCCTCGTCGATGTCGTGCGTGACGAACAGCACCGTGGTGCCGCGGCGCTGCCACAGTTCCCGCAGCAGGGTCTGCATCCGGGTCCGGGTCAGTGCGTCCAGCGCTCCGAACGGCTCGTCCATCAGCAGGACTTCGGGCTCCGCTGCCAGCGCCCGGGCCAGTGCGACGCGTTGCTGCATGCCGCCGGACAGCTGCGCCGGGTACTTCTCGGCCCCATCCGCCAGCCCAACCTCGGCCAGTGCCTCGAGGGCGCGCCGTCGGCGTTCCGGACGTGGCAGACCGAGCCGCTTGAGGGCGAATTCGACGTTGCCGCGGGCAGTGCGCCAGGGGAAGAGCGCGTAGTGCTGGAAGACCACGCCCCGCTCCGGGCCCGGCCCGCGCACGGGTGCGGAACCGGTCGTCACCCGGCCTTCGGTGGGCCGTGCGAATCCGGCCACCAGGTTGAGGATCGTGGACTTGCCGCAGCCGCTGGGTCCCAGCAGTGCCGTGAACGAGCCCGCCGGGAGCTCCAGATCGGTGCGCTCCAGCACCGGGGCGGCCCCGTAGCGGACCGACAGCCCCTCCAGTCGTACGTCCAGGCTCATGAGGTGCTCCAATGCACGAACCGGCGGCCGATCGCGGCCAGTACGAGGTCGACGGCCACTCCGAGCAGACCGAGCACGAGGAGTCCCGCGAACATCCGGTCCACCCGCAGGAACTGCCCGTCCACCTGGAGCCGGTACGCCAACCCGCTGTCGGCGCCGCCCAGTTCGGCCGCCACCAGGGCGAGCAGGGCCACCGAGGCCCCGTACCGCAGCGCGGCCAGCAGCGCGGGCGCGGCCGCCGGCAGCAGCACTTCGGTGAACCGCCGGTGCAGTGGCGCCCCCAGCGACCGGGCCGCCCGCAGGTGGGACACCGGGACCCGGGAGACCCCGTCGTGGACGTACAGCCAGACGGCGAGCAGTACGGCGTAGGCGATGAGCAGGCGCTTGGCGGTCTCGCCGATGCCGAACCAGGCGGTCGCGAGGGGCACGAGCGCTATGGCGGGGATCGGGCGCAGGAAGGAGACCACCGGGGTGACGGCGGCGGACAGCCCCGGCAGGTAGCCGGTGGCGAATCCCAGCGCGCTGCCGACGAGGGCGCCCAGTGCGAACCCCTGCCCGGCACGGACCAGGCTGGCGCCGAGATCGGCGGCCAGGATGCCGCTGCGGGCGCTGTCCACGAGCGCGGCCGCGGTTTCGGTGGGCGTGGGCAGCAGCCCCGGTGCCACCGCGCCGGACCGGGCGAGCAGGTACCACAGCGCGAGCACGGCGCCTGCCGCGCCCAGGGCCGGGCCGAGCCGGCCGGTGGCCCGGCCGGGCGGTGAGGGGGTGGCGGGCACGGGGCGGCTCCTCGTTCGGTTCCTCGACGTCTATAAGCGAGGTCAATAATTGACCACGCTTATGACGGGAGTGTTGCCGCAGTGCGAAACATCGCCGGAACCCCCGGCCCGTGATCCTTGATGAGGTACGTTCACCTGCATGTCTCGACCCGAACCCACGCCCGAGGCGATCGAGGTCGGACGGGTGATCCGGAGCTGCCGCAAACAGCACGGCGTCTCCATGGCTGTCCTCGCCACCCGCTCCGGCCTCTCACAGCCGTTCCTCAGCCAGCTCGAACGCGGCCTCGCCACCCCCAGCCTCAGCTCGATCTACCGGATCGCGGAAGCGCTGGACGTCACCCCGGGGACCTTCCTTCGGCCACCCGCGCGACCGGGTGCGGTCAGCCACGAGAGCGACCCGCAGGTGATCCGCGTGAACGAGGCCACGGGGCAGACCGCCCAGGTGCTCATCCCCGGCGGGCGCAGCGCGCTGATGGAGGCCTACGAGCACCACTTCGAGCCCGGCCGGGGCGAGCGCGGCTGGTTCGAGCACCCCGGCGAGGACTTCCTCTACGTCCTGGAGGGCGAGATCGTCCTGGAGCTCGAGGGCGAGGAACCACTGACCCTGCGCGCCGGGCAGAGCGCCCACCACCGGGGCGAAGTCCCGCACCGCTGCCGCCTGACGGGCCCGGTCGCCGCCCGCACCCTGCTGGTCATCGCGAGTGCCTGACCCGGGGCCCGACTACTGGTGGTCGGGTACGTACTTGTAGCCGACGCGGCGCACGGTGGTGATGCGGGACCGGTGCGCGGGGCCGAGCTTGCGGCGCAGCCTGGCCACGTGGACGTCGACCGTACGGCCGTCGCCGAAGTGACCGTACCCCCAGATGTCCGAGATGAGGGCGTCACGCGTGTGCACCGTGTACGGGTGGGCCACGAGGTGGGCCAGAAGGTCGAACTCCAGGTAGGTGAGCTCCAGTTCGCGTCCGTCGACCTCGACCAGCCGGCGTGCGCGGTCCACCCGGATGCCGTCGTCCGACGGAACGGGGGTGGGGGCGGGGGCGGGGGCGGCGGGCGCATCCACGCCGGGAGCCGGAAGCCCTCCCAGGTCGAGGGGACCGGGCTCCGGGCGCACCCCGTGCGCCCTCATCAGCGCCGCCGGGTCGACGTTCGCCGGGAGGAACACCAGGTAGCCGACGCGGCCGCCGTCGATCCCGTCGACGGGGACACCGGACGGACGGTCACCGACGAGCTGGAGGCGGAGGGCCGGGGAACGGCGAACGCCGGCGGGTGCGGATGCGGGTACGGGAAGTGCGGTGGTCACGGTGAGCCCCTTCGGCTGCGCGGAATGAGGTACGGATGCCGGGTGTTCGGCCATGACGGGGCAAGGGTCTCCGTGACGGATCCGACCGGGAGGGCCGGCACGCCGAACGCCGGGCGACCCCCCGCCGCTCGAGGGACCGGGGGCGCGGGGACAACGTGGCGCACAGAGTGGCGCGAGAGCCGGAGCACCGGAGCGCGTCGGGGAAATGCCCTGTCGGAGAGGCCCTAAACGGGTCGGCAGGCGGCGCTGGCCACGAGACGGAAGTCAACGTGCCTGCGGCGTACGAGCAACGGCTGCGACGGGGGCATGGTCACATCGTGAGGTGCGTGGCGCGCACTCGTCAACACTTCCCTACCGATTACATAGGAAATGCCGAACACGTCTCGAATCACGAGATGAAGCTGTCCATCATTCGGTCGCGCCCTTGCCGGGACGGTTACTTCGGGCAAGTATCCCTATCAATCCGATGGGAAAGGTGGGGATTCGGTCACGCGTGACCGGCCGATGCCACCCAACGACGTTCCGGAGTAGCCGACATGACCACCGCCGTCCCCCACGGCACCACTGTCCGCCCAACCGTCCCCCCAGCCCTCGCGACACTGTGCGGCACCCGGGCCTGCCGGTGACGGCCACGGCGACGACACCTGGCCCCGCCGACGAGCGGCGCCGCGCGCTCCTGCGTACCGCCCGCGACGTGGCGGACGACCTCGCCGCGGACGCCATCGCCCGCGATCAGGCCGGCAAGCCGCCGACCGACGAGACGGCCCGGCTGCGCGAGGCCGGCCTGCCCGCGGCCCTCACGCCGCCCGGGCCCGGGCGCGGGGCGCACTGGCGTACCGGATGCGCCGTCATCCGGGAGATCGCCGCGGCGGACAGTTCCGTCGGCGACCTGCTCGCCCGCCACTACGTGCACGCCTGGAGCGGACGCTTCTACGCGAGTCACGAGGACGCCACCGCCCTCGAGGAGGAGTCGGTGCGCGAGAGGTGGCTGTGGACCGGAGCGGTCCACGCGCCCTCCACCGACGACGGCGCCGACGGACCGGATCTGACGCTGAGGCCGCGCGCGAACGGCTACGTCCTGAACGGACGCCGGACCGTGGACACGGCGGTGGCCGCAGCCGACCAGATCGTGGTGGACGCCCACTGCGCCTCGACCGGTGACGTCCTGGTCGTACGGATTGCGTCCGGCGCCCGGGGGGTGACCGTCGAACCGGCCCACGACCGCCTCGGGCAGCGCGTCGCCGGCGCGGGCGAGGTCGTCCTGGACCGGGTCGCCATCGCACACGGGCAGGTACTGGGCCGCCGGCCGCACGACGAGGAGTCGACCACCCCCTTCACCGCGCTCGCGGAGCCCGCGCTCCGGCTCGCCCTGTGCCACGTCGGCCTCGGCATCGCCGAGGGCGCCCTGACCGAGGCCCGCGACCTCAGCAGGGGCGGCCGGGCGCACCTGCTGCCCGGCGAGGACCCGGACCTCTTCCTGACGTACGGGGAACTCGCCTCCGCCGCCCAGACGGCCACCGCCGTCGTCGGCCGGGCGACCGATGTGATGGGCCAGGCCCTGGACACGGGTGCGCACCTCGACGCGGAGGGAGCCGCCGGTGTCGCCGCCCTGGTCGCGACGGCCGAGACCGTGACGTCGAAGGCCGCCCTGCACATCAGCACCCGGGTGCTGGAACTCGCCGACGCCCCCGGTCTGGACCGGTTCTGGCGCAACGCCCGGGTCCTGACGGCCCACCGCCCGGCCGCGCACCGCCTGCGCTCCATCGGCGAGCACTACCTCAACGGCTCCCACCGCGCCGTGGTGGCGGCCTTCCACTGACACCGGGTGGCCGCCCGGCAACGGGCGGCCACCCGCGGCGGTCGCCGGCCGCCGTCGTGCGGGATAATGCCCGTATGCGGATCTCAGCCAGGGCGGACTACGCGGTACGTGCCGCACTGCAGCTTGCCGCGTCGCAGGACGACGGGCCCCTGAAGGCCGAAGCCATCGCCGACGCCCAGGACATCCCGCACAAGTTCCTCGAGGGCATCCTGAACGACATGCGCCGGGGCGGTCTCGTGCTCAGCCAGCGCGGCGGCAACGGCGGCTACCGGCTGGCCAGGCCCGCCCGGTCCATCAGCATCGCAGATGTCATCCGCGTCGTGGACGGACCGCTCGTCTCGGTGCGCGGGGTCCGCCCGCCGGACCTGTCCTACACCGGCCCCGCCCAGTCACTGCTGCCCCTGTGGATCGCCCTGCGGGCCAACGTGCGCGAGATCCTCGACGGCGTGTCGCTCGCCGACGTCGCGTCCTGCGAGCTGCCCGCCACCGTATCCGCGCTGGCCCATGCTCCTGACGCCTGGACCAATCCCTGATCTCCCGACCTCCTGACCCCATCCCCACCTGGGGTTTCTCACATCGCGAGAGCTGAGCGTCCACCATGTGGGCAACCTCTTGGGGCGGGTCTCACGGTCTGCCAATATGCCTACCAACCAGGTGGGAAAACTAGGAATTCCGGGAGGTGGCCGTGCGAACACCGCAGCACGCAGGCAGGACGCTGCCTCTGACCTCCCGTCGACACATCGACCTGGTTCGTACCTCCAGCGCCATCTGTCAGCCTGCCTGACAGCATTGGCGAGGCCTGGCCCCACGCTCGGAACACCGCTCGGAGCACTGTTCGGGGCCACCGCGCCGCCCGCAGGCCGCCGGGCCCCCGGCCCGCCTCGCCACCCGCACGCCTCCAAGCGACCGCGATCCCGCCGACGACGGCCGGGAGTGGGTGCCATGTGTGCCGATGGCTTTGCGTCGCCCGTCTCCGTACTCCCCCGAACACCATCCCGTGAAAGGACACCTCCGTGTCTGCCGCAAGACCGCTCACCGCCCTGCGCGCCATCGCCGTCACCGCCGCCCTTCCCCTGCTGCTCACCGCCTGCGGCTACGGTTCCGACGCCAAGAAGGACGACGCTCCCGCGAAGGAGAACGTCGCCGCCGACGCCGGCAAGAAGCTGTCGGCCTCCGAGGTCCGCATCGGCTACTTCCCGAACCTGACGCACGCCACCGCGCTCGTCGGTCTCCAGGAAGGCCTGATCGCCAAGGAACTGAACGGCACCACGATCAAGCCGCAGTCCTTCAACGCCGGCCCGTCCGAGATCGAAGCCCTCAACGGCGGCTCTCTCGACATCGGCTTCATCGGCCCCTCCCCGTCGATCAACGGCTACGTCAAGTCCAAGGGCTCCAACCTGCGGATCATCTCCGGCTCCGCCTCCGGCGGCGTCAAGCTGGTCGTGAACCCGGACAAGATCAAGACCCTGGACGACCTCAAGGGCAAGAAGATCGCCACCCCGCAGAAGGGGAACACCCAGGACGTGGCGTTCCTCAACTGGATCGGCACCAAGGGCTGGACGGTCGACCCCGAGTCCGGCAAGGGCGACGTCTCCGTGGTCCGCACCGACAACAAGGTCACCCCGGACGCCTTCAAGCAGGGCTCCATCGACGGCGCCTGGGTCCCCGAGCCCACCGCCTCCAAGCTCGTCTCCGACGGCGGCAAGGTCCTCCTCGACGAGACCGACCTGTGGCCCGACAAGAAGTTCGTCATCACGAACATCATCGTGTCGCAGAAGTTCCTCAAGGAGCACGCGGACGTCGTCGAGGCGGTGCTGCGCGGCACCGTGAAGACCAACGAGTGGATCAACGCCAACCAGGACAAGGCCAAGGCCTCCGCCAACGCGAAGCTGGCCGCCGAGGGGGGCAAGCCGCTCGACGCGAAGGTCATCGACCCGGCCTGGACCAGCATCCTGGTCACCGACGACCCGCTGGCCGGCACCCTGAAGACCGAGTCCGACTGGGCGGTCAAGGCCAAGCTCATCGAGCAGCCCGACCTCGCCGGCATCTACGACCTGACGCTCCTGAACAAGGTGCTCAAGGCCGCCGGCAAGCCCGAGGTCTCCGACGCCGGTCTCGGCGTCAAGTAACCGCACGGCTCGGCAATCACCTCAGGAGGGTGCGGACCACGGCGACCACGCCCGGTCCGCACCCTCCTGCGGGTTCAGGCCTCGTCGCCGAGTGGGCCGGGTGCGGGCGGGCGTGCGGGCCCCCGGCCCCCGGGCCGCTTCTCTCTTCCCGTTGTCGCCGGAGCGTGGCGGCAGCACGGCGGATCCGGCCGGCACGGGACTGCGCCCGGCGTGACGCGGACGTACGCTGATCAGGTCACCGGTTGCGGCGGGCCATGACGTTGGCCGGCGCCGTCCGGAGGCGTCCGGAGTGAGGTGATGCCCGATGTCCGCATCCCGGGCGGCCACGGCCGCGGCCCGTTGCGCGGCTGCCGGAACCGTCTGCCTGTGCGTCCTCGCCGGCGCGGGGGCTGCCGGGGCCGATGACAACGGCATCGCCGGCAAGAGCGCCCAGACCATCGCGGACGCCGCGCGCGCCGCCATGTCCGGGGCCACCTCCATGCGCATGGCGGCCAAGGTGACCAACGAGTCGGGCACCACCGCCCTGGACCTCCGGTTCGACGAGCGGGGCAATTGCGCCGGCAGCGTGACCCCTCCCGGCGGATCGGGCAAGGCCGACATCGTCAAACGCGGCAACGACGTGTGGATGAAGTTCGACGACGCCCTCCTCCGGTCCCAAGTACCGGGCGGCGCGGGCGAGGACGCGATCGCGCTGATCAACGGCCGCTACCTGCACGGCACTACGGGCAGCTTCCTGTTGCGCGACTTCGCCGACTTCTGCGACCTGGACTTCTTCAAGAAGGAGTTCTCCTCGAAGCCGGTGAGCGAACAGCTGACCAAGGGGCCGCGCACCACGGTCGACGGCCGTCCCGCCATTACGGTCACGAGTCGGGGCGACAGCGGGACGGGAACCTTCCAAGTCGCCACCGAGGGCAAGCCCTACCTGCTGCGGCTGCAGGGCGACGACGCGTCCGGCGAGCGGGTGGAGGCTTCCTTCTCCGCCTTCGACGAGCCCGTGACGGCCAAGGTCCCCGCGCCCGCCGATTCGGTCGACCTGTCCCAGCTCCAGTAGCGCTGGCCCGCGCTCACGCGCGGAGCGCGTGTCACGCCGCGTTCGGCGGAGCGACCAGGCTCCGCCTGATGTAGCGGGTGGTCCCGTCGGCGAGGATCCCGGTCTGGCCGACATGGCCCGCGGACCGGCCGACGCCGAGGCGCTGACGGCAACCGACTGCCCTGAAGCGGAATCCGCTCTTCGAGCGATACCTGACGCGCCCGCGTTACTCGCGGGTAGTCTGTCGGGCAGCTGGTTCGCCCCGTCCGCCGGACGGGACGCGCCGCAAGGGGGAACCCGGTGGAGAACCGGCGGGAATCCGGCTGGAAACGTGCGGCCGGACGTCACCGACGCCTGCCGACCGAATATCACGCCCCACCGCGACAACCAATGGCGCCCCGGTGCGTCTAGACCTGGTGGGGCGGACCGCGCTCCGGCCCCCGGACTCCGCTTCGTGGCACGTTCATCGGGGCCTCCGCGGCCGGCGCCCGCTCCTGACCCCGCCTGCCCCCGTTTCGAGAGGTCCTGCATCATGCCCCTGGTCGGTTCCGGCTTCAGTGTCCTGTCCGAGGACTTCGCCGCCGCCCCCCACCACCACTTCGCACGACTGCGGGAGCAGTCTCCGGTGCACTACGAGCCGTCGATCGACAGCTACTTCCTCTCCCGCTACGAGGACGTCAAGCGGGTCCTCACCGACCACGAGGCCTTCACCACCGAGACGCTCCAGGTGCGCGCAGAGCCGGTGATGCGCGGCCCGGTCCTCGCCCAGATGACCGGGGCCGAGCACACCGCCAAGCAGAAGATCTTCGTCCGCGGCTTCACGGGGCAGGCCCTGCGGGACCAGACGCGCGCCATCCACGCCAACGCCGCCGAGCTGATCGCCCCCTTCCTCCCAAAGGGGCGGGTGGACCTCGTCAATGACTTCGGCAAGCCGCTCGCCGTGCGCGCGACCCTCGACGTCCTCGGCCTGGACAAGCGGGACTGGCGGCAGGTGGCCGACTGGCACAGTGGGGTCACCGAGTTCATCACCAGCATCCGCCTCACTCCCGAGCGCCGCCGGCACTGCCTGGACCGGGCCGAGGAGTTGGAGGCCTATCTCGTCCCCGTCATCGAACACCGGCGCCGGCACCCGGGCGAGGACCTGATCTCGAAGCTGTGCACCGCCGAGTTCGACGGCGCCGACATGAGCAACAGCGAGGTCACCGCGCTGGTCGTCAACGTCCTCGTCGCCGCGACCGAGCCCGCGGACAAGACGCTGGCCCTGCTCTTCAAGCATCTGATCGACCACCCCGGGCAGCTTGCCCGGGTTCGACAGGACCCGGCCCTGCTGCCCGCCGCGATCGCCGAGACCCTGCGCTACACCCCGCCCGTCCAGCTCATCCCCCGCCAGGCGGAACGGGCGGCCGTGTTCGCCGGCGCCACGGTCCCGGCCGGCGCCACGGTCTTCTGCATGATCGGCGCGGCCAACCGCGATCCGGGCGTCTTCGCCGCCCCGGACACCTTCGACATCGACCGCGACGACCTGGGCACCGCCCGCTCCTTCACCGCCGCCGCGCAGCACCTGGCCTTCGGTACCGGCCTCCACCAGTGCGTCGGTGCCGCCTTCGCCCGCGCGGAGATCGAGACCGTCGCCGCGCTGCTCCTGCCCCTGCTGGAGCAGGTCCGGTATACCCCCGGCTTCCGCTACCGGGAGACCGGCCTGTACACCCGCGGCCCCGCCTCCCTGTCCCTGGACTTCACCCCCGTCCACTGAGCCGGCGGCGCACGCCGCGGCTGACGCCCGCTCCCGTCCACCCCCGCACACGGAGAAGACAGCGATGACACCGACCGACATCACCCGGGCCATCAACGACCTGCTGTTCACCCCGGGCCTCGGCCTCGAAGAAGCCCTCGACCGGCACTTCGCCCCCGACTACCGCCAGCGCACCGACGGCGTCTGGAGCGACCGGGCGGATTTCACCCAGCACATGACGCGACTGCGTTCCCTGATCCTCAGCGGGCACGTGGAGGTCCACGACGAACTCCGCGACGGATCGCGCTACGCGGACCGCCACACCGTGACCGTCACCCAGCACAACGGCCGCACCTCCCGCACCGAGGTCTACCTCTTCGCCGAGCTGGCCCCCGACGGCCGCTTCCAGCGCGTGGAGGAGACCACCCTCCTGGTCACCGGCCACCCCGACGACGAGAACCTGGGACACGTGCGGTGACCCCGAACCGTCCGGTCCGGCCGGACCGGACGGGCCAGGGAACGAGATGAGGAGCCGGGCCGGCAGCGCACGCGCCTCGTGCCGGGACAAGGGGAAGGGGAGCCGTCATGGTGTCCGTGGGAGAGAGACTGAGTAACGCGCGGGACCGGGCGTTCATCGGCCGGGACAAGCAACTCGCGCGGTTCGCGGAGGCGTTGGCGGGTGATCCGCAGGCGCCCTTCGCGTTCTACGTGTTCGGGCCGGGCGGGATCGGGAAGTCGACGCTGCTGCGCCGGCTGGCGGACCACGCCCGTACGGCGGGCCGGCTGCTCGTCGAACTCGACGGCCGCTTCGTCAGCCGGGACCCGGCCGATTTCGAGCGCGCGGCCGGACCGTTCCTCGACGTTCCCGGCACGGTCCTGGTCGTGGACTCCTTCGAGCACTGCCAGTGGCTGGAGAGCTGGCTGTGGCACCACTTCCTGCCCCGTGCGGCGGACAGCACCCTGGTCGTCCTGGCCGGCCGGCTCGCACCGCAGCCGCAGTGGACCGCCGACCCCGCTTGGGCCGGGCTCCTGCACGTGACCGAACTGGAACCCTTCTCCGAGGAGCAGGCGCAGAGCCTGCTGGCGGCAACCCAGCTCCGTCCGGAGATCCGCGCCCGGGTGCTCCGATTCGCCGGAGGCAACCCTCTGGCCCTGTCGCTCGCGGCAGCCGCGGGCTCGACGGGCTGCGGCGGGGAGGAGACCTGGGCCCCGTCGGCGGACGTCCTGCGCACCCTGCTGGCGGGGTTGATCGGTGAGGTGCCCACCGCCGCCCACCGCCGCGCCCTGGAGGTGGCGGCCCAGGCGTACGCGACCTCCGAGGAGCTCCTCGCCGCGGTGCTGCCCGAGGAGGACGCCCACCTCCTCTTCTCCTGGCTCCGGGACCTGCCCTTCATGGAGTCCACGCACCGCGGGCTCCACCCGCACGATGCCGCACGCGAGACCCTGGCGGCCGACCTGCGCTGGCGGGCGCCCACCACCTTCACGGCCACGCGCCGACGGCTGGCGGAGGAGTACCTGCGCGTACTGCGCGAAGCGCCGGAGGAACGGGTCTGGACCGTCACCGACGAACTCTTCTACCTCTTCCGGGAGGGCGAGACCCTGGCCCGACTGCGCACCTGGTCCCGTGAGGAGGAGGTGCACGACCGCCCCCTGCACCCCGGCGACCTCGCGGTCGTCCTGCGCATGGCGGCGGAGACCGAGGGGGCGGCCTCCGCGGAGCTGGTCCGCTACTGGGCGCAGCGGCAGCCGGAGGCCTTCAGCGTCTACCGGCTCGTGAGCACGGGCCGCATCGTGGCGTTCACGGCACGGCTCGCCCTGCCGGCCCCCGCCGACCCCCAGGACGTGGCCACCGATCCGGTCGTCGCCGCGGCGTGGGGGCACACCGAGGCCACCGCTCCGGTGAGCCCCGGCGAGCACATCGGCATCAGTCGCTTCTCGGTCTACCCGGAGTACTACCAGGTCCCCTCGCGCGTCATCGACCTGAGCAGTTCCCGCGCCCAGGCGGAATCGGCCCGGGCCCGTGGCCGCGCCTACGGCTTCGCCGTCTTCCGCGACGCCGAGACCTGGGCCGAACGCGTCAAGGGCACGCTCGCCGACACCGGCGCGCGACCGCGGGTGGGCGAGTACACGTACGGGGTGTTCGGCGTCGACTGGCGCCAGGAGCCCGTGGAGACCTGGCTCCGGCGCTTCATATCGGCCACCGAGCAGCCGGTACCCGCGGGGCCCTCGCCCGTCGCGCCCGTCTCGCGCGCCGCGTTCGACCAGGCCGTACGGGAAGCGCTGACGCACTGGCGCAACCCGGGCGCCTTCGCGGCCGGCGCACTGCTGCGCGCCCGTCTCGCGGACGGATTCAGTGATCCCGCCGAGGAGTTGCGCGCCCTGCTGCGCCGGACCGTCGACGGCCTCGCCGACGATCCGCGCGCAGTACGGGCCCGCGAGGCCCTGACCGCGGGCTACTTCTCCGGTGCGCCCACGCAGGAAGCCGCGGCCCGCCGTCTCGGCCTGCCCTACGGCACCTACCGGCGCCACCTGCGCCAGGGCCTCGACCTGCTGTGCGAGGCCCTGTGGGAGCGGGAACTGCACGGCCCCGGCCAGGGCTCGTAGCCGGAGCGGTCCGGGTCGTTCCGGGCCTGTCCCCCGCCAACGCGCTTGCGCACAGCGGCCGGTGGACAGCTGCGGACAGGAGTGGACAGTCCCGGTCCCCCCTGCGGCCTGGATAGTGGACAGCGTTCCGCACGAGTCTGTGCGTCATGAACCTCCCACACACACGGACCGCCCCGGCGCCGCCCGCGCCCCGGCCGGGAGCCGCGCTCGCGGCGCTCGCCGCGGCCCAGTTCACGGTCATGCTCGCCACCTCGAACGTGAACGTGGCACTCCCGCGGATCGCCGCCGGAGTGGGTCTGTCGGACGGCGGCACCACCTGGGTGGTCAACGCGTACGGTCTGGCGTTCGGGGCGCTGCTCCTGGCGGGCGGCCGGGCCGCCGACCTCCTCGGGCGGCGCCGGGTGCTGCTCCTCGGTCTCGGGCTGTTCGCCGCGGCCTCGCTCGCAGCGGGACTGGCCGGTTCCGCGAGCGTGCTGATCGCGGCCCGTGCCGCTCAGGGCCTCGGGGCCGCGGCCATCGCCCCGGCCGCGCTCGCCCTCGCGCTGGCCCTGTTCCCGCCCGGGCCCGGGCGGGGCCGGGTGCTGGGGGTGTGGGGCGCGGTCTCCGGTGCGGGAGCCGCCGGCGGCGTCCTCCTGGGCGGTGTCCTGACCCAGGCATGGGGCTGGCCCTGGATCTTCCACTCCGTGGCGCTCGGGACGGTGGTGGTCCTGGTCACCGTGGTGGTGCTCGTGCCACGGACGGCCGACCGGATGGCCGGGCGGTTCGACCTGCTGGGCACCGCCGTCGTCACCGTCGCCCTGACCTGTCTGGTCTGGGGACTGACCACCGCACGCGGGACCGGCTGGACGGACACACGGGTGTCGGGCGCGCTGGCCGGCGCCGCCGTACTCCTCACGGCCTTCGTCGTGATCGAGCTCCGAAGTCCGGACGCGCTGCTGCCGCCGCGCCTGTTCAGCACCGGCCGGGTCGCCGCGGGAAACCTGCTGATGGCCCTGCTGGGGTCCGTGTGGATCGCCCTGTTCTTCTTCCTGCCGCTCTACCAGCAACAGGTGCTCGGGGAGGGCCCCTTGGTCACGGGGGTCGGCCAACTCCCGCTCGCCGCGGCCAATGTGCTCGGCGCGGCCCTGGCACCGCGGGTCTCCCGGCGCATGGGCGCCACCACGACGCTGACCGCGGCCCTGCTCACCGAGGCCTTGGGCCTGCTGTGGCTGTCCCGGATCGGCGCCCACGGCAGCTACGCCACGGACGTGCTCGGTCCGAGCATCCTGGTCGGTCTGGGCCTGGGCATCGCCTTCGTCCAGCTCACCGCGCTCGCCGTGGAAGGCGTCCCGGCGCGGGACGCGGGGCTGGCCGGCGGCCTGGTGAACACCACGCGCCAGGTCGGAGGCGCGATCGGCCTGGCCGCCCTGGCGACCCTCGCCGGCTCCGTCACCGCGCACTCCGCCGTCCACCAGCCGCACCTGGAGGCGCTCACCAGCGGCTACCGCACCGCGTTCACGATCTCGGCCTCGGTCGTCGCCGCCACCGCGCTCCTGGCCCTCTTCCTCGCCCGCCGGGCCGACCCCACCGGCCCGCCCACCACGACCACCGCCACCCGCCCGCCCACCGACCCCGCGGAGCTCCCCCGTCCCTCCCGAACCGGCTGAACCGATCCTTCGGTACCAGCACCGGAACATCCTCCTCATCCCTGCCATCCCCGTCACTACAGAAAGCACAGTCATGGTCACCATCGACGAAACCGCCCCCGCCATCGTCCGCCTGAGCACCACGATCGCCGCCCCTCTCGCGACGGTGTGGGCCCTGCACACCGACGTCGCGGACTGGCCCGCCTGGAACCCGGACATCACCCGGGCCGAGCTCGACGGGCCGCTGCTGCCCGGCAGTTCCTTCAGCTGGCAGACCCACGGCCTGGACATCACCTCCACCGTGCAGGAACTGGTGCCCGGCGAGCGGAGCGTGTGGGGCGGCCCCACCAACGGCATTGACGGCATCCACGTATGGACGTTCGAGCAGAGCGGCGACCACGTCACCGTCCGCACTGAGGAGTCCTGGAGCGGAGCTCCCGTCGAAGCCGCGACCGAGCAGCTCGCCAAGGCCCTCCACGACTCCCTGGAGAGCTGGCTGGCCCACCTCAAGTCCCGCGCCGAACGGGCCGCCTGACCTACCGCCCCACCCACCGGCCCACACCCACTGCAACAACCAGCGCCCCGCATACACCGGAAGAGGTTCCGCAATGACGTCCGACAAGCCGTACCTGAACGGTCACTACACCCCCGTCACCGACGAGGTCACCGCCACCGACCTCACCGTCGAGGGCACCCTGCCCGCCGAGCTGACCGGCCGCCTGCTCCGCAACGGCCACAACCCCAAGCCCGGGGTCACCCCGACGCACTGGTTCAAGGGCAGCGGCATGGTCCACGGGATCCGGCTGCGCGAGGGCCGCGCGGAGTGGTACCGCAACCGCTGGGTCCGCACCCCCGCGCTCGAGGGCGCCCCGTACATGACGGAGAAGGGCCCCGACCTGACGGCCAGCACCGCGGGCACGCACATCATCGAACACGCCGGACGCCTTCTGGCCCTGTGCGAGTCGAACTTCCCCTTCGAGCTCACCCCGGAGCTGGAGACCATCGGAGTCCACGACTTCGGCGGCAAGCTGCGGACCGCGATGACCGCGCACCCGAAGGAGGACCCGGTGACGGGGGAACTGCACTTCTTCGGGTCCTCACCGTTCCCGCCCTTCCTGACGTACTACGTCGCCGACGCCAAGGGCCAGATCGTCGACAGCGCCGAGGTTCCGGGGGCGAGCGCCTCCCTCAAGCACGACTTCGCCCTCACCCGCCACCACGTGGTCTTCGTCGAGGGCAACGTGACCTTCGACCCGACCGACCACTCCGGCATCCCCTACGGCTGGAGCGATCAGCAGCCCTCCCGCATCGGCATCATGCCCCGCGGCAACGACGGCGCGCGCCGCGTCCGCTGGTTCACCATCGAGCCGGGCAACATGCTCCACGTCTCCAACGCCTTCGAGGACGGCCAGGGCCGCATCGTCCTGGAAGGTCCCACAGTGGACCGTGAGGGGTTCCAGCTGTCCTGGAACTGGTGGGCCGGCAACCCCGTGCGGGGCACCGAGCCCGTCTCCCGCTCCTTCTCGCGCCGCTGGGTCATCGACACGGTCTCCGGCACCGTCGACGAGCAGATCACCGACGACCTCCCCGTGGAGTTCCCCACCCTCAACGAGGACTACTTGGGCGTCGAGAACCGCTACCAGTACGCCGTCTCCTTCCCCGACGAGAAGGGCTTCGGCGGCTACGGCCTCGTCAAGTACGACCGCACCACGGGCACCCGCCGGATCCACGAGGTCGGCGACGCCCGGATGCCCAGTGAAGCCGTCTTCGTCCCCGCGGCCGGGGCCGCCAACGAGGACGACGGCTACCTCCTGACCGTCGTCTCCGACCTCAAGCAGAACGCCTCGCAGCTGCTGGTCCTCGACGCCTCCGGCCTGGACCGGGTCGCCACCGTCCACCTGCCCCACCGGGTGGCCGCCGGGCTCCACGGCTCCTGGCTCCCCGACGCCGGCAGCGCCCCCGAGGGCGCCGAAGGCTGATCCGGCAAGGAGGCAGGAAAGCGCTGAGGCACTGAGGCACGCCGGCCCGCAGAGGTTTCGCGGGCCGGCGCCGCCGCGTCTCCGCCCGCGTACGCGATGCTGGCGGCGGCCCACCCAACCATCGCCCCGGTGTGACGGAGCACTCCCGGCCCCCGCGCCGGACCGCCTTGTCATCCCGCGAGAACACGCCGGACAATATTTCACGTACGGTAGCGACGAACATCCCACGAGTGATGATCACATCGGGGTGTGAGGGGCTGATCACCACCCATGACGACTCGACCGACACCGACCGCACCGCAGGGCGAGGCATCCGGACGGCTGCCCCGGTACCGCCGGGAGCTGGCGCAGGACCTCGCGCGGCACGTGGTCACCGAGCTGGCTCCGCGCGAAGCACGGCACTTCGAGCAGCGGGCGCGGGCACACTTCCGGCCGCGCCTGCCCTGGAGCGGCCGCCGCACCACGCGGTTCGATCCGTGGGGGCTCCCGGCGGAGCTCCTGACGCCGGCCGCACTGGCGGTGGCCACCGCCCTCCTCGGCGGCACGATCCCGCCGGCGCTGTGCCTGGCCCTGCTGGCCCCCACGTGCGGCGTGCTCGTGTCCTTCCGGGTCACTGCGGCCGCCCTCTACGACCTGCGGCACCGCGGGACGCCCCGGCCGGGCCGGTGGCCACGTACCGCCTACGGAGCACACGAGTCCAGGCGGCCGAAAGCCGTCCGGCAGGATTCCCTGCCCTGCCCCCTCGTACGGGGACAGGACAGGGACGGGGACGGGGCCAGGGACACGGCGGCTCAGGACCGCGTCACGGCCGAGCCGCCGGCCCGGCAGCCGCCCTCCTGAGGGCTACCGGTCGGCCAGGACCGCCTCGGCCACCGACCGCGGTACGGCCGCGGGCGCGGCCGGGCGGGTGGAGAAGGTGCCCCGGCCCCGGGTCCGGCCGCGGAGCCCGGACGCGTAGCCGAACAGTTCGGCCAGGGGAACGGCCGCCGTGACCACAGCGGTGCCGGCCTGGGTCGTGGAGCCCGAGACCCGCCCACGGCGGGCCGCGAGATCGCCGAGCACCCCGCCGACGGTGTCCTCGGGGACGGTGACCGTGACCTCCACGACCGGCTCCAGGAGTTCCATCACGCTCGCTCGCAGCGCATCGCGCAGTGCGAACCGGCCCGCCGCCCGGAACGCCAGCTCCGAGGAGTCCTTGGAGTGGGTCGCGCCGTCGGTGAGGGTGACCAGCAGTCCGGTCACCGGGTAGCCGCCCAGGGGACCCTCGGCGAGGGCGTCCCGGCAGCCTGCCTCGACGGCGCGCACGTACTCCTGGGGCACCCGGCCGCCGACGACCGTCGAACGGAACTCCATCCCCGCCTCCTTCCTCGGCTCCACGTCCACGACCACGTGCGCGAACTGTCCCGCCCCGCCGTCCTGTTTGACGTGCCGGTAGACAAGATCCGACACGCCCCGCACCACGGTCTCCCGGTAGGAGACCTGCGGCCGGCCCACGGTGACGTCCAGCCCGTGGTCCCGGCGCACCTTCTCCACCGCGACCTCGAGATGGAGCTCGCCCATCCCCGACAGAACCGTCTGGCCGGTCTCCGGATCGGACCGCACCACGAGGGAGGGGTCCTCGACGGCGAGCCGCGCCAGCGCCGCCGACAGCCGGGCGACGTCGGTGTTGCGGCGGGCCTCCACCGCCACCGTCACCACCGGTTCGGCGACCCGGGGCGGTTCGAGGACCACGGGCGCGGACGGCGCGCACAAGGTCGACCCGGCGCGTACGTTCTTCAGCCCCACCACGGCGACGATGTCACCGGCCGTCACCTCCTCCATCTCCTCGTGCCGGTCGGCCTGCACGCGCAGGATCCGGCCGATCCGCTCCGTCCGGCCCGCGCCGGCGTCCAGTACCGTCTCCCCCTTGCGCGCCGTGCCCGCGTACACGCGCAGGTAGGTGAGCCGGCCGGTGGCCGTGGCCGTCACCTTGAAGGCCAGGGCGGTGAAGGGCTCCGCCGCATCGGTGGCCCGCTCCTGCTCGGTGCCGTCGAGCGTGCCCCGTACGGCGGGCACGTCGGCGGGTGAGGGCAGGTACGCCAGGACCGCGTCGAGCAGCGGTTCCACACCCCTGTTGCGGTACGCCGAGCCGCACAGCACCACGAGGCCGTCCCCGCTCAGGGTCAGGTCGCGCAGTGCGGCGGCCAGGGTCCGCTCGGTCAGGGCCGCTGCCGCGCAGAACTCTTCCAGCGCGGCCGGGTGGAGTTCGGCCACCGCCTCCTCCAGTGCCCGGCGCCTGCGGCGGGCCTCCTCCCGCAGCTGTTCGGGCACCGGACCGCTCTCGCACGTGTCGGTTCCGGTACGCCAGACCAGTGCGCGCATCCGCAGCAGGTCGACCACCCCGGTGAAGCCGTCCTCCCGCCCGATGGGCAACTGGACCACCAGGGGGACGGCACCGAGCCGCTCCCGGATCGACGCGACGGCGTTGTCCAGGTCCGCGCCCGCCCGGTCGAGCTTGTTGACGAACGCGATCCTCGGCACGCCGTGCCGGTCCGCCTGCCGCCACACCGACTCGCTCTGCGGCTCGACGCCCGCGACGGCGTCGAACACCGTGACCGCGCCGTCGAGCACCCGCAGCGAACGCTCCACCTCGTCGGAGAAGTCGACGTGGCCCGGTGTGTCGATCAGGTTGAGACGGTGGCCGCGCCAGGCGCAGCTGACGGCCGCCGCGAAGATGGTGATGCCGCGGTCGCGTTCCTGGGGGGCGAAGTCGGTGACGGTGGTGCCTTCGTGGACCTCTCCGCGCTTGTGGACGGTGCCGGTCGCGAACAGGATCCGCTCGGTGACCGTCGTCTTGCCCGCGTCGACGTGCGCGAGGATCCCCAGGTTGCGGGTGGTGGAGAGGGAAGCGGTGGAGGGGGAAGCGGTGGTGAAGGGTCGCTGGTCGGTGCGCATGGCCCGATGCCTTCCGGATGATGAGGAGTGGGGCG
Organism: Streptomyces sp. NBC_00435; assembly: GCF_036014235.1. Lineage (GTDB taxonomy): Bacteria > Actinomycetota > Actinomycetes > Streptomycetales > Streptomycetaceae > Streptomyces. The sequence continues at coordinate 633,532 of NZ_CP107924.1, forward strand.
GCGCGATTCCCGGACGAAGGGGGCTTGGCCTTCGGGCCTTACGTTCCCCGGCGGCGAGCCGTGTGCCGTCGGACGCGCACGGCCGGGCCCGGTCGACCGGGTCGGGGCGGCGGGTATGCGAAGGCGCGGAACGGTACGGCGCGGTGCGGGCGGAGCTCGAAGGTCAGACGTGCGTCACGGGCATACGGTGGCGGCCGCGCGGCCGGCACCGCACGTCGCGGGACACCGGGATCACGTCGTACCGGGCAGGGGGAACGAAGGCGGCGGTGCGGTGACGGCACATGGCCCGGTTCCCCTCTCCTCGACTCGGCTGCGAACGCGCCGTGATGTGCTGCGGCGCGTGAGGCGAGTCTAGTGAGCCGGGTCCGCCGCGGCACCGGAATATCCGCACGGGCACGGCTGGTTCCGCCTCTCCCGCCGCCGCGCGGGTGTGGCGTTCCCCGACACCGACAGGATTCGGCGGCCACTTCTGGTGCAGATCACCATCACCGGTCCGGCCCCGCTCGCCCAGGATGTGAGGACCGCCCGGCCCACTGCCGCGACGACAACGATCCCCGCACCGGAAGGACCCCCGAGTGAACCCCCGCGAGATCAAACCCGGCAACCGCGGCTACCTCTACGTAAACAGCCACCCGACCGGGTGCCAAGCGGTGGTCAACCGCATGTGGGAGCGGACGCCGGACCCCGTCGGCGACCGCCCCGGGCCGGTCGCCCTCGTCATCGGCTCCAGCGCCGGCTACGGGCTGGCCGCGACCCTGGTCGGCCTGCGCGCCCACCGGATGCGCGGGCTCGGCATCGCCTACGAGGCCCCCGCGACCGAGCGCCGCACCGCCGGGGCGGGCTGGTACCGCACCGCGCGGACCGCCGAACTCGCCGCCGGGGCCGGTGCCGACTTCAGCTTCCTCAACGGCGACGCCTTCTCCGACGGCGTCAAGGACGAGGCCGCCGACCTGCTCGCCGCCCGCTTCGGCACGATCGACCTGCTCATCTACAGCGTCGCGGCCCCGCGTCGCACGGACCCGCTCACCGGCGTGGTCCACCACTCCGTCATCAAGCCGCTCGGCGCCGACTACCGGGCCAAGACCCTGGTGTTCGAGGACGGCGTCCCGCGGATCGGCGAACTGCACCTGCCGGCCGCGGACGAGGAGGAGCGCGACGCGACGGTGCGGGTCATGGGCGGCGCCGACTGGCAGAGGTGGATCGACGTCCTGCAGTCCAGGGGACTGCTCGCCGACGGCTTCCGGACCGTCGCCCTCTCGTACGTCGGGTCCGACATCACCGCGCCCGTCTACCGGTCCGGCACCATCGGCGCCGCCAAGCAGCACCTCGAGGACACCGCCCGCGCCATCGACACCCGGCTCAAGGGAACGGGCCGCGCGCACACGGTCGTCGCGGGCGCGGCCGTCACCCAGGCGTCCACCGCCATCCCGAGCATCGCGCTCTACACCAGCATCCTCCACCGCGTCACCGGTGAAGGCTGGCAGGACACCGTCGAGCAGGCGGCGGCCCTGTGGAGCCGGCTCGTCGGTGACGCCGAGCCCGATCCGGACGACCGGGGCCGTATCCGGCTGGACGGCTGGGAGATGGATCCCGGGGTTCAGGCCGCCGTCCGTGCCGCGTGGGACCGGGCCACCACCGACACCATCGCCACCGGCGCGGACACCGCCTGGTTCCGCGAGCAGGTGGGCGGGCTCTACGGCTGGGACGTTCCCGGCGTCGACTACGGGGCCGAAGCCGGGACGGCCGTCCCGTGGCCCGCCTCCCCCTCGTCCGAAGCGCGCCCGGGGTACGCGGAGCCCGTGGGCTAACGGCGCGCGCGCCGACGCCGTACGAGGATCCCGACGACCGCCCCGGCCAGGGCCGTTGCCGCCACGCCCGCTGTGGTCCACCAGAGACCGGACCCCGATGCGGGCTCCGTCGGGGCCGAAGGGGTCGGGTCAGGGGCCGGGCCGACGGTCTGCGTCCGGGTCGCCGCGGGTGACGGTGCGGTGGGGCGGGGATCCGGGGTTCCGGTGGGTGGCGCCGGGTCCACCACCGGTACGCCGACTTCGAGTTCGCCGTGTCCGAGCGCGGGGAATCCCACGTCCACGGTGACCTTCCAGGTGCCGGGCGGCAGGGACTCGGCCGTGGTCCAGCCGGCCGGCGCCGCGGCGGGATCACGCACGAGCCGCCAGGGGCCCATGGTGCGGGTGCCGTCGGCGCTGACCGCGTTCACGGTGGCGGCGACCGCCTCCTCGACGGCGTCCCCGTCGTTCTCCCAGGTGACGTCGGCGGTGACGTGGCCGTCCCGCTGCCCGGTCATCGCCACCTTCACGGTGTCGCCGTGGGCCTGCGCCGCGGCGGGGGACAGCAGGATCAGGCCGAGGGCGGCCAGGACGGCCTGGAAAGCGATTCTTGTACGCATCGTGGCGGTGCTCCGGGTGGGGTGTGGGGCCGGCGGACGGCCGCGTCGCGCGACCGTCCGCCGGAGGGCGTTTCAGGTGGGGCCGGAAGGGTCAGCCGGCCTTCTGCACGGTCCAGACCTGCGCCGGGCGGCCGTCGGCGCGCTGGAGGTCGAGCAGCCAGTTCCCGTAGTAGGGGCGGCCGCTCACGGTCAGCGCGAAGGCACCGCTCCGGTCGGTGACGCTCACCGCGCCGCCGCGGGAGGTCAGCTTCCAGGCCTGCGCACCGCTGCCGCCGCAGGGCTGCTGTGCGACCCACATGCCCGCGGCCGGAGTACCGCCGGGCTGCAGGCACTTGCCGGAGACCGCGGAGCGGATGCGGACCAGTCCGCTGCCCGCGTCGTCGAAGTACCACTGCTGCTGGGCGTACCCGTTGGAGCGCGCCCCGACGAGCACGGTGCCGTCGGCGCTGCGCCCGCCCCAGATCTCGGCGGCCATGCCGGTGCTGCCGTTGCCGAGCAGGTACCGGGTGCCGGGGGTGACGGCGCCGCCGCCCGCGGCCTTCGTACGGAAGGACACGGCCTTGCCGGGTCCGCTGTCCTTGCCGGAGCTGTCCCGGACGGAGACGGCGACCGTGTAGGAGGTGTCGGGGCGGAGGTTGTAGATGCGCAGCACCGGTGACTGGACCCAGGCCAGGTGCTTGCCGTTCAGCAGGACCTGGTACCAGGAGGCGCCCTCGACCTTGGGCCAGTTCACGACGGCGGAGTCCGACTGGAGCTGACCGATCGTCACCGCCGGTCCGCCCGTGGGCTTCTTGGTCGGCGTGGGCGTCGGCTTCTTGGTCGGTGTCGGGCCCGGGTTCGGACCCGGGTCGATGCCACCCCCGCCCTCGTTCCGCATCAGGAACTGGTTGTCGGCGATGTTCCAGTGCGTGGCCAGGTAGCTGCCGGCCTTGGGGCTGGTGTGGAAGTAGTCGTCGTGGTTGCAGTCCAGGATGTTCTCGGCCGCCTGGTTGGTGCAGACGTTGCGCATCTGCGGGTAGTACGGGGTGTCCGAGTAGCACATGACGTCGAACTCGTCGGTGCAGTGCGCGCCGCGGCTGGTGTTGGGGGCGCTGTTGTTGACGGCGCCGAGGTTGTGGCCGAGCTCGTGCGCCGCGGTGTGACCGCCCCAGCAGCCGGAGTCCGTGCGCCCGTACGAGGGGCCGAAGTTGCTGAGGTTGCTCTGGCCCGGCCGCTCGTCGCCGTTGAAGGTGCCTATGCCGCAGTAGACCTGGGTGTCCGCGAAGATCATGTACTTGCGGTCCTTGCGGTTGAGCCCCTTGCCGGCGAGCGCGGCGTTGGTCGCGCTGAACTCGGACAGTGCCGAGTCCGGGAGCTCGATGCTGAGGACGGCCGGGGTGCAGTCGGCGGCCGTCACGTAGCGGATGTGGCGGACCCCGCCGGTCTCCTGGGCGCTCGTCGAGTAGATGAGGTCGGCGTCGGCCGCCCACTTGCGGAACGAGGCCAAGTACTCGGAGTAGCGGTCCCGGCCGGGGCCGTGGACGTACACGACCTGGACGCGGTTGCCGGTGTTGCCGTCGCCGTCGCAGCGGACGGTCTGGCCGGCGGGGCCGGCCGCGACGTTCTTGCCGGCGGCCGAGGGCGCGGGCGCGGCGGACTTGTCGGCGGTGCGGTCGGCATCGGCGGCGGGCGCGTCCTGAGGACGCCCGCCGTCTTCGCCGGTCGCCGGGTCGTCGGCGGCGGGCCGGGCCGGATCGGCCGCGGGCGCCGACGCCTTGACGGCGGGCGGTATGTCCTTCCTGATGTCGACGCCCTTGGGCGGCGCGTCGGGCCCGTGGGTGCACAGACCGCCTCCGGTCCGGTACACGCCGGCGCACCGGTCACCCTTCGGGGCGGCGGCGAGGCCGTCGTAGACCATGCCGCGCGCGCTCTCGTTGGCGGGCGCGCCCACGAGGGGTTGGGGCTCCTGGTCCCGGGCGGGTGCGGCGGCCGGTGCGGCAACCTCCGCACCGGCCTGTGCGGGCACGGCCTGGGCGCCGTCGCCCAGGCCGGAGTAGGCGATGCCGACGGCTATCAACCCCGACGTGGCCATGGCGGCGGTGAGGAGCATCAACCGCCGGGGTTTGCGCCGGTGTTCACGCCGTCCACGTCTTCCTGTCATGGGCACCTCAAGTCATTGTTCGGATGAGTGGGTGCGCGGAAGCCTGCCAGACGAATGCTGAGGAAATTTCGGACAAACAGGGGTGCGCTTCAGGAAATCGTTCCGTTACCTGTCCATCGAATTTGACGAACAATCAACAGTCGTTATTTCAGGTGCAGTTACGCGCGTCACTCAAATTGGTCCAGGCCTTATCGGCGGGAGTCGTTACCATATCGAGATAATCGACACAGGCTTGTTGACGGGAATTCAGTCAGGTATTCACCTAATTACTACCTGTCGAATTCTCTTCGTCACGACCCGTGAGGAACGGGGCACTCCGCTCCCCCGAACCGCTCAGGTCCCCGCCGAACGCACCGGCCTCAGGAGCAGGTAGCAGCCCGCCGACAGGACGAGTACCGCCATGCACGCGATGAACACCAGCCCCGCCCCCTCCAGCCCGAGCGGACCCACCAGCACACCCACCCCGATCACCGGCACCGAGATGCCCCCGTACGCCACCACGAACAGCATGGAGATCACGGCCGCCCGCCGGTCCGCCGGAGACGCCTGGGCCACCGCGGTCAGGGCCCCGCGGAACGCCATCCCCTGCCCGAGTCCGCCGACAAGGGCGGTCAGGACCACCAGCGACAGCAGGTCCCAGCGCAGCGCACCCGCGAGCAGCACCAGCGCGGCGAAGAGCCCGGCGCACCCCAGCGGCAGCGAGCGGCCCACCCCGACCGGGCCGACCGCCAGCTGCCCGGCGGTCGAGGCGAAGAAGGCCAGCGCGACCACCAGCCCGCTCACGGCGTGGTTGTGGACCCCCAGGGACTCCGCGAGGAACGCCGGGCTGACCGACGTGAACACCCCGAACAGCGCGAACCCCACGAACGAGGCGATCGCCGCCGGCCCGAAGACCGTCCGCACCTGCGGGGGCAGCCCGGGCTGCTGCGGCCGTACGGTGCTCAGCGGGCGCCGCTCCCCCACCGTCTCCGGAAGTCGCAGCAGGACGACCACCGAGCCTGCCACCAGCACGAGGTGCACGGTGAACGGCAGGTACAGCGGCCAGGGGGCGTACTGCGCGAGCACTCCGGCGAGCAGCGGGCCACAGCCCAGCCCGCCCATGTTGGCGGCCGTCGCGACGAACGTGGCCCGCGAGGCACCGCCGTACGGTGCCAGCTCCATCACGTACGCCGTGGCGGCCCCGGTGAACAGGCCGGCGGACAGGCCCGACAGCAGTCGCCCCGCGTACAGCCAGGGCATCGCCTCGGCGCACAGGAAGCAGACGGCGCTCGCCGCCGCGAAACCCAGCCCCGCCAGCAGCACCGGCCGCCGGCCCACGGCGTCCGAGGCATTGCCGGCCAGCAGCAGCACACCGATGACCCCGAAGGCGTACACGGCGTACACCACGGTCACCATCAGCTCGGAGAAGCCGAATTTCTCCTGGTAGAGACCGTAGAGGGGGGTCGGCAGCGTGGTGCCGGCCATGCACACGGCGAAAACCGCCCCGCTGAGCAAACACTGGCGCCACCCGCGGCGATCACCGTCCATGGCGCCGACGTTAAACCTCGAGGCGCCCGGGACCCCGCCTGACGTGCGCGGCGCGCCGCCACCCCCACCCGGTCAGTACACGAGCTTGTAGCTCACGTCCCTGGAACCCGGGTTCGGCACGGTGTCCGTGTAGCGAAGCCGGATCATGGTGAAGCGCTGGACGTCCGGGTGCTCGGGCCAGGCCGCCGGACCGCTCAGGGTCACCGTCACCGGGTAGGCGCGGAACCGGCCGGCGGCGCAGTAGGGGCGGCAGTCGTTCACCATGTCGGTGCCGGTGGCCGTCGCGGTGTTCGGCCCCCAGGTGTCCCATCGCAGGCTGACGAGGCGGTTGTTCCCGTCACCGCAGGCCAGCAGGTATTCCGTGGGCTGCATCTGGGCCTCGTCGAAGCAGTCGACGACCACGACCGGGTCCACTGGAACCGGAATCCGGGCCGATGACGCACGACCGCCGTGCGCGGAGGCCGGGACCACGGCGGCGGTCAGGGCCGCCACCGCGCACAGCACGGTGGCGGTGCGCATCCTGCGCCGGGATGCGCGTGCGGTACGGCCGGCCGCTGAAACGCTCACGAAGAACCACCCTCGCCACTGCGTACGCCGCCATCACTGCGGCATTTCCAGCTTCCCCCATGGGTGCGGACCTCGCACCCGGTGGGGACCGGCGCCCGCGGCCGCCGCGGGCGCCGCCGTCGGCACGACCGCAGGATCACCCGTGCGGCCCCGGCTTTACCCGCGCAGCAGGGCGCAGACGAAGTCCTCCTGGACGTCCCGGACCTGCGCGAGCAGGTCCGGGTTGCTGGTGAGGGACGTCTGCGCGGTGATCGAGAAGGTGAGCGAGCGCCGGCCGTCCGCCGTGGCCGCCACCAGCTGCGTGTAGCCGGCCGTGTTGCCGGTGTGGCCGTACACCGCTCCGCAGCGGGTGGTGTAACGGTAGATCGCCAGACCCGCCTCGGTGCGACCGGGGCCGGGGGGCTGGGACAGGGCTCCGGGGATGAATCGGAACTGCTGCTTTCGTGTGCGGTCCGAGATGAGCGTGCCGCCCGCGTAGCCGCGGATGAACGCGGTCAGGTCCTTCGGCGTCGAGACGATGCCCCCGGCGGCCCAGGCACCCGAGGCGCCGACCGCCTCGCTGACGTCGACGGGCCCGTCCTGCGGATCGATCTGGTAGCCGTGGAGGAAGGGCGCGGGCAGCCGGTACCCCTGCGGGAGGCTGGTGTCGCGCATGCCCAGGGGCTCGTAGACGAGCTCGCGCAGCAGCGCCTCGTAGCGGCGCCCGGTGGCGGCCTCGGCCATGAGGGCGATGGCGATGTTGTCGGAATTGGAGTACTGGTAGCGGCTGCCCGGCTGGAATTCGAGGTCCTCGTCGGCCACGAACTCCAGCAGGCGGCGGGAATCGAAGCGGTGGCGGGGGTCCGCGGAGATGATGTCGAGGAACCCCTCGGAGGCCGAGTAGTCGGGCAATCCGCTGGTGTGGTTGAGCAGCTGGCGCAGCGTCACCCGGTGCCACGCGGCCGGCTGGCCGGGCAGTACCTCACCGATCGTGTCGTCCAAGTGCAGTCGGCCGCGGTGGACGAGCCCCAGGGCCACCGCTCCGCTGAAGGCCTTGGCGACACTGGCGATCCGCATGTGGTCGCTCACCTTCGGCGGGCGGCCGCTCTCCACGTCGGCCACGCCCGCCCGGTAGACCTCCGTACGGTCCCCGTCACGCAGGACGGCGATGACTGCGGGCGGCCCGTCGGGCCGTGCCACCAGCTCCCGCAGTTCCTGACGGAGGGAGGCTCCGGGCGGCGGGTTCCGGTCGGCTCCGGCCTGCGCGGGCTGCACTGAGGCGGCGAGCACGGCGCCGCACACCGCGGTGGCCGCGGCCAGACGCAGCGAGGGGCGGATCCGGCCGGCGTGGCCGTTCGGGCGTCGGGACACGGAGGTACCTCCGGGGGGGGAAGGGGAACACGGAGCGCGGTGGCCCACGATGGCAGGAGCCGTACGCGCGCCCACGGCGACGCGGCCGCACTCCGCCGCGCCGTGGCCCATCCGGCCTCACCCGCCCCGGCCTCCCCCGGCCTCCCCCGGCGTCACCCGGTCCCGGTGTCCGCGAGGTGGGCGCGGACGACGACGCCGGCCGGGTGGCCGGCCTTCCTCGTACAGGTGCCACCGCAGGTGATGAGGCGTAGTTCGGGACGGCCCGTGGCTCCGTACACCAGGTCGTCGGGGAAGCCCTCGCGGTCGTGGACCTCGACCGCGTCGACGGTGAAGACCGCTGTGGTCCCGTCCTGGCGGAGCACCTCGATCCGCTCGTCCTTCTTCAGGGCTCCGAGCCGGTGGAAGACCGCGGGACCCCGGTGGTTGTCGACGTGTCCGGCGATGAGGGCCGTGCCGTCGGAGCCGGGGGACGTGCCGCCCGCGTACCAGCCGGCGAGGTTCCTGTCCTCGGGCGGGGGTGCCTTGAGGCTGCCGTCGCCCTCCAGGCCCAGCTCCGCCAGCGGGGCGTCGATGCGGAGCGAGGGTATGCGGACGCGTTCGGGCACGGCCGGAGCCATGGCCCGCGGCCGGCCTCCGGCCGTGGGTGCGGGGTCGTGGCGGCGCTCGTCGCGCAGTTCGCCGAGAAGACGTCGCTGGGTGCTCAGGAATCCTTGGGGCCGCTCGGTCCCGGGCGGCGGCGGAGCCGGGTCGTCGGTGGTGATCAGCCAGATGCCCACACCTGCTGCCAGCACGGTCAGGGCTCCGATCGTCCGGTGCCCCCAACTGCCTGTGTTCGACACGTTCCTCCCCCTGATCCCCCGGACGCGGCCACGGAGCCACCCCGTGCAAGTCGGGAACCGCGTCCCGGGATCAGCACACGGCCGTCACCCGACCGGCGCATCCCGGACCGGGCCCGACCGCCCGGCGTGTCACGGACACGCCATATCCCGGAAGTCAACAAAACCGCAGGTCAGATACAACGGAGGGTCACCTGCGGCCCGATAGCGGGAAGTTCGGCCGAACGGATGACGGATCAGGTGCGGCCTCCGCCCCTTCACCCCGTCGAGGAAACTGGGTGCCGGCCATCCGGACCGACTGCCGTCCGGCTCCCGGACGGCGGTCGGCTCCCGATGGTGGTCGACTTCGACGGCGGTCCGCTGCCTGTCAGGCGGTGCAGAATTCGGCCGCCAGCATGCCGTTCAGGCTGTACAGCTCCCAGAGCGGCCAGTCGCCGTTCATGTTGAGCACGATGGCGTGGCTGCCGTCGGCCGTGGAGTAGAGGTAGCTCATCGAGCCGAATCCCGCGCCGTTGTGCCCGTACAGGACGACGGTGGAACCGTTCGCGCAGGTGACCGTGCGGCGGGTGAGGCCGAGTCCGTAGTCGGCCTGGACGGCCTTCCACGGGCGGCTCGCGTACCAGTAACCGGGCGTGGCCTTGTCACCCGAACTGACCGTACTGATCGCCGGGTTGACGATGCATTCGGGCCAGGACCGGGTCGGGTCGCAGGGTACCCCGGGGAGCTGGGTGGCGGGGGCTCCGGCCCCGGTCGGGTTCAGGTCGGTCATCATCTGCGTGAGCTGCGCCGGGGGCAGGAGCTGGCCGCCGACCAGGGCGCGGATGAAGGTGATCAGGTCGCCGCTGGTCGACACGACGGCCCCGGCCGCGCCGCCGATGGACGGGTTCCAGTCGGCGGCCGGAACGGAGAGGTGTCCGAACAACCCCCGCCGCTGGAGGTAGTTGGTGAAGAACTGGTCGTGGGGCGTCGGGAGAGTGGGCGTGGACCCGGGCAGCACGGTGTGGGTGAGGCCGAGCGGCTGGATGATCCGGCGGGTGACCTCGTCGGCCCACGAATGCCCGGTCACCCGCTCGATGACCATGCCCAGCAGGGCGTAGTTGGTGTTGCTGTAGTGCATCCCGCCGCCCGGCGCGAACTGCGGTCCGTGGGAGGCGCCTTCGTCGACGAGCTGCTGGGCGGAGTACTCCGGCAGGTTGGGGAAGCTGCTGCCGGCGCTCGCCAGCACCCCGAGGTCACCGAGGTAGTTGAAGATGCCGCTGGAGTGCTGGAGCAGGTTCCGCACGGTGATGGGCGGGCTGCCGGGCGGCGGGTTGAAGCACTGCCCGGTGCTCGTGTTGCAGCCCGCGACGGGGTTCGTCTTCAGGACGGGGCCCAGCAGGCCGAAGACGTCGTCGTCGAGGCGGACCCTGCCCTCGGCGACGAGCTGGAGCACGGCCGTCGCGGTCAGGGTCTTGGTGATCGAGCCGGCCCGGAAGGGACTGTCAGGATTGCGTACGGGCGTTCCCGCGTCGGTGGCTCCGGTGCCGGTCCACGAGACGCCGTCCTTGTAGACGCGGGCGATCACCCCGGGGATCCCGTCGCCGCCGACGGCGGTCCCCGCCTCGGCGCGCATGGCCGAGAGCAGGGGTTCGTGGCTGTCGTGCGCGGCGGCCGGCATGGCCGGCAGGCCCATGGCCGCGGCCAGGGCGGCCGCCGCGACCACCGCGAGACGGCCCCGTGCCGTGCGTACGGTCCTCGCGGTCCGCTTGGTGTGCACGGTGCCCGTGGTTCGTAGGCCGAGTGCGGAGCGTGCGGCGCGCGTGGCGCGTGCCCGTGTTCTGCGCATGCCTCTCATCGTTCCCCCGTGTGGATACCGCCGGGCGGTACTGCCCGGCAGCGGCGAAGCTACGCAGGACGGGCCGACAAGGGAAGGGCCGGACCGCGCACGGCCACCGCCCGGACCACCTGCGCACCCCGGCCCCGGATTCCGGCCAGCGCCGGACGGCGGGTTCCGGACGCGGTCATGGGCGCGCGGCAGCGGGTCTGGACTTACTAGGACGTCCAACTATATGTTCGTCGGCACAAGGTCCGCGGTGCAGGGAAGCCGGTGAGAAACCGGCACGGTCCCGCCACTGTGACCGGGGAGTGTGCTGCCATCCACACGCCACTGACGAGGTCTGTCGGGAAGGCGGGCGGCACGCGGGGATCCGGGAGTCAGGATACCGGCCGCGGAACGTTCCGTGTTGTCCACGAGGATGGAGCAGACACGCATGGCACCGGTTTGTACCCACGACCCTGGTGATCCGGCGGAGCCCGCGCACCACCTGTCCGCGCGCTCGTAGTTCCCACGGCCCTCCCAACGGCTGACCCGATCGGGTCCGTCCGCGGTTTCACCGTGCCATCCCCGGATCCAACCTGACGAGAGCAGGAACCATGGTCCGTGAACTCACCCATTTCATCGGCGGGAAGCACACCACCGGCACCTCCGGCCTCTTCGCCGACGTGTACGACCCCAACACCGGCTCGGTACAGGCCCGCGTGCCGCTGGCCGGGCGCGCCGACACCGAGGCCGCCATCGCCAACGCCGAGGAGGCGCAGACCGAGTGGGGCCAGTGGAACCCCCAGCGGCGCTCGCGCGTCCTGCTGCGCTTCCTGCAACTGGTCGAGGCAGAGCGGGACTCCCTGGCCCGACTGCTGTCCGCCGAGCACGGCAAGACCGTCGCCGACGCGCACGGTGACCTCCAACGCGGCCTTGAGGTCGTGGAGTTCGCCGTCGGGATCCCGCACCTGCTCAAGGGCGAGTTCAGCGACAATGTGAGTACCGGGATCGACGTGCACTCGCTGCGAGCGCCGCTGGGCGTCGTCGCCGGGATCACCCCCTTCAACTTCCCCGCGATGATCCCCCTCTGGCAGGCGGCCCCCGCACTGGCCTGCGGGAACTCCTTCGTCCTGAAGCCCTCCGAGCGCGACCCCTCGGTCCCGCTGCGGCTGGCCGAGCTCTTCCTGGAGGCGGGCCTGCCGCCCGGCGTGCTCAATGTCGTCAACGGCGGCAAGGAAGCCGTCGACACCCTCCTCGAGGACCCCCGGGTCCAGGCACTCGGCTTCGTCGGATCGACCCCGATCGCCGCGCACGTCTACGCCACCGCCGCCGCCAACGGAAAGCGCGCCCAGTGCTTCGGCGGGGCCAAGAACCACATGGTCGTGATGCCGGACGCCGACCTGGACCAGGCCGTCGACGCGCTCGTGGGCGCCGGGTACGGGTCGGCCGGCGAGCGCTGCATGGCCGTCTCCGTCGCCGTGCCCGTCGGCCGGGAGACCGCGGACGCCCTGGTCGCGAAGTTGAAGGAGCGCATCGCCAACCTGCGCGTCGGCCGCTCCGACGATCCCGAGGCCGACTTCGGGCCGCTGGTCAGCCGTGACGCGCTCGACCGGGTGGACCGCTACGTCGGCATCGGCAGCACCGAGGGCGCCGAACTCGTCGTGGACGGACGCGGGTTCATCCTGCCCGGGCACGAGAACGGCTACTTCACCGGGGCCAGCCTCTTCGACCGCGTCACCCCGGGCATGCGGATCTACCGCGAGGAGATCTTCGGCCCGGTGCTCAGCGTCGTACGGGCCGCCGACTACGAGGAGGCGCTGCGCCTGCCCACGGAACACCCGTACGGCAACGGCGTCTCGATCTTCACCCGGGACGGGGACACCGCACGCGACTTCACCCGCCGGGTGGGCGTCGGCATGGTCGGCGTGAACGTGCCGATCCCCATTCCGGTGGCCTACCACACCTTCGGCGGCTGGAAGCGGTCCGGCTTCGGCGACCTGAACCAGCACGGACCCGACTCCATCCGCTTCTGCACCCGGACCAAGACCGTCACTTCGCGCTGGCCCTCCGGGGCCAGGGAGGGCGCGAACTTCACCATCCCGACGACGGGATGAGCGCCGTGACCACCCTCACCGAGGACCAGCTCGCCCAAGCCGAGGTCACCCTCGACTTCGCCCAGGAACGGCTGGCCCCGTACGCCGTCGCCTGGGACCGGGACAAGCACTTCCCCGTCGACGTGCTCCGCGAGGCCGCCGCCCTGGGTCTGGGCGGGGTCTACGTCCGCGAGGAGCACGGTGGTTCGGAGCTCAGCCGCAGCGACGGTGTCCTCGTCTTCGAGGCCCTCGCGACGGGCTGTCCCTCCATCGCCGGCTACCTCTCCATCCACAACATGGTCGCCTGGATGATCGACCGCTACGGCGACCGGCGGCAGCGCGGGCGCTGGCTGCCCGGCCTGTGCACCGCCGAAGTCCTCGGCAGTTACTGCCTGACCGAGCCCGGGGCCGGCTCGGACGCAGCCGCCCTGCGCACCCGCGCGGAGCGGGACGGCGACCACTACGTCCTGACCGGCATCAAGCAGTTCATCTCCGGGGCCGGAGCCTGCGGGGTCTACCTGGTGATGGCCCGCACCGGCGGGCCCGGACCCGGCGGGATCTCGGCGTTCGTCGTCGAACGCGAGGACTCCGGGGTCTCGTTCGGCCCCAACGAGCACAAGATGGGCTGGAACGCGCAGCCCACCCGCCAGGTCGTCCTCGACGGGGTGCGGATCCCCGCCGACCGGCGGCTCGGGGCCGAGGGCGACGGGTTCCGCATCGCCATGAACGGTCTCAACGGCGGCCGCCTCGGCATCGCCGCCTGCTCCCTGGGCGGTGCCCAGAGCGCCCTGGACCGCAGCCTGGCCCACCTCGCCGACCGTGAGGCCTTCGGCCGGCGCCTCCTGGACGCGCAGGCGCTCCAGTTCCGGCTCGCGGACATGGCCACCGAACTGGCCGCCGCCCGTGCCCTGGTACGGCAGGCCGCCGAGGCCCTCGACGAGGGCGATCCGCTGGCCCCGCGGCTGTGCGCGATGGCCAAGCGCTTCGCCACCGACACGGGCTACACCGTCGCCGACCGCGCCCTCCAACTGCACGGCGGCTACGGCTACCTCAGCGAGTACGGCATCGAGAAGATCGTCCGGGACCTGCGGGTCCACCAGATCCTGGAAGGCACCAACGAGGTCATGCGCGTCATCGTCGCGCGCGGACTGACGGAGACCCTGCGATGAACAACGGATCCCACGAGCACGATCCGGTCCTCCTGCGAACCGAGGGCCACGCCGCGTACATCACCCTCAACCGTCCCCGGGCGCTCAACGCCCTCACCCACCCCATGGCCCTGCGCATCGGCGGGGCGCTCGCCGCCTGGGAGGACGATCCGGCGGTCGAGACCGTCGTCATCGCCGGCGCCGGCGAACGCGGCCTGTGCGCCGGAGGCGACATCCGCGCCATCCACGCCGACGCCCGCGCGGGCGGGACCGCCTCGGCGGACTTCTGGCGCGACGAATACCGGCTCAACGCCCGCATCGCCCGCTATTCCAAGCCGTACGTCGCCCTGATGGACGGCATCGTCATGGGCGGCGGCGTCGGGATCTCCGCCCACGGCACCGTGCGCATCGTCACCGAGCGCTCCCGCATCGCCATGCCCGAGACCGGCATCGGCTTCGTCCCCGACGTCGGCGGCACCTACCTGCTCTCCCTCGCCCCCGGCGAGCTGGGCACCCACCTGGCCCTGACGGGCGCACCGGTCGGTGCGGCGGACGCACTGCTGTGCGGGCTCGCCGACCACTTCGTACCGTCGTCCGCGCTGCCCGCACTGACCCGCGACCTGGCGGCGGGGTCCGTCCACGCCGTACTGGAGCGGTACGTGCGGCAGCCGCCGCCGGGGTGGCTCGCCGCGGCCCGGACGTGGATCGACCACTGCTACGCCGCGGACACCGTCGAGGAGATCGTCGACCGGCTGCGCGCGGCGGACGCCCCCGCCGCGAAGGAAGCGGCGGACGCCCTGCTGGCCAAGTCCCCCACGGCGGTCAAGGTCACCCTGTCGGCACTGCGCCGGGCCCCCGGGCTCGGACCGCTGGAACGGGTCCTGGAACAGGAGTACCGCGTCTCCCTCGCCGCCCTGTCCTGCCCCGACCTCGTCGAGGGCATCCGCGCCCAGGTCGTCGACAAGGACCGTGACCCGCGCTGGTCCCCCGCCATGCTCGACGCGGTCTCACCGGCGGACGTGGACCGGTTCTTCGCCCCGCTCGGCGACCGCGAGCTCCGCCTCGCCGCCGCCTCGTCCCCGGAGGTCGCCTGGTGACCAGCACCGTCGCATTCATCGGGCTCGGCCACATGGGCGGCCCGATGGCCGCCAACCTGGTCGGTGCCGGACACCGGGTCCTCGGCTTCGACCTCGTGCCGGAGCTCCTGGCCACCGCGGCAGCCGCCGGTGTCGAGCCCGCGGTCTCGGCGGTCCAGGCCGCCGCCCCGGCCGACGTCGTCATCACCATGCTGCCGGCCGGCCGGCACGTCCTCGCGCTCTACCGGGAACGGGGACTGCTCGCCGCCGCCCGTCCGGGCACCCTCTTCATCGACTGCTCCACCATCGACGTGTCCGATGCCCGCAGCGCGCACGATGCGGCGGTGGCAGCCGGGCACCGGGCACTGGACGCCCCCGTCTCCGGCGGGGTGGTGGGCGCCGAGGCGGGCACGCTCACCTTCATGGCGGGCGGCGCCGCGAAGGAGTTCGCCGATGCCTCCGTGCTCCTCGACGCCATGGGCAAGAAGGCCGTGCACTGTGGCGCCGCGGGGTCCGGACAGGCCGCGAAGATCTGCAACAACATGATCCTCGCCGTCTCGATGATCGGCGTCAGCGAGGCCTTCGTCCTCGCCGAGAGCCTCGGCCTGGACCACCAGGCCCTCTACGACGTGGCCTCCACCGCCTCCGGGCAGTGCTGGGCCCTCACCGTCAACTGCCCCGTCCCCGGGCCGGTTCCCACCAGTCCCGCCAACCGCGACTACCGGCCCGGATTCGCCGCGCCCCTCATGGCCAAGGACCTCGGCCTCGCCGTCAACGCCCTGCGGGCCGGGGGTGTCGAGGCACCGCTGGGACTGAGGGCGGCCGAGATGTACGCCGCGTTCGCCGAGGCCGAGGGCGCAGGTCTGGACTTCTCGGCGATCGTCCGCACCCTCCGACCGCAGAACGGAACTCCCGCATGACCGACGGCACTTCCTACGAGACCGTCCTGCTGGAACGCAAGGGCCGGGTGGCCGTGCTGACCCTCAATCGGCCGGAGGCCCTCAACGCGCTCAACCTCCGGGTGATGCGGGAGGTGGTGGCCGCCGCGGAGGAGCTGGACCGGGACCCAGGGACCGGATGCATCCTCATCACCGGATCGGCGAAGGCGTTCGCCGCGGGCGCGGACATCAAGGAGATGCGGCCGCGGGGCTACATGGACATGTACCTCTCCGACTGGTTCACCGCGTGGGACCGGCTCGGCCAGGTCCGTACGCCGACCGTGGCCGCCGTCTCCGGCTACGCGCTCGGTGGCGGCTGTGAACTCGCCATGCTCTGCGACATCCTGCTCGCCGCCGACACCGCGAAGTTCGGGCAGCCCGAGATCAAGCTCGGCGTCATCCCGGGCATCGGCGGGTCCCAGCGCCTGACCCGGGCCGTCGGCAAGGCCAAGGCGATGGAACTGTGCCTCACGGGCCGCACCATGGGAGCCGAGGAGGCCGAACGGGCCGGGCTGGTGTCGCGGATCGTGCCGGCCGACGACCTGTTCGCGCAGGCCCTGTCGGTCGCCGAGACCGTGGCCGGGATGTCGAAGCCGGTCGCGATGATGGCCAAGGAGGCCGTGAACCGCGCCTTCGAGACCACGCTCACCGAGGGCGTCCGTTTCGAACGACGCCTGTTCCACGCCGTGTTCGCCACTGCCGACCAGAAGGAGGGCATGTCCGCCTTCGTGGACAAGCGTCCGCCGCACTTCACCCACGGCTGAACTGCCGGGCGGGTGCGGGACCGCGAGCGGCTGTCCCGCACCCATGGGGATCAGACGCCCCAGCGCAGGGCGACGGTGTCGCCCACGTTGATCACCTTGTTGCGGGCGGCGCCGGCGAATGCGGAACCGTCGACGCTGACCTTCCAGGTGCTGGAACCGCTGTTGGCCTTGCCGTTGATGTCGGTGACGGTGCCGGTGCCCGACGAGGGGGTCACGCTGGTGACACAGCCCGAGGGCGTGGCGCCGGAGACCGCCGCGTTCAGGACGTCGCCGAGCGTGGTGGTCGTACCGGTCGGGGTGAAGGCCACCGAGCAGACCTTGAGGCTGCCGGCGCCGTTGTCGACGCTCAGCGCCAGCTTGGTGGCCGTACCGGCCGTGAAGGTGGACTGGGCGACCCACTGCGGGGCCCCGGGGGTGGCCGGGGCGGGCGGGGACGCGGTGAAGCCGCCGCCGACCACGGCGCGCAGCGCGTCGATGGAGGAGTAGGCGGACGGGCTGGTGTCGGTCGGCTTGTACTTGAAGCCGCCGGCCGGGTTGTACTGGTTGGCTATCAGGAAGTCGACCGGGGTCTTGCCGTTGGCCGTGAGGAAGTCACCGGTCTGCGGGTTGATTCCGCAGGCGTTGAGGCCGGCGACGCCCCAGCCGTTGGAGCTGGAGTTGACGCCGTAGAGCGAGTTGAAGGCGCCGGTGGCGTTGACCAGGGTGCTCTTGAGGAAGTTCTTGGCCTGGACGATGTCGGTGTCCGTGTTGGGGACGCCGGAGACGCAGAGGGCTGCCATCGCCGCACCCGTCATGTCGACGTCGCTCGCGGCGTTGAGGACCGTGGTGTTGCCCTCGGCCTTCTGGAAGGTCCAGCCGCCGTCGACGTGCTGGTTGGCGCGGATGCGGGTGACCAGGTGGTCGGTCAGGGTCTGGGGGATGCGGTTGGCGCCGCCCTGGGTCTTGGCCCCGCGCAGCGACAGGGCGGCGAAGACGGTGCCGTTGAAGTTCCCGGACGGGCCGAAGTAGCCCGGCTCGGCCGTCTGCCAGTAGGAGTAGACGTTGGCGATGAGGTTGCGGGAGGCCGAGACCCGGGACGGGTCGATGCCGGCCGCGTACGCGTTGAGGGTGCCGCGCTCGAAGTCCGTGACCACCGGGGAGGCTTGAGGCCAGGCTGCCGTGGAGAGGAGGTTGCGGTAGACCGTGCGCGCGTTCTTCGTGGTGTCGCCGCCCGGGGCGACGTCGACGACCGCGGTGCCCGCGGAGGCGAGAGCGCTGAACGCCCACTCGTTGGACAGCCCCGCGCCGGCGTACGAACCGTCCGCCGCCTGCAGGGACTTGAGGTAGACGACGCCGTTGGTCCTCGACGTGGCGATCTGCGCGGGGCCGGACGTCGCGGAGGCGGGCAGCACGGTCAGAGCGAAGGCTCCGAGCACGGCGGGGACCGCGAGCGCGAGGCGTCGGGAGGTACGGGGACGGGACATGGCCTGCTCCTGGAATCGGCGGACGCCGGCCGGTCCCTGGCACCGTACCGCCGTGCGGGCGCACGGCCGGGCATGCCGGGGGCCGCCGTCCGGAACGCGTGGTACGGCTTCCTGTGATGCGTCGCCGTATGGGCATTCGGGCTCGGAGACGGCCCCCGCCGTCCCACACCGTTGCGCGTCAGCTCCGGCTTCTCACCGGATTCCCCCATGTGGCAGCCCAGGACGCTACCCGAGTGATCAAGGGACCGCCAGCCACCCCGACCGGGGGCGGGCGCCGGGCGTCCGGCGGCCGTCCGATGAGACCCACACCACCTTGACGGGTCGTCGGGATCCGTGTTGCACTCCGGCTGATAACTACTCAGCTCCAGGGGAAGCCGGTCGAATTCCGGCGCTGACCCGCAACCGTAGGCCCGGGCCGTCCCGGGTGAGCCGGAATGCCTGGAGCAGGTACACAGTACGAAGAGCGCCGTCGCGGACTACGGTGTGGTCGTCGCAGCCTCCCCATGGTGGATCGGCCGTGTGGGGGCGCATCGTCACGCACGCAGCCGCCCGGCAGAGACGAGGGGCCGCGGTGGGGACCGAACAGCAGACGAAACGGCAGACGGGGACGAGACGGCGGTTCCTCTCCCTCGTGACCGCGTCCTTCCTGGCCCTCGGTGCGGGAGTGGGGTTCCTCACGGTCCCCTCCGCCGCGAGCGCCGACCCGGTCGAGCAGTGCACCGCCACCGTCGGCGCCATCGTCGCCGTGGACTTCGGCCCCTTCGGCGGCAAGGTGGAGCGCGGCTGCGACGCCACCCCCACCACCGGCTACGAGCTGCTGCACACGGGCGGGTTCACCACCACCGGAACCGTCCACGACGGCGACGGGTTCATCTGCCGGATCGGCAACAGCTCCTTCAACTCCGGTACGCAGTACCCCACTCCGGCCAAGGAGGAGTGTGTCCTCACTCCCCAGGCCACCGCCTACTGGTCGTACTGGACCGCCTCCCCCGGCCAGAAGAACTGGACCTACAGCCCGCTCGGTGCCATGTCGCGCACCCCGAAGCCCGGCGACGTCGACGCCTGGGTCTACGGCGGCACCGACACCGGCGGCACCAAGGGCAAGCCCGCCTTCTCGCCCGACGACGTACGGGTCGGGGGCGGTTCCACCCCCGACCCGACGGTCCCCACCGCCCCGCCCGGCGTGCCCGCCGGGTCGGTCGACCTCCCCGCCGCCACCCGCTGGCTGACCGGGAGGCTCACCGACGGCGAGCGGGTCGTGGACGCGGGTGCCACCGCCCCGAACCACTTCTTCACCACCGAGGTGGTCTTCGCCCTGGCCGCGGGCGACGCCAAGAGCCCGGCCGCCCGCAAGGCCGCCGACTTCCTCGCCACTCCCGCGCAGACGGTCGCGTACGCCTACCCGGCGGGCAAGGACGGGATACCCGACGCCACCGCCGCCGCGCGCCTCGCCCTCGTCGCCGAGGCGACCGGCAAGGACCCGCGGGCGTTCGGCGGGCACGACCTCCTGGGCGACCTCGTGAAGTACGTCTGCCCCAGGGACGTGGGTGACGGCGACCCGATCGAGGGCTGCCTCACCAAGGGCGACTTCCGCACCACCGGCCAGTCCGACGCGCAGGCCATGGCCGTCATCGCCCTGCTGAGCGGCGGCGTGACGCCGCCCGCCGACGCCGTGAACCGGCTGGCGGCCCTCCAGTGCGAGGACGGCGGCTTCACCAGCATCCTCATCCGCGCGGGCGGCTGGTGCGACAGCGACGCGAACTCGACCGGTCTGATCAGCCTGGCCCTGCGCCGTGCCGGCGGGCACGACGCGGTCGTCCAAAAGGCCCGCGGATACCTGAAGAAGTCCCAGCTGGCGACCGGCGCCTGGCCCTCCGCCGCCTACCTGACCACCGGCAGCCCGGCCTCCACCGCCTGGGCCGCCCAGGCCCTGCGCGCCCTCGGCGACGACGCCTTCGCGGACGCCGGCGTCTCCTGGCTCTCCAGGCACCAGTTCCCCGCGGGTGGCTTCGGCTTCGAGGAGGACGACACCGAGTCGCGGCTGTTCCCCACCTCCACGGTCGCCCTCGCGGCCGCCAGGAGCGACCTGGTCACGCTGACCACCAAGAAGGTCGACCCGCCGACGACACCGCCGCCCACCACGGCGCCGCCCACGACCCCGCCGGCCACGCCTCCGGCCGGTGCCGGGCCCGACCTGAGGAAGGCGACCGCCTACCTCACCGACCACAGCCGGCTGATCCAGGGCCACTACTACGAGAGCGGCCCCGGCACCGGCTTCGCCGACTACGGCCTGACCATCGACGGCGCCTACGCGCTGGCCGCCACCGGCACGGACAACGCAACCCTGCGCAACATCGTCGACTTCCTCGACAAGGGCGGCCGGGACGGCAAGAACCGCGGCATCCACGACTGGACCCTCATCGGCACCAAGTACGCGGCCGGCGGCTCCATCGGCAAGACCGCCCTGCTCGCCGAGGCCGTGGGACGCGACCCCCGGAACTTCGCCGGCCAGGACCTGATCGCGGCCCTCGCCCAGGGCACCTGCACGGCCAGGACCGACAGTCCCAAGCAGTGTGCGGCCAAGGGCAACTACGCCTACGCGACCTCGGTGTTCTCCCAGTCCCTGGGTGTCATGGCCCAGCTCCGCGCGGGCGCGACGGCCGCCGCGGCCGAGCCCATCACCTTCCTCCGGAGCCTCCAGGACCCCTCGGGCGGCTGGGTCAGCCTGATCGGTGAACCCAGCGACGCCGAGGTCGACTCCACCGCGATGGCCGCGATGACCCTGGACCTGCTGCCCGACGCCGGCTCGCAGGCGGCCGTGGACAAGGGCCTCGCCTGGCTGGCCGGGCAGCAGAGGGCGGACGGCGGCTTCCCCGGCGCGTCCGGCAATTCCGTCAACTCCGCGGCGCTCGCCGTGCAGGGCCTCTCCCTGGACGCGCCGAAGTACGGTGCCCAGATCGCCAAGGCCCGCAAGTTCCTGGCCTCCCAGCAGAACTCCGACGGCGGCTTCACCATCGCCAAGGGTGGCCAGCCCGGCTCCGACGTCCGTGCCTCCACCCAGGCAGCGGGCGGCGCCACCGGCATCTCCTTCGGCCTGCTGACGCGCGACCTGAACGGCACCACCCCGCAGCCCGTCCCCAGCACCTCCGTCCAGCCCTCCGGCACCCCGTCGCCGCCCGTCATCGTGACCCCGGGCGAGGACGCGGGCGGTGCGGGCGGTACCGGCCCGGGCGGCGGGGGCCTGGCCTCCACCGGTGCCCAGGTCGGCGGACTCGCCGCCGCGGCCCTGGTCCTGACCCTCGGCGGCTGGGCCGTCACCCGCGCCGCCAGGCGCCACCGCGGGACCCCCGGGAGCGGGGCATGAGCCGAGACCGCCTCCTGCGGGCCCTGGCCCGCACGGCCGCCGCGTTTGGGCTGACGGTGGCGGCCTTCACAGCCACCGCCGCCCCGGCGGGCGCCGCCCCGCAGCCGATGGGCCAGTGCACCACCTCGTCGGGCGTCGTGCTCGCCGTGGACTTCAGCCGCTGGGGCGGGCCGGTCTACCGCTCCTGCGGTACGACGCCCACCACCGGCTACGAACTCCTCAACCAGGGCGGCTGGGCCACCACCGGCACCGGCCACGACGGCCCCGCCTTCATCTGCCGCATCGGCTACAGCGGTTTCCAGAGCGGCAAGCAGTACCCGACCCCTCAGCAGGACGACTGCGTCCTGACCCCGCCCGCATCCGCCTACTGGTCGTACTGGCACGCGAACCCCGGCCAGGACACCTGGGAGTACAGCCAGCTCGGCGCCATGCTCTACAAGCCCAGGCCGGGCAGCGTGGACCTGTGGATCTTCGGGGGCACGAACATCGAGGGCACGAAGGGCAAGCCGACCGTCACCCCCGACCAGCTCCGCGCCAGGAACACCAGGCCCTCCGGCGGGCCCGCCCCCACGGACACCCGGACCGCGGCGCCCCTGCCGCCAGGCGTCGACACCGGTCCCAGGCCGGAGGACCCGCCCCCGGCCGACCGGCCGGCGACGACACCTCCCCCGGGCCCCACGGCCCCGGGGAGCCCCTCGCCCTCGGCGAGCCCCTTCGGGAGCACCTCGCCCACCCCCTCAGGGGCGCCGTCGTCCACTGCCCCGGCCGGGGCCGCTCCCGCACCCGGCCCCCGGGTCGTCGACGCGGCTCCCGCCGCCGACGCCGCCCATGACGCGGGCTCGTACCTGCCCGCCGTCGCCACCGGAGCGCTGGTGCTGCTGCTCGGCGCCGCCGCCGTGTCCGCGGCCAGGCGCCGCCGACGTACGGAGTAGCCGCGTGCCACGCACCACCACGGCCGTGGCGAAGCCGCCCGTGTCCGGCATCGCGCCGGACACGGGCGGCCGCCGGCTGCCCCGTACCCTGCACCCCGTCGCCTGGTGGATCTGGGCCCTCGCCCTCGCCACCGCCGTCAGCCGCACCAACAACCCGCTCCTGCTGTTCCTGGTCCTCGCGGTCCTCGGCTACGTCATCACCATGCGCCGCACGGACGCCCCGTGGGCCCGCGGCTTCAAGTACTACCTCTACCTCGCGCTCAGCGTCGTGGCGATCCGCGTGACCTTCCGCGCGGTCTTCGCCACCGGCATCACCCCCCGCGACCACTTCCTCTTCTCCCTCCCCCACGTCCCGACCCCCGACTGGTACGCGGGCATCCAGCTCGGCGGCCCGGTCTCCCTGGAGGCGCTGCTCTCCGCCGCCACGGACGGGCTGCGGCTCGCCTGCATGCTCTGTTGCATCGGCGCCGCCAACACCCTGGCCAACCCGAAACGGGCCCTGCGCGTACTGCCCGGAGCCCTGTACGAACTGGGCGTCGCCGTCACCGTGTCCATCAGCGTCGCGCCCCAGCTCGTCCAGAGCGTGCAGCGCGTACACCGGGCCAAGCGGCTGCGGGCCGGGCGCTCCAAGGGGCTCCGCGCCCTTCGCGGGATCGTGGTCCCCGTCCTGGAGGACGCCCTGGAGCGCTCGCTGCGGCTGGCCGCCGCCATGGACTCCCGCGGCTACGGCCGCGCGGGCACCGCCACCCGCCGCTCGCGCCGGGCCACCGGCGCCCTCATCCTGCTCGGCATGTGCGGGCTGTGCGCCGGCGCCTACGGACTCCTCGACGCCACCGCGCCGAAGCTGCTCGGCCTGCCCGCCATGGGCGCCGGCGCCCTCCTGTGCTTCGCGGGGCTCCGGCTCGGCGGTCGCCGCATCACGCGCACCACGTACCGGCCCGACCCCTGGCACCTCGCCGAGTGGGCCGTGGCCGGCTGCGGGGTCCTCTCGGCCGTGCTCCTCTTCACCAACGTCGGCTTCAACGCCGCCGAGCTCAACCCCTCCATCTATCCGCTCGGCTGGCCCACCCTGCCGCTCGTCCCGGCCGCCGCGATCCTGCTCGCGGGGACGGCCGGCTTCCTGGCCCCGCCCCCCGCACCGCCCGCCCGGCCGGCCGTCCCGGCACAGCGCACCGAGGAATCCAAGTGATCACCTTCGACCAGGTCACCGTCCAGTACGAGGACACGGCCGAGCCCGTACTGCGCGACGTGAACCTCACGGTCGAGGAGGGAGAGCTCTGTCTGGTCGTCGGCCACACCGGCGTCGGCAAGTCCACGCTCCTCGGCGCGGTCAACGGCCTCGTCCCGCACTTCACCGGCGGCACCCTCTACGGACGGGTCACCGTCGACGGCCGCGACACCGCCGACCACCCGCCCCGCGAACTCGCCGACGTGGTCGGCGTGGTCGGACAGGACCCGCTGGACGGTTTCGTCACCGACACGGTCGAGGAGGAACTCGCCTACGCGATGGAGCAGTTGGCCATCGCGCCGGCCACCATGCGCAAGCGCGTAGAGGAGACCCTCGACCTGCTGGGCCTCGCCGACCTGCGCCACCGGTCCCTGCACGAGCTGTCCGGTGGCCAGCAGCAGCGCGTAGCCATCGGCTCGGTCCTCACCGCCCATCCCCGGGTGCTGGTCCTCGACGAGCCCACCTCCGCCCTGGACCCGACGGCCGCGGAGGAGGTCCTGGCCGCCGTCACCCGCCTGGTCCACGACCTCGGCGTCACCGTCCTGCTCGCCGAGCACCGCCTTGAGCGCGTCGTCCAGTACGCCGACCGCGTCATCCACCTCCCGGGCAACGGCCTCGTCGTACCGGGCACACCGGCCGAGATCTTCCGTACGTCGTCCATCGCACCGCCGATCGTGGAGCTGGGCCGGGCAGCGGGCTGGACCCCGCTGCCCCTGTCGGTCCGCGACGCCCGCCGGGCCGCGGCCCCCCTGCGGACCCGGCTGTCGGGCACCGTTCCCCCGCCGGTTCGGCCCGCCCCGGCCCCGGACCGGCCGGAACTCCTCACCGCGCGCGGCGTGACCGTCGCCTACCACGGCGTACCGGCCGTCCGTGAGGTCGACCTGACCCTGCACGGCGGCGAGATCACCGCGCTCATGGGCCGCAACGGCTCCGGGAAGTCCTCCCTCCTCTGGGCGCTCCAGGGTTCGGGGCCCCGCAAGGCCGGTTCCGTAGCCGTCGGGGTGCCCGGGGGCGCCAGGGCGCAGGATCCCCGGAAGCTGTCCGCGGCGCAGGCCCGGCAGCTGGTCGGCCTGGTTCCGCAGACCCCCACCGACCTCCTCTACCTGGAGAGCGTGAAGCAGGAGCTGGACCAGGCCGACGCCGAGTCCGGCGTCCCGGCCGACGGGGTACGGGCCCGCACGATCCTGGACCGGCTGGCACCGGGCATCCCCGGCGCCACCCACCCCCGCGACCTGTCCGAGGGACAGAAGCTGGCCCTGGTCCTGGCCGTCCAGCTGACCGCGGCCCCCCGGGTGCTGCTGCTGGACGAGCCGACCAGGGGGCTGGACTACCGCGCCAAGAGCGAGCTGATCCGGATCGTGGACGGCCTGGCCGCCGAGGGCCGGGCGGTCGTGATCTCCACGCACGACGTGGAGTTCGTCGCCCGGGCCGCCGACCGCGTCGTGGTCATGGCGGAGGGGGACGTCGTCGCCGACGGCCCCACCACCGAGGTCATCGTGGCCTCGCCGGTCTTCGCCCCGCAGGTCGCGAAGATCCTCGCCCCGCTCCCCTTCCTGACGGTCGCGCAGGCGGCCACGGCCCTCACCGACGACGAGACGGACCCGGACTCATGACCGCACGCGTCGCCGCCATCCGGATCAACGCGCGGGCCGCGGTAGTCATCGCGATGGCGGCCCTCCTCGGAGTCGTCGCCTTCTTCTGGCCCTTCCTCGTCGCCCCGGGGAAGTTCGGCTCCAACTACGCCCCGCCGCTGATCTTCGGGGTCCTGCTCGCCATCGTGCTCTGCGTCGTCATCTCCGAGATCGCCGAGGGCGGCATCAACTCCAAGGCCCTCGCCATGCTCGGCGTCCTGTCCGCCGTCAACGCCGCGATCCGGCCCCTGGGTGCGGGCACCGCCGGCATCGAGACCGTCTTCTTCATCCTCGTCCTCGCCGGACGCGTCTACGGCCCCGGCTTCGGCTTCACCCTGGGCTGCACCTCGCTCTTCGCCTCCGCCCTCATCACGGGCGGGGTCGGGCCGTGGATGCCGTACCAGATGTTCGGCTGCGCCTTCGTCGGCATGCTCGCCGGATTCCTGCCGAAGGCCACCGGGCGCAAGGAGGTCGCGATGCTCGCGGTCTACGGATCGGTCTCGGGGTACCTCTTCGGCTTCCTCCTCAACCTCTCCTTCTGGCCCTTCTCCCTCGACCCGAACAGCTCGATCGCCTACCTCCCCGGTCTCCCCTTCACCGAGCAGTTCCACCGCTACCTCGCCTTCGACCTGGCCACCTCCCTCGGCTGGGACACCGGACGGGCCGTCACCAACCTGGTCTGCGTCTGCCTGGCCGGACCCGCCGTCCTCACCGTCTTGCGCCGCGCCGCCCGCAAGGCCCGCTTCCAGGCCCCGATCCGTTTCGCACCCCCCTCCTGAAGGCCCGCTCCCCGGCGCCCCGTCAGAGGTGCTGGAGGACGGCCGAGGTGAATTCGGCGGTCGAGGCGCGGCCGCCGAGGTCGCGGGTGCGCACCTGGGTGGTGGCCAGGACACGGGCTACGGCGTCCGTGATCCCGGCCGCGGCTCCGGGGTGGCCGAGGTGCTCGAGCATCATGGCGGCGGACCAGATCGCGCCGATCGGATTGGCGACGCCCTGTCCCGCGATGTCGGGGGCCGATCCGTGGACCGGCTCGAACATGGACGGGTACTCGCCCTCCGGGTTGAGGTTGGCGGACGGAGCGATGCCGATGCCGCCGGCCACCGCCGCCGCGAGATCGCTGAGGATGTCCCCGAAGAGGTTGGACGCGACGACGACGTCGAAGCGGGCGGGGTCGAGGACGAACTTGGCCGCCAGCGCGTCGATGTGCTCCTGATTCCAGTCGACCGTGGGGTGCCCGGCGGAACGCTCGGCCACCAGCTCGTCCCAGAACGGCATGGTGTGCACGATGCCGTTCGACTTCGTCGCCGAGGTGAGGGGACCGCGGCGCCGTTCGGCGAGGGCGAAGGCAAAGTCGAGGACCCGGGTCACTCCCGCCCGAGTGAACACGGCCTGCTGCACGGCCATTTCATCGGGACGTCCACGGTTCATCCGGCCACCGATCTCGCTGTACTCGCCTTCGGTGTTCTCCCGGACGACCACGAAGTCCACCTCTCCGGGCCCGGCCGCGCGTACGGGGCTGGGAAGGCCCTCGAACACGCGGATCGGGCGGAGGTTGACGTACTGGCTGAAGGCCCGGCGGATCGGGATGAGCAGCCCCCACAGGGAGACGTGGTCCGGCACGCCCGGGTAACCGACGGCGCCGAGCAGGATCGCGTCGTGACGGCGGAGCCGCTCCAGGCCGTCCTCGGGCATCATCGATCCGAGACGCAGGTACCGCTCGCAGGACCAGTCGAACGCTTCGTAGGCGAAGGTGATGCCATGGCGCTTCCCGACGGTGTCGAGGACCTCACGGGCCGCCGGGAGCACTTCGGTGCCTATCCCGTCACCGGGGATGAGGGCGATGCTGTGGTGTTTCATGGGGCGTATTCCAGCAATCGGGCGCAGGCCGGGTCCAACACGTATTCCCGATGTGCCTCATAGGCCGGCGCTATGGGACGGCGGGACCGCGATCTCCAGGAAGGCGCGGGCGGCCGGCGTCAGCTGCGCCTTGCGGCTCACCAGGACGTTGTGCTGGAGGCAGGCCGGTTCCAGGTCGAGGACAAGGGCTCCGGCCCGTTCGGACAGGTCTGCCCAGGACCGGGTCACCACCGCCAGTCCGACGCCTGCGAGCACCAGGGGCAGGAAGGCCATGCGGTGTTCGGTCTCCACCGCGATGCGGACGTCGATGCCGCGGGCCATCAGGTCGTCGACGTAGGCGCGGATCCCGGTGCCCCGCTGCCCGACGATCAGCCGGTGCCCTTCGAGCCGCTCCGCACGTACGGGCCGCCCGGGCGGGAAGGGGCCGTCCACCGGGGTGACCAGGACGAGCCTGTCGTCCCCGACATGGTGCGGGACGACGTCCCGGTCCGGCAGCGGTGACGAGGTGGTCAGCAGTCCGAGTTCGCAGCCGCCCGCGCGCACCCTCTCGACGACGTCCTCGCGGGTGAGGGCCACGCGCAGGCTGAGCGACACCGCCGGAAAGCGCTCGGTGAAGCGCTGGAGGATGGTGCTGAGTGGTTCGATCGTGGGTGAGGCCATCGCGGCGATCTCCAGGCGTCCGCCGCGCAGTTCGCGGACGGCGCCGACGCTGGCCCTGGCCAGTTCCAGCGCGTGCAGGGCGTCCCGGGCCCGTGGCACCAGTGCGGTACCGGCCCCGGTCAGGACCACCCTGCGGCCCGTCCGGTGGAACAGGCTGCTCCCCACGTCGCGTTCCAGGGCCTGGACGGCCTGGGACAGGGACGGCTGCGACACGTAGAGCGCGGCGGCCGCGCGGTTGAAGCCGCCGTGGTCCACGATGGCGAGGAAGTACGTCAGCTGCCGGAAGTCCACGGTTCAGCGCGGGCCGGCCGCGACGAACCGTACGGTCCCGTCACCGCCGCGCCGGAGCAGGCCGGCCGTGGGGGCGGGGAAGTGCGTGCCGATCACGAGCGTCCCCGTGTCGGCGTACCGCTCGACGAATGCCCGCCGGGTGGCGGCGGCCCGTGCCGCGTCGGTGTCGGCGAGACCGGCCACATCGGGTTCGATGAACTGCACCGGGTGGTGCACGAGGTCGCCGGTGATCACGGCACGCTCCGCACCGGATTCGATCACTACGGCCACCTGGCCCGGGGTGTGCCCGGGTGCGGCTTCCAGGCTCACGCCGTCGCAGACCCGGTGATCGGTTGCGACGAAGTCGACGAGACCCCCGTCGATCAGCGGCCGCATCGTGTCCTGGAGGTCCGCATCCGCCTCGCCCGCCCAGTGGTCCCATTCGACGCGGGTGACCAGGTGACGTGCGCGCGGGAAGGTCGGTACCCACTTCCCGTCCACCAGGCGGGTGTTCCAGCCGATGTGGTCGAAGTGCAGATGGGTGCAGACCACGGTGTCGATGGACTCCGGGGGGTAACCGAGGGCGGTGAGGTCCTCGAGCCACGCCGAGTCCAGCATGCGCAGGAACGGCACGGACGCCCGCGCGTTGCCCACGCACGTGTCCACGAGGATCCGGCGCGTACCGGTGTCCACGACGAGCCCGTGGACCGAGAGCACGAAGGTGCCGTCCGCCCTGCTGAAGTCGGGAGCAGGCCACGGGTACCGCTTCAGGAGCGCGGTGTCGTCCGTCCGCAGGACCTCGGTGACGAGAGCAGGCACCTCCGCCTCCAGGACTTTGTGAACCGTCGTCGTACCGATGCGCCACGTGGCCATTCGAGCCTCCACTTCAACGGGGGATCGAATAATATTGACGCTCGCCATAATTACGCAATAACGTGAGGTTACCCAAGGCTCTCGATCCCGGTCTGGAAGGACGCACTGGATGGGTTTCGCCCAGGACCGCACCGCGCCCGTCGTGAACACCCGCTCGGGCCCGGTCCGCGGCGTCGTAGAAGGTGACCTGGCCGTGTTCCGGGGGGTGCCGTACGCGGCCCCGCCCATCGGGCCCCTCCGCTGGCGCCCCGCGCAGCCGCACCAGGGCTGGAGCGGCACCCTCGACGCGACCACGCACGCCCCCGGTTCCCCGCAGGCCGTCCGCGAGGGCGATCCGATACTCGGTGGCCACGGCTTCCCGCCCTTCGACGAGGACTGTCTGACGCTCAACGTGTGGACTCCCGGTACCGACGAGGCGCGCCGTCCCGTCCTCGTCTGGATCCACGGCGGGGCCTTCGTCTCCGGGTCCGGGGCGATGCCGAACTACTCCGGCGAGACCTTCGCGCGCCACGGCGACTTGGTGGTGGTGAACCTCAACTACCGGCTCGGACCGCTCGGCATGCTGTCCTTCCCGTCGCAAGTCGGCTCCGGGTGCGGCAACGCCTGGCTCACGGACCAACTCGCCGCGCTGCGCTGGGTCCAGGACAACATCGCCGGCTTCGGCGGGGATCCGGGCAACGTCACCGTCGCCGGTCAGTCCGCCGGCGCCCTTTCCACCGCGGCGCTCGCGGGCCACGGAGTCGACGGGCGCCCCCTCTTCCGGCGCGCCGTCCTCCAGAGCGTCCCGCTCGCCATGCCCCTCGCCACGCCGGCCGAGGCCCTGGAGCGCACCGCCGCGTATCTGGAGATCGTCGGCGCGAAGGACGAGGACGCACTGCGCACCGTGCCGTGGCCGCGGCTGGTCGAGGCCACCGCCGAACTCCTCGCGGCCACCACGGAGTGGGGCCACTGGACCACACCGTTCATGCCGGTGCTCGACGGCGGGACCGCAGTGCGGCAGCCCGCCCTGAACCTGCTCGACGGTCCGGGCGCGGACATCGACGTCCTCATCGGCTGGACCTCGCAGGAGTCCGCCTTCGCCTTCGCACTGGGCGGGACGTACCGGTCGGCGACCAGGGAGCAGGTGCTCCGCCGGGCACGGGACGGCTTCGGTGACGGCGCCGCGGAAGCGTACGCGGCGTACGAGTCCGCCCGCCCGGACGCACGACCCGTCGATGTCCTGATCGACCTGACCACCGACGAGCTGTTCAGGAAGCCCACCCTGGCGTTCGCGGAAGAGCGGGCGGCCCGGGGTCGCCCGGTCTGGGCGTACGAGTTCGCTTTCCCCACCCCCGCGCACGACGGCCGCCTGGGCGCCCCTCACTGCCTGGACCTGCCGTTCGTGTTCGACAACTTCGACAAGTGGTCGCACGCGCCGTTCCTCGCGGGGATGGACACCGGGACCAGGGACGGCCTCGCCAGGACCATGAACCAGGCATGGATCTCGTTCGTCCGCACCGGCGACCCCAACCACCCGGCCATGCCGCGCTGGGACCGCTACGACCGGCCGTCCCGCACCACCATGCGCTTCGACACGGTCTCCAGCGCCGTGAGGACCTAGGGCCTGTCGTCGGACTCCCGTCGTCGCCCGAGGGCGCGGCGGACGGGAGTTCGACGGCGGAACCTAGGGCACGCCGATGGGCTGTTCCGTCCAGATGGTCTTCCCGGTACCGGTGAACCGGCAGCCCCAGCGGTCCGTGAGCTGGGCCACGAGGAACAGGCCGCGCCCGCCCTCGTCCGTCTCCCGGGCCCGACGCAGGCGTGGCTGAGTGCCGCTGCGGTCGGACACCTCGCAGACGAGCACCCGGTCGCGGATCAGCCGGAGCCCGACCGTTCCTCCCGCGTAGCGGATCGCGTTCGTGACGAGCTCGCTGACGACGAGCTCCGTCACGAAGGCGAGCTCGTCCAGCTGCCACTCCGACAGCCGGCCCACCACCAGCTCACGGGCGTGCGCGACGAGGGACAGGTCGGCCTCGAGCTCCCACTCGGCAAACTGGTCGGGCGACAGGGCGTGGGTGCGGGCGAGCAGCAGGGCGACGTCGTCGGAGGGCTCCCGGGGCAGCACGCTGTCGAACACGCTCTGGCTGATCTCGCCCAGGGTCCGGTCCGGGTCCACGCCGGCGAGCGCGCTCCTCAGTCTTTCCATGCCCTGCCCGATGTCGCCGCCACGGCTCCCGACGAGTCCGTCCGTGAAGAACGCGAGCATGCTGCCGGGCCGTACGGCGAACTCCGTCACCTCGAAGGGCATCGCACCGACGCCCAGGGGCGGTCCGGGCATCATGCCGACGAAGACCGGCTCCGCACCCGGCGACAGCACGGCCGGCGGCGGATGGCCCGCTGTGGCGACGGCGCACTTCCTCGTCACCGGGTCGTAGACGGCGTACAGGCACGTCGCTCCGAGCACCGCCGTCTCGGAGCGGGAAGCGCCGGCCATCTCCTCGCCCGAGAGATCGAGCACCAGGTCGTCCAGGTGTGTGAGGAGCTCACCCGGATCCAGATCGAGGTCGGCGAGGGTCTGCACCGCGGTCCGCAGCCGCGCCATGGCCGCGGTGGCGTCGAGGCCATGGCCGACGACGTCCCCGACGACGAACGCGACGCGCAACGACGGGAGGGGGATCACGTCGAACCAGTCCCCGCCGACTCCCATGCCGCCGCCCGCCGGCTGGTAGACACCCACCGTCTCCGCGGCGGCGCAGTCCAGGGCCGAGCGCGGCAGCAGGCTTCGCTGCAGGGCCACCGCCGACCGGTGCTCCCTGGTGAAACGGCGCGCGTTGTCCACACCGAGTGCGGCCCTGGAGACGACGTCCAGCAGCAGGGCGGCGTCCTCCTCGCCGAACGCGAAGGGCAGCTGGCTGCGCCAGACCGTGACGCAACCCAGGATCAGACCTCGCGCGTAGAGCGGCACCGCTACGGAGGAGTGGGCTCCCCTCGGGACGAACAGCGGCAGGCTCTGCGGATCCACGCCGAGCTCCGCGTGCAGGACGGCGACGTCCGGCACCAGCACCGGTAGCCCCTTCATGAGGGGACCCATCAAGGCGCTGTCCGTGACGGGAGGAAGCGCCTCCCCCACCGCCAGGAGGTCCTCGGCGGAAATCTCCGGGCTCTGCGCGGCAGCGGTCCGGCGCAGGCGGACGTCTCCGCTGGTGTCGAGGTGCGGGGGCTCGTCGCCCGCCAGCACCTGCTCGGCGATGTCCACGGTCGCCAGGTCGGCGAAATCGGGGACGAGCAGGTTCACCAGGGTCCCGGCCATCTCGGTCACGTCCAGGGAGGCACCGATGCCCGTGGCGGCGGCCCTGGACAGCCCCGTGCGACGCCGCCCCGCATCGCGCGCGGCCGCCTCCACCGCTGTTTCCGCCGGGATGAGCAGGACGAGCCACCGCGCGCCGAGCCACTGCGCGCCCGGGGCGTGCGCCGTCGTCAGCCGGACGAGCCTGCAGAGCAGCGGGACTCGCGGACCCGTTCGACCCTCGTGACCGCCACCCGGAACAGCCATCAGGTGCCCGGCCGGCCCCGCATCCGTACCGGCTGCTGGCAGCAGCTCCAGAAGGGGTGCGCAGACCTGGCCCGGCGGGCATTCCAGCAGCGTCGCGGCCCCCTCCGAACGGGCCACGACCACGCCTGCGCCGTCCAGTACGAGCGCTGCCGTTTCGCTCACGGGGACCGAGGACTGCCTCGGGCCGCGATGCTCCGGTTCACGCATGTCGCCTCCACGCACCGTGGCCTTCAGTATCTTCCCCGAGGGGAGACCCTGCGACCCGCGGGGCGCGGACCCGCGGCGGCAGCGGACCCGCGGTCTCAGATGTACATGTTCTTCTCGTCGTACGAGGGTCCGTAGTAGCGCTCCAGCTGTTCCAGGGGCTCCTCCGTGCGCTCCAGGCTCTTGGAGATCCTCGCCCTGGAGGGGGCCGCCCCGGGGTCCCAGGTCTCCGGCTTCCACAGCGCGGAGCGCACGAAGGCCCGGGAGCAGTGGAAGTAGACCTGTTCGACCTCCACGAGGAGGGCGAGCGTGGGGCGGTGCCCCTTGACGGTCAGGTCGTCGAAGAAGGGTGCCTCGCGGAGCAGCCTGGCCCGGCCGTTGACGCGCAGGGAGTCACCGCGGCCCGGGATCAGGAAGAGCAGACCGACATGCGGGTTGGCCAGGACGTTGTGGTAGCTGTCCGCGCGGCGGTTGCCGGGGCGGTCCGGGATCACGAGGGTCGTGTCGTCGAGGACCTTGGTGAAGCCCGCCGGGTCGCCCTTGGGCGAGACGTCGCAGGTGCCGTCGGCGGCGGAGGTGGAGATCAGGCAGAGCGGGGACGCCGCGAGCCACTGCCTGTGGTGGTCGTGCAGGGTCCGCCGTTCCTTGCCGAGGGCCACCGCGGTGGGTTCACCGAGCAGCTCGCGCAGCTCGCCCCCGGTCGTGATCTCCTCGAACTCCCCTGTGTCCACTGCCCGCCCCCGTCCGCCCGGAGCGACCGTCCCGCCGCCCTGCCGCGACTATGCCACGGACGCACGGACCGCGGCGGCTCCCGGAGCGTGATGTCGATCATGGGCGTGCGGTCCTCGCCGAAGCGGCCAGGCTCCGACTCGGACTCCGGCTGATCGGGCTCACGACGAGCTACGCCGCGCCGATCTGCGGCGCGCCGGGAAGCCGGACCGTGACGAGGAGGCCTCCGGCGGAGCCGGGGACGAGGTCGAGGGTGCCGTGGTGGGCGCGGACGATGCTGTGCACGATGGCCAGGCCGAGTCCGACGCCGGCGTGCTCGTCGGCGCGTACGCGTTCCGTGCCGCGCTGGAAGGGCTCGGTGAGGGTCGGCACGAGTTCCGGCGGGAGCCTGCGGCCGGTGTTCCCGACCCGCAGCACGCTCGCGCCGCCGTGCGCCTCGGTGTGGACCGTGACACTGCCGCCGGCCGGGAGGTTGTGGACGACGGCGTTCTGGACGAGGTTCGTCACCATTCGCAGCAGGAGCTCCGCGGACCCGTTGGTCCGGGCCTCCCCTCCGGTGACGTCGAGCGTGATGCGGCGCTCCTCGGCGAGGGGGAGCAGAGTTTCGGCGACCTCTTCGGCGATCAGGGAGAGGTCGACGCTCTCGGGGCGGAAGTTCCCGCTGTCGCCGCGGCTCAGCAGCAGGAGGGCCTCGGTGAGGTCGATCGCCCGCGTATTGACGACCCGTAGCCGTTCGAGGAGTTCGGCGCGGTCCCGCGTGGGATCCTCGCGGGCCACGTCGAGGAGCGTCCGCGAGATCGCCAGCGGGGTGCGCAGCTCGTGGGAGGCGTTCGCGGCGAACCGCTGCTGCTCGGCGACGTGGGACTCGAGTCGTTCGAGCATCGAGTCGAAGGCGTCGGAGAGTTCACGGAACTCGTCCTGGCGGCCCTCCATCCGGATCCGGTGTGACAGCGACCCGTTCCCGGCCGTCCGTGCCGCATCCGTGATCCGGGTGAGCGGCGCGAGCATCCGGCCGGCGAGGATCCATCCGCCCGCGAGGCCGACCACCAGCAGGAAGGCGAGGACGGCGACCGCTCGCGGAGCGAAGACGTCCAGGAGGGCGGACCGGACGGGGAAGACACCGTTCGCGGGTCTGTCATCGGGGTTGATGAGCATCGCGCGATCGGGGACGTAACGCAGGAGGAACACCCACACCGCCGAGAGCAGCAGGACGCCGGCAAGCATGAGGAACCCGGCGTAGCTGAGGGTGAGCTTGACTCGAGCGCTCAGTCCGGGCGCCCTAGCCACGGTCCCCTCCCCCGGCTCCGGCTTCCGGTTGCGTGTCGATGCGGTAGCCGACGCCGGGCACCGTGGCGATGATCCATGGTGCGCCGAGCCGCTTGCGCAGTGCGGAGACGGTGATGCGGACGGCGTTGGTCAGGGGGTCGGCGTTCTCGTCCCAGGCCCGCTCCAGCAGCTCCTCGGCGCTGACGATCCCGCCCTCGGCCGCGACGAGGACCTCCAGTACGGCGAACTGTTTGCGGGTGAGCGCCACGTAGCGGCCGTCGCGGAAGACCTCGCGGCGGAAGGGATCGAGCCGCAGCCCCGCGATCTCGCGGACCGGGGGCCGGGCGTACGCGCGTCTGCGGTCGAGCGCCCTCAGCCGCAGGACGAGCTCCCGCAGCTCGAACGGTTTGGTGAGGTAGTCGTCGGCGCCGAGCTCGAACCCGGAGGCCTTGTCGTCGATCCGGTCGGCCGCGGTGAGCATCAGGATCGGGATGCCGCTGCCGGAGGCGACGATGCGCCGGGCGACCTCGTCGCCCGAGGGGCCGGGGATGTCGCGGTCGAGTACCGCGATGTCATAGGAGTTGACGCCGAGCAGTTCCAGGGCGCTGTCGCCGTCGCCCGCGATGTCGGCGGCGATCGCCTCCAGCCGCAGACCGTCCCGGACGGCCTCGGCCAGGTAGGGCTCGTCCTCCACGATCAGTACACGCATGTCCGAAGCCTAGCCAGTGGGCGCGGTGTGTCCCCGACGCATGCGCAACGTACCGCGCGGCTTCGGTACCGGGACGGAGCGGGCGGCCGCCGCACGACTGATCGTAAACTTCCGCCATGGACGACACCCATGGCATAACGATCAGGCCAGGCGGCCCGGCCGACGCACCGGCCATTCTGGACATGCTCGACGCCGCTGTGGTCTGGATGAACGGGCGTGGCAACACCGAGCAGTGGGGCACGACACCGTATTCGCAGAACCCCGGAGGGCCGGAGCGGGTGGAGCGGTACACGACCGAGAACGCCCCGTACATCGCGGAGCTGGACGGGACGCCTGTCGGAGCCGTGGTGCTGGACAGCGGACCCAGCCCGCAGATGCCGATCGCGCCGGCCGCGGAACCCGAGCGGTACGTCCGGTTGCTGATCTCCGACCGCCGGCACGCCGGTCTGGGCATCGGGGCGGCGCTGCTGGCCCATGCCACCGAGGAGACCCGACGGGCGGGCGTGTCCCTGCTGCGGGTCGACTGCTGGGCGGGCGGCGGAGGCGAGCTGGTCGCGTACTACGAGCGCAACGGCTTCGCCCCCGCCACCCGTTTCCTGTCCGGGGCCTGGCCGGGACAGGTGCTGGCCCGGCGGATCGTCTGACGGCACCGGCAGGTCCACGGTGCAGCGCGCCGCGACGGCCGTGAACTCGTCGGGACCCCGAGTCGGTCACGACGACATGATGAAGCGCAGGGCGTAGCCCGACGCGGTCGTCCAGTGGGTGACACGGGCGAAGTCGTTGTAGAACAGGGTGTCGACGCCTGGCAGCGCGACGTCGATCGGGGTGCCCCCGCTGCTGCCCGCGCCGCGGCCCTGGAGTGCGACGGTCATGGTCTTCGCCGGGGCCTCGTCCATCGGGCCGTTGAGCAGCAGCGCCGCGTAGGCCTGCTTGCCGGGAGCGAGCGTGGTGGGGGGCTCGCCGGGCTCGGCGCTGTCCTTGATGTCGGTGACCGTCGAGTTGGCACCACCGAGCTGAACATAGGGGTAGCGGTAGACATTGCACGCCTTGCCGCTGGTATTGGTGGCGGTGAGGAGGATGTGCCGGACGGGCGCGCCCTTCTCCTCCTGGCTCTCGGCGGAGATCGTGAGGTCGGCCTTGGTGCACGCGGCGGCGGTGTTGCCTCCGGTGCTGCTCGAACCGGGACTCGGCTTCGTCGTGGGTGTCACACTGGGCCGCGGCGTACTCGTGGGGCCGGTCACGGTCGGAGTGCTCGGCGTGCTCGGCCGGTCCGAGGTGTTGGAGGCGCCCGGTCCCTCGGCCGCGCCCGGCGAGCAGGCGGTGGACACGAGCAGCGCGGCGATCGTCGAGGCCCCGAAGACGCAGGCCTTCCAGTTCCTGTGGCCCTGCCGGCTCCTACCGCCCTTACCGCTCATAGCAGCGTTCATGGTGTTCCCCCGTTGCCGGCCGTACGCGGCCGCTGTCGACTCTCGAATGTCGGAACGCCGACCGAGTCGTCCCTCCGGCGCCAACGCTACGTTTCTCCCCACTGGTCACGCACCGCATACGGGTGTTACCGAACGAGTACACGGCGGTCACGCTTCCGGCGAGAAGCCCGCCGGTGGTGTCCAGCGTGCTCATCGCGGTTTCCCGGTCGCTGGGGTGGGGGCGGGGACACCGAGGGCGAGGAGGGCGGTGTCGTCGTCAAGGCCGTCGGCGAACTCGTCCAGCAGGCCGGCCAGGGCCCGGATGACGGTCCCCGGGGGCCTGCCCGCATGGCCGGAGACGAACTCGCGCAGGGCTTCGTCCCCGTACAGGGTCGTACGGTCCTGGCCGGTGCGGGCTTCGGTCAGGCCGTCGGTGTAGAGGAGGAGCGTGTCGCCGGGGCCCAGGACGGTGGAGGCGGCGGTGAACTTCGCCGCGGGCAGGACGCCGATGAGGAGCCCGCCGGGGGTGGCCAGGAAGCCGGCCGTGCCGTCGGCGCGCAGGACGAGGGCCGGGGGGTGGCCGCCCGAGGCGAGGTGGACGGTGGTCCGCCCCGTGGTGAGGTCGGGATCGAGGGTGCCGACGACGGCCGTGCAGTAGCGGGGGTCGCCGTCGGCGTACCGCTCGTGGAGCACCTTGTTGAGGGTGGACAGCGCCGCGAGGGGGTCGGGGTCGTGCAGGGCCGCGGCGCGCAGGGTGTAGCGGGTCAATGAGGTGACCGCGGCGGCCTGGGGGCCCTTGCCGCACACGTCGCCGAGGAAGAAGCCGAAGCGTCCGCTGCCGATCGGGAACACGTCGTAGAAGTCGCCGCCGAGCCGGTCCGGGGAGGCGGTGCGGTAGTGGGCGGCCGTTTCCATGCCGGGGATCGGCGGGAGGGTGTCGGGCAGCAGCGATGCCTGGAGTACGGCGAGGGCGTCCTGCAGGCGGGCCCGGTCGGCTTCGGCCTCTCGGTGCGCCTGCTCGGCCGCCTTCCGGGCGCGCAGGAGTTCCTCCTCGTAGGCACGGCGGTCGCGGGCGTCGAAGACGGTGGTGCGGATCAGCAGCGGGTCACCGGAATCACCGCGCTTGACCACGGAGGAGACCAGGACCGGCAGCCGGGTTCCGTCGGCCCGCTTGATCTCCAGGGCGATGCCGCCGATCTCTCCCTGCATCCGCAGCAGCGGTGCGAAGTGCGTCTCGTGGTAGAGCCTGCCGCCGACGGTCAGCAGGTCGGTGAACCGCATCCGGCCCACCACCGCGCTCCGGTCGAGGCCGGTCCACTCCAGCAGCGTGCCGTTGATCTTCGCGATGGTGCCGTCCATCAGCGTGGACAGGTACCCGCACGGCGCGTTCTCGTAGAGTTCCTCGGCGCTGTCCTCCAGGAGCGCGGCGAACGCCGCGTCCGATGCTTCCTCGTTGCCGGGGCCGTTCGCCCCGGGAAGCTGCCCGGTGCGGCACATCACCGCAGGCCGGCCAGGAAACGGGTGATCGCTTCGTTGGTGACCTCGGGCGCGGACAGGTGCGGGCAGTGCCCCGTCGCGTCGAGCGTGATCAGCTCGGAGCCCGGGATCGCCCGGTGGACGAAGTCACCGACCTCGCGGGGCGCGATGACGTCCTGGACGCACTCCAGCACCAGCGTCGGCACGCTCACGCTCTTCAGGTCGTCCCTCGAATCCGACAGGAAGGTCGCCCGGGCGAAGACGCGCGCCATGTCCGGGTCGGTGGCACAGAAGCTGTTCGTCAGCTCCTCCCCCAGTTCGGGCCGGTCCCCGTTCCCCATGATCACCGGCGCCATCGCCGCCGACCAGCCCAGGTAGTTCGATTCCAGGGAGTCCAGCAGCTCGTCGATGTCCCCCGCGCTGAACCCGCCCCGGTAGTTCCCGTCGTCGATGTACCGCGGAGAGGGCGCGACCATGACGAGGGCCCCGATCCGCTCCGGGGCCAGGCCGGTGGCCAGTACCCCGATCATCGCACTGACCGAATGCCCGACGAACGCCGCATCGCGCAGGTCGAGTGCTTCGCACACCTCCACCACGTCCCTGGCGTAGCCCGCCAAGGAGCTGTACCGGTCCTCCGAGAAAGCGGACAGGTCGGAGCGGCCCGCACCCACGTAGTCGAACAGCACCACGCGGTAGTCGTCGATCAGGGCGGGCACGGTCAGCCGCCACATGTTCTGATCACAGCCGAACCCGTGCGCCAGGACCACCGTCGGACCCTGGGGGTTACCGGTGACGGTGACATTGTTCCTGCGATCGATATCCATGCCGGCAGTCTTGCAGGCGCCGTCTGCCAAAGGCCCCGGCCGGCCCCGGCCCTCCCGGGGCCGGGCCGTCGGAGCGCCGGCCGCGTGATGGCGGGGGGGGGTGCCACCACGCGGCTCGGGCCCGCTCGGGACCCCGCGCCGCTCACCGCCGCGGGCTCCCTGTCCCGCTTGTGGCCGGGATCTGACCGTTCAAACGGGGCAGTACCAAGATTGTTCGAAGGCCGGCACCGACACCCCGCCTCAGTCCGCGGCCCGTGCGGCGGCGGTGATCTCCGCGCAGCGGGTGGCCACGGCGCCGAGCGTGCCTTGCGTACGCAGCAGTCCGCGCTGGACGCGCGCACCGTTGCCGTGCTCCAGCAGACGGGCGATGCCCTCACGCACGAGTTCGTCGTCGCCCTGGTCGGCCAGGGCTTCGCGGACGTGGGCGTGGAGCGCCTCGACGGCCCTCGCCGGCGACGTCTCGCGCATCGTCACGGGATTGACGAGCGGGCCGTCCAGCCCCGAGCGGCCGGCGCGCCAGGCCGCCAGCCGCAACAGGCCCGTACCGATCCTGGCCGGCGGCTGCCCGTCCCGCCACGCACGGGCGGCTGTCTCGACCAGGCCGCGCACCAGGGCCGCCAGGAGGACCGGGGTCGACACCTCGAGGCAGACGTCCGCGACCCTGACCTCCACCGTCGGATAGGTGGCGGACAGCCGGGCGTCGAAGTACACCATCCCCTTGTCGCGCAGCACGCCGGTCTCGAGCATGGCCCGCACCTGCTCGTGGTACCGGTCGGCGGACCCGAAGAGGTCCGTGGGCCCGGCCGACGGCAGCCGGTTCCACACCCGACTGCGGTAGCTGCCGTACCCGCTGTCCTCGCCCTGCCAGAACGGCGAGTTCGCGCTCATCGCGGTCAGTACGGGCAGCCACGGACGGATCCGGTCCAGGACGGCGACGCCCTCCTCGTCCGACTCCACGGACACGTGGACGTGGCAGCCGCAGGTCAGCTGTTCCTGCGCGGTCAGGCCGAACTGTTCGCCGACCCACTCGTACCGCTTGCCCGTGTTCAAGGAGGGCCGGACCGGCAGCGGGGAGGTGCCGAGGGCCGCGACCAGCGCCCCCGCCGACTCGGCGTGCCGGGCGGCCTCCGCCCGCTGGCGGATGATCTCCTCGAGCAGCTGGCCCATCTCCGTGACCGGTCTCGTGGCGAACTCCAGCTGCTCCTTCTGCAGTTCCTTCTCGAAGGTGTGCCCCTGCGGCTCGCCGCCCCCCGGCCGCTGTCCGGCGGACCGGTCCGCGGCCGCCAGCACGGCCCCCGACAGGGCCAGCGGCTCACCGCTGCGGGCGTCCACCAGCAACAGCTCTTCTTCCACTCCTACGCTTCGCATGCCGCCGCCCATCGCTCCGCCGTTCGCGTCGCCCCGCACCTGCCCTGCCCGACCCCGACCATGCGGGCGCCGGGCAGGGCGGTCGGCGGACGGACGGCGGCCCGCGGGGGTTGAAGCGCCGGGTGCGGGGCAGGCGGGCCGTCGGCGGGTGCGGGGAACCCCACCACCGACCCGGCACCACCGGCGTCCGCCGCGGTCCCGGACCCCTGACGGTCCGGGACCGCGGTGCGTCCGGACCCGTCAGGGTCCGGGCCTGCCAGGGCTCCGGGCCGCCAGGGCTCCGGGCCCGCCGCGTGTCCGAACCGATCGAGGGAGGGCTCCCGCATGACGTTGCCGGGGGAAGGAAGCAGGACGACGGCCGGGCGCGAATCCGCGTCGTCCGGGCGCGATGTGGTGCTGGCCGTGGGGCTCGTCGGAATCTGCGTGGGCGGCCCGGCCGTCTTCCTCAAGGCCACCGGCGCGGCCGGGGCGGGGGTGCCGGTCGTGCCCGTCCTCACGGCCGTGGTCCTCGTGGTCGGGGTGGCGCTGGCCTGGTGGAGCGTGTCTCCCGTCCGGCACCGCTCCACCGCCCGCCCGGCCGGCGCCCCGGCACCGTACCCGCGCGAGGTGACCGCGATGGTGGACGCGCCCGCCGTACGGGAGGTACCGGACGTCGACGCCGGTGCGCTGGACCACGCCGCGGTCGACGCCGACGGCTTCGAGCACACGATAGCCGCGCTGTGCGCCCGCGACGGCTGCACGCCCGTCGAAGTGGTCGGCGGTGCGGGCGACTTGGGCGCCGACGTGATCGCCACGACCCCGGACGGACTCCGAGTCGTCGTCCAGTGCAAGCACTACGCCGACACCAACCGCGTCGGCTCGCAGGACCTGCAGCGATTCGGCGGCACCTGCTTCGCC
Organism: Streptomyces sp. NBC_00435; assembly: GCF_036014235.1. Lineage (GTDB taxonomy): Bacteria > Actinomycetota > Actinomycetes > Streptomycetales > Streptomycetaceae > Streptomyces. The sequence continues at coordinate 674,862 of NZ_CP107924.1, forward strand.
GTCCACCACGCCGACGTGGCGATCCTCGTCACCACGAGCTCCTGCACCGCCCCCGCCCTCGAGTACGCCGCCGGCCGCGGCATCATCTGCGTCGACGGCGAAGCCCTGGCCGCCTGGACCGATTCGACCTCGCCCCCGCCCTGGGAAACGGCCAGCCGCCTGCCCCCGGCTCCTTGACGCCCACGTGAACGTTCACGACCTTCGTGCCGCGTGCGCGGGCCGCCGCCAGCCGCCCGGATCGCCACCGCAGTCTCCCGAAAAGGGAGTCGGAGCACGAGGAAGCAGCACCTGCGGGTCCTTCCCGATGACGGTCGTCGCGACGTTCGGGGTCGCCCGCATCGTGGAGTCCGATCTGCTCACCGTCGAACCCGGTGTGATCGAGGCGGCACGCTCCATGGGAGCGGGCCCGCTGCGGATCCTGCTCACCGTCCTCGTACCCGAGGCACTCGGCGCTAGGGCCTCGGCCCAACTGCTGGGCAACGCGGTGTCCCGCAAGGCGCTCCGCCAAATCAAGGTGCGGAAACCCCTGTCTGACTCCGGCTCCGGATGGCAGGCTCTACTCCTCGAAGCGTAGTCCTGGGGGGGGATCGCACGTGATGGAGCCGGGTACGGGCATGGGCCTGCGGGGCCGCAGCGGCATCCTGTCGCTGGTCGACTCCTGCCTGAAGGAGAACCCGGCGGCCGAGCGGCCCGTGACCGTGCTCCTGGGCCCGGCCGGCAGCGGAGCCAGCGAGGCCCACAGCGCGCTCATGGAGCGCTTCGGGCCCGACTACCCGTTCGCCTTCGTCAACTTCGGCGGGGCCCAGTCCCTGCTGCCGCGCTACGCCCTCGGCCTCCTGGCCCGCCAGCTGGAGCGCAAGCTGCCCCGTTACGCCCGCTCCCGTTTCCCGCTGCTGAGTCTCGGCCTGCTCGCCTCCGACCAGGAGCTGCGCATGCGCAGCCTCGCCGAGGGACGGCGCGCCGTGCAGCAGCAGCTCGACCGGTTCCAGGAGGAGAACGAGGCCCGGCACGGCGACTACCTGGCCGCATTCTTCGAGGTGGGCATGGGCGCGGTCGGCATGCCCGAAGGCGCATCCACCGCCGCCCTGGCCCTCTTCCAGGACGCCCTGCGGCGCGGCCGCCGCACCATGCCCGGTGTGCTCGGCGGCATACTGGGCGGCCGGCTCACGGCCGGGGCCCACTGGTACGGACGCCACCCCATGATCCGCAACGCGGATCCCATGGAGGCGCTCGTGGAGCTGAACCTCTGGCGTCACGAAGGCGACGAGAACGAACAGGAACGGCTCGACCTCGTCCTCTTCTCGGCTTTCCTGGAGGACCTCAGACGCAACACCGCGCGCAGCTTCATGCCCCGCTCCTACCTGCTGCTCCTGGACAACTCCCACACCGACTACGGCCGCCGCTTCCTCGACCTGCTGTTGCGCTCCCGGCACGACCAGACGGTCGTGGCCGGCCACGCCAGCGACCCGCTGACCGTCGTCGCCAGCTCCAACCGCTGGCTGCCCCGCTGGGGTCCGGCCACCGGGGACTCCTGGCCCTGGCAGCTGCGCGGACCTGACCGGGCCTCCCTTGCCGATTGGAACGCCCACCGGCCGCCCCGCGACAGCGAGGACAGCTGGTGGTACCCGTTACGCCTGCGCGACCTCAACCTGGACGAGGTACGGATCCGGATAGAGCTGCAGCTCGGCGGGAACAGCGACCTGGCCCCGCTGACCCGCCTCACCCCCTTCGTGCACCGGCTCACCGGAGGGCTGCCGCGCGGAGTCCACCAGGTGCTCGACGTACTGCGCCAGGCCGGGCCGCCCCCGGATCCGGGATCCCTGCAGGACCGCTGGCTGCGCACCCTGCCCGACCGGCCGCTGCGCACCGGGGAGGACTCCGCCACCCTCGCCGACACCGCCCTCGGCCATCTCCTGCGCGACTTCGACGGGACCCGGCGCGCGGCGCTCGCCGAGTGCGCCGCCGCCCGGGACTTCTCCGTCGCCACGCGGCTGCTCAGCTCCGACGACTCCCTGTTCGGGGACGTCCGGGCCCGCTGGCTGCTGACCGGGCCCGTCGCCGTCGTCCCCGTACTCCACCCGTGGCTGCGCCGGCTGCTCCTGTGGCGGCTGGCCGCGCGCCCCGACGGCTGGGACGCCGCGCACGAACTCCTCGCGGAGTACTACCGCGAGGAGGGCAAGCCGGTGCAGGAGATGTACCACCAGCTCGCCCTCGGACGGACCGAGGAGGTCACCGCCCACCTGACCCGGCGCTTCGCCGCCGTACCGGCCGCCCAGTGGATCTCCGAGTTCGACGCGATCACCGCCGCCCCGAACCGTCTCCCCACCGACAGCGGACCGCTGGAGCTGCTCGCCGGGCTAGCCCCGCGCCGGCCCGGGCGCGTGATGGACACCGAGACGGTGATCCACACCCTGGTGACCACCCGCTGGGTGTGGAGCGATCCGCTCGCGGACCCCGCCATGCGCCTGGGCGACCTGATCGCCGACGGCTACACCCAGCTGTCCCAACTGCGGAGGAACGACATCGTGGTCCTGTTCAACGAGGCTGAACGGTACCGTCATTGGCACGATCCCCAGACCGTCGGCTGGGAGGGCTGAGCGCATGCCCAGACTCGAATGGCCCCTGCACGTCGTACGCCGTGTCGCGCTCGCCACCGCGGCGGCCGTCGCCCTGGTCGCCGCGCTCTGGCTGGGTGTGGGCTGGCTGCAGGAACGCCAGGCCCGGTGCGCCGACGGGGTCGTCGAACAGGGGTCGGACGACGAGTGCGTCGGAGTGAGCGACGGCTCCTACGTCTTCGCCCCGCACCTCGACGCCGTCAGCGGGAAGATCGAGGAGGAGAACCGCCGGGTCCTCGCCAACGCGGACAAGGAACCGTACGTCAGCGTCGCCTACTTCACCTCGTTCACCAGCAGCTCCGAGGACAGCAACTCCGCCGAGGGCGTCCGGCACGAACTCCAGGGCGCCTACCTCGCCCAGTACCGGCACAACCAGGGCGACCTCGCCGGCACCCCCAAGATCCGTCTGCTGATGGCGAACCCGGGCAGCAGGTCCACGCAGTGGAAGCACACCGTCGACGAACTGATCGCCCGCAAGGACTCCCCGGACCGGCTCGTCGCGGTGGCCGGTCTCGGCCCCAGCACCGACGAGAACCTCGCGGCCATCAAGCGCCTCTCCGAGAACGGGATCGCCATGGTCGGTGCCACGCTGACCGCCACGGACATCCAGGGCATCAACGGCTTCGTCCGGATCGCCCCCACCAACGAGGACGAGGCGTACGCGGGCGCCGGGTATCTCAAACGGCGCGGTGTCAGCACCGCCGTCGTCATCCAGGACGTGGCGGCGGGAGACCTGTACGCCGCCACCCTCGGCACCGCCTTCACCAAGGCGTTCCAGGAGGGCGACAAGCACCGGCTCGTCGCCGAGAGCATGACGTACGACTCCTCCGTGAGCAGTGCCTGGCAGAACGAACTGCACTACATGTCCGGCCAGTTGTGCCAGCAGCGCCCTCAAGTCGTCTACTTCGCCGGCCGCGGTCTGCACCTCACGCATTTCCTCGACTCCCTCGCCAACCGCAGCTGCACCGACCAGCGGTTCACCGTGTTCACCGGGGACGACACGACCAACCTGAGCGCGGAGGAGCTCGCCCGCGCCGCCGGGACGGGTATCGAGGTGCTCTACACCGGCCTCGCCCACCCCGACATGTACCGCTCCGCGCCACAAGCGGTGTCAGCGCCCTCCGCGAAGAACTTCCAGCCGGGCGGGCTGCTGGACCAGTGGTTCCCGCACGACTCCCGTGAGGACGGCGGGGCTCTGATGGGCCACGACGCGGTACTCGCCGCGGCCCACGGCATCCAGATGGCCGCCCGCTGGCAGGGTCAGGTCGTCGGTGACGCGGTGGCCCGGATGTTCCACCAGATGGACGGCACCCAGCAGGTGGCCGGGGCCAGCGGGTTCATCTCCTTCCAGAACAACGGCAATCCGCGCAACAAGGCCGTGCCGATCCTGCGCCTCAACGCCAAGGGCCAGGTGGAGTTCGTCGAGGTGTCCGCCGCGGAAGGCAAACCCCCGCAGGGACAATGACGCGGCTCAGAAGGCCGAGTTGGCGAACCAGTGTCCGAGCAGGGCCTGGTCGCCGAGCCGCTGGAAGGACTCGCTCCGGTGGTCCAGGCGGCCGTAGAGGAGCAGCAGCAGGTCGGCGGCCGTTCCGCTGACCGCGGCGTCCGCGGCGTGAGTCCCTGCGGGGTCGGCCACAAGTGCGAAGCCGTCGGCGCGCAGGCCGACCAGCCAGTCGCTGTCGCTGTCGCTGTCGCTGTCGCCGTCCGTGCAGCTGAAGCGAATGGTCCGGCCGGGGGCACGCAGCTGGGCGGTCAGCGGAGCGAAGGAGGAGGCGAACGGCAGGTTCGTCAGGAACTCGTCGATGCCGTCGACCGCCAGTGCGCGTTCGACGTGCGGTACGAGCCCGAGTGCGAGCTGGGCGTCGACCCGGTGGACGAGGGTCTCGAAGAGCATGCGCCGGACCCAGAACCGGGCGTGCTGGTCGGCTCCCCAGGCCCACATCGGGGCGTCCAGGTCGGTGGCGGCGAACACCTCGGCCGCCTCCCCCGCGCTCACGGCCAGCCAGTCGGGCAGGCCGTCCGGGTGCTCCGGCAGGCGCAGGTCCACCGCACGACTGGCCGGCGGTTGCTGGATGCGCCGGCGGAGCAGCTCGGTGAACCAGCGGTGCACACTGCCGACGTGCCGCGTCAGGTCCCCGAGGGTCCAGTCGGGGCAGGTCGGCACGGGGGTGGCCAGGTCGACCGCCGTGACCGTGGCGACGAATACGGCGGCCTCGGCCGCGACGGCCGCTCCGTGCTCGGCGGGGTTCATGTCCGGGCCCTTCTTCCGATGGTGCCGCCCAGACGGCCAGGACACCGAGAGAACGGGTAATACTTAAGGATGTAGATAGTTCATACCTTCAAGCAATCCGAAGCTAGTTCTCGGGTGTCGCGGATGTCAACTTCCGGCCCGCGGCGCCTCGACGCGCAGGTCGCTCTTCGGGGCCGACCGATCGCCTGCCGGGCGCCATGGACTGCCGACCAGATCCGGAGTCCCGTGTCCCGTATTTCCTGGGGGATCGACCACTGAAGGAGCACGGCGCTCCGGTGTGACGTTCAGTGGGGCCGGGGCGATCCCCCGGCCCCACACGCCCTCGGCTACTGAGGCAGCTCGGGGAACATCACGCCTCGCGACTGGAAATCGGACTCATCGGCGCGCGGGCGCGAAGGTGAGGTCAGTCATTCGCACCGGCCGCACACGAATCCGCGCCGCAGAGCGGGCCGAGGCCTCACGAGTACCGGCACCGGCGCCCACCGGCCGCGGTGCGCCCGGTGGGGCGGCGGACCGTACGGCGACTGCCAGGCCGGCCGCGCGGTCCGGCCCGAGCCGCGCACACCGCGGCGCCGTGGCGCCGGGGCCCGGAGCAACTCGGCCACCAGGACCGGGTCGTAGTCGTGCGGCAGGTTCAGGAGCTCGGGCCGCGCGGAACGCGCGTACAGCCGTTCCAGGACAATGAGCCAGTTTTCAGACATGGGGATACACCGGTTCCAGTGAGAAGACCGCAGCGAAAAGGAGCGCGGCGCACAGGTGCGACGCGCGACGGATCAGCGCTCGGGAGATCTCACTTGGTGTACAACGGCACGTCCTTGACGGGGTGACTGCGGGCGGGAGCACGCTAACGGCCCACGGGGGCACCGCTCCACCGATTTTCGGGCGGGTGGCGTCGCCTCGGGTCAGGCCTCTGCGTGCGCAGGTGCCCGAAGCGTTCGTCCCAGGCCCCGGACTCCAGGTCGCGGCGGAGCCTCTCGTCGAAGCGTTCACTCCACCGGCGGACACTGAACGGCGTCATCGCCCCCTCGAACTCACCGTCGGGGCCCAAGCTGCGGTTCTGCGTGATGCGTGCTCCGGTCCGGATCAACGGCTGGTGAAATACAAGAGCCCGGCCAGCAAACGAGGCTGGCCGGGCTTTCGTACAGGGACGCCGCTGATACCCCGGCGTCCGCTATGAGGCGGGAAGGCTTAGGCGGGGGTGATGTTCTCCGCCTGGGGGCCCTTCTGGCCCTGGGTGACGTCGAAGTTCACCTTCTGGCCTTCCTGGAGCTCACGGAAGCCCTGGGCGGCGATGTTCGAGTAGTGGGCGAAGACGTCCGGGCCTCCACCGTCCTGCTCGATGAAGCCGAAGCCCTTTTCCGAGTTGAACCACTTCACGGTTCCGGTGGCCATGTGTCCTCCAAGGGACTAGAAACCGGTCCCGCACCATGCGGGATCCGGAGGTGATCGCCCTGGTCCTCAGAGACGCTGGAACAGCAAAATCGCCCGTGAAAGTTGCACTCACGGGCGACCGGTACTTCGGAACCATGACAGCTGCCGCTGACGCTACACGGACCGTGCTCCTCGCACCACAAGAACACTGTGCGGGGAAGGACGAGCCGCGGCCCGCTCCCGGAGGACGAGGCCGGCGCAGCCGCCCGAAAGGGGCTCTGCGCCAGGACTCGACCCGTCGTGCGCACGACTGGATTCACGTACGAGAGCCCGCCGCCCGAAGTGGCCGGCCTTCGTGGAATCCACCCACGCACCGGCTTGACCGGCGAACCTGCGGCAACGTAGCTTCAACGCACCGACCCATGAGCTACTGGAAGGAGGCGACGTCGGATGTCCACCATCTCCGGAACGCTTCGCCTCGCTCACCAGATCGCCTGGGCTCCGGGTCGTGTCGCACACGGCTGCTGAAGCAGCCCCTTCCCGGCGTGCCCGATCGTGGCCCCGGAAACCTCTCCACCTCCTCCACCACCTCCGTCATCACTTATGGCACCTCGCTGCGTGCCGTTTTGTCGCGCTCCGAGTTATTGAGCTGCGACGACTGGAAGAGAAAGCTCCTGCACATGGCGACTAGGACAGTCCGATCGACCGCGCCCCGAAACGGGGGCCTGCCGTGGTAGCGGCCCGGATCACGGTCAACGGGAAAGAAACACCGATCGCACCGGCCGCAGCCCACACCACGGTGCTGGATTTCCTGCGCGACCGCGGCCTCACCGGCACCAAGGAGGGCTGCGCCGAGGGTGAATGCGGCGCGTGCTCGGTCCTCGTGGCCCGGCCCGGGGTGAACAAGCCCACCGACTGGGTGGCGGTCAACGCCTGCCTGGTTCCGGTCGCGGCCCTCGACGGCCAGGAGGTCGTCACCTCCGAGGGTCTCGCCACCGTCGGCGAAGGCGGCTCGCCCACCGTGCTGCACCCCGTACAGGAGGAGATGGCCGTCCGCGGCGGCTCCCAGTGCGGTTACTGCACACCGGGGTTCATCTGCAGCATGGCCTCCGAGTACTACCGGCCCGACCGCTGCGCCCACCCGGCCGGCGGCACCGGCACCGATTCCCAGACCCACTCCGGCTCCGACTCCGACTCCGAGCACGGTCCGAACGGATTCGACCTGCACGCGCTGAGCGGAAACCTGTGCCGCTGCACCGGCTACCGCCCGATCCGTGACGCCGCGTTCGCCGTCGGCACGCCCGCCGAGGACGACGTACTGGCGCTGCGCCGCAAGCAGGCCCCGCCCGAGGCCGCCGCCACCGAGTACGCCCAGGACGGCGCCGCGTTCCTGCGGCCGGGCACCCTGGCCGAAGCGGTACGACTGCTGCGCGAGCGGCCCGAGGCCGCCGTGGTCGCCGGAAGCACCGACTGGGGCGTGGAAGTGAACATCCGTTCCCGGCGGGCACATTGCGTGGTCGCGGTTGACCGGCTCCCTGAACTCCGGGAACTGCGCATCGAATCCGGCCTCATCGAGATCGGTGCGGCGCAGACGCTCACCGAGATCGAACGCCGCCTGGACGGCAGCGTCCCGCTCCTGGCGGAGCTGTTTCCGCAGTTCGCGTCGCGGCTCATCCGCAACAGTGCGACCCTCGGCGGCAACCTGGGTACCGGCTCCCCCATCGGCGACAGTCCGCCGGTGCTGCTCGCGCTGGAGGCCTCCCTGCTGCTGGCAGACGCCGACGGTGAGCGCGAGGTCCCCCTGGCCGACTACTTCACCGGCTACCGGCAGAGCGTGCGCCGTCCCGGCGAGCTGATCCGCGCGGTGCGCATCCCGCTGCCGCTGTCGCCGGTAACGGCCTTCCACAAGATCGCCAAGCGTCGTTTCGACGACATCTCCAGCGTGGCGGTCGCCTTCGCGCTCGACATCGAGGACGGGATCGTCCGCAAGGCGCGGATCGGTCTGGGCGGCGTGGCCGCCACCCCGGTCCGTGCCCTGTCCACCGAGGCGGCCCTGGAGGGCGAGGCCTGGACGGCGCGGACCGTCGAGGCCGCGGCCCGGATCCTGCGGGCCGAGGGCACGCCGATGGACGATCACCGCGCCAGCGCCGGCTACCGCTCCGCGATGCTCGGCCAGAGCCTGCTCAAGCTGTACGCGCAAACCACCGAGGCGGTGTCGTCATGAGCCAGTTGTCCGAGCGTCCCGAAAAGCCCGTCGTCGGGGTGTCGATGCCGCACGAGAGTGCCAGCCTTCACGTCACCGGCGCGGCGCTCTACACCGACGACCTGGTCCACCGCACCAAGGACGTGCTGCACGCCTACCCCGTCCAGGTCATGAAGGCCCACGGCAGGATCACGGCACTGCGCACCGGGCCCGCGCTCCGCGTACCCGGTGTGGTCCGCGTACTGACGGGCGCCGACGTGCCCGGCGTCAACGACGCCGGGATGAAGCACGACGAACCGCTGTTCCCCGACGCGGTCATGTTCCACGGCCACGCGGTCGCCTGGGTGCTGGCCGAAACCCTGGAGGCGGCCCGGCTCGGTGCGGCGGCCGTCGAGGTGGACCTCGACGAAGAGCCCTCCGTGATCACGCTGCGCGAGGCGATCGCGGCCGGGAGCTTCCACGGCGCCCGGCCCCTGATGCTGGCCGGCGACGTCGACGCCGGTTTCGGTGACTCGGCGCACGTATTCACCGGTGAGTTCCAGTTCTCCGATCAGGAGCACTTCTATCTCGAGACGCACGCGGCGCTCGCCCTCGTCGACGAGAACGGGCAGATGTTCGTCCAGAGCAGCACCCAGCACCCCTCGGAGACGCAGGAGATCGTCGCGCACGTTCTCGGCCTGCACAGCCACGAGGTGACCGTGCAGTGCCTGCGGATGGGCGGCGGTTTCGGCGGCAAGGAGATGCAGCCGCACGGGTTCGCGGCCGTCGCCGCGCTCGGCGCCATGCTCACCGGCCGTCCGGTCCGGGTTCGGCTCAACCGGACCCAGGACCTGACCATGTCCGGCAAGCGCCACGGGTTCCACGCCTCGTGGAAGATCGGCTTCGACCACGAGGGCCGCATCCAGGCCCTCGACGCCACCTTGACCGCCGACGGCGGCTGGAGCCTGGACCTGTCCGAGCCCGTGGTGGCCCGCGCCCTGTGCCACATCGACAACACCTACTGGATCCCCAACGCGCGCATCGCCGGCCGCATCGCCAGGACCAACAAGGTCTCCAACACCGCCTTCCGCGGGTTCGGCGGACCGCAGGGCATGCTGGTGATCGAGGACATCATGGGCCGGTGCGCGCCGCTGCTCGGCCTGGATCCGATGGAGCTGCGCGAACGCAACTTCTACCGGCAGGGCCAGTCCACCCCGTACGGGCAGCCGGTCCCCCACCCCGAACGGATCTCCGTCGTCTGGCAGCAGGTCCGGGAGGACGCCGCCGTCGTCGAGCGGGGGCGCGAGATCGCGGCCTTCAACGCCTCGCACCCGAACACCAAGCGGGCGCTCGCGATCACCGGCATCAAGTTCGGGATCTCCTTCAACCTCACCGCCTTCAACCAGGCCGGCGCGCTGGTGCTGGTCTACAAGGACGGCTCCGTCCTGATCAACCACGGCGGCACCGAGATGGGGCAGGGCCTGCACACCAAGATGCTGCAGGTGGCCGCGACCACGCTCGGCATTCCGCTGCACAAGGTACGGCTGGCCCCGACGCGTACCGACAAGGTGCCCAACACCTCCGCGACCGCCGCCAGTGCCGGGGCGGACCTCAACGGCGCGGCGGTCAAGAACGCCTGCGAGCAGATCCGCGAGCGGCTGCTCCAGGTGGCCGCGACCCAGCTGGGTACGAACGCCTCGGACGTGCGGATCGTCGAGGGCGTGGCGCGCGCGCTCGGCAACGACAAGGAGCTGGCCTGGGACGACCTGGTGCGCACCGCGTACTTCCAGCGCGTCCAGCTGTCGGCGGCCGGTTTCTACCGGACCGAGGGCCTGCACTGGGACGCGAAGGCTTTCCACGGCTCGCCGTTCAAGTACTTCTCCTACGGTGCCGCCGCGACCGAGGTGGAGGTGGACGGCTTCACCGGCGCGTACCGCATCCGGCGGGTGGACATCGTCCACGATGTCGGCGACAGCCTCTCCCCGATGATCGACATCGGTCAGGTCGAGGGTGGTTTCGTGCAGGGCGCGGGCTGGCTGACGCTCGAGGACATGCGCTGGGACGCCGGTGACGGGCCGAACCGCGGCCGCCTGCTGACCCAGGCGGCCAGCACGTACAAGCTGCCGAGCTTCTCCGAGATGCCCGAGGAGTTCAACGTCAAGCTGCTGGAGAACGCCACCGAGGAGGGCGCGGTCTACGGGTCCAAGGCGGTCGGTGAGCCCCCGCTGATGCTGGCCTTCTCGGTGCGGGAGGCCCTGCGGCAGGCGGCCGCGGCGTTCGGGCCCGCCGGGATCAGCGTGGAACTGGCCTCGCCGGCCACACCCGAGGCGGTGTACTGGGCTATCGAGGCAGTCCGCGGGGGCGGCGCGCGGAACGACGGGCGGGCGCCCGACGGCAGCGGGGTCCCCGCCGACGCAAGCGCCTTGAGCAATGCCTGACATGAGCTGGGTCGCCGCGGTCGCGCGGTTGCGGGCACGCCGGGAACCCGGCGTACTCGTGACCGTCGCGACCGTGCGCGGCCACGCGCCTCGCCGGGCCGGTGCCAAACTCGTCGTGGGACGGACCGAGACCTGGGGTTCGATCGGCGGCGGCAACATCGAGGCCGTCGCCATCGACCGGGCGCGCGAGCTGACCGGCGCGGTCGATCCGGAGCCGGAGCTGATGGAGTTCGCCCTGAACGACAAGGTCACCGGCCGGCACGGCGTGCAGTGCTGCGGCGGAGCCGTCACCGTGCTGCTCGAACCGCTGCCGGTGGTGCAGGCGGTGGCCGTCTTCGGCGTCGGGCACGTCGGACTGGAACTGGCGCGCATCCTGGCCCGCCACGACCTCGACCTGCACCTCGTCGACACCCGCCCCGACATGCTCTCCGGTGAACGGCTCGGCGTGCTCTCGGATGCGGTGGCGCAGGTCCACGTCCACCACACCCCGCTGCTTCCCGAGGCGGTCCTGGCGGAGCTGCCGCCCGGCACCCACGTCCTGATCATGACCCACGATCACGCCGAGGACGCCGCGCTGTGCGACGCCGCCCTGCGTACGGAGGGTCTCGGCTCGATCGGGCTGATCGGTTCGTCCGCCAAATGGGCCCGGTTCCGCCAGCGGCTCGCCACCGAGGGCGGGCACGAGGCCGCGGCCATCGACCAGGTCAAGACACCGATCGGAATGACCGGGATCAGCGGCAAGGAGCCCGCCACGATCGCCCTGAGCGTCGCGGCGGACCTGCTCCGGACCTTCGAACGCGACAGCCTGCCGGCGGTGGCGACCGCCGGTGCCGCGGTTGCGTACGCTCCGCTCGTCAGCACTGCGTAGGTCGCGCGGCGCGGCGAGGCCCTCGGCCGGAGCCTGCGGGAGCCGCTCGGCCCGCTTCCGGCTTCCGCGGCGGGCGAGCCGTACCGCGCGGCCGATCCCCGCCTCCTGGAAGGGTGTCAGTCGCTGGCACGGGGGCAGTCGAAGAGGTATGTCCGGACTCCATGCGCGTCCCGCCCTCCTCCGTTCCGCCCTGGAAACCGCCGCGTCCGCACATGCGGCGAAGCACGGACGCCGCGGAGGATTCGTCAGAAGGCTGCGGCGCAGGATCCTCGCGTACCGGGACATCGAGTTCCTGTCCGCCGACATCCCCGACATCCCCGGCATCGCCGAGGACGCCGGTGCCGGCGCCGGGCCCCGGGAGGAGTGCCTGCTCCTCGTCCACATTCGCAAGGTCGTCGGCCAGGTCCGCTACCGGGCCTGCGCCGGCTGCGGCCGCGGGGTCATCACCGGCGTCGACATCACCGAGCCCTTCCGCTCCAGCGGGCTCGACATCCGCGCCCTGTCCCACCTGCGCTCCCGCCACCCCGGCATCACCTGGCGCAGCACCCTGACCCGGCGCACCACCCGGGGCCTCCTGCTCCGCATGCGCGTCCCCGCGGCCACCGCTGACACCGGATGCGCACACACCAGTGCCCCACCGGCCAAGGCCGCAGGGGCAGCCGCCGGGGGCGGAGACGCCCCCGGCCGCTACCGCCCGGACGGACGTCGCTGAGGTACCGCGTGGCTTCGGCCGCGAGGCCCAGGAGGGGGAGCAGCCCTGGCGCGGCGGCCGGTACCGCGTCGGGTCCTACCTCGACCACGAGGGGAGGCGGAACCAGTGTTCGTCTCCGGGCGCCACCACGACGGCCTGTTCCCCGGGCAGCATGAGGGCCAGAGGGCCTTGGGCGGATGGCGGGACGGTGATGCCGAACCTGCCGGGGAGCAGCCGGACGTGGACACCGCGGTGTCCGCGGTGGCAGAGCGTGAAGGAGACGGGCTCGATCCCGTGCAGGGGGACGGGATCGACGTGGAGTCCTTCGGGGCCGGTCTCCAGGCCCGTGACACCGCGCTCCGCGAGGTCGAGGGTGCCGGCCATGGCGCCCAGGTGGATCCCCTCGCCGGTGGTGCCGCCCTGGATGTCCGTGGCGTCGCCGAGGAGTGCCTCCTCGCAGTACTTCCAGGCGTCCGGGTCCTTCTGCCGGGCCAGCACCCAGCCGTGGACGAGGCTGCTGAGCGTCGATCCGTGGCTGGTGCGCGGCAGGTAGTACGCGACGGTCGCCCGCCACACCGTGTCGTCGAGCCGGTAGCCGAGCCGGGCGAAGAGGCCGTACAGCTCGGCGGGCCGGAAGAGGTAGCCGAGCATGATCACGTCGGCCTGTTTCGACGCCTGGTAGCGGTTGACCGTATCGCCTTCGGCTTCCAGGATCCGGTCGAGCCGGCGTACGTCGCCGTACCGGGCACGGTAGGCCGCCCAGTCCAGCTCGGCCAGGTCTCCGTATCCCTCGAACTGGCTGATGACGCCCTGGTGGAACGGGACGTACAGGCGGCGGGACACCTCTTCCCAGTGCTCCAGCGCGCCGCGGTCCAGGTCGAGCCGGACGGTCAGCTCCCGCCGGCGTGCGGGTGGCAGCTCCGCGAGCAGTTCGAGTCCCTGCTGGATCACCCAGGCGGCCATCACGTTGGTGTAGGCGTTGTCGTCGATTCCGGGTTCGGTGGCCTGCGGATAGCCGTCGTGGTACTCGTCCGGGCCCAGCACGCCGCGGATGCGGTACCGCCCGCGTGCCGAGTCGTAGGCGGCGGCGCCGGCCCAGAAGCGGGCGATCTCCAGCAGGAGTTCCGCACCCGGGCCGTGCAGGAAGGCGGTGTCGCCGGTGGCCTGCCCGTACCGGCAGACGTTCAGCGCTATCGCGGAGCCGACGTGGCGCTGCAGGTGCGAGTGGTCGGGCAGCCAGCGCCCCGAGCGGGGATTGAGGTGCAGGGCCTGGCTCTCCTCCTGTCCCGAACTTCCGCTCTGCCAGGGGAACATCGCCCCGCTCTGCCCTGCCAGCCGGGCAGCGGTGCGGGCGGCCGGCAGCCGTCGGTGGCGGTACATGAGCAGGGCCCGCGCGACTTCGGGGAAGTGCAGGGTGACGTAGGGCAGGACGAAGAGCTCGTCCCAGAAGACGTGGCCCCGGTAGGCCTCGCCGTGGAGCCCCCGCGCGGGGACGCCGACGTCCAGCTCGGCGGTGTGCGGGGAGAGTGTCTGGAGCACGTGGAAGAGGTGCAGGCGAAGGATCCGGCCCGTCTCGCCCGAGACGCTCGACTCGCCTTGCTCCCAGAGCCGTTCCCAGGCCGCGTGCTGTGCCGCGAGCAGCGCCGGGAACCCGGGTGCCCCCGAGGCGTGTTCGATCGCGCGGGGCAGGAGCTCTCCGCCGGGCCTGTCGAGGGAGGTGTACAGGGCTGCGGTCTTCACCACGGTCGCGGATCGCCCGGCGGCCACGGGCAGTCTGAACGTCTGCGCCGTCCCGGCCGCGGAGCGGCTGGTCATGGTGGGTGCGCGAGGTCGGGTGACCGTCCTGACGGCAAGGGCGATCTCGGTGCGGGAGGAGGTGGTGCGGCAGGCGATCCACGCGACGCCGTGCGGTGCGAAGCCCGTCCGGTGGTCCGTGAGGTGGTGGCCGTCGAGCCCCCTGTAGCGTTCCACTCCCGCATTGGCCACGTCTCCGTCGAGCCCTGATTCCACTTCGACCAGGCCGCTCCATCCGTACGCGCGGAAGGTGGTCCGCTGGGCTGCGACGTAGGGGTCCCCCATGTGCACGATGCGGACGTGGGTGACGCCGAGGCCGCGGCCACGGTCGTCCTGGAAGTGCGTGTGCCGTGTGAGCGTCCCCCGGCGCAGGTCGAGCACCACCTTGTGGTGCAGCATCCCGGGGTCGTCGGGGGTCAGCCAGTCGCCCGGGAGTCCGTCCTCGGCTGTGCAGCGGTACCGCAGTGCCGTCCAGTTGGGCAGGTTGACCATGTCCTCGTTCTCGACCTGCTGTCCGGCCACCTGGGAGGTGAGCCGGTTGTAGCAGCCGGCGGCGTACGTGGCGGGATAGTGCACGGGGCCCGCCGGGGTCTCGGGGGCCGCGCCGCGCGTGGCGAACCTGCCGTTGCCCAGCGTGCACAGGGCTTCGACGAGGCGCTCCGTCCTGGGATCGTATTGCCCGTACTCCCACGTCCACGAGGCCGTCACTGTTCGGCCCCGCAGATGGTGTCGGCGACGGCGAGGAGTTCGGCGGCGACCAGGCCCGCCCCGCGTTCCCGCAGGGCCCGCGCGGTGGCGGGGCTCTTCGTCCGGTCGAGGCCGATGACGAGGCCGAAGTGGCCGCGCCGGCCGGCTTCGACCCCAGCGAGGGCGTCCTCCACCACCGCGCAGCGGGCGGGGTCCGCTCCGAGCCGTGCGGCCGCCTCGAGGAACAGGGCGGGGTCCGGCTTGCCCGCCAGCCCCAGTTCGGCAGCGTCCGTACCGTCCACCACGGCGTCGAAGCAGGTCAGGAGGGAGGCTGATCCGAGGAGCGGCCGGGCGTGCCGGGAGGCCGATACGGCGGCGCAGCACACGCCGTGCGCCCGCAGCCGGGCGAGCGCCGGGGCGACGTCGGCGAAGGCCTCGACGGCCCCGGACCGCAGCGTGCGTACGAACGCCGTCTCCTTGCGCGCGGCGACCGCCCAGACCGTGTCGTCCCCCGGTGCGCTGTCGGGGCTGCCGGTCGGCAGGTCCATGCCACGGGACTGGAGGAAGGAGTTCGCCCCGTCCAGCCGGGGCTTGCCGTCCACCCACTCGCGGTAGTCACGGTCCGCGTCGAAGGGTGGCTGCCGCCCCTTCCCGGACGAGGCCCAGGCGTCCAGACAGCTGTCGAAGGCGGTCTTCCAGGCCGCGGCGTGCAGCCGTGCCGAGTCGAGCAGTACCCCGTCGGTGTCGAAGACGACGGCACGCGGGGCGCTCACCCGGATCCCACACGGCGGCCGGTGATCCGGGTGGGGGCCACGGACATCCAGTGCGTACGGGGTCCGCCGGCCCAGGGGAGGGAGCGGGCGACGGAGGAGAGGTGGCTGACTCGCTCCCCGTCCGTGACGCCGGACAGCTCGCCGACGGCCATGACGCTCCAGCCCGCGCGCATCGCGTCGTCGATGTGGTCCACCTCGAAGGCGACCTCGGTCCCGGACGCGTCGGCGAGCCGCGAGTCGGCCGCCGTGCGGAACGCGATCTCGTTTCCCACGACGACGTAGTTGACGGGGAAGACGGCAAGTCCTTCCATGCCGGAGAACCCGACGCGGCCGATGCCGTGGGTGGAGAGCAGGCGCAGGCACTCGGCCTCGCTCAGCACCGTCGACTCGGAACCGCGCATCGCGGTGCCCATACCGGGGGGACTTTCGGTCGTTCTCCCGGTCAGTTCGGCGACGGTAGTCCCCAGCCCGTCCGCGAGGCCCACGAGCATGCCCATGCTGGGCGCCGCCGCCCGCTCCTCCACGTAGGCGATGTACGACGCGGCTGCCCCGCAGCGTTCCCCGAGTTCCTCACGCGTGATTCCCAGCTCTTCGCGGCGGGCGCTCACTCGTCGTCCGAGGTCGCCACGGGCAGCCGGAACCTTGATCGGGGACGCGTCTGCCGTTGTCTCTCCCATGATCGTCACACCCTTGCGGTTCGTATCCGGTACAGGAACTTGGCGACGCGCTGGGCGTCAACCTCAGGCTGTACCCGCTACCGGTGTACGCACAGGGCCGGACGGTCCCCTGCCGGGGCCTGTCAGTCCCCTTCTGGAACCAGTCGGCGGTGGAGTTCCGTGGTCATCGCGTGGATGGCACGGGTCAGTTCCGTATTGGTCTTCAGTTCCAGCTCCTGCTCGACGAAATCGTGGTCGGCCTTCGCCTGCTGGAACGCTGCCTGCCGGTTCTGGCCGATCATCACGAACGTCGACAGGAAGATCGCCTCCAGGGAGACGACGAGCGTCAGCATCGGCCAGGGATTGGCCTCCACGAACAGCATCCAGAGGGTGAAGCCGATCGCGTGGAGATAGACGAACGGCATGGAGCCGGCGAACCTCGTGATCGCGTCGGCGACGCGCAGCTGGACATCGGCGGCCCGGCTCGTACGGTGTGCGACGACAACCGGATGATGCCGCGACTCGGCCTCGGTTCCGTTCACCTGCCTGCCTCCCCCGGGGACGAACACCCCTGACACGGTTCCGTGCCCCGCATCGTCTCAAACGCTCGACCGTTCCCGGCCTACCGCCAGGACACGCCGCCGGCCGGGGCGACGTCACCCGGCAAGGACCCGACCGCCCACACTCCACCGCCGGCCGGTGGCGCAGAAGGGCCGACCGGCCCCATGTGGGGGCCGGTCCTCCCCTTCCCGCGTTCGGCCCCGTGGGGGCACGGTTCAGGCGTCGGCTCAACCGGCGCAGGCCCCGGCCCGCGGTTCGAAGGAGTGCTCATGACCACGTACCGGATCGCGGAGCTGGACGCCCACTGGCGTGCCGCGAACTATCTGGCCGCCGGCCAGATCTACCTCCTGGACAACCCACTGCTCACGGAACCCCTGCGGCCGGAGCACATCAAGCCCAGGCTGCTCGGCCACTGGGGCACGGCGCCCGGCCTGAACCTCGTCCACACCCACCTGAACCGGGTGATCAAGGAGCGTTCCCTCGAGGCCCTGTGCGTCTGGGGACCGGGCCACGGCGGCGCGGCCGTCCTCGCCAACTCCTGGCTGGAGGGCACGTACACCGAGACCTGGCCGGACATCGGCCGGGACGCGGACGGGATGCGCAAGCTGTTCCGTCAGTTCTCCTTCCCGGGCGGCGTGCCGAGTCACGTGGCGCCGGAGACACCGGGCTCCATCCACGAGGGCGGCGAGCTCGGCTACTCACTGGCCCACGCGTACGGGGCCGCCTTCGACCATCCCGGCCTGCTCGTCGCCTGTGTCATCGGCGACGGCGAGGCGGAGACGGGGCCGCTGGCCGCCTCCTGGCACTCCAACAAGTTCCTGGACCCGGTCCACGACGGCGCCGTCCTGCCGATCCTGCACCTCAACGGGTACAAGATCGCCAACCCCACCCTGCTGTCGCGGATCCCGGAGCAGGAGCTCGACGCGTTGTTGCGCGGCTACGGGCACGACCCCCTCTACGTCAGCGGCAGTGACCCCGCACTCGTCCACTCGGCCATGGCCGGGGCGCTGGACCAGGCACTGGACCGCATCCACGCCATCCAGCGGGAAGCGCGGGCCGCAGGCACGGATCCGGGTGGCGGGCGGGCACGCTGGCCGATGATCGTCCTGCGGACCCCCAAGGGCTGGACGGGTCCCGCGACCGTCGACGGGCAACCCGTCGAGGGCACCTGGCGCGCGCACCAGGTGCCGCTCGCAGGGGTCCGCGAGGACCCCGGACACCTGAGGCAGCTGGAGAGCTGGATGCGGTCGTACCGGCCGGAGGAGCTCTTCGGCGTCGATGGCCGCCCGGCCCCCGCCGTACTGGCCTGCGTACCGGAGGGTGAGCGCCGCCTGGGCGCGAGCCCGTACGCCAACGGCGGTCGGCTGCTGCGCCCGCTCCCGCTGCCCGGGGCCGACGGGTGGGCCGTCCCCGTGGACAAGCCCGGAAGCACCCTGCACGAGCCCACCCGGGTCCTGGGCCGCTACCTCGCGCAGGTCATGCGGGCGACGGCGGGACGGCGGGACTTCCGGGTCGTCGGACCGGACGAGACGGCGAGCAACCACCTCGACGACCTGTACCAGGTGACGGGCAAGGCCTGGCAGGGCCTGACGGAACCCACCGATCAGAACCTGTCCCGGGAGGGCCGGGTCATGGAGATCCTTTCCGAGCACGTGTGCCAGGGCTGGCTGGAGGGGTACCTCCTGACCGGCCGGCACGGCCTGTTCTCCACGTACGAGGCCTTCGCCCACATCGTCGACTCCATGGTCGGCCAGCACATCAAATGGCTGAGGAGCTCGCGCGAGCTGAGCTGGCGCGCGCCCATCGCCTCCCTGAACTACCTGCTGACCTCGCACGTCTGGCGCCAGGACAGCAACGGCTTCTCCCACCAGGATCCCGGATTCGTCGACCACGTCCTCACCAAGAGCCCTGAGGTCGTACGCGTCTACCTGCCGCCGGACGCCAACACCCTCCTCGTGGTGGCCGAGCACGCGCTGCGCAGCCGTGACCGGGTGAACGTGATCGTCGCGGGCAAACAGCCCTGCTTCGACTGGCTGCCCATCGGGGAGGCCCGCGCGCACGTGGCCCGCGGCGCCGGCGTCTGGGAGTGGGCGGGGACCGACCACGGCTCCCGCGAGCCGGACGTCGTGCTCGCCTGCGCCGGCGACGTACCCACCATGGAGGTCCTGGCCGCCTCGGCCCTGCTCCGCGAGCACCTCCCCTGGCTGGCCGTCCGGGTCGTCAACGTCGTGGACATCACCCGGCTGATGCCCCACGAGGAGCACCCGCACGGCATGACCGACACCGAGTACGACGCCCTCTTCACCACCGACCGGCCGGTGGTCTTCGCCTACCACGGCTACCCGTGGCTCATCCACCGCCTCGCCTACCGCCGGACCGGCCATCCGAACCTGCACGTGCGCGGCTACAAGGAGTCCGGCACGACCACCACCCCCTTCGACATGGTCGTGCGCAACGACCTCGACCGCTACCGGCTCGTCATGGACGTCATCGACCGAGTCCCCGGCCTCGCCGGCCGCGCCGAGGGACTGCGCCAGAGCATGTTCGACCAGCGGATCCGCCACCACGACTGGATCCGCGTCCACGGAACCGACCTGCCGGAGGTCGCCGACTGGTCCTGGCCCTACTGATCGTTCCGCCCGGGGCGTACAGGTGGGCCGCCCGGGGCCGGGGAGGGTACCGAACGGCCCTTCCCGGCCCGGCCACCACCGGCGGAGGCTGGAGGAGCACCCGAACGGAGAACCGCCATGAGCACTTCCGCCATTCACCGGCTCACCTCCTCCCCCGACCGTTTCACCCGCGCCCTGTCCCCCGAGCAACGCGCGGACCTGCTGGCCCTGTCCCACGAGGCGAACTTCCCCGCCGGCACACGCCTGTTCAACCAGGGCGGCCACGCGGGCCGGTTCTGGGTCGTCCGATCGGGCAGCGTCGGCATGGACGTGCATGTACCCGGCCGGCACGCCGCGGTGGTCGAGACGGTCGGAACCGGCGAGCTCGTCGGCTGGTCCTGGCTGTTCCGTCCCTACACCTGGCACTTCGGCGCCGAGGCATTGACGCCGGTGCGCACCGACGAGTTCGACGCCGCCGCCGTGCGCGCGCTGATGGAGACGGATCCCGCGCTCGCCACCTCGATGTGGCACTGGGTGGGTCAGGTACTCGTCCACCGGCTCGTCTCCGCCCAGATCCGGCTCCTCGACCTGTACGCGCCCCACGGCAGCGGAAGCGTCGTCTGAGACGATTGAACCCAGACGTGTCCCGACCCGAGGGTGTGGCGTGGATGTCCGATGCACCAGCTGCCGCCCCGGCTCCCACCCGGGTGTTCCTCCTCGACGACCACGAGGTCGTCCGCCGGGGTCTCCACGATCTCCTGGATGCAGAGCCCGACATCGAGGTGGTCGGCGAGGCCGCGACCGCCGCGCAGGCCTTGGCCCGCGGGCCCGCCCTGCGGCCGGACGTGGCGGTGCTCGACGTACGGCTGCCCGACAGCGACGGCATCAGCGTCTGCCGCGAGCTGCGCTCGCGCATGCCGGATCTCGCCTGTCTCATGCTGACGTCCTTCGACGACGAGGACGCCCTCCTCGACGCGATCATGGCCGGCGCCGCCGGGTACGTACTCAAGCAGATCAAGGGCTCCGACCTGCTCGCGGCCATCCGGACGGTCGCGACGGGCCAGTCGATGCTCGATCCGGCGACCACCGCGCGCCTGATGAGCTCGCTCCGGGACCCGACGGCCGGGAAGCCGTCCGGGGACCTGCGGCTGACGGTCCTCTCCGAGCGCGAGCGAGCCGTGCTCGAGCTGATCGGCGAGGGCCTCACCAATCGCCAGATCGGCAAACGGCTCTTCCTCTCCGAGAAGACGGTCAAGAACCACATCTCACGGCTGCTCGCCAAGCTCGGGGTCGAACGCCGCGTCCAGGCGGCCGTCATCGCCGCCGAGGTCCGCGAGCACGACGAAACCGGCCGCTGAGGCTCTTGCTCACCGGGGAGGACCGAGCGGAACCCGCCAGTCCAGGCGGGTTCCGCCGCTGTCCGGGCGCGGTGAGACGGACAGTCCGCCCCCGCGGGCCTCGGCGCGCTCCGCGAGGTTGCGCAGACCGCTCCGACGGCCACCGTCCGCGAAACCCACGCCGTCGTCACTCACCGTAACGGTCAGCACGCCGTCGGCCAGGACGATCGCGGCCTCCGCCCGCGCCGCCCGCGCGTGCCGGGCCACGTTGGTCAGGGCCTCCCCGAGCACGGCCACCACGTCGTCGGCGACGGGCACCGGCACATCGGTGTCGATCAGCCCCTCCATGCGCAGAGCGGGCGCGAACCCGAGCACCGCCGCCGCCTCGCCCACGGCCCGTACCGCGCGGACCCGGAGTCTGGGGGTGCCGCCCGCCGCCTCGTGGTCGCGGAGTCCGAAGATCGTCGTACGGATGATCTTGATCGTCTCGTCCAGGTCGTCGATCGACCGGCTCAGCCGCTCGGACGCCTCGGGGTGCTCCACGAAGCGCTGGGCGCTCTGCAGCGTCATCCCTGTCGCGAAGAGCCGCTGGATCGCGAGGTCGTGCAGGTCGCGGGCGATCCGGTCACGGTCCGCGAGCAGGCTCACCTGCTCGCTGTCCCGGCGCCGGTCGGCCAGCTCCAGCGCCAGGGCCGCCTGGCCCGCGAAGCCGGGGAGCGGAGCGACCTCGGCCGGGGTGAACGAGGGCAGCCCGCCGCCCCGCGCGAGCATCAGCACCCCCCGGAGCTTCGCCTTGGTACCCACCGTGACGGCCACGGCCGGCCCGAAGCCCGTCCAGACGTCCGGTTGCGCCGCGACCCTGGCGTCCGTGGCCACATCGGCCAGGGTGACCAGTCCGTCCGGCGCCTGGACGACGGCGGCCAGGATCCCCTCGCTGCCGGGCAGCACGATCCCGCGGTGCGCTTCGGCACCCGCGCCCAGGGCCAGCGACCCGCGCAGCTCGCCGCTGGGCCCCACCTGGTAGAAGACGCACATCTCGGCGGAGATGATGTCCCGGGCCCGCTCGAGCATCCCCTCCAGTACCTCGATCTCGGAGGAGCCGGACAGCAGTGCGCTCGTGAAGTCGGAGCTGGCCGCCAGCCAGCGCTCCCGGAGCCGGACCTCCTCGTACAGGCGGGCGTTGTCCACGGCTACGCCGGCGGCGACCGCGAGGGTGGACAGGAACCCTTCGTCCTCCGCGTCGAAGCCCTTCCCGCCCCGCTTCCCCGCCAGGTAGAGATTGCCGAACACCTCGTCCCGGACCCGGATCGGCACGCCGAGGAAGGAGCGCATCCGCGGGTGGTGCTCCGGGAAACCGGCGGAGGCCGCATGCTCGGAGAGGTCTCCCAGGCGCAGCGGCCGCGGGTGCCTGATCAGCTCGCCCAGCAGTCCGTGTCCGGTGGGCAGGGTCCCGATCCGCGCCCGGAGCCCGTCGCTGATGCCCACCGGGAGGAACTCGGCGAGTTTCTCGTCGTCCCCCACCACGCCCAGCGCGCCGTACTCCGCGTCCACGAGGACGACCGCGGCCTCCACTATCCCCCGCAGCACCTGGGCCAGGTCCAGCTCCTGGCCCAGCGACATGACCGCTTCCAGGAGCCCCTTCAGCCGGTCACGGGTATCGCGCGCGTCGGTGACCTGCGCCCGGAGCGCGTCGAGCCCCGGCTGCGGCATCCGACTCGCCGACGAATCTCGATCGTCCCCGATCATGGACACCTCCGGCGGCGGCGAGGGGCTCTGCGCGTCCGCCCGGCCTTCAGCGTAGCCCTCCGCCCGCCGGCCGGTGGCGACCGGAACCACTAGGGACCCGCCACGCCGCGCGCCACCGCGTCGACGGCACACCGCCGAGGACCGGTCAGTCCCCGTACAGGCCCGTTCGGCCCTCGCCCAAGGGGCCGCCGCGGCGGATGGTGGCAGGTGAGGGCCCGTCGCGAGACGGATCCGCCGGCCGACGCCGACAGGAGGGCCGCAGATGAAGCACGCCAAGGTCGGCTTCCTGATGACCGACGAGGTCGTCTCGGTCCTCGGGAGGGTTCCGTTCGCGGACGTGGCCTCGCTGCTCCTCGAGCACGACTTCGGCGGAGTGCCGGTCGTGGACGAGGACGATCGCGTCATCGGGGTGGTCTCGCGGACCGATCTGCTCGCCCACGGCCGCCCCACCGCCCAGGACCTGATGTCGGCGCCGGCCGTCACGGTCCACGGCGAACAGACGGTCACCGAGGCCGCGCGCCTCATGGCCCGCTGCGGCGTGGCGCGGCTGCCCGTCGTCGACGACGAGGACCGGCTGGTCGGCATCGTGACACGACGGGACCTGCTGCGCGTGTTCCTGCGCCCGGACCACGAGATAAGCCGGGTACTGGCCGAGGACGTGCTCGCGGACACGATGGGCGTCGCCGCCGGTGCGGTGAGCGTGCGTGTCGTGGACGGGGTCGTCACCCTGGACGGCCGGCTGCCCCGGAGCAGCCAGATTCCCGTCGCGCTGCGACTCGCCGGGCAGTTGGACGGTGTGGTGACGGTCATCGACCGGCTCACGGCCCGCTTCCACGACACCCGCACTGCTCCGCCGGGCCACAGCGCCGGGGACGTTCCCCGCTGATCCGGGATGTGGACCGTTCGGCCCCTGCCCGCCCCGCCCGCACCGCGTGACCATGGAAACGAGGCAGGCTCGCCGCATCCGGTCGTACCGGTACGGAGCCCTGCGGACGGATCCGGGTCATCCCCCCGCTCCGCCACCGCACTTCGCGAGGAGCGTCTTCATGGAAGTCCTGATCTACGCGCTGATCGCCATGGCCGTGGTTGCCCTGATCGGGCTGCCGATGGCCCTGAAGATCGTCAAACAGTACGAGCAGGGCGTGCTGTTCCGGTTCGGCCGGCTCATCGGGACCCGTGCGCCGGGTCTGCGGGTCATCGTGCCGTTCGCGGACGTCCTGCACCGGGTGTCCTTGCGGATCGTCACCATGCCCATCCAGTCCCAGGGCATCATCACCCGGGACAACGTCAGCGTCGACGTCTCCGCGGTCGCCTACTTCCGCGTCGTCGACGCCGTGAAGTCGGTCGTCGCGATCGAGAACGTGGGCGCGGCCATCAATCAGATCGCCCAGACCACCCTGCGCAAGGTCGTCGGCCAGCACACCCTCGACGAGACCCTGTCGGAGACCGATCGCATCAACCTGGGCATCCGCGAGATCCTCGATGTCACCACCGCCGAATGGGGCGTCGAGGTCACCCTGGTCGAGCTGAAGGACATCCAGCTGCCCGACAGCATGAAGCGCGCGATGGCCCGCCAGGCCGAGGCCGAACGGGAGAAGAGAGCGAAGATCATCAACGCGGAGGGCGAATCGATGGCCGCCGCCGCGCTCGGCGACGCCTCCGACACGATGATGGCCCACCCCCTCGCCCTGCAACTGCGCAACCTGCAGAGCCTCGTGGAGATCGGCGTCGACAAGAACACCACCGTGGTCTTCCCCGCACCGCTCATGAGTACCATCGGCGAACTCGGCGCCTTCCTCGCCCGGGAGACCGCGGCCGCGACCGCCGCCGGTCCGGTCCAGGCAGCGCCCGTCACGGACCTCGCCGCGAAGATCCCCGCCCCGCCTCTGGCCAACGGAGCGGCCAAGACCGTGTGACGACTCCCTGCTCACCGACCGGCCCCCCGTCGGCACCGGGGTGACGGGGGCGCCGGGGACGTCATGACTTCTGGACGCGCGACGGGTTCGACAGGGCCAGGTCGTCGTGGCGGATCCCGCCCAGCACGACCTTCAGCGCGCCCGTCTCACCGGCGCGGGAGAACACCTCGTACGCCTCCTCCATCTGCCCCAGCCCGAAACGGTGGCTGATCAGCGACGAGGCCGGCAGCCTTCCGGCCGCCAGCATGCGCAGCAGCATCGGCGTGGAGCGGGTGTCCACGAGCCCGGTGGTGATGGTGACGTCCTTGATCCACAGGTCTTCGAGGTGCAGGGTCGCGGGTTTTCCGTGGACGCCGATGTTCGCGACCCGGCCGCCCGGGCGCACCATGCGCGTACACATCTCGAAGGTCTCGGGCACGCCGACGGCCTCCATGGCGACGTCCGCGCCGAGTCCGTCGGTCAGGTCGCCCACCAGCATTTCCGGTTCCTCGGCGGCGTTCACGACCGCGTCCGCCCCCAGCTCGCGCGCCTTGGCCAGCCGGGACGGCGCGAGGTCCACGGCGATGATGCGGGCCGGCGAGTAGAGCCGGGCCGTGGCGACGGCCGCGAGTCCCACGGGGCCGGCGCCGACCACGACGACGGTGTCCCCCGGCCGCACGTTGCCGTTCAGCACTCCCACCTCGTAGGAGGTCGGGAAGATGTCCGCGAGCAGGACGGCCTCGGCGCTGTCGACCGCGCTCGGCAGCGGATGCACGGACAGGTCGGCGAACGGCACCCGGACGTATTCGGCCTGGGTGCCGTCGATGCTGTGGCCGAGCACCCACCCACCGCCGCCGCGGCACTGTCCGTAGCGGCTCTCACGGCAGAAGCGGCACCGGCCGCACGAGGAGATGCAGGAGACGAGCACCCGGTCACCGGGCCGCAGCGAGCGGACGTCGCCACCGCTCTCCACCACCGTGCCCACGGCCTCGTGTCCGAGCACCCGGCCGGGAACCACCTCCGGCAGGTCACCCTTGACGATGTGCAGGTCCGTACCGCAGATGCTCACCGCGTCGACGCGCACGATCACGTCGCCGGGATCCTTGATGCCCGGATCCGGCACCTCCTGCCACGCGGTGCGCCCCGGTCCCTGAAAGACGAGTGCCTTCACGTCGCCACCTCCCGCTGCTCTCCGTGCTCCGGCAAAGGACAACTCATCGTGTCCCCGCCCCCCGTTCACGGACAGGGCCGGACGGTCCCGCACCGGGGCCCGACAGGCCCGTCCGGCACGCGCTGCTCGATCCGTTCGCGCTCAGTCAGAAATACCTGGTCAGAACGGCCTTTGATCTCCGTACCGGAGTACGGTGGAGATACCGGGAGTACTTCGCGCATCAGATGCAACTCAGGTGTCGTTTCCGGCGATCAATACGCCGGGTCGCCGAACCGCGGGCGCCCCGGAGACAGGTCTCCCTCATGACCGTCATCCTGGAACGCACGGCAGCCGCGCCACCTCCTGCCGCCGATCCTCCTCGCCCCGCGCGCCTGTCCCTCACTCCGTCGACCGCCCTCGCCGGTCAGCTGGACGGCGCCTGGTGGCCCCGCTCCCGTGACCTCATGGCCGAACTCCCCGCACTGGCCGCCGCCTTGGACGAACCCTGGGGGCGGATCACGCGCGTCACCGTGAACCCCGCCCGCTGGCCGGTCATCCCCCACACGGTTCCCGTGGCAGGGCGCACCGTGCACGTGGGCTGGTTCACCGAGCAGGACCCCGACAAACTGATCCTGCTCTCCTACACCGTCGGCCGCTGGGACCTCCTCGTGGTCCCGCCCGAGACCGCGCCCGCCGCCGCGTCCCGCCTGATGGCCGCCGCGGCCGTCCCGGGCAGCGTCCTCACCGCCCGCGCGCTGATCGCCGCAGAAGCCGTGATCGGCAGACGGCCCGAGCTGCGCAACCGCGAGGACGCCTGGGAGAGCGAGGGCGGGGCGCGCGCGTCCGACATCGGCTCCCTGGCCAGACACCCGGTCGGACCGCTCTCCGTCGGCGCCTGGTGGTGAGCCGACCAGCACCTGACCCGGCCGCTACGGGCCAGGCGGACGGATGAGTCGGGCGAAGACGGCGGTGACGGCGGCGGCCCGCTCGCACACCACCGTCCGGGCCGGAGCGGGGCGCCCGGACCCGCGCCCCGCCCAGTGGTGGGTCCGGGTCAGCCGCACTGCAAGCCGGTCTGGGCGCTCACGACGGCCGAGTCGAGCTTCTGCAGGTCCGGGGTGAGCTTGCTCAGGGCAGCGGCGCCGGTGGTGTCGCCGGGCAGATCGTCGTAGGTCTTCTTCACGGCGTTGGCCGCGGACTTGACCGCGTCCTTCTGCGCGGCGTTGAACTGCGCGGTGGACTCGGCGACGGTCTTCCAGTCGTCCTGGACGGCCTTGTGCGCGTCCTTGATCTGGTCCTTGGTGGCGGTCGCCGGGTCGAGCGTACGCAACTTCGCGTTGTCGGCCTTGAGTTCGGTCAGACTGCTGCACAGCTCCTGGG
The DNA here is from genome assembly GCF_036014235.1 of Streptomyces sp. NBC_00435. GTDB lineage: Bacteria > Actinomycetota > Actinomycetes > Streptomycetales > Streptomycetaceae > Streptomyces. The sequence goes on from NZ_CP107924.1 coordinate 701,866, forward strand.
TCGCGTCGTCGGTGGGCCCGGCGGCGGAAGCCGAGGCTGCCCCTCCGGCCACGAGAAGCGCTGCGGCGGCCGTGCTCACGGCCGTGGCGAGAAGTCGGTTCATCTGCGATGCACCCCTTCAGGGAAGACGCCCCCCGGTTGATCCCCCACTCGTACCAAGCTGGCACAGGGCCACCGGGCCCGCATCCGCACACCGCACCCCCACCCCACCGGAACTCGGGATGAAACCGCAGGTCAGCCTGGGTTCTCAGCTCCCCTGCGGGCCTTGGGTCGCGCCGCGTGGGCGAGGACGGTCTGCTTCGTCCTGTCCGGCCCTACGGTGTCCAGCTGCTCCCAGTCGTCCACGGCCTGCTCCGGGCCTTGAGCCGTGCGGCGACCAGGTCCGGCGTGGCGGGCCGAATCCCTGGGCGCGGACCGATGGATGTTGTAGGCGTCGATCACCGACCGCACCACTGCCCTGGCCCGCCCCTCGTCCCCACCTGGCTGGCGGCCACCCCCTTCGGCCGCCTCACGTACTGGGTCGGACATTGTCCGCGACGGCCCCTCACCAGCCCCTGTCTGGACATGTGTCAGGTGGTGCGGGGTCCCCGGAGCGGTGTGCCCGCGTGGTGGAGGCTGGCGAGGGACTGCCTGTACGAGGCCATCAGGCCGACTTCCAGATAGCTGATCCCGAGCTCCTCGCAGTGGCCGCGGACAATGCTCCGTGCCTTGCGGAGGTGCGGGCTGGGCATGCTGGGAAAGAGGTGGTGCTCGATCTGATGGTTCAGTCCGCCGAGGACGACGTCGGTGAGCCTGCCGCCTCGGACATTGCGCGAGGTCAGCACCTGGCGGCGCAGGTAGTCGGTCCTGTCCGAGCCCCGCAGGGTCGGCATGCCCTTGTGGTTGGGGGCGAAGATGGAGCCGAGGTAGATGCCGAAGAGGGCCTGGTGGACCACGAGGAAGGCGATCGCCTTGGCCGGCGGCAGCACCAGGAACAGGGCACCGAGGTAGGCGAGAACGTGCGCGAAGAGGAGGGTTCCTTCCCAGACCCGGTTCTTGAGCGACTTGTCCGCCAGTGACCGGATCGCGGACAGGTGGAGGTGGAACCCTTCCAGGGTGAGGAGGGGGAGGAACAGGAATGCCTGGAAGCGACCGAGGAACCGGGGCAGACCTCGTGCGGCGAGTGCTTGGTCCTGTGTCCAGACCAGGAACGTCGGAGCGATGTCGGGGTCGAGGTCCTCGTTGTTGGGATTGGCGTGATGGCGGGAGTGCTTGTCCTGCCACCAGCCGTATCCCAGGCAGATGCCGAGGTTCCCCGCGAGGCGTCCGGAGACCTCGGTGGCCTTCCGCAGTCGGAAGACCTGCCGGTGCGCGATGTCGTGCGCCAGAAGGCCGACCTGCCCGAACACGAAGGCGAGGAAGGCGGCGACGAGCAACGTCCACCAGCTGTCGCCGATCAGGACGAACGCCACCCAGCCACAGATGTAGAGCACCGTCACGATGGTGATGCGCACGGCGTAGTGCGCCGGGCTGCGGTCCATCAGTCCGGCGGCCTGGACCTTTCTGGTGAGGCGGGCGAAGTCGCTCCCCGTTTCCACCCCTGTGGGTGAGGGGTCCATCGGCTCTGGTGAAAGCATGATCGGAGGTCACCTTCCGTGATGGACGGTCGCCGGACCGTGGCCGTCCCGATACGGGGACGCCCCCCTTCACTCATATGTTCCACCCGGATTCAGGGGTTCGGGTGACCGATGACCTCCTCGGTCACCCGCCCGTCACGGACCGTGACGGTCGCTTCCGGCCGACGTGACGGCCCGCGGGCTGGCGGGCAGTGGGGAGCGGGGCCGTACGGGGCATTCCGCTCGTCCGGACGGTGCTCGTCCTGGAGCGTTGGACGACCGCGCCCCTCCCCCACCGCCTGGCGTCGGCCCCGGCGATCCCTGGCCGGCGACGATCGCGCGGGGATCACGTGGGGATCGCGTGGGGGTGTCGTCCACTGCCGGAGGTCTTGATGGCGGGACTCGGCGGCTTCTCCACCCCGCTGGGTGTGGCGATCGGGACGAGGACCGTGGGTGACACCCCGACCGGCCTGACGCTGAAGGCGGAGCGGGACATGAAGGCGGAAGGCCCGGCGGGCACCACCGCCCACCCCGGTCCCGGTCTGCGGGTCCGGCTGGCCAGCGCCGGCGAACCCTTGGAGGGCAAGGGCATCGTCTTCTCCAGCCACTCGGACGCGCTGTGCATGAAGCCGACCGACGGTGGGGGCCGGGTCACCTGCCCGATGCCCAACAGGCGGACCGTCAAGGCCTGTTACACCGCCACCTTCCTCGGCGACCGCACGTACGCGCCGGCCACCGCGACCGTCTGCACGAAGAAGGGCCGGGGCACCACGCGGTCACGGCAGTATTGACGCGGGATGCGCGGGCCGCGGTGGTCACGGTCCGCCGGCGGGCGGACGGTCCTCTTCGGCCGGTGGCACGCGGTGTGCCGCCGGGCGGAGCGGACCACCGACGGGAAGAATGGCGTTCGTGAAGGGCAGAGGAGGCACCGCCGCAGGCACCTCTCCAGGCGCTCCGGGCGAAAGCGGCGGGCGGGCACCCCGGCGCCGGGTGGCTTCGGACAGGGCAACCACCTTCACGGCCATGGCCGTCGCCATCGCGATGATCTTCGTGGACCAGACGATCGTCAGCATCGCCGCTCCGAGCATCATCGAGGAGCTCGGCCTCTCCTCCTCCGGGATGCAGCGGGTGGTCAACGCCTACCTGCTGGCGCTCGCCGCGTTCTTCGCACTCGGCGGACGGCTCGCCGACATCTTCGGGCAGCGCCGGATGCTGGTGGCCGGCACGCTCGTCTTCGTCGCCTCGTCCGCATTGTGCGGCTCGGTGCCGACCGGGGAATTCGCCGAGAGCTGGCTCGTCCTCTTCCGTGCCACCCAGGGACTGGGCGCCGCGCTGGTCTTCCCCGCCGCGCTCGCCGTCGTCATCAGCGCCTTCCCGGTCGACGAACGCGGCCGGTGGCTGGCCCTGTTCTACGTGCTCGCCGGATCGCTGACCGCCCTCGGCCCGCTGCTCGGCGGGTGGCTGACCGCGTGGACCTGGCGGGCGATCTTCTGGGTCAATGTGCCCATCGCCGTTCTCTCACTCGTCCTCACCGCCGTCGCCCACGTCCCGAACGTCCGGCGGCCCGAACGTCTCGACCTGCTCGGCGCCGTACTCGTCGCTGTGGGCCTCGGGCTGAGCGTGCTCGGTCTCCAGCAGGCGTCCGCCTGGGGCTGGGCGTCCCCGGCGACCTGGGCGTGCATCATCGCCGGCCTGGTCCTCCTGGTGCTGTTCTGCCGGCACGAGCTGCGCACCGACGAACCGCTGGTCAAGCTGCGGGTCTTCCGTGACCGAGCGTTCACGGCCGATGTGCTGGTGCTGTTCTTCGCGATGGCCGCGTTCGTCCCGGTCATGTTCTTCGCGTCGGTGTACGCGCAGATCTGCCTGAGCGCCTCGCCCAACCAGGCCGGGTTCTACCTGCTGTACTTCTTCGCGGGTTTCGGGCTCTCGGCGCAGCTCGGCGGCCGGATCCTCGACAAACGGGGCGCCCGGCCCGCGATGATGCTCGGCAGCGTGGTCGGCTGCGTGGGCTTCGCCCTGTGGGCGGGGAAACTGACCGAGCCGGTGCCGCACGACCAGTGGCCCTACGCCGCGCTGGCCGGAGCCGGCATCGGCCTCCTGCTGTCCCCGGCGTCCACCAACGCCGCGAACCGGTCGATCGACGCCTCGTACGGTGAGGTCACGGGCATCACCCAGACCGTACGCAACTTCGCGGCCGCCGTCGGCATGGCCGTCTTCGGGACGGTCCTCGTCCACGTCACCACCAGCCGGGTCACGACGACACTGACCACCGCGGGCATGCCGCAGGCAGAGGCCCGGAGCGTGGCCCGCGAGGTCGCGGAAGCGATCACCGGCCACCCGGACGACCACCGGGCCATCGGCGGCGGGCCGGCGGGCGCGGTGCTGCGCGGCGCGGGCCAGGCCGTCCGTACCGACTTCGCCGAGGCCAACCAATGGGTCTTCTACGGCATGGCCCTCGCCATGGGTGCGGCTCTCCTGTGCACGTTCCTGCATCCGGGGACACGGGTGACGGGTAGGTCTGGAGAGGCTGATGAGACTGGTGAGAGTGCTGAGACGGACCGTCCACTCAGCGCCCGCTCGTCCGGGAAGACCGCCAGGCCTGGAGAGCGATGGTGGCGCCGGAGCCGATGATCCATACGACGGTGGGCCAGGCGGAGGTCCGCTCGAACAGCCCTTGGACCCCGGGGTCCGGCCGAAGGCCCGTCAGGACGGTGAAGACGAGGGTGGTCACACCGCACGCGACGCCGAGGGCGCCCCAGAGCGGCCGGTGTGCCCGCCGGATCAGACCGCCGAGCAGCAGGGCGCCCACGCCGCCGCTGAAGAAGCACGTACCGGCGGACAGGAGGTGGAGGGCAGGCCGGAGGTTGTAGGGGTTGAAGCCGCTCGACAGGAGTCCCAGACCGCTGAGAGCCAGGGCGCCGAACGCCAGATTCCGTACCCGGCCCGGTGACACGATCGCCGTGTTGAGCAGCGCCCCCGCGGTCAGGCACACCCCGCCGATGATCCAGGCGACGTTGGCATCCTCGTGCAGGGGCGAGCAGAAGCGGACCCCTCCGACGTGTCCGCACCGCGTGACGCCGAGCGCCGAGATGATCTCGTGCACCAGGTTCTGGTTCGTGGCGCGCGGAAGGACGATCAGGTTGTTCACGACGAACATCTGGACCAGGGACGCCCAGAGCAGGCCCCCGACCACGAGTCGCTTCGACGCCGTGATGGTAAGTTCGCGCATGTGAGGCCCGATCGCCGGAGAGTTCCCGTGGTCGGCGGATTCGAGTCGCGCCGCCCGGGTCTGCGGGTCTGCGTACGGCCGTCAGCCCGTCCGGTGACCGCTCCGCCCAGTGTGTCCTCTGACAGCCCGTCGGGGCGGCACCTCGCTCCGGCGAGTCCGCGCAGGGCTCCCGCACAGCCTGCTCCACGCCTGGGCCCAGGCCCAGGCCACGACAGGCCGATCCCGCTTGGACTACGAGTGGCTGACATGGGACTCGCTGATCTGGACGAAGACCTCCGCCGGCCGGCCTGGATCCTCTCCGCCGCCGACCAGGGGGAGGAAGGAGCGGCCCTGCACGCCGTCCGGGACGGGGAGGCCGGCCGCCTCCACGAGCGTGGGCATCAGGTCGACGGTGCTCACGGGGTGCCGGACCAGCCCGCCACCGGTGAATCCCGGGCCGGTCAGCGCGAGGGGGACGCGGACGGACGCGTCGTGGGTGGAGCGCTTGTACTCGTCGTTGCGGTTACGGAAGTGCGATCCGTGATCCGCGGTCCAGGCCAGGACGGTGGAGTCGGTGAGCCCGAGACTGTGCAGCGTGTCCCGCAGTCTGCCGACGCCTTCGTCCACACGCTTGATCTGCCCGAGGTATCCGCCGATGTGCCGGTGCGCTCCGCCCTGGGGCGCGGAGCCGTTGAGCGCTGCCAGGTCCGCGGGCATCCAACGTCCCTCGTAGCGCTCGCGGTAGCCCTCCGGCGCCGGACAGTCGTCGGTGGCGTTCTGGTGGTGGGGTTCCAGCAGCGACAGGAAGGGGAAGAACGGCCGGTCGTGGTGGTCCGCCACGAAGCGGATGGCGGCGTCGATCAGCGCGTCCGAGCGGAACCCGACGAGGCGCACCGCTTCGCTGTCCTCGTCGTACAGCACGGTCCGGTCTGCAGCGCGGCCCGGGCCGGTGCGCACACGGGCTGCGGAGTGAGGGCCTGCTCCACATGCGTACCCGCGCGGGCGATCCGGTCGAACTCGGGGGTGACATCGGCGGGATCGCCGTGGACCCCGGTGGTCTCCCAACGCCGCTGGTCCGTCAGCACGACGATGACGTTGGGGAATCGAGTGGGCAAGGCAGGCCCTTCGTCGGAGCGGGAGAGACACGGAGCCGTCGGGGGCAGCCCGCGACGGCGTCGCCCCATCCCTGTCCGGCCACGACTCCGGTTATCCCCCGGCCAAGGGTGTGGATGCCCAGTCGATCACAAGCGATCGTATCGATCGCTTCGGTTCCCTATGATGGTGCGTACCGGGTCGCAGCACCCGTACCGTCACGACCACAGGGGGACCCGCGTGAGACCGCATGTAGGCCAACGGCAGGCACAGGTGCGCGAGCTCGTAAGGGTGCGGGGCAGCGTGCGCGTGGCGGAGCTGGCGCAGGAACTCGGCATCTCCCCCGTGACGCTGCGGCGGGACATCGAGGCGATGGTGGACCGGGGCGAGATCCAGCGGATGCACGGGGTGATCAGCCGCGTGACGGCGAGCCGCCCCGCCTCCACCGCATCGGCGCCGGCTCCGGCGGGCGGCCGTGATGAGGGCCTGGTGATCGGAATGGTGGTGCCCACGACCGAGTACTACTACGCCGACGTCGTGCGCGGGGCACGTGAGGTGGTCGAGGCGCGGGGGGCGCGGCTCACCGTAGGGCTGACCCGGTACCTGCCCGGCGAGGACCGGACGCAGGCGGACCGGCTGCTGTCCACGGGAGCGGACGGGCTGCTGCTGACCCCGAACTGGAACGCCGGTTCACCCGGACCCGGTGAGGGGGCGTGGACGGCGGAACTCTCGGTACCGACCGTGCTGGTGGAGCGGTGGGCTCCGCCGGGGCACCCGGCCGCGGCCCTGGACCGGGTCGCCTCCGACCACGCGCACGGTGCGGCGCGGGCCGTGCAGCACCTGGCGGAGCTGGGCCACCGGCGGATCGCGCTGGCCAGCCGCGAGACACCGACCTCCGGGCGGCTGCGCGCCGGGTACGAGGCGGCCGTGGGCGCGCTCGGGCTGGAACCTGCGCCGCCGTGGCCCGCCGCCGGGCCGGGCCCGCTGCCGGAGGCGGAGGCGTTCGCGCGGACCCTGGACTACCTCTGCGACGCGGTGACGGAGGGCGGGGTGACCGCCGCCCTGATCCACAGCGACACGGACGCGATCATGCTGATCCCGCGGCTCCAGGCGCGGGGCGTGCGGGTGCCCGAGGACCTGGCGGTGATCACGTACGACGACGAGGTGGCCGGGCTGGCCGACGTACCGCTGACGGCCGTGGCCCCGGCCAAGCGCGAGGTGGGCGCCCGGGCGGCGGCGCTCCTCCTGGACCGGCTGTCGGCGAGCGGCCCGCAGGACGCTCCCCGCCAGCACCTGGAGCTGCTCCCCCGCCTGACCGTCCGTCCTTGAACGACCCCGGGCATCGGGCATCAGGGATCGGGCACCGGGGCCGGGCGAAGCCCCTGCTGAGCCTCGACACTGCGACTCTCTCTCCGTTTCAGCCAGAACACGGAAAGTCCTACCGCCGCGTCGAAATCTAGGTGACGATCGATATGAGCGTAAAGAGCAATCGCTCAATGCAATCGTCTCACTATCGGGCGGAGGCCGCGTAGCCTCCGCCCGAGTACCTGGGGGCCCCTGTGCGAGACCATGTCCGCGATCGACACGAACGCGCGATCAGCATCGTCCGCGACCACGGCAGCCTGCACATCTCCGACCTCGCCCGCCTGCTGGACGTCTCCATGGTCACCGTCCGCCGCGACGCGGAGGTCCTCGTCTCCGAGGGCCGGCTCGGGCGGGTGCACGGCTCGGTGGTGTGGCCGGGGACCGGCCGGCCGACACCCACCTCCGCGCGAGTCGCCCAGCGGGCCGGGGAGGGGACCGTGGTGGGGACCGTGGTGGGGATGGTCGTGCCGACCAGGCACTACTCGTTCTCCGAGATCGTTCAGGGCGCCCGCGCCGTCCTGGCCGTGCGCGGGGCGCGGCTCGTGCTGGCGCTCTCCGGCTACTTCGCCGATGAGGACCGCACCCAGATCCGGCGGCTCGTGGCGTCCGGGGCGCACGGCCTTCTGGTGACCCCCAGCTGGGAGGACGGAGCACTCGGTCCCGGGGAGGCGGACCCGGTCCTGGAGGCCTGCGTGCCCACCGTTCTGGTCGAGCGGTGGACCAGGACGGGCAGCCCGGTCGACGCCCTCGACCGGGTGCGTTCCGACTCGGCCTACGGGGCCGGCTCCGCCGTCCACCACCTGGCCTCCCTGGGCCACCGGCGCATCGCCCACGCACTCCAGAGCACCCCGCACGCACAGCAGTTGAAGACGGGTTTCGAGACCGCCCTGGCCACCCTCGGACTCCCCCCGGTGCCGGCTCCCGGCTTCGACCCGAGCGCGCCCGCCTCCGGGTCGAACCGCTACGACCTCACCCTGGAGTACCTGCGTGCCGGTGTGCGCGAACACGGGGTCACCGCCGCGCTGGTGCACACCGACGCCGACGCCGTCGTCCTCCTGCCACGGCTCCAGGCCCTGGGGATCCGCGTCCCCGAGGACCTCGCGCTGGTGGTCTACGACGACGAGGTGTCCGGGCTGTCGGAGCTGGCACTGACCGCCGTGGCCCCGCCCCGGCGCGCGGTGGGCGCGACGGCCGCCGGGTTGCTGCTCGACCGGCTCGAGGGCCGGGCCGCCGGGGAGGCGGGGCGCGCGCCCCGGCAGCACATCGACCTGCTGCCCCAGCTGCGGGTCCGGGACTCGTGCGGCGCCGCGCGCATACACATTTGACCGTTTGAACGAATCGATCCCTACGCGACTCTTGAGGATCATTTCGATCGCATGCTAGAAATCTGGTCAGCGGGACGCCCCCCTCCCCGCTCCCACCCGTGCCACCGGCTCAATGTCGAGCGGTCGCCTCCTGCTGCGCGCACCACCGCCCGCGGCCGCGGCATGCCGTCCGACGAGACGGTCACGCCCCGATCCTGGAGGCTCCATGTCCCTTCCATGGTCCCGCCGTTCCTTCCTGCACCTGTCCGGCAGCGCCGTCCTGCTCGGCTCGGTCACCTCGGCCGGAGTCCTCGCCTCGGCCGGCGGCGCTGGCGCCGCCGACGCGTACGACACCCTTCGCCTCAAGTGGCATGACACGGTGCTGGGCACCGGGTTCGACCCGGCGGCCGCCCCGTTCACGGAAAAGCTGGCGCTGCTGGGCACCCAGGCGGTCGAGGCCCGCTCGACCATGGCTCCCGTCAGCGGATCCCTCTGGCCCGATCTGCCCTTGACCGTCTCCAGCTCCATCACCAACAGCTACGGCCGGCTGGCCACCATGGCCCAGGCCTACGCCCAGCCCGGCACGGGGCTGACCGGCAGCACGGCGCTGGTGGACCAGATCAGGACCGGCCTGGACCACCTGTACAACCAGGCCTACAACCCCTCGAAGAGCCAGTTCGGCAACTGGTGGGACTTCCAGATCGGCTCCCCGCAGATCCTCCTGGACATCAGCGCGGTCCTCTACGACCAGCTTTCCGCCACCCAGGTCGCCAACCACCTCGCAGCCGTCGACAAGTTCGTCCCCGACTCCTCGGTCACGAGCTACACCGGCACCAGTACCGGCGCCAACCGGGTCGACCTGTGCCGCTCACTGGCCCTGCGCGGCATCCTCGGCAAGAACGACGCCAAGATCATGCTCGCCCGCAACGCCCTCTCCCCCGTCTTCCCCTTCGTCACCGGCGGGGACGGCTTCTACGCCGACGGGTCCTTCGTCCAACACGCGTACCTCGCCTACACCGGCTCCTACGGCGCGGTGCTCCTCGGCGGACTGGCCAGCCTCTTCTCCCTCCTCAGCGGTTCGCCCTGGGCGGTCGTCGACCCCAACCGGCAGATCGTCCTCGACTCGGTGGAGAAGTCCTTCGCCCCGTTCCTCTACAACGGCCTCATGATGGACGCGGTCTCCGGACGCGCGACCAGCAGGGGCAACCCGAGGACCAACTCGTACGGGTTCCAGGGCGGCGACCACGGCCGCGGCCACGGTGTCCTCGCCGCCATCGCCCTGCTGGGCACCGCCGCCAGCGGCGCGGAGAACCAGCGCTGGCGCGGCCTGGTGAAGGGCTGGGTCCAGCGGGACTACTACAGCCCCGTACTCACCGACACCGACTTGGGCGTCGCCGCACTGGCCCGCCTCAAGTCGGTACAGGACGACAACGCTGTCACGGCGATCGCCGAGCCGACGGGGCACGGGCTCTTCCCGAGCATGGACCGGGCCGTCCACCGCCGACCCGGCTGGGCGGCCTCCATCAGCATGGCCTCGAAGCGGATGGGCCTCTACGAGACGGGCAACGGGGAGAACCTGCACGGCTGGCACGCCGGGGCCGGGATGCTCCAGTGGTGGGGGGACACCTACGGCAACGGCCAGTACACCGACGCCTTCTGGCCCACCGTCGACCCGTACCGGCTGCCAGGGATCACCGTCTCGAAGAAGGCGCTCGCCGACGCCGAGGGCGGCGCCTGGGGTCTGCCCCGGCCGGACGTGAACTGGGTCGGCGGTGCCACGGACGGGGAGTACGCCGCCATCGGCCAGTTCGTCCGCGGGCTGTCGAGCACGCTGTACGCGAAGAAGTCCTGGTTCTGCCTGGCCGACTCGATCGTCTGCCTCGCGGGCGCCGTCCGGGGCACCGACGGCACCGCGGTCGAGACCGTCGTCGAGAACCGCAACCTCGGCGCCACGGGCACCCAGGCCCTCACCGTGGACGGCGTCGCCCAGTCGACCGCCCTCGGCTGGTCGGCCACGCTCACGGGCGCCGGCTGGGCGCAGATCGCGGGCCACGGCGGGTACGTGTTCCCCGGCGGAGCGACGGTCAAGGCGCTGCGCCAGGCCAGGACGGGTTCCTGGCACGACATCCACACCGGGGGCACCTCCGACCCGATCACCCGCCGCTACCTGACCCTCTGGTTCGACCACGGTGTGGACCCCGTCGATGCGGCCTGCGCCTACATCCTGATGCCGGGTGCCACCACCGCGACCACCTCCGCCCGGGCCGCCGTCGCCGGCTGGCTGACCGTCCTCGCCAACGACAACAACCAGCAGGGCATAGCGGTTTCCTCGCTCGGCGTCACCGCCGTCAACTTCTGGTTCGCCGGAACGGTCGGCACCCTCACCGCCGACCACCCCGCCTGTGTCCTGGTCCGGGAGCACGGCGACGGCACGGCCACCCTGTGCGTGTCGGACCCCATGTGGATGCAGGCCGCTCTCACCGTCACCTGGAACCGCCCGGTGGCCTCCGTGATCTCCCAGCCCGCCACGGTCGCGTCCGCGACCACCGGATCCGCCCTCACGCTCACCTTCGGGAACCTCACCGGGAAGGCGGGCGCGACCCAGGAGATCAAGGTCGTTCTCGGCTGACGGGACGACGTGGAGGCCGCCCGCGTCGGGCGGGCGGCCTCCACGTCCCGGTGATCGGGTTCAGCGGGCCACGAGGGAGCGGAGCAGCTCCGGATCCACCTGGGTCAGCCGTTCCAGGACCAGCCGTCCCTCCGCGGGTTCGACCGGCACCGTGGAGGGCACGACCAGTACCGCGCAGCCGGCCGCCTGGGCGGAGGCCGTACCCGTGGGGCTGTCCTCCACGGCCACGCAGGACCGGGGATCGACGCCCAGGGCCTTGGCCGCGGCGAGGTACGGCTCGGGATGCGGCTTGGTCCTCGGGGTCTCCCCGTCAGCCACCGTCACCGCGAACCGGTGCGCGCCGAGCCTCGCCAGGACCAGGTCCACGATCGGGCGGGGGGAAGCGGAGACCAGCCCGACCGGGACGCCGGCCGCGGCCAGCGCGTCGAGGAGCTCCAGAGCCCCCGGCATGGGCAGTGTGCCTTCGGCGACCCGCTCGTGGAATCGGGACAGGAGGTGCTCGCCGATCTCCGCGACCGTCTGCGCGCCGCCGCTGACGGTGTGCAGGTGGCCGGCCGTGTCCGCGACCGACCGTCCCACGACCTCGGGTACGTCGGCCTCGGTGAGGGTGTACCGCAGGGACGCGGCCACGGCTTCGGCCGCCTGCCACCACAGCGACTCGGAGTCGACCAGGGTCCCGTCCATGTCGAACAGCACCGCTCGCACGTCAGACCCCGGCCGGTGCGGGGTGGGCGGGGGTGGAGAAGGGCAGTCCGTCGAGCGTCCAGTGCGAGTCGGACGTACGGCCGAGGGCCGCGTACACCTGCGCGGCGACGTCCTCGAAGCGCAGCTTCCGGGCCGGAGGTCCGGTGCGGATGTCCGGGCCGCAGCAGGCCACCCAGGCAGTCCGTTCCTCCACGCTCCGGCCGCCGTGCCCGCCCGAGTCCCGGTGGCCGTGGTCGGTGACCACGATGACCGTCCAGGCTTCCCGGGCGTACCCGGGGCGGGCCCTGACCGTGTCGAGGAGGCGGCCGAGGCGTTCGTCGGCCCGCTCGACCGCCCGCAGGTAGGCGTCTCCACAGCCGAGCAGGTGTCCGGTCTCGTCGACCGAGCCGAGGTAGACGAAGGAGACCTCGGGGTCGTCGGTCTCCAGGACGTGGACGGCCTCCGCGGTGACCTGGTCGTCGCAGACCTGCCAGTCCTCACTGGTGTCCGCGCGCGGTGCGATGTACGAGGCCCGGCTGGGGGCGGCGAACAGCGGGCCGCCCTGGCGGGCGAGCAGCAGCGGCTCCCAGCCGGCGGCCACGAAGGTCTTGCGGCCGTCCTCCTGGGCGAGCCGGGTGGTGAAGTCCGGGAACACGTCGAGGCGGTGGCCCGCGAAGTGGTTGCCGTAGACGCCGTGCTTGGCGACGCCCACTCCGGTGACGACGGTGGCCCAGCAGGGGCCGGACATGGTCGGCGTGGCTTCGTCGATCTCGATCGGGCCGAGGAATCCGGCGGCGGCCACCGCATCGAGGTGCGGTGTGGACACGGTGGGCAGCACGTCGAGACGTACCCCGTCGATTCCGACGACGAGGACGTGGCGGCGGGGGTCTGCTGAGGTGGACAACGGTCGGGTTCCCGTCTTCGGTGGGTGGATGGAACTGGCCGGTCAGTGGGCGGGGTCGGCGAACTTCCGCGTGGCGGTGCGGGGTTGCTCCTCGAGTGCGGGGGCCGCACCGTGGCCCGTGAAGAAGCCTGATACGCCGGCCAGCCGGCTGCCGGGGCCGGTGAGCCGGATGTTCAGTTTGGTGACCTCCACGGGCTCGAACGCGTGGATGCGGCGTACGCCGACGGTCTGGCCCGAGGCGATGGTCCCGCCGTCCGCCAGGATCTCGTGCCCGGTGATGAACTGACCGTCCGCGAGCTCTTCGGTCAGCTCCAGGTGGTCGAGCACGACGGGCTTGGTGAACCGGGCCTCGACCCCGCCGTCCGGCCCGACGGCCAGCCGCGGGACGAACGGACGGGCGAAGCGCCGCTCCACTTCCGCGGTGAGATCGAGCAGGCGCGCACGGTCCGCGGGGTCGATACGACCCGTCCGGTCCGGCGGGACGTTCAGGAGCAGGCCGGCGCCGAGTCCGATCGAGCGGTACCAGATGGCGAGCAGGTGCTCGCGGCTCTTGAGGGTGTGCAGGTCGTCCGGCTGCCAGAACCAGTGCCGGCGGATGGGCACGTCGCATTCGGGCGGCAGGTAGCGGGCCCGGTCGAGAGCGGCCGCGCCGTCGTCGTAGATGCTGATTCCGGTGGAGTCGACGGTGTACCAGCAGGGGTCGGTCGCGAGGCCGTCCTCGTTGCCGATCCAGCGGATCGTCGGGGAGCCCATGTTGAACACCATGGCGTCCGGCTGGTGTTCGGTGATGACGGCCGTGACGGCGTCCCAGTCGTAGGTCCTGCCCTCGGATCCGGCACCGTCGAACCACAGTTCGTGGAGCGGGCCGTACTTCGTGCACAGTTCGGTGAGCTGTTCCAGGTAGAAGGCGTCGTAGGCTTCGGGGTCCTCGTAGCAGGCCGCGTTGCGGTCCCAGGGCGAGAGGTAGAGGCCCAGTCCGATGTCCGCTTCCCGGCAGGCGTCGGCGAGTTCGGCGACCACGTCGCCCCGGCCGTCGCGCCAGGGCGACGAGGCGACCGAGTAGGTGGAGGTGGCGGTCGGCCAGAGGCAGAATCCGTCGTGGTGCTTGGCGGTGAGGACCACGTACCTGGCCCCGGCCTCGACCGCGGTCCGCACCCATTGCCGGGCGTCGAGGCCGGACGGGTCGAAGGTGGCCGGGTCCAGCCTGCCGTCGCTCCACTCGCGGCCGTTGAAGGTGTTGACGCCGAAGTGCAGGAAGATCCCGAACCCGTCTCGCTGCCAAGCGAGTTGTGCGGGTGTGGGGTGGGTGGTCATATCGTGTTTCCTCCGGGAGACGGTACGGAGCCGGCCCGTACACCCCCACGGCTACGGGCCGGCTCCTGGTGGGGACTGCGGGCTGTCAGGCGGCTCGCATCCACACGGCGGTACCTCCTGGCAGCAGTCCCCTCTCGGTGAGCGGTCCGCTGGCCAGGAGGAGGCTGGTGTGGCGGGGCAGTTCGACGGCCTCGGCTCCGAGGTTGACCAGGCAGGTGAAGCCGGAGCCGCGGGTGAAGGCGAGAGCCGCGTCCGGGGCCGGGAGCCAGGCGAACTCCCCGGACACCAGGTCGGGTTCGCTTCGGCGCAGGCCCAGGGCCGAGCGGTACAGCTCCAGCGTGGACGCCGGGTCGCCCTGCTGGGCGGTGGCACTGAGCCCGGCCCAGTCCGAGGGCTGCGGAAGCCAGGGGGGAGTCGCCGCGCCCTCGGGGCTGAAGCCGTACGGGGCCCTGTGCCCGGACCAGGGCAGCGGCACCCGGCAGCCGTCCCGGCCCCGGTCGGTGAATCCGGAGCGCGGCCACCTCGGGTCCTGGAGCAGTTCCGCCGGGATGTCCTCGACCTCGGCCAGCCCGAGTTCCTCGCCCTGGTAGACGTAGGTGCAGCCGGGCAGGGCAAGGGTCAGCAGTGCCGCGGCACGCGCGCGCCGCCGGCCGAGACCGAGGTCGACGGGTACGCCCTCGGTGACCGGGTCCCAGCTGTGCCGGGTGTCGGCGCGCCCGTAGCGGGTGACGTGGCGGATGACGTCGTGGTTGGAGAGCACCCAGGTCGGGATCGCGCCGACCGGGTCGTGGTCCGCGAAGGTGCGGTCGATGACCGTGCGCAGCGCCGCGGCGTCCCAGGCGGTACCGAGGAAGGGGAAGTTGAAAGCGGTGTGCAGCTCGTCGGGGCGCAGGTAGGCGCGGAACCGGTCCCGGTCCTCGAGCCAGATCTCTCCGACGAAAACCCGGTCGCCCCCGTAGGAGTCGGCGACGGCCCGCCAGGAGCGGAAGACCTCGTGGACGGCTTCCTGGTCGGCCCACGGGCTGTCGTTCGCGTCGCGCGCCGGGTAGTCGCGCAGCTCCGGCAGGCCGGGGGCCTTCGCGAGGTGGTCGGCGACGTCGATGCGGAAGCCGTCGACTCCGCGGTCCAGCCAGAACCGCAGGACGTCCTCGAACTCGGCGCGGACTTCGGGATGGTCCCAGTCGAAGTCGGGCTGTTCGGGGGCGAAGAGGTGCAGGTACCACTCGCCGTCGGGGACCCTGGTCCAGGCGGGACCGCCGAAGTGGGACTCCCAGTCGTTGGGCGGGAGTTCGCCGGCCGCCCCGCGACCGGGGCGGAAGTGGAAGCGGGTCCGCTGCGGTGATCCGGGTCCGGTGGCCATGGCCTCGGCGAACCAGGGGTGCCGGTCGGAGCAGTGGTTGGGGACGATGTCGATGATGACGCGCAGGGCCAGGGCGTGGGCTTCGGCGATCAGTTGCTCGGCCTCGGCGAGGGTACCGAACAGCGGGTCGATGCCGCGGTAGTCGGCCACGTCGTAGCCACCGTCGGCCATCGGGGAGGTGTACCAGGGGCTGATCCAGAGGGCGTCGACGCCGAGTTCGGCCAGGTAGGGCAGCCGGGCCCGGATACCGGCCAGGTCACCGACTCCGTCGCCGTTCCCGTCGGCGAAGCTGCGGGGGTAGATCTGGTAGACGACCGCACCGCGCAGCCAGTCCTTGCCCTTCATCTATTTCACCGCCCCGGCGGTCAGTCCCGAACGCCAGAAGCGCTGCAGGCAGAGGAAGGCGATCACGAGCGGGATCACCGCGATCAGGGAGCCCGTGATGGCCAGGGAGTACATCTCGGGGCTCTCGGTGGTCGAGATGTTCCACATGTGGAGGCCGAGGTTGACGGGGTACAGGTTCTTGTCGTTGAGCATGACCAGCGCGCCGTAGAAGTTGTTCCAGCTCGCGGTGAAGGAGAACAGGAACAGTGTCATGAATCCAGGGGCGAGCATCGGCAGCGCGATCTTGCGGAAGGTGCGTATCTCGCCGGCGCCGTCGACCCTGGCCGCCTCGATGACCTCGTAGGGGACGTAGCCCTCGGAGAAGACGCGGGCGAGGTAGACGCCGAACGGGTTGACGAGCGAGGGGATGAGCAGGGCCCAGTAGGTGTTGGTGAGACCGGCCTTGGAGGCCAACAGGTACATGGGCAGTGTCAGAACCGCTCCGGGTACCAGGACCCCGGCGAGGACCACGCCGAAGAGCTTCTCCTTGCCCGCGAAGGCGTACTTGTCGAAGGCGTATCCGGCCGCGACCGAGATGAGCGAGGAGATCGCGGAACCGACGACGGCGTAGATGACCGTGTTGAGCAGCCAGCGTCCGTAGATGCCGTCGTTGTGGGTGAAGACCTCGTGGATGTTGGAGAGGAGGTTGAATTCCCCGAAGCTGAATCCGCCCGTGGCGAAGAGGTCCCGGCGGTTCTTCGTGGCGGCGATCAACAGCCAGCTGATGGGCATCAGTGTGTAGAGCGCCAGCATGATCAGTACGGCGTTGACGGCGGTCTTGGAAGCCCAGGCGCGCGGGGCGCGGGGCCGGCTCGGCGTCGTGGGGACGGGGGGCGTCCCGGTGCTCCGCTCGGTGGTGCGGGAGGTGAGGGTTTGCGTGCTCATGATTCCTGCCACCGCTTCCCGATCCGGGTGACCACGAAGGACAGTGCTCCGGCGACGAGGGCCAGCAGCAGCGACGCGGCGGCCGCGCCCGCGTAGTCCTGGTCGATGAACGCCTTGCTGACGATGTACATGGTGGGCGACCAGTCGTTGCCGAGGGCCTGTGCCTTGTCGGAGAGGAGCCGCGGCTCGGTGAAGAGCTGGATCGCGCCGACGCAGGTGAACAGGACGGTCATGACGACGGAGGACCGGATGATCGGCACCTTGATGCCGACGGCGATCCGCCAGGCGCCCGCTCCGTCCACGGTCGCGGCCTCGATGACCTCACGGGGCACCGCCTGGAGCGCCGCGAAGAAGATCACCATGTTGTAGCCGATCCACTGCCAGACGGCGATGTTGACCATCGACGAAAGGGAGTTGGCGGGTGAGAAGAAGTTCCAGCTGCCGCCCGCGCCGTCGATCCATTCGATCACCGGGCTCAGTCCGGGCGTGTAGAGGTAGATCCAGATGATCGCGGCGATCAGTCCCGGCACGGCGTGCGGCAGGAAGAAGGCGAGCTGGAAGAAGCGCTTGGCCCGGGCATGGGCCGAGTCGACCAGCAGGGCCAGGCCCAGCGCACCGCCGATCATCACCGGGATGTACAGCACGCAGTACGTGGCGACGTGCAGGAAAGAGGTCCGGAACTCCGGATCGGCCAGCACTGCCGAGTAGTTCGCCAGGCCCGCGAAGGTCCGTTCGACACCGCCGAACCCGAGACCCGAGGACCGTTCCCGGAACACGCTCATCCATCCCGCGTAGACGACCGGGGCCACCATGACGAGGGCGAACAGGACGAAGAACGGGACGAGGAACAGGGCCACGGCGCCGCGCTGGTTGCGGCGCAGCGTGTTTCCGGCGCGTGCCGGAGCGATGGGGGGTGATGCCACGGGAGGCTCCTTGGCGGTGCGGGTGGTTCAGTCTTCCGGCTTCCGGGAAGGGGTGGCCGCAAGGGTTCGCCGGCCACCCCCGCCGGGTCACTTGGCGAGCTTGAGCCCGCGGCTCTCGATCGCCGTCTGGGCTGACCCCTGAGCCTTCACCAGGCCACTGGCCAGGCCGTTCTTGGCCGCCTCGTCCTTGAAGTCGGCGTTGACCTTGCCCCAGACCGGGCCCCAGGTCCAGCCGGGGACGATCGTGTCGATCTGCTCACCGGTCAGCTTGTAGAAGTCCTGACCGCCGAAGTAGGAGGTGTCGAAGGCCTTCGCCGCCACCGCGGCCATCTCCCGGTTCGCGGGCAGTGAGGTGCTCGGGTTCTTCAGGGCGCTGATCCGGGCCGTCATCGCGGCCGGGTCAGTGGTCACCCACTTGACGAACTCGGCAGCGGCCTTGGTGTGCTTGCTGCCCTTGGTCACGGCGAAGCTCGTGCCACCGAACATGCCGCTGGCCGGGGTGCCCCAGTGGGGGATGGGGGCGACGCCCCACTTTCCCTTGAGGTCCGGCATGGTGGAGATCATTCCGCCCCCGCTCCAGGCGGCGCCCACGACACTGGCGGACGTGCCGTCGGCCTTGGACTTGTTCTCCTCCGGGGTGCCGGAGCCGTAGTTGAACACCAGGTCGTCCTTGAGCATCCCCTGCCAGAAGGCGGCGACCTTCTGCGAGGGCGCGTCGTTGATCTCGGGCTTCCAGGCGCCGTCCTTGATCTGGAACCACTTCGCTCCGGCCTGCCAGGAGAGCGTGGCCTCCAGCGGCGTGTCGGTCGGGAAGTTGCCTATGCGCGCCTTGGGGTCGGCCGCCTTGATCTTCTCGGCGGCAGCACGGTATTCGTCCCACGTCGTCGGCACGGACACGCCGTACTTCTCGAAGAGGTCCTTGCGGTAGAAGTACACCTGCGGCGTGGCGTCGAAGGGGACCGACCAGGTCTTGCCGCCGAAGGTCACCAGGTCCTGGATGCCGGCCGGGAAGCTCTTCTTCACCAGCTCGCCCGAGGAGGCGGTGAGGTCCTCCAGGTAACCCTGGCTCGCGAACTCCGGGACCATCGCGTACTCGATGGTCGTCACGTCCGGCGCGCCACCCGCCTTGATCGCGTTGCTGATCTTGCTGTAGCCGTCGGCGCCGCCCGGGATCTGGGAGAACTGGACCTGGATGTCGGTGTGCGTCCTGTTGAACTCCGCGGCCGCGGCCTCGGCACCGGTGGTCCAGGTCCAGTACGTGATCGTCACGGGCTTGCCGTCGTCCTTCGCGGCCGACGAGGTGGTGGAGCCGGAACCGCAGGCGGAGGTCAGCAGGGCAAGGGACACCGCTGCGGCCACCGCGCCGTAGACACGCAAGGACTGAGCCTTCATCTGTACTGCTCCTTGACGAGTGGGCTGAACGACTTGAATCATTCGCCCACGCATCTTGAACGTCAAGACCATGTGAACTATTGATCAAAACGATCAGGTCGGCAGTGGCCGAATGCCCTTTTAGTCACGGCCCTTGCCGCGGTAGAGGTCCAGTTCGCCCTCGAGTTCGACGGCCAGGACGGTTGCGTACGCGTCCACCAGACCGTCTGCCGGAGCGTCGATCCACAGCACGCCCGGTACGTCGCCGAGCCCGCCCGTGACCCGGTGCCCGAGCTCGCTGCCGCGCCCCAGGACACTCACCCGCTTCACCGGGGTGCGCAGGCCCCGCAGCGATACGGTCTCGTGCGGGATCCCGAAGCACACCAGGTACAGGGTCCGGCCGTCCGCCGACAGGGTGCTCGGACCGTAGTGGTGACCGGCCGGCAGACCCGCCGCCGTCCCGTACACGGCCTCCTCGTGGCGGGCGATCCAGTCGCCGAGGCCGAGCAGCCGGTCGGCCTGCTCCGACGGGATCGTTCCGTCCTCCTTCGGGCCCACGTCCAGCAGCAGGTTGCCGCCCATGCCGATCGTCTCGGTGAACAACCGCACCAGCTGGCCCACCGACTTGTGGTTGCCGTCGGCATGCTGGTAGCCCCACGAGTCGTTGATCGTCAGGCACAGCTCCCACGGGCCGTCCGGGGCCTCCACCGGCAGACCCTGCTCCGGCGTCGCGTAGTCGCCGTACGAGAGCATCCGGGCGTTCAGGATCGTCCCGGGGCTCAGGGAGCGGATCTGCTCGGCCAGCTCCCGCATCCGCCACTGCTCCTCGCTGCGTTCCCACTCCCCGTCGAACCACAGGAGGTCCGGACGGTGGGCGTCGACGAGCTCCCGCACCTGCGCGTCGCGGTAGTCCAGGTAGCGCTGCCAGGCGACCGGGTCCTCGGCCCCCTCGCGGGGCGCGACGAGGGGGTTGGTGCGGACGTCCTCGTTGGGCGGGTCGGTGTGCACGATGCTGGCGTAGTCGGGGTGGTTCCAGTCGGAGTGGGAGTAGTACAGGCCGACCTTGAGCCCCTGTTCGCGAAGCGCCTCGGTGTAGCCGGTGAGCAGGTCCCGGCCCGCGGGAGTGCGCTTGACGACCGTCAGATCGGACTCGGCGGAGTCCCAGAGGGAGACTCCGTCGTGGTGGCGTGCGGTGAGCACGGCGTACCGAGCGCCCGCCTTCGCGATCAGGTCGGCCCACGCCTTCGGGTCGTAGCCGGAGGCGGTGAAACCGTCCAGCTGCTTCATGTACTGCGCGTGCGAGACCTGGCCGCCGTAGAACGACCAGGACTCCGCCACACCGTCGACGGCGTAGATCCCCCAGTGGATGAAGATCCCCAGCTTGGCCTCGGTGAACCACTTCTGCATCGCCATGCGGCACGCTCCTCGTCGATTGCCGAGGTGGTGCAGAATGTGCACCGCCCCTCTCCATTGACGTCAACGCTACGATTTCTAAGGCGCAGTTCGTATGGCCAGGCTCACCGTCGCTGGTAGATTTTCACCGTGATCACGATCCATCTGAACGAGCCGCCGAGGGTCGCCCTCGTCGGTGTCGGTGTGCACGGGACGGACTCCACGACGCGGGAGGTGTTCCGGCTCCCGGACCTGTGGCAGCTACATCTGTACGGGTATGCCGGGGAGTTGGTCCTGGACGGAACCGCATACGCCATCCGCCCGGGTCATGTCAGCCTGGTGCCGCCGGACACCCCGGTGGAGTTCCGGTACCGGGGCAGGTCCGAGCACCTCTTCGCCCACCTGTGGCTGCCACGGTCCGGAGAGTCCAGCCGGGTGCCCGTGATGCAGGACGCGGGAGCACAGGCCTCAGCACTGTCCGAACTGCTTCGCAACGCCATCTCGGCCGCACCCGACTCACCGGCCCGGGCGTCCGCCGAGGTCTGGGCGGCGCTCTGGCGGGTGGCCCAGCTGCCGCCGCCGGTTCACCGAGGTGCCCCGCACCCGGCCGTCACCCTGGCCGTCGCGCACATCGAGGCACACCTCGCCCGGCCCCTGGCCGTACCGGACGTCGCGCGGGCCGCCCGGGTCTCCCACAATCAGCTGACGCGGCTCTTCCGCGCGGAGACGGGCGACACCGTCGTCTCCTACATCCGGCGACGACGCCTGCACCGGGCCCGACACCTGCTGCGCGAGTCGACCCTCTCCATCCCGGCGGTCGCCGCGTCGGTGGGCATCGCCGACCTGCAGGCCTTCAACAAGGCCTGCAGACGCGAACTGGGCGCCTCCCCCCGAGCCGTCCGTGCGGGCGGCGAGGTCGGCGCCGGCCGGGGAAGCGCGCCGGCCGCGCGTGCGTGAGGGAGAGCCGGTCGAGGACCACCTGCGGCCAATACACCTAGGCCGTGCGGTCCAGTTCCTCGCGGCGGACCCCGTGCAGGAAGGGCAGGCCGGCGGCGTAGCGGGCGATCTCCTCGATCGCCGAACCGGCCATCCGGTGGAGTTCGTTGCCCAGCGAACCCGCGATGTGCGGGGTGAGCAGCACGTTGGGCAGGTCGTACAGGGGTGAGTCGGCCGGGAGGACCTCCGGCTCGGTGACGTCGATGACCGCCTGCAGCCGGCCGGAGGCCACCTCGTCGGTGAGTGCGGCCGAATCGACCAGAGACCCGCGGGCCGTGTTGATCAGGGTTGAGCCGTCCCGCAGCAGCGCCAGCCGTCGGCGATCGATCATCGAAGCCGTCTCGGGCAGGGCCGGCGCGTGCAGGCTGACCACGTCGGAGATCCGGCAGAGTTCGTCGAGGCCCACACTGCGGACGCCGAGCACCCTCGCCTGATCCGAGGTCAGATAGGGGTCGTGCACGACGAGTTCGAGATCGTACGGGCGCAGCAGCTCGATCACCCGCCGGCCGATCCGGGAGGCGCCGACGATGCCGACGGTCCTGCCGTAGTTGCCCGCATGCCCGTACCGCAGGTGCCATGCGTGCCCACCGCCCCGGACGCTGCGGTACTCCTCGCGGAGTTGCAACACCCGCTTGTTGGAGAGCAGCACCATGGCGACGGTGTACTCGGCCACGGGGAGGGAGTTGGCCAGGGCCGCGGAGGAAACGGTGATGCCACGCTCCCAGCAGGCGTCGCTGACGAGGCTCTTGACGGATCCCGCGGCGTGGACGACCGCCCTGAGGCGGGGTGCGGACGAGAGCACGCCGATGTCGATCGAGGGGGCTCCCCAGAAGGTGAGCAGGATCTCCGCCTCGGCCAGGGCCGTCGCCACCTCGGGTCTGGCGAAGTCGTCGGCGACGATCTCCAGGTCGAGCTCGGCCACCGCGTGGAGCCGGCGGGCGATGGCCTCGTTCAGGAGGCGGGGAACAAGCTCGGGGGCCATCGCGAGCAGGGCCCGCGGGCGGCGAACTGACATCTGGGGTGCTCCTTGCGGCTGAGTGAGGCCACGCCGACTTTATGAAGTCACGATCCGATCGTCAAGATCTATCAATCGATTAGCTCTATTCGATCAAAACGCTCACTCGGGCTCTTCGAGCACGCGGGGATCGCCTCAGCTCATCGGCCGTCGTCAGGAACGTCGCCCCGGATGTCCTGTGAAGTCCAGATGGTCTTCCCCGTAGCCGTGTAGCGGGTACCCCACTGCTCGGTCATCTGCGCCACGATGAACAGGCCTCTTCCGCCCTCGTCGTCTCCGGCGGCATGGCGCAGGTGTGGCGAGGTGTGACCGCTGTCGGACACCTCGCAGATGAGGGTCTGGTCACGGAGCAGGCGCAGTTGGATGGGTCCGGACGGGGCGTGCCGGATGGCGTTGGTGACGAGTTCGCTGACCACGAGTTCGGTGGTTCCGGCGAGGTCGTCCAGACCCCAGGCACGAACCTGGTGCGCGGCCTCCGCCCTCGCCCAGCGAACGCTCTGGGGGTCGTTGGTCAGCTGCCACTCGGCTACTTGATGCCGGCCGAGGATCTGGGTACGGACCAGGAGCAGTGCCGCGTCGTCGTCGGCGGGGTTCGGCAGCATGGCTTGGATCACCTTGTCGCACAGGTCGTCCAGTTGCCCGGTCGGCTGGGTCAGCACCTTGCCAAGGAGATCCAGTTGCTCATCGGGATCGAGATCACGGCGTTGTATGAGGCCATCGGTGAACAGGGCGAGCAGGCTGCCCGGGGGAAGGGTGAGTTCTTTGGATTCGAACGGGAGACTGCCGACACCGAGCGGTGGCGCGGAGGGAAGGTCGGGGAAGGTCACGGTGCCGCTGTCGGGGTCGACGATCGCCGGCAAGGGATGTCCGGCCCTGGCCATGGTGCAGGTTCCGGACACCGGGTCGTACACGGCGTAGAGGCAGGTGACACCGACCGCCTCGTCCTCCGAGGGTTCGTCGCTCTCGATGCTCGTCCGTACGCCGGAACCCTGGGAGATCAGGTCGTCGAGACGGGTGAGGATCTCCTCGGGAGGGAGGTCCATCTGTGCGAGTACGCGCACGCTGGTGCGCAATCGTCCCATGGTGGCAGCCGCTCGGAGGCCGTGCCCGACCACGTCGCCCACGACCAGCCCAACCCGTGCACCGGACAGGGCGATGACGTCGAACCAGTCGCCGCCCACGCCGGCCCGGCTGTCGGCGGGCAGGTAGCGGAAGGCGAGCTCCACGGCGGAAGGTCGTGGCAGCACCCGAGGCAGAAGGCTCCGCTGCAGCAGGAGGGCCACGGCGTGTTCGTCCGCGTAGCGGCGGGCGTTGTCCACGCATGTCGCCAGCCGGGTCACGAGTTCGTTGGCCACTGCCCGTTCGCCGGCGTGGAACGGTGTGGTGCGGTGCTTCCACGTGAAGGTCACGCTGCCCAGGACGGCGCCATCGGCACGGAGCGGGATGACCAATTGTTCGGGTTCACGAGCCCGGAGTGCGGTCGCCGGGGCTTGGCCGTCGGCAACGGCGGGAGCGGATGCGGTGGGAGCGGATGCGGTGGGGTGTTCCGGGTGTTCGTCAGGGGGCCAAAGCCGCGATGTGCGGGTGTCGGACACGTCAACGAAGCCGGTCTGGCTTCCATTGAGCACGTTCCGTGCCAGGTCCACCGTCACGGTATCGGCGAACCCAGGGGTGACCGCGTCGGCGAATTCGCGGGCCGTGCGGCCCATGTCGAGCGTTGTGCCCACGCTCCTGGCCGCACGCACCAGGAGGTCCAGGTGTTGCTGTGCGTAGAACCGCTCGGTGATGTCGACCGCCTCCTCGCACACCCCCAGGGGTGATCCGGGCGAGGCCTCCAGCCGATAGTAGGAGCACGACCAGACGTGGTCGTGGTTCGGGTCGGAGGGCGGGCGCCCCCGGTAGTACAGATCCAGTACCGGCTCGCCGGTGGCAAGGACCCGGCTCATTACCTCCTCCAGCGAGTCCGGCATGTCAGGAGTGAGGATCACGCCGTCAGTGACCATGTCGTCGGGGCCGACGCCTATGTAGTCAGCGTCCTTGTAGAGTGCGGCGTTCGCCCATACGACGCGCAGCGAGGCGTCGTAGATCGCCAGCGGAGTGGGCGAATGCGTGGCCAGCCCGCGCAGCATCGACTGCAGTGCGTTCCACTTCTCGGCCTCGTCCGCGTCGGCCATCGCGAGCAGCCGTGTCGCGCTCTCGGCCCGATCGGACGGGATGACCAGGACGGTGACCGCAATCCGCGCGTTCCCTCCGTCCCGGCGACGCAGCCGAAGGACGCGTTGAGGGCCGGGTCCCAGCTCGGGCGCCACAGCCTCGGTCGAAAGGTCGGTGATTTCCCTACCGAGCATGTCGGATGCCTGGTATCCGAGCAGCTTCGTCGCCGCCGGGCTCCAGATGAGCACTCGGCCGTCACTGTCGAGCAGCGCCGTGGCCGCTCGGGACACATCGAGGGGGTTGTCCAGCATACCGAGGGCGGGGATCTCAGTCACGATGGCCTCCCCATAGGTGCGGATGGCTGCCCATGCGGTCCACGGCCGGACGCGCAGGCCTCACTCCGCGCGCACGTCTCACCCTCGCCTCGTCGCGCCCAGTGCTGGAGCCTTTCCTGCACGGAACGCCGCTGTTCACCGCGTCATGGGCGAGTCAAAAGGCACCCGCGCGGCCACTTGGTCGCAAGGTCTGGCCTTTCTCTCGGTCACCCTGCACAGTGTGCCTCTTCTTGTGCGGCCACCGCATCCGGAGGTCATCGGAGCCGTGGACGCCGCGGTGGGCGGTCGCGTCGCGGACACGGCCGTCTCGAGCCGGCCGGGGGGGCGGCGAGCCTTCGATTCCTCTGCACCGGGTGATTCCGTCAGCCGCTCCCCGTCCCAGCAGGCGCCGCCTTACGCCCGGGGCGACCTCGCGGGTGGGTGCGGTGGCCAAGGGCGAGGTGGTGCTCTCAACAAGGCTGGGGTTGGCTGAGGTGTTGACGCCAAGTCAAATCCGGGCGGCTGTACGTATGGTGACGGCCGCTCTGCTGAATCACCGTCCCGAAGGCCGCAGTCCGGGGCGCGCGCCGTGACGCGGAGCCGCGGTTGTCCGGTCATGGGGCGGAGGTGTCGGGGACGGGTTGGTAGACGATGAGTTGTTGGCCCGGGGCGGCGCGGACGTCGAAGGATTGGTACGTCACGGTCAGGGGGCCTGCCGACGGGTGGTTCAGGCGCTTGGTGTCCTGGGTTTTGCCCAGGACCTCGTGGGTGGTCCAGAGGCGGGCGAAGTCCGGGCTGTGGACGGTGAGGGTGCGGACCAGGGACCGCAGGCGCGGGGCGTCCGGTGTGATGCCGGAGGTCTGCCGCAGGTGGGCCGCGGTGGCCCGGGCCGTGGAGTTCCAGTCGGTGTAGAAGTCCCGGCCCGCGGGGTCGAGGAAGACCATGCGCGCCAGGTTGTCGGCCGGCGCGAACGGTGAATGCAGGGCCTCGGCCGGGGGGTTGGCCGCCAGGATGTCCAGGGTGGCGTTGATGACGAACGCCGGGTCGTCCGCGAAGCCGTCCAGGAGTCGGCGGAGGGCCGGACTTATCCCGGCGGTGGCCGGCTGGTCGGCCGTGGGGGTGCCGGCCAGGCGGTGCAGGTGGGCGCGGGTGTCGGGGCCCAGGCGCAGAGCCCGGCCGAGGGCGTCGAGGACCTGGGGCGAAGGATGGCGTTCGCGGCCCTGCTCCAGCCGGGCGTAGTAGTCCGCGTTCACCCCGGCCAGGTCGGCGACCTCCTCGCGGCGCAGGCCGGCGACCCTGCGTACGCCGTGGCTCACCAGGCCGACGTCCCGCGGTCCCAGGGCCGCCCTGCGCGCGCGGAGGAACTCTCCGAGGAGACTGCCGGGCACGGGAACGGTCGCGGGCGTGGGCACGGTCACGGTCACGGGCGCGGTCGCGGTCGCGGGTACTGACACGGTCATGGGCACAGGCTAGGGGGTCGGTGAGGTGTGCTGCCTGGGTGTACCACGTCCTGGTTGGCCGGCCGCCGCCTGCACAGACTCGGTCGGGCGGAGTCATCCGCTTCGAACGAGGAGTAGGACGGTAGGACGGGTATGAGGAACGCAGTCAAGGTCGTGGTCATCACCGGGGCCAGCAGCGGGATCGGGGAGGCGACGGCCCGGCGGCTCGCTGCCGACGGCCACCGGCTGTTCCTGGGCGCACGGCGGACCGACCGGCTCGACGCGCTGAGCCGGGAAATCACCGAGGCGGGTGGCACCGCCGCCTTCCAGCGGCTGGACGTCACCGACGCCGTCGATGTACGGGCCTTCGTGACCTCCGCCCGGGAGCGGTACGGGCGGGTGGACGTGATGGTCAACAACGCCGGGGTGATGCCGCTCTCTCCGCTGGCCGCGCTCAAGCTCGACGAGTGGGACCGGATGATCGACGTGAACGTGCGAGGTGTGCTGCACGGGATCGCCGCCGCCCTGCCCGTGATGCGCGCCCAGGGCGCCGGCCACTTCGTGAACGTCGCCTCCGTCGGCGCGTACGAGGTGTCGCCCACCGCGGCCGTCTACTGCGCCACCAAGTTCGCCGTACGCGCCATATCCGAAGGGCTGCGCCAGGAGTCGGACGGCACCGTCCGGGTCACTCTGGTCTCTCCCGGCGTGACCGAGTCCGAGCTGGCCGATGGGATCTCCGATCCGGCCGCGAGGGAGGCCATGAAGGCCTATCGCGCCGTGGCACTGCCCGCGTCGGCCGTCGCCGACGCCATCGCCCATGCCGTCGCCCAGCCGGCCGGGGTCGACATCAACGAGATCGTCGTACGTCCTGCCGCGAGTGCCCAGTGACCGCCGGGATGTACGGGCCTGGGCACGGGCACGAGGACCTGCTGCACCGCTTGCGGGTCCTGGAGGACAAGGAAGCGCTGCGGCGGCTCATGATCCGCGGTTGGCGGGCGCTGGACCGCAAGGACTGGAAGGCCTGGATCGACTGCTGGGCCGAGGACGCGGTGCTGGAGTTCGGACCCTGGGGCGAGATCCGCGGGAGGGAGGCTGTCCGGGCGAAGGTGGAGGAGGCGGAGGCGCACTTCCCGAGCATGCAGCACCACATTCTGAACATGGACTTCCAGGTGGAGGGGGACCGGGCGACAGGCGTCGGGTACATGTGGTTCGTGGCCGTCACGCGGAGCGAGCCGAGCTCTTCGACCTACTCCATGGGCGGTCCGTACGACTGGGACTTCCGCCGGGCCCCGGAGGGCGGCTGGCTCCTGGTCCGCCAGAGGCTCGGCGTCTGGTGGACCGACGGGGAGGAGACGCCGGAGGGCCTCGCCCGGCCGGGCGGCCGGTGACGCACCCGCGTTCCCCGACCGTCGAGTCCCGTCGCCCCGCTCCCACCGCGGTCGGCCCCGGGTGGTTGCCCACTCATTCCGTACACCCTCCTCAGGGGGCGGTGTGCGGTGCGAACCCCTGAGCCGCGGGGTCAGCCGGCCCGGTCGTCACCGTCCGGGTGTCCGCAAGATGCGTGTCGCCGGGGCTCGGCGGAGCATGGCCGTGAGCCCTGCCCGACCCGCGGCGATCCGCTCGCAGCACGTTGCCGGCACCTCCAGGAACGGATGGGACACGATGCAGACCCAGAGGTACGAGCTGGTCTTCGAGGACGGTCCCGAGGAGGGGCAGGACATCGTGGTGGTCTCCGTGACCGAACAGGAGGGTCCGGGCGGCCACCCCGTGTACGCCGACGAGACCGGCATCGTCAGGGCCGAGATCAGCGACCGCGGCGAGGTCCGCGTGCTGCCCAGCGGTGGTGGCCAGGAACCGGCGCAACGGGTGCGGGCGCGGGCCCTGCCGTCCTGACGCCGTCGACGTGGTCGGCCCTAGGCGGGGCGGCCCGCGAGGGAAGCGCCGAAGCCGTAGTACGTGCTGAGTTCCGAGCGGTAGTCCGCGTTGCCGAGGTGCTTGTCCCGGTCGAACTCCGGAGCCTCCTCGATCTCCCCCTTGGTGAGGTCGAGGAGGATCCGCCGGGTCTCCTCGTCCACCTTCGTGATCGCGCGAACCGGGAGAAGGACCTCCTTCCCGAAGATCCACGGTCCGGTGTCGACCACCAGGTAGGCGGAGCCGATCTCATCGGAGTGCTTGTCCACTTTGCCGATGGATCCTTCGGCCGCTTCGACCCTGTAGCCGGTCAGGTCCATACCCGGCCGGTAGCCCGAGGTCTGCTGGTAGGACCACACATTGCCGTTCACGAAATGTAACTCCCTCACGGTGAGACACACGATCCACTACTGGCCGACTGCCCCCTGTAGCCACTCGGAAACCAAGGGAGACGGGGATCGTCGGCATGAATCCCAGGCGACGTGACCGTTTACCGTCGGGCAGACGGGTCAGAAGGGGACATGGCAAGACGTTTCCTAGCGCACAGGGAGTGATCTGCAGTGTCTGGTGAGCAGAAGAACAAGGCCAAGACCGAGCAGGCCAAGGGCAAGATCAAGGAGATCGCGGGCCGTGCGGTCGGCAACGAGCGCATGGAGGCCGCGGGGAGCAGGCGAAGGGCGACGCCCGCGAGGCCAAGGAGAAGGTCAAGGACATCTTCAAGCACTGACCGCCCGTTCGCTTCGATGGGGCGGGGCCGGACCGTTCGACGGTCCGGCCCCGCCCCACGGGCGTTTCCTGAGTACGGGCCGCGGGCCGCGTCGGCCTTGCGGGCCCGGCCCACGCACCGGCCCGCCCCACTTTCTGCCCCGCCTCGCGTGCATGGTGGGCGATACCGGGTAGGCGCGGCGCATGATCTCCTCACTTCCGCTCGCGGCTTCCAGCTCCTCGTCCCTCGTCCTGATCGTGGCCGGCGTGGTGGTCGTCGCGCTCCTGATCTCGGCGTTCTGGTACGGAAGCCGGCGTGCCGCGGCCCGCAAGGACCCCGGCGCGCGGTCGGTGGACCAGAGCCCCCCGGCACGCGCCCGGCAGGATTCCTGGCAGACGCCCGACGACCCCGACCAGCCCGCTTCCCCGTGACCGGGAGCAGGTGCGACCGTCATGGCGCGCGACCGTGAGAGCGCCCGCACCCGCCAGCCCTGCCACGAACGCCGTGGCGAGGCCCGGCTCCCGCGATGAGCTGCCGCTGGCGGACTTCCGCTTCTCGCAGGACGAGAACGACGCCGCCGTCGGCGAAGTCTCCGACGGGGCGAGCAAGAGCTCCGACTGGGTACCCGCGCTCATGGACCACCTGTACGTATCCGTCACCAACTCCACCGCCTTCAACCCGACGGACACCATGCCGCTGTCCACGCGGGCGAAGCTTCTGATGGCGGTGCGGAGCGTGGCCGCACTGATGACCTCGCTCCTCGTGATCGCCCGCGCGGTGAGCATCCTGAACTGAGACGAACGGAGACGACCGAGACGACTGAGACGAACCGAACTGAGGCATCCCGATGAAGGAAGTGACCTCCATGCGCATCGCGTTTCTGACCGCTCCGGAAGGCGTCGAGGAGGTCGAGCTCACCGCGCCCTGGAACGCGGTCGAGGCCGCCGGCTGGAACCCGCAGCTCGTATCGACGGAGCCCGGTCGGGTACAGGCGTTCAACCATCTCGACCGGGCCGGGACCTATCCCGTGGACCACCTGCTCGCGGGCGACACCTCGGACGCCTTCGACGCGCTCGTGCTGCCCGGTGGGGTCGCCAATCCGGACGCGCTGCGCATGAACGCACGGGCCGTGGGGTTCGTCGGGAGCTTCTTCGAGGCGGGCAAGCCGGTCGCGGCGATCTGCCACGCGCCGTGGACCCTGGTGGAGGCCGATGTCGTACGCGGCCGCACCCTCACCTCGTGGCCCAGTCTGGCGACCGACATCCGCAACGCGGGAGGCACCTGGGTCGACGAGGAGGTACGGGTGTGCCGCGCGGCCGCGGCGACGCTCGTGACCAGCCGCAAGCCCGACGACCTCGAGGCCTTCTGCGCGACACTGGTGAAGGAGTTCGAGCTCGCGGGGCGGTGACGGCTCCGGCGGACCGGGGCCCCGCGGCCCCGCCTGTGCGTACGGCCCCACCGGGCTCCCGGCGGGGCCGCGCGCTCGTCCGGAACGCGGAGGTGCGTCAGATCGAGCCGACGACCTTGCGCGGGGTGATGCGGACGACGACGCGGGGGTCGTCGTCCTTCGACGCCGGGTTGAAGTCCGCGTAGTCCTTGCCCGTGTACTTGCGCGACAGGTCGTTGATCAGTTCCGGCCCGCCCTCCGTGGTGAGCGTGGCCGAACCGCGCACCTCTGCGTACGTGTACGGCGCGTTGGCCGGGTTGATCATGACCGTGACCCGGGGGTCGGCGCGCAGGTTCTTCTCCTTGCGGCGGCCGACGGTCGTCGAGACGAGCAGGTCGTCGCCGTCCCGGGTGAGCCAGGTGATCGACAGCTGTGGGCTGCCGTCCGGCTGGATCGTGGCCACGGTCGCGAAGACCGGGCTGTCGTCGATGAGCTTCTTCAGGTCGTCGGAGAGTTCGGCGGACACTGAGCGGTTCCTTCCCTCGGCTGACTGCTGCCCCGGACCGACCTGCGTCGGTGGGGATCAGCAAGGGGCAGCCTGCAAAATCACGGCAGCCTCGGCAAGTCGCGGCGAACCGGGAGTGCGCCGCGGGCCGCCGGTCCAGACGCCCCGCTCCGGGGCGTGGCCGGGGCCGTCGCTCCCGGCCCACCCGATCGCGGCGCTTCGGACGTCCACCCGTACGGCCGAATCCGGACACCTCCGCGCACGCACCGCGCACCACCGACGGAGGGCGAGCGCTGTCCCGGCGCCGTTCCGTCCTGCCGCGACCGTGCCACGGGCGTCAGTCACCACCTCCGCAGCCTCCGCCTCCGCCTCCGCCTCCGCCCCCGCAGCCTCCACCACCTCCGCAGGACGAACCGCCCCCACAGCCGCCGCCACCACCGCCGCCACCGCCCCACGAGCCGCCGCGCCTGCGCCGCCTGCCCTTCAGCCAACCCCCACCGGTGCTTCTCGTCGCAGCGACAGCCAGCACGAGCAGGACGAACCCCAGGGCCACAAGGAATTCCATGCGCTCTCCCCCGTCCACCGGTCCGGTCCCATCCGGTCCGTTCCCCGGGGGATCCCCCGCCCTCCCCCGGGGCCAACCCGACTTGAGGAACTCCAGAGCTTCGGGGGAGGCGGTCTTCCCGGCTTCACGCGCGTGCGAGGACGATGGCGGTACGACGCCACGAAGGAGACGCACATGAGGGCACGTACCACGCGCACCCTGCTCGTTGCCGGGACGGTCCTACTGGCCACCCTCGGCTCTCCGGCGACGGCTCAGGCCCTGCCCACGTGCCCGAGCAACGCCATCTGCCTCTGGCGCTTCCAGGACGGAACCGGTGACGCGTACGTGTGGCGCGGCGGTTACGTGGACCTGCCCGCCAAGTTCGTTGACCACGTCGGCTCGTTCCGCGCCAATAGGACCGGGGCCTTCATCGACTGGGCGTCCGGCAAGGACTGCCGCCCGGTCCGGGTCGGCGACTACGCCTCCAACTACCAGGGACGGTTCGGCGGGAAGATGGACGCGGTCGGCAACAACTGCTGACCTCCCCGCTCCGGTTTCCCCCTACGAGTCTCGCGACGGAACGGCACGGCACCGCACAGCACGCGGAAACACCGGCCGGACCAACTCGGCAACCGGTGACATGAGTTCCCCGGAACGGGAAATCCGCGGGGTATGACACACACCGCGCACCCCCGCCGTGATGACGGAACCGCACGCACGGACGCCGGCAAGGCCCCGGGCGCGGGACCGAACGAGCAGGTCGAACACACCGGGCCGGTCAAGAAGCATGCTCCCGACAAACCCTCCGGGCTGCCGGGACGGCAGTGGTGGGCCGTGCTGCGCGGGACGGTCGGGGAGTTCATCGACGACGAGCTGAGCGACCGCGCCGCGGCGCTGACCTACTTCGGGGTTCTGGCGGTCTTTCCCGCGCTCCTGGTCCTCGTGTCCCTGCTTGGGATCGCCGGTGAGTCGACGACCACGAGGGTACTGGCGAACCTCCAGCAGTTGGCTCCCGGGTCCGCCCGGGACGTGATCACCGACGCGGTCACCCAGTTGCAAGGGCAGAGCGGCGTCGGATCACTGCTGGCGGTCGTCGGCCTGGCCGTCGCCCTCTGGTCCGCCTCCGGCTATGTCGCCGCGTTCATCCGCGCCTCGAACGCCGTCTACGACATGCCCGAGGGCCGGCCGGTGTGGAAGACCCTGCCCCTGCGCTTGGCGCTCACCCTGGCGTTGATGGTCCTCTCCGCGGCCAGTGCGCTGATCGTGGTCTTCACCGGCGGTCTGGCGCGGCAGACGGGCGCCGCCCTCGGAATCGGTGACGGTGCGCTGACGGTGTGGTCGGTCGCCAAATGGCCGGTCCTGGTGCTCCTCGTCACGACCATGATCGCGCTCCTGTACTGGGCCGCGCCGAACGCCAAGGGCCGGGGGTGGAAGTGGGTGACGCCGGGCAGCGTCCTGGCCCTGGTGGTCTGGCTGGCCGCCTCCGCCGGCTTCGCGTTCTACGTCGCCGACTTCGCCTCCTACAACAAGACGTACGGCACCGTCGCGGGCGTCGTCGTCTTCCTGGTCTGGCTGTGGATCACCAACCTCGCCATCCTCCTCGGGTTGGAGTTCGACTCCGAGCTGGCCCGCCAGCGTGCGATCGCCGGCGGGCTGCCCAAGGACCGGGAACCCTACGTCGAGCCCCGCGACACCCGTACTTGGAGCGACGCGGAACGCCGCCGGATGGAGTGAGCTCCGGCCTCTCGCGGCTGCGCGTCCTCCTCCGTGAATCAGCGCCGGGGCCGCTCCGGATGCCCGGGATGCGACGCTGCGGCGCTCACCGGGTCACGAGCGGGCGAGGCTCAGGTATGAAGGCGGCTGTTGGGGCCTTCCTGTTCGCCGACGCTTTCGTCGTTGAACCAGTAGTCGCCGGCGGCCAGGTAGCGGAACGAGTGGGTGCTCCTGCTCGCCAGTTCGACCGTGACGGCCCGTTTGCCGTCCTTGCGCGCCTTGAGGGTATGGATCCCCGGCTGCCAGTCGTTGAAGTCCCCCACCACGCTGACCGACCCGGGCGGGGCGTCGGCGGGAAGGACGAAGGTGACCTCGGTGCGGTCGTTGCGCGGCGTGCGCTCCAGCATGGGCGTGCTCCTGACGGCGGCGGCCAGCGGACGGGGTACGAGGCCATCGTCGGAGACGGAGGGAGCCGGCGCACGTCGGCGCCGCCACCCGGGCCGGCGGACCACTTCCACCACAGCCGGTTACCAAATGATGCGGAGTGTCACTTTGCGTGTCAGCGTGGTGGGGAGGAAACCTTCCATCCCACGCCACAGAGGAGTCGCCGTCATGGGCGGTAAGCAGGACAAGCGCCAGGAGCCGGGCAAGAGCCGCGAGGAGCAGGAGCGTCCGCGCTCCGGCCAGGACCCCGTTCACCCCGGCGCCGGCCAGGAAGGCGCCCGCGGGAAGAGCCCCGAGGAACTCAAGCGCCGCGGCCAGGACGAGATGAGCCGCGAGCGCGACGAGGACACAACGCTCGACGAAGAGCTCTGACCTCAGAGCCGTCGCGCCCACGCACGCAGGACCCCGGCCGGGGACCGTAGTCACCATCACCCGGCCGGGTCCTGTCATGTTCCCGCACTGCCCCGGCCGCCAGTCCTTCGCCGGAGTGCCGTGCCTCCATCAGGTGGATACCCTGGGAGTTGTGATCGAGTCTGGACCGCCGCGGCGCCGTGGGCGCCGAGGCAAGGGGAGACTTGTGCGGCTGTCGCCGGTCATCCTGACCGTCGTCATCGCCGGCCTGGCCTACAGCACGCCGCCGGACATGGCCTTCAGCCGCCTCCTTCCCGCGGCGCCGGCCCTGGCCGCCGCCATGTGGCCGGTCCTGCCCACCGTCCTGCTCGGGACGGTCTGCCTCCTTCTGATGATCGGCCTCGGCCTGGTTTTCCCCGATCTGGGAACGTGGTGGACGGCCGCGGGAATCATCGCGGTCACCGTGGCCGCCGCGTACGGAAGCCATGTCCGGCTCCAGCGGGAGCGCACCCTCTTCCAGGTAAGGCTCGTCGCCGACGCCGCGCAGCAGGTAGTGCTGAGCCCCATGCCACGCCGCCTGGGCAACGTGGAGATCGAGTCGCTGTACCTCGCGGCCGCGGCGGAGGCCCGCATCGGCGGGGATTTCTACGAGGTGGTCGACACGCCTTACGGGATCAGGCTGCTCATCGGTGACGTACGGGGCAAGGGCTTGCCGGCAGTGGGGGCGGCCGCGGCGATCGTCAACGCCTTCCGGGAGGCGGCCTACGGCGAGATCGACATGGTCGACATCGCACGCAGGCTGGACGCCAGCAGCACCCGTTACAACGCCGCGTTTCCCCCCGACGGGGCGATGGAGCGCTTCGCCACGGCCCTTCTCGTCCAGATCCCGCACGAGGGCAGACGTATCGACATCCTCAACTGCGGACACCCGCCGCCGCTGCTCCTGAGCCGCAGGAAACTCCGTGTCCTGGAGTCCGCCACTCCCTCGCCGCTGATCAGCCTCGCGGAGCTCATCGGCGATCACTACAACGTCGACACCTACGATTTCGCCCCCGGCGACCTGATGCTCCTCTACACGGACGGGATCGCCGAGGCGCGTGCCCGCGACGGCGAGTTCTTCCCACTGGCGGCCTGGATGCGTCGACAGCCGCCGACACCGCCCCGCGAGCTGCTCACGGCTCTTCACCGCGATCTGCTGCGCTACAGCAGAGGACGCCTCGACGACGACGTCGCCGCCCTCGCCGTACGCCTGTGCGAGCCCTGACGGCGGCGTCCGACGAAGACCTCCCCGCCGACCTGGCGGGCCACTGCGACCCGGTGCTCCCCGCCGGCCCGCCGGCTCAGTGTTCCGGCAGCGACTGCTCGGACCAGATGATCTTCCCGGCGGGCGTGTAACGGGTGCCCCATCTGCCGCCGATTTGAGCCACCAGGAAGAGCCCGCGACCCCCTTCGTCCGTGGTCGCGGCGTACCGCAGGTGCGGTGAGGTACTGCTGCTGTCGGAGACTTCGCAGGTCAGCAGCCTGCCGTCGTTCAGCAGCCGGACGCGGACCGGTGCGCCGCCGTGCCGGATGGCGTTCGTGACGAGTTCGCTGAGAACGAGTTCCGTACCGAATGCGAGCTCGGACAGGCCCCATTCCTCGAGCTTCTCCACGGCGCGGGCCCGCACGACCCCCACGGAAGTCGGCTCGAACGGCACCTCCCAGTCGGCGATGCGGTCCGCGCCCAGCGCGTGCGTCTGCGCGATGAGGACGGCCACGTCGTCCCTCGGGCGCACCGGCATCAGCTCCTTCAGGACCGCCCGGCAGGTCTCCTGTGGCCCCCGGCCGGGGTGGGAGAGTACCGAACGGAGCAGCTCGAGCCCCTCGTCGATGTCGCGGCCCGGGTCCTCGATCAGGCCGTCGGTGTACAGCACCAGCTGCGAGCCCTCGCTCAGGTCCAGCTCCGCCGACTCGAAGGGGAACCCGCCCAGCCCCAAGGGGGCGCCCGCGGGCAGGTCGGGCATCTCCGCCGACCCGTCGGGACGCACCACGAACGGTGGCATGTGCCCCGCGCGGGCCACCGTGCACCGCTGGGTCACCGCGTCGTACACGGCGTACAGGCAGGTCGCTCCGATCAGTCCGGCATCGGTGGCACCGCCTTCCCCGCTCTGGTCGATGTACTGGACGAGGTCGTCGAGGCGGGCCAGGAGCTCTTCGGGAGGAAGGTCCAGGGACGAGAAGTTGAGAACGGCCGTACGTAGCTGGCCCATGGTGGCCGCAGCGCGCAGGCCGTGGCCGACGACGTCGCCCACGACCAGGGCGACCCGGCTGCCGGGAAGCGGAATCACGTCGAACCAGTCGCCGCCGACCCCGGAGTGGGCGGGCAGGTAGTAGTGCGCCACCTCCACCGAGCTCTGTTCGGGCAGCTCACGCGGCAGCAGGCTGTGCTGGAGCGTCACGGCCAGGGCGTGCTCGCGGGTGTAGCGGCGGGCGTTGTCGATGGTGACGCCCGCCCGTGCGACGAGCTCCTCGGCGAGCGAGAGGTCCTCCTCGGTGAACGGTTCCGGCTTGCGCGAGCGCCAGAAGCTGGCCACGCCGAGCGTGACCCCGCGGGCCGTGAGCGGAGCCGTGATCAGGGAGTGGATCCCGAAGTCGATGATCTCCTGGGCCCACCGCGGATGCTGGGCGTACCAGCCGGGCGCGTCGGAGAGGACGGGCACCACTTCGGCCCGGCCGCTGTCGAGGCCGTGTGCCGCCTGCGGTGCGGAGGGAAGGAAGCCGACCGGACTGCCGAGCGGATAGAAGGGCGAGTCGTCGCGGATGCCGCTGACCCCGGTACGGCGCAGATGGGCGTCCGCAGTGGGCTCGTCGCCGTGGAGCACGGGCTCGGCCAGGTCCACGGTCACGAAGTCCGCGAAGCGCGGTACGGCGACATCGGCGAGCTCCTGGGCCGTCCGCTCCACGCCGAGGGTGGTGCCGATGCCGGTGCCGGCGTCGTACAGCAGCCTCAGCCGCCTGTGGGCCGCGTCGGCCCGGGCGCTGAGGACGCGTATCTCGGTGGAGTCACGGATGGTGACGGCCGCCCCTTCGGGTTCGCCGCCGCCGGCCCGGGTCGGCCTCTGGCTGATCACCAGCAGCCTGTCTCCGGCCTCGTGCACCTCGTCGGTGGCCTCCCGACCGGACAGCAGGAGAGCGGACACCTGCCGGTCGAGCCCGGGCAGATCCCGGATGAGCATCCCTTCGGCATCCGGGGGAAGCCGGAGAAGGCGCTTCGCCTCGTCGTTCGCGAGCAGGAGCCGGCCCGCGCCATCGGTGATCAGTACCCCTTCGCGCACGGAGTGCAGCACCGCGTCGTGGTGCTCGTACATCCGTGTCATCTCCAGAGGCCCGAGCCCGTGGGTCTGGCGCCGGAGGCGTCTGCTGATCAGCGCCGCGCCCCCGGTGGCCAGTGCGAGGCCGGCCGCGCTGACGCCGAGGATCACGGGGAGCTGCCGGTCGACCACTCCGGTGAGGTTCTTCACGGTGAGGCCGGCGGACACCAGCGCCACGACCTGGCCGTCCTCCGAGAACACCGGCACCACGGCCTGGATCTCATTGCCCAGCGGACCTTCGACGCTCTCCGTGTACACGTGGCCGGCGAGCGAGGGCGCGATCGTCCCCACGAACCGCTTGCCGATCCGATCGGGGAGGGGGTGGGTGTAGCGGATCCCCTGGGTGTCCATCACCACGATGAAATCCACCCCGGCGGCCTTGCGCGTCGCCTCGGCGAGTGGCTGGAGGACCGCGGAGGGATCGGGTGAGCGCAGGGCTTCCCGCAGCCCGAGCGAGCGCGCGAAGGTCTCGGCGACGGCCACGGACCGGGTGCGGGCCTCGCGGTCGATGTCGTGGCGCGACTGGAGCACCAGCGCCAGCACCGCACCGGCGGCGAGCAGCACCACGACCGCCACCTGGAGGACGAACACCTGCCGGGCGACGCTTCGCGGGCGATTCCCGTTCAGTGACCGCACCGACGTCCCCGGTACGGGTTACAAGGAGAGGTCACAAACCAGTTGTAGCATTGTCGGCCGCCCGTGGTGGGGTGTGAGGGCAATGAATGGCGAGGTGCCTGCCCGTCCGGTGACCACGGCACCTGCCTGTCCGCAGCGTCTTCCTGGCCGGCCTCGCAGTCATGATCGGGCTGAGTGCGGCGATGTTCGCTGGTCAGTGCGGGGGCAGAACCCTGATGCCCACAGCCCCCGCCCGCGTGGTCACGCCACGGAGTCGATCTCGTCGGCACACACATCCTGAATGATCTTCAAGTCGATCAGGACCTGCCGCCTCCTGCCCTGATCGCCGGGCAGATCCTGGCCGATCCCGTCCACTGCCTCACCGATCGCGGCGGTGACCGCCTTCGGGGCGAAACGGGTCCCAAGGCTGTAGCCCGTGTCCGCTCGGGTGCGCAGGTCCCGCTCCACCGCGTCCCAGGCGGCCAGGACCGCTGACCGCTGGTCCACCACGTCCCCACCAGGTGGCCTTTCCAGAGCTCGGATCAAGACCTGGATGTCCCTGTGGGTCTGCGTGC
Source organism: Streptomyces sp. NBC_00435 (assembly GCF_036014235.1). Lineage (GTDB taxonomy): Bacteria > Actinomycetota > Actinomycetes > Streptomycetales > Streptomycetaceae > Streptomyces. Next base: position 740,295 of record NZ_CP107924.1, read on the forward strand.
ACAGCCTTCGGTAGCGAGTCCACATCTTGTGCGTCGCCACCACCATGGCGACGGCGATCGTGAGGGTCAGAGCGGGGAGGGACTTGACACTGTCGTGAGCGAACCTGGCGAGGACGGTGTAGAGCAGCACCGCCACGCCGCAGAATCCGCTGAAGTTCGCCAGCGTACGGCCGACCATGGCGCGGAAGACGCGCGCCGCAAGCCGCTGAAGCTGGTCCTCCTTCGGCTCGATCCAGCGGGTGAAAGGGGGGAACAGGAAGGTCAACGCGAGCATCGTCACGGCGTCCCTGCCGTGCTCGAACAGCCGCTCCGGGGCAGCCGCGATCCGCTCGGGGAGAAAGAACGGATGGACCGCAAACCTGAATGCGATGAGCCCCCATGCCGCCACCTTCAGCTTTCCCCAGCGGCTTACCAACTGGGGTGTCCGGAACGCGATTTTCAGCCGGCCGCTCACCCGCCCGGACAGGTGCCGTCCTTGCCCGAACCCTTCCCACGCACGACGCCCGCGCACCACGATCACAAGCCCGCAGACGAAGAGGGCGGCACCCGGCCACCGGTCGGGGGTGCTGGCCATCGAGTTGCCCCAGCCACCGAGGACAGCCCCGGCAGGTACGTACGCGCGCCTCCAGTGGGTGCGAGCCGCAAGCGTCCAAGACCAGATCGACATAGCCGCATCGTCCTGTCGGCCTGGTGCCCGCGAGTACGACTTGACGCAGATCAGAGGTTGGACTTCTCGCGGCTGGTGGCACGGCCGGTCCTGACACCCCTGTGGGGAGAAGCCTCGAGGTTCCTCGCCACGAAATCCGGCCCAGGCCCGCCCTGGCCGCGGTTGCGACGGAGTCCCGCCGTCGCCCGCCCCGCCCCGCCCCGGTCGCGGGACAGCGGTGGACCGGGGCGGGGCGGTTGCTCGGTGAGCGCTACGGCTTGAGCAGCTCGCACATGGCGTTCTGGGCGCCCTCCAACAGCTTCCGCTTTCCGGCGCTCTCATCGAGGTTCAGACCGTGGTGCTCGTTCGCTGCGTAGAACACCTGCTTGGTGCCGTCCTCGCTGGCGAACCACCTGCTGTGGTAGCCGATCATGTCCCCGCCGTGCGACCAGACGAACGGGCCTGTGCCGTCCGCACACTGGAGCTGCCAGTGGGTGACACCCAGGCCGTACTGGTTGAGGGTTCCCGCCCCGATCGGCACGCCGGTCTTCCATTCGGCCAGCTGGGCCGGCGGCAGCACCTGCCCCTGCAGGAGCGCCCGTTCGAAGGTGATCTGGTCCTGGAGGGTGGAGATCATCGCGCCGGCAGAGCCGAACAGTTCGACGTTGGAGCGGGTCGCGTCCGCGATCGGGGGCTGGTAACCGAACCACACCGGCGGCCACATCCAGCCGCGGAGGAAGTTGCCGTAGATGTCCACGGACGATTCCGGGTAGCTCGTGCCGGTCAGGTTCAACGGGGTGATGATGCGGTTGGTGACCTCCACCGACGGGGAGTTGCCGGTGACCGCCTGGATGATCATTCCGGCGAGCACGTAGTTCGTGTTCGCATACTCGTACGTCCTGGGAAGCGGCTTCGGCGGCCTCTGGGCCAAGGCCGTGTCGACGAGCTGCTGAGGCGTGTAATGCGTGTTGACGTTGCGCATCAGGTAGTAGTCGAGGTTGTAGGCGGGCATGTAGTCCGTCAGCCCCGAGTTCTGGTTGAGCAGTTCCCGGACGGTGATGGTGTTGCCGTCGTAGCCGTTCGCCTTGACCGCGTTCGGCAGCCACTTGGCGACCGTGTCGCTCAGCGACAGCTTGCCCTCGGCCTCCAGTTGGAGGACGACCGCGGCGGTGAACGTCTTGGTGTTGCTGGCGATCCGGAACTTCGCGGCCGGGTCCAACGGGGTCGACGAACCCCGCACGTTCGAACCGGCGGTGACATAGGTCTTCGATCCCCCGTCGACTATCGCGGCCATGACCCCCGGATACCCGAGCTGTACCCCGGTGTTGGCTGCGTTCTGGAAGTGCTGGGCCGGGGTGTTCCCAGCCGTGTTCGACGATGCGTTCGACACCTGTGTGGTGCCGGCCAGGACGGCCAGGCCGACCGCCGCACCGAACAAGGGCGTGCGGAATCTGCGCATACGGGCTCCCGTGGATGCTGCCCGGCCCGGGTGCCGGGCCGGGCGAGGGTGTGGAGGTGCGGGAAGAGGCAGGATCGGGCGCGCTCGCTGCCGGCGGGCCCTTCGGAGCGCCGATCCGGGCCCGCCGGGCGGCCACTTGAGCTGCTGAACGGTTCCCCCTGTCCGCACCGCACGCGATACCCGCCGATGCCATCGGCAGGTGCGGCGCGTGCATGTGCTGCACCTCCCGGGACGGATCGGAGTGGACACTCCGGACGCGTGACAGTACGCGGGCTGAGCAGCCCTGGCTTGGAGAAAATTGACCTCACCGTCGAGCGCCGGGGAAGGACGCATGGCCGACGCACGCCTCCCCCGCGCCCGGAATGCGGGCGGGAGCGGCCCGGGTATCGCGATGCCTTTGGCGGGAGGGTTGGGCGACGGCGCCCGTGGAATCCCTCGACACGCTGGCGCCGACGGCCTGCGCGTCGGCCTGAGGTCGCGGCAAGCTGCTGGACGTCATGTTCACCAGGGACTCGGACGCCGGCTTCGAGGCAGCGGGGTCGCGGTCACCTCCTGCTGCCTCGGCCTCGACGGCCGGCCCTGCTCGCTCTACGACCGCCGACCGCCTGACGAGATCCGGGACGTTCTCGCGGGCGTCAACCGGAAAGGGCCTGCGCGAACGCACCGGCGCTCTGCGACACCCCGCTGCAGTTCGTCGCCGCGTCGTCCGACGAGGTGTCACCGTCCTCGCACTGCTGGTCACGGAAGGTCGACCACATCGACACCCAGGCAAGGCCCTTGCCCTCGGAGAAGGACCGGACCTGGGCCGCGTCGGAGAGGGTGAACGTCTCGCCGGCGATGTCGTTGTCGCCGATCATCGAGGTGAGCGCGAGACCGTGCCAGGCGTCGTCCGAGGAGAGCGCGAAGACATCCTGAAGTTGATCGTGAGCGGCCTGGGCGGAGGCGATCGCGTAGTCCCCCATGTCTCCCGTGTACGTGGTGCCGTAGTTCATCGTCATGACGTTGACGGTGGACACTTTCACGCCGTGGTCGTTGGCGGAATGCAGGAGTGCCAGGCTGTCCGCGTCGAGACCTGAGGGCATGACCGGCAGGGTGTAGGAGACCGTCAGACCGGTGCGCTCCCGCTGGAGCAGCGCGATGGCCTCGGAGCGCTTGGCGACCGCGCCGGTGTCCGTGAGGGCGTCGCCTTCGATGTCGAAGTCGGCCCGCGTCGCACCGACGGCGTCGAGCGCCGCAGCGTAGGCCCTGGCCAACCCGGAGGCGCTGTCGCAGGCCGCCGCGAGCTCCGTACCGGCGGCGCCGCCGAAGGAGACGCGCACGGCGGCGCCCGATGACGTCAGCGCTGCGATCCGGGACTTCACCGCCGGGTCGGCGATGTCACGGCCCCCGTCCCACTTCGGCGTGCAGCCGCTGCCGTCCGAGATGACGAAGGCCAGGTTGTACGCGGACGGGGAGCCGGAGGTGTCGGTGGCGGATGCCGTGGTGGCGCTGACGTAGGGGGCGTAGGACGTACCGGGCACCGCCGCCGTCGGCGTCGAGGGCGACGCGTTGGACCGGGTCGATCCGGTCCCGCCCGAGGAACATCCGGCACAGGTCAGGGCCGCCAGACAGGCGAGCCCCACGACCGCCCTCAGGAATTTCGGCATTTCAGACACTCCCGCTCTCACGATTTCCACATCAAGCCGGAAGCACATTGTGTTTCCGAAATGCAAATGTCTCACACGAAGCCGAATTCCCCCGAACCGAAAAAGCACAGGCGGCTCACAGGAACGGGACTTGCTCAGGGATTGCACAGGTTGAGTCGTTATTCATAGGCGCTTCACAGGAGCGTCAGGGTTCTGCCCCAAGAAGTATCTTTAACCTTCAGAAATGCATTCCGAGCCTCACTCCGAAAACCACCCACGAAAACGCCCGGCCTCCCGCGGCCGACGCAAGCACCGCCCCGAGCGCGCGGAGGGGCCCGTGTTCGTCGACAACTCCGGGCGCAGGGCGAGGTTGCTGCGCCGGATCGGTCTCTCCGTCGGTGCCGTCTGCGTCGGATACACCCTCGTGCTCGGCATGGCCTTCATGGGCTGGGGCACATCCCTGGACCCGTCATCACTCCTGCCCCTCGGTCGCGGTCCGGCCTCCGGCACCCAGGCCCCCGGGCCCCGTGGCGTTGGGCCGCGAGGCGGTACCGGGACGCCGCCGGTGAAGCCCACCGGCGCCCCGCCGACGGCCAGTCCCACACCGACGCCCTCCGCCTCCACGAGCGCGAACTGACCGGAGCCCGAAGAAACCCATGACGACCACCACCTCCTCGCGCGGCCGCAGGCGCGCCCCCTCCCGGATGACACGGGCGGCGGGCAAGGCCGCGACCCTGCAGAAACCGCGCGTGATCCTCGCTCTGCTCCTCCTCGGCCTGCTGACCAGCGTGTTGCTGCTCGACGGCTACTTGCGGGCCGAAGTGGGGGGCGACGAACGCATCCGCACCGGGGCCTCCGCCGACCAGGTCCCCGACGACGTCATCGAAGGCGGGCCGATCCTGCGGTTCCGGGACGGCACGGCGCAGTCCGTGTCGGTCCCGGACAGAACCATCGTCCTGACCTTCGACGACGGCCCGGACCCCACGTGGACCCCCCAGGTCCTCAAGATCCTCGAGGAGAACGACGTCCCGGGCACCTTCTTCCTGGTCGGCTCGATGGTCGCCCGGAACCCGGGCATCGTGAAGGACTTGGTGGACCAGGGCAGCGAGGTGGGCATCCACACCTTCACGCACGTCGATCTCAGCTACCAGAGCAGTGAACGGGTCACCCGCGAGATGGAGCAGACCCAGCTCGCCCTGGCGGGCGCGGCCGGAGTCACGACGACACTGTTCCGTGCGCCGTACTCCTCCCAGCCGGACGCCATCGACAACTACAGCTGGCCCATCTACAAGCAGCTGGGCGAGCAGGGCTACACCAGCGTCTTCGTGGACACCGACAGCTTCGACTGGAGGACACCGGGCGTCTCGAAGATCGTCGAATCGGCCACCCCGGAGACGGGCGAAGGCACCTCGGTCCTCTTCCACGACGCGGGCGGCGACCGCAGTGAGACGGTCAAGGCACTCCCCGAGTACATCAAGAGGATGAAGGCCCTGGGCTATACGTTCACCACTGTCAGCGGCGCGACCCAGAAGGCGCAGAGCGAGGCCCGGGAGGCGGCCGCCGCGGCGGGGACGACGGCGGGCACGGACCAGGAGGCGAACGGCGAGCAGTCCGGCGGCGAACAGGCCGGCGGACTACCGCCCGTTGACGCCGTGCGCGAGGGTGCGAACAGCCTCCAGGCCGCCCACCGCACCGCCACGGGAGCGACCCTGTACGAAGGAAAGGCCCTCGTCGCGGCCGTGGCCGTCGCCGAGTGGACCGTACCGGGGCTCGCGATCGGGCTCGCGGTCGTCGGCGCCGCCGTCATCGGCCGGTTCGCAATGATGCTCGTCCTCGCCCGACGCCACTACAGACTCCGCAACAGGCGCCGCTTCAGCTGGGGGCCCACGGTCACCGGGCCGGTGACCGTGATCGTGCCTGCCTACAACGAGAAGGAATGCATCGCCAACACCCTCACATCGCTGGCGCGGAGCACCCATCCGATCGAGATCATCGTCGTCGACGACGGATCGACGGACGACACCGCCGAGATCGCCGAATCGCTGGGCATGCCCAACGTCCGCGTCATCCGCCAGGAGAACGCGGGGAAGCCGGCCGCGCTCAACAACGGTGTACGTAATGCCCGTTACGACATCGTCGTGATGATGGACGGCGACACGGTCTTCGAAGCGGACACCGTGGAGCAACTGGTGCGTCCCTTCGCCGACCCGAAGATCGGCGCCGTCGCGGGCAACGCCAAGGTCGGCAACCGCGATACGGTCATCGGCGCGTGGCAGCACATCGAGTACGTCATGGGCTTCAACCTCGACCGCCGCATGTACGACCTGCTGCGCTGCATGCCCACGATTCCCGGCGCGATCGGCGCGTTCCGCCGCGACGCCGTGCTGGAGGTCGGCGGCATGAGCGAGGACACCCTCGCCGAGGACACGGACATCACCATCGCCATGCACCGTGCGGGATGGACGGTCGTCTACCAGGAACACGCCAAGGCCTGGACGGAGGCACCCGGCTCGTTGAAGCAGCTGTGGAGCCAGCGCTACCGCTGGAGCTACGGCACCATGCAGGCACTCTGGAAGCACCGCAAGTCCCTAACCGACAAGGGTCCTTCCGGGCGTTTCGGCAGGGTCGGCATGCCGCTGGTGGTGATCTTCCAGATCGTCACGCCCGTGTTCGCTCCGCTCATCGACGTGTTCACCGTCTATTCGATGATCTTCATCGACTTCACGTCCGCCCTGATCGCCTGGCTGGCGGTACTGGCCGTCCAACTCGTCTGCGCGGCCTACGCCTTCCGCCTGGATCGCGAGCGGTACCGGTACCTCCTGATGATGCCGCTGCAGCAGCTCGCGTACCGCCAAATGATGTACCTCGTGCTCATCCACTCCTGCGTCACCGCCCTCACCGGCGGCCGCCTGCGCTGGCAGAAGCTCAAGCGTACGGGCGAGGTCGCCACCCCTGCCGGGACCGGCCGATGAGCCGGTCCGTGCCGATCCCTTCATCGAGTACGTCGTCGTGATCACTGCGTGGCCCGTCGGACGCGGGCGAGGACGAGGACCGTGTCGTCGGCCGGCGGGGCAGGCAACAGGCTCGTGAGGATGCGGTCCACCATGGCTTCCAACGGTCCCGGGGATCTGCCCAGTTCGGCGCGCAGTGCTGCCAGGCCGGCCTCGAGGTCCCTGCCGCGTGCCTCGATGAGGCCGTCGGTGTACAGGGCGAGGGTCGCGTCCTCGGGGAGCTCGATCTCGGTGGTCCGGAAGGGGAAGCCGCCGACACCGAGAGGGACTCCCAGGACTTCGTCGATGGTCTCCACTGCGCCGTCCGGCCGGAGCATCAGGGGCGGGGGGTGCCCGGCGCTGGCGATGCGGGCGCGGCCGGTCCTCGGGTCGTAGACGATGTACAGGCACGTCGCCAGCTCGATGCCGGCCTCCTGGGCGCACGCGTCGAGCTCGGCGAGCAGCTCGGCCGGCTCGATGTCGTGCCTGGCCAGAGCCTTGGTCGTGATGCGCAGGCGGCCCATGGCGGCGGCGGCCGACACTCCGTGCCCCATCACGTCGCCCACCACGAGAACGACCCGGCCGTCAGGCAGGGTGATGACGTCGTACCAGTCGCCGCCGACCTCGGTGATCCGGCTGCCGGGCACGTACCGGTGGGCCACGTCCACGTACGGGCTGGTCGCCAACGCGCTCGGCAGCAAGGCCCGTTGCAGGGTGAGGGCGATGTCCTGGACCCGGCTGTACAGACGGGCGTTGTCCAGACAGATCGCAGCACGCGAGGCGAGCTCACTCGCGAGGCTGACGTCGTCCTGGGTGAAGGCCGGCCGGGCCGCGGAGCGGCCGAACATGGCGATTCCCTGAACCGTGCCCCTGGCGATGAGCGGGGCGACGAGCACGCAGGCCAACCCGCTCTCGGCGAAGAGCCGGGCGCGTGACTCGATGAGGACGGTCCGGGCCAGGAACTCCTCGTTCACCACCGCTGAGATCGCGCGGCCGGTCCTCAGCATGTCGTGGATGACGGAACCGGACGGATACCGCACCTTCTCCACCCCGCTCACGAGCTCGGTGGCCGGAGGGGGCAGGATCGTCCCGGAGGCGATCCGGCGGGTGAACAGCGGGCGCGCCGGATCAAAGTCCTCCGCCTCGTCCATCCACTCCACGACTTCGACGACGGCGCCGTCGCAGAAGTCCGGCATCGACGCGTCGACCAGCTCCTGGGCCGTGAGGTTCACGTCCAGGGTGGTGCCGATACGGGTGGAGGCCCCGTCCAGCAGAGCCAGCCGCCGACGGCTGGCAGTGGCTTCCAGGATGGCCTGTTCCCGGTCCGTCACATCCACCATCAGCCCGCCCACTCCGGCGCGCGAGCCGACCGCCTGACTCAGAGGGAAGAAACTCACCGACCGCACTTGGTCGCGGTCCGGATGCCCCCGCGGGCGCAGACCCACCAGCGTCCCCACGACCGGTGCTCCACCCAGGGCGACGGCCCGGAGCATGCGCTGGTACTCGTCGCCGTCGGGCATGATCATGAATTCGTCCATGCCCCGCCCCAGGTGCGCCTCGATCGGAACGCCGTCCATGTCGGCGAGCGCCTGGTTGAGGTGAACGTACCGGAGGTCCTGATCGAGCATGACCAGACCGATGGGACAGGTCTCGAAGAGGGCATCGAGGAAGGCGAGGTTGGTCTTGACCCGGTCGAGCTCGCCACTGCGGCTCGCCAGGACCGTCACCACGGACCGTCCTCCCGCTCCGATCATGGAGAAGGCCCGGAAACCGCACTCGAAGCTCGTGGCATCCCGATGCCGTGCCGTCAGTCGGCCCCTCCAGTACCCGAGGGTCCGGCCCCGCTCCGTCAGTCGAGCGCAAGAATCGGAGGCGCCCTGATGCCCGTCGGCGAAGAGAAGGGCGCCGGGCTTCGACAGGACGGCCGTGGAGTCGTACCCGAAGAGGTCCCGCGCGCCGGGCCCCCAGTCACAGACGAGGCCGCCCTCATCGATACCGAAGACGGCCACAGGCACGTGCTCCAGCAGCGTCCCCGGCTCGGACCAGAACGGGCCGTGAGCCTCCTCGCCCCCCGGCAGAGCCGATGGCACGAAACGTCCCCTTCCACCCGCAGTTCCATCCATTATGCGGGGGCCCTCGGCGGTGCGCGGCGGGAAGAGCGCCGGAGGGCACACCGCGACCTGACGAACGAATGTTCGCTCGAATTTTGCAGCAGGCTTGACGCGCAACCCGCGGGGGCGGTCTACTAGCCAGCCATCATTGCGTTTTGCATGTGCTGGGCACGGCAAAGTGGAGGACATACGTGGCCCCCTCGCCACCCGTAGACGGGTATCGGTTCGAGATATTCCAATCAGAACCTTTCGTCTTGACTCGCTTCCGCACTTATGGATGGCGCACTGGCTGGCTGTTCATCGCCGCCCCCGCGAGCGTGCTGCTTGTTCTGATTCTTTCCGCCATCTACGGCCGACTTTCCATGCCGGACATGGATGGTCAGATATGCCGGGACGCGGCGACCCTCTTTCACATGGGGAAGCTCAAATGCGTCAAGGAAGTCACGGCCAGCACGGATTTTCCCCTTCTGCGTGACGTGCCCTCGATCTTCGTAATCCTTGCACTCACCGCCACTCCGTACATCGCGTTCCGTCAATGGAGCTCTCTTGAGGTCCTCCTTGTATCAATGGTGCGCAGCGGGGCGCTCGAGATCCCCACTCTCGCCGAGCGCGCGGCCATCCAGGCCGAGGTGGCTACGGCGAACAGCTACCTACGCCGTCTGGGGCGGTCGGCGAAGGTGGTCCTGGGGGTGTCGGGCGTATGCGTGCTTCTCGTGGTGATCGCCGAGAGCAAATTGGGCGTGTACAGCGTCTTCGGCTCTCCCGCGAAAAGCGGGAACGACTGGGGAGGGCAGGTGTACACCCACTGGTGGGCCAGCTGGACCGCCGCGCCAGCAAGCTCGATCCTGTACTGGGTCATAGGCACACTCGGCATCTACTTCATCATCATCATGAATCTGGCGGGCAGCCGCGTCCTCATTGCGTTGTGGAGACTCAGGAAAACACTGCGCTACAAAGCGGACGTCTACAATCGCGATGGATATCACGGCTGGGCCGAGGCCCGCGGCGTCCTCCTGCCCACCTACACGGCCATTCTCGTTCACGGGTTCTGCCTGGTCCTGGTATCCATTTCGCTACCTCAGCCCATCGGTCTATGGGTACTCCTGCCCATCCTTGGCCAATGGGTGCTCACGCTGCCCTTCTATCTGGGGCTCCCCCCTCTCCTGACCCGTCGTGGAATCGTCGCGTTCAGGGGGCGGGAGACTGCCAGACTTGGACTCTATCTTCGACGCGTCGAAGACAATAGAAGTGCGCTGGAGACGGACCACCGCTATCACACCGAGTGCGAGGCGATTGTCCAGCGCATCCGGAGGGTTTCCGCAATTCATTCGATGCCTTTCAATCGACCTCGGGACATCCTCCTCGCCGTGCTTCAATTGATGGCAACCGCAAGCGGTGTATACGCGCTCATAATCCTGTGGTATTAGACGATCGCTGTGCGAGGGGAAGCATGCTTCGTGACCATGAGGATCGTCTGGCGGAGCTGTTCGACAACTATTCACGATCGTGGGGCCCAGTGCAGTGGCGCGAGTTGTGCGCCAAGATCGAGGTCGGCCACGACGTGAAACACGGACGCATGTTGTCCGCCCTGAGCCTGATCGAAGCCGACTCGGCGGTCATGCGCCGCAAACTCGCCGCGACGCGGGCCGACCGCAGCAACCCCATCAAGGACTTCAACGTTCTCTGGCTTGCGGAAGAGGCCGAGCACGGTCGTGCTCTTCAGGCGGCCTCCGAGATGCTGCGGACTCGCGTGGCACAGCCGTGGACACGCCCCGCCGTGCGGGACCTTCGGTCCACGGCGACGTGGCCGGCGCTTTACCTGTCGGGGTGGCTGGTCCCACATCTGGAAGCCGTCTACTGCACACTCGGCTCCGTGCAGGAGTACATCGCCCTAACGACGTACCGGCACATTGGGAAAAGGGTCGGGGATCCGGCGCTCCAGGAGCTGCTGGAGTGCATCGCACGGCAGGAAGCACGGCACATGCGCTTCTACCGGGAGGCGGCCAAGGTACTACTGGAATCCCCCCGGGCCCGCCGGGTGACCACCGCGCTGATGGCCCGGCTCTGGCGCCCGCCAGGTGTGGATCTGCTGGGACCGCGGGTATGGCTGGACGTGTTCGGTCCGTTGCTCACGGACGGCGTCTACGTGCGCCAATTGCTCAGGGTGGACGAACTTCTCGGCAACCTGACAGGACACCGCGGTGTGCGTCCGATGCAGCGATTCATCGATACCACCGTGCCTTCGCGCTGCACGGCATCGACGGGGTAGGAGAGCATGGAGAGCTTCACATCGGCAGGCATGGAATTCCCCCTCCTCGAGTTCGGGCCAGGAGACGGGGAAGCGGTAGTCCTCCTGCACGGCTTCCCGGCCGATGCCCAGAGTTGGAGGCCGACGGCCAAGGTCTTGGCCGCAGCCGGATACCGGGTCCTCGTACCGTTCCAGCGCGGATATGTGGCCACCGCCCGACCGAAACGGGTCGCCGCGTACCGGCTGCGGGAAGTGAGCGAGGACGTACTGGCACTCCTGGACGCGGCCGGGTTGGAACGCGCCCACATCGTCGGTCACGACTGGGGAGGCGGGGTGGCTTGGTACCTTGCTGACCGGCATTCCCAGCGCGTTGCCACGCTGACGGCGGTGGCGACTCCGCACCCACGTGCTCTCGCCCAGACCCTTCTGACAAGCAAACAGCTTCTCCTCTCCTGGTACCTGCTGTTCTTCCAGATCCCGAAACTCCCCGAGTGGCTGCTGACCCGCAACGAAGCGCAGCTCGGCCGCAGATGGCTGCGCAAGTTGGGACTGGAGGACCGCACGGCCACGGAGTACGCGAAGGCCTTTGCCGACGATCGGGCATTGATGACCGGCGCCCTCAACTGGTATCGAGCCCTCCTGCTTGACGCGCCCTACGGGTGGGCGGCAAAGCCGGTGCTTCCTGCCACCTTGTACGTGTGGGGGACCGCGGACAGCACGGTGAGTGCGAAGGCTGCCTGTTTGACGGCCAAGGGAGTGGCCGGCGCCTACACGTTTCACCGGCTGGAAGGGGCGACCCACTGGATTCCGGAGCAACATCCGCAAGAGCTGGCCGAGCTGATTCTCCACCACGTGAGAACACACAAGTAGCGGGTAGCCGGTCAGGGAAAGGTGCCGCCGCCGGCCTTCGGTGCAGCCGGGAGGCAGCTGGAACCCGAGGTGTCTTCCCCATACCGGTGCACCCGGCCCGGCGGCCGTCTACCGTGGTGACGGGATCGCCCCGGCTTCGGGAAGGGAGCATCGGAGATGCTGGAGCAGGCGTTGATCGCGCTGGCCGCGGCGGGTGGTGCGGCGGTGGTGCAGGCCGCCGGAACGGATCTGTGGGAAGGGCTCCGGCAGCGGGTGGGTCGATGGTTCGGTCGCGGAGACGCAGAACGCGAACGGGCCGCCCTGAACAACCTGGACCGTACCGAGCGCGAACTGGCGCAAGCAGGACCGGCGTCGGTGGAAGGGGTACGCCGGGACCAGACCGTGATGTGGCGGACCCGGATCGAAGGCCTCCTGGAGAACCTGCCGGCGAGCGAACAGGCCGTCGCCCGCGCAGAATTGGAGGACCTTCTCAACGATCCCGCCTCGCCCGGCGGGGCCACAGCCGGGCAGGGCGGTCTGGCCGTGGGAGGAAACTTGCGCGACATCCGTGCCGATCACGGTTCGATCGCCGCCGGAACGATCAGCGGGGGTGCCAGGATCACCTCCCCTCCGAAGCCGGATCCGTCCCAGGGCTGAACGGACCGGCCGTCTCGAGCCCACCCAACGTCCGACCGCCCTCCGCCGCGGATGAGCCCGTCGTCGGCTCGGTGCGGGCGGACGGGAACAGCGTTTCTGTCGGTTCCATGGGTACCGGATCCCAGATCACCGTCAACGGCGTGCCTCTGCAGTGGGCCGCCGCACCCGACCCGGCCGACACCCACGCCGGCCGCGCCCGGGCATGGCCACCGCCAGCCGAGGACGTCGCGCCTCTCGCCCTGCCCCGGCGCAGGGTTCCGACGGACCGTCTACGGGGACGCGAAGGTCTGGTGGCCGAGCTGACCGCCGCGGTGACCGGGCGCAGCGGCGGCGCCCCGGACCGGCCCGGGGTCTGGCTTCTGTCAGGAATGGGAGGGTGCGGGAAAACCACCGTCGCCCTGGAGACCGCCCACCGTTTGGCGGACGCGTCGACACGGGTGTGGTGGGTGTCGGGAGCCGACGAGGGGGGACTGCACTCGGCACTGCGGGCGGTGGCGTTCGCGGCCGGGGCCCGGCCGTCCGACTTCACCCGGGCCCATCCGGCCGATGTGTTGTGGAAGCGCCTGGACGCCCTCACCACACCGTGGCTGTTGGTCCTGGACAACATCGACGACCCCGCTGTCCTGTCCATCGGCGCCCCCACCGGCCGGGGCACCGGTTGGCTGCGCGAGCCGGCTCACCGCTGGGGAACAGTACTGGTCACCAGCCGTGAGTCCCGCGGCGAGCGCTGGGGTTCCTGGGTGAGCGTGGCGGGCGTCGGCCTGCTGTCGAGCGAGGACGGCGCACGGATGCTCCTCGACTCGGCAGCGCAGGCGGGAACCGCGCAAGAGGCCCGGGCGCTGGCCGAGCACCTCGGGGGACTCCCGCTCGCACTCGACCTCGCCGGCTCCTATCTGGCCCGCGCGCTGGAGAGCACCTGGCCGTCGTCGTCGGTACCGGACACCTTCTCCGCGTACGGCGCGAGCCTGGACGCACGGCTGGCCGACATGGCCTCGGATCCGGACCACGACCTGGAACCCCGTGAGCGGACTCGCCGTGCGCTGGTGAGTACCTGGGAACTCTCCCTTGATCACCTGCACGGGCAGGGAATCGATCTGGCGCGCCCGCTGCTGCGGCTGCTGTGCGCGTTCGGACCGGCCCCCCTGCCCTACCTTGAGCTCCTCGATCCGGAACTTCTCGCCCGGAGCGAGCTCTTCACCGAACCGCACCACACCCGGCTCCACAAGGCGCTGGACGGCTTGGCCGGACTGAGGCTCGTCACGGTCGAGAGGACCCGCGATGGCGACCGTACGCGGGCCGGAGGCATCCAGAGATGGGTCACCATCCACCCGATGGTCCGGGCCGCCAGCCGGGCCCACCCCGATTTCACCGCGTCGGCAACGGACATGCTCGCCCTCGTCACTGACCTCCTGCTCGGTGTCACCGGCCCCCTGCAGCTGGCTGACCCGGAGGACTGGCCCATGTGGCGGGCGATCGCACCGCATTGCGGCGCCGCACGCGTACTGCTCTCGGCCTGCGAGCCCCGGATCGGCGAGGACATCGATCCGAGCCTGGTCGCAGCGGCCACCGAGCCCTCCGTCGGTGCCGCGCAGTACCACGGCATCGTCGGACTGTACGGCGAGGCGATCGCCGAACTCGACGCAGTCTGCTCGCTCAGAAGGCGACTCCTCGGCGACGCCCATCCCGCCGCCATCGTCGCGCGACTCCATCTGGCCTGGGTGCTCCGCGACAACGGTGACCTCGCAGAGGCCGACCGGCTGTACCAGGAGGTGGCACTGGCCGCAGCGGAGGCGCTGGAGCCCGGTCATCCCTACCTGCAGTCGGTCAGGACCGGCCGGGGGCGCGTGCTCCGGGAGCTGGGGCGGTACCAGCAGGCGGAAGAGGAGCTGGTCACCGCACTCGCCCTGCGCCGGCGGGACCCGCAGGCCACTCCCCTGGGCATCCTGCGCATCCGGCACGCCCTGGCCATGCTTGCCCACAAACGCGGCCGGCACGAGGAGGCCGTAGCGGAAGTGAAGGACGTCCTCCGCCAGGTCCGGGCGCTGGTCGAGGAGGGCCGACCGGGCGTGCCGTCCGCCGAGGCCCACCTGGACGCCCTGGCCGTGGAAGTGAGCCTGGCGCGCGTACTTCGCGACGCGGGGTACGCGGCGGAAGCGGCGGCCACTGCCGAGAACGTGGTGCTGGAGTACCGCCGCGTGCTGGCACCCGACCATCCGCACATGCTTCTCGCCCGGCATGAACGCGCCCGCATTCTCCGGGACCACGAGTCGGAACCCCGGTTCCTGGAACGGGCCAGGGAGGAGTTCACCGACATCTGGCGGACCAACGAGCGCCGCCTGGGAGCCGATCACCCGGACGCCATCGCCTCCCGGCACGAGCTCGGGACGGTTTGGCACCTCCTCGGGCGGCCCGATCTGGCCATCGAGCACTTCCGCGCGGCACTGGAGGCGGGCAGACGCCGGCTCGGTGAGAACCATCCCGATGTCGTTGTCACTGCCCGCAACCTCGCCGACGTGCTCGCCACCCGACCATCCCGACCACCTGAGGGAGAGTCCATGATGGATGACGAACCCGGCGACCGGAATCTGCCTCCGTCCGTCCCGGACCTGGCCTCGGTCACTCTGCCGTGGGCCCTCTCCGCCGAGCGCGACGACGCGGGCACGCCCCCGGATTCGGCCAGGATCATGGCCCGGTTCGTCCACCCCCGCCTGAGCCGGGGTGGGGCCAACCCGGGCGACGGCGGGTATTCGCAAGCGAACCCCACCCCACGACGGGCCGGACGGACGAACGGCACGCCTGCCCCTACCTATCGCCCCAGCCCCGGCCACTCGTCCGAGCACCCGCCCGGATCGGCCTTCCCGGGCACCTCGGCCCTTCGCGCCCTGGCGACGGGTCGGGAGGACCCCGCTCTGGTCGAGCAGCTCAGGATCCGGCAGCGCGGTACCCGGCTGCTCGCCCTCAGCGCCCTCCTGAGCAGGGCGGACCTGCTCGGGCACAGCGGACCGGACCGGCTGCCGATGGCCCGTCAAGTACGGGCGCTCTTCGTGGAAGCCGACCGCGCCGATCCCGAGGCGGTCACCGTCGTCCTGCTCCACCCGTCCGTCGGCCGCTGGCTGAGCAAGGCGCTCCGGACCCCGGACCAGGGGCCCCTACCGGTCGGACCGTCGGGCCCCTGGTCCGCCGACCACGATCTGTCCCATCTGCATGCCGTCGCGGCGGCCGCGGCCATCCGGGCCGGGCTGGCCTTCACCCTCCCGCTCCCGGTCCGCGACGGGTTCGCCGTACTGCCCACGCTGGGGACCGCCGACCTGCGTACCGCCGACAGCACCACGGCGCACATCACGGTCTCGGCGGACCGAGCCGAGATCAGGTGCGGCGGGACCACCGTCCGGCTGTCGCGGCCGGGCGGGTCGGTGCCGCCGGGCTGGATCCCCGTACAGAGCGTCCGTACCCCCGTCGGGTCCCGTTCCTTCGACCTCGTCCTCGACGACATGGACCCCTACCGCGAGACCGAGGGCCCGGTGCGACCGTCCCCGTTGAGCCCCCTGGAGACCGACCGCTGGCGGCAGTTGACCGGTGAGGCGCAAAGGCTGCTGGTCGGCGCCGACCCCCAGCAGGCCGCGGCCATGGCCGTGGCCCTCACCGCGCTGACGCCCCGCCCGGCCGAACCCGGCGGGATGATGACCTCCATTTCGGGCAGCGACGCCTTCGGGGGTGTCGTCCTCAGCAGCCCCCCGGACGCCGTGGAGCTCGCCGCGACCCTGGTCCACGAGTTCCGGCACATGAAGCTGCACGCCGTCCTGGACGCGATCGATCTGTACGAGGAAGAAGAGGACGGGGGCCGGAGCGGCTCGCTGTACTACGCCCCCTGGCGGGACGACCCGCGCCCGTTGCACGGCCTGTTCCACGGTGTGTTCGCGTTCTTCGGCGTGGTCGACTTCTGGCACGGCCTCATCCGGCACACGGAGGGGGAAACTCTCCGGCGCAGCCAGTTCCAGCTCGCGTACTGGCGCCGGCAGACTTCCGACGCGTACACAACGCTGCGGAACTCCCCTCGACTCACCGCGAACGGACGGCTGTTCGTGGCCATGATGTCCCACGCCGCGGACGGCTGGACCGACCCCGGTTCGACCCCCGGTGAGGTGACGGCCCTTGCCGAGGAGGCGGTACTGACCCACCGTGCGCGATGGCGGCTGCACCATCTGCGGCCGGAGGGGGCGGCGGTGGCCGGATTGGCCGAGGCATGGGTGTCCGGTGGGCCGCACCCGCCCTCGCCCCCGAACCCGCACATCGCGGTGACCGTGCGCCCGGACCCCGGAGTTCCCTCCCTCAACGACCACACGGTGCTGCTGTGCCGGGCGGCGTGCGGGCAGGGAGTGACACAGGAGCTCCCCTTGCCCGCCGATCCCTGGGCCCGGCTCCTCCTCAAGGTACGCAGACGCGGTGGCGTCGAGGCGGAGGCTGCGGTGCGATCGCTGAGCCAATGCCCGGAGGTCGTCCGGGCGGTTCACGACCGGGTCGCCACGATGACGAGCACGGCCCCGGACCCCTCGGCGCTGGCCGCCTGGATCGGCACCCGGGGCGACACGAACGGCCGGTCCGGTCTGCCGTCGATGGACTTCGGCTAGCGGTGGCTTGTCGACGGCAGGTCAGCGTGGCGGCAGGGCGGTAGCAGAGTTGCCCGGCACCCGGGACGTCCGTCGCACTTGGGTCGGGCACCGGGAGGTGTGCAACTCTGCGATTCCGGGGGGGGGCTTACCCACCCCCTCCAAGGGGGAGCCGAGGTGATCGGTCCGGTCGTGTGGTGGTCAGGCACAATCGGCCGGGGCTGATTGTGACGCCCTGCCATATATCCCCCTGAACTGCGGACTTCTACGTTGTGGCCACACCCGACGTCCCGCAGACCCCTGGAAGTGGTGCACATGGCCTCCACCGGTACCGACCCGAAGGCTCCATCCGGAATCCGGCGGATCGTCGCCGCCAGTCTCATCGGGACCACCATCGAGTGGTACGACAACTCATCCGTTCAGGGCTACCACTACCCACCGCAGGTCGAAGTGCTCCGTCGACCGCCTCGACGGCGCAATCGAGGGCCCGCGCAGTGGCGACTCGGGGCGAAATCCGTCCTTTGTTTGTCCTCGTGGGGGGCCTTGCGGGGAGTGTCGGCATGTGTGACCTTCCGGAGTGTCCGGTGCCGTTCAGGGGAGCACCCAGAGCTACGTGAGGTGGACCGGTGGAACCGGTAGTTCAGCTTGTCCGGAGGGCCACGATCAGGGCTCGTGGAGCGGCGGGTAAGGGGTCGAGGCGCCGTGCGCCGGCCGCAGGAGTCGCGGTGCTGCTGGGCGCGTCCCTGCTGACGGGGTTGGGCACGACGCCCGCCTCCGCGGTCGGCGACGGCCCGGCGTGTACGGCGAACGGGAGCACGCAGACCTGCGTCTACGGTTACACGGGAGGTCCGCAGACCTGGACGGTGCCGTACGGGGTGACGGCCGCGACCGTTACCGCCTACGGCGCGAAGGGCGGTCCAGGTTCCTCGTACTTCGCGACGAAGCCCAACACGTTCGGCGGTGCCGGCGGCCGGATCGTCGCCGACCTCACCGGCCTGGGCGCCGGCTGGCTGCTCCAGGTCAAGGTGGGAGGGACGGCCGCTCCCCCCGGGGCACCGCAGGACTACGGCAGGCAGTACGCCCGCGGCGGGTTCAACGGGGGCGGCGATGGCTGGTCCGGGGGCGGTGGCGCCTCGGACGTGCGCGCGTACAACTACACGACCAAGCAGTACGCCCTGGCGGATCGGGTCGTGGTGGCCGGCGGCGGGGGCTCCTACAGCCCCGGCTTCTACGGCACCCTTCCTCCCATCGAGCCGGCTCCGCTGGTCGGCGGGGGCGGCGGAGGCGAGGTGGGCGCGGGTGTCGACGGGGAAACGGCACAGGTCCGCGGCATCGCCTACGGCGGCACACAGACCGCGGGAGGTTCCAACTCCGCTGGTGGCGCCGCTACGTGCTCCGCCGGCAGCGCGTTGCCGAAGACGAAGGGCTCGGCCACCGACGGGGCGTTCGGCACCGGAGGGAGCTGCCTCTTCTTCACCAACGGGGAACCCGACTACTACATGGAAGGCGGCGGCGGGGGCGGCGGCTGGTACGGAGGAGGATTCGGCCCGAAGCTCTACGCGGGCCCCGACTACTACGTCGGCGGCGCAGGCGGCAGCAGCCACGCCGGCGCGCGCAACCTGGTGGGCGTGAGCGGCAGTACCACCGCGACCGGCGGTACCTTCACGCCCCCGGCCGGCATGGGTGACAACGGCCGCGTCGAGATCTCCTGGACGGTCCCCGGTTACCTCGGCTCCAACGGCTCCTGGAGTGCCGCCAGTGGTCAGGTGACGTCCTTCACCAGCAGCGGCCGGGCCTACAAGCTCGTCATGCAGGGCGACGGCAACCTGGTCCAGACCGACACCGCCTCGGGCCAGGCCGTCTGGGCCTCGGCCACCGCCGGCAACCCCGGCGCCACCGCGCGCTTCACCGCCGAGGGCCGCCTCGTCGTCCTCGGCCCCACCGGAGCGCTGCTGTGGAGGTCGGCCACCGGTGCGGGCCCCCACTCCGCCTTCGCCGCCGGTGCGAACGGCAGCCTGGCCGTCACCGACGCACAGGGCCGACTGCGCTGGTCCACCACCACGACCACCAGGATGCAGTACCTGACCCTGATTCCCGACTCGGCGATCGCCATCACCGGGCACCAGCTGGTGATGCAGTGGGACGGCAACCTGGTCTGGATCGACGCGAAGGCCCGGGCACTGTGGGCCTCGAACACCTGGGGCCACGACGGCCAGGGCTACTACGCCGACTTCGGCCTGAACACCCTCGCCGTGCGCAACCGCGACGGCAACCCCATGTGGACCGCGCCCCTCTTCACCGCGTACAACCGCGTCCTCTCCCTCCAACTCGACGGCAACATCGTCATCTCCGAGAACAACGGCCAAGCCGTCTGGGCAACCAACACCTTCGGATAACCCCTCGTCCTTCAACACCACTGGCTCCGTGAGTGAGTTCTGGGTTCTGGCACAGATCTTGGGTAGCGGTCGCGGAGCGTGACGCCACGGTTCGATTACAGGGGATGGTCACGACCCTGGGGCCGTCACCGCGCACCTCGACCACCACAGGCATGAGCCCTGTCCGACCTCGAGTCGTGAACCGTGCTTACGGGACGGCCAATCGCGAGAACTGCTCGGCAAACGTGCGACGCGGACAGGCCGCAGCTCCAGAGATGAAATGCCGGACCACCAGCCGGATCACGAAGCCGTACTCGGCGAGCGGAAGATCCTTCAACCTGCGGTGATAGTGGTCGTGCACCCGCTCCGAGAAGCGGCCGCAGTCCGGACACTCCGCCCCGGACAGTCGGCCTCTCGCCACCACCTCGACCGTACCGAACGCGGCCATCACCGCCGCGACGTCCACGTCGTCGACACCCTCGAACACGATCGAGCCCCAGAACCATGCATCGGTCAGCATGACCAGCACCATCACCGTCCATGGCCGACCCAGGAGCTGACGGAGCGTGATTTCCGGCTTTCGGGTGGTGCGGCGTACGCGGTCTCACGCGAGCCCGTCCCCTCGCAATCGAACACGGAGGTGACGCTCCGCGACGACTCGCCAGGATGCGATCGATCTCGTCCGGATCCTCGCTGCGCGCCCTCTGCGACGCCCGAAAGAGCTCGGGGTTATCCCTCAACGTCGCGATGCCGATCATGAGGCGATCCTGTCGGGGCCGAGCATCCATCGCGCCGTGACCTCCAGAGCGGTCCCGAAGTGAGTGGGCTCGAGATCCGGGAACAACGCGCGCAACCGGTTGTTCACCGCCTGCGAGTGCCGGACGTCCCCCGGCCGCCCCTCCGCCCGTACCACCGGCAACTCCCGTCCCAGGATCTCCGAGAGCTGGCGAACCACGTCGTTCACGCTGACGCGACGGCCGAACGCGAGGTTCACCGGCTCCGGAGCCGTCACCCGATGCTCCACCGCGCCGACAAGGACCCGGCACACGTCGGCCACGTAGGTGAAGTCACGGGTCTGCGCGCCGTCCCCGAAGATCGTCAACGGCCGGTCCGCGCGGACGCTGTCCAGGAACTGGGGGATCACCGCCGCGTAGACATGGCCGGAGCTCTGCCGCGGACCGAACACGTTGAACAGCCGGAAAGCCACGCTCGAGATCCCGAAGGACTCTTGGAAGCTCAGTACGTACTGCTCAGCCGCGAGCTTGCTGACCGCGTAAGGGCTCATCGCGCGTACCCATTCACGTTCGTCCTTCGGCAGGGCGGGGTTGCGCCCGTAGACCGAGCTCGACGACGAATAGATGACGTGGCCGACGTCCGCCCGCCCGCATGCCTGGAGGAGGCTCAGGGTTCCGTCGATGTTCGCGCGGTGGGTCGCCCACGGATCGGCGATGCTGCGCGGAACCGATCCCAGTGCGGCGAGGTGGACCACAGAGGCGCATCCACGGATGCTTGCCTCGACCGTTCCCCCGTCGAGCACCGACGTCTCGACGCGCTCCGTCTCAACGCCGTCGAGATTGCACCAGTCACCGGTCGAGACGTCGTCGATCGCGACCACCTCGTGCCCGCGCAGCACGAGTTCGCGCACTAGGTTGGAGCCAATGAACCCGGCTCCCCCGGTGACTGCAATCTTGGTCATCGCGCCTGCCTGCCGCCGGTAGGCGAACCTGCGACCCGTTCCCGCGCCACGTATTGCGCCAGCATCCAGGCGCCCTCGCGCAGCTCGGACCAGGCCACGTGCTCGTGAGCCGAGTGCGCGTTCTTCAACGAACCAGGCCCGACGACGATCGTCGGCACCCCCATCGCATGAACGTAGTGCCGGGCATCGCAACTGACGTTCCACCCGGCGATATGAGACGCCGGCACCCCGGTCAGTCCCGCCCACTCCTCGACGACGGGCGCGGACTCGGGGGTGAGGCATGCGTCGTTGCGTAGACCCCGGTGGAATCGGACGCGATGACTGCCGCCCGGCCAGACCTCAGCAGCCTTCGCGCATGCCTCCCTGATCAGACCCTCGACATCCTCCAGCGAGTGGGTCGGCAGGAAACCGAGGTCTCCGACCAGCGTGCATCGTTCGGGGACGGTGCCAGACCATTCGCCACCGTTGATCCTGCCGATGTTGAGGCTGAGGGGCCATTCCCACCTGGCGAACGCATCGTGGCTGCGGGCCTGCTGCAGGAGGACGCCTTCGAGGTCACGCAGTGACGCCATCATGGCGACGGCTCCTTCGATGGCGCTTACCCCGGACGCGGCTTCGCCCATGTGCACGCTGCGGCCGACCATGTCGACCGAGAACGTGAGACAGCCACGATGTCCGCGGAACACCTCCAGTCCGGTCGGCTCGAGACAAATCGCCTCGTCGACCCGCCCTCCGTACAGGATGTTCGACAGGGTCCCGTTGCCGCCGATCTCCTCCTCGGAGGGCAGGTCGAGTTCGACCCGCTTCCCGGCGCTGACCCCCTCGTCCCCGATGAAGCGCATCGCCTCAGCCAGCATCACCAGGCCTCCCTTCGTGTCGCAGGCCCCCCGCCCCCAGATGGCCTCGGCGTCGACACGCGGTTCGAAGGCGGCAGGGTCCTCCGGCGAGGCGGGCACGACATCGATGTGGGCATTGAACCGCGTGGTCGTCGTCGCGCCGTGTCCGTTCTCGAACACGGCGAATCCCGAACTCGGCCCCCCTTCGGTGCGTGCATCCGGATGCGGAGACAGGTCCGGATGAGCAGAGAGAAGGGGATGCCGGTCCCGGGTCTGGAGCGGGGCTCCGAGCGGTTCCAGGTAGCGAGCGAGGAAGGCGAAGCATGCCGATTCGTGCGGCGTCTGCGTGTTCAAGCTGATGTACTCGCACAGGTCGGTCGCGATCGCCGGACGGCGGGCGTCGAAGAAGCGGTCGAACCGGCTCCGGTCCAGCGGCTCAGACATCGTCCACCCCGATCAATCCGATCTCCAGTGGCAGCCCGGCCAGCGCGCGATCCGCGCGCCCAGCAGCCTCGGCGCGCGTGGTTCCCCACGCGATCGCGCTGGCCAGCATGTCCTTGGCCGACCGATACCCGTCCAACACCTGTCCGACCTCCAACTCCTGTTCCCAGAACACCTCGACGACTCCCGTCTCCCACGTCTGAGCCGCCAGATCGCCGACGTAGGTGACAACACCCGTGGCGGAAGGGAAATAGCGGCTGGCCACGAAGGTCGATTTGGTGGCGACGAGGGATGTCGGGTCGACGGTCTCGCCGAGCGCGAGGCGCACAGCGGCGTCGACGATGTCGACCCCCGAGGCCAGGGGCACCAGGTGAGTCCCGAAACGCGAGCCGGACAGTCTCGCCGCCACCTCCAGGACGTACACCCCGTCCGGGGTGAGCAGGAGGTCGGTGCTGAAGACCGAGTCGTCGATCCCGAGGGCTGACACCGCCGCTGCGGCCGCGGCCTCAAGGGCTGCGCGTTCCTTGGGACCGGCCGCCGACGGTAGGTCGTCGCCGGCCTCGAAGACGAACGGGGCGAACCGGTGCTTCGCGTCGTATTTGCGATCCGACAAGGCTGCTACCTGCACGACCCCGTCGGCGACGATTCCCTCGACTGTGTGTTCAGTGCCCTCGACGAACTGTTCGATGACGAGGGCATCGCGTCCCGTCGCCTCGCGCGCGGCGGCAACGGCCTCCGGGAGTCGGTTGGCGTCGCGGACGACCGAGACTCCGACGGAGCTGGTGCCGTCCGTCGGCTTGACGACCGCCGGGAAGCCCAGTGCGCCTGCTGCCTCAGCGGCCTCTGCGAGTTCACGGAAAACCCTGAACCGAGGCGTGCGCACGCCGGCCTGCTCCAGTGCGGCGATCCTCAGATCCTTGTAAGTGCAACGGTCGGCGACCTCGACCGGGACTCCCGGGCAGGACCACAGGCGAGCCAGCCGGGAGATGACGGGCGGGTTCTCGTAGCCGAGCGACATCACCGCGTCCACGCCCTCGATGCCGGTTTGCGCCACGGCGTCCAGCACCGCTGCGGCGTCTCGCGGGTAGGCCACCAGGACCCGGTCGACCGGTAGGCCGTCGAGGTCGGTCGGACGATCAGTGATCGCGATGATCGCGAGGTCGTGATCCCGGGCGATGCGCGGGATCACCGACTCCATGCCACTCCCGATGCCACAGACCACGAGCTGTCGACTCATGACGTCGTCCAATCGTTCACGCGGTCCACCACCGCGTCCACCGTTCCGTCAGCCAGGGCCGCCAGTCCATCCCCGATCGTGAGAACGATCGGCTCCTCGTGCCGGTTGAGCCGTGGGTTCAGCGTGTCCCTGATCGCGGCGCCCGAAGGATCCGCGCCGGGCTCCGGACCCAGGTACATGTCGGCGCAGCGGACCTTCGGCTCTCCCGTTCGCCGGAACCAAGCCGAAGCGGCAGCCCCCAGCGCGAGCCCGGAATCGCCCATATTCGGCCGCACGAAGTCGCCATCGATCTCGGGGAGTTCGCGGCTGCGACGATTGAGCTGCACATTCGCGAACCAGCCGCCGGCCAGGACCACGTTCCGCTCGCCGAGACGAGCGGCCCGGTCAGCCACGAAGCCGCAGACGATCTCCTCAGTCAGATCCTGACCACCGGCAGCGAGGTCCGGGGCGGAGAACCCAAGCATCTGCCGCCGAGTCTTGTCCGGGATGCCCTTGTCCGTGGGGATGAATCGTCGGCCCGGCTGTGCGGTGACCAGACTGTCGCGACAGTCGATCGGCGTGCGAAGGAACTCCTTGGCCTCGTCGCCGCGACCTCGGCCGGCCAGGCCGGTGACCTTACCTTCGTGCCGGTTGGTGCGATACCCGAGCACATGAGTCACCCACCTGTAGACGTGTCCGGGACTGTCGATGCTCGAGCGCCATTCGAGTTCCTCAATGCCACCCCCACCGGCCCTGCTGAGCGTTGAACTCTTCCGGTCCCCCCTGCTGTCGAATGTGACGACTATCGACGTGTCGAAGGGGCTGTAGGCATGCGCCGACCAGGCGTGCGAGAGATGGTGCTCGTAGGCCTCGAGCCGCGAGGCCAGGACCCCATGCTCAACTGCCAGGCGATAGCCCACGTCGCGAATCTCGACGTCGTTCGCGTGCTCCGTGGCCAGCCGTCGCGCCATCGCGTCGACGCCGTCAGGGTTGCTCGCCGCTGCGACACGCCGCGCCACGTCGGGCAGCATCTGCGCCATGTTCGTCCCGGCGAACCAGCCGTGGACCCATTCGTCGACCTCGGCCGTCGACAGGCCCATACTCTCCAGTAGCCAGGTCACGGACCTGCCGGGAAACCCGGTCGGCTGCTTGACCCGAGTGAACCGTTCCTCCTCGACCGCGCCGAGGATCTCGCCGTCGATGAGCGGAGCAGCACTGGCAACCAGATCGTTCTGCCAGCCGATGATCGCGGTCACGACGTCTCCTCCAGGAGATTCTTCGGGGCGGCGACCGATTCCTCGAGTCGAAGGCATGCCTCGTGGATCCGCTCGGCCGGCTCCCATGCCACGCTCAGGCGCAGATGCGTGGGGCGGTGGTCAACGAAGAAGGGCGCACCGTCGCTGACCCGGACTCCCACAGCCGTGGCGCGCACTGCGGCCTCGGTGCTACTCACGTGGGAGGACGGCAGCCAGAGGAAGTAGCCGGCACCCACGACGGACGGCGGTCGGTCCCAGGCACGGAACGCCTGATCGGCAGCAGCACGCCCACGTCCGAGGCGCTCGCGAATGAGAGCGAGGTGGCGGTCCAGGGTCCGCGGATCCCGCACCAGCTCGGCGACGAGGGCGCACGCGACGGGTGAGGTTCCGAAGTCGAACTTGACCGTCCGCATCGCAGCCAGAGCACGGGCACTGCCCTCGACAACGCACACCCGTGCACCCGGGACCACCGTCTTCGAGAACGACATCAGGCGCAGTGCCCACGCGTTTCCTCTCCGCTGCGTCACGGTTGCGCACACGCCGGGAACCTGGTCGGCCGAGACGGCGGCGAGCAGATCGTATGCAGCGTCCTCGATCAGGGCCGCGTCAGCTTCGACGATCGCCGCCGCCAGATTGTCGCGCTCGGCGGCGGAGATGGTCCGGCCGTCCGGATTGTTGAAGGTGGAGACGACGTAGACCACGTCGTCCCGACTCAAGACTCCGGCGAGTTTGCTCCAGGCCACGACCGGCAGCCCGATGGCCTTGGCAATGCCGAGCGCTTCGCGATAGGTCGGTTCGAGCACGACCAGGCGAGCCGCCGGTCGGTCCCGGAGCAATGCACGCAGCGCGAGGTCGAGTGCGCCGAGGGCGCCTCCGGTCACGAGAGTGTCGTCGACGTGGACCGCACAGGTCGCGAACCGGTCGACGAACAGCTCGCGCAGGTCGTCCAGGCCGGCCGGCGATGAGTAGTTGAACCCGCGGCGGAGGACCGCGCCGGCATCGAGGGACTCCAAGTGCGAAGAAAAGACCCCCCACGGGATCTCCCCGCGAGACAGGTCGAGAGTCCGGCTCGCTCTACCGACACTCGGATCCATTGGTCAGTCCTCTTGGAGACGATGCCGGAGGACCAGGTCGGAGATCTCCAGGTGACGCGGCGTCGCCAGCATCCGGACGATCACATCGACGACCTCCTCGATGGCCAGATGCGGCCGTTCGTAGAGCGGAGTCCGCGCCGTTTCATCGGCACGGAAGAAGTTCGCATCAAAGCCGGTGCCGTTGATGAGCGCCGGTGAGAGCATCGCGACCCGCGTGGCCCTCGCCGCGCTGACAGACCAGTTCCGGAAATCGTTGACCATCGCTCGCCCGGCCACCTTGGTCGCGGAATATACGGCGTTGCCTGGTGAGTTCGACGGTCGGTGAGCCGCGAGGGAACCGACATGCAGGTAGTTCTCCGGATCCGGGTCGAGAGTTCCCACCACGGAGAGGACGTTGGCCAAACCCGCGACATTGGTGGCCGCCATCTCGGACCACTCCGGCGACCCGTCCGAATCCCAAGGTGCGTAGAACCCGACACCGACACAGTTCACGACCGACTCGACCGGCCCGTCGAGCCCGCCGACGGCGCCCACGAGCGCGGCACGGTCCGTCACATCGGCGACGACCAGCGACCGACCGAAGGAGGATTCCGCTCTGCGACTGAACCCCACCGCCAGAGCACCCTCGCCGAGGAGGCGTTCCAGAAGCGCCGCACCTACGCCCGACGACGCGCCGAGGACAATGGTCAGACCGTGCCGCTCAAGCATGACTTGCCCACTCTCCGACGCTCACAAGACCCAGTCCTGGCGAGGAGGGCGCCTGCAGGTATCCGCCCTCCATCCGCCAGCCCATCGTTCTGAGCACGGACGGATCGGACGCGGAGTTTCCGGTGAGGTCGAGTTCGATCAGGTCTCCCCCGACTGCACTGACGACGTGGTAATTGGCTGCGGTCGCGACGATCGAGGAGAAGTTGTGCGGGACGAAACCTAAATCCAGGCGGTGGGCGAGGTCGGCGATGGCCATCGTCTCCGCGATCCCGCCCGACCAGCACGCGTCCGGCTGGATGTAGTCGACCGCGCGCGCTTCCAGATAGCGGCGGCAGCCGGCGAAGGTCGGGTCCAGCTCGTAGCCGCCGACGGGCACCGCGCCACTGAGCCGGAGCTCCCGACTCGCGTCCGGGTTGCCGAACGGGATGGGTTCCTCGAAGAACAGGATGTCGAGTTCACGGACGCCGGACATCACCCGGAGCGCTTCAGGAACGGTGAACGCATTGTTCGCGTCGAGGATGAGCAGGCGTTCCGGCCCGAGCGCCGCACGTGCCTGGTGAGCACGCCCGATCGCCTCATCAACCCCGTGCCGACCGACCTTGATCTTCAGACCTGAAGGGTCGCTGTCCAGCGCGGCGGCAAGATCGTCACGGAGGACCGTGACCTCATCGGCACGGCTCCCACCCCGGTAGAACCCCGTGGTGCCGTACCACCGGACCGGGCGCGCCTCGCCTCCCAGCAGCGCGCTGAGGTCCAGCCCTGACGCGGCGCCCTGCAGGTCCCACAGAGCGATCTCGATGCCCGAGATCGCGGAGACGACGACGCCCACATGGCCGTAGTGGGCGGTGTCCCGGAGCAGGGAGCGAGCCGTCTCGCGCGGACGGGCGGGATGTCCGATCAAGGGGGCTGCCAGCTGCTTGATCGCCACTGCCACAAGTTCGTGACTTCCGCCGAACGCTGCCGCTTCGCCCCATCCGACCGAACCGTCCTCGGCCTCGATCCGGACGAGCACCTGATGGCGCTGGGTGATGCGTGAGCGCGCGTCGAAAAGGGGCTCGTCGAGATCGAAGCCGTTGGTGATCACCTCCACAGCAGTTACACGCATGCCGGGTCGCCTCCTTGCCCCGCCGATACCTCGATGGCCTCGCAGACCCGCACCGCGTGAAGCGCGGCCGCCGCAGTCAACTCAGGCTCTTCGCCACTCGTGCACGCAACGACGAACTGGTCCACTGCCTGCTGGTAGGCAGCGAGCCGGACCGAGCTGTCGAAATCGTCCCAGGTACCCAGGCGGCCGAGTTCCTGCGCGTGATCGGCGGCGTGCAGCACGGCCGAGCCGTAGGAGTCCACCTGGAGCATTCCGACCTGGGTCAAGAGCTCGAAGGCCAGCTGGGCGCGACCCGGCTGCGTATCGGCCCCCTCCGCCAACAGGTCGGAGGTGAACACGGAGAACTCCTGGCCGTCAGCGAACCTCAACACCGCCGCCGTCGCGCGCTCAACTCCCTGGACCCGCATACTGCGGGCCTTGACCTCGACGCACGGAACCTTCGTCCACGTGTGCAGGAGGTCGATCACGTGGACGCCATAGCCGAGCATGAACCCGCGACTGCCCGCCTGGGCCTTCCACGGCTGCGTACCCGCGTGCTCGATCAGACGGGCCTGGCCGCCGATCAGCCGCACTCCCTCGCGCTCCAGGAAGTCGCTGACCGCCCGATGAGGGCCGCGATACCGCTGGAAGTGATTGACCGAGAGCGTCAAGCCGCGGCGAGATGCGTCCGCGATCAGTTTCTCGCCTTCCGCCGCAACGGTCACGAACGGCTTCTCACAGAAGACATGAACGCCGGACGCCAGCGCCTGCTCGACCAGCCAAGCATGGGTCGCGTGCGGTGTGGCCACGGCCACCGCGTCCGCCGAGGCAAGCACGTCCTCGACCGACGCTCCCGCCCGGGCCCCATAGCGACTGCAGAGTTCCTCCACCCTGCTCCCGCCGGTGACGACGACACGGCCCACTCGCGGCGACGCGGTCGCAGCCGCGACGAGGGTCCGGGCGGCGAAGCCCGACCCGATGACCCCGATCGTGAACTCGTCCCTAGAATCCGATTGCATCGCCACCCCCGATCGTCTGGCTGAACGCATCGATGGCCCGCTGCGCCCACCACGCGTCCTCGGCGAGGGCCAACTGCTCGCCGTACTCCGGCTGGTACAACGCTCGGAGAGCAATCGCGCAGAAGCGCGTGACCTTGAAGATATGCCTCAGGTCCCGCGGGAAGTCGTCCTTGTCGCAGTGGCTCGCGAAGACCTCCTCGCGCGCCCCGGTGGACTCGTCCACCCGCGTGACCCGCAGGCTGTCGCAGTCCCAGCTCGGCCGGTCGAAGGCGAGAACCGCTTGGAAGAGAGCACCGGCGAGGCCCGTCCGGCCATAGAGCACGATGCGCCGGTCGCGGCCCTCCCAGAGGAACGAGGAGTGGCCTCGTACCGGAACCCCGTCGATCGTGTATTCGACGTCGACCGTGTCGAGGAGCTCGCGGTCGACCACGGAAAAGCGGCTCCGGCTACCCGACGCGGAGCGGACCGAGAACATCGCGTCCGGCCGGGCTCCGATCAGGGTCCGAACCAGATCGACCGGATGCGAAATTTCCGACAACACTCCCATCGTCGGACGTGGATCCATGAAACGGTACTTGCCCCAGTGGAATTCCACGCGCAATATCTGCGCGTCGTGAAAGGCGCTCCACTCCCGAAACTGCTCGACGACAGGACTGTATCGCTCGACGAAGTTGACGCAGATCAGTCGATCCCCGAGGCGATCGATCACTGCCTCGCACTGGGCGAGCGTCTCGGTGAGTGGCTTCTCGGACAGAACGGCGCGCACGGACGTGAACTCCGCAATCATCGCCAATGCGTCGTAGTGTCCGACCTCGTTAATGCACACACAGACCACATCGGGTGCAATCTCCTCGAGAGCCGTGCGCAGATCCGTGAAGCATTGGGTCGAAGACCCCTGCAACTGGCCAAAGCGTGAACCGTCGATGTCGCAGACCCCGGCCAACTCCAGGGCCGAGCAGGTCTCGTCGAGAAATCGGAGTGACCGCAGGAACCGGCCGCCTGCCTTACCCAGCCCCACGAGGAGCACGCTCGGCCTCTCGGCGATCAGGTCATCCACATCCGACAGATCCAGCGCGGAACGCGCCGTCGGAGAGACCTGACCGCCGGCTGCATGGCCGTCCTCCAGCGCCGGGTCTGAGAAGGTCACGCGCCAGCCTCGGCTTTCAGAGCAGCCACCGTCGAGCGATAGTCGGTGTCCCGGGCGAACTCCTCCGCCGCGGCCTCGCGATCATGGTTGCTGCTCATGTCGGGGAGTAGGTCGACGGGTCCGCTGGGGACGGACCGGACGATCCGGTCCACCTCCGCCAGCATTTGGTTCTCATGACGGAGCATCTGCTCGAGATGGACCCGACGTGCAATCGGCACGGTCGCGCCGTTCATGAAAGGCCCGTATACGGACTGCGGCCGAAAACGAGCTGTGCGAAGAACGTTGTCGAGAAGCAACTCTTCGTCGTTGTACCGAGCATGGGCGTTGATGCTCAACATCCTGCGCTTGTCGCCACCTCCCCACGAGGAATGCATGAGATTCTGATGAAACACAACGACATCACCAGGCCGCGTGTTCAGAGTCGTGCAGGGCACGGAATCCCCAGGGACACCGAGAGCGCGTTCGCTCATACCCACGTCCAACTGCAGTTCGACGACCTCAAGACTTGGAACATGCGTCCTGGGAATGACACTCAGACCGCCTCGTCCTGGTCCGGTCTCGTCAAGGTAGATCGCGATCTTAACCTTGTCATGGAATGAGAAATCATCCGTATGCCAACCCGTGTTGCCGGTGTAGTGGTTCGCCACGCTGCCGAAGTACTGCCAATCCGATCCCAACAGCGCATCGAAGATTCCGACCACCTTCGGGCTATCGATCAGCGCCGAAAGACGTGACGAAGAATCGAGCGCCTGCCAGTGCAACGTTCGCGTCGGCTTACCTTCCTGGTCGAGAGTTCGGCTCGTACCCATAAGGCGGTCGAAGTCCCCTGCGATTTGGTCGATCTCTTCGACGAGGAGGTGTCGGAACACCCGGTACCCGAAGGTCCAGAAGAAGTGGATATCCTCGTCGTTCATAGTGGATGAACCTCTATTAGATGAGTCATTCCGAATGCTGGTAGTGTGTCCGGGAACGCAGACAGGGCGTCCAAGATTGTTGCTGGGTTTCAGTTCAGAGTCGCGACAACTGCGGTTCGTAGACTCCCGCCTGGACGGGATGTTCCCGTACGTGCCCGGGCAGCCGGGCTGGAACAAGCGGCTGCGCGCCG
The DNA here is from genome assembly GCF_036014235.1 of Streptomyces sp. NBC_00435. GTDB lineage: Bacteria > Actinomycetota > Actinomycetes > Streptomycetales > Streptomycetaceae > Streptomyces. Next base: position 771,464 of record NZ_CP107924.1, read on the forward strand.
CGTTTCCACTGGTCAAGAAGGAAATACGGCCGCTCGCCGTCGACGTGGACTTCTGGTTCGACAGCCAGCTGGATCGTCGACTCCACGCCGGTGGAATGCGGCTGCTCGCGCCCGACGGTGAAGCGGTCGGACATGGCCGGATGGGCCGGATACGGGTACCGCGCCGGCCACAGCCGGTTCTTCTGGGGCCTGCGCCTGTTCCACAAGGGCTTCGCCTCCAAAGAGTTCGAGGCCGATCTGACCTTCAGAAGTGCCGAGTTGCTGCGGCCGTCCCGGTGGATGGCGGGCTTGTGCCGTAGTTCAAGGAACTCGAAGTACACGCTGAGAGAGTGCGCCTTGTGGACCTTTGTGGCATGAGCCATGCCCTGTTGATGTCGGCCGAAGAGCCGGTCCAGATCGCGAGGTTCCATCTCCCTCAGCGGGCGCGTGAACCGTGAGCGCGCTTCGACGATCACGCCAACGTCCTCGGCGACCGTCCCGTCGCTGATGCCGACCGAAGCCCGGGCGAGCACGAACTCGGACAACAAGTCATGCTCGAAGGCCGCGAGCTCCTCCGGCGTCGTCAAGCGCAGTTCCGGACGCAGGTCTCGCATGATCGCCAAGGACACGAAACCTCCAGCTCGACCATTTGACCAACTGATCGGACTGGACGATGTTATCTCAGGAATTATGAGATTCCACCGAAATGGCCAATCTCTTGCGTGAGACGAATAGACCTCCAGGTCAGACGCACGCTGCGGCGAGACCGCGCTTCGGTGTGCTTGAGGAACCCTCGGGAGGAGAGCCAACCGGCCGCACGCTGCATTCGCTCGCCAGGAACCGGACCCCGAGGAGGAGCTCCATGTTCCCCTCGACTACGCCCTGCAGATGGCGTTTCAGCTCCGCCGTACCGCGCGGTGATCTCCACCGCGCCCCCACCGTTCACGTGGAACAGCCTCAGTCTCAGCACCCCCATGCATCCCGTTACGGGACGCCACAGCAGCGGCGAAGACCGAATTGTTTCCATCCCCGCCTTCGGGAACGCAAATTTCCTGTGAGAGGCTGAAGCCGAAGCCGACCGCCCCACACGTACCCTTGTGGCACAGGTGTGGCAGAGCCACACGACTCGTGTTCGGAAGCCGCGTTCTCACAGGTCAGCCCCAGTAGCTCAGCGGATAGAGCAGGCGCCTTCTCAACACCCGCCCTATCTCCCCTCACCGGAGAAGCCGACCTCTCATCAGCCCGGGGCGTACCGATGACTCAGCCGACTCCATGATGACGGAGCATCCGGGCCTGACACGAAGGTCACCGTCGACACCCCTCTGAGCGGCCAGGCGAAAAGGCACGTCGGCCTACCCCTGCCTGGCAACCGCAACGACTGCCGGGCTTTGACCGAGTCGGGCCAGGGGTGAGGCCGGCCGGCTGACACCGCCGGCACCGCCTCGCAGATCACCGTTGTTCCCGGCGCGCCCGTTGCCACCGCCGTTGACGGTGGACGGCGCACGGCCCTCCTGGATGCTGTTGCTGCACAGCACCGGCGGGTTGACCCAGGAGATCCGGCCCGTGTCGCCGAGGACGTACCCGTCCCGTCCCAGCCCCTTGGGGGCACCGGGCCTTGGCAGGCGGTGTCCAGGGTATTTCGGAGCGCCCATTTAGGGCGATGTCATGTGATTTGTGGTGGCTTGGTTCCACTAGCGTGGGCGGGTGGCCGAGCGATTCGTTTCGAGTGTGGTGCGCCGCGTGGAGGGGGCTGTGCGCCGCCGGGCGGGAGTCGCGTTCTCCGCGGTCGCCTGCGCGGCGGCCGTGACGGGTGTGGCCATCGCGCTGGCCGAGGGGAGCGCGCACCGCGTGCTCGCCTACTTCACGATCCAGAGCAACATCCTGGTCGCGGTGACCTTCGCCCGGCCGGTCCTTCGCGTCCGGGCGCGCGGCCCGTGGTGGGAGCCCCGGTTCGCGGGCGGGGTGCTGCTGGCCGTCCTCGTGACCGGGCTCGTCTACCACCTCTACGAGTTCGGAGCCGAAGTACGCGGCGGCGCCATCGCGACCGGGTCCGTGGACTGGCGGACCGTCTCCTGCCAGCTCCTGCACACGGTCACCCCGATCAGCGCGGCCGTCGCGTGGGCGCTGCGGACCACGCCGGGCGGCCTGCGCCCGCGCCATGCCGCCCAGTGGCTCCTCTACCCGTTCGCATACCTGATGTTCACCCTGCTGCGCGGGGAGCTGCTGGAGCCCGGCACGCGGGCCCGGTACCCCTATCCGGTCCTGGACGTGGCCCGCTACGGGTACGCGGTCGTCCTCGGCAACAGCCTGCTCTTCGCACTGGCCTTCTCTACGGGCGCCTTGGCGATCCTTGCCGTGGACGGCCTCCTCGGAAGGCTCCGGGGTGCCTGTGGTCCGCAGGTCCGTCTCCGGCTGGGAGACGGACCGCCCGACGCTTGGAACAGGACGGCCGATCGACAGGGAGAAACCTGTTCGAGTGAAAGTCGACCCGCAGCGCCCCGCGACCACGTCGGAGGGGAACGAGTGTGGTGAGCACACCCACAGGTATATGCAGCGGACCCGCACCACGCCGGGCCCGTCGTTCCCCGCTGTCGGCCACACTCCGAGGCCCGCGGCCCTCTCCGGAAGGACCCCCGTATGACCCGCCGAATCAAGACCGCCGCAGCCGCACTGATCCTGGCCACCACCCTGACGGGCACGCTGGCCACCGGGTCGGCGCAGGCGGAAGTGGTCCCGAACGTGTGCGGCGGGAAACTGACCGACTACGTCGGCGCCAGCAACCTCGTCCTCCCCGACGAGCCGTTCGTCGGCAAGCTGACGCTGACCAACGGCACCGTGGTCGACATGACGGTCACTCCGGTCTTCCTGACCGCCAATGTCCTGCGGGTGGAGATCGGCACCGGCGATTCCGGCAGGGTCAAGAGCGGCAACTTCTCCCTGGCGGTGGACGCCAGTGGGCGCGGACAGATCAATTTCTCCGTCGTCGACGGTGCGGCCAGCAGTACGAACGTCAACTGCGAGTCCAGTTCACTCACTCCGACGCGCGTCACCCAGCTGATCGGCGAGATCAAGTTCAAGGACGATCCCACCAAGTCCAAGTTCGTCGTGAGCCGCACCTGACCCTGCCACCTTCCCCCCTCCCCCTCCCCCCTCCCCCTCCCGCTGAGGTGTCGTCGGCGGAGTCTCCGTCGGCCGATCCGGCCTCCGTGCGTGACGTGGGCCTCCAAGACCCGGTTGTGGTCTTGGAGGCCACGGTGCCGCCGTGAAGGTCCGGCCTGCGGGCGCGATCTGGCACATGCTCGGGAACGTCGATGTCGTGCACGGGCTCACTACCTGCTGATGCACGGCCTGTTCGAGGGGTTCGGGGCGAGTACCACGACCCTGCGGCTGCCGGCCGTCCGGTTCTACCTCCAGGAGGGCAGGCCGTACGCGCTGGTCGCGGCCGAAGCCGGGCTGTCGAGCCTGCCGCTGGTGAGGTTCCTGCCAACGCGGCGAGGCTGACGGGGATGACCTGCTGCGGCGACCTCGATGCCGACGAAACCGGATGCGGCACACAGCCAGTTCGCGCTCGGGCTCAAGATCGCTGGGCCGTTCACCGATGACCATGACGGGAAGATTCCGCTGCCTGGGCTGCGGCCGCCTCACACACCGCCATCGTCTGTCGGAGGTCTCCGCCATGTCCACCGATCCACCCCGTCACGCATGGCTGTCCTGGACGGGGCGCCGACTGTTCGCCGTCGCGACCCTCGTCCTCGGTCTCGGGGTCGGAGGGACGATCGCGTTCGTCGGCGCCGACTCCCGTGGGCCCGCCGGAGCACCCGAGGTCACCGTCCTGACCCGCAATCTGTACCTCGGCGGGAACATTGCCCGCCCCCTCAGCGCCACCCGGGGAATCAATGACCCCGACGCAGTTCTGGCAGCCTTCGCCCACGCCAACGATGCCCTGCGCGCCATCGTTGATCAGACGGACTTCCCCTCACGCAGCAAGCTCCTGGCCGCCGAGATCGCGGGCGGCGCACCCGACCTTGTGGGGCTCCAGGAAGTGGCTCTGTGGCGGTCCGGCCCGCTGGAGACGGATCAGATGGGTGTCGCCAACGCGGCCACCGTCGACTACGACTACCTCGCACTGCTGCTAATCGACCTCAATCGCTTGGGGCATCCATACGAGGCGATTCAGGTGCGGCAGGAATCCGACGTGGAAGGTCCTGCCTTCCAGGGCACACCGGGCACCGCGAGTCTGAAGGAACCGCGCGATGTACGGCTGACCCTGCGCGATGTCATCCTGCGCCGCAGTGGCTCCCCCGTCCGTGTCGAGGGGGTGGGAGGCGGCACTTACCGGGCGCGACAGGACATCTCACTGGCAGGCAGGAGGATCGCTTTCCTCCGCGGATACGGCTTCGCCGACGTGCACCTGGGTGACCAGCGGTTGAGGTTCATCAACACCCACCTCGAGTCACAGTCCTCCCTCACCGCGCTGGACCAGGCGCACGAGCTGCTTGCCGGGCCCGCCGCCATCGCCGGCCGAGCCGTCGTCATCGCGTGCGACTGCAACTCCGACCCCCTCGATCACACGCGCAAAGCCGGCGACCCCACGCCGCACTCCGCGACCTATGACCTGATCACCGGCCAAGGACGGTTCACCGACCAATGGCTCCTGCTCTCGGCCTCGAACCCCGGCCACACCGCCGGATTCTCGGAGCAGGTCAACGACCCCGACACCCGCAAGGTTGATCACCGTGTGGACATGGTCTTCGCCAAGGCCGCCGACGGGTCGGCCCTCACCACCGCCGACGGGCGCGTCACCGGGCTCGAACACCGGAGCCCCGAAGGGCTGTGGGCCTCTGACCATGCCGGAGTCCAGCTGCGCCTGCGAACCTGATACCCGGCTCTGCGGCAACCCCATCGGCCTGGAAGCCCGCTGCAACCCCCGAAGGGGCAACACCCGGCAACAGATCTCGTCCGGGTGTCGGCAAAAACGACCTCCGCCCAGACCGTAGGCGACGGGCTGCCCTTCCGACTCCGAGTTACGGATCATCAGCCTGCCCGCAAGGGTCGAAGGGACGCATTCTGTTTGCCCTTTGACGCTCTTGTCTCGGCGAAGGTCCCGACTTTCTGGGCCGATCTGGCGCTGACTGATTCCCAATGAGGTTGTCAAGCCGGCTTGGTGACTCGCGGTGAGGGTGTCAGCCCAGTGGGACGGGGTTCTGTGGTGCGGTGATTTCGAAGGGTCGGCCGTCGCGTACGAGGGCCCACAGGACGTTCAGGCGACGTCGTGCGAGCGCGATGACGGCCTGCTTGTGGTTCTTCCCCTCGGCTCTTTTACGTTCGTAGAACGCCTTCGAGGTGGGGCAGCATCGGGCGGCGACCATTGCGGACATGGAGAAGACCCGCAGCAGGCGCCGGCAGTAGGGTCGTGGCGGCGCATGTCGCCGCTAATCCGCCCCGAGTCCTTCGGGACCGGGGCGAGTCCCGCGACGCCGGCGAGCCGGTCGGAGCTGCCGTAGACACCCGTGTCGCCGCCGGTGTGGGCGATGAACTCGGCGCCGAGGACGGGGCCGATGCCGGGCATGCTCAGGATGACCCTGGCGTGCGGGTAGTCGCGAAACCGGCTGCCGCCGGGCGCCCTGCGCCGCATAGTCTGCAAGCGACCCTTGGCTCCAGAGCTGGCGACGGCCGGGCGCCATCTCCTGTGCTGACCAGACCACTCTGCCTGTCGATCACGTGCCGGGCAGCCTCTCATCCGAGCATCGCTATGTCTCTGGGCGAGAGCCGGGGGTCAGGCCTTTCCGAGGAGGGTCTGGAGAGGTTGGCGAAGGTTCCCGAGCGGAACGGGGGAGCCTCGCTGTCCAGGCCTAGAGCTGCCATCTGGGCGAAGCCGGAGTGACTGACGCCAAGCACCGAGCAGACCCGTGAGACGAAATGAATCCAGGTTCTCCGGCGCATCCGTTTTGCGCCGTCTCGAACTCAAACGGATCGCGGTCAACGCTGCTTAACCAGCACCGAACCAGCACAGGAGCCAGCACCACCTCCCCGAAAGAGGCGCAACTCCGCAATTCCGGCAGGGGCTTCCCGCCCGCTTCCGGACGGGTCCGAGGGGATCGATTCGGGCCGAGTGGTGGTCGGACACACTCAGGTGGGGTTGATTGTGATGGCACGCCACATATACCGCTGACCTGCGGACTTCTACGTTGTGGCCACACCGACGTCCCCGCAGACACCCTGGAAGTGGTGCACATGGTCTCCCCCGGAACCGCCCCCAACGCTCCATCCGGAATCCGGCGGATCGTCGCCGCCAGTCTCATCGGGACCACCATCGAGTGGTACGACTTCTTCCTCTACGGGACCGCCGCGGCCCTGGTGTTCAACAAGCTGTTCTTCCCCACCGCGGACCCGCTCACCGGAACCCTGATCGCCTTCCTCACCTACGCCATCGGGTTCCTGGCCCGGCCGCTGGGCGGGGTCGTCTTCGGGCACTTCGGGGACAAGGTCGGCCGCAAGAGGCTGCTGGTGCTGAGCCTGCTCATGATGGGCGGGGCGACCTTCGCGATGGGGCTGCTGCCCACCCATGCCAGCATCGGGGCCGGCGCTCCGGTCCTGCTGACCGTGCTGCGCCTGGTCCAGGGGTTCGCGCTGGGCGGCGAGTGGGGCGGGGCCGTGCTGATCGTCTCCGAGCACGGTGGGGACGAGCATCGCGGGTTCTGGGCATCCTGGCCGCAGTCCGGGGCGCCCGGGGGCAATCTGCTGGCCACCGGGGTGCTCGCGCTGCTCGCCGCCGTGCAGACGGACGCGGCGTTCCTCTCCTGGGGGTGGCGGATCCCCTTCCTGCTCTCCGGGGTCCTCGTGGTGGTCGGGCTGTGGATCCGGCTGTCCGTCGCGGAGTCACCCGTCTTCCTCGCCGCACGGGCCGAGGCCGAGGGCAGGGCCGAGGAGGAACGTGCGCCCGTCGTCCAGGTGTTCCGCAAGGACTGGCGGCAGGTACTGACCGCCATCGGCACCCGGTTCGGCGAGAACATCTCGTACTACGTCCTCACCTCCTTCCTCCTCGTCTACGTCACCACCCACCTCGGCCTCCCCAAGACCACCGCGCTCAACGCGCTCCTGATCGGCTCGGCCGTCCACTTCGTCACCATCCCCGCCTGGGGCGCGCTGTCGGACCGGATCGGCCGCCGCCCCGTGACGCTGATCGGGTCGGCCGGCATGGCCCTGTGGGCGTTCGCCTTCTTCGCCCTGGTGGACTCGAAGTCGTTCGCCGTCATCACCCTGGCCGTCACCGCCGGGCTGTTGCTGCACGGCGCCATGTACGGGCCGCAGGCCGCCTTCGTCTCCGAGATGTTCGACACCAAGGTCCGCTACTCGGGGGCCTCGATGGGCTCCCAGCTCGCCTCGATCGTCGCGGGCGCCCTCGCCCCGATCATCGCCGTCGAGCTCCTGAAGGACTACGGATCCTCCGTTCCGGTCTCCGTCTACCTGTCCGCGGCCGCCGTCGTCACCACCGTCACCGTCGCCTTCGCCCGCGAGACCCGGGGCCGGGACCTGTCGGTCCCGAGGGCGGGGGCGCCGGAATCCGGGGGCGGGTACCCGGCCCGGTCCGCGGCCACGGTCTCCGATCCCGCCTGACCCGGCCCTCGAGGCCACCCTTCAAGGCCGCCCTCAAAGCCAAGCGCCACAAGCGGAGTTCCCGCCGCGGCCGCCGGCCCCTCCCACCGCGTCGCGCCGAAGGGCTGCCAGCATGGCCCACGTGAACGATCCCACCGAGCCCGTGATCCCTCCGGCGCACGCTCCCCCGGACGGAACCCTGGCCGCGGCAGCCTTGCGGCAGCTCATCGGCCTGCTCGCCCGGGGGGCGCCCGCCGAGCAGTTCGCCCGGCCCGGCGCGCAGGCCCGTACCGCCGGGGCCGAACCCGCTGAACAGGCGGTCGTGGAGGAGGCGACCCGGGTCGCCCTCGACATCCGCCGCACCCTCGACCAGCACCGCCGTCGCGAGGCGGAGCTCACCGCCCTCTTCGACACGGCCGGGGACCTCGCGGCGCTGCGCGACCTCGACGCGGTGCTGCGGGCCATCGTGCGGCGGGCCAGGACGCTGCTCGGTACGGACGTCGCCTACCTCACGCTCAACGACCCGCTCGTGGGCGATACGTTCATGCGCGTCACCGACGGCTCCGTCTCCGCCGCCTTCCAGCAGCTGCGGCTGGGCATGGGCGAAGGCCTCGGCGGCCTGGTCGCCCAGACGGCCCGCCCGTACGCCAGCTCCGACTACCGGGCCGACGACCGGTTCCGGCACACCAGCACCATCGATTCGGGTGTGCGCGAAGAGGGACTGCGGGGCATCCTCGGGGTCCCGCTGCGCGTCGCCTCCCGGGTGATCGGGGTGCTCTACGCCGCCGACCGGTCGGTGCGGGAGTTCGCGCCCGACGCGGTCGCGCTGCTCTCCTCGCTGGCCGACCACGCCGCCGTGGCCATCGACGGGGCACGGCTGCTGGAGGAGACCCGTACGGCCCTGGCGGAACTCAACTCCGCCACCGAGACCGCCCGGGCCCACAGCGAGGCCGCCCGGCTGGCCACAGAGACCCACGACCGGCTCACCGACCTGGTCCTGCGCGGCGGGGACGTCACCGATGTGGCCCGGGAGGTCGCCGCGCTGCTCCGGGGCGGGCTGGTGGTGCACGACGCCGACGGCGCCGAACTGGCCCGGGTCGCCACCGGGCCGATCGACCCGCCCTCCCAGGGGGTGGCCGCCTCACGGTCGGGCGGTCGGGCGGTTCCGGTGGACGGGGTGTGGGTCTGCGCCGTGCTGGCCGGGCCCGAACTCCTCGGAAGCATCGCCCTGACGGGGCGGGCGGACCTGCCGGACACCGATCGGCGGCTGTTCGAACGCACCGGCCTGGTCACCGCGCTGCTCCTGCTGCTGCGCCGCTCGGTGGCCCACGCCGAGGACCGGGTGCGCGGCGAGCTGCTCAGCGACCTGCTGACCCCGCGGAGCCCGGGGCGCACCCGCGACAGCGGAAGCCGGACGATCCGGGCTCGCAAACTCGGCGTGAACCTCGCCCGCCCGCACGCCGTCCTGGTGCTCCACTGCGACGCTGCCCTGCGGCCCCGGCTGTCGGCACAGGCGGCGCGCCGTGCCCGCGCACTCGACGGGCTGGCCGGGCTGCACGAGGGCCGCGTCGTGTTCCTCGCCCCGGCGGAGCGGCCCGGGGACCTCGCGAGGTCCCTCGCCGCCGAGCTGGGGCAGTCGCTCGGCGCTCCCGTCACGGTGGGCTCCGCGGGCCCGGACGGCGGGCCGGACGGACTGCCGGCCGTGTACGCGGAGGCCCTGCGCTGTCTCCAGGCCCTGCACGCCCTGGGTCACACCGGCTACGGAGCCGCCCTCCCCGACCTGGGCTTCGTGGGCCTGCTGCTCGGGGACCGCGGTGACGTCGGCGGGTACGTCCACCGGGTGCTCGGCCCGGTCATCGAGTACGACGCCCAGCGCGGCACCGAACTGGTCAGCACGCTCCAGGCCTACTACCTCCACGGCGCGAGCCTCTCCAAGGCCAAGGACGCCCTGCACATCCACGTCAACACCGTCGTGCAGCGCCTCGACCGGATCCGACGTCTCCTGGGCGAGGACTGGAACTCCCCCGCCCGGGCCCTGGAACTCCAACTCGCCCTGCGCCTGCACCTCCTGGCGAAACCCGGACCACCGTCGACGGCCTGACACCCGGGGGCCGCGGTGATCCGGACCGGTCCCCGGCCGGGACGTTCGCACCCACGACGGTCCGGTCGCGAGCCTGTACGCTCTGGCCGTGCTTGAGACGCCGGGCAGGGGAAGTACGGGCGATCTGCCCGAGTGGTTCGCACCGCCGCGGATGATCGGCGGACTCGTCACGGGACCGGTGGTCATCAGCCGGTCGGACCGGCTCGTGGTGGCCGTCCGGCAGGTGCTGGCCTATCCGGTCGGCCTCGAGATCGAGGTCGAAGCCCATGCGCGCGGGGCGTCACCCGGTGGGGCGTCACCCGGCGTGCCGTCACCCGGCGTGCCGTCACCCGGCGTGCCGTCATCCGGCGGGCCGTCCGCCGACGCGACGGACCTGGACCTCCGCGAGCTGTCCCAGCCGCTGTTCCGACTCCGGTTCGCCGACGGCAGCGGCGTACGGCAGGACGACGAGACCGGGCTGCGCGGCGGGCGTGGGCCCGTGCTGGTCGTGAACAGGTTCGAGGGCGGTTCGGGCGGTCCGGACGACGGCGAGGACGTGCGCCTGTCGCTGTGGACGTGGCCGCTGCCCCCGCCGGGTCCCGTCACCGTGTCGTGCTCGTGGCCGCGCCGAGGGCTGCAGGACGCCGGTGTCGTCCTGGACGTGGGCGCGGACGCGATCCGCTCCGCCGCGCTGCGGGCCCAGCCGTTCTGGCCGCAGGGATTCTGAAGCCCCGGGTCCGGGCTATCCCACCTGCACGTCAACGATGCGGCCGTCGCGCAGTTCCACCACCCGGTCCGCCAGCTCCATCAGCGCCGGGTCGTGCGTCGCGACCAGCGCCGTGACCCCCTCGCTGCGCACCACCGCGCGCAGCAGTCGCATGATCTGACGGCCCGTGTCGGAGTCGAGCTGGCCGGTCGGCTCGTCCGCGATGATCAGGTCGGGTTCGTTCGCCAGCGCGCGGGCCACGGCGACCCGTTGCTGCTGGCCGCCGGAGAGTTCGCCGGGGCGCTGCTCGCTCTGGTCCGACAGGCCGACGAGGGCGAGCAGGGTACGGGCCCGCTCCTCACGCTGCTTGGCCGGCACCTTGCGCAGCCGCATCGGCACCCCGACGTTCTCGGCGGCGGTCAGGGCGGGGATCAGGCCGAAGGACTGGAACACGAAGCCGATCCGGTCGCGGCGCAGCGCGAGACGGCCGTCCTCGTCCAGGCCGGCCAGGTCGGTGCCGTCGAGGGCGACGCTGCCGCCGGTGGGGGTGTCTAGGCCGCCGACCAGGTTCAGCAGGGTGGTCTTGCCCGAGCCCGACCGCCCCTTGAGTGCGGTGAGTTCGCCCCGGCGGACCTCGAAGGAGACTCCGCGCAGCGCGTGCACGGCCTGCGGACCGGTGCCGAAACTGCGTCGCACTCCCTCGACGACCACCATCGGCGGCGCCACTTCGTCCTGCCGCCGCTCCTCCTGCTGCTGCGTCATGCTGCGATTCCCCCTGGAAAGATTTCAGCCCCTGGAACGGCTCGATCGGCGTGATTGCCGTCCCACCCCGTCGATTTGTTCATCCGATGCACCATTCACGCAAGTCCCTTCCGCTATCTGTTCGAATCTGGCAGCATCGTCCGCTATCCGGGGCTACCAGTCCGGTGCGGGGGAGGAACAGGAACATGCTCGGCTTCGTCGTGCGCCGGCTGCGCGGGCGATTGCCGCTCGCAGCCGCCGTACTGTTGACCGTTTTGATCACCACGACGGTGCTGACGGCGCTCTTCGCGTTCACCCGCACCGTGGGCGAGGCCGGACTGCGCCAGGCCCTCCAGGGACCCGGCCACGCGCGCAGCACCGTACTGATCAGTGGTGGGCATCCGTCGGCGGACCGCGCCAAGGACGACGAGGCGGTACGGGGCTTCGCGCGCGAACTGTTCGGCCCGCTGCCGGCCGCCGCCGAGAGTGTGGCGCGCAGCCGTTCGTACGGGCTGCCGGGCCCGAACACCCCTGGCAAGGATGCCGACCTGACCCTGCTGGCGGCCTTCGCCAAGGAGCGCGTACGGCTCCTCGCCGGTGCGTGGCCGCAGCCCGTCGCGGGACCTGTCCCCGGTCCCGGCGGCCGGGTTCCCGTGGCCGTGCCGAAGGCCGCGCTGGACCGACTCGGGCTGGCCGAGGGGGCACTGCCCGCCGAGGTGCGCCTCGCCGACCGCTACGGCGGCTCGCCGCTGACCGTGCTGGTGACCGGCGTCTACCGGCCCGCCGACCCGGACTCCCCGTACTGGCGGCTCGATCCGCTCGGCGCCCGCGGACTCCAGGTGGCCGGATTCGCCACGTACGGCCCGCTGCTGGTGGACGATTCCGCGTTCACCGCCGGCGGTCTGACGCAGGACAGCCGCGTGGTGCTCCTCACCCCCGACTTCGCCACCGTCGACCCCGCCGGGGCCGAGGCGGTCCGGGCCCGGGCCGCCAAGGCTTCCGAAACGCTCCAGCGGGTCTCCGGCCTGCGCTCCGAGACCGACCTGCCGGTGCTGCTCGGGGAACTGGGGTCGGGTCTGACCGTCGCCCGGTCCACCCTGCTGGTCGGGGCCCTGCAACTCGCCGTCCTGGCCGGCGCGGCGCTGCTGCTCGTATCGCACCTGCTGACGGAGCGCCAGGAGGGCGAGCGCGCCCTGCTCACCGCGCGCGGCGCCTCCCGCCGCCGGCTCGGCGTGCTCACCGCGGCCCAGTCGCTGCTGCTGGCGCTGCCCGCCGCCCTCCTCGCGCCGCTGCTGACCCCGGCGCTGCTGCGCCTGCTAGGCGGCTACGGCTCGCTGGCCCACGTCCCGTTCGCCGTCACCCGGAGCTGGCTGCTCTGGCCCGTCGCGGCGGGCTGCGCCCTCGGCTGCGTCGCGCTGACCACCCTGCCCGTGGTGCTGCGCGGCGCCGCTGCCGCCGCCCTGCACCGGACCGGCCGCCGCCAGGCGCTCGTCGCGGGGGCCGCCCGCTCCGGCGCCGACCTGGCGCTGGTGGCCCTGGCCGTACTCGCCTACGAGCAGCTCTCCCGGTACGGCGCGGGCTCGCCGGGCCCGGCGGCTGCCCGGTCCGACGGGCTGTTCGGCGTGGACCCGGTACTGGTCGCCGCGCCGACGCTGGCGCTGTGCGCGGGCACGCTGCTGGTACTGCGGCTGCTGCCGTTCGCGGCGCGGCTGGGCGCGCGGATCGCCGCCCGGGGCCGGGGCCTGGGTCCGGCGCTCGTCGGCTGGCAGCTCGCCCGCCGGCCGCGACGGGCCACCGGGCCGGTGCTGCTGCTCGTACTCGCCGTGTCCAGCGGGGTCCTCGCCCTGGGCCAGCACACCGCCTGGTCCATGTCCCAGCGCGACCAGGCCGACTTCACCTCGGCCGGTGGCCTGCTGATCTCCGGCAGCGACCTGCCCGCGATGGGCCGGGGCGGCCGGTACGCGGCGCTGCCCGGCGGGGAGCGCGTGCTGCCTGTGCTGCGGACCCCGAACCAACTGCCGGGAGGGCGCGCCGGACAGGTGATGGCGCTGGACGCGGCGGCCGTCGCCGACCGGGTCGGCCTGCGGGCCGACCTGCGCGACGGGCGCGGCATGCGGGACCTGTTCGCCCCGCTCGCACCCGCGCGGCCCTCCCCGGCCGCTTCGGCCGCCGCGGACGTCACCACCGGCATCCCCCTCCCCGGCAACCCCCAGCGCATCGACGTCTCCGTCTCGGTCCGGTCCACCGGCGCGGGCGGCCGGCCCGGCCTCAGCCTGCTGCTGCGCGACCGGTTCGGCATCACCTACCGGGCGCCGATGGCCCAGCTCCCGGAGAGCGGTGACGCCACCCTGCCGATCCACATCGGCCCGCTGATCGGCGCCCCGGTCGGGTCGGCCGCCACTCCGCTGAGCCTGGCCGGGCTCGTGTTCTCGTACGATCGGGAAGGCACGCTCCCGGGTACCGACCTGAACAGCGGCGCCGAGCTCGACCCGCGCAAGCCCGGCGAAGTGGTCAAGATCTTCGACGAGTTGACCGTACGGAGCCTCGCGGTCGCGCAGACCCGGGACGGCGCGCCCGCTCCGGTCGCCGTGGCCGCACCCGGCTGGAAGCTGTCGGCTCCGTCGCTCACCGACGGCAGCCCCTCCGCCGAACTGCTCGCGGGCGCCGGTCCGGCCGCGGGCGGCCCCGAGCTGGTCAGGCTGCGCTACCGCGACGGTTCCGGCGAGCGCGGCGGCGTGGAGGTCGATCTGACGCCGGGGCCCGCTCCGGCCGCCGAGGTCCCGGGGGTCGCCACCCGGGCGTACCTCGACGCGATCGGCGGGGCCGTGGGCGATCTGGTCCCCGTCCAGCTGGGCGGCGCCACGCTTCCGGTCCGGGTCACCGCCGCGATCGGTTCGCTGCCCGTCGCGGGGGACACCGCGATCGCCGTCGATCTGGCCACCGCCGGCCGGGTGCTCGCGGCCGGCGGCCGGGAGCTGCCGATGCCCGGCGAGTGGTGGCTGCCCGCCGCCTCCGCCGACGATCCGGCGCCGGCCCGGGCCGCCGCCGAACTGCGTTCCGGCGCGGGCTCCCAGCAGGTGCGGCTGCGCGGCGAAGTGGCCGCGACCCTGCTCGACGACCCGCTCAGCGCGGGCCCGCAGGGCGCGCTCGCCGCGCTCGCCGTGGCCTGCGCGGTCCTCGCGGCGATCGGCTTCGCGGCCTCCGCGGCGGCGGCCGCCCGGGAGCGGGCCCGGGAGTTCTCGGTGCTCCTCGCACTGGGGGCGAGGCGCCGGGACCTGGCCCGTACGGCCACGGCCGAGAGCTGTGTGCTGGTGGGGCTCGGAACCACCGTCGGACTCGCCCTGGGCGTGGTCATCGTCCACCTCGTCGTACCGCTGACCGTGCTGACGCCGGCCGCGGGCCGCCCGGTGCCCGAGGTGCTGGTGGACCTGCCCGTGGCCCGGACCCTGCTGCTCGCCGCCGTCATCGCCGCGGCCCCGCTGCTGTCGGCGGTCTTCGGTGGCCGGCGCAACCAGAACCGCTCGAACACAGCCGACCGGCTGCGGCACGTGGAGGACATATGACCGGGCCGGCCCCAACCGACGCCGACCGGCGTACCCCGGACGGCACGGCCCCGGCGCGGACCGGTCCGGGGGCACCGGCCGGGACCTCCCGGCGCGCCCTGTCCCCGCCCGCGCCCTGGGTGCGGACCCGGCTGCGCGCGACCCCGCTGAGCACCCTGCTCGGCGCGGCCCTGGCCTTCGTCGCCGTCCTGCTCTCCGCCGCTCTGCCGCGCGCCGTGGACCGGGGCACGGACCAGGCCCTGCGCTCCTTCCTGGAGTCCCGCGGCACCGACCAGACCAGCCTGTTCGTCAGCGCACGCCCCCGGTACGGGGAGCAGAGCCCGCAGGAGCTGGACGAGGTACTGGCCACCCTGGTCGCCCGGACCGCCCCCGGTTTCGCCGTGGCTCCCTCCGGCCCCGCCCACGGGACCTCCGCGGATGCCCGCTCGCTCGCGACCCCCGGACTGGCCGCCCCCGAGGGCATGCCTCCCCAGCTCGCGCTCTACCACCTGCGCGAGGCCCCGGACCACGTCCGGCTCGTCGAGGGACGCTGGCCGGGCGCCGCCTCCACGCCGGGTGGCCCCGTGGCCGTCGCGCTGTCGCAGAGCGCGGCGAAGACCCTCGGGGTCCGGGTCGGGATGGTGCTGGAGACCACCACCGGCCAGGCCCTGACCACCGTCAAGGCGGAGGTCGTGGGCCTGTACGCCGCGAACGACGCGGCCGAGGACTACTGGAACGGCGACCCCGGCTGCCTCACCCGCGCCTGCCTCACCCAGACCCCGAGCCACCCGCCGATCCCGTACTGGCAGACCGCGGCCCTCACCGGCCCCGAAGGCCTCGACCGGCTCGGTGATTGGGGTGAGGGCGGCACCCGGGACTTCTGGCGGATCCCCGTCGACACCGGGTCCCTGCGGGCCGATCAACTGCGCGCCACCGCCAAGGCGGTCGCGTCCTACGTGAACGGCCCGACCGCGACGCGTCTGACCCGGGAGACGCACCGGAGCGATCTGCGCGTCACCTCCCGCCTGCCCGAACTGTTCACGCTGGCCGAGGCCCGGCGCCAGGCGGCCGCGCCGCTCGCCGCGATGGGTCCGGCCGGGGTGGCCGGGGTGGCCTTCGTGGTGTTCTGTCTGGCGGCCGGGCTCACCGGGGACCGGCGGGAGACCGAGCTACGGCTGCTGCTGGCCCGCGGAGGCTCGCGCGCGGGCATCGTGCGCCGGCTGCTCGCGGAGCACGCCGTCACGGTCCTGCCCGCCGCCGTGCTCGCGACGGTGCTCGCCGTGGTCCTGCTGCCGACGCCCCGCCTGGCGGGCACCCTGCTGGCCGCCGCGGCCGCCACGCTCCTGTCACTGCTGGCCTTCCCCCTGCGGGCCGCCGTGCTGCTGGCGCCGCCGCGCGGGCCGGGCCCCCGTCGTCGCGTGGTCGCCGAGCTGCTCGTGCTGGCCGCCACCGCGGCCGCCGTGTACGAGGTCCAGTCGCGCGGGGTGGCCCCGGCCGGCACCGGGGTGGATCCGCTGCTGGTCGCCGCCCCACTGCTGCTCGCGCTCTGCGGCGGCCTGCTGCTGGCCCGGCTCCAGCCCGTCCTGGTCGGGGCACTGGCCCGGGCGGCCGGGCGGGGTCCTGGGCTGATCGGCTTCCTGGGACTGGCCCGGGCCGCGCGGGGCACCGCACGGCGGTCGCGCCCGTCCGTACTGCCCCTCGTCGCGATGCTGCTGGCCGTGACCACGGGCGGTTTCGGCGCCACGGTCCTGACCGCGGTGGCCGACGCCCGGCTCCAGGCGGCGCGGGAGGCCGTCGGCGGCGACGCCCAGTTGTCGGCGCCCAGCGGGGTGCTCCCGGACGCGCTCACGAAGGCCGCGGCCGCACTGCCCGGCGTACGGTCCTCGGTGAAGGTGTGGAGCGACGACAACGTCTTCCTCTCCGGCACCAGGGCGGGCCGCACCCAGATCTCCGTGATCGTCGCGGACCCCGTGGAGTACGCGAAGCTGTCCGGCGCCGTCGGGCGCGGCCGGTTCGATCCGGCGGTCCTGGCGACCGGCGCCGCGGGTACCTCGGGCGCGACGATACCGGCGCTGATCAGCGGGGACCTCGCGGCGGACGACACCACCGGCTACCAACTGCGGCTGGAGAACGGCGGGGAGCTGCGGCTGAAGGTGGTGGGCGTGCTCGACGGCACGCCCGCCCGGCCGGGCGCCAAGTCCACCACCGTGGTGCTGCCCGCCGGTCCGGTACTGGCCTCCGTGCCCCAGATGGGGCCGCCCAACTACTGGTTCGCGCTCGGCGCGATCAGCCAGCACCGGCTGGAGCAGCTGGTCCGCGCCGAGGACCCGACGGCCGCCGCCGAGCGGTACCGCATCCGCACGAGCGCCGCGTCGTCCGCCGAGCTGGGCTCCGACCCGCTGCAGCGCTCCGCCGAGCGGCTCTTCTGGGCCTCCCTGGCCGGCGCCGCGGGCTTCGCGCTGCTGGCCGTCCTGCTGACCCTGGTCAGGGCCGCCCCGGACCGCGCGGCGCTCCTCGCGCGACTGCGCACAATGGGCCTGCGGCCCCGGCAGGCAGTGTGGCTGATCCTCACCGAGTCGGTGCCCCTGGCGCTGGCCGCCGCACTCGGCGGCGCCCTGGTCTCGGTGGGGGCCGTCGCCCTGCTGGGTCCGGCCCTGGACCTGTCGACGCTGGTCGGCGCGAAGATACAGGCCGGCCTGCCGGTCCTCGTACGGCCCGTGCTGACGCAGGCCCTGGGCCTGGCCGTCCTGGTCGCGGGGGCCGTGCTGGCGGAGGCGGCGATATCCGGCAGGCGACAGATCACGACCGAGTTGAGAGCGGGAGACCAGCGGTGAACAGCGAGCAGCCCACCTACGACGAGCTGCGGCAGCAGGCCCTGGCCGCCGCCGCACCGCGAAAGCACGGGGCGGACACGGCCATCGCCTGCGACCGCCTGGTACGGATCTTCAGCACGGACGGGGTCGAGGTACAGGCCCTGCAGGGGCTGGAACTGACCGTGCGGCAGGGCGACCTGATGGCCCTGGTCGGCGCGTCGGGCAGCGGAAAGTCCACGCTGCTGAACATCCTGGCGGGCCTGGACGTGCCCACGGCCGGCACCGCCAGCGTCGGCGGCTACGACCTGCTGGAGATGTCCGCCCGCGACCGGCTGCGCTACCGGCGCGAGGCGGTCGGGTTCGTCTGGCAGCAGACGGCCCGCAACCTGCTGCCCTTCCTGACCACGGCGCAGAACATCGCCCTGCCGATGCAGTTGAAGGGTGGCCGCCGCGCGGCCGCCAAACGGCACGCGGTCCGCACCGGTGAGCTCCTCGAAGCCCTGGAGATCGGTGATCTGGCGAACCGCCGGCCCGCAGAGCTCTCGGGCGGCCAGCAGCAGCGCGTGGCCATCGCGGTGGCGATGGCCAACGATCCGTCGGTACTGCTCGCCGACGAGCCGACCGGTGAGCTGGACTCCGAGACGGGCGGAGCGATCTTCGAGGCGTTCCGGACCGTCAACCGGGAACTGGGCGCGACCGTGGTCATCGTGACCCACGACCCGCTCGTCGCGGGCGAGGTCCGGCGCACGGTGGCGATGCGCGACGGCCGCACGAGCAGCGAGGTGCTGCGCCGCACGGTCACCGACGAGCACGGCGCCGAGTCGGTCAGCGAACGCGAGTACGTGATGCTGGACCGCACGGGGCGGGTGCAGCTCCCGCAGAAGTTCCTGGAGGCGCTGGGGATGGAGCACCGGGTGGCGGTGGACCTGGCCGCGGACCACATCGAGCTGCGCCCCGACGACGCGTCGGCGCCTGGCCCGGACGGGTCGCCGGACCCGGCCGCGGGCTGACCCGGACGACGAGGGTGACGGAGCCGTGGGTGTCCGGTCCGGTCAACGGCATCCTGTACAACGCGATGTTCCGAAAAGCCTGTTCGGAGCTCGACGAGGAACCGGTCCGCCGATTCGCCCTCGCCCTGCGCGAGGAGCCGATCAGCCCTCGGCCCCTGTCCGTGCAGGCCGCCGGCCTGCGCGAGGCCGTGGCCTCGGGCGCCGCACTCGCCTCGGCGTTCACGCCGTACCCGGCACAGCGGCCCTACGCCGAGTCCGCGTTCCGCACCTTCCTGACCCGGCTCGCGGACGCGCTCGACGCCCAGGGCTGGTGAGACCCGAGGGCGGGGCGCGTGCTCCGGCCCGCGCGGTGCGCCGCCCGGTGATCCGTCGCGTGCGCGTCACTTCCGTGGCCCGGGTGTCGTTAGGCGCTCGGGGTTGACTCGGGGGGCGAAGGGATGACGGAATGCGGCAGTTTCCTCTGGAGATGCACCACATGGCACCCGGTCGGGTCGTCGAGTGGCGGTTGCGGTCCACGGCGGCGGAGAGCACCGATGCGGGTGGCGCGGCGGACAGGAGGGCCTCCTTCAACCAGGACAAGCACTTCACCGTCGCCGAGGAGAGCCGTGCGGCCGATGATCCCATCGCTTCGTGGATCGCGATCACGTTCGAGGTCGCGGGCGCACTGGACGAGGACGCCCTGACGCGCTCGCTGCTGGCCTTCGCCCGCCGGCACGAGGTGCTGCGCTGCGAGTTCCGGCGCCTCGCCGGGGAGTTGGCGTGCGTGCCGATCCCTCCCGAGCAACTGGTTCTGGACTCCCTCGAGGTGGCTTCCTTCGACAGCAGCGCGGAGCTGACCGGCTTCCTGGTGGAGCGGTTCAAGCGGAGCATCGACACCCTGTCCTGGCCCCTGTTCACGATGGGCGCGGTGCTGCGCGAGGACTCGGCGACCGTCTACCTCGCCTTCGACCACATCGTCTGCGACGGGCTGACGATGCCGGTCGTGGTCCAAGAGGTGCAGAACGGCTACGAGGCCCTGCGCCGCGGGGAACAGCTCGACCCGGCGCCCGCGCCGAGCTATCTCGACTTCGCCGAGGAGCAGCGGCGCCGCTATCTCTCCATCGATGCCGACGACGAACGACTGGGCTACTGGAAGGAGTTCATCGCGCGCGGCGACGGCGACTTCTTCCCCCGCTTCCCCCTCGAACTGGGTGTGGAGCCGGGCCGGATGTACGCGACCGTGAACGAGGCCTCGCAGCTGCTGGACGCCGCCGAGGCCGAGGTGTTCGCGAAGGCCTGTCTGGCGGCCGACGGGAAGCCGTTCATGGGCCTGCTCGCCGCCGTCGCCGTCTGCCTGCGGGAGGCGGGCGGGCCGGGCGTCTACCGGGGGTTCATGCCGGTGAGCGAGCGCGGCCGCGCCGCGTGGACGAACTCGGTGGGGTGGTTCGTCAACACGCTGCCCGTCGAGTTCGACGCCTCCCCCGGCCGGGACTTCGCGCAGGTCATGGCGTCCGTGCGGGCCGGGTTCACCGAGATGATCGGCCACATCGACGTACCGTTCGTGCGGGCCTGGGAGCTGCTCGCCCCCGAGGAGTTCGCCGCCCGCTCCTGGCCCTACCCGGTCAACTTCTTCTCGTACATCGACACGCGCAAGTGCCCGGGCGCCGAGCGCCACGAGGACTGGCGGCCCAACTCCCACGTGTGGCTGGCCCAGGGCAACGGCACCTCTTCCTGGTTCCAGCGGGACGCGGACGGGCTGCACGTCAACTCGATCTACTCGGACACCCCCACCGCCCGCCGCACGATGGAGGGTCTCCTGGAGGCCCTGCGCGAGACGGTCCGGGAGATCGCCCGGCACGGTTCCTTCCGCCGCCCCATCGCGCTGACCTCGCCGCGCCGGCCGGGGGCGCTGACCCCGCGCGACGTGGCGGCCTTCGCCCGGCGCTCCTGACCCGCCGGAGCCCTTGAGACCCCGAGCCCGTGCGCCCCGGGCGCCGGAGCCGCGCGGCGGTCAGTCGGCCAGGCGGGCGGCACGCTCGCGCAGCAGGGTCTCCTCCCGGGCGTTGCGGGTGAGGGAGGCGGCGCGCTCGAACTCCGCGCGGGCCTCCGCGCGGCGGCCGAGGCGCTCCAACAGGTCTCCCCGTACGCTCGGCAGCAAGTGGTAGGTGCGCAGGGCCGGTTCCGCCGCCAGGGCGTCCACCAGGGGGAGCGCCGCCGCCGGGCCCTCGGCCATGGAGACGGCGACGGCCCGGTTGAGTTCGATCACCGGTGACGGGACCAGCAGGACCAGACGGCCGTAGAGCGTGGCGATCGTCGGCCAGTCCGTGTCCTCGTACCGGACGGCATCGGCGTGACAGCCTGCGATGGCGGCCTGGAGGGAGTAGGGGCCGGCGCCCGCCCGGTGCAGGGCCACGACACCGCGCCGGATCAGCATCCGGTCCCACTTGGACCGGTTCTGGTCGGCGAGCAGCACCGGTTCGCCGTCCGGGCCGGTGCGGGTGGCGATGCGGGAGGCCTGGAACTCCAGCAGCGCGGCCAGTCCGTGCACCTCGGGTTCCTCGGGCATCAGCCCGGACAGGACCCGGACGAGGCGCAGCGCGTCCTCGCACAGGGCGGGGCGGACGAGATCGTCTCCGGCCGTCGCCGAGTAGCCCTCGTTGAAGACGAGGTAGATGACCTCCAGGACGGAACCGAGGCGCTCCTCGCGGTCCGCGCCGTACGGGACCTCGAAGGGCACCCCCGCCTTCGCCAGGGCCCGCTTCGCCCGGACGATGCGCTGGGCGACCGTCGGTTCGGGGCAGAGGAAGGCCCGGGCGATCTCCTGGGTGGTCAGACCGCCCATCAGGCGCAGGGTGAGCGCGATCCGGGCGTCCGTGGCGAGGACGGGGTGGCAGGCGGTGAAGATCAGCCGCAGCAGGTCGTCGTCGATGTCCTCGGGGTCCGGGAACTCGGCCTGATCCTCGGCCGGCGGGACGTCCTCCAGGGTGCGCCCGACCTCCGCGAGCTTGCGGGCGTAGGTCTCCTTGCGGCGGACGAGGTCGATGGCCCGGTGTTTGGCGGTGGCCATCAGCCAGGCCCCCGGTCTGTCGGGGACGCCCGAGACCGGCCACTGTTCCAGGGCCGCGACCAGCGCGTCCTGGGTGATCTCCTGCGCGATGCCGATGTCGCGCACGATCCGGGCGACGCCCGCGATGATCCGCGCGGACTCGATCCTGTACACCGATTCGACCGCTCGGGTCGTACTCACTGCCGTCACGGCCACCCATCAGAGCAGCCGTGACGAGGCAGGGCAAACGGTGCGACGCGGCCGGGCGGGTGCTCAGCCCTCGTCGAGCTGACGGAGCTCGATTCCGACCGTCCAGTTCTCGGGGTGGACCTCCAGGAAGCGCTTGGTCCACTCCAGCGCCTCGTCCTTGTCCTTGCACTGCATCAGGGCGTAACCGCCGACGACCTCCTTGGTCTCGGTGAAGGGCCCGTCGGTGTAGCTGAGCTTGCCGCCTGACCAGGTCACCCGGGTCCCCTGGGAGGTGGGGAGCAGGCCAGCGGTGTCGAGCATGACCCCGGCCTTGGTGATCTCCTCCATCAGGGCGCCCATGCGCTGCTCGAAGTCGGCGGGGAAGGCGGTGTCCGGAGTGAGGCTCTGCTCGTCGATGCGGACCATCGAAAGGAAACGCGGCATGGTGACTCCTGGGTCGGGGAGGACGGGGGCTTTCCCCGCCTCTCACCCCTGCGTCGAACGGGAGACGCCGGGATCGACAGCTTCGCGGAAAAATCTTCGGGGAATTCCGGGACGCGCTCGGAGCGGGTGGTCACGGGGGGCGCCGGAGAGTTCCGGGGGCCGGCCCGCACGTCACTACTGACGAGTAGGATCGCCGGGCCCAGGCCCCTCCGAGAGGATCCTCCCCATGCCGCGCCTGCCTTCCTCGCCGCTCCTGCTCGCCGGTCTGCTGGCCGGGGCGGCGGTGGCGCACGCCGTCGCCCCCAAGCAGTTCGACGCGATCGTGCCGCACTCACTTCCCGGCAGCCCGCGCCGCTGGACGTACGCGAGCGGCGTGGCGGAGCTCGCGCTCGCCGCCGGGGTCGCCCACCCGCGTACCCGCCGGGTCGCCGCGCTGGCGACAGCGGCCTTCTTCGTCGGCGTGTTCCCCGCGAACGTCAAGATGGCCGCCGACGCCCGCCACCGCTCCCCCGCTCTGCGGGCCGTGGCGGTGGGCCGGCTGCCGCTGCAGGTCCCCCTGGTGCTGTGGGCCCGCAAGGTCAGCCGGAGCGCGGCGGGCTGACACCGGCTCGCGGCGGCGCGGCGGGCCACTGCGCGCGGGAGGCGCGGCGGGCTCGCTCCGCCCAGGGTGGTGCGGCGGCCGGCCTCCGGTGTCAGCGGCTGTCGCCCGTCCAGTCCCAGTGGCCGGGATCGGCCGCGCGCCGGCGGTAGTGGGCGCGGCCGCCCGGACCGTAGCGCCCTATCTCCGTCGGGAGCCGGGCCTCCTCGTCGAGCTGGGGCCCGGTCCAGCCCGTGATGTCGAGCAGCAGTCCGTCGAGGGGGCCGCCGACGAGCTCTCCGTAGGCGTGTCCCGGGAGCGGACCCGGGTCGGGGTCGTCGTGATCGGCGCCGTAGACCCGGCGCCGGAGCATCCTGTCGTCCATACCGGCAGCTTCACAGACGGCACTGACAATGCCCTGGCCGGAGGCGGCCCGGGGGCGGGGGCGAATCCCGTCGTCCGCGGCCGAGCGGTGATGATGGGAACCGTTCGGATCGCACCACACACGAAGCGGAGCACCACCCATGGCACGTCGGGTACACCAGCCACTGGAGGATCAGGAATTCGACTTCGTCCTCGCCATGACGGACGGACCGGTGCTCGCCTACTTCTGCGGGAGCTGGCCGAAGGCCATCGGGCCCTGCCGCGCGATGGACACGGTCGTCGCCGGGCTGACGCAGGAGTACGGGGCACGGCTGACGGCGGTGCGCGCGGACATCACCCGCTGCCCCGGACAGACCAAGCGGTACGGGGTGACCGGGGCCCCGACCGCCGTGCTCATCGCGGGCGGCGAGGCGGTGGCGACCCAGGCCGGGCCGATGACGGCGGAGGACTTCCGGCTGTTCCTCGGCTCCCACGTCTGACCAGCCCCCAGCGGCCCCAGGTACAGAACTGCCGGACGTTGGCTACCTGGGCAGCCTCCGCCAGCCCGTCAACAGCCCCGGCGAAGCAGCCCCTTGCGCCGTTCGGGCGAAGGGGAGCGATGTGGCCGAAAGTCACATGGATCGGATAGGTGCCTTAGGCATGTAATGGATCCCGGCGAAACGGAACCATCGCGTGCGAGGTGCTGTATGTCCGAGAAGACCGTTGCCTTCCCCCAGGACCGGACCTGTCCCTACCACCCCCCGGCGGCCTACGAGCCGCTTCGGGCGGGCCGGCCGCTCTCCCGCGTCACCCTCTTCGACGGCCGCTCCGTGTGGGTGGTCACCGGGCACGCCGAGGCGCGCGCCCTGCTTGCCGACGGCCGGCTCTCCGCCGACCGCCAGAACCTCTCCTTCCCGGCCCCCACCCAGCGGTTCAAGGGCCTGCGCAACCGTCGCGCCGCCCTGCTCGGTGTCGATGATCCCGTCCACAACACCCAGCGCCGGATGCTGATCCCGAGCTTCTCCCTGGGCCGCACCGCCGCACTGCGGCCCAGGATCCAGGAGACCGTGGACCGGTTGATCGACGCGATGGTCGCGGCCGGCCCGCGCGCCGAGCTGGTCGGCGCCTTCGCCCTGCCGGTGCCGTCGATGGTGATCTGCGCACTGCTCGGGGTCCCGTACGCGGACCACGAGTTCTTCGAGAGCCAGTCGCGGCGGCTGCTGCGCGGCCCCGGGATCGCCGATGTGGAGGACGCCCGCGAGCAGCTCAACGGCTATCTGCGAGAGCTCATCGGGCACAAACGCGCCGACCCCGGCGACGGACTGCTGGACGAACTGATCGCCCGGCGGCTGGAGACCGGCGAGACCGATGTCGAGGAACTGGTCGCACTGGCCGCGATCCTGCTCATCGCCGGGCACGAGACCACGGCCAACATGATCTCGCTGGGTACCTTCACCCTCCTCAGCCACCCGGAGCAGCTGGCCGAACTGCGCGCCGAACCCTCCCTGATGCCGGCAGCGGTGGAGGAGCTGATGCGGTTCCTGTCGATCGCGGACGGCATGCTCCGCGTGGCGACCCAGGACATCGAGATCGGCGGGGTGACCGTCCGCGCCGACGACGGGGTGATCTTCTCCACCTCCGTGATCAACCGCGACGAGGCCGTCTTCGCGGAGCCGGACTCCCTGGACTGGCACCGGCCCACCCGGCACCACCTGGCCTTCGGCTTCGGCATCCACCAGTGCCTGGGCCAGAACCTGGCCCGCGCCGAGATGGAGATCGCGCTCGGCACCCTCTTCGAACGGTTGCCGGGGCTGCGGTTGGCGGCCGATCCGGACCGGATCCCCTTCAAGCCCGGGGACACCGTCCAGGGCATGATCGAACTCCCCGTGGCGTGGTGAGCCCGGTGAGCCCGGCCACCCCACCGCCCCCGCCGGCCCCGCACCCCGCTCGGGTGTCCGTCGACACGGACGTCTGCATCGGGGCCGGCCAGTGCGCCCTGACCGCGCCGGGCGTGTTCACCCAGGACGACGACGGCTTCGGCACGCTGCTGCCGGGCCGCGAGGACGGCGGCGGCAGCCCTCTGCTGCGGGAGGCCGCCCGCGCCTGTCCGGTGTCGGCGATCACGATCGAGGAGGCCTGAGCCCCGCAGTCGGTGCGGCCTGAGCCCCCCACTCGGGGGCTTGAGCCCGCACTCGGGGAGGCCCGGGCCGCCGTGACGGCCCGGGCCAGGAGCGGCGGCCACCGGCTCAATGCCGGGCGGCGGCTCCGAGGCGCTGGAACAGGGCCTCGTCCAGGTCCAGCCCCTGCTGGGCCTGGTTGATGGCCTGCGAGCTGTAGATCCCGGTCGAGCGGGCCGCCAGTACGGCCTCCCGCGAGGCCGCGATCACACCGAGCCGCAGGTCCACGTATTGCTCGCGCCCGCCGCCGAGCACGGGGACGGTCCCGTCGAAGTCCAGCCGGGCGTCCTCGCGGACCTTGGCGAGCACCTCCTTCGAGTAGGGGCTGCCGTCGCTCCGCACGAGGTCCGGGTCCTCCAGTGCGGCCCGGCCGGCGGCGGCGACCTCGTCGAGCAGCCGCCCGTACTCCTCCCGGAAGCGGACCGGGTCGTCGCCGGAGATCTTCACGGACCGGATCACGGCGGGCAGGCTCAGACCCTGGAGCAGCAGGGTGGTGGTGGCCACGACGAAGGCGATGAGCAGCAGCTGGGGGCGGTACGGGGTGTCCTCGGGCAGGGTCTGGGCCGCGGCGACGGTGATCGCCCCGCGCATCCCGGCCCAGGCCAGGGCCACGCCGCTGCGCCAGCCGAGGCTCTCGTTGACCTTGAAGTCGGCGTCGGCCGAGGCCCGGGTGACGCGTTCCTTCATCTGCTCGCGGCGCCGGGGCGACAGCTCCCGGCGCGGCCGGAGCGGATTGGCCTGCACTTCGCTCTCCGGAGCGCCGAGCCGGTCCATCAGCCAGTCGAGCCTGGGCTTCTTCTCGGCGGCCCGCCGCGCGTCCTTGCGCAGCGAGGCGATGAGCGGGGCCACGAACACCATGCGCGCGACGATCACCAGGGCGGCGGCCGCGAGGCCGATGAACAGGGCGCGCGTGGCGCTGAGCCCGTCGGCGGCGACCTCGTCGAGGAGGCCCTTGAGGCCGAGGCCCATCAGGAGGAAGATCGCGCTTTCGAGCAGGAAGGCGAGGGTGCGCCAGTTCATCGCCTCGGTCAGCCGGTCCTGGGCACTGAAGAAGCGTGGGCTCTGGTGGCCGGTGACCAGGCCGGCGACGACGACGGCGAGGACACCGGAGGCGTGGAACTCCTCTGCCGGCAGGAAGGCGACGAAGGGCACGACGAAGGAGATCGCCGTGTTCAGCAGGCTGTCCCTGAGCAGCGCCCGGACCCGGACGTTGACCAGGCCGACGACGACACCGACGGCGGTGGCCAGGGCAACGGAGAACAGGAAGTTCCCGGCGACCCCGGCCAGGGACACGGTTCCGGCCATCGCCGCGATCGCCGAGCGCAGCAGCACCAGCGCGGAGGCGTCGTTGACGAGCCCTTCCCCCTCGAGCATGGTCAGCAACCGGGACGGCAGGCCCAGCCGCTTGCCCATGGAGGTGGCGGCGACCGCGTCGGTGGGGCTGACCACGGCGCCGAGGGCGAAGGCGGCGGGCCAGCCGAGGCCCGGCATGAGCCAGTGGAAGAGCCAGCCCGCACCGAGGGTGGTGACGGCGACCAGCAGGACCGCGAGACCGCTGATCGCCTTGAAGTTGCGGCGGAAGTCGGCCGCGGGCATGTTGACGGCCGTCGAGTAGAGCAGGGGTGGCAGGACTCCGGCCAGGACCCATTCGGGTTCCACCGCGAGCGTCGGTATGCCCGGCACGAAGCTGAGGGCGATGCCGACGACCACCAGGCTCAGCGGGGCGGCGAGACCGAGCCTCTTCGAGAAGGCGGCGACGGCGACGATGCTGGTGACACCGACGATCGAGACGAGGGTCATTTCCATGCGCGGTACGGGACCTTAAGGGGTACTCGGGAACGGTTTGCCCACCGTACGCGCAGAGGTTTTGCCGCGTCAAAAATTGAGCGACTCAACTTTTGACTCGGCGCAGGGTCCCGGGTGCTGGGGTCCCGGGCCCCCTGGACCTCGGGGTGCGCTACCGGGCGGACCCTGCGGGCTCGGCCGCCGCCGCCGGCAGCAGCCCGGCCGCCTCCCGCTCCAGCGCGAGGGCGCCGTCCACGAACCCGGCGCAGGCGTCGAAGAACGCCCGACGTCCGGCGGCGTCCGCCTCCAGGTCCGCCGTACGGGCCAGGTCCGCGAGCCCCGACCACTGCCGCCCGGACTCCCGGAAGAGCGCGGCCGCGTCCCCGTGCCCGGCGAGGTCGAGGAAGTCCGCGTACAGCGGCCGGGTGGCGCCCGGGGCGGTCCACTCCTCCTCCAGGCAGGCGTACAGCCGCCCGGCGCCCAGCGCGAAGGCCTCGGGGGTGGCGAACCGCCGCTCCCAGCCGGCCTTGGTGCTGCTGTCGCGCAGCTGCGCGGCGAACTTCTCCATGCCGGAGAAGCCGAAGTTGACGTCGAAGTGGTTGCCCAGCACGGGCCCGGTGAGGCGGGAGACCGTGGCGGCGATCGCCGCGTCCAGGTCCGGCTCGCCGGCCGGCTTGCCGGTGGTCACCACCATCTGGTGGCGGCCCTTCTTGTGTCCGGACCAGGCCGCGCCGAACTCCTCCCGGCCGATCTCGTACGGAGTCCGGGCCCCGCCCGCCCCGTCCTCGATGTAGTAGGTGTCCCCGTCGTAGCCGACCACGACGACCACGTACGGATCGGCGGCGGCCAGCTCGGCCGTCGGCGCGGGACCGTGCCAGGGCAGGGCGGAGCGGTCGACGGTGCAGAACACCGGGGCGCCCGCGTCGAGTGCGGCCTCCACCCGGTTCCAGCGCGGCCTGGCGCTGCGCGTGGCCTCGTAGGGGATGTTCAGGCGGCCGAGGGCGACCTGGACCCAGGGGTCGGGGTGGGCCTGGGCGACGATCGTCGGCATCGGCGGCCGGCCCGCGTACTCGAACACGAAGTACATGAAGCCGATCCCGCCCGCCAGGCCCGCGACCAGGGCCTCCTCGTGCACGCTGCCGAGCGCGTGCCGGATCAGCGTGGCCTCGCGGTGGTGTCCGGGGGTGAAGTCTTCATATACGAGCGCAGTCATGCGGTCAGCGTAGCCGCGCCGCGGACCCTCGACCGCGAGGCAACTTCCTGTACAGTTGTCCAGGAAGTCGGACGGACCGGCCTCGCTCGCCCACACCCAGGGAGGTGGCCGTGCACACGGTCGCATCGATCCTCATCGGCCTCGTCGCCGCGCTGCACGCGTACTTCCTGGTGCTGGAGATGTTCCTGTGGCAGCGGCCCCCCGGCCGGGCCCTGTCCGGCTTCGACGCCGACACCGCCCGCCTGACCGCTCCGCTGGCCGCCAACCAGGGGCTCTACAACGGCTTCCTCGCCGCCGGCCTGGTCTGGTCCCTCGTCATCGACTCGCTCGCCACGCAGATCTTCTTCCTCATCTGCGTGATCGTCGCCGGGGTGTACGGGGCCGCGACCGCCAACCGCCGCATCCTGATCGCGCAGGCCCTGCCCGGCGCCCTCGCCCTGGGCGCGGCGCTGCTCGCCGCGTGACCCCCGACGGCCCGCGTACGGATCCGCCCGGGCGGGTGGATCCCGACCCGGCTCCGCGCACCGATCCCCGCACCGCCCGCACCATGGCTCGACTGCGCGAGAGCCTCCTCGCCGAATGCGCGGACCGGCCGCTCGCCGAGGTCAGCGTCTCGGCGGTGGTCCGCCGGGCGGGCGTCGGCCGGGCCACCTTCTACCTGCACTACGAGGACCTCACCGCGCTCGCGGTGGACGCGTGCGCCGATGTCGTGCACGCGGCGGTCGACGCCCTGCACGCCTGGCAGACGGACCCCGCGGCGCTCCCCCCGGCCCGGCCGCCGGCCGCGCTGGCCGCGTTCCTCGGCGGCGCGGCCGACCGCGCCCCGCTCTACCGCACCCTGCTCCTGCCGGGCGGCGGCGGCCCGCTCGGCGAGCGCCTGTACCGGGAGCTGCGCGCCCGCAGCCGCGCCGAACGAGCCGCGGTGGGCGCGCCGCGCCCCGATCTGGTCGCCTCGGCGGTGGCCGCCACCTTCACCGGGGTCCTCGCGGACTGGCTGCACGGCGCGTTCCCGGCCGACCTGGCGGACCCGGCCGCGCTGGCGGACCGGATCTGGCCCCTCCTCATCGCCCTGCACCGGGCGGGGTAGGCGGACCCTCAGGCCCGGGCCGGGGCGAGTCCGGTCCTGCCCGCCGGGCGTCGATGTATGTCACGAGCACGCCGGAAACCTCCCGCGAGCTCATCCGGCACCCCTTCTACCGGTACGAGTTCGCCCGCCCTGCTCCCGCCTCCAGCGCCCCGCATCCCCACGGCCACTTGACGGCCTGAACGGCCACTCCGGGCGATTTCCCCCGCCAGGTCCGAGGGAGAGGCCGGCCTGGCCTAGGGCTGCTCCTCACTCAGGCCTGCCTCGGCCATGACCCGGGCCACGGTGTCCTCCAGCGAGTCCCCGGCCCCGACGATCGTCTCCCAGTCGCCGGGCAGCAGGTCGAGCGGCCGGTACCACTCGCGCAGCTCCGCCTCGCCGTACTCGGCGGCATGGGGTTTGCCCGCGTGCCGTCGCAGGGTCTCCTCGAACGGCACGTCGAGGTAGTAGAAGTGCGTCCGCCCGCGGTGGGCCCGGCGCAGGGCGTCGAGCATGGGGCCGTAGCGGTCCGCGTAGAGGATCCCCTCGACGATCACGTGGAAGCCGTGGTCCAGTGCGTAGCGCGCCACGCTGCCGATGAGCCCGATGTTGGCCGCGCCGGGCACGTCGCGCTCGCGCAGGACGACGCGCCGGAGGTTGTCCTGGCCCACGAGTGCGACCCCGCGACCGTGACGGTCGCGGATCGCCTCCGCGACCGAGGACTTGCCCGAGGCGGAGTTGCCGCGCAACACGATCAGCCGGCTGTCCGGCGTGCCCGTCATCATCCGGCCCACGCTACCGGTCCGCGCCGGACGTGCGTGAGCCCCGCCGGAGCATCCGGCGGGGCTCACCTCACGCGCTGGGCCCGTGAAGCGGTGCTAAAGCGTGACCACCGAATCCGCCTGGGGGCCCTTGGGCCCCTGCGTTACGTTGTACTCGACCTTCGCGCCCTCCAGCAGCTCCTTGAAGCCGGTGCCCTGGATCGCGGAGAAGTGCACGAACACGTCGGGGCCGCCGTCGTCCTGCTGGATGAAGCCGAAGCCCTTCTCCGAGTTGAACCACTTCACGATGCCTGTTGCCATCTGTACTGATCCTTCACAACGTTCCACCGGCCGCACACGCGGCCGCACCCGATCCTGCCCATTGATCGCTCGACGCACACGCCAAGCGCGGCCAACCGGGGTGGTTACGGCTATTCGAACTTTTCTCCGCACCGTCCGTGAAACGAGGGAGCAGGCCTTCGTTCGGGCCCTTCCGGGGTCCTTGAGGAGGCCCTCCGACAGACCCGAGAGGGGACGGACATGGGCGAGCTCGAAACGTTCCGGGTGCCGGGCCGGATCACCGGGACGGCGGCGGACACCGTACTGGGCGGGGCCATGGTCCGCGCCTGGCAGCGCGACGGGATCTTCCAGGTGGCCGCCGACGGAGGACAGGAGGCCCGCACGCGGGCCGCGCTCGCGGCCAGCCGGCGGTTCTTCGACCGGTCCGCGGCCGAGAAGGCCGGCTACGTCAACGACACCTCGTACAGCGGGTACATCGCCTCGGGCGAGGAGGTGACGGCGGGCCGGCCGGACGCCTCGGAGATCTTCACCATCACCCCGGACATCGATCCCGCCGCGGCTGCCGCCGGTCTGCCCTGCCACGGCCCGGTCCCCTGGCCCGACCCCGGGTACCGGGCGGCCATGGAGGCCTACCTCGCGGGCGTCGGCGGGCTCGGCGGGCGACTGCTGCGGCTCGTGGCCCTCGGGCTCGGCCTCGGCCCGGCCGGCATCGACCGGCTCGCGGGACTGACCCGCGACGGCTGGCACCACATGCGGGTGCTGCGCTTCCCGGCCGCCGCGCGGACCTCGGAACGCGGGATCGGCGCCCACACCGACTACGGGTTCCTCGTGATAGCCGCCCAGGACGAGGTCGGCGGGCTGTGGGTCCGGCCGCCCGTGCCGGGCGAGAGCCGCCCGCGCAACTGGCTGCCGGACGAGAGCACGGCGGGGTTCGCCGAGCACCGGCCCGGCTGGATCTTCGTACGGCCCGTGGCGGGGGTCCTGACCGTGTTCCCCGGGGACGTCCTCCAGTTCGTGACCGGCGGCGCCCTGCTGTCGACCCCGCACAAGGTGCGGCTGGCGGACCGGGAGCGCCACGCCCTCGCGTACTTCCACGAGCCGCGCTTCGGGGCCCGGATCCGCCCGCTCGACCCGGGGCGCGCGCTGGATGGCCGGGGCGGTGGGGCGGGTGCGGGCGGCACGGGCGGCTCGGTGATCCACTACGGGGAGCACTTCACCCGGATGTTCATGCGCTGCTATCCGCAGCGGGCAACGACGCGGCGGATCGAGGCCGAGGGGCTGCTGCGATCCCTCGCCGCGCCCCGCTGAGGCGGCAGCCCAGGCAGTCCGTGTGGCCGGTGTGCGCGACGGTGTCGCGGACCCGCCAGTCCCACTGGCTCTCCGGGCGGGGGCCGCTCGGCTTGCCCCAGCCGGCGAGGTGCAGCGCCCAGGTGACGAGTCCCGCGACCGCGACGGTCCCGAGGCCGATCCAGATGCCGGGGGTCCATGCCGCGCACACGGCCGCGCCCGCGGCCGCGGTGCCCACCAGGGCGATCGCGGTTCCGGTCCAGCCGGCCACGGTGTGGCCGAGGTCTACGTGGCCGTGAGCGCTCATCGTTCTCCTCCGGTTGCCGGTTCAGTAGGCTCGAAAGGCGATCTCTCACGGAGAAAGCCATTTATCTCACGAGCTAAGTTACTTAGATGCTAAGGAGTATCCGCGTGCAGGGCAAGCCCCGCCCCGCGGCCACGGTCCAGGAGGCGCTCGCGCGCATGGACCGGTACGTCGCCCTCGGCATCCTCGGCCAGCAGGAGGTGGCGCAGCTCCTGGGACTGAACGTCACGGACCTCACCTGCCTGGGCCACGTCCTGGGCGCCGGGGACAACCCGCTCGGCGCGGGCGACCTCGCCGAGCTCACCAACCTCACCACGGGAGCCGTGACCGGAGTCCTGAACCGGCTGGAGCGCGCCGGCTACGCGAGCCGCCAGCCCGACCCCGCCGACCGGCGCCGGGTGCGGGTCGTCGCCGACCCGGCCGCCGCCGCCCGCGTCTTCGCCGTCTACGAGCCCTTCTACGCCCGGCTCGGCGCGGTGTTCGCCGAGTACACCCCCGACGAGATCGCCGTCATCGCCGACTGGTTCGGGCGCGCGACGGCCGAGGTCACCGCCCATCTGGACCGGGTGCGGGCCTCCGAGCTCGGGCCCCTGGCGCCCTAGCCCCGATGGTAAAATTTGTCTTTTCGCGACTGTCACGTCGCGCGCTCGAACATCTCGAACGTCTCACGGAAGGTTCTGCATGAAGAACCCGTCGGCTCATGGGCGCTTCGGCATCAAAGCCGGAGCCAAGGCAGGCCCGAAGGGTGGTGCGAAGGGCGGCGGGAAGACCCCGCGGACCCTCGGCCCCCAGGGCGAGTACTCAATGCCCCGGACGACCACGCCGGCACTGCCGCCGGTGGAGTCCTTCTCGGAGCTCGGTCTGCCCCCTGAGCTGGTGAAGACGATGGCCGACCAGGGGGTGGCGGAGCCGTTCCCCATCCAGGCGGCGACCCTCCCCAACTCCCTCGCGGGCCGCGACATCCTCGGCCGCGGGCGCACCGGCTCGGGCAAGACGCTCGCCTTCGGCCTGGCCCTGCTCGCCCGTACGGCGGGCCAGCAGGCCGATCCGAAGCGGCCGCTCGCGCTGGTCCTCGTACCGACGCGCGAACTGGCGCAGCAGGTGACCGAGGCCCTGGCCCCGTACGCGCAGGCCCTGCAGCTGCGCATGGCCACGGTCGTCGGCGGTCTGTCGATCGGCAAGCAGACGGGCGCGCTGCGCACCGGAGCCGAGATCGTGGTGGCCACCCCCGGGCGGCTCAGCGACCTGATCGGGCGGCGCGACGTGCACCTGGAGCGCGTGAAGATCGTGGTCCTCGACGAGGCCGACCAGATGTGCGACATGGGCTTCATGCCACAGGTCACCGAGATCCTCGACCAGGTGCACCACGCGGGCCAGCGCATGCTGTTCTCGGCCACCCTCGACCGCAACGTGGACCAGTTGGTCCAGCGGTACCTGAAGGACCCGGTCGGCCACTCCGTGGACCCGCAGTCGGCATCGGTCTCCACGATGGACCACCACGTGCTGCACATCCACGCCGCCGACAAGGTCTCGGCCGCGACCGAGATCGCCGCGCGCGAGGGCCGGGTGCTGATGTTCCTGGACACCAAGCACGGGGTGGACCAGTTCGTGAAGCACCTGCGCGCCATGGGCGTACGGGCCGAGGGGCTGCACAGCGGGAAGTCGCAGCCGCAGCGCACCCGGACCCTGGGGCAGTTCAAGGACGGGCTGCTGAACGTCCTGGTCGCGACGAACGTCGCCGCGCGCGGCATCCACATCGAGGATCTCGACCTCGTGGTCAACGTGGATCCGCCGGCCGACAGCAAGGACTACCTGCACCGGGGCGGCCGCACGGCACGGGCCGGCGAGTCCGGCAAGGTCGTCACCCTGGTCACCCCGAACCAGCGGCGCGACATCGTCCGGCTGATGGCCGACGCCAAGATCCGGCCGACCATCACCCAGGTCCGTTCCGGCGAGGCCGCGCTGAGCCGGATCACCGGCGCCAAGGCCCCCTCCGGCGTACCGCTGGCCGGAGCGGCGGCGACCGACGCCAAGGGCCGGCCCTCGGGCTCGGACCTCGGCTTCCGCGGGATCGGTACCCGCCCGGGGCGGCCCGGCAAGGGCAAGGAGTCCCGCAAGACCATCGAGGCCCGGCAGGCCGCCGAGGCCCGTGCGGCGGCGCGGGTGCGACGGGGCACGAAGTAGCGGGTGGCGGGCCGACCGGTCGGAGGCACCGGTGCGGTGACCCGGTGAACCCTTCCGGTCACAGCACCAGGTCGGCCGCGGCCCGCCGCAACAGCCGTTGGGCCGCCGTGTTCCGGACCCGGCGGGTACGGGCGGCCGCGGCGAGCAGCCGCAGCGCCTCGTCCGCGTCCAGCGACTGCGCCGCCGTGCGCTGACACCAGTCGGAGGCCGCGAGCAGCTCATCGGCGGACCAGGGTTCGCCGCGCGTGACGGCTTTCAGCAGAATCCACTCGCGCAGCCTGCGGGCAGCGAAGGTGCGGCCGCCGATGGCGGCGCCGACGGCCTGCGCCCAGGCGGGAAAGGCCTCGTCGGCCAGGAGCCCGGGCGCCCGCCGGTCGAGGTGCGTGACGACCGCGCTCTCGGCCATCACCGGGTCCGGATCGCGCAGCACCGCGGCCACGGCCTCGGCCTCCGCGGGCTGACCGGAGGCGGCGGCCAGGGACTCCAAATGCCGTGCGTACCGCCAGTGCTCGGGCGGCTCGCCCACCGCCGGGAACCCTTCGGTCGGGCCCGTCGGGCCGCCCTGGCGCATCTGGTACTCGCTTCTCCCCATGCCGCCATTCCACACGACACCGGTGAACGTCGGGTTGTCAGGGTGCCGTCACCGTCGGGCCAGCATCAGGGCCTCGGCGCCGACCGGCCGGTAACCGGCGGCCTGGAAGGCCCGGATGCTGCGCGAGTTGCCGGTGGACTGCTGGGACCAGACGGGCGCCCCGTCCGGAACCAGGTGGCGTGCGGCTCGCGCCAGTTCCTTGCCCAGGCCCCGGTGTCGGGCCGCCTCGTCCACCTCGACGGCCGTCTCCCAGCGGCCCGCCACGCCGCGGCCGAGTACGAGTACTCCCCCGCCGGCGGGCATCGCCCAGACCCGTACGCCGTCACGGCGCACGCGGGCCCGGCGGACCCGGGGGTGGTCGGGGTCCTCGATCTCCCGGAGCTCCAGGGCGGGCCCGCCCGGCAGCGGGTCGGCGACCGTGAGCAGGTCGGTGGTGTCGTGGGACCGGCCGGTGCGGTCCAGGAGCGCGGCGAGGAAGCGCGGGTTCATGGTGGCGGCCAGGCTGTCGCAGTCGATGGCCGCCAGCGCGGACCGCACCCAGTCCGGGTCCTCGTCGGTGAAGATCACGGAGTGTGCGGTGAAGGCGAGGACTCCGGCATCACGGGGGCTCGGCTGCGGGACGACGGTGGTGGTGCCGTCGGGTGTGGGGAAACGGCCGGCGGCGGCCGCGTCCAGTATTTCGGCGAGTTCCATGAGGTCGATCCTGCTTCAGCGGGTCGGGGTCTCAGACACGGGGCTCGGGGGACTCGTATCCGCCGGAACCCCTTTCGTGCGCGTGGCCCTGCTCCGGCAGGGGGGCGCCGGTCTCCAGGAGGGTCTTGAGGCTGCACGCGAGCATCGGCCAGGCGCGCCCGCACATGCCGATGAGGGTGCCGCCCGGTTCGAACCCCTCGTGGAGGACGGTCAGTCGCGCGAGCGTGTCACCGACCGGCTCGATCTCGTACGTGACCTTCGTGCGCCGCTCGCGCGCCAGCGCGGCCCGCAGTTCCTCGCCGATGCCCGCGGAAGCCGCCCACTGCGGGGTGAAGGTGTGCCAGGTGTACGAGAGCCGCCGGTTCGGCACGCACTCCAGCACCACCTGCTCCGGATCGCTGGTCCGCGCCCCGCGCTCCACCCAGTCCATCGTCGACCCCACCCGCCAGTCGGTCTCGAAGTCGAGCCCCCAGTAGCGGCGGGTGAACGCGGGCTCGGTCAGGGCCTGCCACACCCGCTCGGGGTCGGCCTGGACGTAGACGGTGTAGGTGATCGCAGTCTCGCTCATCCCCCCATGCTGCGGGACCACGGGGCGCGGACCGGGGATTGAGCCGCGCTCCGCTCCCCCGGCCCGGCCGCTCCGCGGAGGTACGGGGGCGGGCCGGGGCGGCGGCGGGCCGCGGGCCGGTCCTGTGCCCGGGCCGCGTTCACCAGCGGCAGCCCTCCGGCGGAAGTTCCGTCGGCGGGGTGCGGGGCGGGGCCGGGAGTGAGAGGCGACCGCGGGCGGCATGGACGGCCGCGAGTTCCTCGTGGCCGGCCGGTCCCCAGTCGCTGAGCTCGCGGACCTGTTCGGGGGTGGCCAGCAGCCGGGCGTACGCCGGGTCCCGGCCGGCGGGCAGCGCGGTGAGCCGGGCCGCGGTGCGCGGATGGGCGCCCTGGCCGGCGTACCGGTACCCGAGCGGGATCGCGCCCGCGGCCGGGCCGGCCGCGGGGGACGGCAGGTGGGCCCGTCCGGTGGCGTGGGAGATGAGCAGCAGCACGCGCCCGTCGGGGGCGAAGAGCCAGCCCGCGGCCTCCCGCAGCGGCAGGTGCGCGGGGGGCGCGGCCGTGTGCCAGGTGCCGTGCAGCGGGTCGCGGGGGCTGCGCAGGACGCAGAGGCGGTCCAGGGCGGTGGGGGTGGTGGGGCGGCCGTCCTCCAGCAGGGCGGTGCCGCCTCCGTTGATCCGGGCCCGCAGGGCGGCGAGTGCGCGACGGGCGTCGCCCGCGTCCATCAGGGCGGGCAGCTCGGCCGGTTCGGCGAAGTGGATCCCGGTGATCTCCTGAGCGGGAAGGCGGACGGATGCGATCCGCTCCCGGGTCCAGGTGCCGCCGTCGAAGACGTGCAGGATCTCGCCGGGGAAGCGCATGCCGGGCGGCATCCCGGGCGTGTCGGCGGGGATCCAGTCGACGGCGAGGCCGCGCGGGTAGCGGCCCTCGATGCCCAGCTCCTCGTACATCTCGCGGGCGGCCGCCGCGGCCGGCGCCTCGCCCGCGTCCACCGCGCCGCCGGGCAGCAGCCGGTCGGGACGGTAGTCGACGCTCTGGACGAGGACGCGCCCGTCGGCGTCGGTGACGAGGACGACCGCGCCGGTCCAGAGCGAGGCGCGCGAGGCCCCGTACTCCTCCGGGGTCATCCACGTGCCCGGATCCGGGGCCGCCGGGCCGCCGCCCGCGTCCTCGGTCACGGCCTCGTCGGTCAGCTGCGGCATCGGACTCCATTCACCGTAGGGACGTTCACCGTGGGGGCGTTCACCGTGGGGGGCGTCACCGTGGGCGGACCCGCCGCCTGTGCAACAGGGCGGACGGCCCCCGGGTTACGGCGATCGACACTTCCGTCCTTTGCCACTCCTATACCTCCTTATTACCTGGTTACACGGATCCTGCTACGTTCCCAGGGCGGGCTGGCGGCGTTGAAACCGCCGGTCCGACCACGTCACCGGAGCGAGGAGAGACCCGGGCATGCGACGCGCACCCCGTACGGACACCCGGACGGCCACCGGCAAGCGGTGGACCGGCCCGGGAGTCGCGGGCGTGGCCGGCGGCGCCTCGGTACTCGGCTTCGGTGGGCTGTACGCCGCCGGTCTGCTGCTGGCCGGCGACGAGGTCGCCGCCGGCACGAAGGTGCGCGGCGTCGACATAGGCGGGATGAGCCGGGCCGAGGCCCGCCAGGCCCTGGACCGCGGCCTCGGCCCGGCCGCCGCGGCCCCGCTGGGGCTGGGGATCGGCGAGCGCACCGAGCGCGCCCAGCCGGCGACGCTGGGCCTGTCCCTGGACACGGGCGCCACGGCCGACCGGGCGGCCCGCTCCGGCTCCGGCCCGCTCACCGTGATCGGCAGGCTCTTCTCCCCCGGCGATCCCGACGTCGAACCGGTGGTCCGGCTCGACGAGAGGACGGCGCGCACCGCCCTGGACGGCATCGGATCGAAGACCGGGCAGGAGGCCAGGGAGGGCTCGGTCGTCTTCGAGAAGGGCGAGGCCAAGGCCGTGGCCCCGGTCACCGGTACCGCCCTCGACGTCGACGGCTCCCTCGACGTACTGCGCTCCGCCTACCCCCGGGCCGCGGACGAGCCCGTCGAACTCCCCGTGCGGCGCTCGGAGCCCCGGATAGGGCAGCAGGAGACGGAGCGGGTCCTGAGGGAGCTCGCGCGCCCGGCGGTGTCCGCGCCCGTCACCCTCACCGTGGGCGGCAAGCGCGTACCCGTCGGCCCCGCCGTCCTCGCCAAGCACCTCACCTTCAAGGACGACGGCCAGGACCGTCTCGCGCCCGCCCTCGACGCCAAGTCCCTGCTCGCCGACCCGGAACTGGCCGGCCCGCTGCGCCGGGCCGCACCGGGCCCGGTCGAGGCGAAACTGCGCACGGACTCCGCCGGCCGTGTCTCCGTGGCGGAGGAGGGCCGGGCCGGACGGACGGTCGGCGAGAGCGGCCTCACCGCCGCCGTGCTCCCGCTGCTGACGCGGACGGGCGTCGCGCAGCGCACGGCCGAGGTCGCCACGGAGGAGGTCCGGCCGAAGCTGTCCGCTGGCACGGTCGAGGAGCTGGGCCTCAGGGAGAAGGTGTCTTCCTTCACGGTCGACTTCGAGAAGGCCCCGTACCGTACGACCAACATCGGGCGGGCCGCCGAGCTGATCGACGGCTCGCTCGTGCTGCCCGACGAGACCTGGAGCTTCAACCGCCGGGTCGGCGAGCGCACGAAGGAGAACGGCTTCGTCGACGGCCTGATCATCAACAACGGCCAGTACGAGAAGGCCTCGGGCGGCGGGGTCTCGGCGGTCGCCACCACCGTCTTCAACGCGATGTTCTTCGCGGGCGTCAAGCCCGTCGAGTACGGGGCGCACTCCTTCTACATCGAACGCTACCCGGAGGGCCGCGAGGCCACCGTCGCCTGGGGCAGCCTGGACCTGCGCTTCACCAACGACTCGGGCAAGGCCCTGTACGTCCAGGCCGAGGCCACCGACACCTCGATCACCATCACCTTCCTGGGGACGAAGCGCTACGACGAGATCCGCGCGGCCAAGGGCCCGCGTACGAACGTCAAGCCGCCCGCCACGCGCACGGACACCGGACCGAAGTGCGAACCGCAGTCCCCTCTGGAGGGGTTCGACGTGGCCGTCGACCGGGTGTTCGTGAAGGGCGGCCAGGAGGTCAAACGGGAGACGATGAAGACCCGTTACACCCCCAGGGACAGCGTGACCTGCGGCTGAGCGACCGCCACCGTAGTGCCGGAACCACCCGTGCGGGTGAGCGCGTGCGAGGGTGCGGGCCCGCGTGGGGCAGGGTGGGCGGATGGAGTCGCGCCGGGGACCGTGGTTGCCCCTGATCGTTGTCGCACTGGCCATGACGGCCGGGTGTGTGACCGTCCGTCCGACCGGTCCGGGGAGCATGCCCGGGTCAGGGTCCGAGTCCGGGTCGGGGCCCCGTTCCGCTTCACGGCCGGTGCCGACGCAGGTGTGGACGGCCGCGCCCCTGCCGGCCGTCGAGGCCGCGCCCCTGGGGACGCTGCCGCCGCTCGCGCCTGATCCGGATCCGGTTCCGGGACCGGAGGCGGCCGTCGCTCCCGGCGGTGCGGCGGCCGCACCCGCGCCCGCGCCCGCCGCACCCGCGCCCGCCGGCGCGGAGCGGGGCAGGGCGAAGCGCGTCCCACCGCGGCCCCGGCCCGAGCGGCCCCGGCGCACCGGGCCGGGGAAACCCGCGGCCGCGCCCGCCGCCGCCCCGGCGGCGAAGGCCCGTAGGCCACGGCCCGCGCCGAACCGTACGTACGACATGGCACCGCTGTGCGCGGCGGCCCGGGGGACGGTGGACCCGGCCATCGTCGCGCTGTGTCACTGACCGGGGGCCAATGACCGCGTGGCGCTGCCGGGCGCGGGCGGCGGAATTCGCTTGGATGGGGCCCGGCGGACCCCGACCGGAGTCCCCCCAGCCTCCACCCCCCAGGAGTCGCCATGGCGAAGATCGCTCTCTTCGGCGCGACCGGCACCATCGGATCCCGGGTGCTCCACGAAGCACTCGGGCGCGGGCACCAGGTCACGGCCGTCGTACGGGATCCCGCACACTTCTCCGAGTCCGAAGCCAGCGTCGCCGACATCGCCGTCGTACGCGGCAACGTCCTCGACCCCGCGTCCGTGACCGAGGCGGCGGCCGGTCAGGACGTGGTGGTGAGTGCGTTCGGGCCGGGGTCCGGTGATCCCGGCGCCCTCGTCGGCGCCGCCAAGTCGCTGATCGGCGGCGTACAGGCGATCGGCGCGGACGGCCCCCGCCCCCGCGTCATCACCGTCGGCGGCGCGGGCTCGCTGCGCACCCCCGGCGGACCGATGGTGTGGGACGAGGCCGGAATCCCGGAGCCGGTCCTCGCCGTCATGCACGCCCACGGGGACGCCCTCGACTTCCTGCGTACCGTTCCGGTGGACGAGGTCCACTGGACCAACCTCAGCCCGGCGGCGCGGATCGAGCCGGGTACGCGGACGGGGACGTACCGGCTGGGGCTCGACGACCTGATCGTGGACGACGACGGCCGCAGTCTGATCTCCACGGAGGACTACGCCGTCGCGCTGGTGGACGAGATCGAGCGCGACGCACACGCGGGCAGGCGGTTCACCATCGGGTACTGACATCGGGTGCCGAGACCGGGTGCCGAGACCGGGTCCTGAGGAATATTCGCTGGTCCGACCGTATGCCGCCTACCTAAAGTGACCGGGCACCACCCCCCGTCGAGCAGGAGCGGACCATGCGCACCCCCTACCCCCGGACCCCGCATCTGCCGTGGTCCCCGGGCGCGACCTCCGACGACGTACGGACCACCGGACCTGGGGCGCTGGCCGGGCAGGAGGTCGTGGTCACGGAGAAGCTCGACGGGGAGAACACCACCCTCTACGCGGACGGCCTGCACGCACGGTCCCTCGACTCGGGCCACCACCCGTCGCGGGCCTGGGTGAAGGGCCTGCAGAGCCGTATCGGCGCCGGGATCCCGGCGGGCTGGCGGGTGTGCGGCGAGAACGTGTACGCCCGCCATTCGCTCCCCTACGGGGAACTCGACTCGTGGTTCTACGGGTTCTCGGTGTGGGACGGCGACCGCTGCCTGGACTGGGACAGCACGGTGCGGTTCCTGCGCGGCCTCGGAGTGCCCGGACCGCGCGTGCTCTGGCGGGGCGTCTTCGACGAACGGGCCCTGCGCGGGCTCCGGCTCGACACCACCCGGCAGGAGGGCTACGTCGTCCGCACGGTGGCGGGCTTCGACCGGGCCGACTTCGGACGGCACGTGGCCAAGTGGGTGCGGGGCGGCCACGTGCGGACGGACACGCACTGGATGTACGCGCAGGTGGTTCCGAACGGCCTCGGGCCGGCGGCCGCGCTGTGGGACGTACGGTCGGGCGCGGAGCCGGACACGGCCGCGCTCCTGCGCGCCGTGGGTGCGGCGGATGCCGGGGCGGTGGCCGGCGTCGAGGAAACCGTCGCCGAAGTGGCGGGCCGCATCGACGGGTTGGGCATACGCCGGTCGGGCGAGGAACGGCTGGCCGGACTGCTGGCGGCCGCGCTGCACGGAGTACCGCGGTCCGGACTCGCGGCGCGGCTTGCCGCCGGGCCGCTCGGGATGGCCACCGCACGGCTGGTCGCGGACCTGGTCGGGCTGTACC
This sequence comes from Streptomyces sp. NBC_00435, assembly GCF_036014235.1. Lineage (GTDB taxonomy): Bacteria > Actinomycetota > Actinomycetes > Streptomycetales > Streptomycetaceae > Streptomyces. The sequence continues at coordinate 813,056 of NZ_CP107924.1, forward strand.
CGGCGCTGCGCAAGCCGTTCCCCTACCCGGACGCGGAGCGGCGGGCCGGGCTGGTACGGCTGACGCAGGCCGCCGACCTGGGGGTACTGCATGCGTTGGCGGGGGCGGTCCGCGGGAGTGCCGGGTCCGCCGAGGCGGCCGCTGGGGCCGTCGAGTGCGTCGAGTGGTCGGCGCTGTACGCCGAGGAGGCGGGCCTGCTCGGGACCGCTCCGCTGGAGCCGCTGCGGTCCGGCCTTCGGGCGGCCCTGGCCGCGGCCGGCATCGGCGACGGCATCGGCCAGGGCGCCAGTGACGTGGCCGACCGCTGCTGGGCCGAGGCGCGCGAGGCGTACGGCCAGGGCAGGCTGATCGGTGCCGAGGCGGCGGTGGCCGCGACCTGGCGGTGGCGGGACGGTTCCTTCCCCCGTCTGGTACAGCTCTGCGGGCCCTCGGGCAGCGGGAAGAGCACGTACGCCCGGAACCTGCCCGGCGTGGAGACGTACATCTCTCTGGACGATCTGCGCACGGCGCGGGGTTCCCGTTCGAACCAGCGGGACAACGCGGACGTGCTCCGCGAGGGCCTGGACCGGCTGGACTCCGCGCTGGCCGCGGCCGCGGGACGCGGGGGCACGGTGGTGTGGGACGCGACCTCGCTCACGGCGCACCAGCGCGGGCTGGCCGGCGCGGTCGCCCGGCGGCGCGACGCGCTGGTGACGCACGCGGTGGTGCTGGTCCGGGACACGGAGCTGCTGCGCCGCAACACCACCCGCGCGCACCCCGTACCGGCGGAGGTGCTGAGCTCTCAACTGCGCCGGTTCGCTCCCCCGTATCCGGGTGAGGCGCACCGCACTTGGTACATCGGAGCGGGCGGAGCCGTGGAGGACACCGCGGGTGGGATCGCCCCGGCGACGCCGATCGCGCTGTCGATTCCGCAGTCGATACCGCTGCCGATACCGGCGCCGGCGACGAGCGAGGACCACGGCTGATGCGCACCAGCGAGGAGCTCTACCACCAGGTCCGCTGGGACTCCCGTTTCGACCCCGCCCGGTTCACGCTGGGGCTGCTGCAGCGTGGTGCGGAGCCGAAGCGGGTACCGCTGCCGTCGTTCGTGCCGGGGGGCGACATCCCCTGGCACCGGGTGCTGTTCGTGGAGGCCGACGGCGAGCTGGTCTGGGACCGGGCGACGGGTGTCGACACCCTCGACGCCACCTCGGCCGGGCGGGTCCACGACCCGAGGCTGCTGCGGGCGCCGTTCTTCACCGCGCGGACCCCCTACGCATGGGACCCGGCGGGCGAGGGCGCCTGGCGCCGGGCGCCGGAGGGGCGCACGCCAACCGAAGCCCCTTCACGGGTACGACTGTTGACCTGGAACACCCTCTGGGACCGCTACGACTCCCCGCGCATCGCGACCGCTCTGCGCAGGCCGTTGCTGCTGGCCGACCTGGCAGCGGCCGACGCCGACGTGATCGCGCTCCAGGAGGTGGAACGGGAGCTGCTCGGCATGCTCCTCGCCGAGCCGTGGGTACGGGCCGGGTACACGATCGCCGCCGATCCCGGCGGGCGGGACGTGGCACAGAACGGACTGCTGCTGCTGAGCCGGCTGCCGGTGCGGGAGGCGGGCGTCCACGCGCTCGGTCCGCACAAGGCGGTGATCGCCGTGACGGTGGACACCGCCGGCGGCCCGCTGGTGGTCGCGGCCACGCACCTGACGAGCGACCACACGGAGCGGGGGCACGACCGGCGGTCCGTCGAACTCGCCGAATTGGCCGCAGGGTTGGCCGCCGTGGAGGCGGGCGATGTGGCCCTTCTCGGCGACTTCAACGACGGCCGGTCGGGACCCGGGGGTCCAGCGGCGCTGCTGGGGCTGCGGGACGCGTGGAACGAGGCGCACGGGGCGGACGACCGGACGCCGACCTTCGATCCCGTCGCCAATCCGCTCGCGGCGGTGGGATCGCTGTCGGGGCGGCCCGGGCGCATCGACCGGATCCTCCTGCGATCGGCGCGGGCCCGGGTGGCACAGGCCGGACTCCGCGGCAACTCTCCCTCCGCGCAAGGACTCTTCATCTCCGACCACTACGGGGTCGAGGCCGCACTGGACTTCGGGCCGGCGGCGGACGGGGACTGCGGGGTCGGCGCCCACGGGCACGCGGTGCTGGACGCCCCGGCGACCGCGCGGACGGCCGTGGCATGGCTGGCGCCGTACGACGCGGCGGTGGAGGCGGTGCGGCAGGAGCACGATCCGCAGGCGGAGCGCTGGCCCGCGCACGTGAACCTGCTGTTCGGCTTCGTCCCCGAGTCCTCCTTCGGGGCGGCGCTGCCCCTGCTGGCCGAAGTGGCCTCGCGGACCCCCGGGTTCACGGCGCGACTGGAGGGCCTGCACAGCTTCGGCCCCACCCTGTGGCTCGATCCGGCGGCAGCTGACGAGGCCCCGTGGCAGGAGCTGCGACGGGCGCTGACGGCACGGTTCCCGGGCTGCCGGGGCCGGGGCGAGAGCTACACCCCGCACCTGACGCTGGGCCGCAGTGCGGATCCCCTCCGTGTGGAACAGCGGATCGCGGCGCGGCTGGGCGGTGGCCGGGAGGCCCGGGTGGACTCGCTCGCCGTACTGTCCCGGCGCGGGGACGGCCCGATGGAGGTCCGGGCCACGGTAGAGCTCGGGGCCGGGCAGATCCACTGGGCACCGGAACCGCTGCGCCCCGGCGCCGCCCCGGCGGCCGGCGCCGAGTCGGTCACGGCCCGGATCGCGGCGGCGCTGCCCGAGGGGGTCGTGCACGTGGTGGGCTCGCGGCGGATGGGCTGTGCGCTGCCGGACGCCGACCTGGACCTGGTGGCCGCGCTGCCCGGAGCCGTCGCCCTCGCGGAGGTACGGGCGCGCATCGCCTGGGCGCTCCCGGAGGCGGAGGGGCTCCGCGAGGTGACGGGAGCGCGGGTACCCGGGCTGCGACTGCGCACGGCCGGGCTGGACGTGGACCTGGTGCTGGTCGCCACCGGGCCGGTGCCACCCGACCGGGCGGTGGCCCTGCGCACCCGGATCGGCGAGGGCGCGGCGGTGGCGCTGAGCGCGGTGAGCGACGCCGATGCGGTACGGGAGTTCGCGGGCCCGGAGTGGGCGGCCTTCGCCCGACTGGCGCGCGAGGTCAAGGCCTGGGCGCGGTCCCGGGGTCTGGATTCGGCACCGTTCGGCGGCCTGCCGGGCCTGGCCTGGTCCGTCATGGCGGCCCGCACGGTACGCGCCGTCCCCGGCCTCTCCCCGGGCCCCCTGCTGCGTGCCTTCTTCGCCGCCTGGGCCGCCTGGGACTGGCGCACCCCGGTGACGCTGCCTCTTCCTCCGAGCCCGACGCCCGCCCCCACGGCCGCGGCCGCGGCCGGAGCCGGAATCGGAGCCGGAGCCGACCAGGTTTCGTATGCGACCGCGTTCCCGGTCAGTGGTGCGGACCCTGTCACGGTGCTCACGCCCTCCGCGCCGGTTCGCAGCTGCACCACCCAGGTCGGTTCAGGCATGGCCGACCTGCTGGCGCGGGAGCTGTACGCCGCGTGGGAGGCGCTGGAGGAGGAACCCGGGCGGGAGTTCCCCGTCGCCGGTCCGCCCCTGCACCGCTGGCACGCCGCCTGGGCCGTCGTCACCGTGACGGGGGCCCGGCCCGCGGACTTCGAGGAGAACCTCGGCCGGACGCGCGGCCGGCTCCGCTCCCTGCTCGGCGCCCTCGAGGAGGCGGGCTGCGCGGAGGCGCACGCCTGGCCCCGACCCTACGAGCGGACGGCGACCCTGGCCCGCTACGCGATCGGCCTCGGCCCCACACCGCCCGACGCGACCGTCCTGGCCGGCCTCGGCGGCCCCTGGTCGGCAACCGTTCCCGGCACCGAAGTGACCTGGGCGGCCGGTGGCGAAGTCCCCGACCTCTCCTGACGATCGCCGCACCACTGTCGTCCACGACGACAAGTAACGAACACAGCACACCACTTGCCCAGGCATCGGGCCCCATTCTCCGAACGTGCCGAAGATTCCTGACCAAGGCTCCGTCCCGCCACAGCGGGCACGGCGAGACGGAGCGGTCAGAACATCAGTAGAGATCTGTGAAGTTTTTTCGTCAATACTTTTCACAAGGATTGAAGAAACTCCAAGTTCACAGGCCTGATGCGTGTTTGACACCTCATTGGATCTTCAGTTCATGAACGTTCAAACCCTTGACGGCCTCCGCGCAGGGCAGTTCACTCACGCTTCGATCCCCCCGGATCCACAACGTCAGGAGTAGCCCCGCATGCCCCTCCTCTCCGATCGTCCGCCGCGCCCACGGCACGGACGTCCCGCACGGCTGACCGTCGCGTCCCTCGCCGCCGTACTCGTCGCGGCCCTCCTCGTGCTCCTCCCGAGCACCGCCGCCACCGCGGCGCCCACGCTCCTCTCCCAGGGCAAGCCCGCCACCGCCTCCTCCGTCGAGGGCGCCGGCACGCCCGCCTCCGCGGCCGTCGACGGCGACAACGGCACGCGCTGGTCGAGCCAGTTCGCCGACCCGCAGTGGATACAGGTCGACCTCGGCGCCGCCGCCCAGCTGAGCCAGGTCGTCCTGCGCTGGGAGACCGCGGCCGCGAAGGCCTACCACGTCGAGCTGTCCACGGACGGCACCAACTGGTCCACGGCCTACTCCACGGCCAACTCCACCGGCGGGGTCCAGACCCACGACATCACCGGCACCGCCCGCTACGTCCGCGTGTACGGCACCCAGCGCACCACCGGATACGGCTACTCGCTCTGGGAGTTCCAGGTGTACGGGACGACCGGCGGGACCGGCCCGCAGCTGCCCGGCGGCGGCGACCTCGGCCCCAACGTGATCGTCTTCGATCCCTCCACCCCGAACATCCAGGCCAGGCTGGACCAGGTCTTCGCCCAGCAGGAGTCGGCCCAGTTCGGCTCCGGGCGCTACCAGTTCCTGTTCAAGCCGGGTACCTACAACGGCCTCAACGCCCAGATCGGCTTCTACACCTCGATCTCCGGACTCGGCCTCAACCCCGACGACACCACCATCAACAGTGACGTGACGGTCGACGCCGGCTGGTTCGGCGGCAACGCCACCCAGAACTTCTGGCGTTCGGCCGAGAACCTGGCGCTCAACCCGGTCAACGGCACCGACCGCTGGGCCGTCTCGCAGGCCGCACCGTTCCGCCGGATGCACGTGAAGGGCGGCCTCAACCTGGCCCCGTCCGGCTACGGCTGGTCCTCGGGCGGCTTCATCGCCGACTCCAGGATCGACGGCCAGGTCGGCAACTACTCGCAGCAGCAGTGGTACACCCGCGACAGCTCTATCGGCGGCTGGTCCAACGGAGTCTGGAACCAGGTCTTCTCCGGCACCGTCGGAGCGCCCGCACAGGGCTTCCCCGAGCCGCGCTACACCACGCTCGACACCACCCCGGTCTCCCGCGAGAAGCCCTTCCTCTACCTGGACGGCTCCGAGTACAAGGTCTTCGTCCCGGCCAAGCGCGTGAACGCCCGCGGCACCTCCTGGGGCAACGGCACCCCGCAGGGCACCTCGATCCCGCTCAGCCAGTTCTACGTGGCCAAGCCGGGCACCAGCGCCGCCACGATGAACCAGGCGCTGGCCCAGGGCCTGCACCTGCTCCTCACCCCGGGCGTCTACCACGTCGACCAGCCCATCCAGGTCAACCGTGCCGACACGGTCGTACTGGGCCTGGGCCTGGCCACCGTCATCCCGGACAACGGGGTGACGGCGATGAAGGTCGCCGACGTCGACGGCGTCAAGCTCGCCGGTTTCCTGATCGACGCGGGCCAGGTCAACTCCCCCACCCTGCTGGAGGTCGGCCCGGCCGGCACCACCACGGACCACGGGGCGAACCCGACCACCGTCCAGGACGTCTTCATCCGGGTCGGCGGCGCCGGCGCGGGCAAGGCCACGGCCGGCATGGTGATCAACAACCACGACACGATCGTCGACCACACCTGGATCTGGCGCGCCGACCACGGCGACGGGGTGGGCTGGGAGACCAACCGCTCCGACTACGGGTTCCGCGTCAACGGTGACGACGTACTGGCCACCGGCCTGTTCGTGGAGCACTTCAACAAGTACGACGTGGAGTGGAACGGCGAGCGCGGACGCACGATCTTCTTCCAGAACGAGAAGTCGTACGACGCCCCCAACCAGGCCGCCGTCCAGAACGGTTCGGTCAAGGGGTTCGCCGCCTACAAGGTCGCCGACTCGGTCAACACCCACGAGGGCTGGGGCCTTGGCAGCTACTGCTACTACAACGTCGACCCGACGATCCGTCAGGACCACGGTTTCGAGGTCCCGGTGAAGCCGGGCGTGAAGTTCCACGACCTCCTCGTGGTCTCGCTCGGCGGCAACGGCCAGTACGAGCACGTCATCAACAACACGGGCGCGGCGACGTCGGGTACGTCGACCACCCCGTCCACCGTCGTCTCTTTCCCCTGATCAACCCCTGACCCCCGGTTCGCGGGGCGACCACCGGTCGCCCCGCGTTTTCCGGGACATCCGAGAGAGCGCTCTCCCATGCCCTCCCGGGCCCTCCCGGACGCTCACGGGCTCTCCCACCCCCCAGAAGGAGCTGAACGATGAATCTCCGACCGCGGACCCTGTCCGCCCTCCTGGTCTCGGCGGCCGTCGCCGTGACCGCGGCAGCCGGTCTCGGCGCCACCGCGCTCACCGCGCAGGCCTCGCCCGACTCCGGCGACGTCCACATGAACATGGACCACTCCGCCGTGGCGGCGGTCGCCGGGGGCGACGACCCCGACGGTGACGGCTACATCCCGGCCGTTCCGCAGGTCACCGGTGTGACCTCGTCCTGGAACAACCCGCCGGACCGCTACTTCCACGAGTTCCAGGCCAATTGTTCGGTCAGCAGGACCGCCCCGGACGACCCGATCGTCTACGCGGGCCGGCCCGGCGCCTCGCACGACCACACCTTCATGGGCAACACCGGCACGGACGCCAACAGCACCACCGCCTCGCTGAGCGCCGGCGGCACGGCCTGCAACGCGGTCGGCGACCTGTCCGGCTACTGGATGCCCTCGCTCTACAACGGCAACCAGAAGATCCTGCCCACCGGACCGCAAGTCATCTACTACAAGACCGGGGTCACCGACTACACGAGCGTGCGCCCCTTCCCCAAGGGCCTGCGGTTCGTCGTCGGCAGCCCGACGCAGACGGCGGCCGAGTTCCGCGGCCACAAGGGCTGGGTCGAGGGATGGGAGTGCGGTGACAGCTTCAAGAACACCGAGTTCCCGGCGAACTGCCCGGCCGGCTCCCAGCTCAACATCCGCATGCAGTCACCCAGTTGCTGGGACGGAAGGAACCTGGACACCCCGGACCACAAGGCGCACATGGCCTACCCGGTGGTGAAGCCCGGCAACAACGACAACGTCTGCCCCGCCGACCACCCGGTCGCGGTCCCGATGGTCGAGTTCAAGATGGCGTTCCCGGTCAGCGGTGACATGTCGCAGGTCAGGCTCTCCAGCGGGTCCGGCCACACGTTCCACTACGACTTCTTCAACGCGTGGGACGACCGGACCCTGAACGCCCTCGTCGAGCACTGCATCAAGGGCGGGCTCCAGTGCAACGCCCGCGGCTACGACGAGACCCACCCGGCCGCCGGCGCCGTACTCGGCCCCGACTACCGCCTCCCGTAACGGATCCCCGCACCCGCATCCGCACCCCCACACCCTCCCAAGGAGGTTCCTGCATGCTCTCCCGCATGCGCAGCACCGTCGCCACCGCCGCCCTGCTCGCGGGCGCCGTCACCCTCGTCCCCGCGGGCCCGGCGCAAGCCGCCGGCAGCGTGGTCAAGGTGACCGGCGCCCAGGGCAACTGGCAGCTGACCGTCAACGGTTCTCCGTACCTCGTCAAGGGCGTCACCTGGGGTCCCTCCCCGGCCGACGCCGCACGCCTGCTCCCTGACGTGAAGTCGCTGGGCGCCAACACCATCCGCACCTGGGGCACCGACGGGAGCAGCGCCCAGCTGTTCGACGCCGCCGCCGCGAACGGCATCAAGGTCGTGGCCGGTTTCTGGCTGCAGCCCGGCGGCGGTCCGGGCAGCGGCGGCTGCACGAACTACGTCACGGACACGACGTACAAGAACAACATGCTGACCGAGTTCACCAAGTGGGTGCAGGCCTACCGCGAGAACCCGGCCGTGCTGATGTGGAACGTCGGCAACGAGTCGGTGCTCGGCCTGCAGAACTGCTACAGCGGCACGGAGCTGGAGAACCAGCGGGGCGCGTACACGACGTTCGTGAACGACGTGGCGAAGGCCATCCACCGCATCGACGCCAACCACCCGGTCACCTCCACCGACGCGTGGGTGGGTGCCTGGACGTACTACAAGCGCAACTCGCCCGACCTGGACCTCTACGCGGTCAACTCCTACAAGGAGGCCTGCGGGGTCAAGCAGGCCTGGGAGCAGGGTGGTTACACCAAGCCCTACATCATCACGGAGACCGGTCCGGCGGGTGAGTGGGAGGTGCCGAACGACGCGAACGGCGTCCCGCTGGAGCCCGGCGACCAGGCCAAGGCGGACGGCTACACCAACGCCTGGAACTGCGTCACGGGCCACCGGGGGGTGGCGCTGGGCGCGACGGTCTTCCACTACGGAACCGAGTACGACTTCGGCGGTCACTGGTTCAACCTGACCCCGGCCGGCGAGCGCCGCAAGATGTACTACGCGGTCAAGCGCGCGTACGCCGGCAGCACGGCCGGTGACAACCTGCCGCCCACCGTCTCGGTCCCGTCCGTCCCCGACCCGGGCGCCGTCCCGGCCGGCAAGGAGGTGACGGTCCAGGCTCCCGCGACCGACCCCGAGGGCGACCAGCTCGCGTACGAGGTCCTGTGGGGCAGCAAGTACGTCGACGGGGGCAACGGCCTGATCTCCGTGCCGTCGACGAACCTGGGCAACGGCACGCTCAAGGTCACGGCCCCGGCGAAGACCGGTGCGTGGAAGCTCTACGTCAAGGTGAAGGACGGCCGGGGCAACGTGGGAGTCGAGCAGCGCTCGGTGAAGGTGGTTCCGCCGCCGGTTTCGGGGACGAACGTCGCGCTGAACCGGCCGACGACCGCTTCCACTTACCAGAACGACGGGTACGGCGGCTGCCCCTGTGGTCCGCATCTGGCCACGGACGGCAACGACGCCACGCGCTGGGCCAGTACCTGGTCGGACGCCCAGTGGCTCCAGGTCGACCTGGGTTCGGTGAAGCAGCTGAAGCACGCGCAGCTGGTGTGGGAGACGGCGTACGGGAAGGCGTACACCATCCAGGTGTCGGACGACGGCCAGAACTGGCGTACGGCCTACGCCACTTCGACCGGGGACGGGGGCATCGACGACTTCGACATCTCCGCGTCGGGCCGGTACGTGCGCCTCGCACTGACCCAGCGGGGCACCGGTTACGGGTACTCCCTGTTCCACTTCGGCGTCTACGCCTGATCCCTGGCCCGACGCTCCGCACGCTCCGCGCGCCGCCCGAACCTGACCCGGGCGGCGCGCGGTCACGTCCACCGGACCGGGACCGGGAGCGGGTCCGGGGCGGCGCGCAGGGTCTTCGAATGGAACCGGCGGGCTCCGCTCAGAGCTCGACGACGATCTTCCCCGCGGTGTGGCCGGCCTGGCTGAGCGCGAAGGCGGCCGCCAGGTCGGCGAGCGGGAAGGACTCGGCGACCGTGACCGTGAGCTGCCCGGCGTCGGCCAGCCGGCCGAGCTCGGCCAGGTCCGCGCCGACGGGCCGGACCCACATCCACTGGCCCCCGGCGCCGAGCACCGTGTGGTCGGCGATGGACGCGTGCCGGCCGCCCTCGGCCAGTACCTCCAGGGTGGTGTCGAGGACTCCCCCGACGAAGTCGGCGACGACGGTGACCCCGTCGGGAGCCAGGTCGCGGACCCGGCCGGCGAGTCCGTCCCCATACTCGACGGGTTCGCAGCCGAGCTCCCGAAGCCGGTCGTGGTTGCGCGCGGAGGCGGTGCCGATGACCCGGGCCCCGAGGGCGCGCGCGATCTGGACGCCGAGTGAGCCGACGCCGCCCGCGGCGCCGTGCACGAGCACGGTGTCCTCCTTGCCCGTCTCCAGGCGTGTCAGCAGCTGGTACGCGGTGAGGCCGGCCAGGGGCAACCCCGCGGCCTGCTCCCAGCTCAGGGAGGCCGGCTTGGGCGCGAGGGCCCGTACGGGCACGGTGACGAACTCGGCGAAGGTACCGCCGTGCACGTAGTCCTTGCGGGCGTAGGCGACGACCTCGTCGCCGGCCGTGAACTCGGGGGTGTCGATGCCGACGTACTCCACGGTTCCGGCCACGTCCCAGCCGGGCACGACCGGGTACACGACGTCCATGAGCCCGTCGAGCCCACCCGCCATGATCTTCCAGTCGACGGGGTTGACGGAGGCGTACCGGACCCGCACGAGGACCTCGCCGGGGCCGACCTTGGGCACGGGGAGCCGGGTCTCGGAGAGCACCTCCGTCCCGCCGTACGTCTCGTACGTCATCGCCCGCATGGTGCCCTCTGCGTGTTCGGACATCGCCCTCGCCTCTCCGTGAACCGGTGGTGTCCGGTGTGTGCCCCTTCTCCATCCCACCACGAAAGGCCGCGCCCGCCCGGGGAGGACGGGCGGGCGCGGCGCGGCGGAGCGGACCCGGGGAGGCGGGGCGCAGGGCGGGGAGCCGGTGCCTACAGTGCCCGGTGGGCGGCGATCACGTCGGCGTAGTGGTGTCCGCTGCTCTTGACCGTGCGCACCTGCGTGTCGTAGTCCACGTGGACCAGCCCGAAGCGCTTGTCGAAGCCGTAGGCCCATTCGAAGTTGTCGAGGAGGGACCAGGCGTAGTAGCCGGCCAGCGGTGCGCCGCGGCGGGCCGCGCGGGCGCAGGCGGCCAGGTGGGCCGTCAGGTACGCGGTGCGTTCGGGGTCGTGGACGCTGCCGTCGGGAGCGACGGTGTCGGGGTACGAGGAGCCGTTCTCGGTGATGAGGATGCGCTGGGCTCCGTACTCCTCGGCAAGCCGCATGATCAGGGCCTCCAGGCCGCCGGCGTCGACCTCCCAGTCCATGCCGGTGCGCGGGACGCCCGGGCGGTCGATCATCCGGGCGTAGGGGGCGGGACCGTGCGGGTCGGCGGTGACCACCTGCGGGAAGTAGTAGTTCAGGCCGATCCAGTCGAGCGGGGCGGCGATGGTCTCGAGGTCGCCGGGCCGCTCGGGGAGGTCGACTCCGTAGGCCTCCCGCATGTCGGCGGGGAAGCCGCGGCCGTGGACCGGGTCGAGCCACCAGCGGTTGACGTGGCCGTCCATCCGGCGGGCGGCCGCGCGGTCGGAGTCGCTGTCGGTGGCCGGCTCGACGGTCGAGAGGTTGTTGACGATGCCGATCTGCGCGCCGGGTGCTGCGGCACGGACGGCCTGCGCGGCCAGCCCGTGGCCGAGCAGCAGGTGGTAGGAGGCGCGGACGGCCGCGGTCAGGTCGGTCCAGCCGGGGGCCATCCTGCCCTCCAGGTGGCCGATCCATGCCGAGCACAGCGGCTCGTTGAGGGTCGCCCACTGGGTGACCCGGTCGCCGAGGCGTTCCGCGACGACTCCGGCGTACGCGGCGAAGTGCTCGGCGGTGGCCCGCTCGGGCCAGCCGCCCCGGTCCTGGAGGGCCTGCGGCAGGTCCCAGTGGTAGAGGGTGACGGACGGCTCGATGCCGGCGGCGAGCAGGCCGTCGATCAACTGGTCGTAGAAGTCGAGGCCCTTGGCGTTGACCGGGCCGTCGCCGCCGGGCACGACGCGCGGCCAGGCGACGGAGAGCCGGTAGGCGTTGGTGCCCAACCCGCGCATCAGGCCGATGTCCTCGCGCCAGCGGTGGTAGTGGTCGCAGGCGGTGTCGCCGGTGTGCCCGCCGTCGATGGCGCCGGGAACGCGGGTGAAGGTGTCCCAGATGGAGGGGGCGCGGCCGTCCTCGGCCACGGCTCCCTCGATCTGGTAGGCGGAGGTCGCGGTGCCCCAGACGAAGTCGCGCGGGAGGGCGGCGAGGTCGATCGAGTCTCGGGCGGTTTCGAAACGGGTCTCGGAAAGGGTCATTTGACGGCTCCTGCCGTGAGTCCGGCCACCAAGTACCTCTGCAGCAGCAGGAATCCGGCGACGACGGGGATGCTGACGACGAGCGAGGCGGCCATGATCTGGTTCCAGTACACGTCGTTCTGCGTGGAGTAGCCCTGCAGTCCGACGGCGAGGGTCCGGGTGGCGTCGTTCGTCATGACGGAGGCGAAGAGCACTTCGCCCCACGCGGTCATGAACGCGTAGACGGCCACCGCGACGATGCCGGGTACGGCGGCGGGGATCACGACGCGGAAGAGCGCGCCGAGGGGACCGCAGCCGTCCACGGTGGCGGCCTCGTCGAGGTCGCGGGGTACCGAGTCGAAGTACCCGATGAGCATCCAGATGGAGAAGGGGAGGGAGAAGGTGAGGTAGGTGAGGATCAGCCCGCCCCGGGATCCGTACAGTGCGATCCCGGTGGTGTTGCCGATGTTCACGAAGATCAGGAACAGCGGGAGCAGGAAGAGGATCCCGGGGAACATCTGGGTGGAGAGCACGGTCACCGTGAACAGGCGCTTGCCGCGGAAGCGGTAGCGGCTGACCGCGTAGGCCGCGAAGACGGCGACGACGACGGAGCAGGCCGTGGCGGCTCCCGCGACGATCAGCGAGTTCACGAAGTACTTGGCGAGCGGGACCGTGTGCCAGATGTCGATGTAGGGGCGGACGGTGAGCCCGCTGGGTATCCAGCGGAACTGTCCGGCCACGTCCTTGAGGGGTTTGAGGGAGCTGGCGATCATCACGTAGACGGGCAGCGCGACGAATCCGGCCAGCAGGGTGAGGAAGACCGCGCGGACGACCTTGAACGAGATCGGGGGGTCGAGCGGCGACTTCGTACGGGGGCGGCGGCTGCGGTCAGGCATCGGCTTCCTTCCGTCCCCGCGTCGTGAAGAACAGGTAGACGGCGGTGACCAGCAGCAGGAAGAGCAGCAGCAGGACGGACATGGCCGAGCCGGTGCCGAAGTTCCAGGTCACGAAGCTGGACTGGTAGATGTGGATGGAGATGAGGTCGGCCGCCACGGGGGCCGATTTGCCGAACAGCACGAACGGCGTGTTGAAGTCGTTGAACGTCCACAGGAACAGCACCAGGATCAGTACCTGGTTGACGGCGCCGACCGAGGGCAGCGTGATCCGGCGGATCTGCTGCCAGATGCCGGCCCCGTCCAGCGCGGCCGCCTCGTAGAGGTCCTTGGGGATGTTCTGGAGCGCGGCCATCACGATGAGGAAGGCGAACGGCCAGCCCTTCCAGACGGACACGGTCAGCAGGGCCCAGAAGCTGTTGTCGCCCAGCAGCCAGAAGGTGTGCTGGGCGCCGCCGAGGCCCAGCTGGTCGTGGATGACGTGGTTCACCAGGCCGTTGTCCCGCTGGAACATGAACGCCCAGGTGATGACGGCCGCGTAGCCGGGCAGTGCGTAAGGGATCAGGAACAGGCCGCGCAGGAGTCCGCGGCCGCGGAAGGTCTCCTGCATGAACACCGCGGTGGCGGTGCCGAGGAACCAGCACAGGGCCACCGACAGGAGCGTGAACAGGCAGGTGGTGAAGAAGGAGTTCAGCAGCGCCTCGCCGACGGGCTTGTCGATGTCCACGGCGAGGCTGTAGTTGTCGAGGCCCGACCACGGGGCGCTGGACCAGTCACGGATGAAGAACTGGGTCAGCTTCCGGAAGCTCATCACGATGCCCATCACCATCGGTACGAGGTGGATGAGCAGTTCGAAGAGCAGGGCGGGCAGGAGCAGGAGGTAGGGCAGGGCGGCGCGGCGCAGGCGCCCGGTGCGGCGTACCCGGGCAGTGGTACGCCGCACCCTTCCCGCCGTGGCGGAGGTCATGGACGGATACTCACTTCTGCATCTGCTGCTGGGCCTTGGTGAGCTTCGCCTTGACCGACTCGGTGGTCACCGCGCGGCCGGCCGCGGCGTCGGCGAACAGCTCCTTGACGGCGGTGCCGACGGCGGTCTCGAACTGCGACTCCTCGGGGACCTGCGGGAGCGGGGCGGCGCTGGTGGAGAGGGTGTTGCGGAGTACCGTGAGGTCCTCGTTGGCGAAGGCGGGGTCCGACTGGGCGGCCTTGACCGGCGGGATGGAGCCGTAGGTCTTGTTGAGGAGCTTCTGCTCCTCGTCGCCGGTCATGAACTTCACGAACTTCAGGGAGCCGTCGATGTTGTCGGTGTTCTTGAAGACGGCCATGTTGATGCCGGCGACCATGGAGTTGACGTTCTTGCCGGTGCCCGGGGTGCCGCCGGCCGGGACCGGGACGGGAGCCGTGCCCCAGTCGCCTTCCTTCATGCCGTGGGTCTTGAAACTGCTGGCCGCGCTCTGCCAGAGCACCATGGCGGTCTTGCCGTTGGCGAAGTCCTGGAGGGACTGGTTCTTGTCGTACTCCGCGTTGCCCGGGGCGATGATCCTGTCCTTCGCCATCAGGTCGACGTACTGCTTGACCGCGTCGACGTTCTCCGCAGTGTCGAAGGTGGGCTTTCCGCTCGCGTCGAAGAAGGACGCGCCGTGCTGCTGGGAGAAGACGAAGGCCTGGTGGATGTTGTTGGACAGGTTCGCGCCCTCGGCACCCAGCGCCCACTTGCCGTCCTTGGACAGCTTCTGGCCGATGGTGACCATCTCGTCCCAGGTGGCCGGGGGCTTCTCGATGCCCGCCTCCTGGAACATCTTCTTGTTGTAGTAGAGCGCGTAGGACATCGAGTAGAGCGGGACGGCGGCCGGGTCCTTGCCCGCGGCGCCGGCCGAGCCGATGGCCGAGTCCACGAACCGGTCCTTGCCGCCGATCGCGTCGAAGTTCTTCGCGTCCCAGGGCAGGAGCGCCCCGGTGGCCTGCAGGGAGGAGGACCAGGTGTTGCCGATGTTCAGGACGTCCGGGCCCTGCCCGGAGGCGGTGGCGGCGAGGATCCGGTTGAGCAGGTCCGACCACGGCACCACTTCGAGCTTGACCTTGATCCCCGTCTGCTCCTCGAACTTCTTCAGCTCCGGGCCGAGCGTCGCCTGGTCCGCCGCGATGTCCGGGCCCTGGTTGGACGCCCAGTAGGTGATCTCCTTGGGAGACTTGTTCGAGCCCCCTTCGGTCGCGGAACCCCCTCCGCAGGCGGTGGCGGCTGCGAGCATGGAGACGGTGACGGCGGTGACGGCGGCGGCGCGGGTTCTGCGCATGGCGGCTCGGTCCCTTTCGGCAGGGGTGAAGGAGAAAGGCCGGTGGACGGTGCGAGCATCCGGCCCCAACCGGGTACTCGACGGCTCCGCTCTTTCCAGGCCTTAATTTAGGACGTGAGTTAAGCCTCGTGAAAGGGTCGCGTCAAGGGGTCGCGCAAGGGTATGTTGCGATCGATGTCAGGGCGGAAGGAGCCACATGACCACGGGGCGCAATGGACGTACGGTACGGGACCTGCGAAGGGGCAACCGCAGTGCCGTACTGCAGCGGTTGTACTTCGGCGGGCCCATGAGCCGGCAGGAACTGGGCCCCGCGACCGGTCTGAGCTCAGGGTCCGTCAGCAACGTGGTCGGTGAACTCGTCGCGGACGGACTGCTGGAGGAGGCCGGAATCGTCGACTCGGACGGCGGCCGCCCGCGTACGCTGCTGCGCGTCGCACCCGGCAGCGCACACATGATCGGCATCGACGTCGGCGAAACCCGGGTCAGGGTCGAGCTGTTCGACCTGACGCTCACCGAACTGGCGCGCACCGAGCTGCCGTTGCAACCGCGCGGCTGCTACGACGTCGGCCCGATCGTCGACCACGTACGGACCGGGATCGCCACCGTCCTCGCGGAGGCCGGGGTCGGTACGGACCGCCTCCTCGGGGTCGGCATCGGCGTACCGGGCATCGTGGACCGCGACGCGCCCGGCGGCACCGTGGTCCACGGCCAGACCATCGGCTGGGACGCGGTCCCGCTGGAGGCACTGCTGCGCGAGACGCGGGCCGTCCCTCACGATGTCCCGTACATCATCGACAACGGGGCGCGCACCCTCGGCCAGGCGGAGATGTGGTTCGGCGCGGGGCGCGGGGCGCGCGACGCGGTGGTCGTGCTCTTCGGCTCCGGCGTCGGCGCGAGCCTGATCACCGACGGCTCCCCGGACGGCGGCACCACCGAGGGCGTGCCACTGGAGTGGGGCCACCTCACGGTCCAGGTCCGGGGGCGGCGCTGCCGGTGCGGGGCGCTGGGCTGCCTGGAGGCTTACACGGGCGCGGAGTCGCTGCTGGCGCGGTGGGCGGAGCGGGGCGGCGGCGGAGGAGCCGTCGAGGGGGACGAGG
Organism: Streptomyces sp. NBC_00435; assembly: GCF_036014235.1. Taxonomy (GTDB): domain Bacteria; phylum Actinomycetota; class Actinomycetes; order Streptomycetales; family Streptomycetaceae; genus Streptomyces. The sequence continues at coordinate 829,352 of NZ_CP107924.1, forward strand.
AGGACGCCCTGGCCGCACTGCTGGCGGCGGCGGTCTCCGGCGACGCGGTGGCCCTGGAGGTGCTCGACGAGACGGCCGAGTACCTGGGCGCCGGCCTGTCGGACGTGATCAACCTGTTCCAGCCGGAGCGGATCCTGATCGGCGGGTGGGCCGGCCTGATGCTCGGTGCCCACATCCTCCCGGCGGTACGGGAGCACGCGAAGCGCTACTCCCTGCGCCACCCGGCCGCCCGGGTCACCATCGACATGGGCTCACTGGGCCCGGACGCCGTCACGGTGGGCGCGGCCACCCTCCCCCTGGCCGCCTTCTTCACCACGGGCGGCCGCCGCACCCCGCCGGGGCCTCCGGCGGAGGCCCCGGGCTGGCAGACGTCCCTGGAGACCCGCGGCAAGGCGCCGACGGGCGGACAGGCGGCCGCACCCGCCGGCTGACCGCCCGCCACGCCTCCGGGGCGGCCCGGTGGATCCGCGGTCAGGGCTCTACCGGGGGCACTGGTTGCCGACCTGAGTGGTGCCGACGTACAGGACGCCGAACTTGTTCATGTCGACGGTGCTTCCGGCGCCGTTGTAGGTGTTGCTCGACCACACGGCACGGGTGCTCCAGTCGGGGTACATGACGAAGTTCCCGTCCTGCTGGTAGACCACGTAAGTGCCTCCCGCGTACTGGGTGTTGGAAGCCCAGCAGACCTTCCGCCCGCCCGAGCCCTCGCTGCGGTACTCCACCAGGTTGCCATCGGACTGCATGACCAGCGTGAAGAGGCCTCCGGTCAGCGTCGATCGCTGGATGTAGTCCCCGGCACGGAGGAACTCCCCCTTCACGAGGCGGTCCGCGTAGGAGTGCGCCGAGGCGCTCCCCGCGGATCCGCCCACCACGGCGGCGGCCAGCACGCCCGTGGTGAGCGCGCCGATGACGGTACGACGCAGTCGCGTTGACATCTTGTTCCTCCTGGGGTTTCCGGCCGGTTCGGCGAACCGGCACCTCAGAACCCTAGGAACGGCCCCGATCCGGAAGTGAACGCAGCACGCGGCCTTCCTTGACGCTGCGTGCGAAGCGGCCGTCAGGCCGAGTCGCGCACGACCAGCTCCGGATCGAAGAGCACCGCCGCCGGGTCGGCCGCGACAGCCGTTCCCTCCACCCGGTCCAGGAGCAGGCGGACCATCTCCGCCGCCATGTCCTCCACCGGCTGACGGACCGTCGTCAGCCGTGGCCTGGACGCCACCGCGGCGCCGGAGTCGTCGAAGCCGACCACCGCGACGTCGTCCGGGATCCGGCGGCCGAGTTCGCGCAGCACCAGGCAGGCCCCCTGGGCCATCAGGTCGTTCGCCGCGAACACCCCGTCCAGGTCGGGCCGTTCGGCCAGCAGGACGCGCATCGCCTGCTCGCCGCCGTCCAGGGTGAAGTCCGCTTCGGCCACCCGCGCCGTGCTGCCGGACAGCGCCTCGCGGAAGCCTTCCACCCGCTCACGGCTCGCCGGCACGTCCGCCGGACCGCCGATGGCGACCAGCCTCCGGCAGCCCCGGGCCAGGAGGTGCCGCGCCGCCAGCGCCCCGCCCTCACGGTGGCGCAGGTCGACCCAGTCCAGCGGAACCCCGGGAGCCGGACGCGCGAAGAGCACCGCGGGCAGGCCGGCGGCCGCGAGCATTCCGGGCAGCGGGTCACGGCCGTCGGTGGTCACGAGCAGTGCGCCGTCCGCGCCGCCCTGCGCGAGGTACGCGAGGACCTGCGCGCGGTCCGCCTGCCCGTCGGCGAACAGCAGCACCGGATGCACCCCGCGCGGACGCAGCGCCCGTACGACCCCGCTCACCACCCGCCCGAAGAAGGGGTCACGGAAGACCCGGTCGGTGTCCGCACCCGCGCCCGAAACCACCAGCGCGACCGCGCCCGACCGCCGGGTGACCAGGGAGCGGGCCGCCCGGTTCGGTACGTACCCGGTCTCGGCGACGGCCCGCTGGACCGCCTGCTGGATGACGGGATCCACATTGCGCACGCCGTTGACCACGCGGGACACCGTGGCCCGGGACACCCCGGCCGCGCGCGCCACGTCCTCCAGGGTCGGCGCCGTCCCGGCGGCGGTGTTCGCTGCGTCCATGGCGGCACTGTAGCCGCCCGGGCTCAGACGTCGATCGCTCCCCTGAGCGGCAGATCGCCCGCGCTGCGACCGGCCAGCACGGCGAACCGGCCCGGCTCCGTCCGCCACTCCGCCGCCTCCGGGCACCAGTGCTGCAGGGCCCGCGCGGTGATCCGTACGTACACCGTCACCCGCTCCCCCGGCTCCGCCCGCGCCGCCGCCCAGCCCGCGAGCCAGCGCACCGGGCGCTCGACCGCCGAGTCCGGGCGGGACAGGTGGAGCTGGACGACCTCGCGGCCGCGCCGGGTGCCGGTGTTGCGGAGGGTCACGGGGATCTCGTAGCCGCCGGGCGCCGGAGCGGGGGCGTCGATCCGCTCGAACTCCCAGGTGGTGTAGCCGAGTCCGTGCCCGAACCAGTACGCGGGGGCCGCGCCTTCGGCGCCCGCGCGCAGCCAGGCGCGGTGGCCGATGTGCAGACCCTCCTCGTACGGGAGCCGTCCGCCGGTGGGGTGCGTGGTGCGCACGGGGGCGTCGTCGAGGCTGGCGGGCCAGGTGGTGGGGAGCCGTCCGCCGGGCTCGGCGGCGCCCACGAGGACGTCGGCGAGGGCGCGCCCGGCCTCCTGACCGGGGAACCAGGCGAGGAGGACGGCTCCGGCAGCCTCGCGCCAGGGCAGCTCCACGGGGGCGCCGGAGTTGACGACGACCACGGTACGAGGGTTCGCGCGGACGAGTTCCGCGACCAACTCGTCCTGCGGGGCGGGCAGTCGGAGCGACACCCGGTCGAAGCCCTCGGACTCGCCGCCCTCGGTGGTGCCGACGACCACGACCACCACGTCGGCGGCCCGGGCCGCGGCCGTGGCGGCGGCGAGCGCCTCGGCCGGGTCAGGTACGGGCGGCGCCGCGGTGAGGACGGTCGCCCGGCCGGTGCCGGGGGCGAGCTCGCGCCCTGCGAGAACGTGGACGGGCCGGCCGGCGGCGAGCGGGACGCGGGCGGTGTGCTGGGGCGGGCGGACGTGGATGACGGCCGGGTCCTCGGTCTCGGGCGGGAACTCGCCGCTGAGCACGGTCGTTCCGTCCACGGCGAGTCGCAGTGCGCCGAAGCCGCCGAGCCCGAGCATCCAGGGGCCGGTCGTGTCGGGGTGGAGCACGGCGGCGAGCTCCACGGTGTGGGCGCCCGGCGGCAGGTCGGGCTCCAGCACCCGTCCGGAGGGCTGGTGGGCGGAGTACAGCACGGCTCCGGCGGCATCGAGCACCCGCAGCCGTACGCCGGGGGCGCCGCTCTCCGGGTCACGGGCGTGCCGTGCGCCCAGCGCGGCCAGCCCGCCGCTGCCCTCGGGCGCGGGGCCGGGTTCGTACACGACCCGGACGTGCGGCGGCAGTACCTCCCGCAGCCCTTCCAGCGGGCTGACCACCCGCCGCGGGAACACCTCGGAGCTGCCACCGCCCTGGACCCGGGGCTCAACGGCGTGCACCCCGATGACGGCGACACGGCTCAGCGCGCCCCCCACCAGGGGCAGAACGCCCCGGTTCTCCAGCAGCACGAAGCTCGCGGCGGCCGCTTCGCGCAGCTCGCGCCGGACGTCGTCGGCGCCCCCGGGAGCCGAGCCCGCCCCCCCGAGGCTCCCGCCGCCGGCCCCCGCACCGGATGGGCCGGCGTCGCCGGGGCACGCGGGGCCCGAGGTGGCCGGGGCCGGAGTGGCGGCGGTCGCCGGGGTGGCCGGGGGTGAGGTGGGCGGGGTGTCGGTGGGGGTGAGGGCTCCGACCCGGGCGGCCAGACGGAGCAGCCTGCGCAGCTTGCGTTCCACCGCGTCCGCCGGGACCCGCCCGCTCCGCACCGCCTCCACCAGGGACTCGCCCCACATCCCGCCAGGGCCTGGCATCGCCAGGTCCTGCTCGGCCACGGCCGAGGCCACGGTCGAGCGGACGCCGCCCCAGTCGGAGACGACCACTCCGTCGAAGCCCCACTCCCCCTTGAGCGGCTCAGCGAGCAGGGAACTCTCGCTCATCGTCGTTCCGTTGACCTTGTTGTACGCCGACATGACGAGCCATGCCCCGGCCTGGACCGCGGCCTCGAAGGGCGCGAGGTAGAGCTCGCGCAGCACCCGTTCGCCGAGCCGTACGTCGACGGTCAGCCGCTGCGTCTCGGAGTCGTTGGCCACGTAGTGCTTCGCGGTCGCGGCCACCCCCCGGGACTGGATGCCGCGGACCAGCGCCGCGCCCGTACGGCCCGCGAGCAACGGGTCTTCCGAGAAGCACTCGAAGTGACGCCCCGCGAGCGGACTGCGGTGCAGGTTGAGCGTGGGCGCGAGCAGGACGTGCACACCCTTGCGGCGGGCCTCGTCGCCGAGCAGCGCTCCGAGCCCGCGGACCCTGTCCTCGTCCCAGAGCGCCCCGAGCGCGCTCGGGGAGGGCAGCAGCGCCGAGGTGTACCGCTCGTCCCAGCCGGGCCCGCGCACCCCGGCCGGCCCGTCGGAGAAGACCATCTCCCGCAGCCCCACGTCCGGTTCGGGGTGGGTCCGCCAGGTGTCGGCCCCGGTCAGCAGCCGTACCTGCTGCGCGGGATCCAGTTTGTCCGCCAGCCGTTCCACGTCACCGTCGTGCATGTCCACCCCTTACACCAACCGTCCAGATCCACGGGAGAGCGCTCTCCCGATGATCCCGGCAGACCTGATCGACTGTCAACGGCACGGCAGGGGCTGGCACGGACCGGGCACGGCCGGGGACGGGACCGGGCACGGCCGGGGACGGGACCGGGCGCGGGACCGGGCCGGAAGCGACCCCGTGGCCGCCGCGGGTGTGCTGGGGCCGGGGGCGGGTTCGGCCGGTCAGCCGTGGACCGGGTACGCGGCCTGGAAAGCCAGGCGCGCCTCCGCACCCCCGGCGATCCGGGCGAGCAGTCCCTCCAGTTCGAGGTACGCCTCCCAGCGCTCGGTGCCGGGCGGCGAGGCCCGTACCAGGCGGTCGATCAGCAGATCCTCCAGATCGGTGACCCTCTTGCCCTTCCACACCTTGTCAGCGGCACTGACCAGCAGTTCCTCGATGCTCGCTCCGGTATCCGACCAACTGGCGTGGGTGGCGGCGAAGCGGGCCCGCGCCGGGGTGAACCCGTGCGCGAGGAGCAGCTCCCGGCCGGCCGGCTCGTGGGCGGAACCGGGCCCGGAGAGCTCGGCAGGGTGCACCACCTTGCCGATGTCGTGCGTTGCCGCCCCGAACAGCACGGCCTCCCGGTCGAGGGTCAGCTCCGGACGGAACTCGGCGAACCAGTCGGCCAGTTCGTAGGCCACGTCGTGCACGAGCCGCAGATGCGCCGCGAGCCGGGGCGGCGCGGCGAGCTCGCGCAGCAGTGCGGCCACGGCCTCGGGGAGGGCGCGCAGGTACGGGTCCGCGGGCGCGCCGAGCGCGCGGGAGAGCAGGTCGGTTCCGGGCATCCGGGCAGGATAGGCGGTATCGGGGGCCGCTTGTCCCGGAAGGCCGCGCCGGGCGGACCACGTCCGGCCCGGCGCGGCGGCACGGCCGTCTCGCCCGCCCCCCTCATCCCCTCACTCGTACTCCGTGCCGCCCTTGCGCGTCAGGTACGCCGGGCTGACCGCCTTCGCGATGGCCCGGCCCCCGACCAGGGGGCTGTAGCGCTCGGTCGCCGGGCGGATGACGACACCCTCGCGCAGGTGCAGTCCTCGGCCGGACACGGTCTCCCGTCCGCTCGCCCGGTCCAGAACCGTGTCGAGACCGTACGGCCCCTCGAACAGCCTCGGGACAAGCGGGAGTTCGGCCTCCGGGAAGACCACCGCCGGGTCCAGCCACCGCACCTGCCCGTCGATCTCCGCGGAGACGTCGAAGACGGCGTACCCCGGCGCCCCGCCGGCCGTGCGGACGTCGGTCCCGTAAGCCAGGTCCTGGACCCCCTTGCCGTACACCTCACCGAAGATCCCGACCCGGGTGGCCCCGAGGCGCGCGGCCAGCCGGGCGGCGGCCTCGGGCACACCGTGACCGCGTACCGCCCGCCAGTAGAGGTTGCGCTCGTCCTCCCGGAGCGCCAGCCCCCGGGACCCGAAGCCCTTGGAGGAGACCAGCACCCGGCCGTCCTCGGCGATGTAGGTCAACAGGCAGGCGGTGCCGTGCAGTTTCTCGGTGAGGACGACCGGCTCGCCGGGCTCGAAGATGCCGGGGTAGCGCTGGAGGTTCTCGACGTCCACCCACGGAAGCAGCTCGGAGGCGGCCTCCACGTCCCCGTCCATGGTCGTCGGGACGGGCGGGGACCACTTGACGATGCCGAGGGACTCGGCGAAGTCCGTACCCTCCGACGCCGCCCGCTCGAGGTCCACGCCGGCCAGCGCGCCCGGCAGGCAGACCAGCCCCTGGGACAGTTCGCCGCGCAGCCGTACCGCCTTCACCCGGTTCGCCTCCCCGCCGGCGAGTCTGCCGGTCAGGCCGAGCTCCTCGATCAACGCGACGGGCAGTACGGCTTGTTCGGGTATGTAGAGGGCGAAGTCACCGGTACGGTACGCACCTTTCGCCACGACCGCCCGGTAGAGGCCGACTTGCGCCAACTCCAACGCGTCGGCGTTCGGGTGCGGATGGACAGCGAGCTCTTCGGCGGTGACCCGCAGGGTGGACATGAAGCACTCCTAGGTAGTGGTGGAGGCGGGCAGGGTCGTCGCCAGCCACTCTGCGGGCCGCTATTTCCGCTGGTCCAGCACATATCGCGGTGTTAGCCTGCGACGCCCCTGCCTTTACCGCGACATGGGGGTGCCGCGTCACACAGGAGGTTCGTATGTCAGGTCGTCCGGTCACCGTCGTCACCGGGGGCAGCCGCGGAATCGGCGCCGCCACGTGCGTCCGGCTCGCCGCCGACGGACACGACATCGTGCTCGGCTACCTCCACGACGACGCGGCCGCCAGGACCACGGCCGACCGGGTACGGACCACCGGTGCCCAGTGCGTGACCGTGCGCGGCGACACGTCCGAGGAGTGCGGCGTGGACCGGCTCTTCGACATCGCCGGAGCCGAGTTCGGCACGGTGACCGGCCTGGTCAACAACGCCGGGGTGACCGGCACCCCGGGCCGGCTCGCCGACATCCGGATCGAGGACCTGCGCCGCGTGCTGGACGTGAACCTCTTCGGGTACCTGCTCTGCTGCCGCCGGGCCGCCCGGGACATGGCCGCGTCCGGCGGCGGGGCCATCGTCAACGTCTCCTCCGCGGCCGCCACCCTCGGCAGTCCCGGCCGCTACGTCCACTACGCCGCGACGAAGGCCGCCACCGACACCCTGACCCTGGGGCTCTCCAAGGAACTCGGCCCGGACGGGATCCGGGTCAACGCCGTGGCACCCGGCATCATCGATACCGATATGCACGCCGCCATGGGCGACCCGGACCGCCCCGCCCTCGCCGCGGCCGAGATCCCGCTCGGGCGCGCGGGGCAGCCCGAGGAGGTCGCGGCGGCCATCGCCTGGCTGCTGTCCCCGGACTCCGCGTACACGACCGGGACCATCCTGCGCGTCGCCGGCGGGCGCTGAGCGAAGCCTCAGCCGCCGCTCCCGAAGGCGGCCCGCGTGGCCGGACCGTAGACGCCCGGCGGATCGCCCTTGATGCTCCGGTTCTGCTGGAGCTGGGTGACACCGCGCCGGGTCTGTTCGTCGTAGACCCCGGTGGCGGAGACGTACGTGAACCCCTGCGCGTAGAGCCGTTGCTGAAGGGTGCGCACCGCGGCCCCGCTGTCCCCCGGACGCAGCGTCCCGGACCTGCCCGGCGTCGGCTGCGCGCCCGTCGGACCCGTCGGCTTCGGGTCCCGGCCGGCACTCGGCGGCGCACCCGGGGTGGTCGGGGCCGGCGTGGGCGAAGCCCCGGAGTCGGCCTGGCCCGCGGACTCCCCGTCCGGCGACGGCTCCTCTCCGGCGCCCGGACTGCGCGCCGGGAGCACCGGTACGGACAGGCCCGGCGGCACCACCGTGCGCGGCGGCTCCCGGTCGGGGCCGCGCAGCAACAGCGCGAGCACGCCCGCGGCCCCGAGCCCGAGCAGGGCGAGGACGACGAGCGGAAGCCGACTGCCGCTCCGCTCCGCCCGGCCTGCCCGGTCGGCCCACTCGCCCCGGTCGGCGGCGGAGGCGGACCTCGGTGCGGACGCCGGGGTCGGGGCCGTTGCCGAGGAGGTGGACGGTGACGGTGACGGTGAGAGGGTTCCGTTCGTGGGCGGTGCGAACCGTGCCGGTGCGAAGACCGGAGTGATGTCCTGCGGCCAGGACGGGCCCGTCGGCACGGGCGGACCGAACGGGCCGGAAGGGCCTGACAGGCCTGACGGATGGGACTGGTGGGACGGACCGGGCGGATGGAACGGACGGGACGGCTCTGACGGCTCGGGCAGCGGGGCCGGGCCGGACGAGGGGGCCGGGGAGGCGACGTAGGGACGTACGAGCAGGCGGTCTTCGTCGGGGACGGTGCCGTCGCTCTCAACGGGTGCAGGTTCAGGGGACATGGTTGTCTCCCGGCGGGTACGGGGCAGGCTCGGCGGTGCGCCGGCCGGCCCCTGCCCGGCCGGTCAGGCCCTGCGCCGCCGGGCGACCACGACCATGCCGGCGCCGACGCCGAATACGAGGGCACCGCCGATCGCCAGCGGTACGGCCATGCCCGCGCCGGTCAGGGCGAGCCCGCCACCCGAACCTCCCGTTCCGGAGATGCCGGCGGCCACCCCGGGCAGCGTGGCGGGGGTGCTGCCGGGCGGCGCCGGGGTGCCGGTGCCGCCCGGTGTGCCGGACTTCGGTACGACGGGGACGACCACGGGGGCGGACTGGGCGGTGGACGGGGCGGTGGACGGGACCGGCGGTGCGGACGGGGTGGCGCCCGGCTGCGCCAGGCGGTTCACGGCAGGCATCGGGTGGCCGGGGAGGCAGCCGGTGAACGGGTGGTGGCGCGTCTCGGCGCTGCCCGTCCCGGTCAGGGACTTGGCGATGACCGAGCCGTCGACCGGTCCACCGGAGCCGAGGTCGACGGCGGCTCCGGGCGCGAGGATGCTGCCCGGCCACGCTCCCACGCTGTTCTTGACCACCTTCGTGGCCCCGGGGAAGTTCCAGAGCAGTCTCGTGCGGACCGCTCCCCCGGCGGCGATGCTCCGCTCGTCCGCGAGCACTTCGCGCCCGCCCGCCTCGTCCCGGAGACGCAAGCCGGTGGTTCCGGCCCGCGCCTGGTCGTAGGAGGCACCCTTGACGTTGATCACGGTCACCGCGCCCGCCGGGACCTTCAGCCGGATCTCGCGGGCCTTCTCCAGCTCCGCGGTGGGGACGGTGAAGGTGTTGAACCGTGTGTCGGTACCGGTCAGCTGGAGGCCGGGGCCGTCCGTGCGCCACTGCGCGCCGGCCGACTGAGCGGCGGCTCCGAGGGTCTCTGAGGTCTTGCGCAGGGCGCGGAACTCCGCCGCGAAGTCGATCGGCGAGGGCGCCTTGGCCACCGTGCCCCGATGGGCCTCGGCGGTACCGGAGAGGGTGCCGCCGTAGCTGCCGTTGCCGTTCATCACCCGCACCGTCCCGGTCACATCGCCCGCCACGACGAGGGCGTTCCCGCCCGGGAGCGCCCCGACCTGCCCGGGGGTCAGCTCCCGGCCGATGGTGAAGCCGCCCCGGAAGTCGGCGTTCCCACCGACTGCGACAGCGCCTTCGGCGCCGGGGGTGTGCCGGTCGTCGCCCTCGACGAACTCGCCGTAGCGGCCGGCGACGCCGAGCGCCCCGGTACAGGCGGTGGGGTCCGTCGCCGGGGTCGCGGAGGCGGAGGGGGCCGCGAAGAGGACGAGGGCGCCGAGGGCGGTGACTGCGACGGAACCGCCTATCACGGCCGAGGCGAGCGAAGAGCGGGCGGATATGGACATGTGGGATATCTCCGAAGTGCGGCTCGTGCGGTGGCGCTTGCGGTCCGGCCGGCGCGGGCGCTGGTCCGGGCGGTGGTGCTCGACCCGGCGCACTCTTTCCCCCTGGGATGCCCCAGGTCAAGCCGGATGTCCGATCCGTCTCATCCGCCCGGTGAGCGTGCGCGGTCTTCGCGTGGAGCATCTCGCCGGGACCGATGCGGCCGCCATGCTGATCAGTTGGCCGGCGAGGCCTCGCGGGCGGCGCCGGGGTCGACGCCTTCGGCACTGGAGCCGGTACTGGAGCCGGCACTGGACCTGGTGGTGGCACCGGTGTTGACGCCGGCACCAGCACTCGCGCCCCCGCCCGCCACCCACCGCTCGCCCTCCTCGACCCGCTCCGCCCGCTCCGCCCGCTTCGCCCGCTTCGCCCGGCGCGAGGTGGAGGTGACCTGGACGGTGACGGCCGCGAGGGCCATCAGCACCGCTCCGGCCAGCGGGGCGGCGGGTACCGAGATCCCGTCGACCGCGAGGCCGCCGGACAGCGCGCCCGCCGCGATGGCCAGGTTGAACATCGCGACCATCAGTGAGGAGGCGGCCTCGGCCTCCTCCGGTGCGGCCTTGATCATCCAGCCCTGCAGACTGACCGAGACCCCGCCGTACACGAACCCCCAGGCCAGCAGCAGCACCGTCCCGGCGACCGCTCCCGGCACCGTGGCGATCAGCCCGAGGATCACCGCGAGGGCGGCGCCGACCACGAGCAGCGTCCGGCGCGGGTCGCGCGATCCGGCCAGGAAGTTGCCCGCCACGCCCGCGACGCCGTACCCCAGGAGGAGGGTGCTCACGAATCCGGCGTCGACGCCGGACACGTCCCGCAGGATCGGCCGGACGAAGGTGTAGGCGGCGAACTGGCCCGTCACCACCAGGAAGGTGACGGCCACTCCGGCTCGTACCGCGCGGTTGCGCCGGAGCAGGGCGGGGAGTTGGGCGAAGGTGATGGTCCGGGTCGGCGGCAGCGGGGGCAGCAGCAGGAGCAGCGCGGCCAGGGTGAGGACGCCGAGCCCGCCCACGGCGGCGAAGGCGAAGCGCCAGCCGCCCAGTTCACCGAGCAGGGTCCCGGCGGGGACGCCGAGCACCGAGGCGGTGGGGACTCCGCCGAAGACGAGCGCGGTGGCCCGGCCGACGTGGCGTTCGGGGACGAGGCGTACGGCCAGCCCGCCGGCTATCGCCCAGAAGCCGCCGACGCCGACCCCGACTAGCAGCCGGGCCGCCAGGACGACGCCGAAGCCCGGGGCGACGGCGGCGACGAGGTTGGCGGCGGCCATCAGGGCGATCAGCGCTACCAGGACCCACCGCCGGTCGAGCCGGCCCGCGCCGACGGTGACCAGCGGCGCGCAGACCCCCGCGACCAGGCCGGGCACGGTGACCATCAGCCCGGCGGTGCCGTCGGACACCCCGAGATCGGCACCCACGGGGGTCAGCAGCCCGACGGGCAGCAACTCGGAGGTGATGAGGCAGAAGATCCCGAGCGCCACGGCCCCCACGGCCCCCCACCCCTTCCACGCGGCCCGCGCACCGGCCACGGAGCCGGTGTCCGGCGCGAGGCCGGAGTCCGGGACGGAGCCAGCACCCGGCACGGGGCCGGAGTCCGGTCGGGAACCGGGCCCACGGGCGGGCTCGGGAACCAGGCCGGGGTCGGAGCGCTGCTCGGTCCCCGGGTCAGGGGCGGGGCTCGGACCGGATGGTCGGGGGTGTTCGCCGGGCGCGGGGGCTTCGGTCATGGGGCGGGACTCCGTACGACAGGGCAGGGCAGGCGGGCAGGCAGCCGGGCGGGCGGGGCTCCGGAGGGATCCCGCCCGGTCGGACGGGGCCCCGGAGGGATCCCGCCCGGTGGAACGGGACTCCACAGAGGTCCCGCCCGGTCGGACGAGGCTCCACAGGGAGCACGCCCGACAGGGACAGGGCTCCGGGGAGCCGGGACGGCGGCGCGGAGCACCGGGGGTCGCGCCTCCCCCGGCATCCGCACTGTCGTTCCCGTCCGAACCTTGTCCGGATTTCCCCGTCAGGTCCACCCCCGTCCACGTACGCGCCCCCCGGACCGGTGAATCCTCCCCGCGCGGCGGAAACCTTCCGGGTGCCGGTGCGCGGGCGCTACCGGTCCGGCGCGGTATCACCCACACGTGTGAGCGCGGGGTCCGGTCCGCCCGGCCGTGCGGCATGGTGGGCCGATGCAGTTGCGCCGGATCCTGCCCCTCTCCCTCGTCGCCCTCCTCGCGAGCGCCGGCTGCGTGTCGGTCGGCCCGCAGGTTTCCGACGTGCCCGCCCGTGGTCCCGTACCGCCCGCCGACGCACCCGACGTGCCCGACGCGCCCGACGGTTACCTTCCGGCCGGCGTCCCGGGGGCCGCCGAGCCCGCGGACCCCGCGGAAGCCCCCGCCGAGCCGTCGCCGCCGCTGCCCCTCGGCAAGCTCCCGGCGACGCCCGGCGGCGGGCCCGAACCGGGCCGCCGCGCCGCGCGGGCGCCCCGCCCGGCCGCCGACCGCCACACGAAGCCGGCCGCGCCCCACCGCGCGCACCCGCCCCAGAAGTCCCCCGCCCGTCCGGGGCACCGGCCCGGCCCGGCGCAGCCCCGGGTGGACGAGTTGTGCGCGGCCGCCGAAGGCGCCGTACCGCCGTCCATCGTGGATCTGTGCATCCGCCAGTCCGGCCGCTGACCTGGCCCGATGCCCCCATATTCTGGTCGGGCTTGACCCTCACACCGTGTCAGGGCCTGCACTGGAAGGCGTCATGTTCACCATCGGAGACTTCGCCAAGCACGGCCGGGTATCGGTCCGCATGCTGCGTCACTACGACGCCCTCGGACTGCTGCGCCCGGCCCGTGTCGACCCCGCCAGCGGCTACCGCTACTACGAGGCCGGGCAGCTCGCCCGCCTCAACCGTGTCATCGCGCTCAAGGACCTCGGCTTCAGCCTGGAACAGGTGGGGTCGATACTCGACGAGCTCGTGGGTGCGGAGGAGCTGCGCGGCATGCTGCGGCTGCGCCGGGCGGAACTGGAATCGGCCATGGCCGCCGCGGCGGCCCGGCTGACCCAGGTCGAGGCGAGGCTCCGGATCATCGAGAACGAGGGAACCATGTCTTCCATCGACATCGTCGTGAAGAGCCTTCCGCCCGTACGCCTCGCCGAGCTGAGCGGGGTCGCGGGAAGCTACGAGCCCCAGGACATCGGCCCGGTCATCGGCCCGCTCTACGACGAACTGTGCCGCCGCATCGAGACCGCCGGGGTCACCCCGACCGCCCCCGGGATCGCGTACTACGAGGACACCGACGACGCGGAGCGGCCCGGCGCCGTCCTGGTCCACGCCGGGCTGCCGGTCGCGGCGGACGTCCGGGCCGAGGACCTCGGGGGCGGCGTACGGATCGTGGTGCTGCCGGCCGTCGAGCGGGCCGCGACGGTCGTGCACCGGGGTTCGATGGACTCCGTACTGCCGACCGCGCAGGCCCTCGCCCAGTGGATCGACGCGAACGGGGAGCACTCCGGCGGGTACGCGCGCGAGCTGACCCTGGCCTGCCCCGAGGACCGCGACCAGTGGGTCACTGAGCTCCAGGAGCCGCTAGGCGTCTGACGCCCGCGGCCCCGCACCCGGCGACCGGGCACCCCACCGCCAGGGCCTGTCGCCAAACTCCCGTCCGCCGCGCGACGACAGGCCCTAGGCTCCGCTGATGCAACGCGTACTCGTCGTCGGCATCAGCGGAGCCGGCAAGTCCACCCTGGCCCGGGAGTTGGGGCGGCGGTTCGGGCTTCCGTACCACGAGGTGGACGGCCTGCACTTCGCCGGGCCGGGGTGGGCCGTCAGCCCGTCCTTCGCCGCCGACGCCGCCCGGATCGCGGAGGGCGACCGGTGGATCCTGGACTCCCACGGGCCCGAGGCCGCACGCGACCTGCTGTGGCTGCGGGCCGACACCGTGGTGTGGCTGGACCATCCGCGCCGCGTGGTCATGCGGCGGGTGCTGCTGCGCTCGCTGCGCCGGAGCATGCTGCGGGAGCGGCTGTTCGGCGGCAACCGGGAGCGGTGGCGGGAGTGGCTGCGCGCCGACCATCCCGCCTGGTGGGCCTGGTCGCGGTACGCGTCCCGGCGCGCGGAGATCGGCGGGCTGGCCGGGGACGAGCGGTTCGCCCCGCTGCGGGTGGTCCGGCTGAGGTCCCCGAAGGCCGCGGAAACCTGGCTCCGGGATCAGCGGCCGGCCGGGCGGCGGCCGCAGACGTAGGCGCAGCCGCGTACGGTGCCGCGGCGGGCCGTGCGCAGTCGGCGCATCGTCGCGTGCCCGCGCCGGCGCCATTCGGCCCGGGGCAGGCCCGCCCGCTGGCCGCCGCCGGTGATCAGGGCGTTGACGGGTGCGTGCGGGTCGGCGGCGAGCCCCTTGGCGACCAGGACCCCGACCACCAGCGGCACCAGGGCCACGGCCAGCGCCGAACCGGCGGAGGTCACGTGCCGCTGCATGCGCGGAAGGTTCGCGGTGCGCGCGGTGGCGGTCGCGGTGGCCGTGGCGGTGACGGCGGCGGAGGAGCCCTCGGAGGTCATGCCCCCATTCGACCAGTGGGGGCGTTCCCGGGAATCGGGGCGGATACTCAGGCCGTTGGGTGTGAGGTACTCAGACACGACCCGGAACGGACCAGGGGGCAGCCGTCGTGACGACACCCGGGCAGGGCTTCGAACCGGCGAGCGGCGACGGACCGGCGGCTCCCGAAGCGGGGCGGGCGGCGGAGCTCCGCACCGCGTACGAGGGCCTGCTGCAGATCCGTCGCCTGGTCAACGGACCGGCCGGCGCCACGGTTCCCGCCCCGTGGGAGCGCCGGCTGATGGTGCGCGCGGTGGCCCTCGTACTGGAGGCCGCGGGCATCGCGCCGTCGGCGTGCGATCCGCGGGACCCCGCGGGCCCGCGGACGCGGAACGGATACCGGGTGGGCCCGGCGGCGTCCGGTGCGGGCCGGGTCGAGGTGACCTGGCTCGGCCCGCCGGGCGGCGGAGCGGCGGAGGAGGAGCAGGAGCGCCTGACGGCCTGCGCGGCGGCGCTCGAACCGCTCGGCTGGGTCTGCCTGCTGTACCGCGGCCCGCGTCGGCGCCGCTTCCTCGAGGTGGAACCGCCACCGGCACCCTGACGCCCCGCCGAAATCCGCTACCCCGCACGGTGACGGCGGGGCACACTCGCCCGATGGGAATGCTCGATGCGCAGGCGGAGCGCGTCCGCGCGGGCGCGACGGTGGAGTTCCGGCCCACGGGCACGTCGATGGTCCCGCTCGTCCACAGCCGGCAACGCGTCCGGGTCGCCCCGACCGACCCGGCCCTGGTGGAACCGGGGGACATCGTCCTGGCCCGGGTGTCCGGCACGGTGTACCTGCACCTGGTGACGGCCGTGGACACCGCGCGCCGCCGGGTCCAGATCTCCAACAACCGGGGCCGTGTCAACGGCTGGACCGGCCACGACCGCGTCTTCGGCGTCTGCCTCGCGGTGGACGACGTCCCCCGTCCGGGCGCGGCCGCCAAGGTCCGCGCGACCGGCACGCCAACACCTCCGCATCCCCCCACGCCCACTCCTTGGCCGCGCCCCGCCGGGCCGATCCGCCGCAGGGTTTCCCGTACGGCTCCGGCCAGCCACTCGTCGTCCCGCATCTCACGGTCCCCGTCACCGGTGTACATCGGGACGCGCACGCGCCGCTGCGCCGCCGCCCTCAGCGCGGGCACGGCCGGCGCCGCCGCCGGCCTCGAGTACCCGGGCGGCCACCGCGATGCCGCGCGGCCGCTCGTCCAGCCGCGCGAGGATCTCCTCCGCCCGCCGCCGGTCCCCGGAGATGGTGATCAGGGCCATGGCGGTGTGCCCGGCCCGGGCGCCCGGGCCGTTCGCGGGAATCGCGTCGAGCAGGGGCAGCGCGGCCCAGGCGCCCGGGCCGATGGCCCCGAGCGCGACCACCAGCCGGCCCGCCCGCCGTTCGTACGAGCAGTCGCCACGGAGCCCGGCCAGCATCCGTACCAGCACGGGGACGGCGGGGGCCGCTGCCGCTCGGCACGCGCCGAGTACGGCCAGCGCCGGGTCCGCGGCTCGGGACCCGGACCGGTCGAGGGCCGCCGCGGCCGCCGCGACGAGCGGGGCGAGGTCGGCACCGGGTACACCGGCCAGCCCTTCGGCCGCCTCCGTCACGGCCCACCCGGACGACCCGTCCCGAACTGTCCGGCAGAGCCCGGGCAGCGCCCGTACGTCCCCTGTCCGGGCGAGCGCCAGGGTGGCGGCCCCGTCCCGTACCCGGTCCGCCAGCTCCTCCCGGCACAGCCGGGTGGCCTCCAGCGAGGACCCGAGCAGGCGCACGGCCGCAGCCCCCGCCCAGGGGTCCGCCAGCAGCGGCCGCAGGTGCGGTACGAGCGCCGCCGGGGCCGCACGCCAGTGGCGCATCGCCTCCGCCGCCAGGTCCACGGCGGCGAGCCTGCCCGCCGCGGTCGGCCGGACCGCGAGCGCGGCGACCCGCGCGGCAGGTGCTCTCCGCACCGGAGCGCCGGGCCTCCATCCCCCACACGGTGCCGATCCGCCACTCCACCCGGCCGCCGGGCCCCCCGATCCGCGGTCCGGCGGCATCGAGGTCCGCGAGGACCGCGTCGCCGTCGGGTGCCGGGGCCGCGCGCAGTCTGACCGCCGGGTCGGGGTCGGCCAGCAGGGGCAGCGCCATGCGGGACGCGGCCGTCCGGTCGGCGGCGACGGAAGCCGGATCGGTGAGCAGCCGCAGCACCCGCAGTCGTACGTCGGCCCGCGCATCGGCGGTCAGGGAGGCGAACCGCCTCGCCGTAGGTCCGTCGCCGTCACGGCGTACGGCATCGAAGACCGCACTGCGCGCCGCCCCGTAGGCGGCGCCCGTGGGGTCGCGCCGGGTCTCTTCCAGCCAGACGTCCACACAGTCGGCCGGGCTCGCGGGGCCCGGCGGTCGGGGGCTCACGGCCCCGGGCGAAGTACGCCCTTTCGCATCGTCATGCGGTGGATCCTCACGAGGCGGCCGGGCCCGGCGCAACCGGGTTTCTCAGCGGTAGCGCCCGGCCAGCTCCGCCACCGCCTCCGCGAGGTCCCGGCGCAGGTCGGGAGGGCCCAGCACCTCGGCCTCCGCACCGAGGCGCAGGAGGTCGCCGACGGCCACGGAGCCCGACTCGACGGCGAGTTCCGTGGACACCCATCCGTCCTCGCCGGGCGGTCCCGCGTCGGCGAGGGCCCGGACGCCCGCCGCCCCGAAGTACATCGGGAGCAGCCGCCGGGCCCGCGGGGAGAGCCGCACGGTGACGGTCCGGCGGCGCACCGCCGCTTCCAGGCGGCCCGCGGACTCCTGCCAGTACGCGGCGAGTTCGAAGCCTTCGGGCCGTTCGAAGCCTTCGGTGAGGCTGTCGACGGCGGTGAACCGGCCCACCCGGTAGGTCCGCACGGCGTCCCCGGCGGCCCGGCGGCCCCGGGGGTGTCTCCGGCCCGCGTGGAGACCCCGGCGTCCTCCTCCTCGGCCGCCCGTGCCACCAGGTACCAGATGCCGCCCTTGAGGACGAGGCCGAGCGGCCGGATCCGGCGCTGGGCGGGGCCGCTCCAGCGCGAGTAGTGGACCCGCAGGATCCGCTGGTCCCACACCGCCTGGGCGATCCGGGCGAGGTGCGGTACGGGGTCGGCGTCACGGAACCAGGAGGGGGCGTCGAGGTGGAAGCGCTGCTGGATCCGGCGGGCCCGGCCGGCGAGTTCGGCGGGGAGCGCGGCCTGGAGTTTCAGCTGGGCGGCGGCGAGGTCCGCGCCGAGGCCGAGGTCCTGGGCGGGACCGGGGGCGCCGGCCAGGAACAGGGAGCCGGCCTGGACGTCGGTCAGGCCGGTGAGGCGGGTGCGGTAGCCGTCCATGAGGCGGAATCCGCCGGCCGGCCCGCGGTCCACCTGGATGGGGACCCCGGAGGCGCCGAGCGCGTCGATGTCCCGGTACACGGTGCGGACGGAGACCTCGAGCTCGGCGGCGAGTTCGGGGGCGGTCATCCGGCCCCGGTTCTGGAGGAGCAGGAGGAGGGAGAGGAGGCGGTCGGCGCGCATGACGGCATTGTCCGGCATACCTGACAGGAGGTGTCAGGTATGCCGTCCAGGCTGATCACGAACGGGCCGGACACCGGCCCCGGTCACTGACCGCCCCACCCGCCAGGAGCCCTCATGCCCGCCACCGCACCCGGACCCACCACCGCCACCGCCACCACCGCCGCCACCGCCACCGGCGCCTTCACCTTCAAGGACTGGGAGGAGAACCCGGCCGGCCCGCAGGACGTCCTCCCCCGCCTGGCCCGTGCGAAGGTCACGAACGCCTTCGCCGGCGCCCTCACCGCCCCCGGGACGACCTGCGTGTACACCGTCGCCTACACGGGGGAGAACACCGGCACCTTCGCCGGCATGGAACTCGTCACCGGCACCCTCGACGGCCGCCCGGGCAGCTTCGTCCTGGAGGAACGCGGCGCCTTCGACGCCACCGGCACCCGCTGCCATTTCGACGTCGTCCCCGGCTCGGGCACCTCCGCGCTGACGGGCCTCACCGGTTCCGGCTCCTTCGTCACCCGGCACGGGGACACGGCGGTGGAGTACACCTTCACGTACGAGCTCCCGTAACAGCGCCGTCCCGACCGGGATCCGTGTCCTCGCGCGCCTGTCGTACGCCGCCTGCGGGGCCGGTGGGCCGGCCGGGGCTCTCTCCCCCGGCCGGCCCACGTCCGCATCCACCGTCCGCAACCACCTGCGGCTACCGGGCCACCCCGGCCCGGTGACCGGCTACGGCGCGCCGAAGGTGAGCGTCAGCCGCGGTGTCCCCTCGTCGGCCGGGGCCTCCGAGGACCACAGCCACAGCGCGTCCGTCCCGGCGCTGCTCAGCGCCAGGCCGTACGCGCCGCCGAGCGCCCCGGTGACGGCGGCCTTGTCCAGAGCGGTGGTGTGCACCGCCGACCCCTCGGGGATGCCCGCGAAACCGCCGAGCGCCGGACCACCGAGCGCCGGGCGGTTGTTGTACGTGGTCCCGGCCTCCGTCCAGGAGCCGGTGACCGGGAGCACGGACACCGTGTCCACCGTGCCGGCGCCGCTCATGGTGCTGGTCTTCACGCTGAGCGTGGCCGACTTGAGCACCGTGCCCGCGGGCGCGGCGGGCAGGTTGAAGCGCAGGTAGCTCGCGTAGAACGAGCTTCCGCGCACCGCGAGCGAGCCTGAGGTTCCGTAATTGGTGCCCGGGGCGCCCGCGTTGGCGTACGTGTCCTCCGCGGCCGTGACCTCGACGACCGAGTCGGCCGGGGCGGAGGCCAGGGTGTGGTGGTTCTGCACCTGGGCCGCGCTCAGGACCGTCGGGTAGACGGCGGTCTCGTCCAACTGGCCCGCCCAGTACTCGCTGGTCGGACGGTCCGGCCAGCCGCCGAGGCTGTCGCCGCCGGCGTGCCAGTAGCCGGCGAAGTTCTCGTTCGTGGTGACGCCCAGCGTGCCCTTCTGGGCTCCGTCCACGTACAGGGTCATGCCGCCCGCACCCTGGGTCGCGACGACGTGGTGCCACTGGTTGTCGTTGTACGCGGCGGCTGTGGTGACGGTGCGGGTCGCTCCGGTGTAGACGCCGAAGACCAGCCGGCCGTCATTGGTCATGTAGAGGTGCTTGTCGTACTGACTGCTGCCGCGCGACTGGTTGTTGCCGAACCCGAAGAGCTTGCCGCCCCGGGTCGTGTTCGTCCGGAACCAGGTCTCGATGCTGTACGTGTTGCCGACCGTCTGGCGGCGGTCCCCGTACACCTGGGCGTCCGTGCCGTTGAAGCCGATGGCCGTGCTCGCGCCCGTGACGGCGCCCGGCGTCTGGCGCAGGGCGGGAGCGTTCAGGTGCACGCCGCTCTGGTTGCCGCCGTCGGAGGAGTCGGCGACGAAGGGCAGGGCCGACTCGTCGTAGCGCCAGAACAGTTGGGCACCGTCCGCGCGGACGGCGTTCGGGTACGAGTCGACCGAGCTCGGCACCGTCACGCTCGCCGTCGCCGACAGCGCGCTCGTGTTGCCGGCCGCGTCGGTGGCCGTCACCCGGTACGTGTACGACTGCCCCGCGGTGACGGTCGTATCGGTCCAGGAGGCCTGCGGGCGGCGGAAGAACAGCGAGTCCGCCAGGACCGTGGCGATCGGCGTGGCCGAGCCACCCCGGTAGATCTTGTACGTGAGCGTGCTGTCGTCCAGGTCGAGGCTGGTGCGCCAGCGCACCTGTGCCTCTCCCGGCTTGAAGCTGACGGCGCTCGCGACCGGGACGGTGGGCGCGCCCGTGTCCCCGGTGGACGCGAAGCGCGTCAGACTCTGCTGCGCCGAGCCGTTGACGGCGGTGAACTCGCCGCCGACCCAGAGGTACCTGACACCGCCCTTGGAGCCGACCGCCATCACGCGCGGGCCGATGCCCTCGCCGATGCCGTCGTTGGTGTCGGGAGCCCAGCCCAGCTTGCCGGTTCCCGTGGTCGGTTCGGCGAGCAGGTGGTGGCGCTGGCCGTCCGGGTACTCGCCGACGCTGGAGCAGTCGTGCGCGTGCGAGGCGCTGTAGAGCACGTTCTGGTACGGGAGCACGGCCTGCGTCGCGCCGAGGCAGGTGTCGCGCCAGCGCTGGCTGAAGTCGCTCAGCTCCAGCGCGATCCGGCCGTCGAAGACCCCACCACCGGTGCCCTCGTTGCCGGTGTAGAACCCGGTCGCGTCGGTGGCGATGTCCTTGACCACCGAGTTGGTCTCGATGAATCCCGGGTAGGCCTTGGTGACGGCGCCGCTCGTCGCGTCGACGACGGCGAGCGCGTGGGTGTTCGTACCGCCCACGGAGAAGAAGTCGCCGCCCAGGAGCACGTGCGCGCCGTCCGGGGTGACCTCGACCGCCCGGCCCGGCTCGTCCGCGTCGGCTCTGAAGGGCTTCAGCGTGCCGTCGGTGGCGCCCACCGCGGCGAACCGCTCGCGCTGCTGGCCCGCGACGGTGAGGAAGTCTCCGCCCGCGTACACGGTGTCGCCGGTGACGGCGAGGGCCCGGACGGTGGCCGCGAAGGCGGGCCGGAAGCCGGTCTTCACGGTGCAGGTCGCCACGTCGATGGCGGCGAGGCTGGAGACCGGGGTCCCGTTGACCGCGCCGAAGTAACCGCCCGCGTACAGGGTGGTCTTGTCGGGTGAGAGCACGAGCGCGCGGACGGTGGCGGTGCCGGAGCCCACGGTGAAGGACAGCTCGCAGGAGGTCGGTGCGCCCGTCGCGGCGTCGAAGGCCGCGAAGTTCACCGCCGGCTCCTCGCTGCCGGCGGCGCCGTCCGGCGGGCGCACCGCCGAGAAGGTGCCGCCGACGAAAACCTGGCCGCCGGCCTCGGCGAGGGCCCAGACGACACCGTTGGGCTGCCACGTGGACAGCGCGTCGGCGGTGAAGGCCACGGGCGGGGTGATCGCCGCGGCTTCCTGGACGAGCCCGAGGCCGATGGCCGTGCCGGTGCCGGCCAGGGACAGGGCGAGAGCGACCGCCAGCCCTCTGGATCTACGCATGAACCCCCCAGTTCGCTGTGCGCGGCGCCACGCTGGGCTGCGCGACGCGCTGCGCGGAGTACGGAATGGCCGAAAACAGGCGTACGGCTGTCCACGACCGGTACTACGGGCGCACCCTAGGGGGAATCCACCCTTCGTTCATTGCACTTGGCGTATCGGATGCCAAATCGTCGCCGCCTGTGTGCGATGGCCGGATCCCGTCGCAAGGCGCCCGGCGCGCCCCGTTCCGGAGCCGCCCCGGCGTCCTGGCGTGCGTCCCACGTCCCGGACCGCCGGTTCCACCGTCCGGGACGTGGGACGCACGCCCGGTTCTCGCGATTGCCGCCCCACCCGGGCCCGCGCCCCTCTACCGTGCCCTGGGGAACGACACGGGGACGGGACAGGAGCGCAGGCCCGGGTACACACGCGGGCGCGGGCGCGGGACCGGAGGGTGGGGCGGGATGGACGAGGAAGAAGACATGCGGCTGGCGGGGATGACCCCGGAGATCTCCCGCCGCACGCTGACCCTGCTCCGCGGGCTGGCCGGACTCGAACCACCGGAGCGGGTGCCCGAGGAGGCGATGATCACCGCCGACGCGGTCCTGGCCGACTACGGCACCGACGGGCTCCGCGTCCTGGTGATGACCCTGGCGGCCTGGGCGACGGCGCAGATCGAGAACGTCGCCGAGCTCAGCGGGCGCAGCCACGAGGCCGTCCTCGACGCCATGGAACTGGCCTGCCTGGAGGCCAACGCGGAGGACTAGGCCACGACCTCCGGGCTGCTCCGGGCCGCTCCCGGCCCCTTGCGGACCATGTCCCGGACTCACCGGAGCTCCGCCAGTACCGCCCGGTAGTGGCCGGAGGGGTTTGTTCCGCCGGGAAACGGACCATCCTTCGAACACCGGGCCCCGGAATCAGCCCCGCGTCGGCGACACTGGTGGGAGCGGGGGGTCCCGATCGGAGGCCGTCGTGAGCACACCTTCCCCCATCCGGATCGCTGCGGTCCTGTCGACCGAACACCGTGGGCGGCTCATGTCCCACGCCCGTGAGGTCAATTTCCCCGAGGGTGCCCGGATCTTCGACGAAGGGACCCGGGCGGAATCCTTCTGGATCGTCCGCTCCGGCACGGTCACCCTGGAGATTCCCGTTCCCGGCCGCCGGCCCACCCCCATCGAGAGCCTGGGCCCCGGGGAACTGGTGGGCTGGTCGTGGCTCTTCACCCCGTACGTGTGGCAGCTGGGCGCCGAGGCGATGACCCCGGTCCGCGCGTACGAGTTCGACGCCACGACCGTACGGATGCTCATGGACGCCGATCCGGCGTTCGGGTCCGCCGTCGGCCACTGGGTCGGGCGGGTTCTCGCGCTGCGGCTGCACCAGACCCGCACCCGCCTGTTCGACCTGTACGCCCCTCGCCTCGCCGCGGGCTGACGCCGTTCACGGTCCGACACGCTCCTGCGGGCCGCCAACCGTCCGTGTTCGGCCGAATACGCGGACCGCTCCCCCACAGGTCAGACCCGACCCCACCGCTGCGGTCTGCGGTCATGCGTGCGCGGTGCGTGACGAGAATTAGCGGTCCGAACGGGCGTTCCGGTTCCGCATGGGCAAGACTCGCGTCCGTTATCCGACGCAACGACGCGAGGAGTGTTCGCCATGCGATCCGTCACCAGGAATCTGGGGCTTTCGTCCGCCGCCATGGGGCTCGTGGCCCTGACCGCCCTGGTCGGCTCCAGCCCGGCCGGAGCCGCCCCCTCCGGCACCGAAAGCCTGTACGCACCGTCCGCACTCGTACTGAGCGTGACCCAGGGCGACGACTCCGCGGGCGGTACGGTGCTGCGCGCCGTCACCCTCACCTGCGCGCCCCGGCCGAGCGGAACGCACCCGGCGGCGGCCGCCGCGTGCGCCGAGTTACGCGCCAACGCCCCCGAGCGGCTGGACGCACTCGCCGTGCCGCTCCCCGAAGCGACGTGTACCAGGGAGTGGGACCCGATGACCGTGAGGGCCGATGGTGTGTGGCAGGGCCGCCACCTGAGCTACACGTACACCTACTCCAACCAGTGCGGCATGCGGAACAGCACCGGTACGCTTTTCGGTTTCTGACCGCCGCCCCACGACCGCGGGAGGGTCAGCCCAGTTCCAGACTGGTGACCCCGTACATGCCGGTCAGGTCCAGATCCGGCTCCTGACCGGTGTACATCCGGGCGGTCTCGAAGGCCGGGGTCAGGCCCAGCCCGCCCAGCAGGGCGGCGGCCCGCGGATGGGCGTCCGGTACGTCCACGGCCACCGCGCCGCCCGGGGCCCGCTCCGCGAGCGCGAGCAGCAGGGCGGTGGCGATGTCCGGGCCGGCGGCGTAGAGCGGTCCGATCCGCGAGGCGCCGCTGCCCGGCCGGACCACGCCGAGCCCCTCGACCCGGCCCTCGCGTACGGCGGCGAGGGCGGTGCGGCCCGGCAGGCCGATCCAGGCGGCGAGGAACGCGTCGCGCGGCGCGGGGAAGAAGCGCCGGTCGTAGGCGGCGAGTTGCCCGAAGGGCAGCGTGGCCGCGTCCACGATCTCCACCCCGGGCACCACCGCGGCCCCGGCGGTTCCGGCCCGGGGCACCCCCTCGTGGCGGACGTTGTTCCAGGCGGAGCGGAACCCGGACTTGCGGTAGTTGTCCTGCTGCGCGACCACCCCGTCCAGCCCGACGAGCCGCCCGTCGAGCCGCTCCAGCGCCGCCTTCCACAGCCGGCTGCCGTAACCCTGACCGCGGAAGGCGGGGCGGGCGATGTAGAAGCCGATGAATCCGAAGCCCGCGCCGTAGCGCACGGCCGAGACGCAGGCGACCGGCTCCCCGCCGAGGCGCCCGACGAGGAAGCCGCCCGGGTCCGCCACGGCGAATGCGTACCGGTCGGAGTCCCCCGGGTTCCAGCCCTCCTCGGCGGCCCAGTCCCGGAGCAGCTCCATGTCGGCGGCGCTCGCGCCGTTGATCTCGAACCCACTGAATCCCGTCATGCCCGGTGTTGTACCAGATGCGCAAGGAGCACGCCCGGTCCCCGCGGAGCCCTGCGCGGAGCCTCGTAGGATCCACTCCGTGGCGGCCGGGCCAGCCGGAACGGCCGGGAAGAGGGGGGCTTCGTGCTCAGGACGGGCGAGCTGGTCGCGGGCTGGCGGGAGGCCGGTGTCGCCGAGGGCATGGCGCTGATGGTGCACGCGTCGCTGTCCAGCCTCGGGCGGGTCGACGGCGGCGCCGCGACGGTGGTGGCGAGTCTGCGCGAGGCAGTGGGGCCGACCGGGACGGTGGCCGTGCCGGCGTTCACCTGGGAGGTGGCCGATCCGGATCCGGAGCACGTGGGCGCACCGGACGCCGGGGTCACGGCACGTCGGGAAGCGGTGCCGCTGTTCCACCCGGGGCTGCCGGTCACCCCCGCGCTCGGCGCCGTCCCGGAGGCGTTGCGGGCGCTGCCCGACAGCGTGCGCAGCGGACACCCGCAGGCGTCGGTGGCGGCGGTGGGTGCCCGTGCGGCCGAGGTCACGGCCGGGCAGACGCTGGGCCTCGCGCTGGGGCGCAGTTCGCCGTTCGGCCGGCTGGACGACCTCGGCGGCCACATCCTGCTGATCGGGGTCGGCCACAACCGCAACTCCTTCCTGCACTACGTCGAGTCCCTCGTCCCCCGCCCCCGTCTGCGGGTGCGCCGGTTCCCGATGGAGGTGGATGGCGAGCGGGTCTGGATCGAGACCCCGGACGTGGGCAACGACAACGACACGCACTTCCCGACGGTGGGCGCCGACTTCGAACGCCACGCGGGCATCGTGGAGGTCACGGTCGGCGCCGCGGTGTGCCGCCTCCTGCCCGTCGCGGCCCTGGTCGACTTCGCGGTACCCCGCCTCCAGGAACTGCTGGACGCGGACGGAAGGCCGTAGCGCCGAGGCGCCGGGGATCAATTCGATCGCGGCGGGGTGTGCGGGCTCCTTAGAGTCGGCCCATGGGAAAGCAGCTCGTCGCAGTGTTCAGCGGGGCCGGGATGTCCACCGATTCCGGGATTCCGGACTACCGGGGCCCGCAGGGGCTGTGGCGGCGGGATCCCGACGCCGAGAAGCTCGTGACGTACGAGTACTACATGGCCGATCCGGAGATCCGGCGGCGGTCCTGGCTGATGCGCGCCGGGATCGGGGCCCTGGGTGCGCGGCCGAACGCCGCGCACCTGGCCGTCGCGGAGCTGGAGCGCGGCGGGACCCCGGTGCGGGTGATCACCCAGAACGTGGACGGGCTGCACCAGCTCGCCGGGACCTCGGCCCGCAAGGTGTTCGAACTGCACGGCACGGCGCGGGCCGTGGTGTGCACGGCCTGCCGTGCCCGCACGGGCATGGACGAGGCACTGGCCCGGGTCGCCGCCGGGGAGCCGGATCCCGCCTGCCTCGCGTGCGGCGGAATCCTCAAGGCGGCGACCGTGATGTTCGGTCAGCGGCTGGATCCCGAGGTGCTGGCGCAGGCCGTCGCCGTCGCGAAGGGGTGCGAGGTCTTCGTGGCCGTCGGCTCCACGCTCCAGGTGCAGCCCGCGGCCTCGCTGGCCGGGATGGCCGCGGAGGCCGGGGCCCGCCTGATCATCGTGAACGCGGAGGAGACCCCGTACGACCCGATCGCCGACGAGGTGGTCCGCGAGCCCATCGGGACGGCGCTGCCGGCCCTGCTGGCCCGGATCGCCGCCGGCGGCCAGGGCCTCTCCCCGTGATGGGGCCGCCCGGGTAGACCTGGTGGACCGGGCGGACCGGCTGGTCAGGCCTCGTCCGCCGCCTGACGCATCCGCTCCACGTCGAGCTTCTTCATCTTCATCATGGCGGCGGTGGCGCGGGCGGCCCGCCCCGGGTCCGGGTCGGAGATCAGCTCGATGGCGCCGGCCGGGATGACCTGCCAGGAGACTCCGAACTTGTCCTTCACCCAGCCGCAGGCGGATTCCTCGCCGCCGTCGCCGGTCAGCCGGTCGTAGTAGTAGTCGGCCTCGGCGGCGTCGGCGCAGTGGATCTGGAAGGAGATGGCCTCGGTGAAGGGGAATTGCGAGCCGCCGTTGAGACCGACGAACTTCTGGCCGTTGATCTCGAACTCGACGACCATGACGTCACCCGCCGTTCCGGGTCCGCCCTCGTTGTAGCGGCCGATGCGGCCGCGCTTGCCGTCCTTGAAGATCGACAGGTAGTGGTCGGCGGCGGCCTCCGCGTCGCCGTCGAACCACAGACACGTGGTGAACCCGTTGCCGTTGCTGGCCATGACTGCCTCCGGAGTGCATGTGCGTGTACGTGTGGGAGAAACCGTCCCGCACATACAGACCGGCCCCGGCCCCGAAACTCATCGGGGGGCCGGGGCCGGTCCGCATCCAGCCTGGAAATCACTCGCGTGGGTTACCTGCCGAGCATGCGATCGACGATCCGCTCGGCGGCGTGGCCGTCGTCCAGGTCGCAGAACTCCTCCCGGAACGCCGCCCGCGCCTGCGCGTACTCCGCGCCCACCGCGTCCGCGTTCCGCACGGCCTCGATCAGGCTCGCCGAGTCCTTGAGCAGCGGGCCCGGGGCCTTCTTCTCCAGGTCGAAGGTGAAGCCGCGCAGCGTGTCCCGGTAGTGCTCCAGGTCGTACGTGAAGAGCAGGATCGGCCGGTCCGTGTGCGCGAAGTCGAAGATCGCGGAGGAGTAGTCCGAGATCAGCACGTCGGCGACGAGCAACAGGTCGGTCGGGTCGTGCCAGCGCGACACGTCGACGACGAAGCCGTCGCGGACGGCGTCGCGGACCTGCTCGTTGACCCGGTGGTGGCCGCGGACCAGCAGGACGTGGTCCTCGCCGAGCTCGCGGCGGGCCGCGTCGAGGTCGATCTGCAGGTCGAGGCGGTAGCCGCCCGACCAGCCTTCCCGGTTCTCGCGCCAGGTGGGCATGTAGAGGACGACCTTCTTGCCCTCGGGCAGGCCGAGCCGCCGGCGGACCTCCGCGATCCGCGCCTCGTCGGGCCGCAGCAGCGCGTCCGTCCGCGGGCTGCCGGACTCGATGACCTCGCCCTCGTAGCCGAGCGCCCGCTTGAGGACGGGCGTGGCGTACGAGCCCGGGGAGGCGAGCAGCGTCCACTGGGCGCTGTCGTGCGCCAGCGCCTCCAGCACCTCGGGGCTGGTGTAGTAGTCGTGCACGTAGTCGTGGCCGATCTGCTTCAGCGGCGTACCGTGCCACGTCTGCACGACGGTCTGGCCGGGGCGCCGGAAGAAGGCCTGCGACACGCTGTCGTTGGTGACGTAGTACCGGGCCCGTGCGAGCACGTCCCAGGACTCGAGGCTGTCGTACTGCACCGCGCGCGCGGTGGCCGGGACCTCCGCGCGGCCGTCGCGCACGAGGAAGACGTGGTCGAGCTTCTCGCCGCGCCGCACGAGCTCCTCGTGGATGGCGCGGGGAGAGTCTCCGGCGCCGGACCCCTGGAAGGTGTCGAAGACGGCGATGTCCTTGACGGGGAGGGCACGCTGCGCCGGGTACGTCACGTCGCGCGCGATCCGCTGCGCGTGGCGCGAGCGGTCGTGCGGGCTGATCATCGGGTCGGCGACCAGTACGACGCGGTCGTAGAAACGGGCCTCGACGCGCATCCGGCGGCCGCGCGCGGCGACGGCGTGGGGTCCCGAGTGCAGGGCGGTGGGCGCGAACTGCAGCGGGGCCCCGCGGTCGACGCCGAGCAGGCCCGCGGTGACGCCGCCTTCGGAGACCGGGCGCATGGTGGGCCACCAGCGGCCCTGGGGCAGTGCGGTGCGGCCCGCGTAGCTGTCGGCGAGCACCGGCTCGAAGGAGGCTTCGAAGCTGTCGCCGTCACGGGTGACGGGGTAGCTGAACTCGACGCCGTGGGGGTCGTGCAGCACCAGCTCGTAGGGCTCGTCGACGGGCGCGACGAAGCGGCCCCGGATGGTCAGGACCCCGTCCTTGGCCGCGACGGTGTCCACGAGCGGCGGCGAGGGCTGCACGGAGAGGGTGAGGTGTCCGGTGTTGCCGCGCTTCGCGAAGAGGGTCCGGCCGGTCACCTCGCCGGGCAGCGGGACGACCAGACCGGTGAACCCGCCGCGTTCGTCGTGGGCCAGCCGGTGCTCGGTGCCGTCGGCGGCGACGACGGACAGCTTCCACGGCTCGGGGGTCCACTCGCCGGGAGCGCACTCGGCGTCCGGGACGGCGGCCAGGTCCGCCAGCGGTACCCGCGCGGTGAAGGGGGTCCGGCCGCCGGCGACGGCGGGGGCGGTCTCCAGCGGGAAGCTGAGGACGGCGGCGGTGGAGACGTGCTCCGCGCGCAGCGTGGCGCCGGCGCCGACCTCGGCGGCGAGCTCGCCGGCCACCTCGACCGCGTCGTCACCGGCCGGGCGGACGTCCAGGGCCCTGGCGCGGACGATCTCCACCTGGACGGTGAAGGAGCCCGCGGTGCTCGGGGCGACCCGTACGTCCGGGGCGACCCAGTGCGCGGGCGGGTTCTGCCCGCTGTCGTGCTCGCCGCCGCGGAGCCGGGCGCGGTGCAGACCGCCGGCTCCGGTGACCGCGACGGAGGTGCTCCACACGCCTTCGACCCACTTGCCGCCGGTCTGGAAGACGCTGGGGTCGACGACGGCGGCGAAGCCGGCCCAGTCGGCGTGGCGCAGGGCCAGGTGCGGTGCGTGCACGGTGGCCATCGGGGAGGCGACGGTGCGGGTGCCCACGACGGTCCGGCGGCGCTTGCCGCTCTCGCGGAAGACCAGCATCTTGCGCGAGCCGAGACGACTCTCCGCGCCCAGGTGGCCGGGCAGCGCGTAGCCGCGCAGCAGCAGCTTGCCGTCGGCCCAGTGGGCCTGCTCCAGGCGGCTGACGACGCGGCGCTCGCGCGGGCCGAGGGTGAGGACCTTCGCGGGGACCGGCGCCTTGAGGAAGGGGTAGTCGGCCTGCGGGCGGGCCAGACCCTTGACCGGCACGCTGTAGGAGAAGTCCCGCTGGTGCTCTATGAGGGCGATGAACTCCTCTATCCGGCCCTCGCCGGCGAGGTAGGCCTTGAGCCGGTCGGCGACGGTCAGGTCGGACCACGGCGCGGTGCCGATGGCCCGGACGAGGCCGCCGACCTCCTTGGAGAAGGCGGCGCGGAAATCGGCGCCGCCCTCACCTACGTACTTGTAGATGAGGGGGAGTTCCTCGCTCAGTACGTTGCGGTCGTAGTCACGCAGGTAACGGGCGTACGTGGCGCCCGGCTTGGCCTGGAGCGCCGCGCGCACGAGGCGTACGGACTCCACCCGGTCGATGACCGACACGGGGTCGGTGGAGCGCTGGGTGATGGAGCGCTCGCCGGTCTCGCGGACCCGCCAGTGGTAGACGCACTCGCTGAGGATGTCGACGCTGGAGGCGAAGTAGTGCGAGGGAATGCTCACGGGAGCGTCCTCGTAGAGGATGCCTTCCGGGTACTGGAAGGCATGCTCGTCCCAGAAGGTACGCCGGTAGACCTTGTTCCACGCGGTGCGGTCGGTGACCAGCGCCGGGAACTTGGAGATGTGGGTCTTCAGCCTGGTCTTGGCGAAAGCCGTGCGGTGGCCCCAGGACTGCGACATGCCGACGGAGCGGAAGCGCTTGACGTTGCCGGCCGCGAAGTCGGAGCCGGTCTCGTCGAGGGCCGCGATCATCCGCTCGTAGGCGTACGTGGGCATCGTGTCGTCACTGTCGACGAAAGCCAGGTACTCGCTGCCCGGGCTGATGTGACGGGCGCCCACGTTGCGGGCCGCGCCGAGGCCCGCGTTCTCCTGGAGAACCAGCCGGAAGCGGTCGTCGCGCTCGACGAAAGCCTGCGCCAGGGCCGCGCTGCCGTCGGTGGAGCCATCGTCGACGAGCACGACCTCGAAGTCGTCGAATGTCTGCGCTGCGATGGACTCCAGGCACTCGTCGAGATAAAGCTCGACGTTGTAGACAGGGACGACGATGCTCAGGCGCGGGGGCATGGGTAGCGAGTTCTCCAGCGTAAATGCGATTGTCGATGATCAGCTGATTACAGCATCCTACTCCGTAGCGAGATGATAAAAATCGACCATCTCGGACATATGGGAGTAGCCGCCGGGGCAGGCGACAATCATTTCAGCCGCCCGCCACCTCGCGGTCATCGGGTCAGACTTCCAGCTCTGCCTCGATCTTCTTCAGCTGGTGCCGGGCCATCGCGAGATTGGCCCGCCCCTTGTCGAGCGCGAGGTAGAGGAAGAGGCCCGAGCCGCCCCGGCCCTTCAGCAGCCGGATCAGGTGGTACTGGCCGCCGAGGGTGATCAGGATGTCCTCGATCTCGTCCTTCATGCCGAGCATCTCCATCGTGCGGAGCTTGGCCCGCACCACGTCGGTGTTGCCCGCGGCGGCGACCGTGAGGTCGAGGTCCTTGCCACCCCCGATGGTGCCGAGGGCCATGCCGCTGCCGCAGTCGACGAGGGCGGCTCCGAGCACGCCGTCGATGCTGGTGGTGGCTTCCTTGAGCGCGGTCTCCACGTTGGCCATGGCCATTCCTCTTTCTTTCGGTGTCCAGGGAGATTCAGTGAGATTCAGGGAGATTTCAGTCGTTCACGTCGGTACGGATGTACGGACGCACGGGGTCCGGAAGTTCAGGAGCCGGGGCCGGGGCCCCGGCGGCCGAGGCTGTGGTCGATCAGCTCGGCTATGCGCAGGCTGGACCGGCGGGCCTCCAGGTGGAGCCGGCCGACATTGATGCGCGGCTCCGCGATCAGGGTCAGGACGGCCGCGTCGCCCGCCGCGTAGGTGGCCACGTATCCGTCCTCGCCGCGCACGAGCAGTTCGCGGAACCCGCCCTGGCCGGTGCAGTCGCTGAGCCGCTGGGCCACTCCGAGGGCGGCCGCGGTCAGGGCGGCGACCGATTCGGCCTCGGTGGCAGCGCTGTCGTGGGCCAGGACCAGGCCGTCGACGCTCGCGGCGAGGGCCCCTCCCAGCTGCGGGACGCGGGCCCGCAGCCTCCGGAGTTCCGCGAGTATCTCGGCCTCCGCTTCGGCGGGCACCGTACTCATATCGGCCTTTCTCCTTTCGGGCGGCCTGCGCCCGGAGCGGTCGGCGCGTTGGGCGGATCGCAGCGGGAGCCTCACAGGCTTGCCTCCAGTGCGTCGCGTAACCGGCGCAGCAGCGCCACGTCCGGGGACTGTGCCTGCGTCATCCAGTCGGGCAGCGGCGCCGCGGAAGCGCCGGCCGCCGGCGCCGACTCGTGCGGGGTCTCCACCAGCCCGGCCGCCGCGAGGCGCCGTACGTCGAGCAGCGTGTGGAAGGCCGGCCGGCCCAGCACCCACGCCAGGTCCGCCGGTGTCCGCACGCCGTCGGCGCGGTCGAGCAGGATCCGCTGCCGGGCGGTGACGGTCTGGCCGGGGGCGGCGGCCCGGGGCACGACCGGGGAGGTGTCGAGCAGCGGGTAGGGCCAGACCGCGTCGAGCAGCTCCCGGCGGCGCCGGGTCTCCCGCTCGACGGCGGCCGCCGGGACCGAGCGGACGGAGCCGATCCAGTGGGTGGCCCCGCGCCGGAAGCGGGAGGGGCCGCTGCCCGGGGACAGTGCGAAGAAGGCGGCGTCGAAGATCGCGGCGAGATGGCAGATCTCCAGCTCGCCTCCTGCCATGCCCCCGCTGTCGACGAGGAAGCGCGCCACCTGGCGGCGGGCGCCGGCCTGGTTCACGGCGTCGGTCCAGCGCTCGGGAGTGAGCCCGCCGCCGGTCGTGAGCAGGACGTCGAGCCCGGGGGTGGCCGGGCTCTCGGCGTGCACGACGCGGCCGTCCTCCAGGAAGAGGGTGCCGCGCTCGCGGAACAGGGCCCCCGTCGCCCGCTCGGCGGCGAGCCGGGTCAGCAGGGGCGAGACGGCGGCCGTCACTTGAGCACCAGTCCTTCGGCCAGGGTGCGGAGTCTGTGGCGGGCGAGGGCGAGGTTCCCGTCGGCGCGGTCGAGCCACAGGTGCAGGAAGACGCTGCTGTCGAAGCTGGTCTCGACGAAGCGGAGCACGTGGTAGCCGGTCCGGGTGGTGACGATCAGGTCTTCGACGGGCGGTCCGGCCGGGTCGTCCCCCTCGGTCTCCGCCGGGGCGAACGACTCGTACTCGGCGGCGGCCCTGGCCAGCTCCGCGGTCTCGGCGGCGGTGGTCTCGTGGTCACCGACCGGTGAGTCCCCCGCCGTCCCGAGGGCCAGCCCGCTGCTCCAGTCGACCAGCGCGGCCCCCCTCGCACCAGGCAGGGCCATGGCTTCGAGCAGGCATTCGTCGATCCCGGGCACGCGGGCTCCCCTCCCGGCCGGACCGTGCGAGGTGCACGGTCGTACGGCGCGACAGAAGGGAACTTACTCAAGTTCCACAGTGCGGAAGGGCGTTCTGGCATTTTCCGCTGGAACATGCGGGAAAGCGTGCGACACCTTGGCCGGAACCCGTTCCATTTTGATCATTGCTTCGGATCCCGTGGGCAAAGCGCCGCACGGACCCCCCTCACGAGGCGAGCGGCAGATCGTCCGCGAGCCGGAAGGCGCCGCCCTCGCGCTGGACATAACCCTCGTGGCTGAGGGTGCGCAGCAGGTGGTAGACGGTGGGCAGCGGAATTCCGGTCAGCCGGGCAAGGCGCTTGGCGGTCGCCCCGCCCTCCGCGTACATCGCTTCCACGAGGCGCAGCGCCCGCTGCACGGACCCGATGAGGGTGGGTGTGGTGGTGCTGCCGCCGCTGTCCGCGCTGTCCTTCGTGCTGTGGTCTGTGCCCATGAGTGGTCCCCCTGCTCCGGTACGAGGCCTGGCAAACCCATCAAAGTCGCTCACCGGCCGCAAAACCAGCTGACTCGCGTAAACCTGAGCATAAGATCAACAACTGCCCGGCCGCGGGACCCGCTTCCTACTGCGTACAGGTCACGAAGGCCGGGAGGGGGGTCTCCTCGACGAGGCGCCGGGGCAGGGAGAGCGCGAAGCGCTGTTCCAGCACGGAGAGGGTGAGGCGGTCGCGGTCAGCGTCCGGTTCGTCCTCGGGACGGGCGTAACAGCCGTCCGGAGCGAGGATCTTGGCTTCGACCAGCTCCGGCAGGAGGAAGTCGGGCCGGTGTCCGCCGCGCCAGCATTCCTCTCCGATGCCGAAGCAGCAGACCAGTTCGCCGTCCCGGGCGTACGCGAACTGCTTGGGCGGGTGGTCGGGCTGCGGGTCGAGGTGGACGGCCTCGACCCCTGCCCGGGAAACCTCCGCGAGGCGCTGCGCCCCGGCCGGCATTCCGTGCTCGACGGCGAAGGACCAGCCGCCCCAGCTCCCCACCCGGGCCACCCCGTCGCCTTCCACCGTCTCGGTGACCATGCTCCACGCGTCGATGGCGCCCAGCGGTCCCGGGCGGACGTCCGGCAGCGCGCCGAGCCGTACGGCCAGTTCCTCGGGGCCGATGCCGCGGGCGAAGGTCAGGCTGACGTACCAGGCGTTCCAGTCCGCCAGCCACTGGATGCCGGTGTCGCCGACCCGGCCGCCGTCGCCGCCGTCGCCGGGTCCGGTGATGTCCGCCATTGCCACGGTCCCTCGCGTGATGCGTGCCGGTGCTCCCCCACGAGCACGATAGTCAGTCGGCGGGGCGCTCCGGGAGGAGGCGCTCGACCATGGCCTCGATGAGCCCCTCGACCGGACGGGCCGCTCACGGGTGCGGGGCAGGATCTCCACCAGCGGCTGGGCCCGGTGGGCGAAGCGGCTGGAGAAAGTGACGGTCGGGAGCGCGGCCTCCGCACGCGGGGCCAGCCCCCGCGAGCCCTCACGGGCGAGGACTCTCGATGCCGTCGAGCGGCGCGGCGCGGCGCTCCGGGTTGTGGCGCACGGGCGGATCCCCGACGGTGCGGGTCCGGCGTCCACCGTGGCCGGGTACGGCACGGCGTGGGCGGTCCGGCGGCCGCCGGACCGCCCTGCCGGTATGACCGTCGCATATGCACTGCGTGCGCGGTGCTTCGGACACGCTGGCGGACACGGCACGGTCGAGGCCCTCCCCAGCGCCCCCTCCCCCGTGCCACCCTGCCGGTCATGGAGCGGATCATCGGGGAGATACGCGAGGACCTGAACCGCCGGATCACCGTGGCGGCCGACCGGATCGCCGACCGGCCACCGGACGGGGATCCGGCCTGCGCCGCCCATGCCGCCCTGCTCGGCCGGGCAGCCCTGCGCGAGCGGATCCACGGCATCCTGCACCAGGCCGTCGAGGGCCTGGTCCGCGACTCCCGCGGCCTGCCGCCCGAGCTGGCCGGCGCCCGCGCCGACGGCGGGCTCGGCGCCGGGCAGGGTCTGCCGCTCGACTCCCTGCTGGGGGTGTACCGGCTCGGCGGCCGGCTGCTGTGGCAGATCCTGACCGAGGCGGTGGCCGCCCACGACCGGGTGGCGCTGCCCCGGCTGCTGCCCGGGGCACCGGCACTGTGGGACGTCGTCGACCGGATGGCGGACGCCGCCGCCGAGTCCTACCGGCGGGCCGAGGCCCTGCGCGGGGACCGCGAGCGGGAGCTGCGGGCCGCCCTGCTCGACGCCCTCTTCGACGGCGCCGGACCGGCCGGGGACCGCGCCGAGTCGGCGCGCCGGCTGGGGCTGGCGGAGCGCGGCCGGTTCGCGGTGGTGGTCCTGGGCCCCCGGGACGGCGCGGCCCCGCAGCCGGCCGACGGCCCCCCGCACGTGCTGTGGCGGATCCGCGCCGACGGGGAGACCGGCCTGGTGGAGCTGGGCGGGCTCGCGCTCGCTTCGGTGGGCGACCTGCTGGCGCCGCTCGGTGTACGCGCCGGGGTGAGCCCGGTGGTGGAGACCCCGGCCGAGCTGGCCCGGGCCCGCCGGCTGGCGGTCCTGGCGCTGCGCGCCACGGCGGGCGACGACGGCCCGCGCGCCGCGCTGCTGGACGAGCGGCTCCCGGCGGCGCTGGTCGCGGCCGACCCCGAACTGGCGGGCCGGCTTCGCCAGGTGGTGCTGGGTCCGGTCCTGGCGCTGGCCCCGGAGGACTGCCGGCTGCTGCTGACCACCCTGGGTACCTGGCTGACCTGCCACGGCTCGACGACGTACGCCGCCCAGCGGCTGTACTGCCACCGCAACACCGTCTCGAACCGGCTGCGCCGCCTGGAGCACCTCACCGGCCGGTCCCTCTCCGATCCGGCGCACGTCGTGGAGCTGGCGCTGGCGCATACGGCGGTCACCCAGCGCCCGGCCGGCTCCCCGCCCCCTCCCCGTCCCGGGGTGCTCCCTCACCCGAGTCCCCCGGTTTCCCAGGCTTCCCCGGCTTCGCGGACTCCAGCAGGTACGGCACGTCGATCACCGCGACCCCGGGCGTGAAGAGCAGCCGCGCCTTGAGCCGCAGGGCGTTCTGGTTGTGCAGGGGCTGTTCCCACCAGTGCCCGACCACGTACTCCGGGATCACCACCGACAGCATGTCCGTGCCCTCGGCGGCCGCCTGTTCCTGGACGTGGGCGAGCACCGGCCCGACCACCTCCCGGTAGGGGGAGTGCAGCACCTTCAGCGGGATCCCCGGATCGTGTTCCGCCCAGGCCTCGCGCAGCCGGTTCGCATCCGCCTCGTCGGCGGCCACGGAGACCGCCGTCAGGGTGTCGGCCCGCAGCCCCATCGCGAAGCCCAGCGCCTTGAGCGTCGGCGCGTGCACGGCGGCGACGAGGACGACGACGTGGTGGCGGGCGGGCTTGCGCGGTTTGACCCCGGGCGCCACGGCGACTTCCCTGGCCACGGTGTCGTAGTGGCGGCGCACGCCCTTCATGCCGATGAAGAGCAGCGGCATGGCGATGACCACGAGCCAGGCGCCGTGGGTGAACTTGGTGACCAGGACGATGACCAGGACCACGGAGGTCATGACGGCGCCGACGGCGTTGATGGCGCGCCGGCGGTGGATGTGGATCCGCTCCTCCTTGCGGGTCCCGGGGGAGGCGAGCTCCTGCTTCCAGTGCCGGACCATGCCCGCCTGGGAGAGGGTGAAGGAGACGAAGACGCCGATGATGTAGAGCTGGATGAGCCGGGTCAGCTCGGCGTCGAAGGCGATGATGAGAGCGATGGCGGCGAGGGCCAGCAGGACGACGCCGTTGGAGTACACGAGGCGGTCGCCGCGGTTGAAGAGCTGGCGCGGCACGAACCGGTCCTTGGCCAGGATCGAGGTGAGCATCGGGAAGCCGTTGAAGGCGGTGTTCGCGGCGAGGATCAGCACGCCGGCGGTGACGGCCTGGAGCAGGTAGAAGAGGAAGTCCCAGCTGCCGAAGGTGGCCCGGCCGATCTGGGCGAGCGCGGTGGACATCGGTGTTCCGGGGGCCAGGCCCAGCTCGGTCGGGTCCGCCGCCACGTGCACTTCGTAGTTCATGGCGAGGATGGTGATCCCGGCGAACATGGTGACGGCGAGCGCGCCCATCGCGGCGAGGGTGGTCGCCGCGTTCTTGCTCTTCGGCTTCTGGAAGGCGGGGACGCCGTTGCTGATGGCCTCGACTCCCGTGAGCGCGGTGCAGCCGGAGGCGAAGGCCCGCAGGGCGAGCAGCACCACGGCGAGTCCGGCGTACGTGCCCTCGGCGGTGATCGGCAGCTCGGCGGATTCGGCGCGGATGGTGTCTCCGGTCGCGAGCCGGTAGGCGGCCACCGCGAACATGAGGTAGATGACGAGGACGAAGCCGTAGGTGGGGACGGCGAAGACCCGGCCCGACTCCCGTACGCCGCGCAGGTTCATCAGCGTCAGCAGTACGACGAAACCCACGGACAGGGGGACTTCGTGGTCGGAGAGCGAGGGGATGGCGGAGGTGATGGCGGAGACTCCGGAGACCACGGAGACGGCGACCGTCATGACGTAGTCGACGAG
Organism: Streptomyces sp. NBC_00435; assembly: GCF_036014235.1. Classification (GTDB taxonomy): domain Bacteria; phylum Actinomycetota; class Actinomycetes; order Streptomycetales; family Streptomycetaceae; genus Streptomyces. Next base: position 866,538 of record NZ_CP107924.1, read on the forward strand.
CAGGGCGCTCGCGGCGGTGAGGGCGGCGGTCTCACCGAGGTTCTTGGAGCTGACGATGTAGGCTCCGCCGCCGCCCGGGTAGGCGTGGCAGGTCTGCCGGTAGGAGGCGACGACGACCACGAGCAGGAACACGATGGCGGCGGCCGCGTACCAGGCGAGGTGGAGCAACGCGACGCCGCCGAGGGCGAGGATCAAGAGGATCTCCTCGGTGGCGTAGGCCACCGAGGAGAGCGGGTCGCTGCAGAAGATCGGGAGGGCGAGCCGTTTGGGCAGCAGGGTCTCGCCCAGACGCGCGGTGTCGAGCGGTTCACCGACCAGCACACGTTTCGCATTGATACACCTCATTCAGGCATGATCAGCCAGAACGATGAAGATTCACCCGATATAAACCATGTGTCATGGGGCGAACCGGCTACATCTTGGCCGCCGCGCTGCGGATCGCCTCCCGGATGCGGAAGTACGTGCCGCAGCGGCAGATGTTGGCGATCGCGTCGATGTCCGCGTCCGTGGGCGTGCTCGTCCGCTTCAGCAGGGCGACGGCCGCCATGATCTGGCCGGGCTGGCAGAAGCCGCACTGTGCGACGTCCTGTTCGAGCCAGGCCTCCTGCACCGGGTGCAGCTCGTCCCCGTCGGCCAGCCCCTCGATCGTGGTCACCGTCCGGCCCGCGCACGCGGACACCGGCACCACGCACGGGCGTACGTCCACTCCGTCGAGGTGGCTGGTACAGGCCTTGCAGACGTCGACCCCGCAGCCGTATTTGGGGCCGCGCACGCCCAGCATGTCGCGGAGCACCCACAGCAGGGGCAGATCGTCGGGCGCGTCCACGGTGACGCTCTGCCCGTTGACGGTGAAGGTGTGCGAGGGCACTGCTCGGCTCCTGGACTAGCGCGGGTAGGGGGTGAAGTCGACGTCGAAGTCGATGGGGAAGCTGCGCGGCTTGGTCCCGGTGGCCCGCGCGTAGGCGTTGGCGATCGCCCCCACGGCGGCGGGCAGACCGAGCTCGCCGGCGCCGCCCGGCTCGGTGCCGGTCGCCGGGAGCACGAAGACGCGCAGGTCCTGCGGGGTGTCGCGCTGCTTCGCCCAGTGGAACTGGCCGTAACTGCCCTCCAGCGGGAGCCCCTTGTCCAGGTGCAGGCCGGACCTCAGCGTGGTGGAGATGGCGTCGGTCAGGCCGCCGATCATCTGGGCCTCCAGACCGCGCGGGTTGACGGGCAGGCCCACGTCCACGGCGATGACCGCCTTCGTGACGCGCACGTGCTCGGGGTCGCGGGTGTCGATCTCGACCAGGCAGGCGGTCCGGGACTTGTACTCCTCGTGGAAGGCGATGCCCTGGGCGCACCCGGCCGGCATCGCGCGGCCCCAGTCGCCTTCCGCGGCCACCTTGTCGAGTACGGCTCGCTGGGCTGCCGTCTTCAGGAAGGTCCGGCGGAACTGGTACGGGTCCCGGCCCGTCGCGGCGGCCAGCTCGTCGACCACGATCTCCTCGGCGCCGCGGGTGTTCGCCGAGTACACCGAACGCCACGAACCGGTGGGGACCCCGGTGGGGACCTCGGTCAGCGCCTGGGTGGTGAGCCCGAAGTTGTACGGGGACTTGATCGTGGTGAGGAACAGGGTCTGCGCGAGCGTGGCGTTGCCGATGCCGAGCGGGAGGCTCGCGGCGGTGGCGGTGATGATCTCGCCCAGGCCGTGCCGGAAGTCGGTCTCGGCGGCGGCGACCCGGTGTTCGAAGCTGAGCACCTCGCCCAGCAGGTGGGTCGCGCGGATCTTGTGGTGGGTGGCGGGGCGCATCCGGCCGTGCCGGGTGTCGTCGACCCGGGTCCACATGAGGCGGACGGGCCGGCGGCAGGCCTTGGAGATCCGGGCCGCTTCCAGGGCCGCGTCGAAGAAGAGCCGCCGGCCGAAGGAGCCGCCGGCCTGCACGACGTGGACGGTGACCTTGTCGAGCGGCAGCCCGAGGTCGGCGGCGATCGTCTCGCGGGCCACGATCGGCGACTTCAGCCCGGACCAGATCTCGGCGCGGTCCTCGCGGACGTCGGCTATCGCGGAGTTGGTCTCCATCGGTGCGTGGCTGACGAAGGCGAAGTCGAACTCGGCGTCCACGTGCGCGGTCAGCAGCGGCGGCACCAGCAACGGCAGCGTGGCGGCGCGCAGCTTCGTCCGTACGGCCGCGTCCGAGAGCTGGTCGGCCGGGCCGGGCCCCCAGGTGACCTGGAGGGCGGCCTTGGCGTCGAGGGCCTGGCCGAAGGTCTCGGCGACGACGGCGACCCCCGTGGCGACGGTGACCACGTGCAGGACCCCGGGCATGGCCCGTACCGCGGCGGCGTTGGCGACGGACCGGACGCTGCCGCCCAGGGTGGGCGGGCGCCGGACCACGCAGGGCTTCGCGCCGGGCACGTCCAGGTCGAGCGTGTAGCGCTGGGCCCCGGTGACCATGGCACGGGCGTCGATCCGGCTGGTGGGCCTGCCGACCAGGGTGTGCTTCGCCGGCTGCTTGGGGCCGGCGCCGAGGACGATCAGGGCGGGGTCCGCGGCGGCCGCGGCGAGGGATCCGTAGCCGGCGGTGCGGCCGTCGGGGGCGCGGACGGCGCCGTTCGCGGTGGTCAGGGCGGAAGCGGGAAGGCCCCAGCGCACGGCGGCGGCCGCGACCAGGCGGGCGCGGGCGGTGGCGGCGCACTGGCGCACCGGGCCGTAGAGGGAGCGGATGGAGTTGGAGGAGCCGGTGAGCTGGTTGAAGAGCAGCTCGGGGCGCGCGTCGTCCAGTTCGACGCGTACGCCGTCCAGTGGCGCGTCGAGTTCCTCGGCGACGAGCATCGCCACCGCGGTGGTGAGGCCCTGGCCGACCTCCTCGCGCGGGAGCCGGAAGCGGATGGTCCCGTCGGCCTCCACCACGAGCGCGAGCAGTGCCGAGGTCGGGGCGCCGGCCAGGATGAACAGGTCTCCGAGGTCCACCAGGTCCGCGATGGCCGGCAGGGTCGGGACTGCCGCGTGGGCCTGCTGCGGGGCGAGGAGGTCGGCGGCGGCGCGCGTGACGAGGGCGAGCGTCGGTGCGGCGACGAGCTGGGTCAGGAAGGACCGGCGGCTGCGCCCGCCGGTCGGCGCGGGACTCTGCCCGTCGGAAGGCGCATGGCTCTGCCCGCTCATGTACTCGTGTCCCCAACCCTTGCCCGCGGCCCGAACGAACGAACCTCCCCGGCTCGTTACCGACACGTAGAGTAGCCATCCCAGGATGGGGTGGGAAGTCCGGGGTCCCCGGGGACGGGGCGTCCCCTGAGCACGGGGTCCTCCGTTCGGGGGGCGCGGGTGCCGCCGTGTTGATCCGGGTCCCGTCCGGTCTCGCGCGAGTACGGCGGGTGACGCCCCTCGTACACCTCGGCCGTACGATCGATCGCCCCCGCCCGGAAGGCCGGTTTCCGGCCGCGGGCGGAGGATGGAAGGAGCACGGAACCGAGCTGATGGAGGAGGTGTGCGGCAGTGGCGAAGTACATGGACGTCCACTACGGCATGAAACACATCACGGCGGACCAGCTGATGGCCGCCCACAAGGCCGACCTGGAGATCGAGGCGGAGGAGCGGGTGCACTTCGAGCGCGCCTGGGCCGACCCCGCGTCCGGCACGGTCTACTGCCTCTCGGAGGCTCCCTCGGCGGAGGCGGTCCAGCGGATCCACACGCGCACCGGGCACCCCGCGAGCGAGATCCACCCGGTACCGATCTCCGTCTGACGGCCCAGTGGCCACAAGGGCCCGCACGGCTTCCGTGCGGGCCCTCCGGCACGGCTGACCGGATTCGTTCGCACACGCGGGGAGGGCCGGAAGGCCTCAGGCATATGCCTTAAGCAAGTCCGCCACAGATGTTGCCAAACGCCTTACAGGCCGTCGCCGCCTGTGCAACAGTCGTTACCGGCCCTTCCTTCAGAACCGGTCCCTCCTCAGACTTGGCCGTGCCGCGCCTGTATCGGAGTTCAGATGCCGTCCCACCTTTACGCGGACCGCCCCGCGCAGCCCCCAGAGCCAGGGTCGGTGGACGCGCTGATCTCGCAGACCCGACAACTGCGGGGAGAAGTCGACGCCGTCCGCCGTGACACCGTCGTCGACGACGACGACGCGCAGGGCCGCTGGCAGCGGGCACTGTGCGATCTCGCCGTCCATCACCTCGACGACCTCCGCGCACACCTCGGCCAGCTCAAAGAGGGTCTGCCGCCCACCGCCCCCGAGTCCGCCGCCCTGCCGCAGGCCGCCCCCGAGACGGGCGCCGAGGCACAGCAGACCCGGGTCGGCAGCGCCGAGTGGAACCTGCTGACCGACGAGGTCAGTTGGTCGGACGAGCTCTTCCAGATCTTCGGCCGCTCCCCCGAGGCCGGCGCGCTGCCCCTCGACGAACTGGGCTCGACCCTGTTCTCCGAGGACCAGCCCCTGCTGACGTCGATGGTGACGGCCTGCCTGGTGGACGGCAAGCCCATAGACGGCGAGTTCCGCATCGTCCGGGCCGACGGCCGGGTCCGGACGCTGCACATGAGGGGCGAGCCGGTACTCGACTCCGACGGTTGCACGGCCTCCATGTGGGCCGTGCTGCGGGACGTGAGTGAACTGCGCCGGAGCCAGCGGGCGGTGCGCGAGTCCCGTGACTCGCTGCAGCGCCGGCGGGAGATCGCGCAGACCGAGCGCCGGCTGGCGGTCGAGCTGCAGGAAGCCGTGCTCCCCCCGTGGCGCGGCTCACTGCGGTTCCCGCACGACAACACCAGGGCACTGGACGTCGCCGCGCACTACCTGCCCTCCGCGACCAGCGCCCTGATCGGCGGCGACTGGTACGACGCACTCGAACTCCCCGACGGGCAGTCCATGCTGACGGTGGGCGACCTCACCGGGCACGGGGTGACCGCGACCTCCGGCATGGCGATGATGCTCGGCGCCCTGCGCGGGATGGCCATGGCGGGCATCGAGCCGGGCCCCCTGATGGGCTGGCTGAACCAGCTGCTCGAGACCTCCGTACAGCCCGCGCTGGGATCCGCGGTGTGCTGCCGCTACGACCCTGCCCGCCGGGTGCTCTCCTGGGCACAGGCCGGCCACCCCGCACCCCTGCTGTTCCGGCGCGGCCAGGGCCGCTCGCTACTGCCGCCCGAGGGCGTACTGCTGGGGGCCACCTCCGGAGCCTCGTACGGCCAGGCCGAGGAGCGGCTGGAGGTGGGCGACGTACTCGTCCTGCACACCGACGGACTGACGCCGCGCAGCATCGAGTTCAGCAAGGCCGACGGAACCGAGCGACTGCTGGCCCTCGCACCGCACTTCTCCGCCGCCGGGTCCGCGCAGGAATGCGTGCGGATGGTGATCGGGGAGTTCGGCGAGGGCGAGCGCGAGGACGACGCCTGCGTACTGGTGGCCCGGATCGGCTCGTAGCCCGCGGATCGCGTCCAGCGGTCTCCGTACGGACACCGGGGATCGGGCGAACTCAGCAGCTCGGGCGACACAGCAAGCTCCGGCGAACGCAGGGGCTGAGGCGAACGCAAGGGCTCAGGGCCGCGCCAGAAGGCGCGGCCTTTCCCGTCCATCGCTCCGCCCGGTCCACCCGCTCCGTCCGTCAGGCATCGCCGGCCTCAGACCGTATGGACCACGGGGCTGTCGGGGAGGGCCAGTTTGATCTCCTCGCGGAGGTCCTCGATGCCGGCGAAGCCGGAGTACTGGCCCGTCAGGCGGTACATCTCGCGCAGCCGGTCCCATGTCCGGTGCGAGGAGGTCTCGTTCATCGAGACGAGCGCGAGGCGGGCGTAGCGGTCGGCCTGCTCCGGATCGTCGGCGATGAAGCAGGCCGAGGCCATCGAGATGTAGTCGAAGATCTTCGAGCGCTGGTGGCCGTCGGCCCGCAGCCGCAGGGCCTCCTTGGCGTGCTTCTGCGCGATCGGGGCCGCGGCCGGGTCGTGGTCGGCAAGGGTGCGGAAGGCCAGTGCCTGCATGCCGTGCAGGTCGGCCTCGTCGAAGTGCTGCATCCAGGACGGCGGCGGCACGTCGCCCGGGGCGGAGACGAACAGGTCCTCGGCCTCGCCCAGGGTGCGGCGCATCGCCTGCCCCTTGCCGAGCGCGGCCTGCGCCCAGGCCTCGATGGTGTGCAGCATGGCCCGGGTACGGGGCAGGGTCTGCTCGCCGGAGCCGGACTGCGCCAGCTTCATCAGGTCCAGGGCCTCGTTCGGCTTGCCCAGGTGGACCATCTGGCGGGCGGCGCGGGAGAGCGCCTCGCCCGCGCGCGGCCGGTCGCCGCCCTCGCGGGCCGCGTGCGCGGCGATGACGAAGTACTTCTGGGCCGTCGGCTCCAGGCCCACGTCGTGGGACATCCAGCCCGCCAGCACCGCGAGGTTGGCCGCCACCCCCCAGAGCCTGCGCTGGAGGTGGTCGGGGTGGTGGTAGGCGAGCATGCCGCCCACCTCGTTGAGCTGCCCGACCACGGCCTTGCGCTGGAGGCCGCCGCCTCTGGAGGCGTCCCAGGCGCGGAAGACCTCCACCGAACGCTCCAGCGCCTCGATCTCCTGGGAGCCGATGGGCGCGGCCTCGTAGCGGTCGTAGCCCGCCGCGTCGGTCTGGAAGGCGTCGCCGTGGCGCTGCGCGTCCTTGGCGCGGGCGGGGTCGGTGTGGAGCCAGTCGTGCATGGCGTTGCTGAGGGCTGAGCCGGCGGTGAGCGCGGCACCCGCGCTCATCAGACCGCGACGGTTGAGCATGAGGTCCATTCCCGTGAATTCGGTGAGGACCGCGGCAGTGCGTTCGGGCGCCCATGGCATCCCGTCGGGGTTCTCCTGCTCCCCGTCCGGCTGCCTCTTGGCGGTGCGCCGTTGTCGTACGAACCCGAGGTCCTCGATGGTCACGACACGACCGAGCCGCTCGGTGAACAGTGCTGCCAGTACCGTGGGCACCGGTTCGCGCGGGGTCTCCCCCATGTCGATCCAGCGCCGCACCCGCGAGGTGTCGGTGGCCAGCTGGTGGTGACCCATCGAGGCCGCCTGCCGGTTGACCATCCTCGCCAGTTCGCCTTTCGACCAGCCGGCCAGGCCGAACAGGTCGTTCAGACGGGTGTTTGGACCTTTGCTCACGTCAAGCCCCCAGGTTCTCGGCTGACTTGACAGTAGCCCCCCGTCAGATGCCGAGCGACTATTCGCCAGGGTTCGCCAGGGCACGCAATGTGGTCCGCCACCCACGCCGGGGTGTCAGGTAGGAATGCGCCTCCCCGACCCGGTCACCGGCGGAACTCCCCAGGGTGATGCACGGGATCCGGCGGGGCGGCGTACGCAACTCGTCGGCGCACGAAGGGATCCGTAACGCCATGTACGCAGCAACGACCTCCGTGTCAGCCCCGGTCCGGCCGCACCGCACGCTCCCCGCGGGCGGCGGCCCCTACCTCGAACCCGGCCGCTCCGCGGCAGCGGCGCAGGGCGCCGTACGGGCGCGGCGGATGCCGGGTACCGGATCGCAGCCGCTCAGCGGGAGAATCGACCTTTCGGGCCCCCAGGGGGCGCAGTTGCGCACCGCGCTCGCCTCGGTCCAGCGGATCTGTCCGGAGTTCGCGCCGGTTCAGGTGCTGCGCCGCAGCGGCCGGTCGGTCCTGCTGGTGGGGACCACCGGAAGGATGACTGCGGTGGCGAAGGTTTTACTGGATCACTCGCCCGAGTGGCGCGAGCGGTACCGGCACGAAATAGCGACGTACCGGACGTTCGTCCGGCACCGCCCGCAGGTCCGGGTGCCGCGGCTGATCGCCGCCGATCCGGAGAACTGCGTACTGATCGTCGAGCGGATGGCCGGCCGGGTCGCCGCGCTCCAGCGGCATCCGGTGGAGGCCCCGCCGCGGGCCGACCTGCGGGCGGCGCTGGGGGCGGTGCGTCAGGTGAACGGCTGGCAGCCCGCCGAGGAGCTGTTCGGACGGCCGCTGGACTACGACCGGCGGATCGCCCGGGACTACCAGCTCGGCCTGCTCACCGACCGGGACTTCGGTGATCTGCAGAAGCTGCTGCACGGGGTGAAACTGTCGGGCAACCCCTGGCAGTTCAACCACGGGGACGCACTCCTGTCGAACCTGCTGCTGTCCCCGGCGGGCCCGGTGCTCCTCGACTGGGAGCACGCCGGCTGGTACCGGCCGGGCTACGACCTGGCCACCCTGTGGACGGTACTGGGCGACGCCCCGGCCGCCCGTGGTCAGATCAGCCGCATGGCGCAGGCTGCCGGACCGGCCGCGCGGGACGCGTTCCTCGTCAACCTGATGCTGGTACTGACCCGGGAGATCCGGATGTCCGAGACGGCCGTGCAGCGCTCGATGCTGGCGACCGCCCCGGCCCAGTCGGTGCCCGCGGGCGCCGTGTCCTCGGGCGAGGAGCAGCGGCTGCTGCTGCGCCGCCTGCACGACGACGCGGGCATGGCCCGCAGGGCGGTCCGCGCGGCGGTGGGCACGCGCTGAACCCTGCCGGACCTGGAGTCCCGTGGCCGCCGGCCACGGGACTCCGGCGCGTCCGGCCCCGGGGGCCGCTACTCCGTGGCCGGGCCGCCGGGCCCGAGGCCCCGACCCGGACATCCCGACCGGACATCCCGGACGCGAGAAATCCCGTGGTGCGCACACCCGATGTGCGCACCACGGGATTTCTCGCGTCCGGGCCGAATGCCGGCGGCCGTTCCGCGGCCGGTGTGACCGACGCGAATGCCTTGACTTCACATGATCCCCCGAAGACCTTTTCTGACTCAGCATCAGAATGCTGGAGCCGTCCCCCTCATTCCTCTCTTCGCTGGAGCCTGCCCATGACCGCGAGACCCGTCTCCGCAGCGAGTGCCGAACCGAGCTCCGCCCTCCCCTCCCGCCGGACGGTCCTCGCCGGGACCGGTGCCGGGGTGCTCGCCGCCACCGTGCTGCCCTCGTCCGCGGCGCGCGCCGCGGACGGGCCCCCGCTCGGCGAGTACGACGTCGTCGTGGTCGGCTCCGGGGCATCCGGAATGACCGCCGCGCTCACCGCCGCCAAGCGGGGCCTGAGCGTGCTCGTGGTCGAGAAGGCCTCGACGTTCGGAGGCTCGGCCGCCCGCTCCGGCGCCGGGATCTGGCTGCCGAACAACTCGGTGATCCTGGCCGCGGGCGTCCCGGACACCCCGGCGAAGGCGGCGGCGTACCTGTCGGCCGTCGTCGGCGGCGGCTCGTCGGCGGACCGGCAGGCGGCCTTCCTCGCCAACGGCCCCCGGATGCTGGACTTCGTGATGGCCAACAGCCCGCTGCGCTTCCGCTTCATGGACGGCTACAGCGACTACTACCCGAACCTCCCCGGCGGGCTCCCGAACGGCCGCTCCATCGAGCCGGACCAGATCGACGGCCACATCCTCGGCGCCGAACTGGCCCACCTGAACCCGGCGTACATGCCCGTGCCGGCCGGCATGGTGGTGTTCAGCCAGGACTACAAATGGCTCAACCTCGCCGCCGTGAGCGCCAAGGGCCTCGCGGTGTCCACCGAATGCCTGGCCCGCGGCACGGCGGCCGCGCTGTGCGGGCAGAAACCGCTGACCATGGGCCAGGCCCTGGCGACCGGCCTGCGCGCCGGGCTGCTGCAGGCCGGGGTGCCGGTGTGGCTGAACAGCCCGCTCGTGGACCTGGTGCAGGAGAGCGGCGCGGTCACCGGTGTCGTGGTCGAGAAGGAGGGCGTACGGGGCGTCGTACGGGCCCGCAAGGGCGTCGTCATCGGCTCGGGCGGTTTCGAGCACAACGCGGAGATGCGGGCGCAGTTCCAGCAGCAGCCGATCGGCACCCAGTGGTCGGTCGGTGCGAAGGAGAACACGGGCGACGGGATCCGGGCGGGCCAGCGGGCGGGTGCCGCACTGGCGTTGATGGACGACGCCTGGTGGGGTCCCTCGATCCCGCTCCCGAACGAACCGTACTTCTGCCTGGCCGAACGGACCCTGCCCGGCGGCCTGATGGTCAACGGCAAGGGAGCCCGTTTCGTCAACGAGGCCGCTCCGTACAGTGATGTGGTGCACGTGATGTACGAGAAGGACCGGGGCGCGACCGGGTCCCACATCCCGGCCTGGCTGATCGTCGATCAGAACTACCGCAGCAAGTACCTGTTCAAGGACATCCTGCCGACGATCGTCTTCCCCGACTCGTGGTACGAGGTGGGTGCGGCGAAGAAGGCGTGGACCTGGGACGCGCTGGCCAATCAGATCGGGGTGCCGGCGGCCTCCCTGCGCTCCACCCTCAACCGGTTCAACGCCCAGGCGTGGAGCGGCAACGACTCCGACTACCACCGGGGCGACACGGCGTACGACCACTACTACACGGACCCGGGCGTCACGCCGAACTCCTGCCTGGCTCCGATCTGGGCGCCGCCGTTCTACGCCTTCAAGATCGTGCCGGGTGACCTGGGCACGAAGGGCGGCATCGTCACGGACGCGCGGGCCCGCGCCCTGCGGGCGGACGGATCGGTGATCCGGGGCCTGTGGGCGGCGGGCAACGCGAGTGCGGCCGTGATGGGGCACAGCTACGCGGGCGCCGGGTCCACGATCGGGCCCGCGATGACGTTCGGCTACGTGGCCGCCAACGACATCGCGGACGCGTGATCCCGGCGGGCCCCTCGGGCCCGGCCGGCCGCGGCCGCGAGGGCCACTAGCCCTGCCGCGCCACTAGCTCTGCTGGAAGAGCTCGGCCGGGAGCGGCTTCAGCAGCGCGTAGAGGTCGTCGGTGATCGGGCGGTCCCAGCTCGCGATGGTGACCAGCACGTTGTCGCTGCGGTCGAACTGCACGCAGCTGATCCGGCTCTCGGAGAGCTTGATCTTCCGGACGATGAGGAGGTTGTCGCCCTGCATGACGGGGCAGTCCTCGGCGCCGGTGACCTCGACGTCCTCGTCGTTCTCGAGGGCGTCGAGGAGCTGGGCCACCTCGAAGGGGACCTGGCCCTCGGCGAGGTCGCGGGCCGGGGAACCCTCGGGGAGGTTTCCGATGATCATCGCGGGGCCGCGTCCGCCGAACAGGTCGTAGCGGAGGAAGACACCCTGGCAGCTGCCGTCGGGCGCGGGCAGCAGCCCGGCCCCGAGATTGCCCGGCCAGTCCCCCGGGTCCATGGCCAGGACATCGAAGTCCGGGCCGTCGGGTGTGGCGGCGCGGTGGCGGCGGAGGAAGGACATGCCGCAATGGTACGTGCCCGGCCGCCCTTCCCGGCCCTCCACCCCCAGGCTCCCCCGGGGCTCGCGGTCCGGGCCGAAGACGACGGCCCGCACGTGCGGTCCGACGCCGACAAAATCCAGCCCTGCCGGCGATTGAGGCGGCCCTTCGGCCCCGTCAGCGGCGACGGGCCAGGGAGTCCACCGCGTCCCGGAGCCCCGCCCGGTCCGTGCCCAGCTTGCGGTAGACCTGGGACTGCTCCTCCTCGGAGACGTCCGCGTCCCCGGAGAGGAGCCGCTCCGCCACGTCCCAGTCCTCCTGGTCCAGCGCGTCCTCCCAGGTGATCGCGCACGGCACGGGTCCGCCCAGTGCCAGCAGCGCCGCCGTGGCGGTGGTGGCGAGGCCGTCCGCCCCGCACTGCCGGGCCGCGACCACGGCCCGCAGGAGTGCGTCCGCGTCGCCCGTCTCCTCCCCCAGCGCGGCCAGCGCGAGCGCGAGCTCGTACCCCGCCGGGGATGCCGACAGCAGCTGGACCGACTCCTGGAGCAGGGCCGCTCGCCCGGATCCCGGTTCAGCCACCTCCGCCGCCACCCGCAGGGCTTGGCCGATGCCCGACGGGGCCCCGAACGCGCGGGCCCTGCGTACCGCGTCGGCGGCCAGCTCCCGCGCCCGTTCCGGGTCGTCGCCGGCCAGGGCGCGCGCCAGGTGGAGCCGCCACGGGCACCAGGACGGGTTCTGGATTCCGCGCGGGGAGAGCCTGCGGTCCACGGCCTCCAGTTCGGCCGCCGCGGCCTTCGCCTGGCCGCGGGCCAGCAGGAGTTCCGCGTAGACCGTCTGGGAGTCGGGGAAGACGACCGCCGCCGGGAAGGGCTCGCCGTACTCGTGTTCCCGGACCAGCTCCCAGGCCTCGTCCACCCGGCCCCGCGCCACCAGCGTGGCGACCAGGATCGCGATGGCGTACCAGTGCACGGGCGTACGCCGCCCGACGCGCTCCGCGATGCGCAGCCCGGCCAGCGCCAGCTCCTCGGCCTCCACCAGGCGCCCGCGCCGGTAGAGGATGTAGGCGCGCAGGCTGTAGGCGAAGGACAGGTGGGCCCCGCGCCAGCCCTGCCGCTCGAACTCGGCCGTCCCGGCCAGGAACAGTTCCTCGGCCCGGCCCGGCCGGTCCGCGTACATGTGCACCATCGCGACGAGCACCGGGACCTCGAAGCCCCGGTCCTCGTACGCCCAGCTGAACCCGGTCTCCAGGACCCGGCCGGCGTGGTGGAGGACCACGTCGACCGGCTCCCCGCGCAGACACGCGTCCCAGGCGCGCAGCCCGATGACGTACCGCTCGGTCAGGTCCCGGCCGGTCAGCCGGTCCGCGAGTTTCGTGAGGCGCCGCGAGCGCGCCGGGGAGTCGGTCTCGGCGGCGTTGAAGGCGTCCCACATGAACTGTTCGGACTGCAGGCGCAGCCGGGCGCGTACGTCCTGGGTGTGCGGGATCTCCCGCGCGAGGCAGTCCGAGGCCTCGGCGAGGCGGTCGCTGTGCGAGAGCACCTGGGCCAGCCGGATCACGATGCCCTGGCGCAGGGTCGGGTCCTCGAAGGGCTCCGCGAGGGCGGCGCGCAGGTGGTTGACGGTGTTGGCGGGCTCGGTGAGCAGGGAGGCGCAGCCCAGTTCGTACAGGACGGCCGCGCGCTCGTCGAAGTCCGGGGGTTCCCGCAGGGCCCGCGCGAGCTGGCGCCGGGCGGCTTCGGGGGCTCCGGCCCGCAGGTTCTCGCCGGCGGCTTCGCGCAGGGTGCGGACCACCCAGGGGTCGTTCTCGGGGTGGGTCTCCAGCAGGTGCCGGGCGGCGGTGGACGGGCCCAGTCCGGCGTCGACGACGGCCGCGGCGGCCTTGCCGTGCAGGGCGACCCGCAGGGCGTCGGGGATGCCGCGGTAGATGGCGGTGGCGATGAGCGGGTGGACGAACTCCAGCCCGTCCTCGTCCGATTCGCCGGCTCCGGCCCAGGTCCCCGCGGGCTCCGCGGCTTCGGCGGCGGCCGACAGGATGCGGGCGTCGCGCAGCCGCCGGGTGGCGTCGACGGCCTCCTCCGTGCCGAGACCGGCGATCCGTGCCGCGAGCTCGCCGGGGATGTCGGTGCCGAGTACGGCGCAGGCCCAGGCGTAGCGGACGGTGGAGGGGCCGAGGCTGTGCAGGCGGGCGACGAGGCCGCTGCCGCGCTGGGCGGCGACGAGGTCGCGCAGCAGCGGGGCGCTGGCTTCGACGGGGGCGAGGCCCTTGTCCCGCACCTTCGCGGTGAGCTCGACGGCTTCGAAGGGGTTGCCGGTGGTGACGGTCCAGGCCTCGCGGCAGAAGGCGTCGTCGGCGTGGTCGCCGACGGCCTCGCGCACCAGGGTGGAGACGGCCTCGGCGGTGAGCGGCGCGAGCGTCAGCGGGCGGTGGCCCGCGCGGCCGGGCAGCGTACGGAAGGCCTCGGCGTGGGCGGGCAGTTCGTCGGGGCGGTAGGCGACGACGAGGAGCAGCGGGAGGTGTTCGGCGCGCGGGGCGAAGGCGGCGAGCCAGGAGAGGGATTCGGGGTCGGCCCAGTGGGCGTCGTCGAGGACCAGGGCGACGGGGGCGCGCTGGACGACGAGGTGGGTGAGGACCCAGTCGAGTCCGTCGCGCAGGCCCTGGGGGTCGGGCGGCGCGCCCTGTTCGGGGGCGCACAGGCCGAGGGCGGGGCCGACGATGGAGTACCAGCTGCCGAGGGCGGAGCGCAGTTCCTCGTCGGTGGTGCCGGCCAGCTGGGGCTGGATGAGCTGGCGGGCGACGTGGAAGGGCTGGCTCTGCTCCTGTTCGCCGCCGCGGGCGGCCAGGACGGTGCAGGCCCTGGCGTGGGCGCGGCGGCGGACTTCGGCGAGGAGCGTGGTCTTGCCGAGCCCGGCGGGTCCGGAGAGTGCCAGCAGGGCTCCGCCGGCTTCGGCCCCCGGATCCATGAGCTGGTCCAGGGCCTCGTCGACTACCGCGAGCTCGGTGTCGCGTTCGAACATCGTGCGCCGATTGCGGGTCCGGCGTTCCGTCATGGCTGGTACCCCCCAGGCCTGTTCGGGGGTTCAGCGTACGCCCGCGCACCCGTGCGGGGAGCCCCGTGCGGAAAATCCAACTGATCTTCTTTTCGGGGGCTCCGTGCGGGGGCCTGCGGCGTGGTGCCGGGGCCCTCCGCGGCGGTTCACTCCGCCGCGGAGCGGGCGGCGAGCGCCTCCAGGACGGCCACGGCCTCGTCCGCCCGGTCGGCGTCGACGAAGAGGTGGTCGTGGTGGTAGCCGGCGATGACGTTGCAACTCAGGCCGTGCGCGCCCAGCTCGGTGGCGAAGGCCGCGGTGAGGCCGACGGCGTCGAGGGCGGAGTGCACGCGCAGGGTGATCCAGCCGGCGGTGTAGTCGTACGGGAGGCCGGCCCCGTCGGCGTCCTCCTGGCTCAGGACCAGGGTGAGTCCCTCGGGTTCCAGGACGGAGGCGACCGGGGTGAGCCCGGCCAGGGCCTGCGGGTCGGTGTCTCCGGGGACGGTGCAGAACACGTACAGCCCGTCGTTCAGCTCGGGTCGCATTCCGCTCAGCAGTTTCCGCAGGTCGCTCTCTCCACTCATACCGCCACCTTACCTATCATCCCGATATGACCGAATCGGCGGCACCGCCCGCGGTGGACGGGGGCGCCGAGCGGCACGCCTCCTGGCTGGAACTGTTCTTCGACCTGACGGCGGTGGCGGGCGTCGCCCAGCTCGCCCATCTGCTGCACGAGGGCCCGGGCGCCGCCGAGCTCGCGCTGTACACGCTGACGTTCCTGGCGTTCTGGACCGGCTGGATGCTGTTCACCGTGTACGGGAACGTCTCCGGGGACGAGGCCCGCACCTGGACGGTGCTGGCGGGGATGTTCGGCCTCGCGGTGATGGCGGCCTCGGTGCACGGCGTGCGGGAGGACCGGGCAGGGGCCTTCGCGCTCGCCTACATCCTGGTGCGGTCGCTGGCCGGCAAGGCGTGGGGACGGCGCGGGGAGTACGTGGCCGATCTGCCGATCAGCCAGATGGGGCTGGGGCTGACGCCGTGGATCGTGTCGATGTGGTTCGACGGGACGGCGCGGTACTGGCTGTGGGCGCTGGGCCTGGCCATCGACCTGGTGGTCATGTTCACGGTGTCCGGCAGCCGGCTGACGGCCGCCGTGGACACGCGGTACGCGCGGGCCGCGGCGCGGGCCTCGGCGGCGCGGTCCCTGCCCCGTCACGGGCCGGAGCCGAAGCCGCGTGCCGCCCGGACGGACGCGCCGCACCTCGGTGAGCGCCTGGGCCTGTTCGTGCTCATCGTGCTGGGCGAGGGCATCGCGCAGGCGGTGGCCGCGGCCTCGCAGGTGCCGTGGGACCGGGCGCTGTACGCGGCCGGTACGGGCTCCTTCATGCTGCTGGTCCTGCTGTGGTCGCTGTCCCTGCGGCGGGGTTCGGACGGGGTGCCGCTGCTGGCGCCGGGAGCCCTGCCGGTACGTCTGACCCTGTCCCTGCACTGTTTCACCGCTGGCTCGGTGGCGGCGCTGGCGGCCGGGCTCGGCCACTGCTTGGCCCACGCCGGCGAACCGGTCCCGGATCCGGTGCGCTGGCTGCTGTGCGGGAGCCTGGCGGTGTACCTGCTGATCGCGGGGGTGGCGGTGGCCGCCTCGGGCCGGGGGCCGGGCCCGGCCCTGCTGTCGGCCGGCCCGCCGCTGGTCCTCGTACTCGGCGCGGGCGGTTGGGCGGGCGGGCGGACCCCCGCCCAACTGGTGTGGCTGCTGGCCCTGGCGGCCTGGTGGCCGCTCCTGACGGAGTACCGGCGCCGGTCGGCGGCGCCGGCCCGGCCACCCCTTCCCTGAACGGAGGGGGCCGCCGGGCCGGATCGCGTGGTGCCGGTCACGTCAGGTCGAACTCCCCGCCCCGCGCGTTCAGCACGAACTTGCGCCACTCGTCCGGCGCGAAGATCAGCGAGGGGCTTTCGGGGCGGTCGCCGTTGCGCATGGCGATGAACCCCTCCACGAAGGCGATCTGGACGTCACCCGCCCCCCGGCTGCTCGACTGCCAGTCGGCCTCGGTCAGATCGAGGTCCGGCTTTCCCCAGCCGACCGGCGCCTGCGAAGTCATGCTCTCTGCCACGTGCGTGCTCCTCCCGGTACTACCGGTACGTCGTCCCGGGGCAAGGTTAGCCATCGCACGCCGTGCCGCACAGACCACGGTGGGTCACTCGCGGCCTGTGCGGCACCCCACCGGAACGCCGGTTCCGTTCCCGTGCGTTCAGGAGGACGGCGGCTGCGCTCCCACCAGCCACATCGCGAAGAACTGCGCCCCTCCGCCGTACGCGTGCCCCATCGCCCGCCGCGCGTCGGGGACTTGGTGCTCACCGGCCTGACCGCGCACCTGGAGCGCCGCCTCCGCGAAGCGGATCATCCCGGAGGCGCCGATCGGGTTGGTGGACAGCACGCCGCCCGACGGGTTGACCGGGAGGTCCCCGTCCAGCTCCGTGACCCCGGCCTCGGTGAGCTTCCAGCCCTCGCCCTCCCCTGCGAAGCCGAGGTTCTCCAGCCACATCGGCTCGTACCAGGAGAACGGCACGTACATCTCCACCGCGTCGATCTCCCGGCGCGGATCGGTGATCCCCGCCTGCCGGTAGACGTCGGCGGCGCAGTCCTTGCCCGCCTGCGGGGACACGAAGTCCTTGCCCGCGAAGAGGGTCGGCTCGCTGCGCATCGCCCCGCCGTGCACCCAGGCCGGCGGTTTCGGCGAACGGGCGGCGCCCGCCCGGTCGGTGAGGATCATCGCGCAGGCGCCGTCGGAGGACGGGCAGGTCTCGGAGTACCGGATCGGGTCCCAGAGCATCGGCGAGGCCTGGACCTTCTCCAGGGTGATGTCGTGCTCGTGCAGGTGCGCGTACGGGTTCTTCAGCGCGTTGCGGCGGTCCTTGTACGCGACGAGGGAGCCCACCGTGTCGGGGGCGCCGGTCCGCCGCATGTACGCGCGCACGTGCGGGGCGAAGAACCCGCCGGCCCCGGCCAGCAGCGGCTGCTGGAAGGGGACGGGCAGCGAGAGCCCCCACATGGCGTTGGACTCGGACTGCTTCTCGAAGGCCAGGGTCAGTACGGTGCGGTGCACGCGGGCGGCGACCAGGTTGGAGGCGACCAGCGCCGTGGACCCGCCCACCGAACCGGCCGTGTGCACGCGGAGCATGGGCTTGCCGACGGCTCCGAGGGCGTCCGCCAGGTAGAGCTCCGGCATCATCACGCCCTCGAAGAAGTCGGGGGCCTTGCCGATGACGACCGCGTCGATGTCCGCCCAGGTCAGCTCGGCGTCCGCGAGCGCCCGCGCCGCGGCCTCCCGGACCAGTCCGGCGATGGAGACATCGTGGCGGGCGGCGACGTGCTTGGTCTGGCCGATGCCGACGACGGCCACCGGCTCCTTGCCCGACGTGCTCATGCTCGGTCCCCTTCCAGGACGGCGACCAGGTTCTGCTGGAGGCAGGGGCCGGAGGTGGCGTGCGCGACGGCCCGGTCGGACTCGCCGCGGTGGATGCGGGCGGCCGCCTCGCCGATCCGGATCAGCCCGGCGGCCATGATCGGATTGGCGGCCAGTGCTCCGCCCGACGGGTTGACGGACACGTCCTCGCCGAGTCCGAGGGCCTTGCGGAGCACGACCTCCTGGGAGGAGAAGGCGGCGTGCAGTTCGGCCGTGTCCACCGGCCCCTCGAACACGCCCGCGTGCTCCGCGGCGATCCGCGTGGACGGGGAGTCGGTGAGGTCGCGCAGCCCGAGGCTGTGGGCCTCGATGCGGTGGTCGATGCCGGTGATCCAGGCGGGCCGCTCGCAGAGCCGCCGGGCCACGTCCCCGGCGGCCAGGACGACGGCGGCGGCCCCGTCGCCGATGGGCGGGCAGTCCCCGGTGCGCAGCGGGGCGACCTGGTATTCGCCCTGCGGGACGACGCCGCTGAGCTGGGCGTGCGGGTTGGCGCTCGCGGCGGCCCGGCTGCGGGCGCCGATGGCGGCGAGCCGGGCTTCGTCGGTCTCCCCGGCGTCGATGAGGGCCTGTGCCTGGAGGGCGGCGAGGGCCACCGAGTCGGGCCAGAGCGGAGCCAGGTAGTACGGGTCGAGCTGGCGCGTCAGGACGTCCCGTACGGATCCCGGGGAGGACTTGCCGTAGGAATACACGAGCGCCGTGTCGGCCTCGCCGGTCTGGATCTTGACCCAGGCCTCGTACAGGGCCCAGGCGCCGTCCATCTCCACGTGCGACTCGGAGATGGGCGGCCAGGCGCCGACCCCGTCGAGGGTCATGGTGAAGGAGAAGGCCCGGCCGGCGAGGTAGTCGCTGGACCCGGAGCAGGTGAAGCCGATCTCGCCCGCCTTCAGGCCGGTGGCGGCCAGCACCTGGTGCAGGACCGGCATGACCATCTCGACTTCGCTGAGCTCGTCTGTGCGGCGCAGGTGGTCGCTCTGCGCGAAGGCGACCACCGCGACCTCGCGGGCGTATCGGGCCATCAGATGAGCTCCTTGTACACGTCGTAGTCCGCGTCCGGCTCTCCGGTGGGGCGGTAGTGGTCGGGGTAGCGGCCGCCCTCGGTCCAGACGGGCTCGACGCGCAGGCCCATGCGGACCTGGTCGTACGGGATGCCGCCGATCCGGCCGTGGAGGGCGAGCCCGGCGCCGTCGAGGGCGATGTGGGCGTAGACGTAGGGGACTTCGATGTCGAGGTTCCTGGCCTTGATGTTGACGATGCAGTACGTGGTCACCGTGCCCGCCGGCCCGACCTCGACCCGGTCGGTGGTGGCGACCCCGCAGGTGGGGCAGGCGCCGCGCGGGGGCACGTACACCTTGTGGCAGGAGGGGCAGCGCTCGCCGATCGTCTTCCGCTCGGAGAGCCCCGCGATGTACGCGGTCTGCGCGCGGCCGGGGCTGTACGAGTAGTCCAGGCGGGCCTGGGCGACGATGCCGGTGACGGCGTCGGCGAACTCCCCGGTGTGCGGGGCCGCTTGCGCGGCTGAGGCGGTGTCCTGGGAGTCGGCGGGCTCGAAGCAGGCGATGTCGGTGATGGCTCCGGTCCGCTCCGCGGCCCAGCGCACGCGGACCCGCATCCCGGTGGCGACCGCCCCGGGCCCGGGGGCGTCGAGGGCGTGCAGGATCGCGGTGTCGGCGCCGTCGAGGCGGACCAGGACCCAGGCGAAGGGGGTGGCCAGGGGCTGGTTGGGGCGCGGGGAACCGTTCCAGGCCCAGGTGGTGACGGTCCCGGTGGTGCCCACCTCGACCAGCTCGCGGATCTCCTCGGCGGTGACGGGGTCGTACTCGACGGGCGGCACCATCACCTTGCCGTCGGCGGTCGTGACCCCGAGGACGACGCCTTCGCGCAGCCCGGTGAGGAAGGCGCTCTGCACGGGCCCGAGGGACCGGGTGAAGGGGAACTCGACGACGAGGGGCGCCCGGAGGATCTCGGGTGGGGACGGGGCTGTCATGGGTGGTCTCCGATGTGTTGGTTCCGAGGACGGTCGACGGTCGGGCGCGGGGGATGTCCCGGCCCCGCGCATTCAGCCCCTCCGGTGTTTGAGGAGCGGGAGGTCCGGGGCTGGCCCCGGCAACGGCGCCGCACCCGAACCACGGACCGGCGCCTTGGCCACGGGGCGCGGGGCGCGGGCCCGGCCACGGGCACGGCTACTCCCGCCGGTACACCGCGGGTCGCTTCTCCGCGAAGGCCCGGGCCCCTTCCTTGGCGTCGGCCGTATCGAAGACCGGCCACCCCCGCAGGAGTTCGGAGGCCAGCCCCTCCGTCTCGGTCAGCTCGGCGGTCTCGTAGACGGACGCCTTCACCGCCTCCACCGCCAGCGGCCCGCACGCGTTGATCCGCTCGGCGATCTCCAGGGCGGTCTCCAACGCCGTGCCGTCCGGCACCACCCGCCCGATGAGCCCGATCCGCGCCGCCTCCTCGGCCGCGTACGGCCGTCCGGTCAGCAGCATCTCCAGTGCGTGCGTCCGCGGGATCTGCCGCGGCAGCCGTACGGTCGAGCCACCGATCGGGAAGAGTCCGCGCTTGACCTCGAACAGGCCGAAGGTCGCGCCCTCCCCCGCCACACGGATGTCCGTGCCCTGGAGGATCTCCGTCCCGCCGGCCACGCAGTACCCCTCGACCGCCGCGATGACGGGCTTGCGCGGCCGGTGGTGGCGCAGCATGGCCTTCCAGTGCAGGTCCGGGTCGGCCTTGAGCCGGTCCCGGTACTGGTCGCCCGCCATGCCCTTGCCTGCCAGTGCCTTCAGGTCCATTCCGGCGCAGAAGTCCCCGCCGGCGCCCGTGAGCACCACCGAGCGGATCGTGTCGTCCGCGTCCGCCTCCAGCCAGCCGTCGTACAGCCCCACCAACAGCGGCAGCGAGAGCGCGTTCTTCGCCTCGGGCCTGTTCATGGTGAGCACCAGCGTGGCGCCGTGGCGTTCCACGGTCAGGTGTTCGGTCCCACCCATTGCCGTCCTCCCGTCTCAAGACCTAGAACAGGTTGCAGGAGGGGCGGGTGCAGTTCAATAGTTTTCTGACACCCAGTCAGATTTATTGGACGGCGCCCTTCCCTGTTGGGGTTGGCGACGCTCTAATGACCGCCGAGCAGACCAGCCATGGGATTTTCTGGGTCAGGAGGACCGGTGGAGTACAACATTGCCGACCTGTTCGAGTCGGTCGTGGACGTGGTCCCGGACCGCGAGGCCCTCGTGTACGTGGACCACCCCGGGACCGGCGCCGAGCGCCGCCTCACGTACGCGGAGCTGGACGCGGCGGCGAACCGCATCGCGCACCACCTGCTGGACAGCGGCCTCAAGGCCGGCGAGCACCTGGGCCTGCACCTCTACAACGGGATCGAGTACCTGCAGACCGTCCTGGCCTGCCTCAAGGCCCGCCTGGTACCGGTGAACGTGAACTACCGGTACGTGGAGGAAGAGCTGGTCTACCTCTACAACGACGCCGACCTGGCCGCGCTCGTCTTCGAGGGCGAGTTCACCGAACGGGTCGCGGCCGCGCTGCCCCAGACCACGAAGCTGCGCCACCTGATCCGCGTCGGGCCGGCCCCCGAGGGGGCTCCGGAGCCCTCGATCGCGCCCGTCGCGTACGCCGACGCCGAGGCGGCCGGCTCGCCCGGCCGGGGCTTCCCGCCCCGCTCCCCCGACGACCTGTTCATCATCTACACGGGCGGCACGACCGGCATGCCCAAGGGCGTCATGTGGCGCGCCGAGGACCTCTTCTTCGCCGGTCTCTTCGGCGGCGAACCCTCCGGCGAGCCGGTGAAACGGCCCGAGGAACTGGCCGAGCGGGTCGCGTCGAAGGGCGCCGGGCTCACCTTCTTCCCCGCACCGCCCCTGATGCACGGCACCTCCACACTGACCTCCTTCATCGCCTTCAACTACGGGCAGCGGGTGGTCATCCACCGCAAGTACGCGCCCGAGGAGGTGCTGCGCACGATCGAGAAGGAGAAGGTCTCCAGCGTCTCGCTGGTCGGCGACGCCATGCTGCGGCCGCTGATCGACGCGCTGAACGGGCCCCTGAAGGGCGCGGACCTCTCCTCGCTGTTCAGCGTCTCCTCGTCCGGCGCGATCATGTCGGAGACCGTGCGCGCCGAGTTCCAGCGGCTCGTGCCGAACGTGATGCTCCTGAACAACTTCGGCTCTTCGGAGTCCGGCTCCAACGGCCGCGCCACGAACGACTCCAGCCCGGAGAAGGGCTTCCGCCTGGAGGTCAACGAGCGTACGCAGGTGGTCGACCCGGTGACCCACGAGCCGGTGCCGGTCGGCGAACCGGGACGGCTCGCGCAGCGCGGGTACGTACCGCTGGGCTACTACAACGACCCCGTCAAGACCGCCGAGACCTTCTTCCAGAAGGGCTCGGAGCGGTGGGTGCTGCTCGGCGACATGGCGACCGTGGACGAGCAGGGCATCGTGACGGTCCTCGGCCGCGGCTCGCAGTGCATCAACACGGGCGGCGAGAAGGTGTACCCGGAGGAGGTCGAGGAGGCCCTGAAGTCCCACCCGGACGTCTACGACGCCCTGGTGGCCGGGGTCGCCGACCCGACCTGGGGCAGCCACGTCGCCGCGGTGGTCCAGATCAGGGAGGGCGCGCCGGAGCCGACGCTGGAGGAGATCCAGTCCCACTGCCGCACCAAGCTGGCGGGCTACAAGATCCCGCGCCAGCTGGTCCTCGCCCCCGCCATCCAGCGCTCCCCCAGCGGCAAGGCGGACTACCGATGGGCGAAGTCGGTGGCCACGGACGCCGACGCGGCCGGCGCGGCCTCCGCGAACTGACCGCGCGCACGCGTACGCGCACGCCTGCGGGCCGGGACCTTTGCGGGTCCCGGTCCGCTCGTGCGTGCGCACTGCCGGGCGGGCGGGCGGGAGCCGACGGTCGGACACAGGTCTCCGGTCTCCGGTCCTCAGACGCCGGTCCTCAGACGCCGGTCCTCAGACGCCGGTTCTTCAGGCACCGCTCGACGCGGGGCGCGAACCACGTCCCGTCGTCCAGCCACGGGAGGTGCGCCCCACCCGGCTGGACGTCGGCGACGCCACGCGCGAAGAGCTCCGCGAGCCTGGCGGCGAGGGCCGGGGACGGGTTGGAGTCCAGCTCGCCCGCCAGCACCAGCACCTCGCCGGTGAACCGGCTCAGGGCCTCGCGGGTGGCGGGCGGGTCGTAGGCGCCGGGGCCGGCGAAGGCGGCGGACGCCCGGGCGTTCTTCTGGACCGGGCCGAGCGCCGCGCGGGCGCGCGCCGCCTCGTCCCAGCGGCCGTAGGCGAGCGGCATCGACGCCGCCCAGTCGGCCTCGTCGGGGGCGCCTAGGGGCAGTCGTATGTGGTGAAGGTAAAGGTGCTGGTGGGGGGTGTGGAGATCGACATGGGGGCAATCCCAGCAGACGATCACTCGTTCGAGTAATTGATTTGGCCGCCACGGTCCGGCAATCTACCGAATGATCGGTCGGTTGACTCGAAATGGGGTGGGCGGCATGGACAGCACGGGCGCCAGCGGTGACATCAGCGGCATCGGCGACATGCGTACGGCGTACGCGAAGGGCCACGGTGGCGCCGCGGACGAGGGTGAGCGGCTGAGTCGGGACGAGCTGGCGGCGCTCCAGCTGGAACGGCTGCGCGCGACCTTGCTGCGGGCGTACGACCGGGTGCCCTTCTACCGGCAGGCCTTCGACAAGGCGGGGGTGCGTCCCGACGACTGCCGCTCCCTCTCCGACCTCTCCCTCTTCCCCTTCACCACGAAGACCGATCTGCGCGACCAGTACCCGTTCGGGATGTTCGCCGTCCCGCGGTCCGAGGTGCGCCGCGTCCACGCGTCCAGCGGGACCACGGGCCGGCCGACCGTCGTCGGTTACACGGACGGGGACCTGTCCACCTGGGCGGACGTCGTCGCCCGCTCCATCCGCGCGGCGGGCGGCAGACCTGGCCAGATCGTCCACATCGCGTACGGGTACGGCCTGTTCACCGGCGGCCTGGGCGCGCACTACGGCGCGGAGCGCCTGGGCTGTACGGTCGTCCCCGCCTCGGGCGGGATGACGGACCGCCAGGTGCGGCTGATCCAGGACTTCCGGCCGGAGGTCATCATGGTCACCCCCTCCTACATGCTGACCCTGCTGGACGAGATGGAGCGCCAGGGCATCGACCCCCGCGCCACCTCGCTCCGTACCGGCATCTTCGGCGCCGAGCCGTGGACCGAGGAGATGCGCCGCGAGATCGAGGAACGCCTGGACATCGACGCGGTGGACATCTACGGACTGTCGGAGGTGATGGGCCCGGGCGTCGCACAGGAGTTCGCGGAGACCAAGGACGGTCTGCACATCTGGGAGGACCACTTCTACCCGGAGGTGGTGGACCCGCTGACGGGCGCCGTGCTGCCGGAGGGGGAGGCCGGCGAGCTGGTGTTCACCTCGCTCACCAAGGAGGCGATGCCCGTCATCCGCTACCGCACCCGGGACCTGACCCGGCTGCTGCCCGGCAGTGTCCGGCCGGCCTTCCGCCGCATGGAGAAGATCACGGGCCGCAGCGACGACATGATCATCCTGCGTGGGGTGAACCTCTATCCCACGCAGATCGAGGAGGTCCTCCTGCGGACGCCGGCCCTGGCTCCCCACTTCCAGCTCCGCCTGACCCGGGAGGGCCGGCTGGACGCCCTGACGGTACGGGTGGAGGCGCGCCGGGAGAGCGACGCCGGTCAGCGGGAGGCGGCGGCCGCCTCGGTGGTGCGGGCCGTCAAGGAGGGCATAGGCGTGTCGGTCGCGGTGGAGGTGGTGGACCCGGAGACCCTGGAGCGGTCGGTCGGCAAGATCAAGCGAATGGTCGACCTCCGCGAGCCCTGAGCCGCGGCCCCGGCCCCGCACCCGGCGGACCTGTCGGCCACGTCGGCGGATCCACCCCTTCGGGCCCACTTCGGGGGGCCTACCGGGAGCCGGCGGGCCCCTCCGGGTAGGGAGAGGGGTGTGACCTCGATCTTCCGGCGGCTCCGCGACCGGCTCCAGGCCTCCCCGGCCGGGCTGGCGTGGAGCCGTGGCCGGGAGATGGAGCTGATGCACCGGGCGATGGGCTTCGCCGCCCTCGGCTTCCTCACCCTGGTACCGCTGCTGGTCGTCGTCGCGGCCGCCGCCCCGGGCAGCGGCTCCGGCTTCGGCCGCTGGCTCGGCCAGGCGCTCGGGGTGACGGAGTTCTCCCGGGAACGGGTGGAGATGCTGTTCGGCGCCGCGGACCTCGCGCTGGAGCAGACCACCGCCTTCGGTCTCGCCGCCCTCGCCGTCTTCGGCCTGACCTTCGGCTCCGCCGTGCAGACCGGGTACGAGAAGGTCTGGGACCTCCCGACGGCCCGCTGGCACACCATGTGGCTGCACGTCGTCTGGCTCGCCCTGCTGGTCTGTTACCTCGGCCTCCTCGTCGCCATCCCCTCCCCCTCGGACGACGCGATCGGCACGGTCCTGGGCACCACGGGTGACCTCATCGGCACCTGCCTGTTCTTCTGGACCTCCCAGCGGATCCTCCTGGGCAGCCGGGTCCGCTGGCGCGCCCTGCTCCCGGGCGCGGCCGCCACCAGCTTGGGCCTCCTCGGCCTGCGGATCTTCTCCCAGCTGGTGTTCTCCCCGCTGATCGCCTCCAACGCCGTGACCTACGGCCCCTTCGGCACCCTCCTGGTCGTGCAGTCCTGGCTCGTCGGCGTCGGCTTCGTGGTCTACGGCGGCGCCCTGGTGGGCCGCCTGGTCCACGAACACCTCGTCCGGCGACGCCTGCACGCCCCCGGGTTCCCGTCCGCGTAGACCGAGCGGGTGAAACGGTCCTCAGGCTCTTGGTGCGATCGCTTCGAGGCCGTCGACGGTCCCGGACATGACGGTCCGGATGTGTGCGGTGAGGTGCTCCACGGGCCAGTCCCACCAGGCGAGATCGAGCAGCCGGGCGACGTCCCCGGCGTCGTACCGCGTGCGGATGACGCCGGCCGGGTTGCCGCCGACGATCGCGTAGTCGGGGACGTCGTCCACGACCACGGAGCCGGAGGCGATGACCGCACCGTGCCCGATGCGCACCCCGGGCATGACCATGGTGCCGTACCCGAACCAGACGTCGTTGCCGACGACGGTGTCCCCCCGGCCCGGAAGGCCGGTGAGGAGGTCTACGTGCTCGGCCCAGGATCCGCCCATGATCGGAAAGGGGAACGTGGAAGGGCCGTCCATCCGGTGGTTGGCTCCGTTCATGATGAACCGGACCCCGGTGCCCAGCGCGCAGAACTTCCCGATGACGAGTCTCTCCGGCCCGTAGTGGTAGAGCACGTTGCGGGTCTCGAACCCGGTCGGATCCTCGGGGTCGTCGTAGTACGAATACTCACCGACCTCGATCAGCGGCGAGGTCACCAGCGGCTTGAGCAGCACCACGCGTGGCTGACCGGGAATCGGGTGGAGGACCGTCGGGTCCGCGGGCAGGCGCTCCATGACAGCAACTTCCGGTCGGCGACGGCGCCGTCCGCCGGCGGGGGAACCGTCATCGTGCCGGTGCGGCGGCGGCTCACACCGTACATCGCGGCATTCGCACGTTCTGGTCAGGCGCTCGCTCCCGCAGGTCCGGCCGGGTCCGAGAAGCGGTCGCGCAGGGTGCGCTTGAGGATCTTGCCGCTCGCGTTGCGGGGGAGGGCGTCCACGAGGAGGATCCGCTTCGGGGCCTTGAAGTGGGCGAGCTTCTCGCGGGCGTAGGCCAAGAGCTCCGCCTCCGTCACTCCGTCGCGCGGGACCACCACCGCCGTGACCGCCTCGATCCACCGTTCGTCCGGCAGTCCGATCACCGCCGCCTCGGCCACCCCGGGGTGGGTGTAGAGCACGTCCTCGACCTGCCGGGAGGCAACCAGTACGCCGCCCGAGTTGATGACGTCCTTCACCCGGTCCACGACCGTGAAGTACCCCTGCGGGTCCCGGACCGCCAGGTCCCCCGAGCGGAACCAGCCGTCGCGGAAGGCCTTCTTCGTCGCCTCGGCGTCGTTCCAGTAGCCCAGGCAGAGCTGCGGGGACCGGTAGACCACCTCGCCGGCCGTGCCGTCCGGCACCTGCGCCCCGTCCTCGTCGACGACCCGCGCCTCCACGTGGCGTACCGGCCGCCCGCAGGAGTCCATCCGCCCCTCGTGCTGCTCCGGCCGCAGGACCGTGGCGAGCGGGCCGATCTCGCTCTGCCCGAAGCAGTTGTAGAGGCCGAGCCCCGGAAGCCGGTCGCGCAGCCGCTCCAGGACGGGCACCGGCATGATCGAGGCCCCGTAGTACGCCTTGCGCAGCGCGGACAGGTCACGGACGGCGAAGTCGGGGTGGTTGGCGAGCCCGATCCACACCGTCGGCGGTGCGAACAGACTGTCCGCCTCACCCGCCTCCACCAGGTCGAAGATCCCGGCGGCCGCCGGGGCGTCCACGACCGTGTTCCGCGCGCCCACCGCCAGGTAGGGCAGCAGGAACACGTGCATCTGCGCCGAGTGGTAGAGCGGCAGGGAGTGGACCGGCAGGTCCTCCTCCACCAGGTCGAGGGCCGCGATGGCGCTCTCGTACTCGTGGCAGAGCGCCTCGTGCGTCATCATCGCGCCCTTCGGCAGGGCGGTCGTACCGGAGGTGTACAGCAGTTGCACCAGCCGGGACGGCTCCCCGGAGCGCGCGAAGGCCGTGGGCCCGGCGGACTCCCCCGGTCCGGCGAGTTCGGTGAGTTCGGTGAGTTCCGCGAGTTCGGCGAGGAAGGAGCCGGGCGCGTCGCGCAGCGGCCGTACGGAGTGCCCCGCGGGGATCCGCCCCTCGAGTTCGGGGTCCGCGAGGACGAGCGAGCTCCCGGAGTTCTCCAAGATGTACGCGAGGTCCTCGCCGGTGAGGTTCTGGTTGACCGGGACGTGCGTGAGCCCGCCCCGCGCGCAGGCGAGGAAGGCGAGCAGGTAGGCGTCGGAGTTGTGCCCGAAGGTCGCGACCCGGTCCCCCTCGGCCAGCCCGTACCGCTCGCGCAGCACGGCCGCGCCCGAGGAGACGGCAGCGTCGAGTTCCGCGTAGGTCCACGTCCTTGTCCGGTAGCGGAGGGCCAGCCGGTCCGGGACGCGGCGCGCGCTGTCGTGGACCAGTCCGTCGACCGTGTTCTTCCGCACTGGCGTCATACCGGGATCCTCGTCTCCTCGTACGCGCAAGGTCAATGACCGGAACGCCGCGGGTGGCGGGCCGGCGCCCCCAGGGATACCGAACGGCATGTTGACATGGCGTCAGGTGGCCTGCATGAGTGTGGGGGCACAGGAGCACCACCCACCCGCACGGGCAATGACGCCCATGCGCAGGCTATTTGGGAGGTATGTTGCGCTTCCTTCACGCAAACCCTCTGCGCGGCCGTCTTCTGCACGGACGCCGCCGCTCCCGCCCGCTCCTCCGCCGTGTCGCCCTCACCGGGGTCACCCTGCTGGCCGCCACCGCCGCGATACCCGGGGCTGCCGCCCAGGACCGCGGATCCGGCCACTCCGGCGGCGGTCTGTCCGCCGTCATCCGGTACACCGAGAACGGCATCCCGCACATCCTGGCCCAGGACTACGCCCATCTCGGTTTCGGCACCGGCTGGGCGCAGGCCGCCGACCAGGTGTGCGTGCTCGCCGACGGTTTCCTGACCGTCTCCGGGGAGCGCTCGCGGTGGTTCGGCCCGCAGGCCGCGCCCGACGGATCGCTCTCCTCCGCGGCCGGGAACCTCTCCAGCGACCTGTACTTCAAGGGCGTCCGCGATTCCGGCACCGTGGAGAAGCTGCTGGCCACGCCCGCGCCGGCCGGGCCGGGCAAGGAGGTGAAGGAGCTGATGCGGGGCTGGGCCGCCGGCTACAACGCCTGGCTCGCCCAGAACAGGATCACCGACCCGGCCTGCAAGGGCGCGGCGTGGGTGCGTCCGGTCACCGTCACCGATGTCGCCGCCCGCGGGTTCGCCGTCTCGGTCCTCGGCGGCCAGGGCCGCGCCGTCGACGGCATCACCACGGCGCAGCCCCCGGGAACGGGCGTCCGTACCGCCGCTCCGGGCGCCCGGGACGAGGTCGATCCGGGCACCGCGGCCGAGGCGGCCCGGGAGTTCTTCGACACCACCCGATACGACATGGGGTCCAACGCCGTGGCCTTCGCCGGTTCCACCACCGCGAACGGCTCCGGCCTGCTGCTGGGCAACCCGCACTACCCGTGGCAGGGCGGCCGCAGGTTCTGGCAGTCGCAGCAGACCATCCCCGGCGAGCTGAACGTCTCGGGCGGCTCGCTGCTCGGCACCGCCGTGGTGAACATCGGGTTCAACGAGAAGGTGGCCTGGAGCCACACCGTGGCCACCGGCACCCCCGTCAACCTGCACCAGCTGGCCCTCGATCCCGCCGATCCGACCGCCTACCTGGTGGACGGGAAGCCGGAGAGGATGACCGCGCGCAGGGTCAGCGTCCAGGTGGCGGGCGGCGCCCCGGTCACCCGGACCCAGTGGTGGACCCGCTACGGCCCGGTGGTCTCCAACCTCGGCGGCGGCCTCCCGCTGCCCTGGACCACGACTACCGCCTACGCGCTGGCCGACCCCAATGCCGCGAACCTGCGGGCCTCCGACACCGCCCTCGCCATGGGCAGGGCCCGTTCGGTCGCCGGCATCCAGGACGCCCTGCGGCGGACGCAGGGCCTGCCCTGGGTCAACACGGTCGCGGCCGACTCGGCGGGCGGCACCCTCTTCACCCAGTCCCAGGTGCTCCCCCGCATCACCGACGAGCTCGCCGCCCGCTGCTCGACCCCGCTCGGCCGGGCTACGTACCCGTCCTCGGGGC
Organism: Streptomyces sp. NBC_00435; assembly: GCF_036014235.1. Taxonomy (GTDB): domain Bacteria; phylum Actinomycetota; class Actinomycetes; order Streptomycetales; family Streptomycetaceae; genus Streptomyces. The sequence goes on from NZ_CP107924.1 coordinate 895,921, forward strand.
TGGCGGTGCTGGACGGTTCGCGCGGTGACTGCGCACCCGGCTCGGACCCGGACGCGGTCCAGCCCGGGGTGTTCGGTCCGGGGAAGGCGCCGACGCTCCGCGACGCCGCGTACGCGGAGAACTCCAACGACAGCGCCTGGCTGGCCAACGCGGGGAAGCCGCTCACCGGCTACGAGCGCATCTGGGGCAATGTCTCCACCCCGCGCTCGCTGCGCACCCGGGGCGCCCTGGAGGACGTCTCCGCGATGGCCGCCCGGGGCGGGCTGACGGTGCCGGACCTGCAGAAGCAGCAGTTCGCGAACCGGGTGCCGGCCGGTGACCTGGCGGCGGCCGACGCGGCGAAGGCCTGCGCTGCCCTGCCGGGCGGTACGGCCACGGGCGGCGACGGCGCGGCCGTGGACGTCTCGGCGGCCTGCGGGGTACTGGCGGCCTGGGACCGCACGGCCGACAGCTCGAGCCGCGGAGCGCTGCTCTTCGACCGGTTCTGGCGGAAGCTGACCGCGGGCACGGCGGCCAAGGACCTGTGGCTGGTGCCCTTCGACGCGGCCGATCCGGTCCGGACGCCCCGGACCCTCAATCAGGCGGCGCCCGGGATCGGGCGGGCCCTCGCCGACACGGTCACGGAGCTGAGGGCGGCGGGCATCGCGCCGGACGCCCCGCTCGGGGAGCACCAGTTCGTGGTGCGCGGCGGGCAGAAGCTGCCGGTGGGCGGCGGTACCGAGGCGCTGGGCGTCTGGAACAAGATCGAGGCTCCGTGGAACGCGGCGGCCGGCGGCTACCCGGAGGTCGTGCACGGCTCCAGTCACATCCAGGCGGTCGGCTGGGACGGGGGCCGCTGCCCGGTGGCGCGCACCTTGCTGACGTACAGCCAGTCCTCGAACCCGAACGCCGCCGACTACGCGGACCAGACGCGGCTCTTCTCCCAGGAGCGCTGGGTGAAGGCACGGTTCTGCGAGTGGGACATCCTCACCTCTCCGCAGCTGAAGGTGGTCTGGCCGCGCGAGCGGCGCTGACGCCCCGCGCGCGTACGGCCTTCCGCCTCCCGTGCGGGGAGGCGGAAGGCCGTACGGGAGGCGCGGCGCGTTCAGGGGCTGACGGCGAGGAACAGGTAGGCCGCCAGGATCACGATGTGTACGCCGCCCTGGAGCAGCGTGGCGCGGCCGGGGACGATGGTGAGGGCGCCGACGACGACGGTCAGTGCGAGGAGCACCATGTGCAGGGGTTCGAGCCCGAGCACCAGCGGCCCGGAGAGCCAGACCGAGGCCAGCGCGATGGCCGGGATGGTCAGGCCGATGCTGGCGATGGCGGAGCCGTAGGCCAGGTTGAGGCTGGTCTGCACGCGGTCCCGGCGGGCGGCGCGGACGGCGGCCAGGGTCTCGGGCGCCAGGACGAGCAGGGCGATGATCACACCGACCACGGCGTAGGGCAGACCGAGGTCCGCGACCCCCCGTTCGATGGTCGGGGAGACGGCCTTGGCATTGCCGACGACGGCGACGAGTGCGACGAGCAGCAGGCCGAGGCTGATCAGGGCGGCGCGTGCGGTGGGCGGCTCGGCGTGCTCGTCCTCCTCGCCGGCGGCCGCCGCCGCGGCGGCCTGCGCGGCCTCCTTGCGGATCCGCTTGGTGTCGACGGGCAGGAAGTAGTCGCGGTGACGGACCGTCTGGACGGCGATGAAGAGCCCGTAGAGGGCGAGCGAGGCCACGGCGGCGAAGGCGAGCTGGGCCGTGGAGAACTCGGGGCCGGGCTTGCTGGTGGTGAAGGTGGGCAGCACGAGGCTGAGTACGGCGAGCGTGGCGACGGTGGCGAGGGCCGCTCCGGAGCCCTCGGCGTTGAAGACGGCGACGCGGTTGCGCAGGGCCCCGACCAGCAGGGACAGGCCCACGATGCCGTTGCACGTGATCATGACGGCGGCGAAGACGGTGTCGCGGGCGAGGGAGGCGGTCTTGTCCCCGCCGTCGGCCAGCAGGGTGACGATGAGCGCCACTTCGATGACGGTGACGGCGACGGCGAGGACCAGGGAGCCGAAGGGTTCGCCGACCCGGTGCGCGACGACCTCGGCGTGGTGGACCGCCGCCAGCACCGCTCCGGCCAGGCAGAGCGCCACCAGGGCCACCGCGAGCGAGGGCAGATCGCGTCCCCAGCTGAAGACGAGCGCGACGAGCGCCACCACGGGGACCACGACGGTCCAGTCGGTCAGGGGGGTTCTGTGCGTTGCCGTACTCATATCAGCCAACTTGCCAGAACTGTCCCGTCCGTGCGGTGCAACGACCGCCTTCACGCCCCTGACGTGGCACTTCTCACGAAACTCCGGGCGTGGCGCGCCGGCCCCGAAGGGCCGGCGCGATGCTCACATCGCGCGGTCGTGACCCTCCCAGTAGGGGTCGCGCAGCCGGCGCTTGTACAGCTTGCCGTTGGGGTCGCGCGGCATCGTCTCGATGAAGTCGACCGTCTTGGGCCGCTTGTACCCGGCCAGTTGGCGCTCGCAGTGGTTCAGGATCTCGGCCGCCAGCGCGTCGCCCGCCACGAAGCCCTCGGCGGGCTCGATGACCGCCTTGACCTCCTCGCCCCAGGAGGGGTGCGGGATCCCGAAGGCCGCGGCGTCCGCGACCGCCGGATGGGTGAGCAGCGCCGACTCGATCTCCGCCGGGTAGATGTTCACCCCGCCCGAGATGATCATGTCGATCTTGCGGTCGCGGAGGAAGAGGTAGCCCTCCTCGTCCATCAGGCCGAGGTCTCCGACGGTGAAGAAGTCACCGATGCGGTTCTTCTTCGTCTTGCCCTCGTCCTTGTGGTAGCTGAAGCCGCCGGTGTTCATCTTGATGTACACGGTGCCGAGTTCACCGGGGGGCAGCCGCTCGCCGTCGTCGTCGAAGATCGCGAGCTCGCTGATCGGCCAGGCCTTGCCTACGGTTCCCGGCTTCTTCAGCCAGTCCTCGGCCGTCGCGAACGCACCGCCGCCCTCGCTGGCCGCGTAGTACTCCTCCACGCACCGGCCCCACCAGTCGATCATCGCCCGTTTGACGTGGTCGGGACAGGGCGCGGCGCCGTGGATGGCGTGCCGCATGGAGGAGACGTCGTACGCGTCCTTCGTCTCCTGCGGGAGCGCGAGGAGGCGGTGGAACTGCGTCGGGACCATGTGGGTGTGCGTGCAGGCGTGCCCGTCGATCAGGCGGAGCATCTCCTCCGGGGTCCACTTGTCCATCAGGACCAGCGGGTGCCCGATGTGCAGGGCGGCGGCCGCGAACTGCAGGACCGCCGTGTGGTAGAGCGGCGAGCAGACCAGGTGGACGTTGTCGTCGAAGGCCCGGATGCCGAAGATGCCGAGGAAGCCGCCGAGGTACGTCTCCTCCGGGAGCTTGCCGGGCAGCGGGCGCCGGATGCCCCGCGGCCGGCCCGTGGTGCCGGAGGTGTAGTTCATGACCCAGCCGAGCGTCCGGTCGGCGGGGACGCCCGAGGACTGTCCGTCGAGCAGCTCACCGTACGAGCGGAAGCCCGCGACGGCTCCGACCGCGTAGCGGTGGCTCGCGGGCAGGCCCGCCTCGTCGGCCGCGGCGGTGGCGGCGTCGGCGAACCGCTCGTGGGCGATGAGGACCTTGGCGCCGGAGTCGGAGACGATCCAGGCGATCTCGGGGCCGACGAGGTGGTGATTGACCGGGACGAGGTAGAAACCGGCCTGCGAGGCGGCCAGGTAGGCGGTGAAGAACTCGACGCTGTTGGGGAGGACGACGGCGAAGACGTCGCCCTTCTCCAGCCCGGCGGCGCGCAGTCCGTGGACGAGACGGTTGACGTCGGCGTGCAGCCGGTCGGCGGACCATTCCTCGCCCTCGGGGGTGACCAGGACCGTGCGGTCGGGGTCGGCGGCGGCCTGCGCCCAGAACCCGTTGGGGGGTGTATCGGTCATCCTGTCCGCTCCTCAGGCTCGGCCGGCGATACGGGTGATGCGGTCGATGGCGCGCTCGAAGCCGCTGGTGAGGTCGTCGAAGACCGCCTGGACGCTGCGCTCGCTGTTCATCCGGCCGACGATCTGGCCGACGGGGGTGCCGAGCAGCGGCTGGATCTCGTACTTCTGGATCCGGGACACGGCCTCGGCGACGAGGAGGCCCTGCAGGGGCATCGGCAGTGCCCCGGGGCCCTCCGGGTCGTCCCAGGCGTCGGTCCACTCGGTGCGCAGCTGCCGGGCCGGCTTGCCGGTCAGCGCGCGGGAGCGGACGGTGTCCGCGGAACCGGCGGCGAGCAGCTTCTCGGTGAGTGCCCGGGAGTGCATGTCGGCTTCGGTGGTGGTCAGCCAGAGGGAACCGAGCCAGGCACCCTGGGCGCCGAGGGCGAGTCCCGCGGCGATCTGCTCACCGCTGCCGATGCCGCCGGCGGCGAGGACCGGGAGCGGGGCGACGGCCTCGACCACCTCGGGCACCAGGACCATGGTGGCGATGTCCCCGGTGTGCCCGCCGGCCTCGTAGCCCTGGGCGACCACGACGTCGATGCCCGCCTCCGCGTGGCGGCGGGCGTGCTTGGCGCTGCCTGCGAGGGCGGCGACGAGCACGCCGTGTTCGTGGGCGCGCGCGATGACGTCGGCGGGCGGGGAACCGAGGGCGTTCGCCAGGAGTTTGATGGGGTAGTCGAAGGCGACGTCGAGCTGGTTGCGGGCGACCTGTTCCATCCAGCCGGTGATGCGCCAGCCGGAGGCCTCGCCCTCGGCGAGCTCGGGCACGTGGTGCTTGGCGAGGGTGTCGCGGACGTACTCGCGGTGCGCGGCCGGGATCATCGCCTCGATGTCGGCCTCGCTGATGCCGTCGACGGCCTTCTTCGCGGGCATGACGACGTCGAGTCCGTACGGTTTGCCGTCGGTGTGCTCCTGCATCCAGTCCAGGTCGCGCTTGAGGTCGTCGGGGGCCGTGTAGCGGACCGCCCCGAGCACGCCGAATCCGCCCGCGCGGGTGATGGCAGCGGCGACCGCCGGGAAGGGCGTGAAGCCGAAGATGGCGTGCTCGATTCCCAGTTTCTTGCTCAGCTCCGTCTCCATGGGCGGCAGGATGCCGCAGCCGGGCCGTCGAGGGAAGAGATTTTCTGATGCAGCGTCAGATTCTTTGCGGGCCGGTCGCTGCGGGAGGTGCGGGACGGGCGGGCAGATACTTCAGGAGGGCGCGACGGTGGACGGGAGGACCGGCATGGAGGAACGGACGGCAACCGGGAACGACGGTGGGACGGGGTGTTCCGGCCGCGGGAACGGCGTACCGGCGGCGGGCGCTGACGGCCTGACGGCGGCGAGCGACACGGCTTCGGCGGCGGGCCGCGGCGGTGGCGTGGCGGGCCGCGACAGTGCCGTCGCGACGGGCGGGGGCGGGAGCGGCGCGGGCGGCGCCGACGCGGACCACGACAGCGACGGCGGCAGCGGCAGCGGCGCCGGCGACGCCGGCCGCGGGCTCAGTCGGCGGCGGCTCGGTGCCCGGCTGCTCGCGCTGGGCGGTGTGCTCGTACTCCAGGCCGCGCTGCCGGGGGCGGCGGGAGCCGTCGGGGGGCCCGCCGAGCGGCGCGCACTCCAGGGACTTCGGCTTCGGTACGGCTCCGCCCGCCAGGCGGGACTGCTGGAGAAGCATCTCGAAGGGGTGGCGGACGAAGCCCGCCGGTTCCTCGGGCCCTCCCCCGAACACCCTTACTACGCCGGGGCCGTGGTCCTCGCCGGCCGGGGCCGTACGGTGGCCCTGCACCGGGCGATGGGCGACGCCGTCCGGTACGCCGACTACGACGGCCGCACCGACCGGGCCCGGGAGTTCCCGGCCGCCGAGCGCATCGCGATGACGGAGGACACGGTCTTCGACCTTGCCTCGCTGTCGAAGCTGTTCACCTCGCTGCTCGCCGTGCAGCAGATGGAGCGCGGGAACCTGGACCTGGAGGCGCGGGTGAACCGGTACCTCCCCGAGTTCACCGGCGGGGGGAAGGAAGTGATCACCGTCCGCCAGCTCCTCACGCACACCTCGGGGCTGCGGTCCTGGGCCCCCTTCTACCAGGAGCCCACCCGGGCGGGGCAGTTGAGACTGCTGTGGTCGGTGAGGCCGCAAGAGACGCCTGGGACGGTCTACCGCTACTCGGACCTCAACCTCATCGCCCTCCAACTGCTCCTGGAACGGATCACTGGTCACACTCTGGATCTCCTGCTCCAGGACGAGATCACCGCTCCACTCGGGATGCACCGCACTCGTTACAACCCACCGCTCTCCTGGCGCCGGGTCACGGCCGCCACCGAGGTCCAGCGCCCGCCCTGGTCCGGACTCGACCGCGGACTCGTCTGGGGCGAGGTCCACGACGAGAACGCGCACGCGCTCGGCGGCGTCGCCGGCCACGCCGGCGTCTTCGGCACCGCCTGGGACCTGGCCATCCTCGCCCGCACCCTGCTCGACGGCGGGGTCTACGCCGGCAAGCGGATCCTGCGCCCCGCCTCCGTCGAGCTGCTCTTCACCGACTACAACACCGCCTTCCCCGGCGACGACCACGGACTGGGCTTCGAGCTCTACCAGCACTGGTACATGGGCGCCATGGCCACCCCGCACTCCGCCGGCCACACCGGCTTCACCGGCACCTCCCTGGTCCTTGACCCCTCCACCGACTCCTTCCTCGTCCTGCTCGGCAACTCCGTGCACCCCGTCCGCACCTGGCGGGCCGGCAGCGCCCCCCGCGTCGCCGTCGGCAACCGCTTCGCCCGCGCCGTCCCCGTCCGCACGAAGCACGGCGGACCGGCCTGGTACTCCGGCATGGAGACCGGAGCCGGCGGCACCCTCACCCTGCCGCCGCTCACCCCGTCCACCGGCTCCGCCCGCCTGCGCTGCGCGCTGTGGTGGGACACCGTGCCCGGCGCGGGAGCCCTGCACGTGGAGGCCTCCGCCGACGGGCAGAGCTGGGAGCCGCTCCCCTTCACCACCGTCCGCACCACTGGCGGAGCCGCCGAACAGTGGCCGGACGGCTCCGTCGCGGGCTGGTCGGGGCGCATCTGGCACCGCCTGGAAGCCCCGCTCACGGCCTGGGCCGGCCGGGAGGTCCGCCTGCGCCTGCGGCACACCGCGCAGGGCCGGTACGTGGGCCGCGGGGTCTACGTCGACGTCCTGCGCGTCGCGGAACCCACCCGCCTCCTCTTCGCCGAGGACCGCCCCACCGACGCGTCCCGCATCGAGGCGACGGGCTGGTCCCGATCGGCGGACTAGGGCCTGCCGTCGAAATCCCGTCGTCGCCGAAGGGCGAACCGGGCCCCGCCCGTCAGCGCAGGTGGGCCCGTTCGTCCATGTGCCGGGTGGGTACGGTCCGGAAGAGCAGGGGGGAGACCGGGCCGTACGCGATGTTGAACGTGTCGAGCCGGTAGGTCCACTGGTCGGCGTGGCCGCCGCCGAAGCGGTAGTTGACCTGCCAGCGCAGCCACTGCCCGCGCGCGAGCCGCACGGCCGGCGGCCGGCGCCATCTGCGCGGAGCCCCGTACGGGGTCACCGCGGGCAGGACCCGGAGCAGGCCGCCCGCCTCGTCCAGTCGTACGCCACCGTCCCCGGCGGCCCCGCCGTCCGCGGGCAGGCCTTCGCGCGTCGTGCACCGGGGCCGGAATCCGTCGCACTCGTGCATCTCCACCTCGTGCACGAACGGCGGCGCCACGAACGGCGGGCCCACGAACGGCGGCCCCATGGGCGGCAGATCGAAGGCCACCGGCACGGCGCCGCGCCGGGCCGCGCCCTGCCCGCCGCGCGACTGTCCGGTCCACGTCGTACGCACCCGTTGGATCACGGTCTCCATGCCACCAATGCTGCGCACGACCTCGGAGGGCCGCCACCGGGTATGACAACCGTGCCCCCGAGCGTTCCCATTCGCTGGGGGGAGTCGTTGACCATTCAATACATGACCCCCTACGACACCGACGACACGAAGGCGGGCGGAGCCACATGAGCGACATCGACTGGGACAACCCGATCGACCCCAAGCCGGGCTGGACACTGGATCACGTCAAGCTGTACGCCGGATCGGGCGGGACGGAGGGGCAGTTCTGGAACAACACCCAGACCCTGCTGCTCACCACCGTCGGCCGCAAGTCCGGCAAGCCGGTGCGCACCCCCCTCATCTACGGTGAGGACGAGGGCCGCTACCTCATCGTCGCGTCCAAGGGCGGCGACCCCGCGGACCCGCTCTGGTACCGCAACCTCACCGAGCACCCCGAGGTCCGGGTCCAGGTCGGCCCCAGGATCGTGCAGGGCATCGCGCGCACCGCGAACTCCGAGGAGCGTGCCGCGTTCTGGCCGCTGATGGTCAAGCACTGGCCCTCGTACGACGAGTACCAGACCAAGACCAGCCGGGAGATCCCGATCGTCGTGATCGACCCCGTCGCCTGACCGGAGACCGGCAAGGGATCGGCCAGGGATCGGCCGGGGACCCGTGGACCGGCCCGCGTCAGTGCCCCAGCACCGCCATCGCCGCGTTGTGGCCGGGGACCCCGCTGACGCCGCCGCCCCGGACCGCGCCCGCACCGCAGAGCAGGACGTTGCGGTGGGCGGTCTCCACGCCCCATCGGCCGCCCTGGCCGGCGTACGGCCAGGACAGGTCCCGGTGGAAGATGTGGCCGCCGGGCAGACGCAGTTCGCGCTCGAGGTCGAGCGGGGTCTTGGCCTCGATGCACGGGCGGCCGTCGGCGTCGAAGGCCAGGCAGTCGGTGAGCGGTTCGGCCAGGTGGGCGTCGAGCTGGGCGAGGGTGGCGGTGAGCAGTACCTCCCGCGCGCCCTGGTTGTCGTGTCCGAACAACCGCGCCGGGGTGTGCAGTCCGAAGAGGGTCAGGGTCTGGTAGCCCTGCTCCGCCAGCTCGCGCCCCAGGATCGTCGGATCCGTCAGCGAGTGGCAGTAGATCTCCGAGGGCGGTACGGAGGGCAGTTCCCCGGTGGCGGCCTCCGCATACGCCCGCGCGAGCTGTTCGTAGCCCTCCGCGATGTGGAAGGTGCCGCCGAAGGCCTCGCGCGGGTCCACGGAGGTGTCGCGCAGCCGGGGCAGCCGCCGCAGCAGCATGTTGACCTTGAGCTGGGCACCCTCGGCGGCCGGCGACACGGGCTCCTCGCCCAGCAGTTCCGCCAGGGCCTGGGGCGAGGCGTTGACGAGCACCACCCGCCCGGCCACCCTGCCCTCTCCCGCCGCCGTCCGGAAGATCACCTCGGCCGGCGCCGTCGTACCGTCCGTGTCGATGCGCAGCGCCTCGTGCCCGGTGGCGATCTCCGCCCCGGCCGCCCGGGCGGATGCCGCCAGCGCGTCGGTGAGCGCGCCCATGCCGCCGACCGGTACGTCCCAGTCCCCGGTGCCGCCGCCGATGACGTGGTAGAGGAAGCAGCGGTTCTGGACCAGACCGGGGTCGTGGGCGTCGGCGAAGGTGCCGATCAGGGCATCGGTGAGCACCACCCCGCGTACCAGGTCGTCGGTGAACTCCCGCTCGACCGCCTCCCCGATCGGCTCCTCGAACAGCATTCGCCAGGCCGCCTCGTCGTCGACCCTCGCGCGCAGCTCCGCGCGTGTGGGCAGCGGCTCGGTCAGCGTCGGGAAGACCCGCTCGGCCACCCGCCCGGTGGTCCCGTAGAAGGCGCGCCAGCTCTCGTACTCCCGGTCCGAGCCGGTCAGCCGCGCGAAGGACTCCCGGGTGCGCGCCTCGCCGCCGCCGACCAGCAGCCCGCCGGGGCGTCCGGCGCGCTCGACCGGGGTGTACGAGGAGACCGTGCGCCTGCGGACCTCGAAGCTCAGCCCGAGCTCGCGCACGATCTTCGCCGGGAGCAGCGAGACCAGGTAGGAGTACCGGGAGAGCCGGGCGTCGACCCCCGCGAACGGCCGGGTGGAGACGGCAGCCCCGCCGGTGTGGCCGAGCCGCTCCAGGACCAGCACCGAGCGGCCGGCCCGGGCCAGGTAGGCGGCCGCGACGAGGCCGTTGTGGCCGCCGCCCACGATCACCGCGTCGTACACGTCATGCCCGAAGCCCCGCGAGGTCGTCATGGCTCTTGGTAACACACCTGGCCCAGCCGCTCCAGACAGTGGGCCTCGTCGGCGTGGGCGGCGACCGTGTCGGGGTGGTCGTCGCCCAGGGACCGTTCGCGGATGCCGGAGAGTTCCCGGTACACCGGCAGCGCCTCGTCCCAGCGGCCCAGCCGGCCGAGCCCGACCGCGAGTTCGCGGCGGCTGACCAGCGTGTCGGGGTGTTCGGCGCCGAGGGCGCGGGCCCGCAGCGCGGCCACCTGCCGGGCCTCGGCCACCGCCTCCTCCCAGCGCTCCAGACGGCCGAGGTTCACCCCGAGGACGTGCCGGGCCCGCAGTGTCTCCGGGTCGGCGGCCCCGTAGGCGCGGGTGCGGTCGCGGACCAGCTCCCGGAACAGCTCCAGGGCCTCGGCCGAGCGCCCGGTGCGGCCGAGCGCGATGCCGGCCTCGTACCGGGCGGCCAGCGTGTCGGGGTGGTCCCGGCCCAGCACGCGCTCCCGGACGGCCGCGATGCGCCCGAACGCCTCCAGGGCCTCCTCCCAGCGCTCCAGGCGGCCGAGCGCGTACGCCACCTCGTACCGGGTCAGCAGCGTGTCCGCGTGCTCCGCCCCCAGGACGGCCGCCCGGTCGGCGGCGACCTCGGCCGCCTCGGCGTGGGCCTCGGCGAAGCGGCCGAGGGCGCCGAGGGCGCAGGCCAGGTTGTGCCGGCAGCGCAGGGTGTCGGGGTGGATCCGGCCCACGGTCCGCTCGCGGGCGGCGAGCACCGCGCGGTAGCCGTCGTACGCCTCCTGGTGGCGGCCGAGCAGGCCCGTCTCGTACGCCGCCTCCTGCCACGCGGCCAGGGTGTCGGGGTGGTCGGCGCCGAGCTCTCGGGCCCGCCCCTCGGCCACGGCCGCGTACACCGCGAGGGCCTCCTCGGTACGGCCGGCCCGGCTGAGGGCGAAGGCCCGGGTGTGGCCGGCGTCGAGCGCGGCGGGGCCGGTGGGAGCGGCGCCGGGCCCACGCGGGAGCCCGTAGGCGGCGGTGAGCCGCGGGTCCTCGGCCGGACGCGGGCGTACGACGACGGGCACGACCGGTGCGGGCGCGACGGAAGCCGTCCCGCCCGGGGCCGGCCCGGCCGCAGACCCGGCGGGGAGCGCCGCGCGGGCAGCCGAACCGGCGGGGAGCGCCGCGCGGGGCCCGGCCGGGGGTGCGGCGGGGAGCTCGCGGCTCGGGCGCGCCGACGTCCAGGAGCCGGTGAGGACGGCCCACTCCCCGCTCGCGGGACGGGCCTCGAGGCCGGCCTTGCGTCCGGCGGTGATCCCCCCGGCCCAGTCGGGCAGCGGCGGGTGCGCGCCGGGTGCGACGGCGGGGCCGAGCCGGGCTTCGACCAGCCGGCGGTGCAGGTGGCGGGCGTCGCCCGGCCGGTCCTCGGGGCATTTGGCCAGCAGGTCGAGCACCAGCCGCTCGAAGTAGCCGGGCAGCTCGGGGCGGTGCTGACGGGGCGGCACGGGCGCGGTGTCGCGGTGGCCGACCAGGACGGACCAGGAGTCACCGAGGTCGAAGGGCGGGGCCCCGGTGGCGATCTCGTAGAGGACGCAGCCGAGGGAGTAGAGGTCGCTGCGGTGGTCGACCTCGCCGCCCGCGATCTGCTCGGGCGACATGTAGTGCGGGGTTCCCATGGCCATGCCGCCGCCGGTCAGCTTCGCGGTGAACCCGATGTCCGCGGCCAGCCGGGCGATGCCGAAGTCGCAGATCTTCACCGTGCCGTCGGTCAGCCGCATGATGTTGGCGGGCTTCAGGTCGCGGTGGACGACGCCCTGGTCGTGGGTGTAGCCGAGGGCGGCCGCCATCTGCTCGGCGATGTCGACGACCACGTCCACGGGGAGGGGACGCGCTTCGTTGTCCTCCAGGAGCTGGCTGAGGTTGCGGCCTTCGAGCAGTTCCATGACGAGGTAGAGGGGGCCGCCGGCCGCGCTGTCGTCGCCGAAGTCGTGGACGACGGTGACACCGCGGTGCTGGAGGGACGCGGCCACGCGCGCCTCGCGGCGGAAACGCTCGCGCAGCACCTGGGTGAAGTGGGCGTCCTGTTCGGGCCCGATCGGCTTGAGGCATTTGACGGCGACCTGCCGACCCAGGGACTCGTCCCGGGCCCGCCACACCTCTCCCATGCCGCCGCGGCCGATCAGATCGAGCGACCGGTACCGGCCCTGGATCAGTCTGGACTCCGCCATGTCTTGAAGTCGCCCCCGTGTGTCGCGCTACGCCCTCCCCGGCCGATCCAGTATGGCCGCTGATGTACGCAGTGTGTACGGCGCGGGGCGGCTCCCGGGGCCCATGCGGCGCATCGCTTTCAAGATGTGACCTGGCGGCAGCTGCCAGCGCAGACCTGCGGGAATGCTGCGCAGCAGGCTACCGGTGAGACGCAGGCGACGCGTGACGCTGCGTGGGGCCGGTGCGGGACGGCCGTACAGCTGGTGCGCGTACGCGGGGAGCGATCCGTAGGCGAGGGAGGCGAACGGGCGCCACACCAGGTTTCGGCCAGGGACCAGGAGGGGATGGACGGGCGGCCCGCACAGGAAGGCGTCGACGGCCCGGGCATCGGGACCGGCGGCGAGCTCGGGGCGGACCCGCTCGAAGTAGGCCGCCAGCTCCGCGGTGCAGGCGGGCACCCCGGACAGGTCGAGTCCGACGAGGCGGGCGTTGACCCGGTTCTCCGCCACGTAGCGGTCCGCCTGGGCGGGAGTGAGAGGGATGCCGGAGCGGCGCAGGATGTGCAGGAAGCTGTCGATCTGGGCGCAGTGGATCCACAGGAGCAGCTCGGGATCGTCCACGGGGAACCGCGCTCCGGTGGCGGGATCGGTGGCGGACAGCATGCGGTGGATCCGGCGGACGCGGGCCCCGGCCCGTTCGGCGGCTTCGGTGGTGCCGTAGGTGAGGGTGCCGACGAAGTCGGCGGTGCGCAGCAGCCGCCCCCAGGCGTCGCCCCGGCCGTTCGCCCCGCTGAACGCGGCGCTGTTCTCCATGACCCCGCGCACGGCACGCGGGTGCAGGGCCTGGAGGTAGAGCGCGCGGACCCCGGCGATCCACATCATCGGGTCGCCGTGGCACTGCCAGGTGACGGAGTCGGGTCCGTAGAGCCCCGGATCGGGTCCCCCCGTGGCGCCGGTGTCCCCCATGGCCCGCCCCTCCTTCCGTACCCGTCGCCCGGTCTGCTCGGGCTGCTCGGTTCACCCGGCTCGCCCGGCCCGCGCTTCCAGCATTCCACCGGACGGCCGTCCGTACGCGCCACTAGGCTTGCCCGCCGGCGGACCGCACCCGCCCTCCCCTCCCAGAGGAGCACGCGCATGCGCAGGGAAACGGGCCCGGGCAGGACGGCAGACGCGGCCGCGCCGCCGTCCGGCGGACAGCTCGACGGCATGGTGGCCGTGATCACGGGCGGCTCCGCCGGTATCGGCCTGGCCACCGCGCACCGCTTCGTCCGGGAGGGGGCCCGGGTCTTCATCACCGGCAGACGGCCGGCCGAACTCGCCTCGGCGGTCCGGGAACTGGGCGCGGGCGCCGTCGCCGTACCCGGTGACGCCTCCCGCGTGGCGGACCTGGACCGGCTCTACGCGGCGGTGGCGGCCGCGGGCTGCGAGGCCGTCGACGTACTGGTCGTCAACGCGGGCGGCGGACCGTCCGGCGGCTTCGCCGAGTTCACCGAGGAGCAGTTCGACGCGACCTCGGACCTGAACTTCCGGGGGGCCTTCTTCACCGTCCAGCGGGCCCTGCCGCTGCTGCGCGACGGCGCATCCGTCGTCCTGCTGGGCTCGGCCACCGGCTCCTCGGCGTCCATGCGGTACGGGGTGTACGCCGCCACGAAGGCGGCCGTACGGTCCCTCGCGCGCAGCCTCGCCCTGGACCTCGCGGGGCGTGGCATCCGGGTGAACACCCTCAGCCCGGGCCCGATCGACACCCCCGCCCTGGCCCAGGCGCCGGCCGCCGTACGCGAACGGGCGACCGCCGGGGTCCCGCTCGGCCGGGCCGGGCGTCCCGAGGAGGTCGCGGCGGCGGCGCTGTTCCTGGCCTCGCGCGAGAGCAGCTTCGTCACCGGGGTGGAACTGTTCGTGGACGGCGGGGCGGGCCAGGTCTAGGGCAGCCATCGCCCGGATGGCCCTTCAGCCCGCGGCCGGGGTGAACTCCACGAGCAGGGACTTCGGTCCGCGGGTGAAGACGCCCTCCGCCGCCGGGTCGTAGCCCTGGGCCGGCCGGACGCCGGGCATCGCGTCGAGGAGCTGGTTGGTGGCGATCTCCACCTCGGCCTTGGCCAGCAGCGCACCGACGCAGAAGTGCCGTCCGAGCGCGAACGCCAGGTGGTCCGCGGCCGCGGAGAAGGCGGTGGTCGCCGTCAGGTCGTCGCGGAACAGGTCGAAGCGGTCCGGTTCCTTGTAGCGCGCGGGGTCGCGGTTGGCAGCGCCGATGAGGCAGGTGACCGTGGCGCCGGCCGGGACGGTGCCACCGCTCATGCTCACGTCGACGGCGGTCTGCCGCATGATCATGTGGACCGGCGGGGTGTACCGCAGGGTCTCCGCGAAGGCGCGGTCGATGAGTCCGCGGTCCCGCTGCACGGCGGCGAGTTGCTCGGGGTTGGCCAGGAGGTTCGCGAAGAGGCCGGCGATGGCCTTGTCGGTGGTTTCGGCGCCCGCCGTGAGCAGGAGGCTGCAGAACGCCTTGATGTCCTCGTCGCTCATGCTCACGCCGTCGACCTCGGCGGTGCACAGTGCGGACAGCAGGTCGTCCCCGAGGTGTTCGCGCCGGTGGCCGATGACCGGCAGCATGTACGCGGCGAACTCGGCCTGGGCCCGCGCGCCCGCCGCCGCCTGTTCCGGATCTCCGGACAGGTTGGCGATGAAGGCCACGAAGGCCCGGTACCAGCCGCCGAGGGCCCGCTGGCCGGAGCGGTCCAGTCCGAACATGTCGGCGATGACCGAGATGGGGAAGTGGGAGGCGAATCCGCTCACCAGGTCCACGGACCCGGTGTCGCGGAACGCGTCGATCAGTTCGCGGGCGTTGCGCTCGATGACCGGAACGACCTTGTCCCGCAGCTCGTTGCCGCGGAAGGCCGGGGCCACCAGGGCGCGTCGCGTGGCGTGTTCGCGGCCGCTCATCTGAAGCAGGGTCTTCCCGTGCACGGGCTCGGCCTGCCACACGTAGTTGTCCGTGGTGAAGAGGGATTCCTTGTCCCTGAAGGCCCGTGCGACGTCCTCGTAGCGCGAGATGATCCAACTCTGCGTTCCCTCGTGCCAGATGAGGGGCGCGTTCTCCCGCATGGCCCGGTAGGTCGGATAGGGGTTCTCGGCGAACTCCCGCGAGAGGATGTCCGGGACTTCGTGCGCGGCGGTCATGGATTTCCCCCATCGGCTCGGCCTGGCGGCTGTCCTGAGGTGCCACGGGCCATCGTCACCGCGATGCCCGGTCGTACTGCCACAACGCTGTCTGCGAGCACCTTCAAGGAAACCGCACGCCGCACACCTCCGCCAGGGCTCGGACGGGGTGCACGCGTGAGCGTGCGCACGCGCGGGCAGGCATGCGCACAACCCCGGGCGGTCCTCAGCAAGTACGACGCAGCCTGTCCCATCCCCTCCCCGTGCCTCGGTCGGCGACCGGATGAGCGCCGACAATCCGTGTCACAGACGGGTCAGCGGCGAACTCGGGGCATGCCGAGGCCGATCCACGAGATGATCTCGCGCTGGATCTCGTTGTTGCCGCCGCCGAAGGTGAAGATGACCGCACTGCGGTAGCCGCGCTCCAGTTCGCCGTGCAGGACCGCGCCCGCCGAGCCGTCCTTGAGGAAGCCGGCCGCGCCGACCACCTCCATCAGCCAGGCGTACGCGTCCCTGCGCGCCTCGGAGCCGTAGACCTTGACGGCGGAGGCGTCCTGCGGGGTGAGGGTGCCGTCCTGAACGGCGTTGACCATCTGCCAGTTGAGCAGCTTCATCGCGTCCAGGCGCGCGTGGGTGCGGGCGAGGCGGCCGCGGACCCAGGAGAGGTCGATGACGCGGCGGCCGTCGGAGAGTTTGGTCTCCGCGGCCCAGCGCTGGACGTCGTGCAGGGCGCGGATGGCCATGGTGCCGTGGGCGGCGAGGGTGACGCGCTCGTGGTTGAGCTGGTTGGTGATCAGCCGCCAGCCCTTGTTCTCCTGGCCGACGCGGCGGCTCGCGGGGACGCGGATGTCCTCGTAGTAGCTGGCGGTGGTGTCGTGCGAGGCCAGGGTGTTGATGAGGGTGCAGGAGTAGCCGGGGTCGGAAGTCGGTACGAGGAGCATGGTGATGCCCTTGTGGGCGGGGGCGTCCGGGTCGGTGCGGACGGCGAGCCAGACCCAGTCGGCGGTGTCGCCGTTGGTGGTCCAGATCTTCTGCCCGTTGACCACGTAGGTGCCGGTCTCCTCGTCGCCCTCGCGCACGGCCTTGCACTTGAGGGCGGCGAGGTCGGTGCCCGCGTCCGGCTCGCTGTAGCCGATGGCGAAGTCGATCTCGCCGGCGAGGATCCTGGGCAGGAAGTACGCCTTCTGCTCGTCGGTGCCGAACTGCATGATGGTCGGCCCGACCGTGTTGAGAGCCATCAGCGGGAGCGGTACGACGGCCTGCGCTGCCTCGTCGAAGAAGATGAACTGGTCCATGGGCGACATGCCGCGCCCGCCGTACTCCTTGGGCCAGCCGACCCCGAGCCAGCCGTCCGCACCGAGCCGCCGGATCGTCTCCCGGTAGAAGCGCTTCTGCGCGGCCGGGTCCTCGTACCTCGCGTAGACGTCCTCGGGTACCAGTTCGGCGAAGTAGGCGCGCAGCTCGGTGCGCAACTGCTGCTGCTCGGGCGTGTATTCGAGGTGCACGGCCCCTCCGGGTCTCTCGTGGCTCAGGCTCTCGCGGTCGTCCACCGCCACCGCGGGGGGGCAGACTAGAACCTGTTCCAAGAATCCGGAAGGGTCGGCGGTCCACCACCCCGCTTCCCGCGCGCTCCGCACGGGTCAGGACCTTGATGTGCCCCCGGCCGGCGCGGGGAGGCGAAGGCCGGCGGGGCCCGTCTCCCCGGTGACCAGGCGGGCCGCGCCGATGCGGCCCTCCGCGAGGCGGTCGGGGGTGGCGCCGAACTCGGCGGGCGGGCAGCGGCGACGCCTGCTCCGGCCTCCGACGAAACACCGCACGCGGCGCACCTTCATTGCCGGCGCGGCCGCCTCCCACTCAGTGGGACGTCACCCGCGGACCGCGGATCAGCCGTAGAAGAAGACGTAGTCGAAGTACACGAGGTCGCGTATTCCGTCGAAACAGAACGTGCCCGTCGGCACGACGTTCAGACCCTCCTCGAGGGCGCGCTTGTCGTACGTGTCGCTCTGCCGCCAGGCTGCCGCGGACGGGACGTACGGCTTCAGCTTCCCGGGCAGGGTGGACAGCGCCGCGCCCTCGAAGTTGTGTGCCGGATCGCGCAGGATGCGGTTCGCCGTGCCGGGCTTGAGGTGCGCGATCCCCACGAGGCGCACCCGGGTCTCCGGGCTCGGCACGGTCTGCCGCTCGGTGTTGGACTCGTCGATGTTGTATCCGAGCCAGTGCGCATCGGACAGGTCGCCCAGCGCGGTCCAGAAGCGGCGGTTCAGCGGATCGAGGTCGGTGCGCACCTTCTCGCTGTCCTCCTCCGCGGGCCAGAACGTGTAGCCGAGCCCGCCCCCCAGGAGGAGCAGCGGGGCCCCCACTTTCAGAAGGAACCGCCGTCTGTTGGTGTGACCCCGCTGCGTGTCCATCAAGCCCCCCGGTACCCGTTCGGTCAGTTCAGGGCGCTGATCATAGCGGTGGCCGTCGCCGTCATCGCCTCCCGTGCGGCGGTCAAATACGGGCGCGGGTCCGCCGGGGTCAGGTGGGTGCGGATGGCCTGTGTCATCGCCACGTTGAGCGCCGTGCCGATGTTGACCTTGCGGATGCCGCCGGCCACCGCCGCGGCGAGTTCCGCGTCCGGCAGACCGGAGGATCCGTGCAGTACGAGCGGCACCTCGACGGTCTTGGCGAGGCGTCCGAGCAGCGCGTGGTCCAGGGCGGCGGTCCGGCTGGTCATGGCGTGGCTGCTGCCGATCGCCACGGCCAGCGCGTCCACTCCGGAGTCGGCGACGAACCGCCGCGCCTCGTCGGGGTCGGTACGGGCGCCGGGCGCGTGCGGGTCCAGCGGCGCGGCCCCGTTCTTGCCGCCGACCTCGCCCAGCTCGGCCTCGATCCAGAGCCCGTTGACGTGGGCCCAGTCGGTGGCGGAGCGGGTGGCCTCCAGGTTCTCGGCGTAGGGGAGGTGCGCGGCGTCGTACATGACCGAGCTGAAACCGGCGTCCACGGCCTGGCGGAGCAGTTCGGAGCTCTTGACGTGATCCAGGTGCAGGCCGACGGGCACCCCGGCCCCCTCGGCGACGGCGACGGCCGCGCGGGCGATCGGCAGCAGCCGCCCGCCCCGGAACTTGACCGCGTTCTCGCTCAGTTGGAGGACGACGGGAAGTCCGGCCGACTCGGCGCCCGCGACGACCGCTTCGGCGTGCTCCAGCGTGATGATGTTGAAGGCGGCGACGGCGCGGCCCTGGGCGGCGGCATCCAGGACCAGCCCGCCGGCGGAGACCAGGGTCATCGGACCGCCTCCTCACCCGTGGTGAGGATGACCGAGCGGGTTAGGTTGCGCGGCGCGTCCGGGTCGAGCCCCTGGTGGGCGGCGACGGCGACGGCCAGGCGGTGTACGCGGACCAGCTCGGCGAGCGGGTCGAGGTGCCCGGCGACCCACTGGGCTCCGGTCCCCCGGACCTGATCGGCGAGGCCCTCGGGGGTGTCACCGAGCGACCAGGTGACGGTGCCGGGCGCGGAGACGCTGATGGGCCCGTGCCGGTACTCCATGGCCGGGTAGGACTCGGCCCAGGCCAGCGAGGCTTCGCGCATCTTCAGCGCGGCCTCGTTGGCGAGTCCGACGCTCCAGCCGCGACCCAGGAAGGTGAACTGGCCCCGGGTCTCCAGCTCGGCGGGCAGCGGCTCCGTGAGCGCGGCGCGCCCGTCGGCCACGACGGACGGGCTGTGCAGGCCGACGTGGGCGCGCAGCAGGGTGAGGGCGGTGGTGGCGAAGCGGGTCTGCACGACGGACCGCTCGTCCGCGAAGTCCAGTACGACGAGCTCGTCGGCGAGGGTGATCACGGGGGTGGCCGGGTCCCCGATGACGGCGGTGGTGGGTACTCCCGCGTCGCGCAGCCCGGCCAGCAGGTCGAGAACCTCGGTGGTGGTCCCGGAGCGGGTCAGCGCGACGACCCGGTCGTAGCGCCGGTGCCGGGGGAACTCGGACGCGGGGAAGGCGTCGGTCTCGCCCGCTCCGGACTCCTCGCGCAGTGCGGCGGCGGCCTGGGCCATGTAGTACGAGGTCCCGCATCCGACGATCGCGGTGCGCTCCCCCGGCTGCGGCAGCGCCGCCCGGCGCTCCGGGGCCAGTGCGGCGGCCCGCTCCCAGCATGCGGGCTGCGTGCCCAACTCGTACGCGACATGGCTCATGGCGGCTCCCTGGCGTGGTGCGTGGACCTGAATGCGTGTTCTTGCAAGATAGTGCCGACTTTCACGCAACTTCAAGCATCTCAAGGATGATCTCCTGCGTTAATGTCGACGCGTAGGCCAAGAGAGACCATCGACGCGAACAATCAGGCGACGACCGAAGCCGAGACCGACGCCAAGACCGAAGGGGCGGCCGATGACCCGCAAGGAACGCTGGCAGACACTGCTGGACCTGCTGGTGGAGCGGGGCGAGCTGGAGGTGGAGCCCGCCGCGGAGGCCCTCGGCGTGTCCGCCGCCACCATCCGGCGCGACCTCGACCAGCTCGCCGAACAGCAGCTGCTGGTCCGTACGCGCGGCGGCGCCGTCCTGCACGGGGTCTCGTACGAACTCCCCCTGCGCTACCGGACCTCGCGCCGGGCCGCGGAGAAGCGGCGCATCAGCGAGACCGTCGCGGCGCTGATCGTCCCCGGTGAGGTGATCGGGCTGACCGGCGGCACCACGACCACCGAGGTGGCGCGGGCCCTGGCCGCCCGGCCCGACCTCGCCACCGGCTCCCCCGCCCTCACCGTGGTCACCAACGCCCTGAACATCGCGGGAGAGCTGGTCATCAGACCGCAGTTCAAGATCGTGCTGACGGGCGGCGTGGCCCGGCCCCAGTCCTACGAGCTCACCGGCCCGCTGGCGATGGAGGTGCTCGGCCAGCTCTCCGTGGACACCGCCGTCGTCGGGGTGGACGCCTTCGACCCGGCCGACGGAGCCGCCACCCGCCACGAGGACGAGGCGGCCATGAACCGGCTGCTCTGCGAGCGGGCCCGCCGTGTGGTGATCGCGGCCGACTCCAGCAAGCTGGGCGTCCGCGCCTTCGCCCGCATCGTGGCGACGGACGCGGTGGACGTCCTGGTGACGGACACCGGCCTGTCCCCGTCGGTCGCCGGGGCCTTCGAGGCGGCGGGCGTGGAGGTCATCCGCGTCTGAGCGGCTCCGCGCCGGCGGCGCCGTCGGGGGCAGGACCCGCAGCAGGACGCCACGGGGCAGGGCGTGGCCGGCCGGGGACCGGTGGAAGCGGTCGAAGGCGAACGGGTGGTCCCCGCCGGGATTCCCGGCCCGCCGTCGCACACCTCGACGACGGTGAGCCCGTCGGGCTCCCCTGTCTCCACCCGCGCCGTGCCCCCGGAGGCGGATTCACCGCGTTGCCGACCAGGTTGGCGATCGGCCCGCCGCGCCAGCCGCTCGGTCAGCCCGTCGGGCCGTACGTCCTCGGTGCGCGGCGGCTCCTTCCTGTATTGGGCCACCCAGCCTGACGGAAACGGTGGGGCCCGGCCCGCTGCCCCCTGGTGGTGGGGCCGGTCAGCCGGCCGGGACGGGTGTTCCGTACGCACGGTCGGATACGTCGGATCCAGCGGATACGCCCGCCGGCGGCGGGTCGCGGACCTGCTCAGTGCGTGGGGAGACGGCCCGCCTCGCGGGCCAGTGCCGCCAGGACCGGGGCGATCAGCGGATGCGTCTCCGCGCCGCGCCGGGTGGCGGCGAAGACACGGCGGGTCGCCGCCGGACCGGCCACGGGCCGGACCTGGACCCCCTTGAGCTCCATGCCGCGCAGCGCCGAGCGGGGCACCAGCGCGACACCGGCGCCCGCGCCGACCAGGGCGACCACGGCCCGGAAGTCGTCGGAGGAGTGCACCAGCCGGGGCTGGAAGCCCGCGAGTTCACAGGCGAGCTGCATGACGTCGTGGCAGGGATTGCCGGGGTACTGGCCCACCCAGTCCGCGTCCGAGAGGTTGGCCAGCGGCACCTCGGGCAGGTCGCCGAGGGGGTGCCCGGCGGGCAGGACCGCGTCGAAGGGTTCCGCGTACAGCGGGAGCACGGACAGCCGGCCGTCGCCGGCTCCGGGGGCGCCCCGGTACTCGACGGCCAGCGCCACGTCCGCCTCGCCGTCGAGCAGCAGCGGCAGGCTCTGGTCGCCCTCCGCGTCGCGTACGCGCAGCCGGATCCCGGGGTGTTCGACGGCGAGCCGGGCGATGGCCGGGGCCAGGACCTCGGCGATGCCGGTGGCGAAGGCCGCCACGGTGACGGCGCCCGCCGAACCGCCCGCGTAGGCGGCGAGTTCGGCCTCGGCCCGCTCCAGCTGCGCCAAGACCTCGTGGGCGTGCCCGAGGAGGATCTCGCCGGCCGCGGTGAGCCGTACGCCCCGGCCGCTGCGGGTCAGCAGTGCGTGCCCCGTCTCCTGCTCCAGCGCCGCGAGCTGCTGGGAGACGGCGGAGGGGGTGAGGTAGAGGGCTGCGGCAGCGGCGGTCACCGTACGGTGGTCCGCCACGGCCCGCAGGATGCGCAGCCGGCGGGGGTCGATCACCCTGCCATTCTCGCAGCTCGCGGACTCGGCACGGGCCGCACCGCGATCGACCCGAAGCCCGCCGCCACCAAGATCACGAACCGCACTCGAGACCCGGTCGGACACCGGCCCAAGCATGCGCTCCCGACGCCCCACCGAGCCGTCCCGGCCCCGGCCGGGCACACACGACCGAGGGCGGCCGGGTCCGGGAGCCCCGCACCGTATCGGACCGGACCGGAGTCCTCGCCGGGGATCAGGCCTCGGAGCCCGACAGGTACGACCGGGCACGATCCGCCCGGCGGGCACGGCCGGGCGGGCACGCGCACCAGGGCCCGCCCGGAGGTGTTGCTCGGACCGGGCGGGGCGGTGGCCGGGGTCAGGCCTTGGCGGTCGGCGAGGTCGCCAGGGCCGAGCGGGCGTCGATGAAGGCCGCCACCGCGCGCTCCACGTCGGCCGTCGAGTGGGCCGCCGAGAGCTGCACGCGGATCCGCGCCGCGCCCATCGGCACCACCGGGTAGGAGAAGCCGATCACGTAGACCCCGCGCTCCAGCAGCAGCTCCGCCATCCTGGCCGCCTCCGCCGCGTCGCCGATCATGACGGGGGCGATCGCGTGGTCGCCGGGCAGGATCTCGAAGCCGGCCTCGGTCATCTTCGTACGGAAGAGCGCGGTGTTCGCGGCGAGCTGCTCGCGCAGGTCCCCGGCCGACTCCAGCAGGTCGAGGACCTTCAGGGAGGCGGCCGCGATGACCGGGGCGAGGGAGTTGGAGAAGAGGTACGGGCGCGAGCGCTGGCGCAGCAGCTCGACGATCTCGGCGCGCGCCGCGACATAGCCGCCGGAGGCTCCGCCCAGCGCCTTGCCGAGGGTGCCGGTGATGATGTCCACCCGGTCCATGACCCCGTGCAGCTCGGGGGTGCCGCGGCCGCCGGGGCCGACGAAGCCGACGGCGTGCGAGTCGTCGACCATGACCATGGCGTCGTAGCGGTCCGCGAGGTCGCAGATCTCCGCGAGCGGGGCGACGTAGCCGTCCATGGAGAACACGCCGTCGGTGACGATGAGCCGGCGGCGGGCGTCCTGCGACTCCTTGAGCCGGGTTTCCAGCTCGGCCAGGTCGCGGTTGGCGTACCGCAGGCGGCGGGCCTTGGACAGACGGATGCCGTCGATGATCGAGGCGTGGTTGAGGGCGTCGGAGATGACCGCGTCCTCGGGACCGAGGATGGTCTCGAAGACTCCGCCGTTGGCGTCGAAGCAGGAGGAGTAGAGGATCGTGTCCTCCTGGCCGAGGAAGGCGGAGAGCCGCGCCTCCAGCTCCTTGTGCACCTCCTGCGTACCGCAGATGAAGCGTACGGAGGCCATTCCGTAGCCCCAGCGGTCCAGGGCCTCCTTCGCGGCGGTGACGACCTCGGGGTGGTCGGCGAGGCCGAGGTAGTTGTTGGCGCAGAAGTTGAGCACCTCACCGGCGGTGCCGCCCGAGGTCACCGCGACGGCGGCGTTCTGCGGGGTGCCGATGACACGCTCCGGCTTGTGCAGGCCGGCGGCGCGGATCTCGTCGAGGGTGGTGCGGAGGTCGTCGCGGACGGTCTCGAACATGTGCGGTGCTCTCTTTCTGCCGGTGCGCCGGAAGGAGAAGGAGGGGGCCGGGCCCCGCGGAGGGGGGGGAGGGTGGTGCGGGGCCCGGCCGGAGGGAAATGGTCGGTGGGGCCGCGGGCGCCGTTACGCCTGCGACCAGTCCAGGATGATCTTGCCGCTGCGGGCGGTCGCCGCCTCGTCGAACGCGGCCTCGAAGTCCCCGTAGGCGTACCGACCGGTGATGACGGGGCTGAGGTCGAGCCCGCCCTCGAGCAGCACGGTCATCGCGTACCAGGTCTCGAACATCTCGCGGCCGTAGATGCCCTTGATCGTGATCATCGAGGTGACGACCTTGGCCCAGTCGACCGCGAAGTCCTGCGCCGGCAGGCCCAGCATCGCGATCCGGCCGCCGTGCGTCATGTTGTCGATCATGTCGCGCATGGCCTCGCCGCGGCCGGACATCTCCAGGCCGACGTCGAAGCCCTCGCGCAGCCCCAGCTGCGCCTGCGCGTCGGCGATCGTCGCCTTCGAGACGTCCAGCGCGAGCGTGGCGCCAGCCTTTCGGGCGATCTCCAGGCGCTCGGGGCTGACGTCGGTGATGACGACGTTGCGCGCGCCGGCGTGCCGGGCCACGGCCGCCGCCATGATCCCGATCGGACCCGCGCCGGTGATGAGCACGTCCTCGCCGACCAGCGGGAAGGAGAGCGCGGTGTGCACGGCGTTGCCGAACGGGTCGAAGATCGCCGCGACGTCGAGGTCGACCGCGGTGCGGTGCACCCACACGTTCTGCGCGGGCAGCACCACGTACTCGGCGAAGGCGCCGTCGCGTCCCACCCCGAGCCCGATCGTGCTGCGGCACAGGTGACGGCGGCCGGCCAGGCAGTTGCGGCACGTGCCGCACACCAGGTGGCCCTCGCCGCTGACCAGCGCGCCGATCTCGATGCCCGTCACGCCCGCGCCGAGCGCCGCCACCTCGCCGACGAACTCGTGACCGAGCACGAGCGGGGTCTTGACCGCGCCCTGCGCCCAGCCGTCCCAGGAGCGGATGTGCAGGTCGGTTCCGCAGATGCCGGTGCGCAGCACCTTGATCAGCACGTCGCCGGGGCCGTACTCGGGCTCGGGAACGTCCATCAGCCACAGCCCGGGCTCGGCCTTGTGCTTGACGAGTGCCTTCATGGGGGTGGCTCCAGGCATGCGGAAGGGAGCGCTACGGGGCGCGGAGGCCCGGCAGCGTTCGGACGGTCACCAATCTGCCGACCTGCGGGGTGATCAGTCCATCGAGGATTTCTTAAGCGGGTCCACAGCCCAGCTTCACGCCTATGCTCCTGGGGTGTCGGGCAGGGGCCGGGGAGTGGTCCGGGCCGGGAATGGGGAGGTGAGGGGCGTGCCGAGTCTGCGCAGCAGGGCGCTTTCGGTCGCGCTGATCGCGGCGGGACGGCGAAGACGGTTCGGCAGCGCCGAGGCGGTCCGAAGCCGGGTGGCCGAGTCGGCCCGGCGGCCCGCGTCCCATCTGCCGCCGCGCTCCCTGGGCCGGGTCGCGGAGGTCTCCCGGACCTTCGTCGGGGCCTGGCCGGTGTACGACGTCGCGCCGCTCGGGGCCGCACCGGCCGCGCGGGTGCTGTACGTGCACGGCGGCGGGTACATCAACGAACTGGTCCGGCCCCACTGGGCGCTGATCCGGACCCTGGTCACGCAGGCACGGGCGCGGGTCGTCGTACCGGCGTACATCCTCGCCCCGCGCGGAACCGCGGACCGGACCGTCCCGGTCGCCGCCGATCTGCTCAGCGGGCTGATCGCGAGCGGCGGCGACGGTGACGGCGGCACGGTGCTCATCGGGGATTCCGCCGGCGCGGGGCTGGCGCTGGCCGCGGCCCAGCGGCTGCGCGAGCGCACCGGGGCGCAGCCGTCCCGGATCGTACTCATCTCCCCCTGGCTGGACGTGTCCATGAGCCACCCCGACCAGGCGGCCATCGAGGCGGGCGACCCGATGCTGGCCCGCCCCGGACTGCGGGAGGCCGGGCGGCTGTACGCGGGCAACCTGACGGCCGACGACCCCCGGGTGAGCCCGCTGCACGGGTCGTTCGCCGGGCTGGCCCCGATGACGGTGTTCACCGGTACCCGGGACGTCCTGACGACCGACAGCCGCGAGCTGCTGAGCCGGGCGCGGGCGGCCGGCGCCGAGGTGGAGTTCCACGAGGAGCCGGGGCTGCCGCACGTGTACCCGCTGCTGCCCCTGCCGGAGGGCAGGGCGGCCCGCGACCGGATCGTGGAGCTGGTCCGCGCCGCGGCTTCGGAGGCCTGAGCCGTCCCGGGACGTGTTGGTCGGGGCAGACGGGGGCCGGCCGGCCCCGTCAGGCCACGCAGTTCATCAGGGAGCCGACGGGGGCCGTGCGGTAGCGGGCCCAGTACGTCTCGTCCCGGACCGCGCAGGCCGGCGGGGTCCGGGTCGGCTGCCAGGCGACGGTGGCGAAGCCCGCGTCGGCGGCGGCCTCCGCGAAGTCGGCGTGGGCCCATTCGCGGCACTCGAAGGGGACCGGCGGGTCGGTCTCCAGCCGGGCCCGCAGCAGCGGCGCGTCGCCGCCCGGAGCCCGCTCGACGACGCTGATGCCGTAGGGCTCCCAGTCCGCGTACGGGAAGGCCCCGGGGTTCGGCACGACGGCCAGGAGCCGCCCGCCGGGACGCAGGTTGGCGCGTACCGCCCGGAACATGGCGTGCAGGGCCGTCCGGTCGTGGGCCTGGTTGAACACGTACACGGCGGTGGCCAGGTCGAACGGGCCCAGCGCCGGCAGGCCGGCCGTTTCCGCGACGACGTACTCGACCGCGCCGGTGTGCGCGGGGTCGCCCCCGCCCTCCCGGGCCCGCCGGATGCGCTCGGGGCAGCTGTCGACGCCCACCGCCCGGCGGGCCCCGCCGCTCGCCAGCATCCGGGTGGTGGTGCCGTGCCCGCAGGCCACGTCGAGGGTGTCGAGACCGCGGACCCCACCGAGGGCGTCCAGCGCCGTGGCCAGGGTGAAGGCATCGGCCACCGAGAAGGCCGGCGGGGGCGTTGACGTGTCGTACTGCTGTCGCATGTGCGCAAGCCTGCCCGTACGGGGTGCCCGGGGACGTTCCCGGCGCCGGACCTCCCCCGGACGGGGGAGGCGTTCGGGTCAGTCGGTACGGCGTACGGGGCGTACGCGGCTCACGCGACCTGTGGGACCGGCGCCTTCGCAGCGCGTACGTCCCGCGGGACCGGGACGAGGACCGGGGCCGGGGCCGGGGCCGGGGCCAGGACCGGGGCCAGGACCGGGACCGGGACCGGGGCCAGGACCGGGACCGGGACCGGGGCCAGGACCGGGGCCAGGACCGGGACCGGGACCGGGACCGGGGCCAGGACCGGGGCCAGGACCGGGACCGGGGCCAGGACCCGGACCGGGACCGGGGCCAGGACCGGGACCGGGACCGGGGCCAGGGCCAGGACCGGGGCCAGGACCGGGCCGGGGCCGGGCCGGGGCCGGAGCCAGGGCCGGAGCCAGGGCCGGGCCGGGGCCGGAGCCAGGGCCGGGCCGGGGCCGGAGCCAGGGCCGGGCCGGGGCCGGAGCCAGGGCCGGGCCGGGGCCGGAGCCAGGGCCGGAGCCAGGGCCGGGCCGGGGCCGGAGCCAGGGCCGGGCCGGGGCCGGAGCCAGGGCCGGGCCGGGGCCGGGCCGGGGCCGGAGCCAGGGCCGGAGCCAGGGCCGGGCCGGGGCCGGAGCCAGGGCCGGGCCGGGGCCGGAGCCAGGGCCGGGCCGGGGCCGGAGCCAGGGCCGGGCCGGGGCCGGAGCCAGGGCCGGAGCCAGGGCCGGGCCGGGGCCGGAGCCAGGGCCGGAGCCAGGGCCGGAGCCAGGGCCGGGCCGGGGCCGGAGCCAGGGCCGGGCCGGGGCCGGAGCCAGGGCCGGGCCGGGGCCGGAGCCAGGGGCCCAGACCAGGGCAGGGCCAAGGGCGGGACCGAGACCGGAGCAAGGGCCCGGGACCTGGACCGGGGCCGGGGCCGGGGCTAGGAGCGCGTGGGATCTGCGGGGCGTACGGGGCTCAGCGCGACGAGCACCGGCCGCGCCGTAGCGGCCGTGCCGCCCGGCTCGGGGCCGCTCCCGGGGCATGCCGTGCAGGAGCGTGCGGCGGCGGGGCAGCCGCCGCAGTCACGGCCGCCTATCTCCTCGCGCCGCAGCCGTCCCTTGCGGACCCAGTACGCGGCGAGGTCGGCCGCCTCGGCCCGGCCGATGCCCAGCCGGTCGGCGATCCGCGCGAGCCCCTCGCCGGGGGCGGCCTCCTCGAAGGCACGCAGCAGCCTGCGCAGCATGCCGGGCTCGCTCACGGCGGAAGTCCGGTGGGGCCCGCCGGTCCCACCAGTCCCGCCGGTCCGCCCGACGCCGGCCACGCCGGTCCCGGAAGACCCGGACCCGGAGCCGTCAGTCCGACCGGTCCCACCGGCGCCGGCGCCGGCCGCACCAACCCCGGACGCGGGCCCAGACCCGCCGGCGGTCCACCCGCTCCCACCGACGCCAGCCACACCGGCCCCAGCCCCGCCAGTCCGCCCGCACCCACCGGCACCGGCCGCACCAGCCCCGGACGCGGGCCCGGCCCCAGACCCGGACCGGCCGGGCCCACCGGCCCCGCTCACCACACCAGCCTCGCGATCTGGAAGACGCCGGTGGCCAGCAGCCAGGCCGCCGCCAGCTGGATGCCGAAGCCGATGACGGTCAGCCGGGTGCCGATCTCGGCCCGCTGCGCGGCCAGGGTGGCCATGCACGGGGTGTAGGCGAGGACGAAGACCAGGAAGGCCAGCGCGGCGGCCTCCTGATGCCCGCCGGAGGATTCCTCGAAGGTGGCGTGCAGGCTCGAGGTCAGCCTCGGATCGCCGTCCTCCTCCGCCGAGTAGGTCTGCGCGAGGGTGGAGATCACGCCCTCCTTCGCGATCAGCCCGGTGCCGAGCGCCGCCGTCGCGTGCCAGTCGCCGAAGCCGGCCGGGGCGGCGAGGGGCGCCGCCGCGCGGGTGACCGTACCGAAGACGCTCTGTTCGACGTCGACCTTGCCGAACCCGCCGTGGCCGGCTCCGGCCGGGACGGCCATCAGCAGCCAGACGGCGGCCGCGGTGGCCACGATGATGCCCCCGGCGGTGCGCAGGAACGCGGAGAGCTTCTGCCAGACCTGGGCGCCGGTGACCCGCAGGGTGGGCAGCCGGTAGGGGGGCAGCTCCAGGACGAGCGGTTCCTCCTTCATGTCCTTGAAGAGCAGGGGCCGCAGGATCAGGCCCATGCCGACGACCAGCAGCACGGAGCCGACGTAGAGGAGGAAGACGACGGTGCCGGAGTTCGAGCCGAAGAAGACGCCCGCGATCATCACGTAGACGGCGAGGCGGGCGGTGCAGCTCATGTACGGGATGAGCAGGCCGACCAGCAGCCGGTGCGAGCGGCGGTTGAGGATCCGGGTGCCGGCGAGGGCGGGCACGTTGCAGCCGAAGCCGACGACGAGCGGCAGGAAGGCGCGGCCGGGCAGCCGCAGGGTGCGCATCAGACGGTCGGCGACGAAGGCGGCGCGGGCGAAGTAGCCGGAGTCCTCCAGCAGGGCCAGCAGCAGGAACATGATGATCATCAACGGAACGAAGGTGAGCAGCTGGCCCACTCCGTTGATCAGGCCGTCGACGAGCAGGCCGGTCACCCAGCCGGGTGCGTGGACGGCTTCCAGGAGCCGGTCGGCCCCGCTGCTGACGGGTCCGGAGACGAAGTCGCCGAGGCCGTCCTGGAGGGGTTTGGCCAGGACGGTGGTGGCCTGGAAGACGCCCCACATCACGGCGAGGAAGAACGGGATGCCGAAGACGCGGGACAGCAGCAGCCGGTCCACCCGGTCGGTGAGGGTGGGCCGGGCTCCCGCCGGACGGGGCGCCGCGCGTTCGATGACGGCGTGCGCCCAGGCGTAGCGGGCCTCGGCGACGAGGAGTTCGGCGTCGGTGTCCGCGTCCCCGGCCGCCGCGGCGAGGCGGTCCGCGGCCGCCCGGGCCCGCCCGGCCAGGGCGGCCGGCACCCGGGGCGGCTCCTCCCCGCAGAGCAGGCTGACGGCGAGCCACCGCGCCGGGTGCGCGGTCTGCGCCCGGGACAGCTCCACGAGGGCTGCCAGCTCTTGGGCCACGGGTGATCCGGCGACCCAGCCGGTGGCCCGCGCGGGCGGCGTACGCTCCGCGTCCAGCAGATCACGGACGGCGTCCGCGAGCAGGTCCAGCCCGGTCCCGCCGCGCCCCTCCACCGGTACGACGGGCAGCGCGAGCTCGCGGGCCAGCGCGTCCGGCGCGATGACCGTGCCGCGCCGGGCGGCGACGTCGGTCATGGTGAGCGCGACCACGACGGGGATGTCGGTGTCGAGGAGCTGCGAGAGCAGGTACAGGTTGCGGGCCGGGTTGGCCGCGTCGAGGGCGAAGACCACCGCGTCGGGCCGCTCCCCCTCCGGCGCGGTCAGCACGTCGCGCACCAGGGCCTCGTCCGGGGAGTCGGGCAGCAGGCTGTACGAGCCGGGCAGGTCGGCGACGCGCAGGTGGCGGCCGGCCGGTGTGCGCCAGTCGCCCTGGGCGACGGAGACGGTCTTGCCCGGCCAGTTGCCGACGCGCTGGTGGGCGCCGGTGAGGGCGTTGAAGAGGGTCGACTTGCCGACGTTCGGATTGCCGACGAGGACGACGAACGGGGTGCCGGCGCTCCGCTCCAGGGTCGCCGTCGCGCCGCCCTCCGTGCCGTGACAGCTCATCGGACCCACCTCAGCCGGCCGGCGGTACGGGAGTCGAGCGCCACCCGGGTGTCACCGAGCCCGACGAGCAGGCCCCCGGTGGCGCCCCTGGCGATCACCGTGACATCGGCGCCCGGCACGAAGCCGAACTCCAGGAGCCTGCGCCGGCTTCCGCCGGCCTGACCGGGGTCTATCCCCGTGATGCGTACGGTCGTCCCGGGACGGCTGTCGTTGAGCGACGGCACCGGACCTCCTTCTTCGACTCCACTTAGCCAAACCTAAGCAGTCGCAGGCGGTCCGGCAGCCGGGCAAAGTCCCTGATCCGCAAGGACTTTCAGCCCTCCGGTCCCGGCTCACCCTCGGCCGATCGGCCGATCAGCCGATTCCGGTCCGGGGCGGTGGGGGCGGAAGCGGGGGCGGGGCGGCGCGCCACGGCCCGGCGCGCCGCATGCCGTGGCCCCGCGCTCCCCGGCCCCGCGCTCCCCCTACCCCCGCGCGCCCCTCGTCATCAGCGCGCGGGCGCAGTCGCGCAGCCAGGCGTGCGCGGGATCGGCGTCGTGGCGCGGATGCCAGGCCATGCCGAAGGGCAGCGGCGGCAGTTCGAGGGGGATCTCGAAGACCTCCAGCCCCAACTGCTTCGCGAGCGGCGCGGCCTGGCCGGTGATCAGGCCCACGAGGTCGGTCTCGCGGAGCACGAAGAGGGAGGTGGGGAAGGTGCCGACGCTCCCCACCACCCGCCGGGTGAGCCCCAGTCCGGCGAGCGCCGTGTCCACCGGGCCCTCCAGGCGCCCGCGCCGGGAGGCGATCAGGTGTTGGGCGGCGGCGAACCGGCGGGCGGTGAGCCGTCCGCGCAGCAGGGGGTGACCGGAGCGTGCGACGGCCATCATGCGCTCGTCGACGAGGTGTTCGGTCCGGACCTCCGGCGAACGCGTGTCGATCATGCCGAGTTCCAGGTCTGCCACGCCCTCGCGCAGCGCCGGTACGTCGATGTGGCTCTCCGCCAGGAAGCGCAGCCGCACCCCCGGCGCCTCCCGGGCGACCCGGCCGAAGAGGGCCGCGCCGAAGACGGCGGTGAAGGATTCGTTGGCCAGCACGGTGAAGGTGCGGGTCAGGGTCGCCAGGTCGAGCCGGCCGCCGGCCAGGAAGAGCGCGCGGGCCCGCTCCACGACGGCCCGGACCTCGCCCTGGACGGCGAGGGCGTGCGGAGTCGGAACCATGGTGCGCCCGGCCCGGACCAGGACGGGATCGCCGAGCGCCTTGCGGATCCGGCCGAGGGTGCGACTCATCGCCGGCTCGGACAGGTGCAGGCGGGCAGCGGCCCGGGACACGCTCGACTCCTCGAGGAGGACGTCCAGGGCGACGAGGAGGTTCAGATCGAGGCCGGAGGCGTTGGATTGCGTCACACGCATGGATCCCTTGCATAACTTGCACTGGAAAGCAGGTCACCCCAACCCTACGGTGAGAGCACACCCCAACCGCCCCACCGACTCCGAGGAGGAGCCGTGCTCCGCCGTGCCCTCAAGCGGGAACCGACCGCAGACCCCGGCCCCACCGCCGGCGCCACCACCGCCCTGGCTCCCACCCCCACCCGCACGCCCACCCCCACGCTCACCCGCGCCGCGCTGCTGGTGCTGTGCGCCTGCGTCCTGGTCGCCCAGGGCATGGTCGCGGCCGTCAACCTGCTGATCCCGCAGCTCGCCGCATCCGGTCTGCGCCCCACGTCCGAGCAGCTGCTCTGGACCGTCGACGCGTACGTCATCGTCTTCGCCGCGCTGCTGATCCCGGCCGGGGCGCTCGGCGACCGCTACGGCCGCAAGGGCGCCCTGCTGGCCGGACTCGCCCTGTTCGCCGCGGGCGGGGCGCTCAGCGCGCTCGCCGCGGGCCCGGCCGTGCTGATCGCCGGGCGCGGGCTGTGCGGTGCCGGAGCGGCCCTGATCATGCCCGCCACGATGTCGGTCCTGGTCCACCTCTCCCCGCCGGAGCGGCGGGGACGGGCCCTGGCCACGTGGACGCTGGCGGCGGGCCTCGGGGGCCTGGCGGGCAACGTCGGCGGCGGCCTCGCCGGGGAGTTCCTGACCTGGCGGGCCCTGTTCTGGGGCGTGGTCCCGCTCGCACTGCTGCTCGCGCTCGCGGTGGCCCGCACGGTACCCCGTACGGCCGCGCGCGCCGACGCCGCCGTCGACCCGGCGGGGGCGGCCCTGCTCGCGGGGGCGCTCTTCGCGGTGGTCTACGCGATCATCGAGGGGCCCTCGTACGGCTGGGGCTCGGGGCGCGTCCTGGGTGCCTTCGGCGCGGGCGCGGCGCTGCTCGCCGCCTTCATCGCCTACGCTCTGCGCGCCGGCCGGCCGCTGCTGGACCCGCGGGTCTTCGCCTCGCGCAGGCTGCGCGCCGGGGCGCTCGGCATCGGCGCCGCCTTCTTCGGGCTGTTCTCGCTGTTCTTCGTCAACGCCCAGTACCTCCAGTACGCCAAGGGCTTCTCCCCCGCCCGGACCGGCTTCGCGATCGTGCCGCTGACCATCGGCATGGCACTGGTGCCCAGGTTCGGGGCCCGGCTCCAGGAGCGCACCGGGCCCCGGCTGCCCGTCGGGGCCGGGCTCGGCCTGATCGGCGGCGGTCTGCTCCTGGTCTCCACCGCCGACGCGGGCACCCCGTACGCCCTCTATGCCCTCTACCTGCTGGTGCTGTCGGTCGGCACCGGGCTGTGCGCGCCCGCGCTGACCCTGACCGTGGTGGCCGAGCTGCCCGCGCACCAGGCGGGACTGGGCTCCGGCCTGAACACCGCGGCCCGCGAGATCGGCGCGGCCCTCGGGGTGGCGGTGGTCGGCACGGTGCTGGCCTCCCGCTTCCACGGGGTGCCGCACGAAGCGGCGCAGGTCACGGCGTTCACGGACGCCATGGGGACGGCGCTGCGCACGGTGGCCGCGGTCCTGCTGCTGGCGGCGGTCGCGGTGGTGGCGGGCTACCGGGACCGGACTCCGGCCGGGGCCGGGCCAGGGGCCTGAGGCGGCCTGAGGGGGCCCGCGGTCCCTGCCCCGGGCATCCCGAGCGGAGCGTGCGCAGGCACTGCCCGAGGCGTCCGAACGGGCGTGCGCGGGCGTCTCCCCGGGGGCATCCTGAAGGGATGACGGCGAGACCGGAAGCCGGCGGCCCCGTCGCCGACGCCACGGCCCGAGTGCTCGCGCGGGCCGCTCTCGATGCCGCGGGGGCCGCCGGCGCGTACGCGGGCGCGGTCTACCTGCGCTCCGGCACCGAGGGACTGCTGCGGATGGCGGCCCTGACCGGAATCCCCGGGCCACTGTTCCGCCCCTGGTGGCGGATGCACATGAACCGCCCGTACCCCGTCACCGAGGCGTACCGCTCCGGGCAGTCCGTACACCTTCCCGACGCCGAGTCGTCGATGCGGCGCTTCCCCCAGCTGATGGCCGGACTGCCGTTCCCCTTCGGCTCGCTCTACGAACCGGTGGCCCGCGGCCGGGAGCGCTACGGCGTCCTCGTGGTCCTGCGCCGGGCCACACCCGGGGTCCCGGTCGGCGCCGGCGACCGCAGGCGGCTGCGCGCGGTGGCGGACCGGCTGGCCGGGGAGCTGTCCGCGATCGCTGCGGCAGGGGCCCTCGTGACGTGGGAGGACGACCCCGTGTGCGTGCCCGGGTCCGGTCCCGGGTCCGATCCGGCGGAGGGCGCCCGCGCGGCCGTGGACCGGCTGGACCTGGCCGTGCTGTCCGTGGACCGGCAGGGCCTGATCGGGTTCGCCAACGCCGTCGCCCGTTCCACGGCCGCGACCCTGCTCGGCGCCGGGGGGAGGGAACTGTGCGGGCGGATGCTGTGGGACGCCCTGCCCTGGCTCGGCCACCCCGCCTACGAGGACCACTTCCGGGCCGCGTTCCTGTCCCCCGCCCCGGTGCACTTCCAGCTCTCCCGGAGCCGGCCGCCCCTGCCGCAGCAGTGGCTGTCCGTCGGGCTGCACCCCGGAGCCGACGGGGTCACCGTCACCGTCGCCGCGGTCGAACCACCGGCGTACGCGCCGGAATCGGTGGTGCGGCCCGGCGCGGGCCTGCCCGGCTCCCCCGGTATCGGTTCACCCGCCGACCGGGCTTCGGCCCTGTACCGGCCGGTGGCCCTGGCGATCGCTCTGAGCGAGGCGGTGACGGCCCGGCAGGTGTCGGCGGTGGTCACCGAGGAACTGCTCCCGGCGTTCGGCGGACGCCAGTTGGCGATCTACCTGCTCGGTGAGGGCCATCTCCACCTGGCCTGGGAGACCGGCTTCCCGAAGGGGTTCCTCGACCGGTTCGACGGGGTCGCGCTGGACGTGCGGCTGCCGGGCGTGGACACCCTCACCTCGGGCCGGCCGCTGTTCTTCGAGTCGATGCAGCACCTGGCGGCCGCCTATCCGGGGATCCCGCTGGACGCCCACCTCGGGGCCCGTGCCTTCCTCCCGCTGATCGCCTCCGGCCGGCCGGTCGGCTCGTGCATCCTCGGCTTCGACGCTCCGCGCGGGTTCAGCCCGGAGGAGCGTACGGTGCTCACGGCGCTGGCCGGGCTGATCGCCCAGGCCCTGGAGCGGGCGCGGCGCTACGACACCGAGGCGGCGCTGGCCCGCGGCCTGCAGTCGGCTCTGCTGCCGCACCGGCTGCCGGTGCGCGAGCACGTGGCCACGGTCGGACGGTACCTGCCCGGCACGGCCGGGATGGACGTCGGCGGCGACTGGTACGACGTCCTCGACGGGGGCGCCGGGCGTATCGCGCTGGTCATCGGCGACGTCCAGGGCCACGGGGTGGCGGCGGCCGCCACCATGGGCCAACTGCGCAGTGCGGTACGAGCGTTCGTTCTCAGTGACAATATGCCGGAGCAGGTGGTGCGCGGCACGAACCGGCTGCTCATCGACTTGGACCCGGGCCAGTTCGCCAGTTGCTGCTACGTCCTGCTCGACCCGGCGACGGGCCTCGCCCTCGCCGTCCGCGCCGGACACCCCCAGCCACTGCTGCGGCATCCGGGCGGCCGGACCGAGGTGCTGGACCTGCCGGGCGGCATGGTGCTCGGCATCGACGCCGCGGCCGACTATCCGGTCGCACGGTTCACGGTCGAACAGGGTGCGGTGCTCGCCCTGTACACCGACGGGCTGGTGGAGATCCCGGGCACGGACATCGACGAAGGGGTGGAACGGCTCCGGGCCTCGCTGGCGGCCGCCGGTCCCGCCCCGCTGACGGAGACGGCGGACCGGCTGGTCGCCGAGGCCGGCAACTCCACCGACCGGCCGGACGACATCGCCCTCCTACTGGCGTCCCGGCCGGCCGCGCCGGAGGGGACCCGGCACCTGTGAGGGGCCTCGGGCAGACCGCTCAGCAGTGCTTCCCGGCGGTCGCGCGGGCATACGCGTCGCCCGCGATCAGGGCGTCCGCGACCATGTCCGGGGTGACGGGGAACGGCATGTTGTGCGTGGTCTCGCCCTCCGCGGTGGCCGCCCGCCCGATGGCGAGGAGCTCCGCGCGGTCCGGGTCGACGAGGCCGATCCCGGCGAGGGTGGTGGGCAGCCCGACCGCGCGGCTGAAGCGCAGGTAGGTGTCCAGCTCCTCGGTCGGGGCGCCTTCCAGGACCAGCTGGGCGAGGGTGCCGATGTTGACCTTCTCGCCGTGCATCATGCCGTGCACCTTGTGCGAGACGGTCAGCCCGTTGTGGATCCCGTGCGCCGCGGCGAGGCCGCAGGACTCGAACCCGAGCCCGGAGAGCAGGGTGTTGGCCTCGGTGACCTTCTCCAGCGCCGGGGTGACCACGTGCGCCTCGGCGGCCAGCCGGGCCTGGGGGCCGTACTCCATCAGCGTCTCCCAGCACAGCCGGGCGAGCGCCAGGCTGGCCTCGGTGGCGAGGCCCCCGGCCATGGCGACGCGGTTGGCGGCTACGCAGACCCGTGCCTCGTACCAGGTGGCGAGCGCGTCACCCATGCCGGAGACGATGAAACGACTCGGCGCACCCGCCACGAGGGCGGTGTCGACGAGGACGAGGTTGGGGTTGCGCTGGAAGAAGGAGTAGCGCTCGAAGGCACCCTCCTCGGTGTAGATGACGGCGAGCGCGCTGGTCGGCGCGTCGGTGGAGGCGACGGTAGGGGCGGACACGACGGCGATGTCGCCCAGCGCGTGGCCGACGGCCTTCGCGGTGTCGATGGCGGTGCCGCCGCCGATGCCGATGATGACGTCCGCGCCCGCCGCCCCGGCGGCCGCGGCGACCCGGTCGATCTCCTTCTGGGTGCAGAGCCCGCCGAAGACCTCCTTGGTCAGCTTGACCCCGGCGGCGGTGAGGGAGGCGGTGACGGCCGTGTCGACGAAGCCCCAGACGCCCTTGTCCGCCAGGACGACGGCGTTCGTCCCGAGGCGGGAGGTGTGCTCGCCCAGGTCGTTCATCGCTCCGGCGCCCTGCACGTACTTCGGCGGGCTGATCATCATGCGGGTACCGACGGTCTTCACGTCAATCCTCCTCATAGCGAATTCATTTCCGCTTGCTCATTCATCCCTATCACGGATTCCGGGTGTGCCCGAGATTCGCACGGAACCCCTTACGAAGGGGCCTTTCCGCGACCGTATCCGGGACCAAGGACCCGGCTCGACCCGCGGGTCCGCCCGCGTAATGTTCCAGCCAAGTACCCCGGACACTGCGGCGGATCGGTGACGGCGCCCAGTTAATACCGTCCCGCAATTCCAATTTCCGCTCCAGACCGGCGCTCAGGAAAGAGGCCCCGTGAAGAAGCTCATCAATTCCCCCGAGAGCGTCGTCGCCGACGCACTGCGCGGAATGGCGGCCGCTCACCCGGGGCTCCGCGTCGAGGCGGAGAGGGGCATCGTCACGCGGGCCGCCGGGCAGCCGGCCGGCAAGGTCGCGGTGCTGTCGGGCGGCGGCAGCGGGCACGAGCCGCTGCACGCCGGGTTCGTCGGGCGCGGCATGCTGGCGGCGGCCGTGGCCGGCCCGGTGTTCACCTCCCCGGTGCCGGACAACATCGCGCGCGCCACCTGCGCGGTCGACGAGGGCGCGGGCGTCCTGCACGTCGTGAAGAACTACACGGGCGACATCCTCAACTTCACGATGGCCGCGGAGGACTGCGAGGACGAGGGCGTCAAGGTCGAGCAGGTCGTCGTGGACGACGACGTGGCCGTGGCCCGAACCGCGAACGGCCCGGGCCGTCGCGGCACCGGCGCCACCCTCTTCGTGGAGAAGATCGCGGGCGCGCTCGCCGAGGAGGGCGCCCCGCTCGCCGAGGTCGCCGCGGTCGCCCGCAAGGTCAACGAGAACTCGCGCAGCTACGGCGTCGCCCTGACCTCCTGCACCACCCCCGCCAAGGGCAGCCCGAACTTCACCCTCGGCGAGGGCGAGATCGAGCTGGGCATCGGCATCCACGGCGAACCCGGCCGCGAGCGCCGGGGGCTCATGACCGCCGCCGCGACCGCCGAGGTGATGCTCGACGCGATCCTCGACGACCTCCCCGAGGCCTCCGGCGCCCCCGTCATCCTGCTCGTCAACGGCCTGGGCGGAACCCCGCCGGTAGAGCTCTACATCATGCGCGCGGAGGTCCAGCGCGTGCTCGACGAGCGTGGGATCACCGTGGCCCGCTCCCTTGTCGGCAACTACGTCACCAGCCTGGACATGGCCGGCTGCACCCTCACCCTGTGCCGCGCCGACGACGAGCTGCTGCGCCTGTGGGACGCGCCGGTGGACACCCCGTCCCTGCGCTGGGGCCGCTGACCCCGTCCCGCCCATTCCCCGACGACGATGACGACACACACCCAGGAGCCATCCCCCATGACCGCCACGCCGGCCGCACCGAGCACCCCGCACGCGGCCACGCCCGCGCTGGACACCGCCTACTTCCGCCGCTGGATCGCCGAGACCAACCGGCTCGTACGACGGGACAGCGCGCGCCTCACCGAACTGGACGCGGTCATCGGTGACGGGGACCACGGGGCCAATCTCGTACGGGGCTTCGGAGCCGTCGCCGCGGCCGTCGCCGAGCAACGGCCCGCCACTCCCGGAGCCCTGCTGACCCTGGCCGGCACCACCCTGACCAACACGGTGGGCGGCGCCTCCGGGCCGCTGTTCGGCACCGCACTGCGCCGCACCGGCAAGGTGCTCGGCGACACCGGGGCGCCGAGCCTCCTGGAACTGGGCGCCGCCCTCGGCGCCGGGCTGCGGTCGGTGCAGAAGCTGGGCGGCGCCGAGATCGGTGACGCCACGCTGGTGGACGCGCTGGCCCCGGCCGTGGCCGCCCTGTCCGAGGCCGCCGGGGCTGACCGGCCGCTGCGCGAGGCCCTGGACGAGGCCGTCTCGGCGGCCCGCGCGGGCGCCGACTCCACCGAGGGTCTCGAAGCCCGCAAGGGCCGGGCCAGTTACCTCGGCGAGCGCAGCGTCGGCCACCAGGACGCCGGGGCCAACTCCGTGGCCCTGCTGATGGAGGCGCTGCGCAGCGCGGTGGACGCCGCCGAGGCGGAACCCGTGCCCGTGGAGCCGGCCGCCGACCCGTCCCCGGTGGAGCGCCAGGCACCGAAGTCCCGTACGGGCCGGGTCGGGGTGGTCCTGGTCTCGCACAGCAAGGCCGTCGCGGAGTCGGTGGCCGCGCTGTCGGGCGCGCTGCTCGGCTCGGTCGAGCCGGCTCCCCTCGCGGTGGCGGGCGGCACCCCGGACGGCGGGATCGGCACCAGCGCGGAGCTGATCACGGCCGCCGCCCGGTCGGTGGACGAGGGCCGGGGGGTGGCGGTGCTGTGCGACATGGGCAGCGCGGTACTGACGGTGAAGTCCCTGCTCGGCGAGGAGCCCTCGCAACTGCCCGAAGGCGCCCGGATCGTGGACGCGCCGTTCCTCGAGGGCGCCGTTGCCATCACGCTGACCTCGGCCGTCGGCGGCGACCTCGATGCCGTGCTGGCCGCCGCCGAGGACGCGCGCGGCTACCGCAAGCGCTGACCGGAAGCCGCGGGGAGGGCGCTCGGCGGACCGGCTGCGCAAGCTCGCCCGGCCCGGACAGCGCTGATCCGGCGGGTGTTGTCGGTGGGGCTTGGTAGAACTGTTGTCGGAGCACACGCACGGCCGGCGACCGCCCACCACACCGTCAGGAGCAGCGCGCATGACCATGGGGAACCACCTGAGCGAGCTGGGCGGCCTGCCCGTCTTCGACTTTCCCGGGCCCGAGGACACCCGTGCGCTGCCCGGGGCCGGGTCCGTGGCCTGGCGGATCTCGGCGGACGTGTACGACGCCGATGAGGAATGGCCGCAGGCCTTCGCCCGGTTCACCGGGACCGTGGACACCCGTCGGGTGCGGGCCCTGATCGTGGGCGGCTGGTCCGAGGCGTACGAAACCTCCAGCGCCGGGATCGTCGAGATGCTCGCCGGGGCCGCCGGTGGGTTCCCGGCGCTGCGGGCGCTGTTCGTCGGCGACGTCACGTCCGAGGAGTGCGAGATCTCCTGGATCGCGCAGTCGGACGTGAGCCCTTTGCTGCTGGCCTATCCCGCGCTCGAGGAGTTCGGCGTGCGCGGCGGATCCGGCCTGGTGTTCCCGCCCCTGAAGCACGAGGCGCTGCGCGTGCTGCGCCTCGAGACCGGCGGGCTCCCCAAGGAGGTGGTGCGTGGGGTCGCCCAGAGCGATCTCCCCGCCCTCAACGAGCTCGATCTGTGGCTGGGCACGCCCGACTACGGCGGTGACGCGGAGGTCGGCGACCTGGAGCCGTTCCTGAGCGGCGAGCGGCTGCCCGCCCTGCGCCGGCTCGCGCTGCGCAACAGCAAGCTCCAGAACCACATCGCGGCGGCGCTGGCCACCGCTCCGGTCGTGGAGCGGCTGGAGGTCCTCGACCTCTCCATGGGCATCCTGGAGGACGCGGGTGTCGAAGCGCTGCTGGCCGGCCAGCCGCTCACCCATCTCACCAAGCTCGACCTGCACCACCACTACGTCGGTGAGCCGCTCCGGGAGCGGCTCCGTGCCGCCCTGGCCCCGCACGGCGTGGAGTTGGACCTCGGTGACGTCCAGACCCCGGACGTCCACAAGGACGGCGTGGACCTCTACATCGCGGTGGCGGAGTGACCCGTACGGCTCCCGCCGTCGCCTTCGCCGTCGTCGGCAATCCGGACAACCGCCGGATCTCCCTCTTCCAGGAGGCCGTGCGCGCCGCCGGGCTGCCCGCGGCCCGGGTGGTGCCGTGGCTGGACGTGTTGGAGGGCCGGGCCGTCTTCCGGGCCGGGGAGAGCGTACGGATCGACTCGCCCGGCGAGGACCCGGAGGTGGAGCGGCTGCTGCGCGGGGTCTCCGACGCCACCCGGGTCGAGGGCACCGGCCGCTGGTACCGCCGGTTCACTCGAGTCCTGGACTCGGTGGGCGCGAGCGTTCGGGCGGCCGGCGGCAGCCTGCTGAGCGATCCGGGCGACCTCGCCGTACTCTTCGACAAGCGGCTCTGCCACGGCCGGCTCGCGGCCGCCGGAGTCCCGGTACCGGCCTCCCCGACCTCGGGCCCGGACGCGGTCCGCATCCCGGTGCGCGGCTGGGAGGAGGTGCGGGCGGTGCTCGGCCGTCCCGGCCTCCGCAGGGCCTTCGTGAAGCTCGCGCACGGGTCCTCGGCCTCCGGAGTGCTCGCCGTCGAGACGGGCGCGGGCGGCCGGATCCGGGCGACCACCTCCGTGGAGCGGGCCGCTTCGGGGGCGCTGCACAACTCGCTCCGGATCCGGCGGTACGAGGACGAGCGGGTGATCGGCGCGATCGTCGACGCCCTCGCCCCCGACGGGCTGCACATCGAGCGCTGGCTGCCGAAGGCTTCCCAGCAGGGCCGCTCCGCCGATCTGCGGGTGGTCGTCGTCGGCGGCCGGGCCAGCCACGCCGTGGTCCGCACCGCGCGCGGACCGCTGACCAATCTCCATCTGGGCGGCGAGCGCGGCGATCTGGCCGCCGCCGCGACCGCGGTGACCGCGGCCGGCCGCCACTGGGAGCGGGACGTGCTCGCCGTCTGCGAGCGGGCCGCGGCGGCCTTCCCGCGCACCCTGTGCGTCGGCGTCGACCTGCTGCCCGCCACGGGCTGGCGGAGCTTCGCCGTCGGCGAGGTCAACGCGTTCGGGGATCTGCTGCCCCGGCTGACCGGGCTGCCCGGCTCACCCGCCGAAGGCCAGGACACCTATGCGGCCCAGGTGGCCGCCGTACGACAGGACCACCATGCGCACACCCCCGCCCGCCCCTGACATGAACGAGGTCGTCGGCCGCGACGACCTCCTGCTCGTCACCCTCGACACCCTGCGCCACGACGTCGCCGCGCGGCTGGCCGCAGAGGGGCGGATCCCGAACCTGGCGGCGCACCTGCCCGGCGGGGCCTGGGAACGGCGGCACGCGCCGGGGAGTTTCACCTACGCCTCCCACCAGGCCATGTTCGCGGGCTTCCTGCCCACCCCGGACGGGCCGGGCCCGCATCCGCGACTGTTCGCCGCCCGGTTCCCGGGCAGCGAGACCACCGCCGGCGCCACCTGGGTGTTCGACACCCCGGACCTGGTGTCGGGGCTGGCCGGCGCGGGGTACCGGACCGTGTGCGTGGGCGGCACCGGCTTCTTCAACAAGGCGGCCGCGCTGGGCTCCGTACTGCCGGGGATGTTCCAGGAGTCGCACTGGGAGCCGGAGTTCGGGGTGGCCTCACCGAACTCCTTCGAGGCCCAGGTGGACCGCACCGAGCGGATCGTGGCCGGACTGCCGCGCGAGCGGCGGCTGTTCCTCTTCCTGAACGTGTCGGCGATGCACCAGCCCAACTGGTTCCACTCACCCGGCGTGACGGCGGCCGCCGGGGACTCCTGGGAGACGCACGCGGCCGCGCTGGAGTACGTGGACCGGCACATCGGACGGCTCTTCGACGCGGTGCGCGCGCGGCGCCGCTGCTTCGCGATCGTCTGCTCCGACCACGGGACGACGTACGGCGACGACGGCTACACCGGGCACCGGCTCGCCCACGAGGCGGTCTGGACGGTCCCGTACGCGCAGTTCTTCCTGAACCAGAAGGAGTCGGCCGTCCGATGAACCTCCCTACCCCGTACGAGAGTTACGTCTACGCCTACCCGCACAAGACGGCGTACCGTCCGCTGCCGGGGCGGCCCGCGCTGCGCGGGCTGTGGGCGGAGCAGCCCAAGGACGCGCTCTCGCTCTACCTCCACGTCCCGTTCTGCGAGGTGCGCTGCGGATTCTGCAACCTTTTCACCCGCATCGGCGCACCGGAGGGCCTGACCACGGCCTACCTCGACGCGCTGGAGCGGCAGGCGACGGCGGTCCGGGACGCGCTGGGCCACGAGGAGCCCGTGCGGTTCGCGGCGGCGGCCTTCGGCGGCGGGACCCCCACCTTCCTGACGGCGTCCGAGCTGGAGCGGCTCTGCGACATCGCGGAGAAACGCGCCGGCTCCGACCTGCGGGCGGTACCCCTGTCGGTGGAGGCCTCCCCGTCCACCACCACCGCGGACCGGCTCGCCGTCCTGGCCGACCGGGGCACGACGCGGCTCAGCCTGGGTGTGCAGAGCTTCGTGGCCGACGAGGCCCGCTCCGCCGTGCGCCCGCAGAAGCGCGCGGACGTGGAGTCGGCCCTGGCGCGGGTCCGGGACGCGGCGATACCGGTGCTCAACATCGACCTGATCTACGGCATCGACGGGCAGACCGAGGAGAGCTGGCGGTACTCGCTGGACGCCGCCCTCGCGTGGCGGCCGGAGGAGCTGTACCTCTACCCGCTCTACGTGCGCCCCCTGACGGGCCTGGGGCGCCGTCCGGCGGAGTCCTCGGCCGCCGGGTGGGACGAGCAGCGGCTGCGCCTCTACCGGGCCGGACGGGACCACCTGCTGGCCGCCGGGTACGAACAGGTGTCGATGCGGATGTTCCGCCGGGCCGGCGCTCCCGGGGAGGACGCCGGGGACCACGCCTGCCAGACGGACGGCATGATCGGCCTGGGCTGCGGAGCCCGCTCCTACACGGCCCAGCTGCACTATTCCTTCGACTACGCGGTCGGCACCAGCCGGATCCGCGGCATCGTCGACGACTACGTGCGGCGCCCGGAGGCCGACTTCGCGCGCGCCGAGCACGGCCGGTGGATCGACGCGCGGGAGGCTCGGCGGCGCCACCTGCTGCAGTCCCTGCTGCAGGCCTGCGGAATGCCCGTGCCGGAGTACCGGGAGCGGTTCGGAAGCGGCCCGCGGGAGGACTTCCCGGCGGAGCTGGCGGCCTTCGCGGAACGCGGCTGGCTCGTGGACGACGCGGAGCTGCTGCGGCTGACCCCGGAGGGGCTGGCGCACTCGGACGCGGTGGGCCCGGCGCTGTTCTCGGCGGACGTGCGGGCCGCGATGGCCGCGTACGAGCGCAAGTGACGGGGCCGGCCGTGCGGGCGGAGCGGCAGGGGCAGGAGCAGGGGCCGATGGACCTGACCGTCCTCTACCGGGGTCCACTGTCCTCCTGCGACTACGACTGCCCGTACTGCCCCTTCGCCAAGCGGCGCGACAGCCGCGAGGTGCTGACGGCCGACCGGGCCGCTCTGGAACGGTTCGCGGGCTGGGCCGCCGGGAACACCGGCGACCGGCTGTCCGTCCTGTTCACCCCGTGGGGCGAGGGCCTGGTCCGCTCCTGGTACCGGCGCACCCTCGTGGAGCTCTCGCACCTGCCGCACGTCCGCCGGGTCGCGATCCAGACCAACCTGAGCGGCCGCACCGGCTGGACCGCCGAGGCCGATCCGGACACGCTCGCGCTGTGGTGCACGTACCACCCGGGGCAGACCCCGTACGACCGCTTCCTGGGCAAGTGCCGGGAGCTGGTGGCCGCAAAGGTGCGGTTCAGCGTGGGCGTGGTCGGCCTGCCGGAGCACCTCGCGGAGGCCCGCCGGCTGCGCGCCGCGCTGCCGCCCGGGATCTACCTGTGGATCAACGCGGCCGAGGGGCACACGTACACCGAGCCCGAGGCGGCCGCCTGGACGGACCTGGACCCGCTCTTCCCCTTCAGCCGCCACCCCCACCGCTCGGCGGGCCTGCCGTGCCGCACGGGAGCCTCGGTGGTCTCGGTGGACGGCGCCGGGACGGTCCGCCGCTGCCACTTCGTGAAGGCGGAGCTCGGCAACCTCTACGACGGTTCCTACCGCGCCGCCCTGCGCCCGCGCGCCTGCCCCCTGGCCGTCTGCGACTGCCACATCGGCTACGTCCACCTGGAGACGCTCCCGCTCTACGACGTCTTCGCGGGCGGCGTACTGGAACGCGTCCCGGCCCGCGTCCCGGAGCGTCTCCGGGGCACGATCCCCCTGCTCCCGTGACCCGGACACGGACACGGGAGCGCGGCAGGTGGGCAAAGCGGAAGGAAATTTACCCACGGTCACGTGCGGTTATCGCACCCGGTAATTGCGCAGCGTTGACGCGGTCTTAACGCCTCGGGCGGCCTCCGACACGGCCCCAGACGATGGAATCCGCACATGAACAGCTCTTGACCTGCGGATCTCGCAGAGATTGCATAACGG
Source organism: Streptomyces sp. NBC_00435 (assembly GCF_036014235.1). GTDB lineage: Bacteria > Actinomycetota > Actinomycetes > Streptomycetales > Streptomycetaceae > Streptomyces. The sequence continues at coordinate 940,484 of NZ_CP107924.1, forward strand.
TCCGGGAGCCACCGAACCACTCTTGCTCACCACCGCCCCGGAGGCGATACCGCTCCCGCGCTCACTCACCGCATCTGCCGATCGGAACACCGCACCGATGACTGACACGATCAGCGCCCCTCAGGCCCTCGCCCCGGCGACCGGACCCGTCCCCCAGAAGCTCAAGCGTTCCATCGGTGTCGTCGGCGGAACCCTGCTGACGCTTTCGTGCGTGACGCCCGCCTCGACCCTCTTCGTCGTCGTGCCCGACCTGTTCGCCAGCCTCGGGACCTGGACCGCGCTCACCATCGCGATCGGCTCGCTGCTCTGCATCGGCGTCGCGTTCTGCTACTCGGAGCTGGGCACCCTCATCCCCAGCGCCGGCGGCGAGTACGCGATGGTGTCCACCATGTCCGGGCGGCTCGCCGGCTGGCTGGTGTTCGTGCTCTCCCTCCTGGTCGTGATGATCGTGCCGCCCGTGATCGCCATGGGCACCGCCGACTACCTCGCCCCCCTGGTCGACGTACCGGCCCCGGCCGCCGGCGCCGGTGTGATGCTGCTCGCCACCCTCGCCGGTCTCCTCGACCTGCGGGCCAACGCCTGGATCACCGGCATCTTCCTCGTCCTGGAGGTCGTGGCGGCCGGGCTCGTCGCGGTACTGGGCTTCGCCCACAGCGAGCGGGGCGCCGGCGCCCTCGTGCACGGCTCCGTGGCCGCGGAAGGCGGCGGCACGTCCACCGTCACCGCGATGATGGTCGTCTCCGGGCTCGCCATCGCTCTCTTCATCACCCAGGGCTTCTCGACGGCCGTCTACCTCTCCGAGGAGCTCGAGCACCCGCGCCGCAACGTCCCGCGCACCGTGCTCGCCACCCTCGCCATCTCCACCGCCGTCATCCTGGTCCCCGTCATCGCCATCACCATGGGTGCCCCCGACCTCGACGCACTGACCTCCGGTGACCTCGGCACCATGGTGACCGCCTGGTCCAACTCGGCCGTCGGCACCTTCGTGAGCCTCTGCGTGGCCCTCGCCATCGTCAACGCGGGCATCGTCATGGTCATCCAGAACTCCCGGGTGCTGTTCGCCTCCGCCCGCGACAAGGCGTGGCCCGCGCCGGTCAACGCGGCTCTCTCGCGGCTCGGCCGCTTCGGCTCCCCGTGGGTGGCCACCCTGCTCGTCGGCGTCCCGGGTGCGGCGATGTGCTTCGTCAACCTCGACACCCTCTACGGGGTCACCGGCGTCTCGGTGACCGGCATGTACCTGCTGGTCGCGGTGGCCGCGCTGTTCAGCCGGCGCGGCGCGCACCGCGACACCGCCGCCTGGCGGATGCCGCTCTGGCCGGCCGTTCCGATCGTGCTGATCCTGGTGTTCGCGTACATCCTGACCCAGCAGGACACCCAGTACCTGCTGTGGACCGGCGGGATCACCGCCGTCGCCACCCTGTACTGGGCGCTGTACCTGCGTCCCCGCAAGGACACCCGCTGGCTGGTCAGCATTCCGGTGGACGAGGAGAACCCGGCTCCGGCCGCGGCTCCCGCGCTGTAACACCGCCCGGCAGTGCGAACGGGGCCTCGGGTTCGAACCCGAGGCCCCGTTCGTGTTCCCGCTCCCGCCCCCGCCGCGTGCGGGGGCGGTCTCCCGTCCGGAGGCCTCGCGGACAGTTCCCGCACCGTGGATCCCCGACTCCCCCCTGCTCAGGGCTGGTTACGCGCCCGTGTACGCGGAGTCGGCCGCGGGACGCCAGGAGCGAGGGGGCCCGGTCGGCGACCGGTCCCCGCCCCTGAGGGCCGTGGCGCCGTCCCGAATGGCGGAACGGGTGCCTTGCCCTGCGCCCCCTTTCGTCTATGCTCCGCGCCATGGCCGTCACCCAGCGCCTCCTGTCGCGCTCCTGTTGTCCCCGCTGACGCCCGCCTGCGCAGAAACCCTCCCGCCCCGCACCCGGTGCCGCACGGCCCCGGTGCGCCCGCGGCCCCGGCGTTCCGCCACTTCCTCCCCGTGCCCCCGTACCCCCGTTCGGCCGTACCCCGCCCGGCGGCCCCCGCCCTTCGAAGGAGCCCGTCCGTCATGAGCAGCAGCCCCGCCCTCCTCGACGTCAGCCAGGCCCACTCCCGCCACACCGAGTTCACGATCGTCGACGTCCGCACGCCGGGCGAGTACGCCTCCGGCCACCTCCCCGGCGCACTGAACGTGCCGCTCGACCGGATCACCGGCTCCCTGGCCGAGCTGCGCCTGGCCGCCGGGGACAAGGAGCTCCTCCTGGTCTGCGCCTCGGGCACCCGCTCGGAGAACGCGGCCCGCACCCTCGCCCGGCACGGCATCGCGGCCGCCAGTCTGACCGGCGGCACCAGCTCCTGGTCGGCGCAGGGGCACCCGCTCGACTACCCCGCGCAGGGCCCCCGGCGGGTCTGGGCCATGGAGCGGCAGGTCCGGCTCACCGCCGGCACGGTCGTCCTCCTCGGTCTGCTGCTCGGCCTACTGGTGCACCCCGCGTTCGAGCTGCTCAGTGCCGCGATCGCGGCCGGGCTGGTCTTCTCCGCCCTCACCGACACCTGCGGAATGGCCGTGGTCCTCGGCCGGCTGCCGTTCAACCGCCGCCGGTAACCGCCCTCCGAGCACCGCCCCACCCCTCGTACCGCCCGGGATCTGGGACGATTTCGTCCAACATTCGGACTCTGCTTGTCGATACCCCTCGGACACCGACAGGATGCATCCCATGGCCCCCGTACTCGTATCGCGTCGTCACGTAGATCTGCTGCGTGTGTCGACCATGCTCTGTCGGGCCACCACCCCCCGTACGCACGGCTGTTGATCCTTCCGATCCGCCGTTCCTGACTCCGTACGGACGAGTCCGCGCCCTTCGCCGCGGCTCCAGCCCCGGCCGCACGGCCGGATCCTGGCCACGTCTCCGGTCGCACGGACCTCCCCGTCCCCGCCCGCACCTCCATGTACACGTGCCACCCGTCGGCCCTCCCCCGCGGTGGTGCCTGTCACGCTGCTCCGACGAGGTTTCCCCATGCCCGAGAATCCGCTCCTGCTCCACTGGTTCCTGCCCACGGGCGGGGACGGCCGCGACCCCGGCGGGGTCACCGCCGTCCAGGGGCGCAGCCGCGCCGCCACCCGCCGGCCGGCCGACGTCCCGTACCTCGCGCAGGTGGCCCGCGCCGCCGAACAGGCCGGATTCCACTCGCTGTTGACCCCGGTGGGTCTGGGCTGCGCCGATCCCTGGATCCTGACGGCCGCGCTCGCGCAGCACACCACCCGGATCGGCTTCCTCGTGGCGTTCCGCGCCGGTTTCGCCAGTCCCACACTGATCGCCCAGCAGGCCGACGCCTTCCGCCGGTTCGCGGGCGGCCGGCTCGCGCTGAACGTGGTGACGGGCGGCGATCCGGCCGAGCAGCGCGCCTACGGGGACCGGCTGGCGCACGACGACCGGTACGCCCGCACCGACGAGGTGATGGGAGTGCTGCGCGACCTGCTGGACGGGAAGTCGGTGGACCACGAAGGCGCCCACCTGCGCATCGAGGGCGCCCGGCTGACGGATCCGGAGCTGCGTCACCCGGTAGCGCTGTACTTCGGCGGGGCCTCGCCCGCCGCCGAGGAGGTCGCCGCCCGGCAGGCCGACGTACAACTGCTGTGGGGCGAGCCGCCGTCGGCCGTCGCCGAGCGCGTCGCCCGGCTGCGCGGGCGGGCGCGGTCCCTCGGCCGCCGGGTCCGCTTCGGGCTGCGGTTGCACGTCATCAGCCGGGACACCGCGGCCGAGGCCTGGGCGGAGGCCGACCGGATCCTGGCCGGGCTGGACCCGGCGGCGGTCCGGGCGAGCCAGGAACGGTTCGCCGCGATGGACTCCACCGGGCAGGCGCGGATGGCGGCCCTGCACGGCGGGGTCACCGACGCCGCGCGGCTGACGGTGGCGCCGAACCTGTGGGCGGGCATCGGGCTGGTCCGCGAGGGTGCGGGAACGGCCCTCGTCGGCTCGCACGACGAGGTCGCCGCCCGGCTGGCGGAGTACCGGGCCCTGGGAGTCGACGAGTTCATCCTGTCCGGCTACCCGCACCTCGAGGAGGCGTACCGGGTGGGCGAAGAGGTCGCCCCGCGCCTGCGCGCCCTGACCGGGGCGGCGGCATGACCACGCTGACCACGGCCACCGACACCCCCGGGACGGCCGACCGGCCCCGACCGGCCCGGCCCGCGGGTTCAGCGAAGGCCCGCAAGCGGGTCCGGGAGGCGCTCCGCTGGAGCGCGCTGCGCATCGTGGCGCTGGCCGTGCTGTTGGCCGCGTGGCAGGCGGTGGTGGCCGCCGAGGTGTGGCCGAGGGTTCTGGTCCCCTCGCCCGGCGAGGTGTGGCGGCAGTTCCTGCTGGCTTCCACCACGCACGACGGCGTACGCGGCTACGGCGGCCACCTGCTGATCGAACACCTCGGGGTGAGCCTCGGCCGGATCGGCACCGGCTCCGGCTACGCGGTGCTGGCCGGGGTGCCGCTGGGTCTGCTGATCGGCACGGTCCGGCCGCTCGCGGTGGTGCTGGAGCCGGCCGTGACGTTCCTGCGCACCCTGCCGCCGCTCGCGTACCTCTCGCTGCTCGTCATCTGGTTCGGCATCGACGAGGCGCCGAAGATCTGGCTCCTGGTGATCGCCGCACTGCCGCCGGTCGCCGCCGCCACGGCCGCGGCCGTGCGGACCGTACCGGACCAGCTCACCGAGGCGGCGCGGGCCCTGGGCTCCGGTCCGGTGTCCCTGCTGCTGTCGGTGCGGCTGCCCAGCGCCCTGCCCGAGATCCTCACCGGCATCCGGATCGCCGTCGGCGTCGCCTACACCTCCGTGGTGGCGGCGGAGACCATCAACGGCGTACCGGGCATCGGCGGCATGATCCGCGACGCCCAGCGCTACAACCAGACGGCCCTGGTGATCGCCGGCATCCTCGCCATCGGACTGTCCGGGATCGTGCTCGACGCCCTCCTCCGGGGCATCGAGCGGTTCGCCGTCCCCTGGCGCGGCCGTACCTGACGCTCCATCCCCACCCTCCTCCTGGCCTTCCCGACACCCCTGCTCACCTTTGGAGTTCCGCCGTGCCCAGAAACGTCTCCCGCCGCGCCCTGCTGCTGGCCGCCGCCGTCGCCCTGACCGCCTCCACCACCGCCGCGTGCGGAGCGGACGGGGATCCGGCCGGGTCCGGGCGGACCACCGTACGGATCGCCTACCAGGCGATACCCAATGCCGACCTGATCGTGAAGAACCAGCGGCTGCTGGAGAAGGCCCTGCCCGACGCCGACGTGAAGTGGGTGAAGTTCGAGTCCGGCGGCGACGTCAACACAGCGGTGATCGCCGGCTCGGTGGACCTGGGGCTGGCCGGGTCGAGCCCGGTCACCAAGGGCCTCTCGGCCCCGCTGAACATCCCGTACAAGGTGGTGTGGATCCACGATCTGATCGGCGACAACGAGGCTCTGGTCGCCAAGCCGGGGATCGGCTCGGTCAAGGACCTGGCCGGGAAGAAGGTGGCCACGCCGTTCGGCTCCACCGCCCACTACTCGCTGCTCGCCGCACTGAAGTCGGCCGGGGTGGACGCCGGAGCCGTGCAGGTCATCGACCTTCAGCCGCAGGACTCCCTCGCCGCCTGGAAGCGCGGGGACATCGACGCGGCGTACGTGTGGACGCCGACGCTGAGCGAGTTGACCAAGGACGGCAAGGTGCTCGTCACCAGCCGGCAGCTCGCGGAGCAGGGCAAGCCCACCGCCGACCTGGGCGTGGTGACGAACGCGTTCGCGGAGAAGCACCCCGAGGTCGTCACCGCCTGGATCAAGGCGCAGGACCAGGCCGTCGGGCAGGCCCGTACCGCCCCCGACCAGGCCGCCAAGTCCATCGGGGCCGAGCTCGGGCTGCGGCCGGACGAGGCGGAGCGGCAGCTGTCGGAGCTGGTGCTGCTGAGCGCGAAGGAGCAGACCGGCCCCGAATACCTCGGCACGCCCGGCGCCCCCGGGAAGCTGGCGGCGACCCTGCGCGACGCGGCGGTCTTCCTGAAGGAGCAGAAGAAGGTCGACGCGGTTCCGGACGAGGCCGCCTTCGGCCGGGCCCTCGCGGTGGAGGAGCTCGGCCGTGCCGCGCACTGACGCCGGCGTCGAGCTCGCCGGGGTGTCGGTCCGCTACGGCTCGGCGAAGCAGCCCGTGACCGTGCTCGACTCGGTGGACCTCCGGGTCGGCGCGGGCGAGTTCGTCGTCCTCGTGGGCCCCTCCGGCTGCGGCAAGACCACCCTGCTGCGGGTGATCGCCGGCTTCGCCCGTCCGGACTCGGGCAGCGCCCTGGTCGGGGGAGCCGCCCCGCGCCCGGGGCGGGGCGCGGGGGTGGTGTTCCAGCAGCCGCGGCTCTTCCCGTGGCGGACCGTCGGCGGGAACCTCGGCTTCGCGCTGGCCCGCCACGGGGTGCCGCGGTCCCAGCGGCCGGGCCGGATCGCCGAGTTGCTGGAGCGCGTGGGCCTGCCCGGCATGGCGGGCCGCCGTACCTGGGAGCTGTCCGGAGGTCAGCAGCAGCGGGTGGCGCTGGCCCGGGCCCTGGCGGCGGAGCCCGGACTGCTGCTGATGGACGAGCCGTTCTCCGCCCTGGACGCGCTGACCCGGGAGCGGCTCCAGGAGGAGGTCCGCTCCCTGGCCGGGCGGCTGGGCACGACGGTGGTGTTCGTGACCCACTCCGTCGAGGAGGCGGTGCTGCTGGGGTCCCGCGTCCTGGTGATGGCCGCGGGGCCGGGCCGGGTGGTGGAGGACCTCCCGGTACCGCTCCCCCGCGATCCGGGCACGGGGGTCCCGGAGCTGCGCGCCTCCCCGGAGTTCGCGCGGTTGCGCGGCCATCTGACGGAGGCCTTGCGCCCCGCCTGACATCTACCGCTCAGGAACGTTTGCTCTCAGTCCCCGGGGCTTACCCGGGGACCTCGGCCGAAGCGATGCTGCTCATGCGTTCGACCCCGTGAAACCGCGGTGGAGCGCCCATGGCATCCACTCGTACCAGAGGAGAGCACCATCATGATGCGACACGTTCGCCTGTTCGCAACCGCACTCACCCTCGTCTCCGCCGCCGCCCTCGGCGGGGTGGTCACCGCGGGCCCGGCCGCGGCCGCCACCTACACGTGCGGCAACCAGGGGAAGTACTACACGGGGACCGCGGTCACCGGGCAGGGGAACACCGGCAACCGGGTCATCGAGGCCCAGTGCCTCCTCAAGAGCTCCGGGTACCTCACGGCGGGCCAGGTGGACGGCGTCTTCGGCACGAACACCTACAACGCGGTCCGGAGCTTCCAGACCATGTACCGCAAGTACTGCAACAGCGGTGTGGCCGTCGACGGGGTCGTCGGCCGGGACACGTGGGCCGCGCTGCGGGGCCCGTGCCCGGCCTGACCCGCGCGGCCCGCCGCCGGGCCGCCCGAGGCCGTCAGGCCGCGCCGGCCCGCCGCCGGGCCTCGGCCAGGCCACCCCCGCCCAGGACGAGCGCGGAGTTCACCAGGCCGACGTGGCTGAACGCCTGGGGGAAGTTGCCGAGCTGGCGGCCGGCGACGGGGTCGTACTCCTCGGCGAGCAGTCCCACGTCGTTGCGTACGGACAGCAGCCGCTCGAAGAGCTCCCGTGCCTCCTTCTCCCGGCCGGTCAAGTACAGGGCGTCGGTCAGCCAGAACGAGCAGGCGAGGAAGGCCCCTTCGTCGCCGGGCAGACCGTCCACCGAGAGCCCTTCGGTGCTGTAGCGGCGGACCAGCCCGCTGCGCCCCAGCTCCTCGCGCACCGCGTCGACCGTGCCGATGACCCGGGGGTCGTCGGGCGGCAGGAAGCCGGTGCGCGGGATGAGGAGGGTGGCCGCGTCCAGTTCGCGGGAACCGTAGTGCTGGGTGAAGGTGCCCCGCTCCTCGTCGAAGCCCTTCTCGCACACGTCGCGGTGGACCTCCTCCCTTATGGCCCGCCAGCGGTCCACGTCGCCGGCCAACGAGGGATTGAGCTCCATGGTGCGCACGGCCCGGTCGGCGGCGACCCATGCCATCACCTTGGAGTGGGTGAAGTGGCGGCGCGGGCCGCGCACTTCCCACAGCCCCTCGTCGGGGCGGCGCCAGTTCTGCTCCAGGAAGTCCAGGAGCGCGAGCTGGATCTTCCAGGAGTGCCACTCGGCGGGGAGTCCGGCGGAGCGGGCCACGTACAGGGAGTCGAGGACCTCCCCGTACACGTCGAGCTGGAGCTGGTCGACGGCCGCGTTGCCGACCCGGACCGGCGCGGAGGAGGCGTACCCCTTCAGCCAGGGCAGCTCGCTCTCCGGGATGCGCCGCTCGCCGCCGATCCCGTACATGATCTGCAGGTCGGCCGGGTCGCCCGCGACGGCCCGCAGCAGCCAGGCCCGCCAGGCGCGGGCCTCCTCGAGGTACCCGGTGGCCACCAGCGAGCCGAGGGTGAGGGTGGAGTCGCGGAGCCAGCAGTAGCGGTAGTCCCAGTTGCGGACGCCGCCGAGCTCCTCGGGCAGGGAGGTGGTCGCGGCGGCGGCGATCCCGCCGGTGGGGGCGTAGGTGAGGGCCTTGAGGGTGATCAGGGAGCGGGTCACGGCCTCCCGGTAGGGGCCCTCGTAGCGGCACTGCGAGGTCCACTCCCGCCAGTCGGCGAGGCTCTGCTCCAGGGCGTCGTACGGGTCCAGGAGCTCGGGGCGCGGTTCGTGCGAGGGGTGCCAGGTGAGGACGAAGGCGACGCGCTCGCCGGCGGCGACGGTGAACTCGGAGCGGGTGCTCATGTCCTCGCCCCAGGTCCGCACGGGGGGTTCGCTGCGCAGCCACGCGGAGTCCGGCCCGGCGACGGCGACGCGGTCGCCCTCGCGGTCGCCCTCGCAGCGGCGCACCCACGGGACGACGTGCCCGTAGTCGAAGCGCAGGCGCAGGCTGCTGCTCACGGTCGATTCGCCGGTGAGGCCTTCGACGATCCGCATCACGTCGGGGGCGGTGTCGCGCTGCGGCATGAAGTCGATGACCTTGAAGGAGGATCCGTCCCCGGCCTCCCAGAAGGACTCCAGGACGAGCGTGCCCTCGACGTAGGCGCGGCGGGTGCAGCGCGCGGTGTCGGGGGCGGCGGCCGGGGCGATGCGCCAGTGGCCGTTCTCCTCGTCGCCCAGGAGGGCGGCGAAGCAGGCGCCCGAGTCGAAGCGCGGCAGGCACAGCCAGTCGATGGACCCGTCACGGCCGACCAGTCCACTGGTCATCAGGTCGCCGATGAGTGCGTAGTCTTCGATGGGTTGTGTCATTCATCGCCCCTTCCCTCGAATACCCGGGTCGAATCGAGCCGTACGGGTCGCCGTACCGGTCAGGGGCCTCAGGTACCTGCCGGTCGCCGCGCGAGGCCCAGCCGCACCGCACGCTCGACAGGCGAGTACGCGCCGTCGGGGCGGTCCAGGTCGAGCGGGCCGACCGGCAGGAGCGGGGGCTGGGCGATGAACCGCGGGACGGTGCCGCGATGGGCCTGGGCGGCGTGGATCAGGAACGGGTGGCAGAGGTAGACGTCACCGGCCCGGCCGGTGGCCAGCGCCAGCGGCCGGTCGGGGGCGTCGAGCCGGCCCGCCTCGTCCATCTCCGCACAGAGGGCGAAGAGATCCGCGCCCGCGTCACCGGCCGGCAGCAGGAAGGTCGGGACGTCCAGGTGGGAGCCGACCTTGATCCTGGTGGGCGCGGATTCGGCGTCGGTGTCGGAGAAGAGGAACAGCATCAGCAGGGCCCGGCCGCGGGACGTGATGTTGAGCCGGTACCCCGTTTCTCCTTCGGTGCTGAATCCGCCGTCCATGTGCCAGCCGTCGTCGCCCGGGTCGGCCGGGTGCGGGAAGCGGACGGGGAAGGTGCCCAGACCGGCGCACGGCGTCCAGCGGCCCGGGCGGACGAGCTGGTCGAAGGCGCCGTGCAGGCGCTCGGTGGTGGCCGCCCGCCGGAAGGGTTCGTCCGCGTAGCCGCCGAGTCTGACGACGGGCTCGGTCCAGGTCCGCGGATCGTCCGGGTCGAGCCCGGTCTCGCGCCACAGTAACGCCCGGCACTCGTCCGCCAGCGACCGCGGGAACGCCTCGGGGAGACGCACGAAACCGTCCGTCACGAACCGTTCGATCTGATCGTCCGTCAATACGTTGCCCGCGTCGCCCATGCGGCCGATTCTGGGCACCGCGGACCGGGATCGGCAACAGGGATTCCCCGGAGATCGGGCCCGGCCCGCGGCGGCCCCTGGTTTCGACCCAGGGCCAGCCGTCGTGCGGCAGACGGGAGTTTGACGACAGGCCCTAGTTGCGCACGAGGAGCAGTACGCCCGCGATCACTGCGCCGAGGACGACGGCGAGGGCTCCGTGAGCGAGGCGGTGGGCGCGCAGGACGGGCAGGAAGCGGTCCGCGGCGTAGCGGCCGGGGCCGGTGAGCGCGAGGGCGGCGGCGCCGACGGCGAGCAGGATCTCGTACTCGACGCCCTGCGGCGCGAAGAACGAGCCGGCGCCGTGCACGGCGATCGCGTTGATCATGGTGCCGACGAGGGCGGCGCCCGCGAGCGGGGTGAGCAGTCCGGCGACGAGGCCGAGCCCGCCGAGGGTCTCGGTCAGTCCGGCGAGGACGGCCATGGCGTCGCCGGCCGGGTATCCGCTCGCGCTGAAGAACTGGCCGGTGCCGCTGATGCCGCCACCGCCGAACCATCCGAAGAGCTTCTGGGCCCCGTGGGCGGCCATGGTCAGGCCGAGGACGACGCGCAGGAGCAGCAGGCCGGCGTCGTGGGCGGGGGTGGAGAGCGCGGGGGCGGAAAGGGCGCTGCGGGGGTCGGCCGGTGCGGCGGCCTGCGGCTTCGTCGTGGTGACGGAGGGGCTGGTCATGGGGGTCCTTCCGGTCGGGCGGTCCGGGGGTGCAGGTTATTCAAATTCGAACCACTCCTCCCGACCCTAGCCCCGCACCGACTAGTGATTCAAATTGGAACGACACCTGTACGCTGGCTCCATGGCTGAGACGAGATGGCTGGACGACCGCGAGATGCGCGCCTGGGAAGGCTTCCTGGCAGCGTCCGCCCTGGTCAACCGCCGCCTCGACCAGCAGCTCAAGGACGAGTCCGGCCTCTCCCACCCGCAGTACGAGATCCTCGTACGACTGGACCGGGCGCCGGAGGGCGAGCTGCGCATGACGGAGCTCGCCAACGGGCTGATCAACTCCAAGAGCGGCCTGACCTACCAGGTCACACAGATGGAGAAGGCGGGCCTGGTCCGCCGCCGCACCTGCCCCTCCGACGTGCGCGGCGTCTACGCCGTCCTCACCGACGCCGGCCGGGCACGATTGGCGGAGGCCGCACCGGGGCACGTGAGCACGGTGAGGGAGGTACTCGTGGACGTGCTCACACCTGAACAGCTCGACGCGCTCGCGGACGGACTCGGCGAGGTCAGCCGCCGCCTGCGGGCACAGGGCGCCTGATGGACACGACGACCGCGTGGCTCGTCGTGGCGGCGGTGGTCGCGGCCGGACTGGCGGTCACCGCGGCCGTCCTCCTCGTACGGGTCTTCGCGGCCCGCCGCCTGTTGCGCGACGCGGGCATCCCGCTGCGCGACAAGGCGCTCTTCTGGGCCGCCGTGGTGTACACGGTCTCCCCGGTCGACCTGATCCCCGACCCGGTCTACCTGGACGACATCGGCATCCTGCTCCTGGCCCTGCGCTCCCTGCATGCGGCGGCCTCGTCGGCCCGCCCGACGAAGGAGCTCGACGCGGCGTAGGAGCCCGAGGCGGCGCGGGAGCCCGACGCGGCGCGGGAGCCGCGCGTGCCCGTATCGGCGGCCACCGCCTCACCGCACCCCGCTCGTACGGAACTGGACGCTGATGCGGGGACCCACCGCCCGGGCCGTTTTGGGGATGGCGTGCTCCATCGTGCGCTGGCAGGAGCCGCCCATCACGACCAGGTCGCCGTGGCCCAGGGGGAGGCGGAGCAGGGTGGGGCCGCCTTCGCGGGGGCGCAGGGTCAGGTCGCGGGGGTCTCCGACGGAGAGGATCGCGACCATCGTGTCCTCGGTCGCCGACCGGCCGGTGCGGTCGCCGTGCCAGGCGACGCTGTCACGGCCGTCGCGGTAGAGGCACAGGCCCGCCGTGGTGAAGGGTTCGCCCAGCTCGGAGGCGTAGTGGCGGCCGAGCGCGGCGCGGGCCTCGGTGAGGGCGGGATGCGGGAGCGGGTCGCTCTCACCGTAGAAGGCGAGCAGCCGGGGCACGTCCACCGTGCGCTCGTACATCAGCCGCCGCTCGGCGTGCCACGGCACGTCCGCCGCGAGCCGTTCGAACAGCGCGTCGGCGCCCGTCAGCCAGCCCGGCAGGTGGTCCACCCACGCACCCGCGCCGAGCTCCGTGCGCCGCGGAGCCAGCCGGCGGTCGAACCGGATCTCGTCGTCCTGGTCGAAGAGCGAGCCCTGGAGTGCGTGCGGTGCGTGCATGGATCCAGCCTAACCCTTCATTCGAACATGTGCCCGAATACTGCGACGCCTCGCCCTCGTGCCGGCGGCTACTTCAGGTAGGGGCCGGCGGCGCCCACCTTGCCGGGGGCCGCGTTGGCGCCCCCGAGGTCGAGCACGTAGACCCGCAGGTTGCCCTTGCCGGGAGCGGCGACGGACAGGCTCCCGTCGGTGACGGTCCGCACGTCGCCGGTGACCGCGTCCTTGTAGGTGCCGTTGGGGACGCCCGTGTACGTGGCGGCGCCGGTGACGGCGACCAGGGCGAAGCTGTCCACTCCGGTGGCGGTGTCGGTGTAGCGGCGCTTGAAGGCCACGCCTCCCGAGATGCCTTCCGTGGAGTACTGGCCCATCTGCAGCGCGGGGACGGCGCGGCGGATCTCGTTCAGCCGCTGGAGGTGTTTGACCAGCGGGGATTCGAGGGCGGCGGCGACGGGCCCGGAGGCGGAGGCGACCTTGGAGAAGCCGGACGCGGTGACCGGTCCCGCGATCCTGTCCCCGTAGTAGGCGCGGCCGGTGGTGGCCAACGGGCAGGTCGGGCCGCAGTCGATCTGCTTGCCGGCCTGGAACTCGGTCTCGGAGCCGTAGTACAGGGTCGGGATGCCGCGGAAGGTCCACATCAGCGCCATGTTCTCGGCCCAGGCGTCGGTTCCGCCGGCGTAGCGGGTGGAGGACTTCCCGGGGCCGAAGTCGTGGCTGTCGACGTAGACGACGTTGTAGGTGGCGTCGTTGTAGCTGTCGTCGGAGTCCTTGCCGTTCTGGAAGGCGTTGTTCGCGTCCCCGAAGTTCATGTGCATGCGCATGTCGATGACGTTCATGCCGGAGAACATGCTGTGGTCGGGGGCGTGGTAGAGGTTTCCGCTGAGGAAGGCGTTGGTGCTGGTCGGCTGCTTGGCCGGGTCGTTGTCGCCCGCGTACTGCTGGACGGCGGCGGTCGCGTCGTCCGCGCTGTACGTCGCGGACTCCTTCCAGGTGTAGTACTGGGCCGACTGGTTGGCCGAGCCGCGGTTCCACTTGTCGTTGACGAAGGCGCCGACCTCGCCGAAGACGTAGAAGTCGTTCGCCTTCGCCGCGCCGAACTGCTGGGCCACGCGCTGCTGGACGGCGGGCAGGAAGTGTCGGTTCCAGGTGACGCGGGGGATGTGCACGGCCGTGTCGATGCGGAAGCCGTCGACGCCCATGTCGATGTACTTGTCATAGGCGCCGATCAGGTAGTTCTGGACCGCGGGGTTCTCGGTGTTGAAGTCGGCGAGGTCCTCGTGGATCCAGCAGGAACGGGCGTCCTCACCCTCCCAGTTGCCGATCCAGCACTGGTGGAAGAGGGCCTTGGGGAACATGCCGGACGTGGGGTTCGGCCACTGGCAGTTGTAGACGGTGTAGCCCTCGGCGCTCTTGTACGGGGTGGCCATGCCCCAGTTGACACAGGTGTTCCCGGCCGGTTCGGCCGTCGACCACAGGTCGCCGTTGTAGTACGACTTGCCGCTCCTGGGGTCGACGGTGAGGCCGTCGTACTCGAAGCCGGTCTGCTTCTCGTCGTAGTACCAGGACCACTGCGCGTCGCGCACGCCGTAGACGGTGGGGGTGAACAGGCCTTTGGCGCCCCAGCGGGAACTGTGGTTGTAGACCACGTCCTGGTAGATCTTGACGCCCTTGGCGTGGGCGGCGTTGATGAGGTCCTGGTAGGAGGCTCCGGCCGATTCCAGGCGGGGGTCGATCTTGTAGAAGTCGTAGCCGTGGTAGCCGTGGTAGTCGTAGTCCGAGCGGTTCAGGACGACCGGGGTGATCCAGATCGCGGAGAAGCCGAGGGCTTTGACGTAGTCCAGCTTCTCGACGAGACCCTTGAAGTCGCCCCGGAACATGGGATCATTGCCGGCCGCGTTCCCGGATTTCACGTCCTGGCCGCCGCCCCGGTTGTTGGTGCTGTCGCCGTCGTTGAAGCGGGCCGTGAGCACGAAGTAGATCGGGTCCTTGCGCGGGTCGCCGCCGAGCGGCACGGACTCGGCCGGGGTCGCGGGACGGGTGCCGGTGGTGGCGACGGAGGGGGTGGAGGCGGCGGAGAGGTTCCCGGCGGCGTCCACGGCCCTGACCGTGTAGGTGTAGGCGGTGCGCTCCTCCAGGCCCGATTCGGCGAGGACGGTGGAGGTGACGCTGGTGACCGCGGCGCCCTTGGTGCCCCCGGAGCGGGTGACCTGGTATCCGGTCACCCCGCGGTCGTCCGTGGCGGCGTCCCAGGTCACGACGGTGGACACGTCGGTGGCGGTGGCCCGGACGGCGGCGGGCACGGTGGGCGCGGTGGTGTCGGGGACCACGGCGGCGCACGGGTCGGAGGCGTTGGCGGTGACCTGGGTGTCCTTCACCGTGGACAGGCCGGCTCCGAGGGCGTAGTTCCTGCCGTTGTTGTTGTCCCAGGTGCCGTTGCCGTTGTTGAAGGTGGCGGCGAGTCCGGCGGCCGGGCCGAGCGCGACCGTCTTCCTGACCCAGCCCGCGCAGGCCGGGTCCATGCCGGCGCCGGGCACGATGGTCCAGGAGCCGCCGGTCGCGGCCCAGTGGAGGTTCACTGTCGGCCAGCCGACGGTCGTGGTCGAGTAGTAGACGGTGGCGGTCGCCCCGCTGCCGGCGCCGGTGCCCGGGTCGGCGGCGCAGGGGTCGCTGTGCGCCACGACCCCGTCCTTGACCGTGATGGCCCCGGCGCCCAGGGCGTAGTTCTTGCCCCCGTTGTTGTCCCAGATCCCCTGGCCGTTGTTGAAGGTCGCCTGCAGACCGGCGGCCGTGCCGAGGCTGACGGTCTTCTTCACCCAGTCGGTGCAGGCGGCCTCCATCCCGGAGCCGGGAACGGAGGTCCAGGTGCCGCCGTCGGGTGCCCAATGGAGGTTGTAAGCGGTCCAGTTGCGGGTCCCGGTGTAGTAGAAGACCGTCGCCGTGCTGTCGGCGGCCGCCGCCACGCCGGCCGGGGACGCGGCGACCGGGGGCGCCTGCCCGGTGGAGCCCGCGGCGGCGGCCGGCAGGGCCGCGGCCAGAAATCCGGTGAGGGCCAGGGCCAGGGCCGTCGAGCGCCCTCCGAAGCGTGATCGCGTACGAGATCTCAAGGTCTGCTCCTCGAAGCGGGGCCAACAGCCCTGCGGCTTCGCGGCATTGAAAACTTGCCGCAAGGTTTTGCGGGGAGGTTAGCGGCCTGTCACCAGCAGGTGAAGCCCTCGCGAACCGGCGATATCGCCTTCCGGCGTACACGGAGGGCCGGGTGGGTCCGCATTTCGGGAGAAGCGACGCAATGCCTTGCAGCAATTTTCTCCAGAGGTGGGCACGACGAAGCCCTCCGGTGCGCCGGATCCGCGATGAGCGGCCGGGCCCCGGAGGGCTGGAGGGGACGTACGGGTGGCGTGGCCGCCGATGTGGCGGCCACCCGGCGGCTACCGGCCGCGCAGGGTTTCGATCTCGCGGCGTTCGCGCTTCGTCGGGCGGCCCGCGCCCCGGTCGCGAATGCCCACCACCGCGGCCTCCACAGGGGTCGGCGGCGGCGGGCTGTTGTCGGTCAGGCATTCCGCGGCGGCCGGGGCGCCGACCCGCTTCGACACCGGGCGCCGGACCACGACGATGCGCTCCCGTCCCGCGTGGAAGAGGCGCACCTCGTCCCCGGCCCGCACCGCCTGTGCCGGCTTGGCGCGCTCCCCGTTGACCCGCACATGGCCCGCGCGGCACGCGGTGGCGGCGATCGCCCGTGTCTTCGTCAGCCGGACCGACCAGATCCACACGTCGACCCGCGCCGACCCCGCACCCGCGGTTCCCTCTTCAGCCATGACCCGACTTTAACGAGTCGGGACGGTAAAAACGGAACTACTTTTGGCGTTTACGACAAAGAGGATGGCATCTGCCATGTACATCGCCCCAACTGAATTGCAAATGCGGGACATGTGCCCCTACCTTGTCGCTCATGCAGTCCTACACCATCGGTCAGGCGGCACGCCTGCTGGGCGTCAGCCCGGACACAGCGCGCCGCTGGGCCGACGCCGGCCGCGTCGCGACCCATCGCGACGAGGGCGGCCGCCGTCTGATCGACGGCCGTGCCCTGGCCGCCTTCTCCATCGAGGTGGCCCAGGGCGCGCACACCGAGGACGGCGAGACCTACACCTCGGCGCGCAACGCCTTCCCCGGGATCGTCACCGCCGTCAAGCTCGGCGACGTGGCCGCCCAGGTGGAGATCCAGGCGGGTCCCCACCGCCTGGTCTCCCTGCTCACCCGTGAGGCCGTCGAAGAGCTCGGGCTGGAGGTCGGCATGCGGGCCACCGCCCGCGTGAAGTCCACCAGCGTGCACATCGACCGCGCCTGACCCCCGCTCAGCACGACGCGTCCCCACCCGCTCCGCCCGTCACCGGCGCGGGTCACCACCGCGCGGACCCGGCACCAGGCCGGCCGCCGACCCGACCGAGGAGCACCAGCTCATGTCCCCGATCCTGCCCCTGAACCGCCGTGGCGCCGCCCTCGCGCTGACCGCCGCCCTGCTCGTCCCGGCGCTCGCCGCCTGCGGCAGCAACGACGACAAGAAGACCGACGCCGCCGCCTCACCGAGTGCCTCCGCGTCCGACGGGCCCAAGGCCGCGAACCTGACGGTGCTCGCCGCCTCCTCCCTCACCGACGTCTTCAAGACCGCCGGCGCCGCGTACGAGAAGGCACACCCGGGCACGAAGATCACCTTCTCCTTCGCCGGTTCGCAGGAGCTGGCCGCCCAGGTCAAGCAGGGTGCCCCGGCCGACGCGCTGGTCACCGCCGACACCAAGACCATGGACGGCCTCAAGGCCGAGGTGAACGACCCGGCGATCATCGCGAAGAACCGTCTGGTCATCGCCGCCGGCAAGGGCAACCCCTTCAAGGTCGCCGGTCTCAAGGACCTGGCCGACACCAAGATCAAGGTCGTGCTGGCCGCGCCCGAGGTCCCGGTCGGCCGCTACAGCAAGCAGATCCTCGACGCCCAGAAGATCGAGGTGAAGCCGGTCTCCCAGGAGCCCAACGTCCGCGCCGTGCTGAGCAAGGTCGAGCTGGGCGAGGCCGATGCCGGTCTCGTCTACAAGACCGACACCATCAAGTCCGGTGACAAGGTCGCCGTCGTGGACATCCCGGACGCCGAGAACGCTGTGGCCTCGTACCCGGCCGCCTCGCTCAAGGGCTCCAAGAACGCCGAGGCCGCGGCCGCGTTCGTGGCCTGGCTGAGCACCCCGGAGGCCCAGAAGATCCTTCAGGACGCGGGCTTCCAGAAGCCGTAGCCGGCTGCCGCACCCAGCGGTGAGCGGAGAGGGACTGCCCGGTCGGGGGACGGGCAGTCCCTCTCCGTTCCGTTTGCCGCACTGCGCTACGTCCGCCGCCCCGCCGTCCCGATGGTCCGCCGACCCGATGGCCCGCCGTCCCGCCGCCCCGATGGCCCGCGTCCGCGGGTACGCCGCGCACCCAGCCAGGAACCCACATGAGCAGAGTCCGCACCCGCCGTGCCCGGCCCCCGGTGGCCCTGGCGCTCCCCGCGCTGCTCGCCGTGGCGTTCCTGCTGATGCCGCTGGTCGGCATCCTCACCCGCACCCGGTGGAGCGATCTCGGCACCCACCTCACCAGCCCCGGTGTGGTCGAGGCGCTCAGGCTCTCGCTGCTGGTCTCGCTGTGGGCGCTCGGGCTCTCGCTCCTCCTCGGTGTACCGCTCGCCTGGCTGCTGGCCCGCGTCGAGTTCAGGGGCAAGGCGCTGGTGCGCTCGCTGGTCCTGCTCCCCATGGTGCTGCCGCCCACGGTCGGCGGTGTGGCCCTGCTGCTCGGTTTCGGCCGGCGCGGGCTGCTCGGTCCCTGGCTGGAGGGCGCCTTCGGCATCACCCTGCCCTTCCACACCTCCGGCGCGGTCGGCGCGGCCACCTTCGTCGCGATGCCCTTCCTGGTGATCAGCCTGGAGGGTGCGCTCGGCGGCCTGAAGCCGAGCTACGAGGAGACCGCCGCGTCCCTGGGCTCCACTCCGCTCCGCGTGTTCTTCACGGTGACCCTGCCGATGGTGGCCCCGGGCCTGGTCGCCGGGGCCGCGCTGACCTGGGCCCGGGCGCTGGGCGAGTTCGGCGCCACCATCACCTTCGCCGGCAACCTCCCCGGCACCACCCAGACCCTTCCGCTCCAGGTCTACCTGCTGCTCCAGGACTCCCCCGAGGCCGCCACCTCCGTGTCCCTGCTGCTGCTCGCCATCGCCATGGCGGTGCTCCTCGCCCTGCGCGGGAGGTGGACGGGCACCCCCGTCGCCCGAAAGGACGGCGGAGCGGTGGCGGTCACGGAGGAGCCGCCCGGGCCGGACCCGGTGGACGCCGTGGACGCCGTGGGCGCGACCGGCACCGCCCGCACCGGCGCCGCAGCGTACGCGGCGGCCCCGGCCGACGGCGGACACTGGCCGTTGCACGCCACCGTCTCCGGGTTCAACGAGCTCACCCTCGACGCCGAACCCGGCACCACCATCGCCGTCGTCGGCGAGAACGGCGCCGGCAAGACCACCCTGCTGCGCGCCCTGCTCGGCCTCACCCCCCGCGCCCACGCCGAACTGCGCCTCGGCGACGCCGACGTGACCGCGCTGCCCCCGCACAGACGCCAGGTGGCCTGGGTCCCCCAGGACGGCGCCCTGTTCCCGCACCTGAGCGCGCTCTCCAACACCTCCTACGGTCTGCGCGCCCGCCGGGTGCCGCGCGCCACGGCCCGCGCCGAGGCCCAGGCCTGGCTGGACCGGCTCGGAGTGGGTCACCTCGCGCACCGCAAGCCCGCCCAGCTGTCCGGCGGGCAGGCCCAGCGGGTGGCGCTGGCCCGCGCCCTCGCCGCCCGGCCCCGGCTACTGCTGCTCGACGAGCCGCTGGCCGCCCTGGACCAGACGACGCGGGCCCACGTCCGGCACACCCTGCGCACGCACCTGGCCGGCTTCGGCGGGGTCTGCCTCATCGTCACGCACGACCCCGTCGAGGCGGTGTCCCTGGCCGACCGGGTCCTCGTACTCGCCGAAGGGCGGACCCTGCAGGACGCGCCGCCGGCCGAGGTGACGCGGCACCCCCGCTCCCCGTGGGTGGCCCGGATGCTGGGGCGCAACGCCTGGCCCGGCACGGCGTCGGCCGACGGGCTGGAGCTCGCCGGCGGCGGCCGTCTGGTGGTGGCAGAGGCACTGCCCGAAGGGGAGCGGGCACTCGCGATCATCGCCCCCGAGGCAGTGTCCGTGCACCGGGACCGCCCGGGCGGCAGCCCTCGTAACGTCTGGCCGGGCACCGTACGGGAGATCACCTCGGTCGGCAGCCGGCTGCGACTGCTGGTCGGCTCCGCCGAGGCACCCGACCTGGTCGCGGAGATCACCCACGAGGCCGCCGCCGAGCTGGGCATCGCCGACGGCGCCGCGGTGTGGACCAGCGTGAAGGCGACCGAGGTCACGCTCGTGCGGCTCTAGGATCCGAGCCACGGCACGGCACTCACGCGCCCACGTAGGCCGCCAGGTGCTCTCCGGTCAGGGTGGAGCGGTCGGCGACGAGGGCGGCGGGCGTGCCCTCGAAGACGATCCGCCCCCCGTCGTGACCGGCTCCGGGGCCGAGGTCGATGATCCAGTCGGCGTGCGCCATGACCGCCTGGTGGTGCTCCACGACGATCACCGACTTGCCGGAGTCCACGAGCCGGTCGAGCAGACCGAGCAGCTGCTCCACGTCGGCGAGGTGCAGACCGGCCGTCGGCTCGTCGAGGACGTAGACCCCGCCCTTCTCCGCCATGTGGGTGGCCAGCTTGAGCCGCTGCCGCTCGCCGCCCGAGAGCGTGGTGAGCGGCTGGCCGAGGCTGAGGTAGCCGAGTCCGACGTCGGCGAGCCGCTCCAGGATCCGGTGCGCGGCCGGCGTGTGCGCCTCGCCCCCGCCGAAGAACACCTCGGCCTCGGTCACCGGCATCGCGAGCACCTCGCTGATGTCCCGGCCGCCGAAGTGGTGTTCCAGGACCGAGGCGTGGAAGCGCTTGCCCTCGCACTCCTCGCAGGTGGTGGCGACTCCGGCCATCATCGCCAGGTCGGTGTAGATGACGCCCGCGCCGTTGCAGGCGGGGCAGGCGCCCTCGGAGTTGGCGCTGAACAGGGCCGGCTTGACGCCGTTGGCCTTCGCGAACGCCTTGCGGATCGGGTCGAGCAGCCCGGTGTACGTCGCCGGGTTGCTCCGCCTGGAACCGCGGATCGCCCCCTGGTCGACCGAGACCACGCCCTCGCCCGGCGCCCCCGCCCGCTGTGCCAGCGAGCCGTGCACGAGCGAGCTCTTGCCGGAGCCTGCGACGCCCGTGACGACCACGAGCACCCCGAGCGGTACGTCGACGTCGACGCCCCGCAGGTTGTGGGTGCTCGCGCCGCGGATCTCCAGCTTTCCGCCGTGCTCGCGCACCGTCTCCTTGAGGCGCACACGGTCCCCGAAGTGGCGGCCGGTGATGGTGTCACCCTCCCGCAGCCCCTCGACCGTGCCCTCGAAGCAGATCGTGCCGCCCCCCTGGCCCGCGCCGGGGCCGAGGTCGACGACGTGGTCGGCGATCGCGATCGTCTCCGGCTTGTGCTCCACGACGAGCACGGTGTTGCCCTTGTCCCGCAGCCGCAGCAGGAGGCTGTTCATCCGCTGGATGTCGTGGGGGTGCAGGCCGACGGTGGGCTCGTCGAAGACGTAGGTGACGTCGGTGAGGGAGGAGCCGAGGTGGCGGATCATCTTGACGCGCTGGGCCTCGCCGCCCGACAGCGTGCCCGAGGGCCGGTCGAGGGAGAGGTAGCCCAGCCCGATCTCCACGAACGAGTCGAGGGTCTGGCGGAGGGTGGCCAGCAGCGGCGCCACCGAGGGCTCGTCGAGTTCGCGGACCCAGGCCGCCAGGTCGCTGATCTGCATCGCGCAGGCGTCGGCGATGCTGATCTTCTTGATCTTCGAGGACCGGGCCCCCTCACTGAGCCGGGTGCCCTCGCAGTCGGGACAGACGGTGAACGTCACCGCACGGTTGACGAAGGCCCTGATGTGCGGCTGCAGGGAGTCGACGTCCTTGGACAGCATCGACTTCTGGAGCTTCGGGATGATGCCCTCGTACGTCAGGTTGATCCCGTCGACCTTGATCTTGGTCGGTTCCTTGTGGAGCAGGTCCCGCAGCTCGCGCTTGGTGTACTTGCGGATCGGCTTGTCCGGGTCGAAGAAGCCGCAGCCGGAGAAGATGCGGCCGTACCAGCCCTCCATGCTGTAGCCGGGGATGGTGAGCGCGCCCTCGTTGAGCGACTTGGTGTCGTCGTAGAGCGCGGTGAGGTCGATGTCGTTGACCGAGCCCCGGCCCTCGCAGCGCGGGCACATGCCGCCGGTGATGCTGAAGCTGCGCCGCTCCTTCACGGTCTGCCCGCCGCGCTCCACGGTGACGGCGCCGGCCCCGCTGATCGAGGCGACGTTGAAGGAGAACGCCTTGGGAGAGCCGATGTGCGGCTTCCCGAGCCGGCTGAAGAGGATGCGCAGCATCGCGTTGGCGTCGGTGGCGGTGCCCACCGTGGAGCGGGGGTCGGAGCCCATCCGCTGCTGGTCGACGGTGATCACCGTCGTCAGCCCGTCGAGTACGTCCACCTCCGGCCGCGCGAGGGTCGGCATGAAGCCCTGGACGAAGGCGCTGTAGGTCTCGTTGATCAGCCGCTGCGACTCCGCGGCGATCGTGTCGAACACCAGTGAGCTCTTGCCCGAGCCGGAGACGCCGGTGAAGACCGTCAGCCGGCGCTTGGGGATCTCGACGCTGACGTCCTTGAGGTTGTTCACCCGCGCACCGTGCACGCGGATCAGGTCGTGGATGTCGGCGGCGTGCGGCTCGGGCGACTGCGCGCCCGTCCTCGTGGCCTTGCTCATCGTGTCTCCATACTCCTCGGGCTGAAGCCGCCTTCGCGGTCGCGGCAGCGCCACCCTGTCTACCCGATCGGCGGTGTCGTCCGGGGGCGGCGCCCGGTAGGCGGGGCCGGGGATCTCAGTGCTTGCGTGGCTGGTGGAACCGCAGCATGTTGCCGGCCGGGTCGCGGAAGGCGCAGTCGCGGACCCCGTACGGCTGGTCGATCGGCTCCTGCAGCACGTCGCCGCCGGCGGCCCGGATGCGCTCGAAGGTGGCGTCGACGTCGTCCGTCGCGAAGATGACGCCGCGCAGCAGGCCCTTGGCCAGCAGTTCCGCCACCGCCTCCCGGTCGGCGGCCGAGGCTCCCGGGTCGGCGAGCGGCGGTTCGAGGACGATGTCCACACCGGGCTGTGAGGGCGACCCGACGGTCACCCAGCGCATGCCCTCGAATCCGACATCGTTGCGGACTTCCAGACCGAGGACGTCCCGGTAGAAGGGGATCGCCTTGTCGTGGTCGTCGACGGCGATGAAGCACTGCGAAAGGTTGATGTCCATGGGTTTCACGCTACGGGCGGGTGGGCGGCGAATGCTTCTCCGTTCCTGACCGGTCTCGTGGCCCGCGGGTGCCTCGACGGCTCGCGCCGCGGATCTCGCGCGGAGCCGCGCGGTCACCGGGCGGTCCCGGTGCCGACCGCCGGGAGTACGCGGAGCCAGTCGCCCGCCGCGAAGGCGTTGACGCCGATCACCGTCCGACCGGTGCGAGGGGTGGTCAGCAGGAGTACGCCCTCGGCGCGGCCGGCCGCGAAGCGGGGGGCGCCGGCGGTGATCATCACGGCGCGTTTGCCGGTGGCGCGCCGGAACTCCGCCAGGAGACGCAGCCGCAGGGCGGCTTCCTTGCCGTCCACGGCCTGCGGCGCGTACGGCTCCACGACGGCCACCGCGCCCGTGCCCGGCTCGCGGGCGGCGGCCGCGAGGGCCGCGCGCAGGGCCTTGATCCGGTCCAGACCGCCGCCGTCGAGGGTGCGGCGCGTGGAGTCGAGGTGCAGGAACCGTAGGCCCCGGTGGACGAAGGCCGGCCGGCCGCTGCCGGTCAGGGCGAAGTCGACTCCCGCACCCCGGGCCGGTGCCCCCGCCGCTCCTGCCGCCGCCCGGCCGGCAGCGGGATCGACCGCGAACCGCCAGGGCCGGGAGTTCACTTCGGCCGCCGTGGCCACGACCGGATCCGGCGCCTCGGGCGTACGGACGACCCCCGTCGGCGGGGTCAGCGCCGCCAGGGTGTCCAGCAGCAGCCGCGCGGGGTTCGGACCGGCGGTGGCGGTGGCGGCGATCCGGGTCACGGTGAACGGGCGCTCCGCCATCACCGGGAGCGGGAAGGTGATCTCCCGCCAGCCGGTCCAGTCCGCGGCGGGCCCGCGCAGCGTGGCGACCGCCCCGTCCCCGTCTGTGAGTTCCACGGCGGGCCGGGCGCCGGAGCCGTCGCCGTTCACCCAGAGGGAGAGCGACCGGGCCAGGTCGGGCACGGGCAGCGGACGGGGCGGGCTCGCGCCGGCGCTGCCCCCGGCGGCGGGGAGCGCGAGGGCCAGCCCCCGGCCGGGACGGCCCTGGCCGGGCGCGACGCCGGGGCCGGTCCACCGGTCGGCGTCCTCCAGATCCGCGAGCGGCAGTTCCGACAGGCCTACGCCGAGGGCCAGTTCGGCCGTGGCCGAGGCGGCTCCGCGCACCGCGCCGGCCGTACGCACCGTGGCCGCTCCGTGCACCGCGCCGGCCCCACGCACCGTGGCGCGCAGCTTCCCGGCGGCGCGGGGCACTCGGGCCGTGACGGTGAACCCGCCGAGCCCGTCGTCGGCGACGCTCCACTGGGACCGGTCGAACTCCACGTCCACGTCCCGGGGTTCGACGACGGCGGCGGCGCCCCGCGCGTCGTAGCCGGTCAGTACGAAGCGGGCGCTCTCCCCCTCCTCCGCGAACCCGATCCGCTCGGGGACGGCCCGGACCCGGACCGGCGGCCCGAGCACGTCGAGGCGGAGCGTTCCCCGGGCCGCCCCGCGCCGGGCCCGCACGGTCACGTGTCCCGGCCGTGGGGCCCGGAGCACCCCACCGGAGTCGATCCGGACCCCGTCCCCATCGGCCGACCACACGGGCGCAGCACCCCGGCCGGGCACGGACCGCGGGGCGGGGCCGGTCACGGACCCGACCGCGGAGCCCGCCCCGGACCCCGACCCGGACCCCGACCCGGACCCCGCCGCAGGAAGGGACGGGGACCTGGGAGCGGACCCCACGCCGGATGCGGTGTCGGCCACCGGGCCGAGGGTGGAGTCGTACGGGGTGGCCCGCAGGGTCCGGGCCAGGCCGGGGAAGGCTCGTGCCGCGCCGCCGACGGGGTCGATCCGGTAGCCGCCGACTCGGCCCGGACCGGCCGGGACGGTGAGCACGAGGCCGTTGGGGACCGGCCGCGGCCGGCCGTCGGACGGGGAGTTCTGCAGGGTCGGGGCCGTCTCCCCGACCAGCGCGGCGAGCAGGGTCGAGGACCCGCCGCCGTCGAGGTTGAGGGCCTCGTGGGCGCCGAGCCGGCGCATCATCCGGCCGAGCGCCGTCAGGGTCAGCCCGGCGCTGTCGCGCTGGCGGCCGTCGACCGTGACCAGGCGGAGCCGGCGGCCGTCACGGGAGAGGCCCACGGCGGTGCGCGGAGCGGCCGCGTTGTTCGGCTCGCCGTCGTGGTTCTGCGGCACCCCGGCCACGACCAGCGCCTCCCGGCCGCCGACCGCGCCGACCGGGAGCGGCCCGCCCCCCACGGCCACCGGCCGGGCCGTGACGCCGACCGTGTCGCCGGGGCGAAGGGCGGCGAGTTCGGCGGCCGCCGCACCGCCGCCCGTGACCAGCACGGTGGTGCCGGGTGCGGGACGCTCCCGGCGCGGCGGCCGGCGTACCGCCGCCCGGACGGCCGCGACCCGGCCGTCGCGCAGTTCCACCGCCGGTCCGGGCACGGGGAGTTCGGCCGCCGACCAGTCGGAGGTGTAGGCGGCGAATCCCTCGGCGGGCGGCCGCGCGGTGTTGAATCCGGCGAGCGGGCGGACGACGCCACCGGGCAGGGTGACGCTCCCCTGGAGGGCGAGGTCCAGTACCCGTCCGGCTCCGTCGGCGCCGAAGCCGACGGCCCGGCCGGAGCCGGGGGACGCCGCGTGCAGCAGCCGTCCGGCACCGATCCCGGGGCCCAGCGGGGCGCCCGTACCGCGGATGTCGAAGAAGTCCCCGTTCACGGCGGCGACCACACGGCGGCCGGGACCCGCGTCGTGGCGGGCGGCGGAGTCGGCGACGGTGGCCGGTCCGCGGCCGCCGAGGTACTCCGCGCGCACGCCGGAGCCCGCGAGCCGTACGTCGAGCTCGTCGATCCGCAGCCACCTGTCGGCTTCGAGCCGGTCGTAGGACTCCAGCCGGACCCCGGGGGCGATCTGCCGTGAGGTACGGGCCGTCTCGATACCCGCGCCGTCCCCGGCGGCCCGGGCCGGGGCCGCCGGGGCGGCCAGGAGCACGGTGAGCACAAGGGTCAGCAGGACGTACGACGGAGAGGCGGGCAGCGGGCGCGGGATGGGCGGCACGCAGGCAGGATCACCCAGACCGGGCATATGAACGCACTAACGCGGCAGGGCCCTGACCCATATCAGCCATTTGCGCCCGCCAACACGCCACCGACCTGTCGGCGAACCCCTCGGCAATGCGTCCGACCTCGAAAAATGCCGGCCTCTCCATCGCCACGATCGTGCTGCTCGCGGTCTCCGGCGTGTACGCTCTGCTGCCGCCGAGCCAGCAGCTCGGATCCGGCGGCTCCGACCGACCCTCGCGATCCTTGTCGTACGGAGGCTGACGGCCGTGCAGAGCGCCAGGTCCGCAGGGGGCCAGTAGGCGACCCAGCAGTAGCAGGGCCAGGAGCACACCCCGGGCCCGTGGCTACGCCTCCCCGGGCGCCGGGTCCCCAGGCACCCGGTCCGACCCGTCGGCCGCTGCCCCGCCCGGGGCATGGCCGGCCGGGGCGGGGCCGGCCCGCTCCAGCACGGTGAACTCGCACCACACGCACTTCCCGCCGCCCCGCGGCTCCACTCCCCAGGCGTCCGCCAGCCGGTCCACCAGCATCAGTCCGCGCCCCGACACCGCCCAGTCGTCGGCCTCGCGCCGCCGCGGCAGGGCGCTGCTGGTGTCCTCCACCTCGATCCGGATCCGGCCCTCCGGGGTCAGCCGCATGCTGATGCCGCCGACGCCCTCCGTGTGGACCAGGGCGTTGGTCATCAGCTCGTCCGCCGCGAGCTCGATCTCGTCGGCCTGGTCCCACGCACCCCATGCCGCGGCGGCCGCCCGGATCAGGTGGCGGGCCATCGACGGGGCGTCCGGGTCGCCGGGGATCAGGCTGTGCCGGAGCGGTCCGCCGCCGTGCGGGACCGGGGTGCCGCGCCGGCGCAGCAGGAGCAGGGCCATGTCGTCCCCGCCGCCCGAGTCGCCGACCAGGTCGCACAGCACATCGGCGAGTTCCTCCACGTCCGTCGGCCCGTCCCGGACCGCCTCCATGAGCTCGCGCATCCCGATGTCGGCATCGGCGTCGGAGCCGTCCGCGGTACCGGCATCCCGGCCGGGCCGTTCCGTCAGGCCGTCCGTGCAGAGCAACAGGGTGTCCCCGGGGTGCAGTTCGAGGCTGGTGACGGGATACCCCGTACCCGAGGACGTGCCCGGGACCGTACCCGAAGCCGAGCCTGCCGCGGACGGCCCGGGCGACGGCAGGCCCAGTGGCAGCCCGCCCGCCACGTGGACCCGGTGGCAGCTGCCGTCCCCGCGCCGCACCACCGGGTCGAGGTGTCCGGCGCGGACCAGCTGGGTCATGCCGCTGAACAGGTCGATGTCGGCGTACGTGCAGGTGGCGAAACGTTCCGTCTCAAGGTCCCGCAGGAAGGCCGCGGCCCGCGCCATCGCCGCTCCGGGGGTGTGCCCTTCCGCCACGTACGCCCGCAGCGCGATCCGCAACTGGCCCATGACGGCCGCCGCGTCGGTGTCGTGGCCCTCCACGTCGCCGATCATCACGCCGACCCGGCCCGCGCCGAGCGGGACCACGTCGTACCAGTCGCCGCCGATGTCCCGCCCCATCCGGGCCGCCCGGTACCGTACGGCGATCCGCGCCCCCGCCACCTCGGGAATCCGGCGCGGCAGCATGGCCCGCTGGAGGCCCTCGGCGAGATCGTGCTCCTGCTCGAAGAGGATGGCCCGCTGCAGGCTCTGCGCGATGCCACTGCCGAGGGCCATCAGCACGTTGCGCTCCTCGGCGTCGAAGTCGCCCTCCCGCGCGTAGAGCAGGCCGAGCGCGCCGACGGGCCGGCCCTGGGCGATCAGCGGCAGGTAGACCCCGCTGCGGACGGACAGCGGCTCGACGTACGGCCACAGGCTCGGATAGCGGCGGCGGAACTCCTCGCGGGAGCCGAGGTACACCGGCCGCAGCGTGCGGACGGCCTCGCTCATCGGCAGCGGCGCGTCGATCCGCGTGTACTCGGTCTCCGGTACGTAAGCGCCCAGCTGCCCCTCCGCGACCAGGTGGATCCGGGCGCCGTCGACCACGCCGAGCATGACGCTGACCGCGCCGAGGTGGCCCAGGGCCTCGGGGTCCTTGAGGACGTCGGTGACGTCGTTGACGGTGCGGGCGTGCGCCAGGATCGCCGTGGTCCGCTCGACGACCCCGGTCATCCTGCGCCGGCCCTCGTCGCGCTCCCCCGCCGCTCCGGGCTCGCCGGGGTCGTGGGCGGCGTCGCGGACGATCCCGATGATCCGGTACGGGCGCTCGTCCGGGTCCCGCAGGATGTGGCCCTGGAAATGGGTCCACCCCGGGGACCCGTCCCGGGCGCGGCTGCGCACGTAGGCCCCGTAATGGCTGCGGCCGGCCTTGAGCGCCTGCGCGACCCGCGCGTCGAGCCGGGCCTCCTCGCCGGGCCCGAGGCGGATCCGCAGCCCGGCGGGGGTGCCGCTGAACTCTTCCGGGCGCAGGTCGAGGACCTCGAGGGCGGTGGTGTCCAGATACATCTGCCCGCTGTCGAGGTCCCAGTCGAAGGTGCCCATGCGGTTGAGCGCGAGGCTCGTGTCCGTACGGGCGGGCCACTCGACCTGGGGGGTCACACCCCTGTCGGCCACACCCTCAGGATCCCACTCTTCCCTCGCCCCCGCCGAACCCGCGGCCCTCCGCCCGAGGGCGCCGCGACCGGCCGCGGGCCCGGCCTCACACGGGCGAGGCCGGGCGGCCGGGCGAAGTGGCGGCGAGGACAGGATTCGAACCTGCGTCCACCCGGGATCAGAGCCGGGCGCTCCTCCGCAGAGCTTCCTCGCCGCCACGGCGATCATGGCTGGGGCCGCCGTTGCGGGCAACCGATTTCCGCGCGCCCCGCCGACGGCCGGTCACATCCACTCGCTCGCCGCCGCGCGCTTGCCGTTGCCGGAGAACACCCCGGCCGACCGGAGGGCGCTGGCCATGAGGGGGTCCGCAACAGCGACACCGTGCACCAGCTCGGGCGTCCGGCGGAAGGCGACGGCCCCGGCCGCCGGCCTGGGGGCGGTCCAGGCGCTGGCGACGGGGTCCCTGCGATGCCGGGCACAGACCTCCTCGACCAGCGAACGCGGGCATTCCTTCTCCCCCCGGAGCACCTCCCAGGGCAGCGGAAGCTCGGCCCAGACGTAGGTGTCGGGGTGCAGCCCGCCGCCGGTCATGCGGTGCCAGTAGGCCACATCGGCAGCCATCAGGCGGGGTACCTTCCCCGGGCAGAACCGGTCCAGGATCTTGTCCTGGCCCAGCTCCGTCAGGATCGCGAACCAGTGGGCGCGGGCCGTGTTCCACGCCTGCGCGGCCTGGTTCCACGTCGACGAGTCGTCGCCACGGCGCACGACCATCGATGCGCGCTCCAGCGGGTGCCGGTTCCAGGCGTCCTCCAGCAGGTCCGCGACCTGGCGCAGGAAGCCGTTCCACCGGACCAGCAGGTGAGTGAGGTCCTCGTCGGAGACTTCGGCCAGCACCTCCGGCGTGGGGTGCACATGCGCCACCGCGGCCCAGCAGGTCTGCCCGGGCCACGCCCGCAGGCGCTGGAACAGCGCCTCGGCGACCTCGTCGTAGGGCTGGCGCTGGGGGCCGTTGGTGAAGACGCTGCGCATGTGGCCCCGCGCCGTGAAGTACGCGATGAAGGCCGCCGTGTCCGGGTCCGCGGCGAAGAGACCGTACGGCAGTACCTGGGCGAGCGCTCCCTTGCCCGTCATCGTCACCTCGCGGCGGCGTTGCTCGTGGATCAGCCGCGCCAGCTTGGCCTCCATGCGGATCAGGAGCCGGAAGCGCTTGTTGTACTGGCGCTTGGACATCTCGCCGAGGCCGACAGCGGTTCGCTCCGCCCGGTCGAGCCGGTCCGTGCCGAAGTCGTTCTGGCCGTAGCCGCGGCTCATGGACCCGCCCGCACGCCGGATCACCGCCTCGATCCGGTCCGGATCGTCCCCGGCGCCGTCCGGCAGGTCGGGCAGGTCCGGGAACAGGCTTGCCGCACGCGCGAGTTGGCGCTGTGCGCCGACCGGGCGGGCGAAGTCCTCCCGCATGGAGGTGTAGCCGTGCCAGAGGTTCCGCAGCGAGTGTTCGGCGGCCTTGGCGAGTGCCGCCCCGGTGGCCTCGTCGGGAGCGGCGCCCTGCGCCGCATGAAGATCCTGGATGAGCCGGGCCACGTCCTCCGGACGCTTGCGCAGCGTCAGCGAGGCGTGCAGTTCACGGAGGAGGGCTTCGACGGCGGGCGACGGCATGGGCCTCACCCTGCCATTGCCCGACCAGGCGCCCAACTGGATATCCGCGGGCCGCGGCCACACCCTCCCCCGATCAATTCAACAGGAAATGGACCCAAGTCCCGGCCTGTCGTGACTTTTCCTGAATGGGTGACTTGTACGATTTCATCAAGATCGATCCGTTCGTGAGCATCTTTATCGGCGTCAGGAACCCTCCGACACAGGGTCTTTGGCGCCCGCAGCCGTGTGGGGTGTGGCTTGTCTCAAGCGCCGAAGACGACCGGAGAACCGGCCGACGGAACGAGGGAAGGGGTGGACGCGACCGAGCGCCTCCCCCGGCCCCCGACCCGAATACCCGTCCCCGCCACCCCCGCGCCGGCCACGGCCCCCGGCCCCGAGGGCGCCGGCGGTTCCCGTACCGGCAGCGGCAGCCTTGTCGTACGGCCGTACCGGGATCCGCTCGTTCTGGGTCCGCTCTTCCGCGGGGAGGAACCGGCCGAGGACGACTCCTTCCGCTCCGCCGACTCCACCGAGCCCGGACCCCCCATGGGCCACGGCGCGCCTGGCAGCGTCGATGGCCTTCGGCAGGGTGCCGGACCGGGGGCGGCACCCCGGCCCGGGGTGCGCTCCGTGGTGGGGCCGGCGCCCCGGACGATGCCCGCCGTACTCGATCCCGGACTCACCGAGCGGCCCGCGCGGGCCTGCTCCGGCTGGTGGGCCCTGCTCCTCGCCGGGACCGCCACGGCCGGCGCCGCCGCCCTCTCACGCTTCGAGCGCCTCCGCGCCTCCGCCTCCCCCGACGCCTGGCCCCTCGCCGTCGTCGTGTGCTGCGCGCTCCTCACGCTCACCGCGCTCGCCGGACTGCGTCGCGGCCGCGCCGGCCGGGCCTGGTCGCTGACCCTCTTCGGGCGCTACCGGGGCACGATCCGGCGTACCGGCCTCATCTGGTCCAGCCCCCTGCCCCGGCACACCCCCGTCGATGTCCGGCTGCGCCACTGGCGCGGCGAGCCGCTCGCCGTGGTCGACGCCGAAGGCACCGCCCTGCGGTGCGTCGTCCTCGTCGTGTGGCGGGTCAAGGACACCGCCCGCGCACTGCTCGCGGTCGACGACCACACCGCCTACCTGCGCGGACAGGTGGAGTCCGCGACCGCCCGGGTGCTCTCCCGACTGCCCGCCGACTCCTTCGGCCCGCGGCCTGCCGAACCGGAGACCCTGCGCGACACCGAGGCCGTCGGCGACGAACTGACCCGGCTGCTCGCCGCCGAATGCAGGGCGGTCGGCGTCGAAGTCTTCTCCGCCCGACCGCTGCACGTCGAGTACGCACCCGAGGTCGCCGCGGCGATGCAGCGCCGCCGGGTCGCCTCGATCGACGCCCGGCACCGGGACTCCGTCCTCACCTCCGTGCTCGACGCCGTCGACGACACCGTTCACCGGATGTCGGACCGCGGGCTCGTGGGCCTGGACGACTACGAACGCAAGGCCCTGGTCAAGGACTTGACCGTGGCCTTCTACACGGCGCGCGGCCCTGCCGCCGACGCCCGCTGAAAACACCCCCGATGGGAGAGGAACCACGCATGCGCACGCCCGAGTTCACCGAGGAAATACCCGACGCCTGCGACTGCGCCGGCTGCGCCCGCGGTACGACGGCCGTCGCGGCCGCCGCACACCGCCGTCGCTGCACCCTGCGCGGCGCGGTGGTCGCGGCCGTCGGCGCCACACTGCTGATGGGCACCGGAGCAGGCGCCGCGTCCGCCGAGCCGGCGCCGGCCCATGCGGGCCGGGACGGCTCGAAGTACTGGTACAAGGACGCCACCGGCTGGTGGCGCTGGACCTCGCACTACAGCAAGTACGTGGCGAACAGCGGTGGTTCGGGAGCCGGAGCCGGCAAGGCCGCTTCCGCCGGCTCCCCGTCGGTGCGCACCGCCGAGCCCACTTTCCGCGGCCGCGCGGGCTGGGACTCGACGGACCGCGTGTACTGGTACAAGGACGCGACCGGCTGGTGGCGCTGGACCAGCCACAAGGACAAGTACGAGCGCTTCGCGGGTGGTTCCGGCTCGTCCGGCTCCTCCCGCTCCTCGGGTTCCGGCGGCTCCAGCACCCCCGTCCGCCAGGGCACCGAGGCCGCCATCTCCTTTGCCAGCAGCCACCTCGGCGACGCGTACCGCTGGGGCGGCAACGGCCCCCACAGCTGGGACTGCTCGGGCCTGGTGCAGGCCGCCTACCGCTCGGCGGGCATCTCCCTGCCCCGTGTGGCCGCCGACCAGTACCGGGCCACCACCCCGATATCCCGCTCCGAACTGCGCCGCGGCGACCTGGTGTTCTGGAGCTCGAACGGCAGCGCGTCGGGCATCCACCACGTCGCCGTCTACCTCGGCGACGGAAAGTACATCGAGGCCCCCCGGCCGGGCAAGCAGGTCCGCGTCTCCAGCTTCAGCGCGTACAACCCGACCATGTACGGTCGCGTGCGCTGACGAGCTCGGGGGGAACTGAGGTCGAGTCGTGCCGGCCCGGCGCTTCGACGGGACCTCGTACCCGCCGCTCCCGGACGGACCTCCCCGAGGGCCACCGGCCCTCGGGGAGGTCCGTGTACTGGGCAGAGCCCTTGCGGTCACTGGCCGCCAGTACCGGCGTCACCACCACCGTCCGTACCTGCTCCGGGTCCGACCGGAGAGGGCGGAGGCGCGATCCGCGTGGTGGGCGGCGGAGGCGGGGGCGGCGGCGCGATCAGCGTGGTGGCGGGGGCCGGCGGGGGCGGGGGCGGCGGCGGGGGCGTCTCAGGCCGCGCCGGCGTCACGGGGGGCTTGGGCTCCGGCGCCGCCGAGGAGGTCTTGAGCGGGGCCGGAGGTGATGGTTCCGCCGAGCTCCGCAACGACGGCGACGGCGTCGGGGACTTTGAGGGCGTCGCCGACGGGGACTTGGAAGGCGACACCGAGGGGGACGGCGAGGGGGACGCCGAGGGCGACTTGGACGCCGATTCCGAGGGCGAGACCGACGGGGACACGGACGGCGACACCGACGGGGACACCGAAGGTGACTCGGACGGCGACACCGACGGCGAGACCGACGGGGACACCGAAGGTGACTCGGACGGCGACACCGACGGCGAGACCGACGGGGACACCGAAGGTGACTCGGACGGCGACACCGACGGCGAGACCGACGGCGAGACCGAAGGCGAAACCGACGTCGACTGCGAGGGCGAGACCGACGGGGAGTGCGACGACGTCGGCGTCGGCGTGATCACCGGCAGGGTCGGGATCACCGGCGGCGGGATCGGCTTGTCGTGCCGGCCGTGGTGGTCGCCCCGGCCGCGCTCGAACCAGCGGTTGTCGTGGTAGTTGTAGATCACGAAGTTGTTCACGATGGTCACGGACGGGGCGATGACCACCACCTGCGCGGGCTGGTACGAGGTCCAGGGCTGACCGAACCGCTTCGGGTTGGCCTGCAGCGCCACCGGCGGGCCCAGCGGGTTCCCGCAGGCGCAGCGCACCCGCGGCACCCCGCGGTCGTCGACCAGCACGGCCGTCCCGGCCTGCAGTACGGCCTGGTAGCTGGTGGGCTGGCCGTCCCGGAAGCCGTGGTTGGTCACCCGGGTGTCCATCCGCAGCTGCACGGGGGTCAGGGAGCGCAGGTACTCCGGCACGGCCGTCGGCTGGATGCCGAGCGCCGAGGCGAAAGCGGCGTTCTTGGCCGGCTGCGCCGACAGCACCTGGATCTGCTTCTCGACGTCACAGCTGGCGACGTTCTGCGTGCCCCCGAACAGGGTGGGCGAGGATCCGCTGATGCTGCGGGTCGGCGCGGTACCCGACGAAGACTTCGACGGCGGTGGGGACGGAGGCGGAGCCGGCGGGGTCTCCGGCGGCGGTGTGGCCTCCGGCGGCGGTGTGGCGTCCTTGGCGGCCGTGGACTCCGTGAACGGGTCCGGGCCGGAGGCCGCGGCGGGCTGCAGGAAGACCTCGTTGCCCGCGTTGGTGCTGGTGCCCCCGCCACCGCTCGGCCTGGTCAGTACGACCGCCAGGGCCACGGCCGCCGCGATGGCGACGATCGTGGTGGCGAGCCGGGGCACGGAGCGCCACCAGGGCTTGTGCGGGGGCTCCGGGGGTATTCCCCCGGAGCCCCCGGGCGGGGCGGGCGGCGGGGGCGGCGGCGGGCCTTCGCGCCCGCCTGACAGGGGTCCTGAAGGCGGGCCCGTGGGGCGCCCCGACGACGGCGGCGGCTGTGACGGCGGCTGTCCCGGCTGTGTCGGCCACGGCGGCTGCTGGCCGGAGGGTTGAGTGGTCACGGGCTCTTCTTCCCATGCGGAGGGGTTCCGGTCCCCTATGGACGTTCCGCGGGTCTTCAACGGAAATCTCCGGATTTATTGCACTCCTGGCGACCATTGTGTGCGCCGTCCGGGTGGTGGCCGCAAGCCGAGGGTGCCTACGGTGGCAGGGTGAGCGCTTCTTCGGCACCGACCGCGGCACCCGTCCCGGCCCCGACCGCGCGAGCCTGGCGCGACGCCCTCGTCGCCGTCCTCGCGGGGTTCGTGGTGATGGCGGTCGTCGCCGCCGCGGGCCTGTACCTGGCGGGCGCCGGCGACCTACCCGGCGGGGCGTTCCCGCACGTGGTGGCCGCCGTCGTCGTGCTGGCCGCCGGCGGCCAGATGGACGTGACGGGCGGGGCCGGGTTCCTGGCGGGGGCCGACGCGAGCCTGTCCGTGCTCCCCCTCTCCGTCAGCCTGGCCGGCGCGCTGACCGCCGGCTGGCTCTTCCTGCGCCCCCTGCACAACCGGGCGGTGGCGGGTGCCCGCGAACTCCTCGCCCGCGCCGTGCCCTTGGTGATCCTGTGGCTGGCCGCGCTGACCGGAGCCGCCCTCCTCGCCCGCCAGGAGTTCGCGATCTCCACGGGCGACTCGGTCCTCGGGGACATCGGTGAAATCCTCGACGCCGGACCGACGGTGGGATTCGAGGCGGCGGTCCCCGCCACTCTCGGTTTCGGACTGCTCTGGATCCTGGGCCTGTTGCTGATCGCCCTGCTGGTCTCGCGCCGCGCGCCGCTCCCGGCGGGCCTGGTGCGCTTCCACTCGGCGGTGCGGCCCGCGGCGTTCGCCGTGGTCGCGCTGCTCCTCGCCTACGTCGTCGTCGGCATCGGCGTCGGCCTGGTGGTGGCGGTGACCCAGGGGCACGCGGGCCGCACCCTGGCGGTGATCCTGCTGGGCCTGCCGAACCTCGTCTGGCCCGCCCTCACGCTCGGCTTCGGCGGAGCCTGGGAAGGCACGGCCGAGGGGCCGTTCGGGCTGCCCATGCCGCAGGTCCTCGACCAGGCGCTGCGCGCCTCCGGATCCGATGCCGGCGCCGGGCTCTCCAGCATCGACGTGGCCTCGCTCGCCGAGCGGGACTCCCGGGCCTGGTGGCTGGTGGTGCTGGCCGTCGTCCTGCTGCTCGGCACGGGCGCGCTGGCGGCCGCCCGCTCGCCGGGGTACGTCCGCCCCTGGAAGCACGCCCTCCACCTGGCGGTGGCCCTCGCGCTGGCCACGCTGGTGGTCTGCCTGCTGGCCCGGGTCCAGGCCCAATTCGGTCTCTCCCTGCTGGGCATCGGCGACGCCGGCGGTCTCGGCGGCAAGGTGGACCTGCGCCCGCTCCTGTGGCGTACGGTCGGCCTCGCCTTCGTCGCGGGCGCGGTGGCGGGCTTCGTCGGAGCACTGCTCACCCGCCGCCGGCGCGCACCGGCCGCCCCCGCGGGTCCCGAGGGCCCCGCTGCCCCGGCCGCCCCCACGGATCCCGTCACCCGTTGAGTCGTTCGGCCGTTCGGGTGAACGGATGGAAATCGGCTCATCGGGGGATCGTTTCCGCATGTCACGCTCGCCTCCGTGAACATGACCAAAGGCCTGTTCCGGCCGCTTCACGCCGCTGGCCTGCTCGCCCTCTCCGCGCTCGCCCTGACCCTGTCCACCGCCCTCCCCACCCAGGCGACCGGACCCGGGGTCCGCTACCTCTCCGGCGAGACCGGCCGCAAGGGCTCCACCGTCGAAGCCGTCTCCGTCAGCCGCGTGTTCTGCCCGCCCGGCAGCGCCGTCCAGTCCGGCGGCTACTCCACCACCCGCTGGGACCGCGCCCGCGACGGAACCCCGCGGCACACCGTCCTCGCCAGCCACCCCGTCGTCGACGCGCACGGCCGCAAGGGCTGGTACGCCTCGGCCGCGCACGCCGATGTCACCGCCCACGTGGTGTGCGCGGCCTCCCCCGACGACGACTGAGACCGGCCTAGAAGACCGGGAGCGCCCACCTCGGCGGTGGTGGCGGCGGCCCGTCGGCGGCCGCCCGGGTGGGCGCGTGGACGACCGCCGGCGCACCCGGTGGCGACCCCGCGGCCGCGCCCGCCCTCCGCAGCGCCCCCGTGAAGTCCAGGCAGCTCCCCCACCGGTCCTCCGGAGCCTTGGCGAGGGCCCGGGCGAGTACCTCGTCCACCCCCTCCGGCAGTCCGGCCCGGCGCGAGGCCAGGGGCGGCGGCGGATCGTACTGGTGGGCCCACAGCAGCGCCATGTCCTCGTCCCGCTGGAACGGCGGGGCGCCCGCCAGCATCTCGTAGACCACGCACCCCAGGCTGTAGACGTCGCAGCGCCCGTCCACCGGTTTTCCGGCGATCTGCTCGGGCGCCACGTAGTCCAGAGTCCCGACGAACTGGCCGACGCTGGTGAACCCGGTCAGGGACAGCGACTTCTTCGTCAGCCCGAAGTCCGTCAGGTAGACGTGCTCCGGGTGCTCGCTGTCCGTGCCTCCCGCGACCAGGATGTTGCCGGGCTTCACGTCGCGGTGCACCAGGTCGTGGGCGTGCGCCGCGTCCAGCGCCGAGGCCACCTGGCCCGCGATCCTGGCCGCGTCCTCGACCGGCAGGGGGCCCGTCCGGTCCAGCATGGCCCGCAGGTCCTGACCCTCCACGTACCGCATGGCGATGTACAGCAGCCCCTCCGTCTCCCCCGCCTCGAAGACGGGCACGATGTGGGGGTGGTCGATGGCCGCGGCGACCTTCGACTCGTGCGCGAACCGCTGCCGGAAGACCTCGTTGCCCGCCAGTCCGGGGGCGAGCAGCTTCAGCGCGACCGTCCGGTCGAGGCGTTCGTCGTGGGCCCGGTAGACCACCGCCATTCCGCCGCGCCCGATCTCGGCCTCCACCACGTACCCCGCGATCCGCCGTCCCCGCAGGTCGGAGGCGCGCCTGCGCACCGGCTCCGCGCCGGCCGGCTCATTTGGCACCCCGCCCATCACCCCGCCTCCGGCCCGGGCGGACCGACGATCCTCGTGGGCTCGTGCGAGGCCGCGGCCGAGGCGGAGGCCGGAGCCGGGGCCGGAGCCGGGTCAGAAGCCGCGGCCGGCCCCCCTTGGGCATCCTGTACGTCGGCCCCACCCACGGTGCCGGATTGCGCCCGCGGCGTCTCCCGCGCGGGCGGAGCACCCGGTCCCGAGGCGACCGCGTAGGTCAGCAGGCGGCTCCCGTCCCCGAACATCCACCGTCCCGCCGTCGCGTCGTAGAGCCACACGAACTCCCCGTCGACGACGACCCCGGCGCGCAGTCCCCGTACGCCGCGCCGGAAGCCCTCGGCGTCCGAGTGCCCGGCGGCGAGGTCCGCCACCGCCTGGCGGTAGTGCTCCAGCGCGTCGGCGCACCGGGCGAGCAGCGGCTGCGGGTCCTCGGCGCGCGTCAGCGGGCGGCCGCCGGTCGGCGGCGGTTTGGGCACGGTGACCAGCAGTCGCCCGTCCACCCAGGCGGACCATCCGTTGGCGCACAGGATCTCCGCCCACTCCCCGTGCCGGGACAGCATCTGCACGGGCAGGAAGGCGTCGAGCGGCACGGTGGGGCGGGACAGGTCCGGGCTCTCCCACGCTGGCAGCCCCTCCTGCGGGACGATGTGGGTGGGCCGGAAGTCCGCGGCCTGGTCGGGGGTGGTCATGGGCGGCTACTTCCGCATGACGGTGGGTTCGTGGCGGCGCAGTACCCGGGTCACCAGCACGCCGAAGAGCACGCACAGGACCACCAGCATGCCCATCTCCATGAGCCACAGGTTGGCTTCGTGGTCGAACATCGGATCCTGGGTGATCTTGCCGGGCACGATGGCACCGAGGTCGATGGTGTTGGCCATCGCCCCCATGGCCCACCGGGCCGGCACGAACCACGCCAGCTGTTCGATGACGGGCACCCCGGTCAGTTTCAGCAGGGAGCCGCAGAAGACGACCTGGACGATGGTGAGCAGGACCAGGAGGGGCATGGTGACCTCCTCCTTGCTCACCAGGGCCGAGATCAGCAGTCCGAGCATCATCGCGGTGACGGACAGCAGGGCGACGGCGAGGGTGATCTCGATCAGTGGTGGCAGGAAGACTCCCTTGCCGCCGGGGGCGTTGGTCTTGACTCCGGCGAGGCCGACCAGGGTGAGGACCACGGCCTGGGCGATCGTGACCGCGCCCAGGACCACCACCTTGGACATCATGTAGGCCGACCGGGACAGGCCCACGGCACGCTCGCGCTGGTAGATCACGCGTTCCTTGACGAGTTCGCGCACCGCGTTGGCCGCGCCGGTCAGCACCCCGCCCACGCACAGGATGAACAGGGCGTTCAGCGCCGTCTCCGCCGTCAGTTCGCTGCCGGCCAGGGCGCGGGCCATGGCGCCCATGACGAACGGCAGCCCGACCATGATGATCAGGAAGGTGCGGTCGGCGCTGAGCACGGCGGCGTAGCGCCGGATCAGGGTGGAGAGCTGGGAGCCCCAGCTCTGGGCCTTGGGCGGCGGCCGGGGCGCGACTCCTGCGGCCCGGTCGGCCTCCCCCGCGAGCGGGAGCCGGCCGACGGCCACGTAGCGGCGGTGCAGGGGCGAGGCCTTGTGTTCCCCGGCCCAGTCGCGGTCGCGCTCGTTCTCGAAGGCTTCGAAGGCCTCGGGCCACTGGTCGTAGCCGAAGAATCCGAGTGCCTCGTCGGGAGGACCGTAGAAGGCGACCCGCCCGCCGGGAGCCAGGACCAGGAGGCGGTCGCAGACGCTCAGGTTCAGCACGCTGTGGGTGACGACGATGACCGTGCGGCCGTCGTCGGCGAGTCCGCGCAGCATGTTCATGACCGAGCGGTCCATGCCCGGGTCCAGCCCGGAGGTGGGCTCGTCGAGGAAGAGCAGCGAGGGCTTGGTGAGCAGTTCGAGGGCGACGGACACGCGTTTGCGCTGTCCGCCGGAGAGGCTGTGGATGGGCTGGTCGACGCGCTGCTGGAGGCCCAGTTCACCGATCACCTCGTCGACGCGGGCCTCGCGTTCGGCTTTCACCGTGTCCTGCGGGAAACGCAGTTCGGCGGCGTAGGCGAGGGCGCGGCGGACGGTGAGCTGCGCGTGCAGGATGTCGTCCTGCGGAACGAGGCCGATGCGGCTGCGCAGTTCGGCGTAGTCGCGGTAGAGGTCGCGGCCGTCGTAGAGGACGGTGCCCTGGTCGGCGGGGCGCAGGCCGGTGAGCGCGCCGAGGAGGGTGGACTTGCCGGCTCCGCTGGGGCCGACGACGGCGAGCAGGCATTTGGCGCCGACGGGGAAGGAGACGTGGTCGAGGAGGGTCTTGCGGCCCTGGTCGACGGCGACGGTGAGGTCCTGGACGTCCAGCGAGACCTCGCCGGTGTCGACGTACTCCTGGAGCTGGTCGCCGACGAGGAGGAAGGCGGAGCGGCCGATGCCGACGATGTCGCCCTCGCCGATGGCCGCGGCCCGGTCGAGGCGGGCGCCGTTGAGGTAGGTGCCGTTGTGGCTGCCGAGGTCGGCGATCTCGTACGTGCCGTCGGCGCGGGCGCGCAGTTCGGCGTGGCGGCGGGAGACGACGAGGTCGTCGACGACCAGGTCGTTCTCCGGGGAGCGGCCGATGCGGACGGCGGTCCTGGCGGCCAGCGGGCGGATCGAGGTCGGCTGCCGGAAGGTGCTGGTGAGGTCCGGGTGGGAGACCGAGGAAGGGCGGGAGCGCACCGGGGAGGGGTCGACCAGGCGGACCCGCGGCCCGTCGGCGGCGCTGCCGAAGCGCAGTTCGCTGCCGACCCCGACGGCCCACTCGCGGACGCGGTGGCCGTCGGCCCAGGTGCCGTTGGTGCTGCCCTCGTCCTCCAGCGTCCAGTGGTCGCCCCGGACGCGCAGGACCGCGTGGTGCCAGGAGACTCGGGCGTCGTCGAGGCAGATCTCGCAGAGGGGGTCCCGGCCGACGTGGTACGTCCGGTCCGGGCTCATCGCGGTGGAGCCCCCGTCCGTTTCCACAACGAGCTCGGGCGCGGTCGGCACACCGGGGCGCTGGACCATGCAGTGATTTTCCCACGATCCGGAGTGATCGGCATAACCGCAGGTCAGAGCGGCGTTATGGGTAATGACAACGGTCCCCGTTGCAGCCTTTGCCCATCTTCGCGAGGTGCGCTTCACTTCAGGCGACACATCCGCCAGCGGCAGTGGAACGAACGACAGACGGGGGATGCCATGAGCGCGCACCAGCAGGCGCCGCACGACCACGACTCCGCCGGGCACGACGGCGCGGGGCGGGCCGGGCCCGGGCACGACCACGGCCACGCGGGCCACAGCCACGGCGTGGCCGCGGACGCCGACCGGCGCTGGCTCGCCATCGCCCTCGGCCTGATCACCGGCTTCATGGCCATCGAGGTGGTCATCGGCGTCCTGGCGCACTCCCTGGCGCTGATCTCCGACGCCGCGCACATGCTGACGGACGCCGTCTCGATCGTGCTCGCGCTGATCGCGATGCGGCTGGCCGCCCGCCCGGCGCGGGGTGGTTTCACGTACGGCCTGAAGCGCGCGGAGATACTCTCGGCCCAGGCCAACGGCCTCACCCTGCTCCTGCTGGCGGTCTGGCTGGCGTACGAGGCCGTGCGGCGCCTGCTCGACCCGCCGCCCGTGGAGGGCGGGCTGGTGCTGGTGACGGCTCTCGCCGGCATCGTCGTGAACATCGTGGCGGCCTGGTGCATCTCGAAGGCCAACCGCACCTCCTTGGCCGTCGAGGGCGCCTACCAGCACATCCTCAACGACCTGTTCGCCTTCATCGGCACCGCCGTCGCCGGTCTGATCGTGCTCACCACGGGATTCCGCCAGGCCGACTCGATCGCCTCCCTCGTCGTGGTCGTCCTGATGGTCAAGGCGGGTTACGGACTGGTCCGCGAGTCCGGGCGGATCCTCCTGGAGGCCGCCCCGGCCCATGTGGACCCGGACACGGTGGGCGACCGCCTGGTCGGACAGCCGCCGGTCAGCGAGGTCCACGACCTGCACATCTGGACCATCACCTCCGGGCAGGCCGCGCTGTCCGCGCACGTGCTGGTGGCCCCGGAGGGCGACTGCCACGCCGTGCGCCGGGACCTGGAGGCCCTGCTGTCCAAGGAGTACGGGATCACGCACACCACCCTCCAGGTGGACCACGTGCAGGAATCCCTCCTCACCGTCGGCCGCCCGGGCGAGAACCCGTCCGACCCGCACTGCGCGGACGCCCACGGCCCGGTGCACCGCCAGGGCCCGCACGACCACTGAGACGTGCCCCGACGGGGCATACATGGGGCCATGACCGCGAAGCGAAGCGCCGGACTGCTGCTGTTCCGCCCGTCCCCCGGGGAACCCGCGGGGGACGGCCACCGGGAGCCCCCCGGGGTCGAGGTACTGCTCGGCCACATGGGCGGCCCGCTCTGGGAACACCGCGACGCGGGCGCCTGGTCGATCCCGAAGGGGGAGTACGGGCCCGACGAGACCCCCCGGGACGCAGCCCGTCGGGAGTTCGAGGAGGAGCTCGGACTGCCGCCGCCGGAGGGTCCGTACCTGCCGCTGGGCGACGTACGGATGACCAGCGGCAAGGTGGTGACGATCTGGGCGGTGCGGGCGGACCTGGACCCGGCGCTGGCCGTGCCCGGGACCTTCACCATGGAGTGGCCGCCGAAGTCCGGGCGGACGGCGGAGTTCCCCGAGCTGGACCGGGTGTCGTGGTTCGTTCCCCCGATGGCCAGAACCAAGCTGGTCGTGGCTCAAATTCCCTTTCTGGAAAGGCTGTTGGAGCTCCTTGAGCACCAGGGTTGACCCGACCTTTACTTGCCAACAAACCCCACCTGCATGGACATTGCACGTATGACGAACGTCGTGCTGGTGGGAACCCTGGACACCAAGGGTGTGGAGTACGGCTGGTTGCGCGACAGGCTGCTGCGCGCCGGCGTCGAAGTGGTCATGGTCGACACAGGAATCATGAACGAGCCCCGGGTCCCCGCCGATGTGCCGCGTGAAGCGGTGGCGCGGGCCGCGGGAACGGAACTGTCCGAACTGCGCGCGGCCGCCGACAGGGGCGCGGCCGTGACCACGATGGCCCGGGGCGCGGAAGCGACCCTGCTGCGCCTGCACGCCGAGGGCCGGCTGCACGGAGTCCTGGCGATCGGCGGCAGCGGCGGGACCTCCATCGCCACCCGGGCGATGCGCGCACTGCCGCTGGGCGTCCCGAAGGTGATGGTCTCCTCGATGGCGTCCGGGGACGTGGCCCCGTACGTCGGGTCCGCGGACATCACGATGATGTACAGCGTCGTGGACATCGCGGGGATCAACAGCATCTCCGCGCCGGTCCTGACCAACGCCGTCGAGGCCGTCGCCGGGATGGCCAAGGCCTACGGGCGGGCCTCCATGGAACTGCGGCGGCCTCCCCGGCTGGGCGCGGGGGGCCGTCCGCTGATCGCCGCGAGCATGGCGGGCGTGACCACGAACGGCGTGGACGCGGCCCGCGAGCGCCTGACCGACCTCGGCTACGAGGTACTGGTCTTCCACGTCAGCGGAACGGGCGGCCGGACCCTGGAGACACTGGCCGGCCAGGGGATCTTCGCGGGGGTCCTCGACCTCACCCTGAGCGAACTCGCCGACGACCTGTGCGGCGGCATCCTCACCGCAGGACCGGACCGGCTCAGCGCCGCCGGGCGGGCCGGGATTCCGCAGGTGGTGAGCCTGGGGGCGCTGGACATGGTGAAGTTCGGCCCGATGGAGAGCCTGCCGGAGCGGGTCCGCTACCGCCGGGTCCGCGTCCACAACCCCTCGATCACGGTGATCCGTACGACCGAGGCCGAGTGCGCGGAACTCGGCCGCCGGGTCGCCGCCAAGCTCCGCGCCGCCACCGGCCCCACGGCCGTCTGCGTTCCACTGCGCGGACTGTCCACGCTCGGTGCGCCGGGCGGCCCGTACCATGACCCCGCGGCCGACGGGGCACTGTTCTCGGCGCTCCGCGAAGGGCTCCGGGGCAGCGCCGCCCGGCTCTACGACTACGACACCCACATCAACGATCCGGACTTCGGACGGGCGGCGGCCGACCGGCTGCACGCCATGATCGGCGCACAGGCCGCGGCGGCCTGACGTCCCACTGGCCCGGCCCCGGCCCGCGACCGGCCCCGGCCGGTCCGCGGACAACTGCCGGGACCGGGAACCGGCCGTGGCGCAAACGTGTCCCAGGTGATGGCCGGTCCCCTGGGAGGAGCGGCTCCGGGGCGCGGTCACGTCACAGCGGGGGGAAGGCGATGAACGGCATGTGGTCGGTTCCCGGTTACTCGGAGATCCGTGAGCTCGGCTCGGGCGCCAGCGGCCGCGTGGTCCTCGCGGTCCACGAGGGCACCGGCACGGCCGTCGCGGTGAAGTACCTCAATGACCGGATGCTCGCGAACCCGGCCTTCGTCGCCACGTTCCGGGCCGAGGCCCAGCTGCTCGGCGAGCTCCGCTCCCCGTACGTGGTCGGGCTGTACGAGTACGTGGAGGCGCCCGGCGGCGCCGCGATCGTCATGGAACTCGTGGACGGCGTCCCGCTCAACGCCCTGCTCAAGGAGTGCGGGCGGACCGGACCCGAGGCGGCGCTGGTCCTGCTGAAGGGGTCCCTGCTGGGGCTGGCCGACGCCCACCGGGCCGGTGTGGTCCACCGGGACTACAAACCGGCGAACGTACTGGTGGCGGCCGACGGCACCTCCAAACTGGTGGACTTCGGGATCGCCACGCCCCTGGGCACGACGCCCGGGGCGGCGGGCACGCCCGCGTACATGGCGCCGGAGCAGTGGCAGGGCCGGCCGGCCTCCCCCGAGGCCGACGTGTACGCGGCGACGGCGACC
Organism: Streptomyces sp. NBC_00435; assembly: GCF_036014235.1. GTDB lineage: Bacteria > Actinomycetota > Actinomycetes > Streptomycetales > Streptomycetaceae > Streptomyces. Next base: position 984,592 of record NZ_CP107924.1, read on the forward strand.
TTCTTCGAGTGCCTGACCGGCCGCAAGCCCTACGACGGGCAGAACTTCGCGGAGCTCGCCGTCCAGCACATCGAGGCCCCGGTGCCGGAGACCGAGGCTCCGGAGCCGGTGCGTCCGCTGATCCGGCGCGGCCTGGCGAAGGCCCCGGAACAGCGGCCCGAGAACGCCGAGGCGTTCGTCGTGGAACTGGAAGCGGTGGCGCGGGCGGCGTACGGCCCCCAGTGGGAGGAGCGCGGACAGCGCAAGCTGGCGGCGCTGGCGGCGCTGCTGCCGCTGCTGTTCCCCTCGGCGGGCGCCCCGGCACAGGGCACCACCGCGCTGGCCACGACCACGCTGCCCAAGCCGCCGTCCGGATGGACCCCGGGCCGCCGCGGCCTGGTCGCGGCCGGGGCGACGCTCGTGCTGGGAGTGGTGGCCGTACTCGGCTACCAGGCGGTCGGCGCCGAGCCCGGCGGGGCGAGGGCGCTGAACGCGTTCGCGACGTCGAGCGCTTCGGGAGCGGGCCCGGCGTCCCCCGCGTCCACTCCCGCGCCGAGCCCGTCGGCCTCCTCCTCGCCGACGCCCTCTCCGTCCGCCTCGGCGAGTACGAGCACCAGCCCGAGCCCGACCTACACGACGACCCCGACCCCGACGCCGACGTGGACCACGACCCCGACCCCGACCCCGACCAAGTCCGCGACACCCACACCGACCCCGAGCTTGATCGTGTCCTCGGTGTCCGTCACCCTCAGAGCCTCGCCCACGATCGGTGAAGCGACCGTGAGCCTCGACGCCCAGGGCGGACCCGTGACCGTGGTGATCGAGTGGTTCCTCGGCAACGCGCCGAACGACCTCGCCGTCGCGGACGGCACCGACACCCTGCCCGCCCCGGCCGGCGCGGGGACCACGCTGCCACCGCAGAGGCACACCTTCACCCGCCGCAGCGGCTGCTACCTGACGGCGCGCGTCTCCAGCAAGCCCGCCGCGCCCAAGCGGTACGCGTACGCGACCACCGAGATCCCGCGCTGCGTGGTGCCCCGATGAGCGATCCCCGCGCCCCGTGGGGCGAAGACGAGTACAGCGCCACCGTCCTCGGCAGCCACTGGATCAGCGGGCCGCCGCAGGAGCCGGCCCCGACCAGGCAGTTCGACGTACCCGGCGGGGCGGACGCAACGGGCGGGGGCGTCGTACCGGACCGCGTCGAGGGATCCGTACTGCGCTTCGGGCCGGGGGTGACGGCCGCCCTCCCGCTGCCGTTCCCGCTGGACCCGGAACCCCGGCCCGTCCGCCGGCCGGGCGGATGGCGGCGCTACACCCTGGCAGCCGCGGTCCTGGTCGCGGTCCTCGCCTACCTGGGCTGGCAGCGCTACGGCCCGGCCCTGGAGGTCCAGGACGTGACGGTGGCCACCGACCCGCAGGGCCCCGGCTGCGACGCGACCGCCGACGTGGTGGCCGTCGTACGGACCAACGGGCGCCCGGGGGTCCTCACCTACCGCTGGCTGCGCAGCGACGGCACGCGGTCGGAGCAGCTGACCGAACGGGCGCCCAGCGGCCGCCACGAAGCCCGGCTGCACCTGCTGTGGACCTTCCAGGGCGCGGGGACCTACCCGGCGAAGGCCGAGCTCCAGCTGGTCTCGCCCACCGGACGGACCGCCGCGACGCAGTTCACGTACCGCTGCCGCCCGTAGCCGGCATACGGATCACCGCGCGGCCGCCGTCCAGGTCGACGCGGGAGCGCGGCGGGGCGCCGTCCTCCTCGTCGTCGCGCATGACGAGGGCGCTCTGCCGCTCCTTCAGCTCGTTCTGCTTGCCCGGCGAGAAGCTGGCGTGCAGCTGCTCGAATCCGGTCGAGGACATCTGGCCCTTGCGGCCGTTCCACCGCCACGGCAGCAGCCCCGCCCGGCCGGCGCGCTCCAGCGTCAGGTCGAGGAAGGCGATGGCGGTGAGCAGCAGCGCCAGCCCCGGGATGGTCATGAAGACGACGAAGGCCATGGCCCGACCCTAACCCCCGTCCTCCTTTCGGCCCATGACCGCGGCCCGCCGGCCCGTCCTTCCGGCCGGGGCGATCGTGGCCGTGCGGCCGAGGCCGGCACACCCCTGCCCCTGGTTGACTCGAATGTGTTGGCGAGGGATCAGGGATGAAGCCCTCACGGCACCCTTGCTGCCACGTTCCAGCCGGCGACACACCCCAAACGGAACGTGGCTGTCCCGCACGGATGCCAAGTCCGCGCGGGAGGCCCGCAGCCGCTTTGGGGAGTGGCTGCGGGCCGTACCGCCCGCCCGCCCGTGGCGGGTGGTCCGGGGCTGCCCGTCCCCCCTCTAGAACCTGGCGTGCGCGGTGATGTCCGCCGCGAACTCCCCCGTCATCGCCGGGGTCACCGTCGGTCGGCACTGCGCCACCGCCTCGAGGTAGTCCCGCGTGCTCGCGCCCAGCTGCGCGGCCGCCGCGCCCCGCGCGCCCACCGCCTCCAGGTCTCGCTCGAACGACACCTGCGCCGCGATCCGCGCCGCGTGCTCGATGTCGGCCGGGGTGAACAGCTCGCTCGCCGCCACGAGGGCCGCCACGTCGACATCGGGGCGGCCCGCCGTGTAGCGGGCCCAGATCGCGGAGCGTGCGCCCGCGTCGGGTGTGCCGATCGGGATCAGGTAGTCGAAGCGGCCCGGCCTCAGGAAGGCCGGGTCCAGCGAGCGGATGGAGTTGGTCGCGCAGACCAGCAGCCGTTCGTCGCCCTCCCGGAAGCCGGGTATCAGCTTGAGCAGCTCGTTGGTCACCCCGTGGATCCCGCCGGGCTGGGCGGGCTCGGTGCGCACGGGTGCGATCTCCTCGACCTCGTCGATGAAGACGAGCACCCGCTCCAGCTCGGCGATCCGGGCGAACGCGTCGCGCAGCGCGGTGGCGAGGTTGCCCTCGTCGGCGAGGCGGGAGGGCAGCAGTTCCACGAAGGGCCAGCCCAGGCGGGAGGCGATGGCCCGGGCGAAGGTGGTCTTGCCGGTACCGGGCGGACCGAAGAGGGTGATGGCGCGCGGCGGCCGGACCCCGTGCGCGGCGGCCCGTTCGGGCTCGGCGAGCGGCAGCACCACGCGCCGTTCGATGAGGTCCTTCTCCTTCTCCATGCCGGCGACCTTGGCCCACAGATCGTTCGGCAGGAAGCGGCCGCCGAGGTCGTCCAGCAGACCGGCGGCCGGACCGTGCAGCGGCTCGGTCTTCTCGAAGTAGGCGACGGCGGGCTGCCGGGTGTAGCCGGCGTTGAGCAGGCCCTCCCCGAGCAGGTCCTCCTCGGGCAGGACGTAGGCGATGCGGCCGACGCGGGCGGCGATGAGCCGCCGCTCCAGCTCCACGAGCAGCGCGCTGGCCAGGCCCCGGCCGCGCCAGCCGGCCGCTATGGCGATGCGCATGACCCAGGCGCGCTCGCCGGTGACGCAGGCGAGTGCGGCGCCGATCGGGACGCCCTGGTGGACGGCGACCACGCAGGGCTGGCGGTCGGTGAGGGCGCTGATGCATTCGGCGAGTGAGAAGACCGACTCCTGGCCGAGCTCGGCCGTGGTGTCGATCAGATGGACAACGGCCGCGAGATCGCTCTCGCGGTAGTCGTGAATCAGCCAGTTCACCTGGTACCGCCCCTCGTTCGTGCTCCCGCGTTCCTTCTGTCGCGAGGCTAGGGGCGGCCGGGCTCCGCGATCACGCTCCGTCGTGCACAACAGCCGGTCCGGAAACCGTCCGTGTCGTCCATAGACTGGCGTCTTCCACTCGAACGGCCGACCGAGGATCCGTACGTCTTCATGACATCCCACACATCCACCGGTCCCCGGCGCGCCGACCCGGATGCCCGGACGAGCCCCACCACCGCCACCGCTGTCCCCTCGGGCGGCAGCGGCCGGCGCCGGCACCTCGTCTGGCTGGTTCCGGTCCTCTGGACGCTGGCGCTCGGGCTGTGGGGGCTCTCCCGGCAGAACAGCGTGTGGCGGGACGAGGCGGCGACCTGGCAGGTGGCGGAGCGCTCCCCCGGCGAGATCTGGCACATGCTCGGCAACGTGGACGTCGTCCACGGCCTGTACTACCTGCTGATGCACGTCCTCTTCGAGGTGTTCGGGGCGAGTACGACGACCCTGCGCCTCCCCTCGGTGCTGGCCGTCGCGGTGGCCGCCGCCTGTGTGGCGCTGATCGGGCGCCGGCTGGCCGGCCCGTGGGCGGGGCTGGGCGGCGGACTGGCCCTCGGGCTGCTGCCGGCCGTGCAGTTCCAGCTCCAGGAGGGCCGGGCGTACGCGCTGGTCGCGGGCGGCGGCGGAGTCTCGACCCTGCTGCTGGTCGCGCTGCTCCTCGCGGGCCGCCCCGCCCGGCGGACGTGGCCGCGCTGGACGGCGTACGGGGCCCTCGTGCTGGTCTGCGCGCTGCTGAACTGGCTGTCGCTGCTGATCCTGCCCGCGCACGCGGTGACCCTGTGGTGGGTCCGGTCCGGGCGGGGCGTCGTTGTGCCCTGGCTGCTGGCCTCGGGGGCGGCCGTGGCGGGGACGCTGCCGCTGATCCTGTTCAGCCGGACCCAGTCCGGCCAGGTCTCGTGGATACCACCGCTGACCTGGCACATGTTGATCGGCCCCGCGATCCTGGTGGCGGTCGGCGTGCTCGGAGCCTGGGCGGACCGGTGGAACGGGCCACGGGCGGGGCAGGCTGACCTGCCGAGGCGGGTCGGCCGGGTTGGCCGGGCGGGGCGGCTGTCGGCGGCGGCCGTCGGTCTGCCCCTGCTGGCGGTGCCCCTGTTGGGGCTGGCCGCCGCCTCCCTGGTCCAGCCGCTGTTCCTGGACCGGTACGTGCTGTTCTCCATGCTGGGGCTGGCCCTGCTGATCGGCGCGGGACTGGGAGCGGCCGTCCGGGTCCTCGCGCCCCGGTGGCCCGGGACCTCCCGTGCGCTCGTACCGGCCGTGATCGGGGTCTCCGCGCTGGCGGTGCTGCCCGTGGCGCTCGCCGACAGGTCCCCCGCCAGCCGGGTGGACGACGTACTGGCGGTGGCCGGGGAGGTGTCCCGGCTGAAACGGGACGGCGACGCGGTGCTCTTCGTCCCGGCGGCCCGGCGGGACACCGCGCTGGTGTCGCCCGGGGCCTTCGCCGGCCTGGTCGACACAGCCCTGGCCCGCGGCCCCGTGGAATCAGGCACCCTCAAGGGCGAGGAGGCCGACCCCGCGCGGATCCGGGCGGCCCTGCTGCAGCGGCGGCGGGTGCTGCTGGTGACGGACGCGGCGAAGGTGCCGGGACGGTCGGGCTCCGAGGCGGACCGGGCGAAGGCCGCCGTCCTCGGGGAGGAGTTCACCGTGGTGGAGGACCGGGAGGTCCGCGGCCGCCGGGTGACGGTGTACGAGCGGCGCCCGTAGGCCGGTCGGGCCGCCGCTCCGTCAGCCGGTCCCCTCGGGCCAGTCGTGCGCCCCGTACCTGGACAGCCGGCCGGGATCGCGCCGCATCGGCAGCCCGATCCGTTCGGCGACCCGCGGGTCCCGGGCCGCCTTGCCGGACATGACCCAGCCGCCCGGCGTGCGGCGGTACTCGTGAATGCGGGCGTCCACCCGCTCCGCCGGCTCCGACCAGTCTACCCGCTCGAGCTCCGCCCAGCTGATCCAGGTGGGGCTGTGCCCGTCGGACCCCCCAGTCCGCGAACCGTGCGCGCACGACTTCGGAGGCATCCGTTGGAAGCCCCCGTTCCTCGGGTTTCGCGCGAGGGATTCACAGCTGATTCTTATGGATTCCCCGCCTCCGGTCACAGGTTTCCCGGGAAGGCTCTGGTGCATGATCCAGCGCCTCTCCTCCCGACCGGAACGCCGCCCCCGCGCCCGTGCCCGTGGCCGGCGCGCCTCCCGGATCCTGCTCGCCCTGGCCGCGATGACGGCCTTGCTGAGCGTCGACGTCCCCGACGCGCTCGCCGGGCCTCCGCTCGGCGTCACCACCGCGGCCGCCGCCGACGCGGCGTCGGCGCGGGTGGGTGCGCTGTTCGCCGGCGGCATCGACGGCGGACACTTCTGCACCGCCGCCGTGGTGCGCAGCGAGGACCGCGATGTGATCGCCACGGCCGCTCACTGCCTCGGCGGCGACCTGGACACCACCTACTTCGCCCCCGGCTACCGGGACGGCGAGACCCCGTACGGTCTGTGGAGGCTGACCGACATGTACGTGGCCCCGGACTGGACGGACGGCAAGGACCCGGACGACGACATCGCCTTCGCGACCGTCGCCCCGCTGGACGGCCGGCAGGTCGAGGACCTGGTCGGCGGCTTCCCGGTCGCGGCGGAGCAGCCGGCCGGCGCCACGGTGTCCATCGTGGGCTACCCCAGCTCCGAGGAGTCCCCGCTGCACTGTGCCAACGGCACGACCATGCTCTCGCCGACCCAGCGCCGCATCGAGTGCCCGGACCTCAGCGGCGGCACCAGCGGCAGCCCCTGGCTCGTCGACGGCGCCCTGGCGGGCGTCCTCGGCGGCTACGAGGGCGGCGGGACTGTCCCTGAGGTCTCGTACAGCGCGGTCATGGGCGACCAGGCGGTGGAGCTCTACCGCGAGGCGGCCGTCAACGGCTGAGGCGGGCCGGTACGGGGCGCCCATACGGCCGTCAGTGGCCGTGGGCCGCCGTGGCGGGCGCCTCGAACCAGGTCGGCTCGTCGAGCAGCGCCTGGCGGATCCGGTCGACGGCGAAGGATTCCAGCGGCTCCGGCAGCGCGTCCGGCTCGAACCAGGCCACCTCCAGCGACTCGTTGTCGTTGACCCGGGCCTCCCCGCCCGTGGCCCGGCAGCGGAAGGTGATGTCCTGGAACTGGCAGACGTCCCCGTTGGGATAGGTGATCGGCGGGAGCATCTGCACCAGCACCACCCGGTCGGGTACGCACCGCACCGCCGTCTCCTCGTACACCTCGCGCACCGCCGTCTCGGCCGGCTGCTCCCCCGGTTCGGCGATCCCCCCGATCACCGACCAGCGCCCGGTGTCCGCGCGTCGGCCCAGCAGCACCCGCCCCAGGTCGTCGACGACGATGGCGGTGACCCCGGGCAGCAGCAGCAACTGGTGACCGGCGGTGGCGCGCAGGGTGCGGATGAAGTCAGGTGTGGTCATCCCCCGACCCTACGAGGCCTCCGGCCCTACGAGGCCCTGCCGATGCGGCGCGCCAGCGTCCAGCCGAGGCCGGCCGCGGCTACGGCCAGCAGGAGGTACTCGACGAGCGGACCGAAACGGGTGGCGGGGGTTTCGGTGGAGCGCAGCGGGATCTCCGCGACCAGCGCGTCGGCGGTGAACATCTTCGTCTGCTGGACGATCTTCCCGTCGGGCCGGATCACGGCGCTGACCCCGCTGGTGACGGGCACCAGGACGGTCCGGCTGTGCTCCACGGCCCGGACCCGGTCCATGGCGAGCTGCTGGTAGGTCATCTCGGTGCGGCCGAAGGTGGCGTTGTTGCTGGGCACCGCGATGACCTGGGCGCCGGCCTGGACGGTGGAGCGGACGGCGTCGTCGAAGGCGGCCTCGTAGCAGGTGACCATGCCGACTCCGCTGCCCGCCATGTCGAAGACCCCGGGCTCCTTGCCCGGGCCGAAGTCGCGCCGCACCCGGTCGACGTCGGCGCTGAAGAGCCGGACGAAGGAGCGCATCGGGATGCGTTCGCCGAAGGGCTGGATCTTGCGCTTGTCGTAGGTGTCGACCGGTCCCTTGACCGGGTCCCACAGGATCATCGTGTTGCGCAACGGGCCGGTCTCCGGGGCCAGTACGGAGCCGATCGCGACGGGCACCCCGATGGTCTTGACCGCGTTGTCGATGACGGCGTAGGCGTCGGCCTCGGCGAACGGGTCGATGTCGGAGGAGTTCTCCGGCCAGACCACGAAGTCCGGCTTCGGTACCTTGCCGAGCTTGACGTCCTGGGCCAGCTGGATCGTGCGGTTGGCGTGGTTGTCCAGGACCTGGCGGCGCTGGGCGTTGAAGTCGAACCCGGCGCGCGGAACGTTGCCCTGGACGACTGCGGCCACGGCGGTGCCGTCGTCGGCCGCGTCGGAAACCAGCGGCCGGGCCGCCAGGGCTCCGGCGAGCGGGGCCGCCACCGCGGTCGCGGCGAGCAGCGCGGCGGTGGCCCGGCGGGTGTCGGCGCCGACGCGCAGGGCCTCGTACAGCCCGAATCCGCACAGGGCCACGGCGAAGGAGAGGAGGGGGGTGCCGCCGAGCGCGACGAGCGGCAGGAAGACCCCGTCGGGCTGACCGAAGGCGAGTTTGCCCCAGGAGAAGCCGCCGAAGGGGGCGCGGGCGCGCAGCGCCTCGCCGGCGATCCAGACGGCGGCGCCCCACAGCGGCCAGCCGGGGAGCCGGCTGACGAGCGCGATGCCGAGGGCGGTGACGCCGATCAGGAGGGATTCCAGGGCGACGAGCGCCAGCCACGGGACGGGGCCGACGCCCTCTCCGGTCCACACCAGCAGGGGCAGCAGGAACCCGAGGCCGTGCAGGACGCCGAGGCCGAAGCCGGCCCGCGCGCGGCGCCCGTACAGGCACCGGCCGAGCAGGGCGAGGGCGAGGGGCGCCAGCCACCACAGGGGGCGGGGCGGGAAGCTCACGTAGAGGAGCAGGCCCGACGCGACGGCGAGCGCGGGCCGGGCCAGCCGGCCGGCCCACCGGCGCACGGGCGAGCCTGCCGCGGACCGCGTCTCCGGCGCTGCCACTCCCGCTTCCGCTTCCGTTTCCGCTTCGTTCCCGACATCGTTCCCGGCTTCGTTCCCGGCCGCGCGGGTCGCACTGCTGCTCATCTGGCGGAGTGTACGTCCCCGTGCTGTGCCGGACGGCTCAGTGGGCCAGGGCGCGCAGATGGGCGCGGATCACGAGGACCGCGTTCCGTGCGTCGTCCACCGTGACGGTGAAGAGCTTGCCGTCGCCGAGCCTCAGCTCGAGGCCCTCGCCGCGCCGGACGATGACGGCGGTCCCCCGCTCCGGGCGCCAGCGGTAGCCCCAGCCGCCCCACTGCTGCGGGGTGATCCGGGGCACGAACTCGGCGGCCGCCACCTCCTCGAGCCGGATCCTGCGGCGCGGCAGACCGATGTGGCCGCAGCGCACCTCCACCGCCTCGGCGTCGATGGTGACGGTGGCGTGCACGAAGGCGAGGGTGCCGAAGAGGATGAGCAGACCCACGGCGAGGCAGCCGATCACCGCCATGAGCAGCGCGACGACGCCGGCGTCCCAGGCGTAGTCGACGGCGAGCTCGACGCCGAGCGCCAGACAGGCCGCACCGGCTCCGGCGAGGAGCCACTGCACGCGGTTGGAGGCCCGGCCCGTCCAGAGCGGACCCGGGGGGTGACCCGTCATGTGTAGCAGCGTACTCACGTTCCGCTCGTACGCCACCGACCCCGGCCGGGCGTGGCCGGGGCCGGCCCGCGGACCACCGCGTGCGGGCTCGGCCCTAGCCCGGGAGGAGACCCACGAGCGCGTCCCGCAGCGCCGGGCGGCGGACCGTCATGAAGCGGTGGAGGGTCCGGGAGGCGAACGCGATCCGCTGGGCGCTGCGCCGGCGCTCGGCGTCGTACGCGCGCAGCGCGGCGGGCAGGCCGCCCGGGCCGCCGTGGGCGGCGACGGCCCGGGTCAGGGCCTCCGCGTCGAGGAGCGCGGTGCAGGCGCCCTGACCGAGGTTCGGGGTCATGGCGTGCGCCGCGTCGCCGACCAGCGCGACGGGGCAGGGGCCGCCCGTACGGGTGAAGGAGGGCAGCGCCGGGTGGAGGTGACGCATCCGGTAGCGGATCCAGGTCCGCGGGTCGGTCTCGGCGAGCACGCGCGGGATCGGGTCGTGCCAGCCGGCGAAGGCGGCCCGCAGGTCCCGCGCGGTGGTGGCCGCGGGGACGGTGGCGTACCAGTTGGTGCGGCCGGGCTCGACGGGGGTCATCCCGAAGAAGCGGCCGCGGCCCCAGGTCTCGCCGTAGACGCCGGTCTCGAATCCGGCGATGCCGATCCATGCCACCTCGGCGAGCTCGCGCGGGGCGCTGCCGGTGGCGAGGCGGTCGGCGCGGACCGCGCTGTTGATGCCGTCGGCTCCGATGAGGAGGTCTGCGCCGACCGCAGCGGAAGGCTCGTACGCCTGCCCGTACGCGACCTCCGTGCCGCCGAGCCGGTCGAGCTCCGCGAGCAGCGCGTCGATCAGGTGGGGGCGGGAGACGAGGAGTTCGGGCCGGCCCGCCCTGCGCTCGATCCGCTCCAGCGGGAGCGCGGCCAGTACCCGGCCGTCGGGGCGCCTGATCCGGGCAGCGCGGTACGGGACCGCCCGCTCCCGGAGGACCTCGCCGAGGCCGAGCCGGTCCAGGGCCGCCTGCGCGGTGGGGTGGATGCCGAAGGCGGTTCCGTAGCGCTCCGGCGCGGGCCGGCATTCCAGGACGGTGACCGTCCATCCGGCGCGGCGCAGGGCGATGGCGGTGGCGAGGCCGCCGACCCCGGCGCCGACGACCAACGCCGAGCCCACACCCGAGTGGGCACCGGCACCGGCACCGGCAGCACTCGTCTCCATGGTCGGCCTCCTGCTCAGGACCACTCGAATACTCGAGTTACTCGAGTTACTCGAGTTACTCGAGTTACTCGAATACTCGAATTCCACCACACCTGTGGTGCTACATCCGTGGTACCACGGCTGTGGTTAAGCTGGCAACGTGAACCTGAACCAGGACCGGAGGGACCGGCTGCGGGACGCGGCCGTCGCGGTGCTCGCCGAGGCCGGTGGACGCGGTCTGACGCACCGCGCCGTCGACGCGGCGGCCGAGGTGCCGCTCGGCACGTCCAAGAACTACTTCCCGACCCGCGACGCCCTGCTCCGCGCGGTCGCCGAACGCTGTCTGGAGCGGTACCGGGCGCTGGCCGCCCTGCTCGCGGGCTCCGGACCCGGACCCGGACCCACCGACCGGACCGCACTCGCGGCGCTGCTCTCCGGACTGCTCCGGGACGTGGCCGGGCCCGGCCGGCCGCGCGTCGTGGCGTACTTCGAGCTCCAGACCGAGGCGACCCGGCGACCGTGGCTGGCCGCGCTCCTGGACCCGATCGCGGCGGCCGACTTCGCCGCGTACGGGCACCTACTGGCCGCCGCCGGACTGCCGGCCGGGCCGGGGCGGGCCCGCGCACTCACCCTCGCCCTGCACGGTGCCGTCCTGCACCTCCTGACGGGGGCGCCGGACACCCTGGCGGCGGCCGGGCTGGACGATCTCGACGGCTTCACCCGCGATCTGCTGGACCGCGTATGCCCCGAACCGCACCAGGAGGAAGCATGACCACGCGACTCGACCGCGCCGTGGGCGCCGTACTCGGCTCGGCGGCCGGTGACGCGCTCGGCGCGCCCTACGAGTTCGGCCCCGCCGGGCAGTTGACCGCCCGCGGCGAGGAGATGCGCGGGGGCGGCGGCTGGGACCCGGGCGAGGCCACCGACGACACGCAGATGGCGGTGCTGGTCGGCGAATCCCTGCTGGAGTGCGGCGGACTGGAACTCCCCGACCTCTTCGGCCGGTTCCAGCGCTGGGCGGCGGGGGACCCCAAGGACATCGGGCTCCAGACGGAGGACGTGCTGACGAGCGGCGACCCGTGGGACCTGGCCGCCGCGCTGCACTTCCAGATCAACGCGCGGGCCGCGGGCAACGGTTGCCTGATGCGCGCCTCGACCTCGGCCGTGTACTTCGCTCCGGCGGGGCGGTCCGCGACCATGGACGCCGCCCGGCGCATCGCGGCCCTCACCCACGGGGACCGGGCCGCCTGGGAGGGGACGGCCGTCCTGCACGAGCTCGTCCGCGTGGCACTGGACGGGGCCGATCCACTGGCGGCGCTGGAAGCGACGTTGGCGGAGGTCCACCCGGACCACCGCGAGGGGTACGCGCGGGTCCTCGCCCCGGACTGGCACCCGGACCTGGCCACCGAGTTCAACGGGGCGGTGTGGCCCTGCCTGGGCTCGGCGGTGTGGGCGCTGCGCACCACGGCGGGCTTCACCGAAGCCGTCCGGGCCGCCGTGGACCTGGGCGGGGACACCGACACGGTGGCGGCGGTGACCGGCATCCTGGCCGGTGCGCGGTACGGGCAGGCGGCAGTGCCGGAGTCCTGGACGGCCCCGTTGCACGTGCCGCTGCCGGGTTGGGGGGACCGGGTCCTGGACTCTGCCGCGCTGCGGGAACTGGCCCGGCGCCTCGCGACGGCACAGGAGGAGAACCCACTCCTTGCCACTTACAACGTATAGCGCACTGGGGGGCTTGCGGCAAGGCCCCCTTCGCGGGGGAAGATCTCCGACCTAAGGCCAGAACCTGCGGAATCAGGAGATTTGCCAAGTGCGTGAGCTGTTGTCCGTCAATGGGTCCCGCGGTGGCGTCGAGTCGGCGGTGGGATCCGCCGGCCCGACCCCTCCGGCCCTCAGCGCGTTCGACCTTCCCGACCACCTCTCGGCCAAGGCCGATCCGGCGATGACCGGCGGCGACGAGCGGCACTTCGCGGCGGTCTCGCAGAGCCTCGAGCACTCGGTCGCCGAACTGTCCCGGCGCCTCGACGCCGCGCGCAAGGCGCCCGGCGGCATCGGCCGCGAGGCGATGGACCGGGACTCGGAGATCCACCGCCTGACCGGTCGCCTGCGCACGCTGCGCCGCTTCGGCCTGGACCTCTGCCTGGGTCACATCGTCCCCGCGGACGACCCCGAGCCCGTGTACGTCGGACGCCTCGGCCTCACCGACAGCGAGGGGCGCCGGCTGCTGATCGACTGGCGCTCCCCCGCTGCCGAGCCGTTCTTCGCGGCGACCCACGCCAACCCGATGGGTCTGGTGAGCCGCCGCCGCTACCGCTGGACCCGCGGCCGGATCAGCGACTACTGGGACGAGGTGTTCACCGCCGACGGGCGCGAGGGGCACGCCGCTCTCGACGACCAGTCCGCCTTCATCGCCAGCCTGGGCGGCAACCGGTCGGCCCGGATGCGCGACGTGCTCGCCACCATCCAGGCCGATCAGGACGCCGTCATCCGGGCCGGATCCCGCGGCGCGCTCGTCGTGGACGGCGGTCCGGGCACCGGCAAGACCGTCGTCGCCCTGCACCGCGCCGCGCACCTCCTGTACTCCGACCCCCGACTCGGGCACCGCCGGGGCGGCGTGCTGTTCGTCGGCCCGCACCAGCCCTACCTGGCCTACGTCGCCGATGTGCTGCCCAGCCTCGGTGAGGAGGGCCTGCAGACCTGCACCCTGCGCGACCTCGTCACCGAGGGGGCGGCGGCGGCCGTCGAGGACGACCCGCGCGTGGCCCGCCTGAAGTCCTCGGCGGACATGGTCAAGGCGATCGAGCCCGCCGTCCGCATCTACGAGGAGCCGCCGGCCGAGGGCATGACGGTCTCGACCCACTGGTCCGAGGTCCGGCTGACCGCCGCCGACTGGGCGGACGCGTTCGCCGCCGTCGAACCGGGCACGCCGCACAACGAGGCGCGCGACCAGATCCGCGAGGAACTGGTCACGATCCTCATGGACAAGCACACGGAGGAGTACGAGGACCAGGACGCCCAGGGTGTCGAGGACGCCGACAACGAGGTCCCGCCCCAACTGCTGCGCAGGTCGCTGCTCCAGAACCGGGAGCTGAACGCCACCCTCGACCGCGCGTGGCCGATGCTGGAGGCCACCGACCTGGTCGGCGACCTGTGGTCGGTGCCCGCCTACCTGCGCAAGTGCGCCCCCTGGCTGGACCGCGAGGAGGTGAGCGCACTCCAGCGCCCCGACGCCCACGCCTGGACCGTGTCGGACCTGCCGCTCCTGGACGCGGCCCGGCAGCGGCTGGGTGACGCGGGGGCCTCCGCGCGCAGGCGGCGCAACGAGGCCGCCGTCGCGGCCGAACGCGCGCGCCGGGCCGACGTCATGGACAGCCTGCTGCAGAACGTCGTGATCGACGAGAGCGAGGGTGCGCTGGGGATGCTGCACGGGCGGGACCTGCAGGACACCCTGATCGACGAGAGCGCGCTGACCACCGCCGACCCCGATCTGCTCGCCGGCCCGTTCGCGCACGTCGTCGTGGACGAGGCCCAGGAACTGACGGACGCCGAGTGGCAGATGCTCCTGCTGCGCTGCCCGTCACGGAGCTTCACCGTCGTGGGCGACCGGGCCCAGGCCAGGCAGGGGTTCACGGAGTCCTGGCGGGAACGGCTCGAACGGGCCGGGCTCGACCGGATCGAGGTGGCCTCCCTGAGCGTCAACTACCGCACGCCGGAAGAGGTCATGGCGGTGGCCGAGCCGGCCATCCGCGCCGCGATCCCGGACGCCAACGTGCCCACGTCCATCCGCGCCAGCGGCATCCCCGTCGTGCACGGATCCGTCGCCGATCTGGACGCGGTGCTCGACGCCTGGCTCGCCGCGCACGCGGAAGGCGTCGCCTGCGTCATCGGTACGGGTGACGCAGGCGGCGGCGCACCGCGGGCATCGTCCCGCGTCCGGCCGTTGACGCCGGCTCTGTCGAAGGGGCTCGAATTCGATCTCGTGGTCCTGATCGACCCGGAAACCTTCGGCGAGGGCACCGAAGGAGCCGTCGACCGCTACGTCGCCATGACCCGCGCGACCCAGCGGCTGGTCATCCTCAGGAGCGGGAGCTCCTGATCCGTCCCGGGGCCGCGCCTGGGGCTCATCGCCCGACGGCAGCGCTCCGACCGGCGAGGAGACGGCCTTCCGTGTACCCGAAAGCCGCCTCGGGCAGCGTGCCGGGGCGTCCGCTGAGCAGGACGGTCAGGCTTCCGGTGCGCGGCAGGCCGGGCTCCGGCCGGGCGCCGATCCGGCGCAGCGCCTGGACGGCGACGGGCTCCGCGGAGCCGTGGAAGACGAACGCGCCGCCGCCGGTGCGCCGGTCGAGCGCGGCCCGGATGGGGGCCTCGACCAGCTCGTAGTGGGTGCAGCCGAGCACCACATCGGTGACGTCGGCCGGGGTCAGCGCGGCGGCCGCCGCGACGGCCCGTACGACGGCGGCCTCGTCGGCCGCCTCGACGGCGTCGGCCAGCCCCGGGCAGGGCACCTCGGTGACCCGCGCCCCGTCGGCGAAGTCGCGGATCAGGCCGCGCTGGTAGGGGCTGCCGGTGGTGGCGGGGGTGGCCCAGATGGCCACCCGGCCGCCGGCGGTCGCGGCGGGCTTGATCGCCGGTACGGTCCCGATGACCGGGATCGCGGGCTCCAGCTCGGCGCGCAGTGCGGGCAGGGCGTGCACGGAAGCGGTGTTGCAGGCGACGATCAGCGCGTCCGGCCGGTGCTCGGCAGCGGCCCGCGCGACGGCGAGCGCCCGCCCGGTGAGGTCCTGCGGGGTCCGCGGACCCCAGGGCATGCCGTCGGGGTCGCAGGACAGCACCAGCTCGGCGTCCGGCCGCAGCCCGCGCATCGCGGCGGCGGCCGCGAGGAGGCCGATTCCGGAGTCCATCAGGGCGATCTTCACTTGGTCACCTTAATCGATGCCCCGGCCGAGCCCGGGGTGGCGGGACCGCAGGTCCCCCGCGGCCGCGCGCCGAACCCCGGTGTCCCGCCACGCCGCACACGCCCGTTCCCGGCACACTGCAGGCATGGGTCCCCTCCTCGTCGCCGCCTGCGCATCGCTCGCCGTCTGGCTCTGGCTCACCCTGGGCCAGGGCATGTTCTGGCGGACCGACACGCGCCTCCCTCCCCGGCACGCGCCCGCCCGCTGGCCGTCCGTCGCGATCATCGTCCCCGCCAGGGACGAGGCCGGGGTGCTGCCGCTGAGCCTGCCCTCGCTGCTCGCGCAGGACTACCCCGGCGAGGCCGAGATCGTCCTGGTCGACGACGGCAGTACGGACGGCACCGCCGCCCTCGCCCGCCGGCTGGCCGGGGCGCAGCCCGGGCTGCCCCTCACCGTCGTCTCGCCCGGGGAACCGGGCGCCGGCTGGACCGGCAAGCTCTGGGCGCTCCGGCACGGCATCGCGCACGCCCGCTCGTCGGTCTCCGGCGAGCCCGACTACCTCCTCCTCACCGACGCCGACATCGCGCACGAACCCGACAGCCTGCGCGAGCTGGTCGCCGCGGCGACGGCGGCCGACCTCGACCTCGTCTCCCAGATGGCCCGGCTGCGCGCCGTCAGCGTCTGGGAGCGGCTGATCGTCCCGGCCTTCGTGTACTTCTTCGCCCAGCTCTACCCCTTCCGCTGGATCAACCGCCCCGCCGCCCGCACGGCCGCCGCGGCCGGCGGGTGCGTCCTGCTGCGCACCGGGGCGGCGGTACGGGCCGGGGTTCCGGAGTCGATCCGCCAGGCCGTCATCGATGACGTCTCCCTCGCGCGGGCCGTGCAGCGCACCGGCGGGCGGATCTGGCTCGGCCTCGCGGAGCGGGTGGACAGCGTGCGTCCGTACGCCTCCCTCGCGGACCTGTGGCGGATGGTCTCGCGCAGCGCCTACGCCCAACTGCGCCACCGGCCCGCGCTCCTGGCGGGAACGGTGGCCGGGCTGGTCCTCGTCTACCTCGTGCCCCCGGCCGCCCTGCTGGCCGGTCTGGCCGCCGGCCGGCCCGGCGTCGCCTGGGCGGGTGGTCTGGCCTGGCTGCTGATGGCCGGCACCTACCTGCCGATGCTGCGCTACTACCGCCAGCCGCTCGCCCTCGCCCCGCTGCTTCCGCTCACCGCGCTGCTCTACCTCCTGATGACCGTCGACTCGGCCGTGCAGCACTACCGCGGACGCGGAGCGGCATGGAAGGGGCGTACCTATGCCCGCCCCAGCGATGCGTGAAACCGGTCCTCGCCCTCCGAAATCGTGTCATCCGAGGTCACGGACTTGTGACGCTCTGTCAGCACGCAATCGGCACACCATCGGTGCACGACTCAACTGGTGAGTACGAGTAGGAGCAAGCCGGGACGGAAGTGGTGAAATCGTGCACGTGAACGTGAAGTGAAAGCTGTGGCCCTGACCTGCGAATATGCAGGTCAGGGCGGTGTTGGTGACACCTCGCTATGGACCCCGTGAAGTCGTGGGCTTAACTTAGGTCCATGACCTCCCCCCGCTCCACTTATGGCGGCGGTTACTACTCCGCGCCCTCCTTCCCGGACACCCCTATCTACGACTCCCTCGTCGCCGAACGCGGCACGCCGCAGATCGCCCCGATCCGCGTCCCGGCCGCGTACGACTCGCCGAGCTCCGGCTACTCGAGCGGTGGGTACCTCCCGGCTCTCGCGTCCGCGCTCCCCGCGCTGCCGCCGGCGGTTTCGCAGCAGCACCAGCAGGCCCCGTCGTACGGGTACCAGTACCAGCACCAGGCCGCCCCGCAGCAGATGCAGCAGATGTCTCCGATGCAGCAGCCGATGCCGCTCCAGCAGGCGCCCGCCCCCTACATTCCGCCGCAGCAGTTCGCGGCCCGCACGGGGTACGCGCCGCAGCCCCAGCCGCAGCAGCCCCGTCCGGTCCCCACGGGCACCGGGTACGAGGCGATGCGCCCGGCCGCGCCGCGCCCGGTGCAGGCGCAGCCCGCATCCGTCCCGGCCCCGTCGTTCGAGGACCCGTACGGCCGCCCGTACCAGCCGCAGGGCCGGGGCTACTGACGGCCCGGCCCGCCCGGCACGCTCCGACGAGGTCGCCGCAGAGGCCCTGAGGGCGACTGGCACTATTCCCTCATGGCGAAACTGCATGTCCAGGCGCTCCACGTCCATCCCGTCAAGTCGGTAGCGGGGACAGCTCCCGACGAGGTGGCCGTGGAGCCCTGGGGTCTGTCCGGCGACCGCCGCTGGGCGGTCGTGGACAGCGAGGGCACGGTCATCACCCAGCGCCAGCAGCCGAGGCTGGCACTGGCGTGCGCCCGTCCGCTGGGGGGCGGCGGGTTCGAGGTCTCGGCACCGGGGATGGCGGCCCTGACGGTGGAGGTTCCGGAGCCGGGTCCGCTGGAGCCCGTGGTCCTCTTCGGCAAGAAGGTGCGGACCCTGGTGGCGGCGCGCGCCGCCGCCGACTGGTTCACCGCGTACCTCGGGACACCGGCCCGTCTGGTGCACCTGGACGACCCGGCCGTACGGCGGCCCGTGGATCCGGATTACGCGCTGCCCGGTGAGACCGTGAGCCTCGCCGACGCCTATCCGGTGCTGATCTCCACCCTGGCCTCGCTGGACGCGCTCAACTCGCTGATCGCGCAGGGGGCTCACGCCCACGAGGGTCCGCTCCCGATGAACCGTTTCCGCCCGAATGTGGTGGTCTCCGGGGCCGAGGCCTGGGCCGAGGACGCCTGGCGGCGCGTCGCCATCGGCGACGCCGTCTTCCGCGGGGTGCGCGAGTGCGGTCGCTGCGTCGTCACGACCACCGACCAGACGACGGCACTGCGGGGCAAGGAGCCGCTCAGGACCCTGGCCGTGCACCGCCGGATCGGGAAGTCGCTGGCCTTCGGGCGCATGCTGGTGCCGGTGGAGCTGGGCACCGTACGCGTCGGCGACGAGGTCCGCGTCCTGGAATGAGCGACGGCCAGGGGCCGGGGCCCACCCGGAATGACACCTTCGGGGGGCTCTCCCGCCTCTGTGGAACCAACCACCGCACGCTGCCCGTTGGATCATTCGAGGCGTGAGCACCGGATCGGGTGACACACGTCTCGCGAGTCCCGGAATGCGTGGGCCCGGGGCATGCGGGAGGCTGGGACGGCAGGCAGGCGGAGACTGGCACAAGTAGGGGGAGCCGGACCGTGTGGACAGCATGGGGCGTGTGGCGATGGCGGCGCAATCCGCTGCGCCGCCAGACGGATCTGTTCGAGGCGTGGGTGGCCTTCGCCGCGCTGGTGTGCGTCCTGCTGGTGGCTCCGGCCATCGGCTGCGCAGCGGGCCTGCGCGTGGACGGCACACTGCAGCGTGCCGCGCGCGAACAGCGGCTGGAGCGGCATCTCGTACCCGCGGTGGTGGTCCGGCCGGCACCGGATCCGATCGCCGGCTCGGCCACCGATCCGGCGGCGCAGCGCCAGAGCCCGCAGCGCACGCGGATCGTCGCGTCGTGGATCGCGCCCGACGGCAGCAACCACGAAGGCACGGTGCCGGCGGCGGAGGAACCGCCGCACACCGGCGACCGGTTCCGGATATGGACCGACAGCCACGGCCGGCTGGTCGGGCAGCCCCTGGACCCCTCGTCCGCCAGTTTCCACGCGGGCATGGCTGGACTCGCGGCGGCCCTCGGCATCGGCGCGCTGGTGGAGACACTTCGCCGCCTGGTCGTACGAAGGCTCATGCATCGGCGGTACATACGGCTGGACCGTGCGTGGGCCGCGGCGGGACCTGACTGGGGTCGGGCGGGCGCGGGCAGCTGACCTGGCAACTCACCGGCCCCGCGCGCGCTACGGTTGAGCGCCGCGGCAGTCGGTCCGACCGGGCGGCCGTTCGGCAGCGCGAGCACGCGAACGGACACAGGCACACGAACACGCGGAACACGAGGGTGGGGGCACGACAGCACCATGGCTCAGGGCACGGTCCAGGTGACGCACGGCGGTTCCTCGCGGTGGCGTCGCCGCTCCGGTGAATATCCGACGCTGACCGCCGCGCTGGCCGCGGCGGGCGACGGCGACGTCCTGTCCATCGCGCCCGGCACCTACCGGGAGAACCTGGTGCTGCACCACGCCGTGACCCTGCGCGCTCCGGAGGGCGCGGTGGGCTCGGTGCGGATCGCACCGCCCGACGGGGTCGCGCTGACCGTCCGCGCCTCCGCCGTCGTCCAGGACCTCCACCTCGAGGGCCAGGACCCGACGGCGCCCGCGCTGCTCGTCGAGGACGGCTCCCCCGAACTGACCGACCTCCGCGTGAGCACCCGTTCCTCGGCCGGCATCGAGGTCCGCGGCAGCGGCGCCCGGCCACTGGTGCGGCGCTGCACGGTGGAGAATCCGGCCGGGGCCGGGATCGCCGTACTGGACGGCGGCGGCGGGGTGTTCGAGGAGTGCGAGGTGGTGGCCGCCGGCCAGACCGGCGTCTCGGTGCGCGGCGGTGGCCGCCCCCGGCTGGAGCGCTGCCGGATCCACCACGCCACGGGCGCCGGCATCGGCGTGACCGGCGAGGGGTCGGGCCTGGAGGCACTGGGCTGCGAGGTGTACGAGATCAAGGGCGCCGGCATGCAGATCGCCGCGCGGGCCACGGCGGTGCTCACCGACTGCTCGGTCCACCGCACTTCGGCCGACGGGGTCACCCTCGACACGGACGCCGTCCTCACCCTCGCCGGCTGCGACATCCACGACATCCCGGAGAACGCGGTGGACCTGCGTTCCCGTTCCGTGCTGACGCTCAGCCGCACCACCGTCCGCCGTTTCGGCCGCAACGGCCTGTCCGTGTGGGATCCGGGCACCCGGGTCGTCGCCGACTCCTGCGAGATCCACGACAGCACCGGCGACTACCCCGCCGTCTGGATCAGCGACGGGGCCGGCGTCTCCCTGGAGTCCTGCCGGGTGCACGACGTGCCGGACGCGCTGTTCGTACTGGACCGGGGCTCACGCGTCGACGTGGTGGACAGCGATCTCTCCCAGGTGCGCAACACCGCCGTATCGGTGAGCGACGGGGCGACGGCCCAGCTCGACGACTGCCGGATCCGGGAGGCGGCGACCGGCGCCTGGTTCCGCGACCACGGCAGCGGCGGCACCCTCGCCAACTGCGCCATCGACTCCGTCCAGACCGGGGTGATCGTCACCAAGGGCGCCGATCCCACGCTGGAGCGGTGCACGGTCAGCTCCCCGGCCGAGGCCGGCTTCTACGTGTCGGCGGGCGGGCGCGGAACGTTCACGGCCTGCCGGGTGACGGGCAGCGCGGGCTTCGGCTTCCACGTCATCGACGGCTGCCGCACCTCCTTGAACCGCTGCCACACGGAGCGCTGCGCGCGCGGGGGCTACGAGTTCGCGGAGGACGGCCCGGTCGCCGAGGAGTGCACGAGCGACGAATCGGGGCCCCGCCTCGCCGCCCAGTCCGCCGCGGGCTCGGGTGCGGTGGCCGGGGAGCGCGCGGGGATCCGTACGGTCTCGGCCGCGCGGGGTCCCGTGGCGCCGTCGGCGGCGGACCGGGTGCCGGCGCCGCGGCCCGCCGACGAGACCGGGCCGGACGCCACCGGGCCGGACGCCGCGCGCGGTTCGGGTGAGGTACTGGGACAGCTCGACGCACTGGTCGGGCTGGACAGCGTCAAGCGCGAGGTCCGCGCGCTCACCGACATGATCGAGGTGGGCCGGCGGCGGCAGCAGGCGGGGCTCAAGGCGGCCTCGGTCCGCCGCCACCTGGTCTTCACCGGCTCCCCCGGTACCGGGAAGACGACGGTGGCCCGGCTGTACGGGGAGATCCTGGCCTCCCTCGGAGTGCTGGAGCGCGGCCACCTGGTGGAGGTGTCCCGGGTGGACCTGGTCGGCGAGCACATCGGGTCCACGGCGATCCGCACCCAGGAGGCCTTCGACCGGGCGCGCGGCGGGGTGCTGTTCATCGACGAGGCGTACGCGCTGGCGCCCGAGGACTCGGGCCGCGACTTCGGGCGCGAGGCGATTGACACGCTGGTGAAGCTGATGGAGGACCACCGGGACGCGGTGGTGGTGATCGTCGCCGGGTACACGGCGGAGATGGACCGCTTCCTGACCGTGAACCCGGGGGTGGCCTCCCGCTTCTCCCGGACCATCACCTTCGGGGACTACGGGCCCGAGGAGCTCCTGCGGATCGTGGAACAGCAGGCCGAGGAGCACGAGTACCTGCTCGGCGAGAAGACCTCCGACGCTCTGCTGACGTACTTCACGGACCTGCCCAAGGGGCCGGCCTTCGGCAACGGCCGCACCGCCCGCCAGACCTTCGAGTCGATGGTCGAGCGGCACGCGGGGCGGGTGGCGCAGCTGCCGGACCCGAGCACGGAGGATCTCACCCTGCTGTTCCCGGCGGACCTGCCGGAGCTCCCCGGGCTCGCGGTGCCCCGGGTACCGGCGCTCTGAACGGGTACCGGGGCTGTGGCCGGGTGCCCGTTCAGAGGTCCCGGCGCATGCACACCCGGGGCCAGCGGTCGAGGCCGTGCACGGCCTCCCGGTCGCGGATGTCGCGCAGCCCGGGGCCCAGGCCGCTGTCGTCCAGGATCCGGAAGCCGCAGCGGGCGTAGTACGGGGCGTTCCACGGGACGTCGGTGAAGGTGGTGAGGGTCAGGGCGGGGACGCCCTCCGCTCCCGCCCGCTCCGCCAGGTGTTCCAGCAGGGACCGGCCGATGCGGCGGTGGGCGCGGTCCGGATGTACCGACACCTGCTCGATGTGGAGATTGCCGTCGACCCGGTCGGCGATCAGGTAGCCGACCGGGATTCCCCAACCCGCGCCCGTCCCCGCGCCCGTCCCTGTGTCCGTCTCCTCGGCCGCGACCCAGGCCAGCCCGGCCCGCCGGTATCCGAGGAGTTCCTCCAGCGGAAGGGGATCGTCGTCGGCGATCTCCGGCATGCCGATGGCCCGGAAGCACTCCCCCGCGGCCCGCTCGATGTCCTGCAGGAGGGGCAGTTCGTCGATGTGCGCGGCTCTGATAAGCATGCACGGCATTGTCCCGGCCCGGACCCGGTCCGCGAAACGGGTTGGACACCCCGCCGGGGACATCTGACGACCCGCCAGCTAGGGTGGCAGCCCGCCGGACGCCACCGGTTGTCCGCCGAACCCAGGGAGTACCGCCATGGCCCGCCGACTGCGCCCCGTGGGGCTGGACTTCATCGAGAACGCCCCCGTACGCCTGACCTTCGCCGCCCGGATCACGGCGGCGCCCGAGACCGTGTACCAGGCGCTGGCCGAGGAGTTGGAGGGCTGGCCGAGCTGGTTCCGGGCCGTCACCCTGGCCCGGCCGACCCACGGGGGCGCGGGGCGCGAGATCAGGCTGATGGGCGGGGTCCGGTTCCAGGAGACGATCATGGCCGCGGATCCGGAGCGGCGCTACGCGTACCGGGTCGACGAGACCAACGCCCCCGGCATGCGGGCCCTGCTGGAGGAGTGGCGCCTCACCCCCTCCGGCTCCGGCACGCACGTCCGCTGGACCTTCGCGGCGGACGGGACGGCCCCCTTCCGGTTCGGCGCGGTCGCCGCCCGCCCGGGGCTCGGCCACTCCTTCCGCACCGCGGTCCGCACCCTGGACCGCCGACTTGCCGGACGGAGCGGGGCGGACCAGTAAAGGGCCGCCGGGTCGGTCGGCCGGCCGGAGCGGGCCCCGGATCAGCCTCGGGTGCTCCCACCGCCCGCGGGGTGGCGTGCGGCCAGCTCTCCGTAGCCACCCGCGGTCCACACCTGCGTACGGAACTCCTGGAGGTTCAGGGCCCGTCCACCCGAGAAGTGCACCGTCCCGCAGCGCGCGCAGTGCCAGCCCTGCCGCCAGAGCCGCTCCGCCGCCTCGCGACCGGGCTCGGTCTTCGCGCGGTACGCCCGGAGAGACCTGGCCGCCCAGACGAACAGGCCTACGGCGACCAGCAGCATGCCCGCCGAGATCCAGGCCAGGAACCCGAGATCGGGCGGGCCGAAGGAGTCACTGGAGCCGGGACCGGTGGGCGCCGAGAGGTCCGGCTCGTCGCTGAGCCATTGCCCGGTCACCACGGCGATCACGAATGGGGGGATCGACCCCATGACCAGGAGCACACCCAGACACCCCCACCCCCGGGCCGACGGCTTGGGCGGGACCGGCGCCAGGTCCCGGGCCAGCCGCGAGACCACTTCCCGGGTGGTGGTCTGGCGCTCGCTCCCGACACCGCTTTCGTCACGGACGTGCCGGTGCCCGTCCAGGAACACCGCCTGGACCGCCCGCACTTCCTCGGACCGGCCGCAGCTGGGACACACCGGCAGCGAGCCCTGGCCCACCGCCGGGGGGCCAGAACGCCCCGGGTCCTGGTCCCGCGTCCGCGCGTCCCGCGTCCGCGCGTCCCGCGTCCGCGCGTCCCGCGTCCGCGCGTCCCGCTCCGGTCTGTTGTATTCGATGCCCGCCATGGTTCCCCCGAGGCTCCGCCGTGATCGAAGTCCGCACAGCGTAGGCAGCCGACGGCGCCGGGCCCACGGAATTATCGCCACAGTCGTGTCACGGATCAGACCGCGGGGTGCCGCACCGCCAGGTCGCCGTAGCCACCGGCCGACCAGACCCGGTTCCGGAACTCCTGCAGGGTCAGGGACCGTTCGCCCGCGAAATGGGTCCTACCGCAGCGGCCGCAGTACCAGGCGTCCGCCCAGACACGGTCGGCGGCCACCCGCCCCGGTCCGGTCCGGCGCCGCCAGGTTCGTACGGCCCGGCCCGACACGGCGATGAGGATGACGCCCAGGAGCAGCAGGGCCGCACCGGTCCAGCCCAGCCAGCTCGTGGGCCGGTCCATCGCGAACAGGCCGTCGCCGTCGGTCCCGTAGAGCCGCGGGGCCGTGTCGTTCTCGAACCACTTCCCCTCGATCGCACCCCAGACGAAGGCACCGATCGAGGCGAGGACGAGCAGCACCCCGACGCAGCCCGCTGTGCCGTTGTCCGGCTCGTCAGGGGCGACCGCGAGGGCTTTGGCCAGCGCCGAGTTCTCCTCGCGGATCGTGACGCTGTCGTCGTCCCCGCCGCCGCGCTCCACCCTCATCCTGGCCTTGGCCCGCAGGTACGCGGCTGACACGCCCAGCACCTGGTCCTCCCGGCCGCAGCGCGGACAGGCCAACGGCCCGCCCTCGCCGACGCCTTCAGCCGGGCTGCCGCCGCCCTCGGTCGCCGCCATGCTCCCCGCCCCACCCCGTGCCGTGCCCAAAGTCCACACAGCGTAGTCGGCGGGCCCGGCGCGGGCCAGGAGAACGCACGGGGGAAACGTTTAGCCGACCGGCTCGCTCCATACCCCGGTCGCCAGCATGGTCTCGAGGGTCCGCGCGTACGGGGCGATGTCCAGCCCCTGCTCCGCCAGCCACGCGTCGGAGTAGTACTTGTCGAGGTACCGGTCGCCCGGGTCGCAGAGCAGGGTGACGACACTGCCCGTGCGGCCCTCCGCCACCATCTCAGAGATGATCTTCAGCGCGCTCCACACCCCGGTGCCGGTGGAACCGCCCGCCTTGCGGCCGATCGCCGTCTCCAGCGCACGGCACGCGGCCACGCTCGCCGCGTCGGGAACCCGCATCATCCGGTCGATCGCGCCGGGCACGAAGCTCGGCTCCATCCGGGGCCGGCCGATGCCCTCGATGCGCGAACCGCAGTCGCTGGTCGCGTGCGGGTCGTTGTTGGTCCAGCCGTCGAAGAAGCAGGAGTTCTCCGGGTCCGGGACGCAGATGCGGGTGTCGTGCTGCATGTAGTGCACGTAGCGCGCGATCGTCGCCGAGGTGCCGCCGGTGCCGGCCGTGGCCACGATCCACGTGGGCTCGGGGTAACGCTCCAGACGGAGCTGCTGGTACATCGATTCCGCGATGTTGTTGTTGCCGCGCCAGTCCGTCGCACGCTCCGCGTAGGTGAACTGGTCCATGTAGTGGCCGCCGGTGCGCGCGGCGAGCTCGGCCGACTCCTCGTACATCTTCATCGAGTCGTCGACGAAGTGGCACTCGCCGCCGTGGAACTCGATCAGCCGGCACTTCTCGGGGCTCGTCGTACGCGGCATGACGGCGATGAACGGAACACCGATCAGCTTGGCGAAGTACGCCTCCGACACGGCGGTGGATCCGGACGATGCCTCGATGACGGGGCGGCCGGGGCGGACCCAGCCGTTGCACAGGGCGTACAGGAACAGCGAGCGGGCGAGGCGGTGCTTGAGGGAGCCCGTCGGGTGGGTGGACTCGTCCTTGAGGTAGAGGTCGATGCCCCAGGCCTCGGGGAGCGGGAAGCGCAGCAGGTGGGTGTCGGCGGAGCGGTTCGAGTCCGCCTGCACCTTGCGGACGGCTTCCTTCAGCCAGGCGCGGTAGTCCGCGTCGCTGCGGTCGACGTCGATGGTCGTGGCGGTCGTACCGGTGGTGCTCATGCGCCGTGCTCCTTCGTACTTCCCGATGTCCCGAGTGCTGGCGGGGCTCGTCCCTGGACCGCCCGCTTTCGCAATGTACCCCCCTCACCTGCACAAACAGTCACTTTGGGTATCCATGCGAATCGCTTTCGATCGCTTTCGGTTGCACATACGTCCACAGTGGGTGACCCTGGGGAGGCGTCACCGAGGGTGCAGCACCCGTAACACTGATGTCGGGGAGTCGCAGCCGTGATCAGTCATTCCCGCAGGCACTGCGTCGTCGAACTGCAGGCCCTGCCCTTGCGGATCGGACAGATCCGCCGAATCGTTTCCGCACAATTGCGCCACTGGCAGCTCGATCCGCTCATCGACCGGGCCGCACTCGGCGTGACGGAGCTGCTCAGCAACGTCCACCGCCACGCGCAGCCGGACAAGACGTGCACCGTCGAGATCGAACTGCGCCTCGGCCGCGTGACCGTCTCCGTCTACGACAGCGACCCCCGTCTCCCGGTGCTCCGGGCAGCCGGGCGCCACGGGGTCTCCGGAACCTCCCGGCCCCCCTCGGAGCCCGGGGCCGAGGCGCCGGACCTGGAGACCTCAGGACGCGGGCTCGCGCTCGTGGAGGCCCTCAGCGAGGCGTGGGGGGCGCGGCCCCAGGACAACAGCCCGGGCAAGGTGGTGTGGTTCTCCCTGTGCACCGCCCCGGGCCCGGCGGCGCCGGACCGCCACCCGGTACTCCTGGCGGAGAAGCCGGTACGGGAACCCGCCCCGGCCCCGCCCGCCGCCGCACCCCCCGAACCGGTCTCCGCCCGCCTGCCGGTGGCCGCCTCGGTCGGCGCCCGGCCCGGGTAGGGCTCCGGGCGCGGGTCCCCGGCATCCCGGGACCGGCGGCCGCGGGCGTCAGGCCATCGCCCCCAGGGCTCCGAGGGGGTCGTCGAGGACCGGCTGCCAGGCCAGTTCCGCGGCGCCGACCAGGCTGTTGTGGTCGAGCGTGCAGGGCAGGATCGGCACGCCTCCGCTGCGCCCCCACAGGCTGCGGTCCGCGACCACGGCGCGCAGCCGCTCCGGGTCGGCGTGGAGCAGCTCGCGGTGGAGCCCACCCAGGATGATCCGGTCCGGGTTGAGGATGTTCACCAGACCCGCGAGGCCCAGGCCGAGCCGGTCGATGAGCTCCTCCGTGGCCGCCCGTACACCCGGGTCCGCGTACTCCTCGCGCAGCAGGTCCCGGGCCTGCTGGAGCAGCGACACCTCGGGGCCCGGCGTGCGCCCGGCGGCGGTGAGGAAGGCCAGCGGGTCGGCCTCCACGTCGAGACAGCCGCGGCTGCCGCAGTGGCAGGGCCGCCCCTCCGGGTTCACGGTGAGGTGGCCGACCTCCAGGGCCAGGCCCGAACTCCCGCTGTGCAGACGGCCGTCCAGCACGAGTGCCCCACCGACCCCGCGGTGCCCGGTGGCCACGCACAGCAGGTGCTGCGCGCTGCGGCCGGCGCCGTGGCGGTGCTCGGCGAGTGCGGCGAGGTTGACGTCGTTGCCGGTCAGTGCCGGTCCGTCGATGCCGGCGGTCTTCACACAGTCGGCGAAGATGTCGCGCACGGGCGATCCGGCCGGCCAGGCCAGGTGGAGCGGGTTCAGCGCCGTGCCCTCCGGCTCCGCGACCGCCGAGGGCACCGCCAGTCCCGCGCCCACGCAGCGCCGGCCCGTCTCCGCGAGCAGCGCCGCCCCGGCTTCGACGACCGCGCCGAGCACCTGCGCGGGGTCGGCCGAGACGGGCACCCTGCCGGGGGCCGTGGCCACGATCCGGCCGCCGAGGCCGACCAGGGCGGCCCGGAACCCGTCCGAGTGCACCTGCGCGGCCAGCGCCACGGGGCCGTTCTCGTCCACGGAGAGCCGGTGCGAGGGGCGGCCCTGGGCGCCGCCGGCCCCGCCGGGGCGGGAGTCCACGCGGATCAGGCCGAGCGCCTCCAGCTCCGCGGCGACGGCCCCGGCGGTGGCGCGGGTGACGCCGAGCTCGGCCGTCAGGACCGCGCGGGTCGGGGCCCGGCCGGTATGGACCAGCTCCAGCGCCGGCCCGAGCGCACCGCGGCCCCGTTCCAGCTTGGTCCGCGCGGAGGCGGCCGATGCGGTGGACACGGCGGGCGGGGGTGAGGGGGCCGGCCCGGAAGCCACGGCCGGCCCGGTGGCCACGGCCGGCCCGGTGGCCACGGCCGGCCCGGGGGCCACGCCCGGCGTGGTGGGCGTCGGGGTCCCGTCCGCCCTCTCGACCCCGGCCGTTCCGGCCCTTCCGGCCGTGCCTTCCGCGCCGTGCGTCCCGTGGTGAGTCCCGTCCGTCCCAGCGGACACCGTGGTCACATCCCCTACCCGCGGCGGGGCCCCGTTGCCGTTCATGACAGCGATCCTCGCATGATCGGGGCGCCCGGGACGCCGCCTGTCAGCCGAGCCCGCCGACCCGGAGTGTGATGTTCAGCCGCCCGTTCAGCCCGAGACCGGGCGGGGCGGTGCCGGGCAGGACTTTCGGCACTCCGTGGTAGGCCCGTCGCACCGGCCCGCCGAAGACGAACAGATCCCCGCTGCGCAGCTCAACGTCCCGATACGGACGCCCGCGCGAAACGGTGTTGCCGAAGCGGAAGAGGCATGAATCACCCAGGCTGAGCGAGACCACCGGGGCCGGGGAGCGCTCCTCGGCGTCCCGGTGCATGCCCATGCGGGAGTCGCCGTCGTAGAAGTTGACCAGCGCGATGTCGTACGCGGCGGCACCACCCGTGGCGCCGGGCTCCGCGGCCGTACCGTACGCGGCGGCCACCGCCGCCCGCCCCAGCCGCGCGAGCCACTCGGGCATCGGCTTGACCGGCGCGCCGTCGCCGTCGACGGCGGTGGGCGCGTACCCGTACGGGTACCAGTGCAGCCCCAGGCACACCTGCCAGGCGGTCATCGTCCCCCCGCCCGGTGTGCGCACGGTACGCAGCCCGGCGGGCGGCCGGGCCCAGTGGCGGCAGGCCTCCACCAACTCCCGCTGGCGCGAGGGATCCAGCCAGTCGGGCACGTGCACGGCGCCGGGGGCGATCTCGGTCCGCCCGCGTGGGAGGAGCGGGAAGAGGGCGCCGTCCGTGGACTCCATGGCCTTCATTGTGCGCCCCGCGAGGGGCTGGGAGACTCCCGGCATGGAGATCATCAATTACCTGCAGACCCTGGCCCACGAGGGCCGGCAGCTCGCCGACACCGCCGAACGTGCCGGTGCGGAAGCCGTGGTGCCCACCTGCCCCGAGTGGCGGGTCGCCGATCTGCTGCGCCACACCGGTTCGGTGCACCGCTGGGCGACCGGGTACGTGGCGGAGGGCCTGAGCGGGCGGGCGCCCTTCCCCGATGCCCCGGAACTGGTGGGCGAAGAGCTGCTCGCCTGGTTCCGGGAGGGCCACGCGACGCTCGTGCGCACCCTGACCGGGGCGCCGGCCGACACCCGGTGCTGGACGTTCCTGCCGACGGCGCCGCCCTCCCCGCTGGCCTTCTGGGCACGGCGCCAGGCGCACGAGACCACCATGCACCGGATGGATGCGGAGGCGGCACTCGGCACCGGGTTCGGGGCGGTGGAGCCCGCTTTCGCGCAGGACGGGGTGGACGAGCTGCTCACCGGCTTCCACGCGCGGCCGCAGAGCCGGGTCCGGACGGCGGAGCCCCGCGTGATGCGGGTGCGGGCCTCCGACACGGGCGCGGTGTGGACCGTACACCTGTCGCCGGAACCGGCGCGCACGGTGCGCGGGGACGAGGACGGCGGGGTGGCCGACTGCACTCTGACGGGTGAGGCGGCCTGGCTCTACTCGGCGCTGTGGAACCGGCGGCCGCTGACCGGGCCGGGCGTCACGGGTGACGCGGAACTGGCGCGGCTCTGGGCGGACACCGCCGGGATCTGAACCGCCGGGACGGGATCCGAACCGCCGGGATCCGAACCACCGGGATCCGAACCACCGGCCGGAGGCACCCTTGTGGCAGTGCGGGTCCGCGGTGAGACTGCCGGCATGGAGCGACGGAGCCAGGCGGATCGGGACGCGATCACCATCGAGATCGTCTACGCCTTCATCAGCGGCGGCTTCGCCGCCGGCCTCGTCTTCGCCGCGGTGTACGGTCCTGCCCTGGCCTTCGACCTCTCCCCCACGACCGGCCGGACCCTGGCGGTCGTGGGCGGCGTCCTCGGTGCGACGGCTTTCGTCCTGCGGGCCGCCCACGTCCTGTGGCGCCTCCCCCACCGCCCGGGGAACGACGGCCGCTAGGACGGGGGCACACTGCTCGTGGGCACCGTCCGTCCCCCCGAACCCGCCCCGGGCGCACCTGGGAACGCCCAGAGCACTACGCCGCCGTCCTCCCGGACGGCGCCGCCTTCGAGTTCCACCCGGCCCGCTCCGATCGCGGGACCGGCGCCCCGCGGGCCGGGTCAGCCCAGGCCGGACGCGTACGCCGTCTGGGGACGGTACTTCCAACTGGGCTGGGCGTTCCAGGGGTTCGGCATCCGGGTGCTGGTGGCATAGGCGTAGCCAGCGCCGCGTTCGAAGGCCGTACGGAGCGTGGTGCGCATCGCGGCGACGTCCGGGACGTCGTGGACCAGGTGCCAGAACGCGGTACCGCTCGGGTCCAGTTCGGCGCCCGAACGGTAGCCGGTCAGCGCATTGAAGACGTTGCCGCCGAGCCAGCCGCCGCCCGCGTAGGCCGCGTACGTGTCCTCGAAGGTGACGAAGACGTCGGCGGTGCGGTGCCCGGGCTCCAGGTAGCAGTCGGCGATGGCCGTGCCCGGGTTGTTGACGACCAGGTCCGCGGCGCCGGGTGCGACCGCTTCCATGGTGTCCTGGACGTAGCGCCGCAGCTCCGCGTAGTGGTCGCGGGTGGCGTTGCCCGGGCCGCAGTCGCGGCTGACGACGTCGAAGAAGATGCCGTCCACGTGGAGGCGCCCGTCACCGCCGTCAGCGGGCTTGAGGTAGTTGTCCACGGAGGCCTTGACGGCGGCGAGGTCGCGGTTGCCGTGGTCGGTGTGGACGTAGCCCAGCACCTTGGTCCTCTCACCGGTGGCGGTGGTGCCGGTGCGCAGGGCGTCGGCCCGGGCTCTCCAGGAGGCGTCGAACGGGGAGTCCCCGTTGCCCGGATTGAGGACCACCACGGAGGCGGCCGGACCGGTGGCGGTGAGGTCGACGAGCATCGGGTCGTTCGCCCACACGTAGGCCGGGACGGCTATCTCCAGGCCCCGTACGCCGGGCGCCCGGGGCGTCGGTCTCACCTGGGGGGTGGGCGCGGGCGCCGGCGCGGTCGGCGCGGCCCGCACCGGGCCCGGGCTCGCCGACGCGGTGACCGCGGGCGCCGGCGCGGCGAGTAAGAGGGTGGCGAGCACGGCGTAAACGGCCTTCGCGACGCGGGTCATGACTGCTCCTCGGGCCACGGCGGGTGCCGGGGCGGATGCGGGGGCCAGGGGGTGGCACGGGAACACGACCCGAGGAACACTAGACGGGCGGCCGGGCGCACCAGGGCCGAATCCTCCGCTTCGGTACGAGGAACTGACAAGCGAACTTTCGCCCTTTCGCGGCCCGCTCCTCACCCCCTCGCCGGCCACCACCCCGGCCGCCTCGTCACACCGCGGGCAGCCCGACCCCGTGCGCCAGCTGGTCGGCCGCGTGCGTGAAGAAGGTGGCGCGGTCCTCGACGACGCGGGTGAACTGGCCGAACAGCTCGAAGGAGATCAGCCCGAAGAGTTGCGCCCAGGCGGCGACCAGTGCGGCGGCGACCTCGGGGGGCAGGCCCTCGGCGAAGTCCCCGGCCATCCGGACGGCTTCGGGCCGCAGCTCGGCGGGGAGCGGCGGGAGGGCGACGCCGCGGCCCTCGTAGGCGGCCCGGACGATGCCGATGAAGGCATTGCCCACGCGGGAGGCCGGGCCGATGGTGTCGGCCGGGGCCGTGTAGCCGGGGACGGGTGAGCCGTAGATGAGCGCGTACTCGTGCGGATGGTCCAGCGCCCAGGTGCGGACGGCCTCGCAGACCGAGATCCAGCGGGCGCGGGGCGCGGCGCCGGCGGTGAGCGAACGGACGTCGGCCGCCTCGGCGGCGGCGCCGACGCTGTCGTAGGCGTCGACGATGAGCGCGGTGAGCAGCTCGTCGCGGCTGGGGAAGTAGCGGTAGAGGGCGGAGGAGACCATGCCCAGTTCGCGGGCGACCGCGCGCAGCGAGAGTTTGGCGGCGCCCTCGGCCGCGAGCGCGCGGCGCGCCTCGTCCTTGATGGCGGCGGTGACTTCGATGCGGGCTCGTTCCCTGGCCCCTCGCACGGTGCTCATGGGGATCAGTGTGCCACGCGGCGAGAGCACTGCCCAAAAAGCGGAGCAGCGCTCCATTTAGAGAGCACTGCTCTTGTTTTGGAGCGCCGATCCGTGCACACTGATCTCAAACGAGAGCACTGCTCTCCAGAACTCCTCCGGAGGCTGCCATGAACACGCCCGCCCCGTACTACATGCAGGCCAGCCCGCTCGGCACCCGTTTCAACGCCCTCCTCGGCAAGCTCGCCCGCATCGGCATCAGCCTGGCCGGAACCGCCGAGCTCTCGGTGCGCGGCCGCACCTCCGGCCAGATGCAGCGGATCCCGGTGAACCCGTACACCCAGGACGGCACCCAGTACCTGGTCTCCGCCCGCGGCCACTCCCAGTGGGTGCGCAACATGCGGGCGGCGGGCGGCGGCGAGCTCCGCGTGGGCCGCAAGGTGCGCGCCTTCACCGTCTCCGAGCTCACCGACCCCGCCGAGAAGGCCGTCGTCCTGCGCGGCTACCTGAAGAAGTGGGGCTGGGAGGTCAACCGGTTCTTCAAGGGGATCACCGTGAACTCCTCGGAGTCCGAGCTCCAGGCGGCCGCCACCGACCACCCGGTCTTCCGCATCACGGTCGCCCCCTGACCACGCTCCCCTGCCGCGTCCCCGGACCGCATCCCCGGACCGGCCCCCCGAAAACGCGGCGGCGGCCTCGCCGGCACACCCGGCAAGACCGCCACACTCCGCACCCGATGCTCCCGCTCCCCCCCTGCCGGGAAGCCGGTCTCAGCCCTGGTCCCCGGCCCTGCCCCGGCTTCGCGCCTGCCTGGCGTCGAGCAGGTGCAGCCCCTTGCGCGCCAGCGGGTACATGCGCACCATGTCGGCCAGCGTCATCGAGCCCCGGGTGATCCGGGCGAAGGCCAGCCACGCGGGCCGGAAGCCGGTGATCGCCGCGTGCAGCAGCCTCGGCTTGGCCTCGAACACGGTCAGCATCCGCTTGCCGACGCCCATCTCCACACCCAGCCCGGCCTTGACGGCGAAGGCGTAGTTGAGGGCCTGGCGGCGCGCGTCCACCGCGTCCTGCGCCTCGGAGATCTTCACGGCCCACTCCCCGGCGAGCCGCCCCGAACGCAGCGCGAAGGAGATGCCCTCCCGGGTCCACGGCTCCAGCAGTCCGGCCGCGTCACCCGCGACCAGCACCCGCCCGCGCGAGAGCGGCGATCCGGGCTTGCGGCAGCGGGTCAAGTGCCCCGAGGAGACGGCGGGTTCGAAACCGGAGAGGCCCAGCCTGGCGATGAAGTCGTCCAGGTACCGCTTGGTGGCGGCGCCTTCGCCCTTCGCCGAGATCACCCCGACGGTGAGGGTGTCCCCCTTGGGGAAGACCCAGCCGTAGCTGCCGGGCAGCGGGCCCCAGTCGATGAGGACCCGGCCCTTCCAGTCCGCGGCGACCGTGTCCGGCACGGGGATCTCCGCTTCGAGGCCGAGGTCGACCTGCTCCATCTCGACCCCGACGTGCGCGCCGATCCGGCTCGCGCTCCCGTCCGCGCCGACCACGGCGCGGGCCAGCACCGTCTCACCGTCGGCGAGTACCACCGCGACGGTCCGCCGGTCGGGCACGGACGCGCCGTGCTGTTCGACCCGCGACACCGCCGTACCCGTACGGACCGTCGCGCCGGCCTTCTCCGCCTCGGCGACCAGCGCCGCGTCGAACTCGGGCCGGTTGATCAGCCCGAACAGCATCTGCTTCGAGCGCCGGGTCCGGTGGAACCTCCCCTCGAGCGAGAAGGTGACCGCGTGGATGCGGTCCTTGAAGGGCAGCACGAAACCCGGCGGCAGCGCATCTCGGGAGGGGCCGATGATGCCTCCACCGCAGGTCTTGTACCGGGGCAGTTCTGCCTTCTCCAGCAGCAGGACCCGCCGTCCGGCGGTCGCCGCCGCGTACGCGGCCGAGGACCCGGCGGGGCCGGCCCCGACCACGACCACGTCCCACACCTCGCCGGCCTCGCCGGCCTCGCCGGCCGCCGCGGCCACTTCCGCGTCCGCCCCCTGAGCGGCCTGCCCTGCTGCCGCGTCGCGTACGCCGCCGCTGTCGCTCTCGTCGCTGCTCACGATGTGCTGCTGCTCCTGATCATGCGGTTCATGCCGTTGCTCCGATGCCGGGGAAATCCTACGGCGCGAGAGCGACTGCCCCGTTGTGCGAGGATCGGGAGAGTCTTTTGCCGTAGCCCGCATACGCCCACCCCGCGAATGCGGGACGCGTACACGTACACCAACGTCGCACCCAAGAGGAGCGTGCCCATGCCGTCTCATCCGATCGCCGAGACCGTCGCCTCGCTGATGCCCCGCGCCAAGCAGGAGCTGTCCGAGCTGGTGGCTTTCCAGTCGGTGGCGGACTGGGCACAGTTCCCCCAGAGCGAGAGCCAGGCCGCCGCGAACTGGGTGGCCGACGCGCTGCGCACCGAGGGCTTCGAGGACGTGGCGCTGCTCGACACCCCGGACGGCACCCAGTCGGTGTACGGGTTCCTGCCCGGCCCGGCGGACGCCCCGACCGTTCTGCTGTACGCGCACTACGACGTACAGCCCCCGCTGGACGACGCGGCCTGGGTCTCCCCCGCCTTCGAGCTGACCGAGCGCGACGGTCGCTGGTACGGCCGCGGTACCGCCGACTGCAAGGGCGGGTTCATCCTGCACCTGCTCGCGCTGCGCGCCCTGAAGGCCAACGGCGGCGTCCCGGTGAACGTGAAGGTGATCGTCGAGGGTTCCGAGGAGCAAGGCACCGGCGGGCTCCAGCAGTACGCGAGCGCCCATCCCCAACTGCTGGCCGCCGACGCCGTCGTGATCGGTGACGCGGGCAACTTCCGTACGGGTCTGCCCACGGTCACCGCGACCCTGCGCGGGATGTGCCTGCTGAAGGTCAAGATCGACACCCTGGGCGGCAATCTGCACTCCGGCATGTTCGGCGGTGCCGCCCCCGACGCGATGGCCGCTCTGATCCAGCTGCTGGCCTCGCTGCGCGCGCCCGACGGGTCGACCACGGTCGACGGGCTGTCCTCGGACGCGGTGTGGGAGGGACTCCAGTACCCGGAGGCCGATTTCCGTTCCGACGCGAAGGTGCTGGACGGGGTCGAGCTGATCGGCGGGGGCGCGATCGCGGACCGGATCTGGGCCCGCCCCGCGGTCACCGTGCTGGCCATCGACTCCCCTCCGCTGGTCGGTGCGACCCCGTCGGTGCACGCGAGCGCGGGCGCGCTGGTGAGCCTGCGGGTGCCGCCGGGCGTGGACACCACGGACGCGATCAAGCTGCTGGAGGCGCACCTGGTCGCGCACACCCCGTGGAAGGCACACCTGGAGCTCGAAGTCGTCGGCCAGGGCCAGCCGTTCCAGGCGGACACCGACAGCCCGGCGTACGCGTCGATGGCCGAGGCCATGGCGGTGGCCTACCCGGGCCAGGAGATGCAGATCAGCGGCATGGGCGGGTCGATCCCGCTGTGCAACACGCTGACGTCTCTCTACCCGGAGGCGGAGATGCTGCTCATCGGCCTGAGCGAGCCGGAGGCGCAGATCCACGCGGTGAACGAGAGCGTCTCCCCGGAGGAGCTCGAGCGACTGTCGGTCACGGAGGCGCTCTTCCTCCTCAACTACGCCGCGTCCAAGCGCGCCTGACGCCGTGTCGGTGGTTCTCCCCGGCGGCCGGCCGAAGGCCGTCGGGGGGGGGGCTGCTGGGGAGCTGTTGGGGAGCTGTTGGGGCTCCGCTGCGGGCGAACTCCGCTCTCGGCGCAGCACCACCCGAGGCGTGATCCGCCCGGTTACGTTCGGGGCATGGATCTCGTCGAAGTCATCCCCGAACGGCTCCACATGCTCCGCTTCCCCATCGGCCAGGCCTATCTCTGGCGCGATGGAGGGGCCCTGACCCTGATCGACGCGGGCCACGCCGGATCGGCGGCCGCGATCGAGGGGGCGATACGTTCCCTCGGGCTGCGGCCGGAGCGGCTGGAGCGGATCGTCCTCACCCACTGCCACGGTGACCACACCGGCGGCGCGGGCGAACTCGCCGCCCGCTGGGGCGCGGAGGTGCTGGCGCACGTACTGGACGCGCCGGTGATCCGCGGGGAGCGGCCGGTCCCGGAGCCCGTACTGCTGGACTGGGAACTCCCTTTGTACACACACGCCCTGGCGAACCTCCCTGAGGCGCCGGCGACCCGGGTGGACCGGGAGCTCGTGGACGGCGAGGTACTCCCCTTCGGCGACGGCGCGGTCGTCGTCCACGCCCCGGGCCACACCCCGGGCAGCATCGGTGTCCACCTCCCGGCGCACGGCGTGCTGTTCACGGGCGACTGCGTCGCAGCCGTCGGCCAGGTGATGCTGGGCGTCTTCAACGTCGACCGTGCCGGGGCCGTCGACACCTTCCGGCGGCTGGCCTCCCTGTCACCCTCGGTGGCCTGCTTCGGCCACGGCGACCCCCTGACCTCGGACACCGCGGCCGTCCTGCTGGCGGCGGCGGAGGCGGCGTCCGCCGATCCGACGGACGTCACCTGAGCTCCAGCCCTACCGGGGGGCGCCTGCACCGCGCCGGGGGCGGGCGCCGCCTGCGCGGACGGTCACCGGGTCACGGCTCCCGGCACGGCGCAGCACAGGACAGGACAGGACAGGACAGGACAGCACTAGGGAACAGGCTGTCCTGCCTCCAGGTACGCCGCCCGCCCCCGGTCCCGCGCCCGCAGGGCCCACCGGAGCCGCTCGTACCGCGCCCGCGGCAGCAGTTCCGCGGCCTCCTCCTCCGTCACGAACCGCCATGCCCGCAGCTCCGGTCCGGGCAGCCGCAGCGTCGCGGCCCGCGCCGCCGGGAGCCGACCGCCGTCGAACAGCAGCCGCAGTCCCCCGTACCCCGCCGGGGGCCCGGGCGGCTCCCAGTCCACGACCAGGAGTTCCGGGAGCCGCTCCAGTACGAGTCCCAGCTCCTCCTCGACCTCCCGGACCCCGGCGCACGCCGGTGCCTCGCCCGCCTCGACGACTCCGCCGGGGAACTCCCACCCCGCCTTGTACGTCGGATCCACCAGCAGCACCCGGTCCTCGTCGTCGAAGAGCAGTACCCCGGCCGCCACCGTCTCGCGCGTCGGCTGCGGGGTCTGCACGATGTCGCAGACCCGGGCCGCGTCGGTGCGTACGGCCTCGGCGATCCGCTCCGCCGTCTCCCGTACGGTCAGGGTCCCGTTGTCGATGACGTGCGCGTCGGCCGTCAGCCAGCCCAACGCGTGCTGGTAGACCGGTATGTGGTCGTAGGCCCACTGCCGCACCCGCAGGTCCACGTCCGCCGCGGAGCCGGGCTCCTCACGGGTCGCGATCCGCTCCCGAAGGATCGTTTCCTCCGGGGCCAGCAGCACGTGCCGCACCGGGATCCTGCGCGCCGCGAGCCCGCCGAAGATCTCGTCCCGGTACTCCTGGCGGAGCAGCGTCATCGGAACCACCAGCACCCCGCCCAGCTCCCCGAGCATCGCCGCGGCCGTGTCCACGACGAGCCGCCGCCAGCTCGGCAGGTCCTGGTAGTCGGACACCTCCGCGAGCCGTTTGCGCGGGAGGAGCACGCGCAGCGCGTCGCCGATGAACTCCGGGTCGAACAAGGTGCTGTCCGGCAGCAGACCGGTCAGTTCACGTGCCGTGCTGCTCTTCCCGGCGCTGAAAGTGCCGTTGATCCAGACAATCACGTCTACCCCTCTCCCGATGCCCCCAAGGGCTTGCCCGCACCACCCTGCCACGGAAACCCCACCGCCCCGCCGAGTGCTTATCCTCAAGGTCAGGGCCCTGTCCACACCGCCGGGCCCGCACCGCCACAGCGCTCGCCCACCCGGAGGTTCGACCCGTGCCGCACACCCGCCGCCCGCCCGAGCCCCGCTACGGCAACCGGCCGACCATGAAGGACGTGGCGGCCCGGGCCGGCGTGGGCCTGAAGACGGTGTCGCGCGTGGTCAACGGCGAGCCCGGAGTCACCCCGGACACCGAGAAGCGGGTCCAGGACGCCATCGACGCGCTCGGATTCCGCCGCAACGACAGCGCGCGGGTCCTGCGCAAGGGCCGTACCGCCACCGTCGGCCTGGTCCTGGAGGACCTCTCCGACCCCTTCTACGGGCCCCTCAACCGAGCCGTGGAGGAGGTGGCCCGCGCCCACGGCGCGCTGCTCATCAACGGCTCGAGCGCCGAGGACCCGGAGCGGGAGCGGGAGTTGGCGCTCGCGCTGTGCGCCCGCCGGGTGGACGGCCTCGTGGTCATCCCGGCCGGGGACGACCACCGTTATCTGGAGCCGGAGATCCGGGCCGGGGTGGCCACGGTGTTCGTGGACCGCCCGGCGGGCCGGATCGACGCGGACGTCGTCCTGTCCGACAGCTTCGGCGGTGCCCGGGACGGAGTGGCCCACCTGATCGCGGGCGGCCACCGCCGGATCGGCTTCATCGGCGACCATCCGCACATCCACACGGCGACCGAGCGGCTACGGGGCTACCGCGCGGCAATGGCCGATGCCGGTCTGCCGGTCGCCGAATCCTGGATCTCCCTCGGCGCGACGGCCCCGGAGCGCGTCTCGGCCGCCGCCCGCTCGATGCTCGCCGGCCCGGCCCCGGTCACCGCCCTCTTCGCCGGCAACAACCGCGTGACGGTCACGGCCGTACGCGTGCTGGCGGCCCTGCCCCGCCCGGTGGCACTGGTCGGCTTCGACGACTTCGAACTCGCCGACCTCCTCAGTCCCGGCATCACCGTGATCGCCCAGGACGCGGCGGCCCTGGGCCGGGTGGCCACGGACCGCCTCTTCCAACGCCTCGCGGGCGCGGACCTCGCCCCGGCCCGGATCGAGCTCCCCACCCGTCTGATCCCCCGCGGCTCGGGCGAGATCCCGCCGGAGACCACCGGATGAGTCCGCGCGGCACGGGGACGGCCGTGTGCAGCGTCGCGGCACGGGCCGAACCGAAAGGCCCGGCCGGGGGCAGACCGGCCGGGCCTCGTACGGGGGCTGTCGGAACCCGACCGCTCAGGCGGTCGCCGTCAGCGTCGCCGAGCGGCGCGGGATGGCGAAGGCGTCGAGCTCCGCGCGGGTCAGACCGGTGAGGGCGGTGACCTCCTCGGTGCCGACGGCTCCGCAGTCGAGGCCGCGGACCAGATAGCCGGCCAGCGCCTTCGCGGTGGCCGGCTCGTCCATGACGTCGCCCTCGATCTTGGCGACGTACGCCTTCAGGCGTGCGGCGGCGGTCTCCAGGCCCTCGCGGTAGAAGACGAAGACGGCCGCGTAGCGGGTCGGCAGGTGCGCCGGGTGCATGTCCCAGCCCTGGTAGTAGGCACGGGCCAGGGCACGCCGGGTGAGGCCGTAGTGCAGCTTCCAGGCCTCGTGGACGTGCTCGGTGGTGCCGATCGGCAGGACGTTGGTCGAGCCGTCGGAGACGCGTACGCCGGTGCCGGCGGCCGCGACCTGCATGATCGCCTTGGCGTGGTCGGCGGCGGGGTGGTCGCTCGACTGGTAGGCGGCGGAGACGCCGACGCAGGCGCTGTAGTCGAAGGTGCCGTAGTGCAGGCCGGTGGCGCGGCCCTTGGAGGCCTCGATCATCCGGGCGACCGCGGCGGTGCCGTCGGAGGCGAGGATGGACTGGCTGGTCTCGATCTGGATCTCGAAGCCGATCCGGCCCGGGCGCAGGCCGCGGGCGGTCTCGAAGGCCTCCAGCAGCTTGACGAAGGCGGTGACCTGCTCGGGGTACGTGACCTTGGGCAGGGTCAGGACGAGGCCCTCGGGCAGGCCTCCGTGGGCCAGCAGGCCGGAGAGGAAGATGTCGGTGGTCCGGATGCCGCGGTCGCGGACGTTGGACTCCATGCACTTCATGCGGATGCCCATGTACGGGGCGTTCGTGCCGTTGGAGAAGGCTTCGGCGACGAGGCGGGCGGCGCGGGCCGCGGCCTGGTCCTCCTCCTCGTCGGAGCGGACGCCGAAGCCGTCCTCGAAGTCGACGCGGAGGTCCTCGATCGGCTCGGAGGCGAGCTTGGCGCGGACGCGGTCGTAGACCGGGACGGCCAGTTCGTCGGAGATGCCCAGTACCTTGGCGAAGGTGGCGGCGTCCGGGGCGTGCTCGTCCAGGGCCGCGAGGGCCTGGTCGCCCCAGGAGCGGATGGTGTCCTCGGCGAAGACGTCACCGGGCACGTAGACCGTGTGGATGGGCTGACGGGTGCCGGGGTCGCCCGGGTAGTGGCGCGCGAGTTCCGCGTCCACCGGCTTGAGGGAAGCGCTGATGCCCTCGCTGACCGCGCCTGCGAGGCTCGTCGCCACCTTCTCCTGCTGACCCATCGTGCACTCTCCTCTTTTCCGCTTCACGGAATCTTAGATCCGCATTACAGAATTTAGTCACGGGGTTCCGCTCAGTCAATGGTCCCTCGGCCGTCCTGGACAAACGACTCGGGGCCGTGCGGTGAGAAACACCACACGGCCCCGGAGACCACTTACTCGCAGGTCAGCGCCTGCGGGCGGGACTAGCCCTTGCGCGCCTTGATCTCGTCGGTCAGCTGCGGGACGACCGCGAAGAGGTCGCCGACCACGCCGTAGTCGACGAGGTCGAAGATCGGGGCCTCGGCGTCCTTGTTGATGGCCACGATGGTCTTCGAGGTCTGCATGCCGGCCCGGTGCTGGATCGCGCCCGAGATGCCGGAGGCGATGTACAGCTGCGGGGAGACCGACTTGCCGGTCTGGCCGACCTGGTTGGAGTGCGGGTACCAGCCGGCGTCGACGGCGGCGCGCGAGGCGCCGACGGCCGCACCGAGGGAGTCCGCGAGCGCCTCGATGATGTGGAAGTTCTCGGCGCCGTTGACGCCGCGGCCGCCGGAGACCACGATCGCGGCCTCGGTCAGCTCGGGGCGGCCGGTCGACTCGCGCGGGGTGCGGGAGGTGACCTTGGTGCCGGTGGCCAGGGCGCCGAAGGTGACGGCGAGCGCCTCGACGACGCCGGCGGCCGGGGCGGCCTCGACCGGGGCCGAGTTCGGCTTCACGGTGATGACCGGGGTGCCCTTGGAGACGCGGGACTTGGTGCTGAAGGACGCGGCGAACGCGGCCTGCGTCGCGACCGGACCCTCGTCACCCGCCTCCAGGTCGATGGCATCGGTGATGATGCCCGAGCCGATACGGACGGCCAGGCGCGCGGCGATCTCCTTGCCCTCGGCGGAGGAGGGGACGAGCACGGCGGCCGGGGACACGGCGTCGTAGGCGGCCTGGAGCGCGTCCACCTTCGGTACGACGAGGTAGTCGGAGAACTCGGAGGCGTCGGCGGTGAGGACCTTGACGGCACCGTGCTCGGCGAGTACGGCGGCGGTGGCCTCGGCGCCCGGGCCGAGCGCGAGGGCGACGGGCTCGCCGATGCGGCGGGCCAGCGTCAGCAGTTCGAGAGTGGGCTTGCGGACGGCGCCGTCGACGTGGTCGACGTAGACGAGGACTTCAGCCATTGGGGATGCTCCTGCGCATGCGAAGTAGTCAGGGGGCTTTGAGAGGTGATCGAAGCTCTGGATGAACTTCTGGCCGGCCAGACAGCTCTAGATGAACTTCTGCTCCGCAAGGAAGGCGGCCAGCGACTTGCCGCCCTCGCCCTCGTCCTTGACGATCGTGCCGGCGGTGCGGGCCGGACGCTGGGTCGCGGAGTCGACCGCGGTCCACGAGCCTTCGAGACCGACCTCGTCGGACTCGATCTCCAGCTCCTCCAGGTCCCAGGACTCCACCGGCTTCTTCTTGGCGGCCATGATGCCCTTGAAGGACGGGTAGCGGGCCTCGCCCGACTGGTCCGTGACCGAGACGAGCGCCGGGAGGGAGGCCTCCAGCTGCTCGCTCGCCGTGTCGCCGTCGCGGCGGCCGGTCACGACGCCGTCCTCGACCTTGACCTCGGAGAGCAGCGTGACCTGCGGGACGCCCAGGCGCTCGGCCAGGATCGCCGGGAGGACACCCATGGTGCCGTCGGTCGAGGCCATACCGGTGATGACCAGGTCGTACCCGGCCTTCTCGATCGCCTTGGCGAGCACCAGCGAGGTGCCCATGACGTCGCTGCCGTGCAGGTCGTCGTCCTCGACGTGGATGGCCTTGTCGGCACCCATCGAGAGCGCCTTGCGCAGCGCGTCCTTCGCGTCCTCGGGGCCCACCGTCAGGACGGTGATCTCCGCGTCGTCGGCCTCGTCGGCGATCTGCAGCGCCTGCTCGACGGCGTACTCGTCGAGCTCCGACAGCAGGCCGTCGACGTCGTCACGGTTGACGGTCAGGTCTTCGGTGAACTGCCGGTCGCCAGTGGCGTCGGGCACGTACTTCACACAGACAACGATCCTCAGGCTCACGCCGGCTCTCCTACCGCATCGACATTTCTGGTACCGCCTTGTTCAGGCAGCATAGGCGCCATCTCGGGCCGTTCCCGCCGGGGCGGCCCGCGCTCCGTTGGGAATGTTACTCGTCAGTACACAGCGGGTCCCGCCAGGTTGCAAGGCCGGTGAACTGTGATCTGGCCAACGCCGGCGGAACCGGCCCCAGCAGGGACGATTCAGTCGCGCAACGCGTTGAAGCGCCCCCGGTGGTACAGCAGCGGACGGCCCTCCCCGGCCGGATCACCCACGGGGTCCCCCACCGGCTCCCCGGCGGCCACCTCGGCGATGATCACCCGGTGGGCGCCGGCCGGCACCCGCGCGACCACCCGGCACACCAGCCAGGCCAGCACCCCGTCCAGCACCGGGACCCCGTACGGCCCGGGCGCCCAGTCGGTCGCCGGCCCGAAGCGGTCGGCCCCGTTCCGGGCGAACAGCCCCGCCAGGTCCCGCTGGTGCTCACCGAGTATGTGGACGCCGATGTGGTCGCAGTCCCGTACCGCGGGCCAGCTGGAGGACCCGGTACCGATGGCGAACGACAGGAGCGGGGGGTCGGCGGAGACCGAGTTGAGGGAGGTCGCGGTGAAGCCCACCGGCCGGCCACCGCTCTCGGCGGTGATCACGGCGACGCCCGCGGCATGCCGGCGGAACACC
This sequence comes from Streptomyces sp. NBC_00435, assembly GCF_036014235.1. Lineage (GTDB taxonomy): Bacteria > Actinomycetota > Actinomycetes > Streptomycetales > Streptomycetaceae > Streptomyces. The sequence continues at coordinate 1,027,635 of NZ_CP107924.1, forward strand.
GAGCGCAACAGGTCGGGCGAGCCGGGCAGGCCGGTGCCGGAACGGGGGGACGGAGCCGCCGGAGCCGTCATGAAGGGGTGCCCCGTCCGTAAAGCAGGAGTTCATACCGCATATCGCAAGCCTGTCGATCTCCCGTGTACACAGTCAAGCCTCAACGGACAGATGTAGGGCGCGTCACGCTGCGTACGGGCGCGCGTACCGGCTCACCGGCCGTCGCGGGCCCGCCCGCCGGACCCGTCATACGGCGGCGCCCAGGGCGGCGATCACGTCTGCCTTGCGCGGCATCCCGGCGGCCCGCCGCACGATCCGGCCGGCCGCGTCCAGGACGAGTACGGTCGGGGTCTTCTCGATGCCCAGGGCCCGCACGAGGTCCAGGTTCTTCTCCGCGTCGATCTCGATGTGCACGACGCCCCCGACCATGGCCGTGACCTCGTCAAGGATCCGCCGGGTGGCCCGGCAGGGCTGGCAGAAGGCGCTGGAGAACTGCACCAGGCTGGCCCGCTCCCCCAGCTCGGCGCCCAACTCGGCGACGCCCAGCACTCCTTCACCCTCGTCCCGCTCGTGCCCGCGCACACGTGCTCCCGTCGCCGCATCGCCCTACCCGTACGGGTACTCGTCCATCATCCCGGTACGGTCGTACGCTGATCCGAGCGCCCCCATGGCGCGCCGCATTCCCGGCGTGATGAGAATCTCGCCAGGTACGGGCGTCTGGGCTGGCCTGCGGCTCGCGTATGGGGCACGATCCCCATGGCCGCGTACCTACGCTGCCGTAACTTCCGGCCGGGAGCACCTCCAGGCAGAAAGCGGGGTCTCCCCACCATGGCTGAGCTCGTCTACCCCCCGGTCATCGGAGCCGCGCACGCGCTGTTCCGCGCGCTCGACGTCCGCATCGACATGAAGGGCACCGAGAACATCCCGCGCAAGGGCGGGGCGGTCCTGGTGTCGAACCACATCGGCTACCTCGACTTCATCTTCGCAGGGCTGACCGCCCGCCCGCAGAAGCGCCTCGTGCGCTTCATGGCGAAGGAGTCGGTGTTCCGGCACAAGGTCTCCGGCCCGCTGATGCGCGCGATGAAGCACATTCCGGTCGACCGCGCCCAGGGTGAGACGGCGTACCAGCACGCGCTCGACTCACTGCGCGCCGGCGAGATCATCGGCGTGTTCCCGGAGGCGACGATCTCCCAGTCCTTCACGCTCAAGAGCTTCAAGTCCGGTGCGGCACGCATGGCGCAGGAGGCCGGAGTCCCGCTGATCCCGGTGGCGCTGTGGGGTACGCAGCGGCTGTGGACCAAGGGGCGCCCGAAGGACCTCAAGCGCAGCCACATCCCCGTGACGATGCGGGTGGGCGAGCCGCTGGAGGCCCCCACCGACCAGTACGCCGGGGCCATCACCCGCCGGCTGCGCGAGCGCGTCCAGGAGCTCCTGGACGCGGCGCAGAGCGCCTACCCGGGCAAGCCCAAGGGCACCGAGGACTCCTGGTGGCTGCCGGCCCACCTCGGTGGTACGGCTCCCACCGCGGCCCAGGTCAAGGAAGCCGGCTGAGACTCTCCTCCGGGTGAACTTGCCGCGCGGCTGAGCCCTCCCCGCGACTGGGCCTTGCGCACGGATGCGGCCCCGCCGGGTGGCGGGGCCGCATCCTCGGTTCCCGTGGCCGTCAGTTCGGGTTCTCGGCGTGGGTCAGCGTCTCCCACGCCTCGAAATGGTTCTCGGTGCCCGCCGGCCGCCGGCCCTCGGTGAGCCTGCGGGTGTTCTCCAGTGCGACGCCGAGCCGGGTGTGCAGGGCGTTGTAGCCGACCTCGGTGGCCGGCCCCAGCCCCTTGGCCACGCTGCCGCCGCACAGCCAGGAGGGGACGGCCTCCCCGAGCTCGTACTTGGCGTGGAAGCCCAGTGCGTACCGGAAGCGGTCCTTGAACTCCGGGTAGACGTCCCGCCCCTGGATGCGCGAGGTCTCGGCGACGTGCATCGTCGCCGCGATCCCCATCCCGGTGTGGCCGAAGTCCCGGCAGGTCTCCTGCGCCAGGCCGTCCACGAAGGTGCTCTGGCCGTGCCAGTAGTCGATCAGCTCGCTCCGGCTGTCGACGGTGGAGCGCGGCGGGTACTTCGGCTGCGGCCCGTCGGAGACCAGGTAGAAGTAGGCGGGCACCCGCCCGAGGTAGAGCGACATCGCCTTGTCGTAGTTCGCGCGGTCGTCGAGGTGGACGGATATGCCGACGGCCGCGTCCATCATGATCAGTTCCCAGTTGCCGTTGCTGTTCGGCCTCCCGCCGATCACCTCGGGCAGGTACACCTCGCGCAGCATGGTGGCGAAGCGTCCCTGGTTCGGCCAACCGCCGGTGTAGGCGTGCTTGACGATCTCGGCGGCGCGCGGCCAGGTGGAGCCCGCCCAGCCGCTCTGGAGCGGGGCGTTGCTGTTGGTGTGGTCCTTGATCCGGGCGGACCACGCGTCCATCAGCTCGATCGACTTCTTCGCGTAGCGGTCGTCGCGGGTGATGTACCAGGCGAGCGCGTCGGTGTAGGCCGCGATGGCGTCCTCCCGCTCGTCGGAGCATCCGAGGTCCGGGTTGGAGCCGGAGCCGCATTCGACGACGGCCCGGGGCTTGGGTGTCCGGGACAGCGAGCCGTACCGGCTCGCCAGCATGTCGTCGAAGGCCGCCTTCCACGGCTGCTGTCCGGCCTGCACCTCGGACCGTACGAAGTCCAGCTGTGCACGGCTGTTCAGGACTCCGGGGTGGGCGAAGGCCGTGGGGGCGAGGGCCGGGGTGGTGGGGGTGCTGGGGGCGGTTCCGGCGTGGGCGGCGGAGGTGGGGGCGAGGGTGAGGGTCGTGAGCAGGCCGAGGGCCGTGGCGAACAGCCCCGCGGGGACTCCGAAACGCATGAGCGCCTTCCGGTCGGAGGGTGGGGGGGTGGGGGTCCTGCCGAGGGTCCGTGGGGGGAATCCTGGGGCCGAAGATACTCATGCGTGGGCCACGCTGACAACGATGTCAGGCAGGAAGGTTTCCTATTGACCGAAACCCGCCGTCAGTGCGCCCCTTCGGCGCGCTTCCGGCGCCGGTGGGCGGCGACCCTGGCCCGCGTGGCACAGGTGTGGGAGCAGTAGCGGCGGGCACTGCCGGGCCCGGCACCCAGAAAGTACCGGCCACACCCCTCGGCGGCGCAGGCGCCCCAGGCGACCCGCCCGTGCACGGTGAGCAGCCCGGCCAGCACCAGCGCGCCCGAGGCCAGGAACCAGCCGTCCCAGCCGGCCCCCTCCCCCCGGTCCACGTGCAGGTGCCAGGGGTGGCCGTCGTGCCGGGTGAGCCGGGGGCAGGTGGCGTACTCCTCGAACAGGGCGTTGAGGGCCCGGGCGGCGCGGTCCTCGCCGCTCTCGCCGAGCACCTCCCCCATCCGCCGGGCGGCGGCGCGCAGCGCGGCCGCGTCGGCCTCGGAGAACACCTCGGCGGTGAGGTCGCCGGGCCGCTCCCCGTGCCGCGCGAGCAGCGCGACGAGCTCGGCGCGGGGCAGCTCGGGGACCGCACGGACGGCCTCGGCGAGGTCGACCAGTCGCTGGGCCGCCGAGAATCCCGACCCGGAGTCAGCCATGCCGCGATCCTTTCGCCGTACACCCGGATGGCGTAACGTCTTCTTCCTCCATCACGTTACATCGGGAGATCGACCGGGAGGGGCCGGGGATGCAGGGGCTCGGGCGGTACCTCGCCGCCGCGCTGGCAGCGCGGTTCGCCTCCGAGGGGATGGGCATGGCGGTGGTCCTGCTCGCCCTGGAGCGGACCGGGAGCGCGGCGCACGGCGCCTTCGTCCTGACCGCCTGGCTGGCTCCGCACGTACTGGCGGCTCCGCTCGCCGGCGCCGCCGCGGCCAGGTCGCGCCGGCCCCGGCTCTTCCACGTGGGCGCCCTGGCGGGATTCACTGCGGCCGTGGCGGCCCTGTCGGTGCTGCTCGGGCGGGCCCCGACGCCGGTGGTGCTGCTGGTCGCCGTGCTCGGCGGCTCCTGCGGGCCGATGGTGACGGGAGGGCTGTCCAGCCTGGTGGCGGGGCTGGTCCCGGCCGGTCCCGCACGCGACCGGGCGTACGGCTGGGACGCCTCGACCTACAACGGCGCCGGGGTCACGGCCCCGGCGGCCGTGAGCCTGGTCGCGGCCGTCGGCTCGGCCGGACCCGCGATGGCCCTGCTGGCCGCGTCCGGCGCGCTGTCGGCCGTACTGGCGGCGACCCTTCCGTACGGGAGCCCGGGTCCCCGCACCGGTGCGCCCCGGGCCGGGCTGGGCGCGGGGCTGGCCGCCCTGTGGCGGATCCGGGAACTGCGGGCCGTCACCTCGGCCACGACCCTGGCCTTCCTGGGCCTCGGGGCACTCACCGTCACCTCGGTCCTGCTGGCCGGCTCGCTCGGCGGCCCGGGCGGCGGCGGGGTGCTGATGACGGCCTTCGCCCTGGGCGCCCTGACCGGCTCCCTGACTCTGGGCCGGATCACGTCCGTGCCCCCGGGCCGGCTGGCCCGCTGGGCCATGGCGGGGACCGGGGCGGCCCTGACGGCGGCCGCGTTCACCCCGTCCGTCGCCCTGACGGCGGCGGCGTTCGCGGCGGCCGGCGTGTGCGACGGGCCGCTGCTGACGGCCACCCTGCGGATCCGCTCGGAGTTCGCGCCCGACGCGGTGCGCACGCAGGTGTTCACCCTGGGCGCCGGGCTGAAGGTGACGGCCGCGTCGACGGGGGCGGCCCTCGTGGGGCTCGCCGCCGACGCGCCGCCCTGGACGCTGCTGCTCGCGATCGCGGCCCTGCAGCTGGTCGCCGCACTGCTGCACATCCTGGTGACCGCGGGCGGCACCGCAGGGAAGGCGGCCGCGGCCGGTGGCCCCGCCGCTACAGCCCCGTCGGCAGGTTCCGCCACAACTGCGGCCGGTCCGCGGCCTCCTGGAGCGCCTTGAGCGGGGCCGGGTGCGGAGCCGCGTACAGCCCGGGATAGTCGATCTCGCCGAGCTCCGGGCGGACCGGGAAGGCCAGTTGTTCGCGGTCCAGGATGAACTGCGCGTCCACGCCGGGCTTGTTGCCCCGCGGGTCCACCCGGGACCAGCCGTCACCGCCGGGCAGGCGCAGGGCGACGAGGCCGTGGAGGAACAGGTTCGACCCGTCGTCGTCGCCGAGGAGCTGGTAGCAGAGCCCGGCCGGGATGCCCCCGGCGCGGAGCAGGGCGACCAGTGCGTGGGACTTGGCGTAGCAGATGCCGTTGCGCGTGCTCAGGACGTCGGAGGCGCGCCAGGAGACGCGGTCGTCCCCGGAGTCGGCGCTGTGCGGGATGGTGTCGCGGACGAACTCGAAGGCGACTTTGGCGTATGAATATGCGTCGCCCGTGGCGGTCCACAGGGCATCGGCGGTCTCATGGACTAGTGGATGGTCGTGATCGACCGCTTCGTCGGCCGCCAGATAGGCGGCATCGTCAGTATGCTCCTGGATCAATTCCATGATCCAGGAGCATACTCATGCAGAGCTCTGCATGCCTATAGATTTATGACGTACTTGATCTAGCGGGCCAGCTCTTCCTTGAGGGCCTGGAGGAAGCCGTCCACGTCCTCCTCCTGGGTGTCGTAGCTGCACATCCACCGGACGTCGCCGGCGATCTCGTCCCAGAAGTAGAAGCGGTAGCGCTCCTGCAGCCGCCGGGTGACCTCGTGCGGAAGCCGCGCGAACACCGCGTTGGCCTGCACCGGGTAGAGGATCTCCACCCCGTCCGTCGCGCGCACCCCGGCTTCCAGCCGCCGCGCCATCGCGTTGGCGTGCCGGGCGTTGCGCAGCCACAGGTCCTTCGCGAGCAGCGCTTCGAGCTGCACCGACACGAAGCGCATCTTGGAGGCGAGCTGCATGGACATCTTGCGGATGTGCTTCAGCTGCCGGACGGAGTCCGGGTTCAGCACGACGACGGCCTCGCCGGCCATCATCCCGTTCTTGGTGCCGCCGTAGGACAGCACGTCCACGCCGACCGCGTTCGTGAAGGCGCGCATCGGCACATCGAGCGAGGCCGCCGCGTTGGATATCCGGGCCCCGTCGAGGTGGACCTTCATGCCCTTGCCGTGCGCGTGCTCGCAGATGGCCCGGATCTCGTCCACGGTGTAGACCGTGCCGAGCTCGGTGTTCTGGGTGATCGAGACGACCTGCGGCATCGCCCGGTGCTCGTCCTCCCAGCCCCAGGCCTGCCGGTCGATGAGCTCGGGGGTGAGCTTGCCGTCCGGAGTGGGGACGGTGAGCAGCTTGAGGCCCGCCATCCGCTCGGGCGCACCGCCCTCGTCGACGTTGATGTGCGCCGACTCGGCGCAGATCACCGCGCCCCAGCGGTCGGTGAGGGCCTGCAGGGCCGTCACGTTGGCGCCGGTGCCGTTGAAGACCGGGTAGGCCTCGGCGTGCGCACCGAAGTGGCTGCGGAAGACCTTCTGCAGGTGTTCGGTGTACTCGTCGTCGCCGTAGGAGACCTGGTGGCCGCCGTTGGCCAGCGCGATCGCCGCCAGGACCTCCGGGTGCACCCCGGCGTAGTTGTCGCTGGCGAAGCCGCGCACCGCCGGGTCGTGGTGCCGGCGGGCGTCGGTCTTCGCTTCGGACTTCCTGATCGCGGTCCTCACGGCAGCGGTCTTCACGGTTGGGGAGTGAGCCACAGACGCTGTCCGTTCACATCGGGGGCGGGCCGCTCCCAGACGCCGGCGATGGCCTCGGCCAGCTCCTTGACGTCGGTGAAGCCCGCGAACTTCGCAGTGGGACGCTCGGCGCGCATCGCGTCGTGCACCAGTGCCTTGATGACCAGGATCGCAGCCGCGGCTCCGGGACCGTCGTCGCCCCCCAGCTTGCGGAAGGAGTCGGCCATCGCGAGCGTCCAGGCCTCCGCGGCCGCCTTGCCGGCGTTGTACGCGGCGTTGTTGGCGACCGGCTTGTGCGCGCCGGACTGGCTGACCAGGACGTAGCGGCCGCGGTCACTGCGAAGCAGTCCGTCATGGAAGGCGAGCGAGGTGTGCTGGACGGTGCGGATGAGGAGCTTCTCCAGGAAGTCCCAGTCCGCGAGGTCGGTGTCGGTGAAGCCGGTGCTGCCGCGCCAGCCGCCGACGAGGTGGACCAGGCCGTCGAGGCGGCCGAACTCCTTCTCGGTCTGCTCGGCCCAGGCCTTGGTGGCGTCCAGGTCGAGGAGGTCCACGGTGTCGCCGGTGATGGTGGCGCCGCCGTGGGCGTAGCGTGCCGCGTCCACGGCCTCCGCGAGCCGCGCCGCGTCGGCGTCGGACGCGATGACGACGGCGCCCGCCTCGGCGAGGCGGAGCAGGGTGGCGCGCCCTGCGGGGCCGCCGGCCCCCGCCACGGCCACCACCGCGCCGTGGAGCTTGCCGTTTCCGTTCCCGGAGCCGTTCATCTGTGCAGCCTCCTGTGGGCGAGTGCTCACGCGGCGACCCGCGCGGTGCTCTCGCGGTCCGCGGCGTTCCCTGCCGTGATGCCCTTGGTCGAGGCGATCACGCCCTTGAGCTTCTTGGCCAGGGCCTCATAGAACATGCTCAGCGGAAACTCGTCCGGAAGCACGTCGTCCACGAGCTTGCGCGGGGGCTGGGTGAGGTCGAGGGCGTCGGGACCCTTGGCCCACTTGGAGCCCGGGTGGGGGGCGAGGTACTCGGCGACGAGGTCGTAGGCCTTGAACCAGTGGACGAGCTTCGGGCGGTCGATGCCGGCCCGGTAGAGGTCCTCGATCTCGGCGCAGAGCTGGTTGGTGACCTGCGGGGCACGCATCCAGTCGATCTTCAGCTTGTTGTCCGTCCAGCGCACGACGTCGTGCTTGTGGAGGTACGCGAAGAGGAGCTGGCCGCCGAGGCCGTCGTAGTTCCGGTTGCGGTCGCCCGACACCGGGAAGCGGAACATCCGGTCGAAGAGGACGGCGTACTGCACGTCACGGCCGTGCTCGTTGCCCTCGGACTCCAGCTTCACGGCCTCCTTGAAGGCGGTGAGGTCGCAGCGCAGCTCCTCCAGGCCGTACATCCAGAACGGCTGGCGCTGCTTGATCATGAAGGGGTCGAACGGCAGGTCGCCGTGGCTGTGGGTGCGGTCGTGGACCATGTCCCACAGGACGAAGGCCTTCTCGCAGCGCTCCTGGTCCTCGACCATGCGGGCGATGTCCTCGGGCAGCTCGATGCCCAGGATGTCCACGGCGGCCTCGGTGACCTTGCGGTAGCGGGCGGCCTCGCGGTCGCAGAAGATGCCGCCCCAGGTGAAGCGCTCGGGGGCCTCGCGCACGGCGATGGTCTCCGGGAAGAGCACCGCGGAGTGGGTGTCGTAGCCCGGGGTGAAGTCCTCGAAGGTGATGCCGAGGAAGAGCGGGTTGTCGTACCGGGTGCGCTCCAGCTCGGCGAGCCACTCGGGCCACACCATCTTCAGCACGACGGCCTCGAGGTTGCGGTCCGGGTTGCCGTTCTGGGTGTACATCGGGAAGACCACGAGGTGCTGCAGCCCGTCGGCGCGCTCGGCCGCCGGGTGGAAGGCCAGCAGGGAGTCGAGGAAGTCCGGCACGCCGAAGCCGCCGTCGGCCCACTTGCGCAGGTCGGCGATGAGGGCCTGGTGGTACGCGCCCCCGTGCGGCAGCAGCGGCGACAGCTCCTCGACGGCCGCGATCACGCGCTGGACCACGACCGGGGCGGCGGCGCGGGCGTGCGCCCCCTGGGCCTCGAAGTCGATGGAGCCGTCGGCGGACTGCCAGGACCGGATCTCCTCCACGGCGGCCTTGAGCTCGGGCCACGCCGGGTGGTCCACCACCCGTCCACCGGCGGTTATCACGGCACCGCCGATACCCGGCACAAGAGTTTCCGTCATGTCACTTCCTCCACAGGAGAACCTCACGTCAGGGCAGCGTAAGCATGCGAGGCTCTCCTGTTCAAGAGGAGATCCGGGAAATTATCCTGCGTCACCCCTGGTTTCGCCGGAAGTCTTCCCGTTCTTATGTGTGGAGTCGATGACTCCACCCAGCCGCAGCAAGGCCTGGCGGGCCTGTGGGAGCACTCCGGCCAGCGCGAGGAACCCGTGGAACATCCCGGGGTGGGAGTCGAGGACCGAAGGAACTCCGCTCCCGATCAGCCGATGGTGGTACGCCTCACCCTCGTCCCGCAGCGGGTCGCAGCCGGCGACCAGCACGTGCGCGGGCGCCAGCCCCCGCGGGTCGCCCCGGAGCGGGGAGGCCAGCGGGTGGCCGCCGTCGCCGTCCGGACCCAGGTACTGCTCCCAGAACCAGCGCAGGTGCGCCGCGGTCAGGAAGTAGCCCTCGGCGTTGCTCCGGTGGGACACAGTGTCCCGCGCGGCGTCCAGGGCGGGGTAGATGAGCACCTGGAGCGCCACGGCCGGTCCTCCGTACGCACGCTGGTCCCGCGCCATCAGCGCCGAGGCGGCCGCCAGGTTCCCGCCGGCGCTGTCTCCGGCCACCACCAGGGCCTCCGGGTCCCCGCCCAGCTCGCCGATGTGCGCGCCGGCCCAGGACAGGGCGGCGTACGCGTCGTGGAGCGCGGCGGGGAACCGCGCCTCGGGCGCCCGCCGGTAGTCGACGGAGACGAAGACGGCGCCGGAGGCCCGGCAGAGCTCCCGGACGGTGGCGTCGTGGCTGTCGAGGTCGCACAGGACCCAGCCGCCGCCGTGGCAGAACACCACGGTCGGCCGGGGTCCCGGCCACCGCTCCGGATCGGGGTAGTAGACGCGCACCGGGACCGGCGGCGCCCCGGCCGGTCCGGGGACCTCACGGTCCTCGACGGCTCCGACCGCGGCGGGCGGGCCGGCGGAGGCCGGGACGGCGGCCAGGATCCGGCGCGCCTCCGCGGCGTCGGTGACGGCGCCCCCGAGGTCGGGGAAGAAGGCGGCCATGGCATCGGCGTAGGGGCGGGCGGCCGGGTCCAGCCGGTCGCCGCCGAGGGGTGCTCCGGGCACGGCGGGGCTCCTCACGCGTTCCGTCGGCGCCCGGTCGCACCGCGCTCGCCCACAGCGTGCCCGTTCGCACCGCGCCCGCCCACACCGCGCCCGCCCACACCGTGCCCGTTCGCGCCGCCCTTGTCCGCGAAGTGCGGGATGACCTTCTCGCCCCACTGCCGCAGCGTCTCCAGGCAGGCCTCCTGCGGCACCGTCCCCATCTGGATCAGGCACATGATCTCGTCGGCCCCGGCCTCCCTCAGCCGCTCCACGTACGCGATCGCCTCGTCCGCGCTCCCGTAGGCGTGGTCGGCGTTGAAGGTGGCCGTGGACGTGGGCCGCACCGGGATGTCCAACTCGTGCAGCCGGGCCACCACCTGCTCCGCGGCCCTGCGCATCTCGGCACCCTCGTCCGCGCCCGCGACCACCGCCTCGTCCGGGACCCCCGCCCCGCCGTACCAGTGGCCGATGGACTGCGCGAAGAACCGCTGCCCGCGGATCCCGATCCGGCGGGCCTCCTGCGGGTCGTCGAGCACGATGGTCGGGCAGAGCACCGAGAAGTGGTCGTTGACGACGGTGGAGACGAAGCGGCCGCCGTCCCGGCCGGCGATCGCGGCGTCGTACACGGAGCGCATCGCGGCGATGGACTCGGGCCCCGCGAACCCCATCACCAGCGCCCCGACCCCCAGCTCGGCGGCCTGCACCAGGGTCTCGCCCCGGCTGCAGGCCAGGAACAGCGGCGGGTGCGGGGTCTGGCTGGGCCTCGGCAGGATCGGGTGCGGATCGATGTCGATGAGCTCCCCGTGGTACTCCAGTTCCTCCTCCCGCCAGGCCTTCCCGATGATCCGCAGCGCCTCCTCGACCTCCGCCGTGGTGCGGTCCCGGTCGACCCCGCACAGCGAGGTCTCCTGCACGGTCCCGCCGCGCCCGGCCCCCAGGTCGACCCGCCCGCCGGAGAGCAGGTCGAGCATCGCCGCCCGCTCGGCGACCCGGACGGGGTGGTTGAAGGCGAAGGGCATGCACACGACGCCGTGCCCGATGCGTATGGTGTTGGTCCGGGCCGCCACCCAGGTCAGGAAGATCTCGGGAGCGGACATGTGGGCGTACCACTTCAAGGAGTGGTGCTCCACGGCCCAGATCCGGTCGAACCCCATCCGCTCGGCGAGCACCGCCTGCTCGACGCAGTCGCGGATGACCTGGTGCTCCCGTTCCACGGTCGGGTCGGCCAGTTGAGCCTCGAAGATGACGGAGAATTTCACGGTGCCTCCAGGGTCGCGTCCCGTGCCAGGTCTCACTTCAATTCGAAATATGACTAGTAGTCAGAAGCCGAAGAAGCAAGAGCTACCGCCGACCGCGTGGGCGGTTCTCGGCCTGCTCTCCTTCCCCGGGGAGCGGACCGGCTACGAGCTGAAGAAGTGGGCGGACTCCTCCCTGCGCTTCTTCTACTGGTCACCGGCCATCAGCCAGATCTACGCCGAACTGCGCCGCCTGGAGGAGCTGGGCTACGCGGCCTCCGTGCGCTCCGGGCCCGAAGAGGTGCGGGCCAAGCGCCGCTACGGCATCACCCCCGCCGGCCGCGAGGCGTTGGCCGGCTGGGCCTCCGACGCCGCCGAGGCGGGCCCCCCGGTGCTCAAGCACGGGCTGCTGCTGCGGGTCTGGCTCGGTCACTTGGCCGAACCGGAGCGGCTGCGCGCGATGGTGACGGAACATCTGGAGCGCACCACCGAGGAGTTGGCCTCCGTACGCGAGGCCATGGCGCAGGCGGCCGCCGAACCGGACTGGGCGTTCCCGACCCTGGCCCTGCGCTGGAGCGAGCGCCAGCACCTGGCCGAACTCGAGCTGACGCGGACCCTGCTCGCGGACCTGGACGGCCTGGACGGCGACCCGGCCCCGCCCGACCGGGTGGGGCCGGGGACCGACCCCGGGCAGGAGCGTCAAGGCAGCGGGGACGCGCCCACCCCCGGGTGACCGCGCGGGTCCGCCGGGGGCTCCACGCCCCCCGGCGGGCCGGGCCGGAAGCGGCCGGACGGCGTTGCGGAGGCCCCGCAAAGACGGTTTCATCGCGGGCACGGCGCACTAGCATGCGTCCTCAACAGCGCGCGCGGCCGGTCGGGACACCGCGACCGCGCGGGGAGCCGCCGTCGACGGAAGCGAGAGAACCTTGACTTTCCTCACCATCGGGCACCGCGGGGTCATGGGTGTCGAACCGGAGAACACCTTGCGGTCGTTCGTCCGCGCGGAACGTTCCGGCATGGACGTCGTCGCCCTGGACGTGCGGCTGAGCAAGGACGGCGCCCTCGTCGTCCTGCACGACGCCGAAGTGGACCGGACCACCGACGGCTCGGGGGCCGTGGCCGACCTGACCCTCGCCGAGCTGCGCGAACTGGACGCCGGGGACGGCCAGCACGTGCCCGTCCTGGACGAAGTCCTGGACGCGGTCCGGGCCCCACTGCGGATCCAGGTCCACGAACTGGCCGCCGTCGGGGCGTTCACCGAGCTGCTGCTGCGCCGCGACCTGACCGCACGGGTCGAGGCCGCCTCCTTCGACGAGGAGGTGCTCGTCGAGACGGCCCGGCTGCTGCCGGGCGTACGCACCGTGCTCTACGCGAACCAGAGCCCGGCGGACGCCGGGGCGGCGGTCCACCGGGCCGTGGCGGCGGGTGCGGAAACGGTCGCCCTCAACATCGCCCACCTCACCCTGCACACCGTGGAGTCGGCGCACGAGGCCGGACTGCGCGTGACGGGCTGGACGGTCAACACCCTGGAGCGGCTGCGCCTGGCGCGGGCCCTCGAACTCGACGGCGTGCTCACCGACTTCCCGGAGATCCGCTCCACGGGCCGCTTCACCGCCTGAGGCGGGCGCGGCGGTGGGACGGCGGGGGCGGCCCGGTGGCCGCCCGCACGGCTACAGCGGCTTGACCAGGAGCTCGAAGGCCAGGTCGTCGCGGAGCGGAATGCCGAACCGCGCGTCTCCGTAGGGGAAGGGGCTCAGCTCGCCGGTGCGCTCGTAACCGCGGCGCACGTAGTAGGCGATGAGCTCCTCCCGTACGTTGATCACGGTCATCCGCATCTCCTTGGCCGCCCACTGCTCGCGGGCGCGGCGCTCCGCCTCGGCCATGACCGTCCTGCCGAGGCCGCCGCCCTGCTGGCCGGGGCGGACCGCGAACATTCCGAAGTAGACGTGGTCCCCGCGGTGTTCGAGGTGGCAGCAGGAGACGATCTCCCCGGCCCGCTCCACGACGAGGAGCATGCCCTCGGGGTGCGCGACGATCCGGGCCACGTCGTCGGCGTCGGTCCGCTGCCCGTCCAGGTAGTCCGCCTCGGTGGTCCACCCGCCGCGGCTCGACTCGCCGCGGTACGCCGACTCGACGAGCTCCACGAGCACCGGGATGTCCGCCTCGACGGCACTGCGGAAGGTCAAGGCCTGGGGGTCGGCGCTCGGCATCGAGGGCTCCGTTCTGCGCACATGCGTACGACGTGGTTCCTGCGGTCGTACAGAGCCTAACCTCGGGCGGCGTGCGGTCGGCCCGACGGGGGCATCTCTTCCGGTGAAGCCGACGAACCGGGAGGTTCCGCCGTGCACGGTCCCGCCATGTCCCTCTCCGCCTCCGTCTCCGCCTGGCTCCTCGTCCTGCTCTGCGCGACGAGCGGCGCGTACTGTCTGCGCCGCGCGGGCAGATCCGGTGGCGGACCGGCCGCCGGGGAGGCGGCGATGGGGTTCGGCATGGCCTTGATGGCGGTGCCGCTGCGACTGGGCGGCGAGTGGCAGACGCCCGTGCTCGGCGTGGTCTTCTGCGCCGCGGCGCTGCACGCGGTGTGGCTGCTGCGCGGCGGCCCGCATCACGCGCACCATCTGGTGGGCTCGCTGACCATGGTCTACATGGCACTGGCCGCGGGGGCGGGCTCCGGCGGCCACGACCACGGGCACGGGCCGGAATCCGGGCTGCCGCTGCTCACCGGCCTACTGCTCCTGTACTACGCCGGGTACGTGGTGCTGGGCGGCGCCCGGCTGGTCACGGTGGGCGGGCCGGGCACCCCGGCCGGGCCCGGCGAGCTGATCAGGGCCTGCCGACTCACCATGGGCATAGGCATGTTGGCGATGCTGCTCACGATGTGAGGCCGGCCCCGGGAGGGCAAACGTGTGCTGCGTCACCCTTCCCCCGGACCATACCCGCAGGTAGTCACACACTCATAGGCTGAGGCACATGATGGTCCCCGCCGTTCTCCTGCTGCTCGGCGCCCTGACCGCGGTGCTCGCACCCCGTCTGCTCGCCCGGGCCCAATGGACCGAGCGGGAACCCGTCGTCGCCCTGTGGGTCTGGCAGTGCGCGGTGGGCGCCGTGCTCCTGTGCTTCGCGCTGTCCATGCCGCTGAGCGCGGCCGCCGCCTGGCAGGCGGTCCGGGGCGGGCTGTTCGCCGTCGCTCCGCGTGGTGTGGTCGACGCGTACGCGCTGGGCGCCGCGGGCGGGCTCTGGGCCGCCTGCACCGCGGTGGCACTGGCGGGCGGTGGGTTGTGGACCGGCGCGATGCTGGCCCGGGAGATCCTGCGCGCCCGCTCCCGGCGGCGCGCACAGGGCGCCGAACTGCTGCTGCGGGCCCCACTGCTGCCCGGGGAGGAGGCTGCCGGGGTGCGGCTCGTCGTCCTGGAGGGGCGGCGTCCGGACAGCTGGTGGCTGCCGGGGCCGACTCCGCAGCTGGTGGTCACGACGGCGGCGCTGGGCCGGCTCAAGGGGAGTCAGCTGGACGCCGTACTGGCCCACGAGCAGGGGCACGCGGCGGCCCGGCACGACTGGCTGCTGCACTGCTCGCGGGCACTGTCCCGGGGGTTTCCGCAGGTCCCGGTCTTCGCCGCGTTCGAGGCGGAGATGCACCGGCTGGTGGAGCTGGCCGCCGACGACGTGGCCTCGCGGCGCTACGGGCGCCTCACCGTCGCCCTGGCCCTGGTCGGCCTGAACGAGGACCGCGGGCTGTTCGGCCCCGGCCCCGCCCCACAGGCGCACGTCCCGCAGCGGGTCCGTCGGCTGCTGGCGGCCGCACCCCGCCTGTCGCCGGCCCGCCGCATGCGGCTGACCGCCCTGGCGACACTGGCTCCGGCGATCCCCCTGCTGGTGGCGTTCGGGCCGGGGCTCAGCGCGCTGGCCTAGGGCCTGTCGCCGGAACTGGTCCACCGGGGCGACTTCCCTCCCGGACTCTCTTTCCTGCCCGGGGCCGGGGACGGTGTCTGTTCGGGGCGATCCCCCGTGTCGCCCCGAACAGACGATCCGGCGCGCTGAGTATACTGGCTGCGAGCCAGTCAACGCAGGAGCAAGCATGTCCCCGCGCAGCGCATCGGTCAATGAAGAATTGCGCAGGCGTTCCCGGGAGCGGTTGCTGCAGGCCACGGTCGAACTCGTGGCCGAGCGGGGCTACGAGGCCACCACGCTCGGCGACATCGCCGACCGGGCCGGAGCCGCCCGGGGCCTGGTGTCCTACTACTTCCCGGGCAAGCGGCAGCTCCTCCAGTCCGCCGTGCACCGGCTGATGCACCTCACCCTGCAAGCGGCACTGGAGCGGGAGCCGCTCCCCGCCGGCCCCGACGACGGTCGGGAGCGCCTGGCCCGGGCCATCGACGCGATCCTCGGGCTGGCCCGGGACCAGCCGCGGCTGATGCGGACCCACATGGCGGGGATCCTGCAGGCGGACGGCTTCGTCCAGTGCGCCGAGCAGCAGCGGCTCGCGGAGCTGCTGCGGGACACCGTGGTGCGGTACGGCTCGCCGGAGGCGGCCACCGACTATCCGTTGCTGCGGGCCCTGCTGATGGGCGCGGTGGTGGCGGTGCTGCTGCCGGGCGCGCCGATGCCGGCGGCCCGGCTGCGGGCCGAGCTGTTCCAGCGGTACGGGCTGGACTGGGAGCTGGGTGTCCCGCCGGACGGCGGACCGCCCGGCGGAACGTTTCCCTCGCCCCGTTAGTGGTATTCGGGCTGGGTCTGCGTGTTGAGCCGGTCCAGCCTCACCCACTTGGCGCTGTCGGTGCGCCAGTCGTCGAGCCGCAGTACGTCCAGGCCCTTGACGATGTCGTTCGAGTAGATGTGCCCGTTGTAGTAGTAGGCGGACCAGGAGCCGCCGAGGCCGAGGGCATCGGTGGTCAGCGGGCCCCGCTCGAAGTAGGCGATCTCCTTGGGCCGGGTGGAGTCGGTGAAGTCCCAGACGGAGATGCCGCCCTGGTACCAGGCCTGGACCATGATGTCGCGGCCGCCGCCGACCGGCACCAGCGAGCCGTTGTGGGCCACGCAGTTCTCGGTGTCGGCCTGGTGACGCGGGATCTTGAAGTAGCTCTTGAAGACGAGTTTGCGCTGGTCGCCGCGGCCGGTGATCTCGTAGATGCCGTCGGCGCCCCGGTCGGGGCCGGTGGCCTCGTTGCAGGTGGCGCCACCGCCGCCGCC
This sequence comes from Streptomyces sp. NBC_00435, assembly GCF_036014235.1. GTDB lineage: Bacteria > Actinomycetota > Actinomycetes > Streptomycetales > Streptomycetaceae > Streptomyces. Next base: position 1,043,951 of record NZ_CP107924.1, read on the forward strand.
CAGCTCATCGGTGAACACCACCTTGTTCACCCGCTCGTTGAAGGTGGCCGAGTGCCAGAACGAGAAGTTGACGTTGTCCTGCACCCGGTCGATGACCCGCGGCTCCTCGGGCTTGCTGATGTCGAAGAGGATCCCGTCGCCCATGCAGGCGCCCGCGGCGAGGTTCTCGGAGGGCAGCACGGTGATGTCGTGGCAGCCCGTGGTCTTGGAGACGCCGGGGTTGGTGGGCGCGCCCGGATTGCCGCCGTCCGGGAACAGCACCGGGAACGCGACGACCGCCGCCCGGGTCGGGTCCTTCTTCGGGACCTTCACGATCGAGATGCCGTCGTGCGGCGGTTTGCAGTCGGGGAAGGCGTCGTTCGGGGAGTACGAGGAGACGTAGAGGTAGATGTCCCGGCCGCCCGGCACGAGCGTGTGGGTGTGGGAACCGCAGGCGGTCTCGACGGACTTGATGTACTTCGGGTTCTTCTTGTCCTTGATGTCGAAGATCCTGATGCCCTCCCACGAGGACTTCTCCGTGGCGGGCTGCGAGACGCTGTTGCAGGAGTCGTCGCTGCGCGAGGAGTCGGTGGAGAGGAAGAGCAGGTCCCCCTGGACCGAGACGTCGTTCTGCCCGCCCGGGCAGAGCACTTCGGTGACGGTCTTGGGTGCCTTCGGATCGCCTATGTCGTAGATGGTGAAGCCGGTGTAGTTGCCCGCGTAGGCGTACCGGCCCTGGAACGCCAGGTCGGAGTTGATGCGGGTCGGGTCGGTGCTGGGGATGTTCGCCAAGTGCTTGATGTTGCGGCTGTGGACGATCTCGTCCTGGCCGGGGATCTCACCGGGCGCGAGCTCCCGGTCCTCTCCCCCGGCGGCGCCGGCGCTCTGCCGCGCGCCCGCGCCGGGGACTAAGTCCCCCGGGTCGGGGCTCGCGGCCGCGGGTCCGGCCGTCAGGAGCGTGGCGAGGAGGCCGGTCGCCGCCACCGCCACTCCCAGGGATCCGCGCCGCGCTCTGCTGGTCTGCATCGAGGTCACTGTGCCCTCCCATGAGTCCGGTCGGTTCCGCCCGTCGTGGGAACGGAACGCGGACCCCGGCAGTATGGTCCTTTGCATGGACATGGCGAAAGTGTTACTCGGGCGATTGGTCGGTGCGGCCCTGGCCACCGGGCTGCTTTTCACCCTCACCGGCTGCCGCGAGGGCGGGGCCGACGGGGCCGCGGAGGGCAAGGCGGTGGTGATCGCCCCCGGCGGGCCCGGCGAGGAGGCCCGCACGATCTCCCCCGAGCAGGCCGCCCGGGAGCTGCCCGACGACAGCCCGAACGCGGCCGACCGGGCGTACGTGCGGAACATGACCGAGCACCACAGGCAGGCCCTCGCCATGAGCGCGCTCGCCCCGGACCGGGCCTCGGCCGACGGGGTCAAGCGGCTCGCCGAGCGGATCACCGCCGCCCAGCGGCCCGAGATCGGCGCGATGGAGAGGTGGGCGGCCCGCTACCCGGCGCCGGCCGCCGGCGCGGGCGGCCACGACCACGCGGCGATGCCGGGCATGGCCACCGAGGCGCAGCTGAAGGAGCTGGCCGGGGCCGCGGGGCCCGCCTTCGACCGGCTCTTCCTCACCTTGATGACCGCCCACCACGAGGGCGCCCTGAAGATGGCCGGTGAGGCGCTGGCCTCGGGCAACAATGCCGCCGTCGAGGAAATGGCCACCGAGGTGGTGGCCACCCAGACCGCCGAGATCCACCGGATGCGCTCGATGGGCTGACGGCCCCGGCACCCGGTGTCATGCTGGGAACACCTGCGGGAGGAGCGCCGTGCTTCGTATCGCCGTCGTCGGATCGGGACCCAGCGGGGTCTATGCCGCGCAGACACTCGTACAGCAGCGTGAGGTGCCGGGCGTACGGGTCGACGTGTTCGACCGGCTGCCGGCTCCGTACGGGCTCGTGCGGTACGGGGTGGCCCCCGACCACGAGAAGATCAAGTCCCTTCAGGGCAGCCTGCGCACCGTGCTGGAGGACGAGCGGATCCGCTTCCTCGGGAACGTCGAGGTCGGCGGGCCCGAACTGCCCGCCTCCCGGCTACTGGAGCTGTACCACGCGGTGGTCTACTGCGTCGGCGCGGCCCGGGACCGGCTGCTCGGCATCCCCGGCGAGGACCTCGCAGGGGTGCACCCGGCGACGGCCTTCGTGGCCTGGTACAGCGGGCATCCGGACGCGGCGGCCGAGGCCTTCGGGCTGCCCGGGGTGGATTCGGCGATCGTGGTCGGGGCGGGCAACGTCGCGGTGGACGTGACGCGGATCCTGGCCCGGGGCGTACCGGAGCTGGCCCCCACCGACATGCCCCAGCCGGCCCTCGGGGCGCTCGGCGCCAGCGGAGTGCGCCAAGTGCACATGGTCGCCCGACGCGGGCCCTCGCAGGGGAAGTTCACCACGAAGGAGTTGCGCGAGCTGGGCTCGCTGCCGGGCGTGGACACGGTGGTGGACCCGGCGGAGCTGGCCCTGGACCCGGCCTACGCCGACCCGGCCGCGGCCCTGCCCGCCGTGAACCGGCGCAACGTGGAGGTGCTGCGCGGCTGGGCGGCCGCTCCGGCACACGGCGGCGACCGGCGGATCGCGCTGCGGTTCTTCCTGCGGCCGGTGGAGGTGCTCGCCGGACCGGACGGCCGGGTCACCGGGATGCGCTTCGAGCGGACGGCCCCCGACGGTCTGGGCGGGGTCACCGGGACAGGTGTCCACGAGGACGTACCGGCCCGGCTGGTCCTGCGCTCGGTGGGGTACCAGGGCGTCCCGCTGCCCGGCCTGCCCTTCGACGAGCGCCGCGGCACGGTCCCCCACGCGGCGGGCCGGGTGGTGCGGGACGGCCGGGCGTCGGTCGGCGAGTACGTGGCGGGCTGGATCAAGCGCGGCCCGACCGGGGTGATCGGCACCAACCGGCCGTGCGCCAAGGAGACGGTCTCCTCACTGCTCCAGGACGCGGGGGCCCTGGCCCGGCGCGACCGGGAGCGGGACCCGCTGGAGGCCTTGCGCGCCGCGGGGCTGCGGCCCGTCCAGTGGCCGGGGTGGTTGGCCATCGAGGAGGCGGAGGCCGAGCTCGGCCGGTCCCTGGGCCGGCGCTCCGTCAAGATCCCGGACTGGCCGGGCCTGCTGACGGCGGCGGGCCGGGCGGACTGAGGCCGTCAGCCGGTGATCCGCGCCTCCTCGGCGGCGGCCGCCGTGAGGACGCTGTCGAGGAGACCGGGGAACAGCTCCGCCAGCTCGGCGCGGCGCAGTCCGTTCAGTTTGGTGGTGCCCCGGTAACACTGGCGCACCACCCCGCTCTCGCGCAGGACCCGGAAGTGGTGCGTGGTCGTGGACTTGGTGACCGGGAGCTCGAAGTGCGAGCAGGCCAGCTCGGTGTCCATGGCGGCGAGGTCGCGGACGATGGTCAGTCGGACCGGGTCGGAGAGGGCGTGGAGGACGCCTTCCAGCCGGATCTCCGAGACCTCCGGGTGGTCGAGGACACGGGCCGCCTCACGTTGCGTCATGTCCGTACTCCACTCGCTCGGGTGATCCGGGGTCTGCGCCCATCGTACGAGAACCGTCGTAGGAGCGGATGCGGTCCGGTGGGACACGGCGCCGGGACCGGGCCCCGGCGCCGCCCCCGTTCACCAGGACCGGTGGTACTGGTCGGGCGTACGGATCTCCGCGCCGAGCTCGGCGGCCGCGCGGCGGGCCCAGAACGGATCGCGCAGCAGCTCCCGGCCCAGCAGGACCGCGTCGGCCTCGCCGTTGGCCAGGATCTTCTCGGCCTGCTCCGGTTCGGTGATCAGACCCACGGCGGCGACCGGGAGCGTGGTCTCGGCCTTGACCCGGGCCGCGAAGGGCACCTGGTAGGCAGGGCCGACCGGAATCGTCACGCCGGGCGCGAGGCCGCCGGTGGAGACGTCGAGGAGGTCCACGCCGTGCTCCTGGAGCAGCGCGGCCAGCCTGACGGTCTCGTCGGCGGTCCAGCCGTCCTCCTCCAGCCAGTCGGTGGCGGAGATCCGGAAGAACAGCGGCAGCTCCTCGGGCCACACGGCCCTTACGGCGTCGACGACTTCGACGGCGAGCCGGGTGCGGTTCTCGAAGGAGCCGCCGTAGGCGTCGGTGCGCCTGTTGCTGTGCGGGGAGAGGAACTGGCCGATCAGGTATCCGTGGGCGCCGTGGATCTCGACGACCTGGTAGCCGGCGGCCAGCGAGCGCCGGGCCGCCGCCGCGAACTGTTCCACGACCTCCCGGACCTCCCCGGCCGTCAGCTCGTGCGGGACCGGGTGGCCCTCGGCGAAGGGGACGGCGCTCGGGGCGCTGGGCTGCCAGCCGTGCGCCTCGGGTCCGAGGGGGCGCCCGCCCTCCCAGGTGCGATCGGTGGACGCCTTGCGGCCGGCGTGGGCGAGCTGGATGCCGGGGACCGCGCCCCGGGCCTTGACGAAGGAGGTGATCCGGCGCAGCGCCTCGACCTGGGTGTCGTTCCAGATCCCGAGGTCGTACGGCGAGATCCGCCCCTCCGGGGAGACTGCCGTGGCCTCCTGGACGATCAGACCGGTGCCGCCGGTGGCGCGGGCCGCGTAGTGCGCGAAGTGCCAGTCGTCGGCCACTCCGGCGTGCGGACCGGAGGCCTCGGCGCTGTACTGGCACATCGGGGCCATCCACACGCGGTTCGGGATGGTGACCGAGCGGATGGTCCAAGGCTGGAACAGGGCGGCGAAGGCAGCGGGGGCAGCACTCATGAGGGCTCTCCAGAGGTGACCGGACGCGCACCGGGGACCGGCGGCTAAGTACGAGGAACACCGTACTACGAATGCTCTCGTAGTACGAGGGTCCCCGTACAACCGGAAACACCCGCACGCGCGTCGACCGGCCGTTGTTAGTGGCCGGGTGCAGACTGGCCGAAAAGCCGCCTCGAGGCTCTGAGGGACAACGACGTCCGGAGGTGTCGGCCATGACCGACGTGGTACTGCTCGCGGGGACCCGAAAGGGCCTGTTCATCGGTCGCCGGGACTCCCGTGGCACATGGGAGTTCGGCCCGCCCCACTTCAACGCCCAGGCCGTCTCGGCCGTGGCCATCGACCGGCGCGGCCCCTCGCCCCGGCTGCTGGCCGGCGGGGACAGCTCGCACTGGGGGCCGTCCGTCTTCAGCTCCGACGACCTCGGCGCGACCTGGCGGGAGCCCGCCGCGGCCGCCGTGAAGTTCCCCCAGGACACCGGAGCCTCCCTGGAGCGGGTCTGGCAGCTGCATCCGGCCGGACCCGAGGCCCCCGGCGTGGTCTACGCGGGGACCGAGCCGGCCGCCCTGTTCCGCTCGGCCGACCGCGGCGAGTCCTTCGAGCTGGTCCGGCCCCTGTGGGAACACCCGAGCCGGGACAAGTGGGTCCCGGGCGGCGGTGGCGAGGGACTGCACACCGTGATCACCGACCCGCGCGACCCCGACCTGATCACGGTGGCCGTCTCCACGGCCGGGGTGTTCCGGACCAAGGACGGCGGGGCGAGCTGGGCCCCGTCCAACAGCGGGGTCTCGGCGGTGTTCCTGCCGGATCCGGATCCGGAGTTCGGTCAGTGCGTCCACAAGATCGCCCAGGACGCGGCCGACACGGACCGGCTGTACCTGCAGAACCACTGGGGCGTGTATCGCAGCGACGACGCCGGGGCCCGCTGGACCGACATCGGCGCCGGCCTGCCCTCGGACTTCGGCTTCGCGGTGGCCGCCCACCCGCACCGGCCGGACACCGCCTACGTCTTCCCGCTCAACGCCGACTCCGACCGGGTCCCGGCGGAGCACCGCTGCCGGGTCTTCCGGACCGCGGACGCGGGTGCGAGCTGGGAGCCCCTCACGAAGGGACTCCCGGCCGGGGACCACTACGGCACCGTGCTGCGGGACGCGCTGTGCACGGACGACGCGGACCCGGCCGGGATCTACTTCGGCAACCGCAACGGCGAGCTGTACGCCAGCCACGACGACGGCGACAGCTGGCAGTTGCTGGCCGAACACCTGCCGGACGTGCTGTGCGTGCGGGCCGCGGCACTGGACTGACCCCGGCCGTACCCCGGACGCCGGCCCACCCCCCGGGGATCCCGCCAGGCCTCAGCCGGTGAGGCGCCCGGCCTGCTGCACGGCCAGTGCCAGCTGACGTACGGCGGGGTCCTCGGTGCGCCCGGCCAGCCGCTCCGCGTGCCCGGCCAAGCCGGCCAGCGGGACCGCCCCCGGCAACCGTTCCCAGTCGCCTTCGCGTTCGCGCAGCGCGGAGGCGAAGTAGGCGGCCACCGCGGTGAGCTGGAGGCGTGGGGGCGCCCCGGTCCACAGGTCGCCCCACAGTGCCGCCGCCTCCATCCGGCCGGACTCCTCGTGCGGCGCCCGGGTGCCCGGGTCCAGCCAGCGCACCGTCGCGGTGGCCAGGTGCCCCGCGGCGCCGGGACGCAGGCGCACCGCGTACAGGGCCGTCACGGTGTGTCCGGCCCCGACCTCGCCGCCGTCCACGGTGTCGTCCCGGAACTCGTCGTCGGCGACGCGGCGGTCGTCGTAGCCGATCAGCCGGAACCGCTCGACGTTCTGCGGGTCGAAGGAGACCTGCGCCTTGGCGTCACGGGCCCGCAGCCGCACCTGCGCCGGGAGGTCCTCGCAGAAGACCTTGCGGGCGCCCTCCGTGTCGGAGACGTACGTGGTGTGCCCGTCGCCCTTGTCCGCGAGCCGCTCCATGAAGGCGTCGTTGTACTCGCTGCCCACACCCACGCCGAACAGGGTGATCCCGTGCTCGGTCCGGGCGTCGGCGATGCGCTTGAGGATGGCGTCGGCGGAGGTGGCGCCGGTGTTGGCGAGGGCGTCGGAGAGCAGCACGACCCGGTTGGTGGCGCCGGGCCGCAGGGACTTGACCGCGACCTCGTACCCGCGGGTGACCCCGGCCTCCACATTGGTGGAATCGGCGGTGGCCAGCGCGCCCACGACCCGGTGGATCTGGTCGCGGTGGCCTTCGACCCGGGTCATCGGCAGGCGGGTCTGGGCCTTGCCGCTGAAGGTGACGACGGCGACCGAGTCGTCCTCGCGCAGTTGGTCGGTCATCAGGTTCATGGAGGTGCGGACGAGGTCCAGCCGGCCGGGCTCGGCCATGGACCCGGAGACGTCCACGACGAAGGTGAGCGCGGCCGGCGGCCGGGCCTCCTCGCCCTCGGAACCTCCCTGGTTCGCGGTGCGGGTGGCGAGGCCGACGCGGACCAGTGCCCAGTTCGCGTCGGTGGTGCGGGCTCCGTCCACGGTGACGGAGAATCCGTCGCCGTCGGGCTCCCGGTAGTCCTGCCGGAAGCTGTTGACGAACTCCTCCGGGCGCACGGTGGCCGGGTCGGGCAGCTTGCCGTCGGCGAGGGTGCGCCGGGCGTACCCGTAGCTCGCGGTGTCCACGTCGAGCGCGAAGGTGGAGAGGTAGTCGGCGGGTGGGGCGCTCGCGCGCCGGCCGTCGCTCTCACCCTGGAGGCCTTCCCCGCCGGGGAAGGTGGCGGCGGGCCGGGGCCTGGAATCAGTGCCCTTCGTTCCCCGCTCGGCGGCCCGGTTCGAGCCACCGCTTCCGCAGCCGGTCAGCAGGACGCCGCCGGCGAGGAGCGCGGCGGTCAGCCTGGCGTACGTTCTTCGCCGGGCCGGGCGGGCCCGGCGGGCGGTGCCGGCTGCGCGCGGCGCGGCGGGCGTGCGTTCCTCATGGGACTTCATACCGTCTCCCTCGAACGTCATCGGTGTTGAATGTGACGTGGGGAAGCGGCAGTTGGAGCACTCGAAGCCGTTGCGAACGGATCTCGAACCGACAACGGCCGGGCGGGCGTGCGCCGGTCGTCACGCGTGCGCGGGCGGCGGTACCGGACGGCCCGACTGGGCCAGTAGAGTGATCGACCGTGGCAGCACGACCGTTGAACGAGATCGTCGAGCCGGGCTGGGCCCGCGCTCTGGAACCGGTGGCGACGCAGATCGCCGCGATGGGCGCCTTCCTGCGCGCGGAGATCGCGGCGGGAAGGACGTACGTCCCCGCGGGGGCGAACGTGCTGCGCGCGTTCCAGCAACCCTTCGACGAGGTGAAGGTGCTGATCGTCGGGCAGGATCCGTACCCCACGCCGGGGCACGCGATCGGCCTCTCCTTCTCCGTGGCGCCCGAGGTCAGCCCGTGGCCCCCGAGCCTCGACAACATCTTCCGGGAACTGCACGCCGATCTCGGGACGGGACGGCCCCTCAACGGGGACCTGACTCCCTGGACCCGGCAGGGCGTCCTGCTGCTCAACCGCTCGCTCACCACCGCCCCACGCAAGCCCAACGCCCACCGCGGCAAGGGCTGGGAGGCGGTGACCGAGCAGGCCATCCGCGCGCTCGCGGCGCGCGGGAAGCCCCTGGTGTCGGTGCTGTGGGGGCGCGAGGCCCGCAATCTGCGGCCGTTGCTGGGCGAGCTGCCGGCCGTGGAGTCGGTGCACCCCTCCCCCATGTCCGCGGACAACGGGTTCTTCGGCTCCAGGCCGTTCAGCAGGACCAATGATCTGCTGGTCCGCCAGGGAGCGCGGCCCGTGGACTGGCGACTGCCCGCCGCCGGTTGACCGGGCGGGTGGCCGGACCGGATGCCGGACGGGTGACCGCGCAGATCGCGTGCGTGACCGAACGGTTGAAGCGTATACGACATTCTTCGGATAAATACGGACAGATGCCGCCGGAGTTGGCCCTGCCCGAACAGCTGGTTCCGATAAACCAGTAACATGCGGCGCCATGAGCTCCCCCACTGGGCCCGCAAATGGCCTGCCCGTACGAATGCCGCGACCCCGCCAGACCGGGCGGCACCGCCGACCCGAGCCCGCGGTGGCGCCCGAGGGCGCGCCCGCGCTGGTGCTCGCCGTGCCCGGTGCCCCCTCGGCCGCCTCGCGGGGGCTCGCGGAAGAGATCATCAGCATCGGCCGCTCCGAGCTGCCCGGCCTCGACGCCCGCGTCGGCTTCCTGGACGGTGACGACGCCACCGAGTTCCCGTCCCTGTCCGGCGTACTGGACTCCGTGGCGCGGGACCGTGCGGCGCGCGCGGAGTTCGCCCGCGAAGCGGGGCAGGAGGTGCCCGCGCCGACCGGCCCGGACGCCGTGGTCGTGCCCCTGCTGGCCGGTCCCGACGGGGACCTGCTGCGCCGGGTGCGCCAGGCCCTGATGGACTCCTCGGCCGCCGCCGAACTGGCCGACGCGCTCGGTCCGCACCCCCTGCTCGCCGAGGGGCTGCACGTGCGGCTGTCCGAGGCCGGCCTCGCCCGCGCCGACCGGGCCAGGCTCTTCAGCGTGACCACCGCCGCCGACGGCATCGTCCTGGTCACCACCGGTGGCGAGGAGGCCGTCAAGGCGGCCGGCATCACCGGCATGCTGCTGGCCGCCCGGCTCGCGGTGCCCGTGATGGCCGCCGCGCTGGACGAGGAGGGCGCCGTGGCCGCGACCGCCGACCAGCTGCGCCGCGAGGGTTCGGCCCAGCTCGCGCTGGCTCCCTACCTGATCGGGCCGGAGGCCGCCGAAGGGCTCCTGGAGACCGCCTGCAAGGAGGCCGGCTGCAGCGCCGCCGACGTGCTCGGCGCGTACCCGGCGCTCGGCAAGCTGGCCGTGGCGCAGTACTCCGCCGCCCTGGGCATCAACCAGGGCGCCGCCGCTCACTGATCCGACCGCTCATGCCGTACGCGAGAGGGCCCGCGCCCCGGGATGGCGGATTCCGGGGCGCGGGCCCTCTCGCGTACGGCCGGCGGTGTCAGCCGAAGACCACGCAGGTGGCGGCGGGCACCGCCACCGAGCCGGCCCGGCGCGGCTGACCGGTCAGCTGGTCCACGTCGAACCAGGTGACGTCCCCGGAGCGCTCGTTGGCCGCGTACAGCCGGCGCCCGGACGGGTCGACGGCCAGGTCCCGGGGCCAGCTGCCCCCGCACGGCACAGTGCCCGTGAGCTGCGGCTTCTCCGCGCCCCCGGCGAGGGAGAAGGTGGCGACGGTGTCGGCGCCGCGGACGGCCGCCCACACGAAACGGCCGTCGGGCGAGGTCACCACCGCGGAGGGGTAGGCCGCTCCGGCCCCTGGAGCGCCCGTGGAGGCAACCGGAACCTCGGCGACCGCCAGGAGTTCGCCCGACTCCGCGTTCCAGCGGCAGACGGTCAGCTGCGGCTCCAGCTCGTGGAGTACGTAGACCACCCCGCCGGAGGGGTGGAAGGCGAGGTGGCGGGGGCCGGTCCCGGCGCGCAGTACGGTCTCGGCGTGCACCCGCGGGGTCCCGGTGGCGGGGTCGAGCGCGCAGACCCGTACCGAGTCGGTCCCGAGGTCGACGCTGAGCACCCAGCGGCCGCTGGGGTCCGGCAGCACCTGGTGGGCGTGCGGGGCCTGCTGTCTGCCCGCGTCGGGGCCGGAGCCCCGGTGGGCGAGTACGGCGGCGGGCCCCCCGATCGCACCGTCGGCTGCCAGCGGGAGGCTGCTGACGCTGCCGGAGGTGTAGTTGGCGGTCAGCAGCCGGCGCCCGGCCACGCTGAGGTGGGTGGGACCGGAGCCGCCGACGCGGACGGCCGCTCCGAGGGGGGCCAGTCCCCCGGGGGTGGGCCGGAAGGCTCCGACCTCGCCGCGCTCCGTCTCGCTCACCGCGTAGAGCACACCGGTGGCGCGGTCGTGCGCGAGGTACGAGGGGTCCGCGACTGCGGCCGTGGCCGAGAGCACGGTCAGTGCTCCGGTGGCCGGATCCACGGCCGCGGTGGTGACACCGCGGCCGCCCCCCGAGGTGAACGAGCCGATCCAGGCCCGGTGTCCGCCGCCGTGGGCCGTACGGTCCCCACCGCCCACACCGCTGTCCGCGTCGTTCACGGGATGCCCCTCTCAGTCGTTCCGGATCCGTTGGGCAGTGACGGTAACAGAAGGTCTAGACCAAATCCCGTCCCTGGGCCCGTTCCAGCGCGCCGGAGTGATGGACGTAAGCCGTCGAACTGGGCCGGTCCTCGAACGTGCGATGGAAGACCGGCGTCGCCGAACCGGAGATCGGCGGCACGATCCAGGACCAGTCCGCCCCCACGTCGCGGCCCTTGCGCTCCTCCTTCTCCACGTGGGTCAGGAACCGCCGGGACTCGGTGTGGTGGTCGGCGATGGTGACCTTGGCCGCGTCGAAGGAGTGCAGCACCGCCCGGTTGAGCTCGACGAGCGCGCGGTCCTTCCAGAGCGAACGGTCGCTGCCGGTGTCGAGGCCCATACGACGGGCCACCGCCGGCAGGAGGTTGTACCGGTCGGTGTCGGCCAGGTTGCGGGCGCCGATCTCGGTACCCATGTACCAGCCGTTGAAGGGCGCCGCCGGGTAGTGGATGCCGCCGATCTCCAGGCACATGTTGGAGATCGCGGGTACGGCGTGCCAGCGCAGGCCCCAGTCCGACCACCCGTCACCGCCCTGCGCGCCGTCGGGGTGCTCGATGGGCACCTCCAGGACGGCGTCCGGAGGGACGTCGAACCAGCGGGGTTTGTCGTCGATCCCCTGCACGACCAGCGGGAGCAGGTCGAAGGGGGTGCCGGGGCCCCGGGGCCAGCCGAGGGCGAGCAGCGCGCTCGTGAGTTCCGCGTTGCGGGCGTCGCCGACGGTTATGGAGGGGTGGTCGCCGTAGCCGGCGTACCGGACCAGCTGCTCGCTCCAGATCACCGGGCCGGGGCGGTCAGGGGTTTCGGGGGCGAAGACCGTGATGGTGGGCCGGACCCGGCCGCCGTTGGTCGCCTCGCGCAGGTGCTCGAAGCACTCGGCGGCGATCTCGTCGGCGTCGGCGAGCCCGCGGCGGTCGCGGACGCGCAGCGAGTTCCAGTACAGCCTGCCTATGCACCGGTTGCTGTTGCGCCAGGCCACGCGTGCGCCGTGTTCCAGTTCTTCGGGAGTGTGCCGGTACGTGTCCGTCGCGGCGAGCTCGGCCCGTACGGCGGCGAGCCGCTCGCGCGGATCACCCGCGTCCGGGTTCTCCCTGTGGAACAGTCGGATGAACTCCTCGGCCGCTTCCCACACCTGAGCGGTGGTGGAGCGCTGTTGAAGTATTTCCATTCCGGGCGGTTACCCCCTGTCCGACCAGATCCACCCCGCGTGGCATGAAGGGGCCATGCCGGATGAATGTGCAATGAACAATCACCCGTTGTACACGCCGCAGGTCAGCGGCGTGCGGAAGGCGCGCCCGGAACACTCCTCCGTGTGATCTTCGTCGATCGGCCCTGTGGACGGGACGTAGGGGACGTATCATCCGCGGCAACTCCGCTTAAGGGGTGACGACTTCAGGTCCTCACGACATTCGGTCCGTCGTGGGCGAGGCGGCGGCCGTCGTGGGTGAGGCGTACCGCGGCGGTCGCGGCGACCACCGCGGAGCGGGCCGAACCCAGCGACTCCCGGGCCGCGTCCAGGTCGTCGGCCCGGCCCAGCAGGGCCGCGGCATCGGTGGCGCAGTCGATCAAGTGGAGCGCCACCCGGGCCAGTTGCTCATCACTTCCGTACGCGTCGTCGACGGCCTTGCGCGCCAGCGCCAGCATGTCCAGCGCCCCGGACAGTCCCGCCGGCGGAATCCTGATGTCGGAATGAATGTTTCGCTTCACCGTCGCCACTCCCGCCACCGATCATGTGGACCACTTCGCGATCACCGGGCGAGAAAGATCCTGCCGCTCCACTCCCCCGCGACCAACGGACCGGGGCATCCTGATCTTGCATTGCCGAAACAAGAAGAGGGTGCAGATGAACACCAACACCACGCATTCCGACATTGACGACTGCACGTCGATCTGCGGCGACTGCGCGGCCGGATACCGGCGGGCTTTACGGGAGGGGGGATTACCGGGGCCCGTTCCGGACTGTCTGGTCTCCTTCGGGCTGCTGCGGAGGCTGGAGGGCACCGGCGACCACCTCCCCGTGCCGCCCTCGGTCGCCGCGGTCATCCTCGCGAAGCCGATCGAGCGGGCCATCGCGGACCAGCGGGCGGAGCTCGACACCCTGATCGCCGCCCTCTCCCCGATGGAGGCCGTCTACCGGCACGAGCACCAGCGGCACGAGGCCCTCCTGCGTCCCCTGGTCGGCCGCGAGGTGATAGACGCCGCCGTCCAGGCGGCGCTCTCGACGTGCACCGGGGAACTGCTCACCACCCATCCCGAGGGCCGCTGCCTCACCGGGGTCCGGGCCGACGTACTCCCCCGCGATCCCGCCCCGGCCGGACGGGACGTGCGCCGGCGCACGGTCTACAGCCACACGGTCCGCTCGCACGGTCCGACGCTCGCCCGCATGGAACGGGCCACCCGGGCCGGCGCCGAGGTCCGCACGGCCGGAGAGCGGTTCGAGCGGCTCATCGTGGTCGACCGGTCCGCCGCGTTCGTCCCGGCGGTCGCCGGGAGCGGAAATCAGCCGTACGCCCTGGAAATTCGCGAACCCGGTTTGATCCACTACCTCACGAAGACGTTCGAGGCCGTGTGGGAACGGGCGACCCCCGTCGAGTTCGACGCGACCGGGCAACGCCCGCCACAACTCACCGACGAAATCCAGAAGACGATTCTCGAACTCATGGTGAGGGGGCATACGGACGACGCGATTTCCAAGCGGCTCGGCCTGAGCACCCGCAGTATCGGCGCGCACATCAAACGCGCCTCGATTCGCTTCGGGAGCCGCAGCAGAGCCGAACTCGGCTTCGTCCTCGCGAAGTCCGGCGTCTTCGACACCGGCCGGGCCTGAACGTTCTAGGCCCCCACCAGCGGGGAGCGCGAGCCGCGGCGCAGGGGTCCGTCGAGCTGGCCGAGGAGCCGCTCCAGACCGTGCAGATGCGCCAGCGCCGGCCCGGCGGCGATCCGGCCGGGGCTCGTGCCCGCGGCCGGCCGGTCCGCCGCTCGTTCCGCTCCCGCGCGCTCCGGCGCGCCGTGCTCCACCGCGCCGCGCTCCGCCTCGGGTGACAGCAGCGCCTCCACGGCGGCCTCGACCCGCCAGCACGCCGCCGCGAGCCGGGCGTCGTGGCTCGCGTCCGGGTCCGCGGCCACGGAGACCAGCCCGCGCACCTCGACGGCGCACTCGTCGAGCAGCGCGAGCACGCGGCGGGCCCTGGCCTTGCGGGCGCGGTAGGGGCTGAGCGGATGGACCAGCGGAGCCAGTGACAGCCGTACCCGTCCCAGGAACAGCTCCAGCTCCGCGGCGTGCGGCGCGGGATCGGCGACCGGAGAGCCGGCGAGGCGCGCCGCGGCCTCGGCGGTGCACGCCCGCACGCACCGCAGCGCGCGCTGGATCCACATGTCGTTCGTCGCGTGGGTGGTGACCGGCAGCACCAGGACCACCGCCAGCCCCGCGCACAGCGCGCCGACGGCCGTCTGCTCGAGGCGCAGGACCAGCAGGCCCGGATCGAGCACGCCGAGCAGGCCGTACAGCAGGCCGGCCATGACCGTCACCGCCAGCATCATCCAGCTGTAGGAGACCGCCGCCGTGTAGAAGATCCCGAAGACGCACAGCGCCACGAGGACCGCCGTGGGGGCCGGCGCCCCGTGCAGCGGGATCGCGATCAGGAGCCCCGCGCCGATCCCGATGACCGTGCCGAGCACCCGGCGGAAGCCGCGGACCAGCGTCTCGCCCCGCGAAGCGGTGTTGACGAAGATCCACCAGGCGGTGCCGACCGCCCAGTACCAGCGGTCCTCGGACAGGACCTGGCCGATGCCCAGCGCGACCGCGCAGGCGGCGGTGGCCTGGAAGGCCTGGCGGGTCGTCGGCCGGGCTAGCCCGGTGCCGGGCGCCGCGGGCGGTACGGCGGGCGGCGGGACGCGCCGCTCGATCGGCCACAGCACGAACCGCACCGCGCCGGCCGACAGGAGCGCCAGTCCGACGGCCGCGTACAGCTCGGGCAGCTGCCCCGGCCGGGCATGCAGGAACTGGGTGATGAAGAAGTTCATGAACGCGAAGATCCCCAGGGCGTGCCCGCGCACGCCCCACCGCCGGGCGTAGACCCCGGCGAACACGACGGCGACGAAGGCCGCGTCACGGGCCGCCGGCACGCCGTGCAGGGCGGTGGCCAGGGCCAGTACGGGGAAGCCGGCGACCGGCAGCAGGGCGGTGGTCACCCGCTGGGCGCGCACGGTGGCGTCGGTGACTGTGAAGAGGGCCAGCAGCGCCGCCAGTCCCCCGGTGATCGACGCGACGAGCGAGAGCCCGCACAGCTCGGCCACGGCCACGGCGAGAGCGACGCCGAGGACGGCCCGCGACGAGTTCCTCAGTCTTGCGCGCCCCGGATCCGGAGCCACGAACATCCTCTTCACGGCGGTGTGCCGCCCCCCTTGCGATGGAACACGCCGGGCCGTCTCGCGCCCGGGGGTGGTGGGCGGCAAACAGGCACAGCGAAGGCGCCACGGTCCGGACCGGCCTCGTTGCCGTCCGGCACTGCGTGGCGCCGTAGATACATGGATAGGACACAGATAAGCATCCGGAGGCCTGTTGGCTCAACTCTCCGGCGCAGGAGTGGGCCATTGGTACACCTGTGACGGCTGATCTTCGGCCACCCGGGACCAACGGATCAGGGGGCGGCGGTCGGTACGCACAGGACCGGGACCGGCGAGAGGTGCAGGAGTTTGTGCGGGGTGGATCCGAGGAGCGCGCCCCGGATCGGGCTGTCGCCCCAGCTTCCTACGATGATCACCCTCGCCCCGTGGCGTTCGGCGGCGTCGAGCAGCGCCTGGGCCGGCTTCTCGTCGACCACCTCGACGGTCGACGGCACCCCCGCCTCGTCGGCGGCTTCCACCGCGCGGGCGAGCGCGCTGCGGCCCGCCTCGCGGACGGCCTCGCGGTGCGCGCGGTACTCCTCCCCGGTGGAGCCGGGGGCGGCCGCCCCGTAGACGAGGACGAGCGCCTCGCCGAAGGCGGTGGCGACTTCAAGGGCCACGTGCAGGGCGCGCTCGGCGCCGGGCGATTCGTCGTACCCGAGGACGACGGACATCGGGGCTCCTCTCAGGAAGGCTTCTTGAGTCCGTGGACGAGGTCCGGGTCGGCGACGCCCCGCCGCTCCTGCCAGAAACGGCCGTCCCTGATCCGCCAGAAGCCCATGACGAGCACGCCGACGACGGCGATCCCGATCCCGATGACCAGCGGCGGTCCGAGCCCGAACCAGGAGACGCCGCTCGCCGAGTTCTCCGGGTCCGACATGTTGTCGACCGACTTCACGAGCAGCCAGGCCAGCAGTGCGGCGCCGACCACGGGGCCGAAGCCGATCAACAGGAAGTTGCGGACGCTCTCCAGCAGGTGGCGGCGGTAGTAGACGGCGCAGGCCAGACCCGTGAGCGCGTAGTAGAAGGCGATCAGCAGGGAGAGGGCGGTGAGGGAGTCCAGGAGCGCGTTCTCGCTGATCTGGTTGACGGCGAGGTACCAGACGATGGCGATGCCGGCCACCCACCAGGTGCTCACGTCGGGGGTGCGGAAGCGGGGGTGGATGTGTGCGAGGTGCGGCGGCAGGGCGCGGCGGCGGGCCATGGACAGGGCCGTGCGCGAGGCGGGGATGATCGTGGTCTGGGTGGAGGCGAGCGCGGAGGTGCAGACGGCGAGCAGGACCACCCAGTCCCAGCCGCCCATGACCTCGTGGGCGAGGACGGCGAAGACGGCCTCCTCCTCGCCCGCGTTCTCGGCGAGGAACTTCGTCCCGGCGTATCCGACGACCGCGAAGCCGACGGACAGGTACGTCACCAGCAGCACGACGGTGGACCAGATGCCCGCCTTTCCCGGTGCGGTGGCCGAGTCCTCGACCTCCTCGGTGAGGTTGACCGCCGATTCCCAGCCCCAGTAGATGAAGACGCCGAGCAGCAGTCCGCCGGTGAGGGCGGCTCCGCCGGCGCCGAAGGGGTTGAGCCACGCCACCGAGGGTCTGGTGCCGTCGAGGCTGCTGGTGCCGGCGTAGACGCGGTAGAGGGCGACCACGGCGAACACCAGCAGGAAGAAGACCTGGGCGAGGATCAGGACGTCCTGGAGCCGGGCCGACATCTCGGTGCCGATGACGCAGACCGCGGTCATGGCGAGGATCACGACGACGGTCAGGGACTGCCGGAGCGCTTCGTTCGCCGCCCAGTCGTCGAGTCCGGCGGCGAGCAGCCCGAAGTGCACGGCCACGTCGGCCAGCGAGCCGATGACGAGGACGCCGGTCATCGCGATGGCCCAGCCGCCGAGCCAGCCGGCCCAGGGGCCCATGGCGCGCGTCACCCAGGAGAAGGTGGTCCCGCAGTCCTGGTCGACCTTGTTGAGGTAGTAGAAGGCGGCGGCGATCAGCAACATCGGCACGAAGGAGGCCAGCATGACGCCGGGTGCGTAGATGCCGGCGAGGGCGACGATCGGTCCGATGACGGCGGCCAGGGAGTAGGCGGGCGAGGTCGAGTTCAGGCCGATGACGAGTGCGTCGAGGAACCCGATCGCGTCGGCCTTGAGCCCGGGGTCGGCGTCCGGGTCCGCGACCACGCCCGCTCCCGGTCCCGCTCCCGGTCGCCGCTCCGGATCCCGGGGCTCGAGGGGGCCGCCGTCCGAGCCATGGGGGGCCATGTACGCATCGTCACGCAGACCGCCCCGGCGCGCGAGGCGGGAGCTTCGGCGGGCTGTTCGGCGGGGTGTTTCAGGGGCGGGTGTTCCAGCCCGCGACGACCGGCAGGCCGTGCTCGGTGGAGAGCCGGCTGAAGGTGCCCGTACGGAGCAGGAAGAGGCGTCCGGCTTCGGGCGGCAGGCCCAGGTAGCGGGCGGTCAGCACCCGCAGCAGGTGCGCGTGGGCCACGAGGACGACGTTGCCCCGGTCCTCGCGCAGTTCCTCGGCCACCCGGGCCAGGACCCGGTCTGCGCGGGCGCCGACCTGGGCGGCGTTCTCGCCGGGGTGCTCCTGGTCGCCGGGCGGTACTCCGTCGGTCCACAGGGACCAGTCGGGGCGCTCGCGCTGGATCTCGGCGGTGGTGATCCCCTCGTAGCCGCCGTAGTCCCATTCGTACAGGTCGGGGTCGGTGACGCCGCCGCTCAGCCCCGCGAGTCGGGCGGTGGCGGCGGCCCGGCGCAGCGGGCTGGTCAGTACCAGGGCCGGATGGCGGTCCTGGAAGTACGGGGCGAGCGAGATGGCCTCTTCGACCCCGCGCGCGTTCAGCGGGACGTCGGTGCGTCCGGTGTGCCGTCCGGTCGCGCTCCAGGCCGTCTCGCCGTGCCTCACCAGAAGCAGGTCGCTCATCCTCCGGACCCTAGCCGCTGCGGCATGTCGGTGCCGGGCGAGCGGGCCGGCCGTATCGCCGACCGCGTTCGCCCTCGTGACGGCAGCGCAGGTCACAGCGGGTTCGACAGGGCGATTGGTAGGGTCGCGGCATGGCGGTGGACGAGCTCGACACACGGATCCTGCGCCTGCTGATCGAGCAGCCGCGCACCAGCGTCCGGGAGTACGCCCGGATCCTCGGCGTCGCGCGCGGCACCCTCCAGGCCCGGCTCGACCGGCTGGAGCGCACCGGGGTGATCACCGGAACCGGACCCGTGCTCTCCCCCGCCGCCCTGGGGCACCCCGTGCTGGCCTTCGTGCACATCGAGGTCACCCAGGGGCACCTGGACGAGGTCGGGGACGCGCTGGCCTCCGTACCGGAGATCATCGAGGCCTTCTCCATCACCGGCGGCGGGGACCTGCTGACCAGGGTGGCCGCCCGGGACAACGCCCATCTCGAGGACGTCATCCAGCGGCTGATCCGGCTGCCCGGAGTGGTCCGCACCCGGACCGAGGTGGCCCTGCGGGAGCGGGTGCCGCACCGGCTGCTGCCGCTGGTCGAGTCCGTGGGACGGGCAGCCCGCAAATCCTGACAAGATGGTGCGGACAGGTACAGGACCGGCACTGGCAGGACGGCACAACGGATGATCTCCGTCATATTCGATCTCGACGGCACCCTCGTGGACAGCGAGCCGAACTACTACGAGTCCGGGCGGCGCACCCTGGAGCGCCACGGGGTCGCCGACTTCACCTGGGAGGAGCACTCCCGGTACATCGGCATCGGCACACTGGAGACGCTGGAGATCTTCCGGGAGCGGTACGGCATCGCGGCCCCCGTGGAGCAGCTGCTCGCCGAGCAGAACGCCGCCTACCTGGAGCTCGCCCGGACCCACACCGAGGTCTATCCCGAGATGCGCGGGTTCGTGGAGCGGCTGCACACCGAGGGCGTCCCGATGGCGGTCGCCTCCGGCTCCTCGCTCGAGGCGATCGACGCGGTCCTGGCGGGCACCGGACTGGACGCCCTGCTGACGACGGTGGTCTCCGCCGAGGAAGTGGCGCAGGGCAAGCCCGCCCCGGACGTGTTCCTGGAGGCGGCGCGGCGTCTGGGTGCCGAGCCCGCCGACTGCGTGGTCGTCGAGGACGCGGCTCCGGGCGCCCGCGCCGCCCACGCGGCGGGCATGCGGTGCCTGGCGGTCCCGTACGTCGCGGCCACCGCCGACGACCCGGCCTTCGCCTCGGCCGGGCTCCTCTTCCCCTCCGGGCAGACGGAGTTCAGCGCGGAGAGGGCCTACAGCTGGCTCACCGCCGCCCAGGCCGCCTGAGGCACCGGGGCCGCCGGGATCACCGGGGCGGTCCCGGCGGCGCGGGCGCCCCGGGACTCTGGCGCCCTGGAGGCGGCGCTGTCACCATGCCGGGGTGACCGCCACCCTGACGCCCCGGGGCGCCGAGCGCGGACCGCGCCGGTGGCCCCTGCTGGGGAACCTTCCCGCCTTCGCCCGCGATCCGCTGGCCTTCTTCGAGTCGCTGCGCGACGAGTACGGCGACTGGGTGCCGTGGGCGCTCGGCCCGCAGCGCAACGTGCTCGTCTCGCTGCCCGAGCACGCCGGCGAGCTGCTCGGCGCCGTCGAGTCCACCTTCAGTCCGACCGAACTGGGCTGGGCCTTCCGTCAGTTGCTCGGCAAAGGGGTGGTCGTTGCCACCGGCGAGGACTGGCGGCGCAAGCGGGCGCTGGTCCAGCCCTCGGTGCGCCCGCGCCAAGTGCGCACGTACGCGGCCACGATGGTGGAGTGCGCCGACGCGCTGGTCTCCGACTGGAGCGACGGCGCGCGGATAGACGTGCACCGGGAGATGGCCGGTCTCACCCAACGCATCGCGGTGCGGACCCTGTTCGGGAGTGACGCCGCCGGCCGGGAGGCGCCGATCAGCGCCGCCATGGCCACGGCGCAGCGGGAACTGAGCGCCGAGTTCCGGGGGGTGACGCTGTTCCTGCCGCCGTGGGTCCGGACTCCGGGCCGACGCCGGATGAAGGCGGCCGTGGCCGTCCTGGACCGCGAGATCGAGCACGTCATCCAGGAGCACGAGGCGGCCTCGGCGGCCGGCGCGGAGCGGGACGACCTGCTGAGCCGGCTCCTCACCGCCCGTGACGGGCACGGCGGGCCGCTGTCGCGCACGGAGCTGCGGGACGAGTCGATCACCCTCTACATCGGCGGCCACGAGACCACCTCGACCACCTTGACCTGGGCCTGGCAGCTGCTTGCGGGCGCACCCGCGGCGCGCGAGCGGCTCATGGAGGAGCTGAACCGGGTACTCGGCGGCCGGCTGCCTTCGTACGAGGACTACGCGCGGCTGCCCTGGACCCAGCAGGTGGTCAAGGAGGCGCTGCGGATCTACCCGCCGATCTGGCTGATCTCCGCAGTGGCGAAGGAGGGTGCCACCCTGGGCGGGCGGCCGGTGCCGGCCGGCCTGTCGGTGTGGACGAGCCCGTGGTCGATGCACCGGGACGAGCGGTGGTTCCCGGAGCCCGAGGCCTTCCGCCCCGAGCGGTGGGACGCCGACGCCCCGCACCCGGTGCCGGAACACGCCTGGTTCCCCTTCGGTGGCGGCCCGCGCGCCTGCCTGGGCGCCCGGTTCGCCCTGGTCGAGGCGGCGCTCGTACTGGCCGTCGTGGCCCAGCGCTTCCACGTGGACAGCGGCCCCACCCGCGCGAAGGTCCTCCCGGGTCTGACCCTCCAGCCGCGGGGCCCGGTACTGGCCACGCTGCGCGCGAACCGCGCCGCGTAGCGAACCGGGGGACGCGGGCGCGGGGCCGGCCGCCTGCGGGCCGCATCCGCGTCCACGTCCACGTCCACGTCCCGACGGGAGAGATCCGCATCCCAGCCCGCGAGACACCATTGACCGGAGAGCGGGCGAATGGCTAAGTTTCGCCGCATGTTGCGTTCAGCCATGCTCACCACGCGCGGTCACATCGACCTGCTGCGGGTGGCCTCCGCCGCGTGTTGCCGCGGCTGCTGACGCCCTTTTTCTTCCGGGCCGCACCCTCTCCCGTCACGAGCGCCACGCGCTCTCCTTCCGCAGGCCCTGACACCCCGAGCTCCTGACCGAGCTTCTCGAACCCGGCCCCACGACGCCCTGTCGGCGCGGGCCCGGCAGGGGTGCGCGCCGCGGCCGCCTCCTCCCCTCCCTTCCCGTGGAGCACCCATGAGCATCACCAGCCATGCGCCGCCGGACATATCGACTAAATCTGCATCCGTACCGTCCGTGTCCCCGGCATCCGCAGCCGCTCCCACCCTCGTCCCCGTGGTGCCCACCTCAGCCCGGCGCGGGTCCGTACCCCGCTGGGTACGACGCACCACCGGGCCACTGCTCCTGCTCGCCCTCTGGCAACTGGCCAGCACTTTCGGGCTCTTGCCCGCCGATGTGCTCGCTCCGCCCTCGACCATCGCGAGCGCCGGGGCCGATCTGATCGGCGACGGAACCCTGCCCAACGCGATGGGGGTGTCGCTGCAGCGCGTGGCGATCGGTCTCGTACTCGGCGGGACGGCGGGAACGGTGCTGGCGCTCCTGTCCGGGCTCTCCCGGCTGGGCGAGGACCTGATCGACGCCAGTGTGCAGATGCTGCGCACCGTGCCGTGGGTGGGCCTCATTCCGCTGTTCATCATCTGGATGGGCATCGGGGAGGCGCCGAAGGTGGCGCTCATCGCGCTCGGCACGGCATTCCACCTCTACCTGAACGTGTACGCCGGCATCCGCGGGGTGGACGAGCAGCTCATCGAAGCGGGCGGGGCCCTGGGGCTCGGCCGGTGGGGCCTGGTGCGGCACGTGGTACTGCCCGGCGCGCTGCCGGGGTTCATGACCGGGCTGCGGTACTCCCTCGCCACCGGCTGGCTGGCCCTGGTGTTCGGGGAGTCCATCAACGCCGATGCCGGGATCGGGTTCTTGATGAACCAGGCGCGCGAGTTCTTCCGCACCGACGTGATCGTCGTCTGCCTCGTCGTCTACGCCTTCCTCGGCCTCACCGCCGACCTCCTCGTCCGCGCTCTCGAAAGGCTGCTGCTGCAATGGCGACCGACCTTCACCGGCCAGTGATCGCGGACACCGCCGTCCGGGTCGCGGGGCTGACCCGGGCCTTCGACGGGCGGGCGGTCATCGACGGGCTCGATCTGTCCCTGCGGGCCGGGCAGTTCACCGCGCTCCTCGGGCGCAGCGGCTGCGGCAAGTCCACGCTGCTGCGGGTGCTGGCCGGCCTGGACCGGGAGATCGAGGGCGAGGTGCTGGTTCCCGAACGCCGGGCCGTCGCCTTCCAGGCGCCCCGGCTGATGCCGTGGAAGCGGGTCTGGCGCAACGTACTGCTCGGGCTGCCCGGCCGGCCCGAACGCGAGCGCGCCGAGCGGGCGCTGGCCGAGGTGGGGCTGGAACACCGTACCGACGCCTGGCCGAAGACCTTGTCCGGCGGCGAGGCACAGCGGGCCTCACTGGCCCGGGCACTGGTGCGCGAGCCCGATCTGCTGCTGCTCGACGAGCCGTTCGGCGCGCTGGACGCGCTGACCCGGATCAAGGCCCAGCAGCTGGTGGCCGAGTTGTGGCAGCGGCGCGGCTGCGCGGTGCTGCTGGTGACCCACGACGTCGACGAGGCGCTGCTGCTGGCGGACCGCGTACTCGTGATGGACGAGGGCCGCATCGCCTACGACACCGAGGTGGCGCTGGAGCGGCCGCGCTCGGTCGGCGACTCCGGGTTCGCGGAGTTGCGCGCCCGGCTGCTGGGAGAGCTCGGCGTGAGCTGAGCCGCGACCGGCCCCTCCACATCCCCTGCCCCGATTCCTGCTACGAGAGATCGAAGAGAAGCGACATGAGACGTCACACCCTGCCCCTGCTCGCCACGCTGATTCCGCTGTCCCTGGTCCTGACGGCCTGCGGTGGGAGTTCGGCCGCCGATTCCGGTTCCAAGGACGGGGCCAAGGACGGGGCCAAGGGCGCCGCCCGGATCACACTCAACGTGGGTGACCAGAAGGGCGGTTTCGAGTCTCTGCTGCGGGCCGCCGGCGAGCTGGACAAGCTCGACTACGACATCAAGTGGTCCACCTTCACCTCCGGGCCGCCGCTGCTGGAGGCCGTCAACGCCAAGGCCGTCGACATCGGTGGCGTCGGCAACACTCCGCCCGTCTTCGCCGCCGCGGCCAAGTCGAAGATCACGGTGGTGGGTGCCACGCACGGTTCCTCGGCGGGCGAGGCGATCCTCGTGCCCAAGGACTCCGCCCTCCAGACCCCCGCCGAGCTGCGCGGCAAGAAGATCGCGGTGGCGCAGGGCAGTTCGGCGCACTTCCAGCTGATCGCGAGCCTCCAACAGGCCGGCCTGAAGCCGTCCGACGTGCAGATCACCCTGCTCCAGCCGGCCGACGCACTGGCCGCCTTCAACAGCGGCAAGGTCGATGCCTGGGCGGTCTGGGACCCCTACACCTCCCAGGTGCTGCGCTCGGGAGCCCGCGTCCTCACCACCGGCGAGGGGGTCGTCAACGGGCTCGCCTTCCAGGTGGCGGCTCCCGGAGCCCTGGCCGACGAGGCCAAGGGCAAGGCCATCGGGGACTACCTCCAGCGCCTCCAGCGCGCCCAGGACTGGGTGTTCAAGCACCCGGAGGAGTGGGCCAAGGCCTGGTCGAAGGAGACCGGGCTGCCGTACGAGGTGGCCTTCGACTCGGTCAAGCGGAGCACCGGAACCCGGGTGCCGGTGGCCGTGGACGACGCCGCCGTGGCCTCGGAGCAGAAGATCGCCGACACCTTCACCGAGCTGAAGCTGATTCCCGGCAAGGTCGTCTTCAAGGACTTCGTGGACACCCGCTTCAACCGGGACCTGCCGCCCTCCACCACTCCCGCCCGGACGTACGGGAAGGAATCCTGATGACGGTACGACTGCACTGGTTCCTGCCGACCGGCGGCGACGGCCGCACCCTGGTGGACCGGCACGCCTACGCCGCCAACCACTCGGCGGCGGGGGTGCGCGAGCCCGACATCGAGTACCTCGCGCAGATCGCGAAGGCCGCCGAACGGCTCGGCTTCGAGGCGGTGCTGACCCCGACCGGGACCTGGTGCGAGGACGCCTGGCTGACGACGGTGGCGCTGGCGCAGCACACCGAACGGCTGAAGTTCCTGGTGGCCTTCCGGCCGGGGGTGATCTCGCCGACGCTGGCCGCGCAGATGGCGGCGACGTACCAGCGGATCACGCGCGGGAGGCTGCTGCTCAACGTGGTGACGGGCGGCGACTCGGCGGAGCAGCGACGCTTCGGGGACCATCTGGACCACGACCGCCGCTACGAGCGCACCGCGGAGTTCCTCTCGGTCGTACGGGGTGTCTGGGGCGGCCGGCCCTTCGACTTCCACGGCGAGCACTACCGGATCGACGGCGGGCTGACCGCGGTGCCGCCCGACCCACTGCCGGAGATCTTCTTCGGCGGATCCTCGGCGGCGGCGGGTCCGGTGGCCGCCGAGCACGCGGACGTGTACCTGACCTGGGGCGAACGGCCGCAGGAGGTGAAGGAGAAGATCGACTGGATCCGTTCGCTGGCCGAGGAGCGGGGCCGGACGGTGAAGTTCGGCATCCGGCTGCACACCATCTCCCGGGATTCGGCGAAGGAGGCCTGGGGCGCCGCGGACCGGCTGCTCGGGGACCTGGACGACACCTCGATCGCCACGGCGCAGTCGCTGCTGAGTGCGAGCGAGTCGGTCGGCCAGCAGCGGATGCTGGCCCTGCACGGCGGCTCGCGCGACAAGCTGGAGATCTCCCCGAACCTGTGGGCCGGCGTCGGCCTGGTGCGCGGCGGAGCCGGCACGGCCCTGGTCGGCAGCCACGCGGACGTGGCGGACCGGATCGAGGAGTACCACGCGCTGGGGATCGAGCACTTCGTCCTGTCCGGCTACCCGCACCTGGAGGAGGCCTACTGGTTCGGCGAGGGGGTGACGCCGGAGCTGGCCGCGCGCGGCCTGCTCGCACGCTGACCTCCGGGGAGGAGGGGCCGCAGCGTGCCGCGGGAAGATCTCACCACCGACCCCGGTTGGTAGAACCGTGAACGAATTTGCGGAGCGGGGCGCGCCGGACGCGGACGTCGACGTGGTGGTCGTGGGCGCCGGACAGGCCGGCCTGTCGAGCGCCTACCACCTGGCACGGGCGGGCATCGGCCACGTGGTCCTGGACCACGCGCCCCGCCCGGGCGGTGCCTGGCAGTTCCGCTGGCCCTCGCTCACCTACGGCAAGGTCCACGGCATGCACGCACTGCCCGGGATGGAGCTGACGGGGGCCGATCCGCTGCGGCCGTCCTCCGAGGTGATCGCGGAGTACTTCGCCGCGTACGAGGACCGCTTCGACCTGCGCGTACACCGGCCGGTGGACGTGAGCGCCGTACGCGACGGTGCGGACGGGCGGCTGCTGGTGGAGTCCAGGGTCGGTACCTGGTCGACGCGGGCGCTGATCAACGCCACCGGGACCTGGGACCGGCCGTTCTGGCCGCGCTACCCGGGGCAGGAGCTCTTCCGGGGACGGCAGCTGCACACGGCGAACTACCCGGGGCCCGGCGGGTTCGCCGGAGCCCGGGTTGTCGTGGTGGGCGGCGGCACCTCGGCGGTGCAGCACCTGCTGGAGATCGCCGAGGTGGCGGCGGAGACCACCTGGGTCACCCGGCGACCCCCGGTTTTCCGTGACGGGAGCTTCGGCGAGGCCGAGGGCCGCGCGGCGGTGGCCCTGGTGGAGGACCGCGTCCGGCAGGGGCTGCCTCCCCGGAGCGTGGTCAGCGTCACCGGGCTGCCCCTGAACGAGGCGGTCCGGGCCGGACTGGCGTCGGGGGTGCTGGCACGCCGGCCCGTGTTCGACCGCCTCACGAGGACCGGGGCCGCCTGGGCCGACGGGAGCCGGGTGGACGTGGACGTGATCCTCTGGGCCACCGGCTTCCGCGCGGCCATCGACCACTTGGCCTCGCTGCGCCTGCGCGAGCCGGGGGGCGGCATCCGCCTCGAGGGCACCCGTGCGGTCCGCGACGAGCGGATCCACCTGGTCGGCTACGGTCCTTCGGCGTCGACCATCGGCGCCAACCGCGCCGGCGGCGCCGCGGTCCGTGAGATCCACCGGCTGCTCGCCCGGACCCCGGCCGACGTCCGCTGAGGAGCGCCGGCCCCGGCTCGGCGCTCAGGTCTTTCGGGAGGCCGTCCTGAGGCGGTTGAACTCGGCCACGTGGCGCTTGTGCTCCTCGTACGTCGCCGAGAAGCGGGTGTCCCCCTGCTTCACGGTGACGAAGAAGAGCCAGTCCCCGGGGGTCGGAGCGACCGCGGCCGCCATGGCCCGCAGGCCGGGGCTGTCGATCGGCGTCGGTGGCAGGCCCTGGCGTTCGTACGTGTTGAAGGGGCTGTCGATCTTCGTCTCGCTCAGCTTGGTGTCCACCGTGGAGCGGTTCAGCGCGTAGTTGATGGTGGAGTCCATCTGGAGCGGCATCGATTTCGCCAGCCGGTTGTGCACCACCCGGGCGACCTTGCCCATGTCCGCGGAGGATTCGGCCTCGGCCTCGAGGATGCTGGCGAGGGTGGCCGTCTGGTACGGGGTCATCCCGTGGGCCTTGCCGCCGTCCGCCACGGCCTTGGTGGCCAGCTTCCTGCCGGCCGTTTCGACCATGTACGTGAGCAGTGAGGCCGGAGTGGACTCGGAGGTCACTGGATACGTGGCCGGGAAGAGGTACCCCTCAGGATTGCCCTTGGCCTCCGCCGGCAGGGGCAGTGCGGCCTTCGCGGCCGCCGCCTTGGCGGAGCCTGCCGGAAGCTTCAGCTCACGGTCGATGGCGGCGTAGACCTGGGGGGCCCGCCAGCCTTCGGGGATCAGCAACTGGCGTGGCTTCTCGGGCGCTTCCTCCACGGGAAGCAGGGGGATCAGGACGGCTGCTCCGAGCCCCAGGAAGGTACCGAGGAAGAGCGCCAGCCTGCCCCGGCGGGTGAGCCGGGAACGGCGCGGTGACGGCGGCCGGTTCTCATGACGCATGCGGGCACGCTAACCCGCGAACCATGAGATGTCCGGCATCCGGCCCGTGCGCCGGTCATACGATCACACGTTTACCGGGATCGGCTCGGTACCGCGCAGGGTGTCCGGCTTGAAGGCTCCGGGCTTGAGGAAGTCCGCTTTGAGCGTTCCCGAGGTGGAGGCCCCGGCCAGGAACGTCTCGGAGGGGAGCACCTCCGGCTTGAGCGCGGTCTCCTGGTCCCGCCGGACCAGAGCCGCGTACCGACCGTCGGCCTTGAGCAGTTCCTCGTGGGTCCCACGCTCCGCGATCCGGCCGCCGTCGAGCACCACGATCTGGTCGGCGTCGCGGACGGTGGAGAGGCGGTGCGCGATGGTGATCGTGGTGCGGCCCTGGGAGAGGTTGTCGATGGCGCGCTGCACGGCGTGCTCGGTACGGGTGTCCAGCGCGCTGGTGGCCTCGTCGAGGATCAGCACGGGCGGGTCGCGCAGGATGGTGCGGGCGATGGCCAGACGCTGCTTCTCGCCGCCGGAGAACCGGTATCCGCGCTCGCCGACCAGGGTGTCGTACCCATCGGGCAGGGACTCGATGTGCTCGTGGATCTGGGCCGCCCGGGCCGCCTCGGCGATCTCCTCGTCGGTGGCGTCCGGCTTGGCGAAGCGCAGGTTGTCGGCGACGGAGGCGTGGAAGAGGTAAGTCTCCTGGGAGACCACGCCGATGGAACGGGCCAGCGAGTCGAAGTCGAGGTCGCGCACGTCCACCCCGTCGAGGACGACCCGGCCGCCGGTGACGTCGTAGAGCCGGGGCACGAGGTAGCTGAGCGTGCTCTTGCCGGATCCGGTCGGGCCGACCACGGCGAGCGAGCCGCCGGCCGGGACGGTGATGTCGATGCCCGTCAGGGTGGGGCCGCTCTTGGCGTCGTACGCGAAGTGGACGTCCTCCAGGCGGACCTCGCCCTTGGCGCGGTCCAGGCGGACGGGGTCCTGGCGCTCGGTGATGTCCACCGGCAGGTCGAGGTACTCGAAGATGCGGGCGAACAGCGCGAGGGAGGTCTGGATCTGGACGCCCGTCGACAGCAGGCTCACGGCGGGCCGGAACAGACCCTGCTGGAGGGAGACGAAGGCGACGAGGGTGCCGACCGAGAGCGAGGGCGCACCGGTCTGCAGGGCCATGCCGGCCGCCCAGTAGATGAGGGCGGGCATGGCGGCCATGACGATGCCGATGGTCGACATCCGCCAGCGTCCGGCCATGCTGGAGCGCACTTCGAGATCGACGAGCTGCTCGGACTCCTCGGCGAAGGACTTGGTGAGCGA
Organism: Streptomyces sp. NBC_00435; assembly: GCF_036014235.1. Taxonomy (GTDB): domain Bacteria; phylum Actinomycetota; class Actinomycetes; order Streptomycetales; family Streptomycetaceae; genus Streptomyces. Next base: position 1,072,416 of record NZ_CP107924.1, read on the forward strand.
GTCGGCGCGGCCCATCGTGCGCCCGAGCAGGATGCCGCTGACCGACAGGGATTCGGTGACCGTCGCGGCCATCGTGGCCATCTGCTTCTGGCGCTGCGCGGTGATCTTCTTGCGCTCGTTGCCCACGCGGCGGCTGATCCACACGAACACGGGCAGCAGGAGCAGCGAGACGATCGTCAGGCGCCAGTCCAGCGCGAGCATCGCGACCACGGAGGCGATGACGGCCGTCGCGTTCGAGACGAGGGAGGTCGCCGTGGAGGTGACCGTCGCCTGCATGCCGCCGATGTCGTTGGCTATGCGGGACTGCACCTCGCCGGTGCGGGTGCGGGTGAAGAAGGCCAGGGGCATCCGCTGGAGCTGGGCGTAGACGGCGGTGCGCAGATCGTGCATGACGCGCTGGCCGACGGTGGTGGATATCAGGGTCTGGAGCACGCCGAAGACGCTGGTGACCACGGCGGTCGCGATCATGCCGAGGGCGAGCAGGCTCAGCAGCCCTGTACGGCCCTGCGGGATCGCGACGTCGAGGATCTCCTTGAGCAGGAAAGGAGAGGCGACGCCGACCAGGGAGGAGGCGGCGACGAGCACGCCGACGACCGCGAGACGTGCACGGTAGGGCCGGAAGAGACCGACGATGCGGCGCAGCTCGCGCGGCCGCTCCGCCGGGGAGGGGCCGCTGGGGTCCAGGGATTCCTTCGAGGGTGTCCACTCGGGTTCTTTGGGGCGCATGGGCCTCCTTCATGACAGCTGACGAGACTCGAATGAGCATAGCTCATTGTTACCTATACTCACAATGAATCTGGTCCTGATATCGTTCCCATTATGAGGACCGCAGCATGAGCACCGCTTCCGAGACGGACAGCCCCGACACCACCGACAGCGTGCTCGCCGAGCAGCTGCTCCGGCTGACCCGGCGGCTCCACCGCATCCAGAAACGCCACTTGGAGCCGCTCGGCATCACCCCGGCCCAGTCCCGGCTGCTGCGCACGGTCGCCCATCTCTCGACCGTCCAGCCGCCCCGGATGGCGGACCTCGCCGCCCGTCTGGAAGTGGTGCCCCGCGCCGTGACCACGCTGGTCGACGGTCTGGAGGGCGCGGACTGCGTCCGCCGCGTGCCCGACCCGGCGAACCGGCGCGTCATAAGGATCGAGCTGACCGACACCGGCCGCGCCACGCTGCGCCGGCTGCGCAACGCGCGAACCGGCGCCGCAGAGGAGATCCTGGCTCCATTGACCGCGGATCAGCGCGAGGTGCTCGGCGGTCTGCTGAACGCCCTGGCGGACGCCCCGCCGGAGCACGGCTGCTGACCGGGCGGGCCGACCGCGAGAAGGCCGGAACCAAGAGGGCCGGGACTGCGCCGAACGAGTGAGATCCACCGGACCGCGCGAGTTGAGGGGCCTCAGATGCCGCTGCTGGAACCGAAGCCGGGGGCCCTGCGCCCGCACACCGTCGGCGGCCCCGCCCCCGACCGGGTGCCGGACCGGCAGTCGGCCGGCACCCCCAGGACGCTGCGCCGCGAGCTGACCGAGCTCCTGGGAGCCGAAAAGGTGCTGGGTGACATCTCCGACCTGGTCCGCTACGCCTCGGACGCCTCCCCGTACCGGTTCCTGCCGCAGGTCGTCGTCATCGCCGAGGACATCGACGACGTCTCCGCCGTCCTGTCCTACGCCCACGGCAAGCAGCGCGAGGTCGTCTTCCGTGCCGCCGGGACCTCGCTCAACGGACAGGCCCAGGGCGAGGACATCCTCGTCGACGTCCGCCGCCACTGGGCCGGTGTGGAGGTGCTGGACGGGGGACACCGCGCCCGGATCCAGCCCGGCACCACCGTCCTGCGCGCCAACGCGGCGCTGGCCCGTCACGGCCGTGTGCTCGGCCCCGACCCGGCCAGCGCGATCGCCTGCACCCTCGGCGGAGTCGTCGCGAACAACGCCTCCGGCATGACCGCGGGGACCACGAGGAACTCGTACCGCACCCTGTCGTCGCTGACCTTCGTGCTGCCGAGCGGAACCGTCGTGGACACCGGTGACCCGCTCGCCGACGAGGAACTCGCGCGGGCCGAACCCGCCCTGTGCCACGGGCTGATGGAGATCAAGCGGGAGATCGAGGCCGATCCGGAGCTCGTGGCCCGCATCCGGGCCAAGTACGAGATCAAGAACACCACCGGATACCGCCTCGACTCCTACCTCGACGGATCCACTCCCGCGGAGATCCTGCGCGGGCTGATGGTCGGCTCCGAGGGCACCCTCGGATTCATCTCCGAGGTCGTCTTCGACACCCTGCCACTGGACCGCGAGCTCACCAGCGGCCTGCTCTTCTTCCCCTCGCTGCCGGCCGCGGCCGCCGCCGTACCGCTCTTCAACGAGGCGGGGGCGCTGGCCGTCGAGCTGATGGACGGCAACACCCTGCGTGCCTCGGTGAGCGTCGCGGGGGTGCCCGCCGACTGGGCCGCCCTGCCCAAGGACACCACCGCGCTGCTGGTGGAGTTCCGGGCCCCGGACGAGGCCGGGCGCGCGGAGTACGAGCGGCGCGCCGCTCGGGTGGTGGCCGGGCTGGACCTGGTGGCGCCGGTGGCCTCGGTGACCAACGCCTTCACCCGTGACCCGAGGACCGTCTCCGGCTACTGGACGGCCCGCAAGGCCTTCGTCACCGCCGTCGGCGGCGCCCGCGCCCCCGGCACCACCCTGATCACCGAGGACTTCGCGGTCCCCCCGTCCCGGCTGGCCGAGGCCTGCGAAGCGCTCCTCGAACTCCAGGCGGAGCACGGCTTCGATGCCGCCGTCGCCGGCCACGCCGCCCACGGCAACCTGCACTTCCTGCTCGCCTTCGACTCCGCCGAACCCTCCGACGTCGAGCGGTACGCCGCCTTCATGGAGGCCTTCTGCCGGCTCACCGTGGAGCGCTTCGACGGCTCCCTGAAGGCCGAGCACTCCACCGGCCGCAACATGGCCCCCTTCCTGGAACTGGAGTGGGGACCCCGGGCCACCGAAATGATGTGGCGCACCAAGCGGGTCGTCGACCCCGACCTGGTGCTCGCCCCGCGGATCCTCCTCGACCGAGACCCGAAGGCACATCTGCGCGGTCTGAAGACGATCCCGCGGGTGGAGGCCGCCGCCGATCCCTGCATCGAGTGCGGGTTCTGCGAACCGACCTGCCCCAGCGAGGACCTGACCACGACTCCGCGCCAACGGATCGTGCTGCGCCGCGAGATGATGCGCCAGCAGCCCGGCTCCCCCGTCCTCGCGGGACTCCTCGACGCCTACGGCTACGACGCCGTGGACACCTGCGCCGGCGACTCCACCTGCAAACTCGCCTGCCCCGTCGGCATCGACACGGGCGCACTGATGAAGGACTTCCGCCACCGCCGGCACAGCCCGCGCGAGGAGCGCGCCGCGGCGCTCGCGGCCCGCCGCTTCGGAGCGGTCGAAGCGGGCGCCCGGCTGGCCGTGGCCGCCGCCGACCGGATCACGGACGCCGTCGGGGACCGGGTCCTGGAGGTCCTGACGGGGGCCGCGCGCAGAGCCGTACGCCCCGACCTCGTCCCGGAGTGGCTGCCGCAGATCCCCGGCGCCGCGGCCCGCACACTGCCCGCGACCCGGCGGGTGGGCGCCACGGCGGTGTACTACCCGGCGTGCGTCAACCGGATCTTCGCCGGCCCCGACGGCCGCCCGGGGCCCTCCCTCCCGGAAGCCGTCGTGGCGGTGTCGGAGCGGGCCGGGAAGCCCGTGTGGATCCCCCGGGACGTGACGGGCACCTGCTGCGCGACGATCTGGCACTCCAAGGGGTACGACGCGGGCAACCGCGTGATGGCCAACCGGATCGTGGAGGCCGCCTGGGGCTGGACGGCCGGCGGGCGGCTGCCGCTCGTCGTCGACGCGTCCTCCTGCACCCTGGGCATCTCCCAGGAGGTGGTCCCGTACCTGACGCCGGACAACCGGGCGCTCCACGCCGGGCTGCGGATCGTCGACTCCATCGTCTGGGCCGCCGACGAGCTGCTGCCGCGCCTGGAGGTCCGCCGCAAGGTCGGCTCGGCGGTGCTGCACCCCACCTGTTCGATGCGGCACCTGGACGACGAGGCACAGCTGCGGGCGGTGGCCGAGGCCTGCGCCGACGAGGTGGTGGTCCCGTACGACGCGGGGTGCTGTGCCTTCGCGGGCGACCGCGGCATGCTGCACCCGGAGCTGACGGAGTCGGCGACGGCCCGCGAGGCGGCCGAGGTGACGGCGCGGGAGTTCGACGCGCACCTGTCGGCGAACCGGATGTGCGAGGTGGGCATGGACCGGGCCACCGGCCGCAGCTACTACTCCGCGCTCCTGGAACTGGAGCGCGCCACCCGCCCCTGAAGCCACAGCCCTGGCCGGAAAAGCTTTGGCCAATGGAAAATCGATTGCCCCGGACCGGACCGGAACGCGAACCTTGCACGGTTTGAACCACTCGACCAGTCATGGGGCGTCATGCAGATCAGCGATCTTCCGTATCCGGATCCAGGGGTACCCGACGCTCGGTCCGGCCCCCGATTCCTGTGGTGGCTGGGGCGCGGGCAACTCGGCGGACAGGCCAAAAGCCTGAGCTGGGGACTCCTGCACTTCGGCGGCGTGGCCGGGCTGCCGTACGCCGTGGGTCTGGGCGTCGACGCGGCCGTGACCCGCGACGGCGCCCGGCTGCTGTGGGTCGGAGGCCTGATCGCGCTGCTCGGCGCCGCGATCTCGCTCGGCGACGCGATGCTGCACCGCACCGCCGTCACCAACTGGATCACCGCCGCCGCGCGGGTCCAGCAGCTGCTCGCCTGCAGGACCGCCGAGCTCGGATCCGCCCTGACCCGTCGGGTCGCGGCGGGCGAGGTGGTGGCCGTGTCCACGGGTGACGTGGAGAAGATCGGCTGGTTCGTCGAGGCGGTCTCCCGCTTCCTCGCCGCCGCCCTCACCCTCGTCATCGGCTGCGTGGTCCTGCTCTTCTACGCGCCCACGATCGGTGTGGTCGTGGCCATCGGCATGCCGGTGCTCGCGCTGGCTGTCCTGCCGCTGCTGCCGCGCGCCACCCGGCGCGCCGACATCCAGCGCGAGAAGGCCGGCAAGGCCACCGAGCTCGCCTCGGACACCGTGGCGGGCCTGCGGGTACTGCGCGGCATCGGGGGCGAGGAACTCTTCCTCAGCCGCTACCGCGAGGCCTCGCAGGAGGTCCGCAAGGCGGCCGTGCGCAGTGCCCGGATGTGGGCGCTGATCTCCGCGATCCAGGTGCTGCTCCCGGGCGCGCTGCTGATCACGGTGGTCTGGTACGGGTCCGCGCTCGTGCTCGAGGGCCGGCTGGACGTCGGCGAACTCGTCGCGGCCTTCAGCGCGGTGGCGACCATGCTCTATCCACTGCGGCACTTCGAGGAGATCGCGATGGCGTACTCCTTCTCGCGTCCCTCCGCCAAGCGGGCGGCCCGGGTGCTGTCGCTGACGCGGGCGGACGCCGCTGGCGCCGACGACACGGAGCGGGCGACCGCCACCGCCGCCGCGGAGGCCCGTACCCCCGCCCAGCCCCCGGCCCCGGGCGGCGACCTGTACGACCCGCGGACCGGGCTGCTGGTCCCGGCGGGCCGGTTCACCGCCGTGGTGTGCGGGGACCCCGACCTGGCGGGCCGCCTCGCGGAACGCCTCGGCGGCCACCCGATGGACACCGACGGCGCCGCCGCCGGGGCCTCGGTCCTGCTGGGCGGGGTCGCGCTGGACGAGCTCGCGCTGGACACGGCGCGCACGCTGGTCCTCGTACAGGACAAGGATCCGGTGCTGCTGTCCGGGACGCTGCACGAGCTGTTCGCCGTACCGGCTTCCGGGGCGGTCGCCCCCGGGGCGGCGCTCGCGGCGGCCCAGTGCACGGACGTACTGGACGCACTGCTGCAGTCCGCCCCGGACGGGGTGAGCGACCCGATGGACGCCCGGATCACCGAACGCGGCCGGTCGTTGTCCGGCGGGCAGCGCCAACGGCTGGCGCTGGCCCGGTCCCTGGTGACCGATCCCGAGGTACTGGTGCTGGACGAGCCGACCTCGGCGGTCGACTCGCACACCGAGGCACGGATCGCGGACGGGATCGCGACCCTGCGTGCCGGGCGCACGACGGTGGTACTGGCGTCCTCGCCGCTGTTGCTGGACCACGCCGACCGGGTCGTCCTGATCCACGAGGGCACGGTGGCGGCGAGCGGCACCCACCGCGAACTGTTGCACGGCGAACCGCTCTACCGCGCGGTCGTCACCCGCGAGACCGAGGAAGAACAGCGGCTCGCGGGACTGGAATCCGTACTGAACAAGTCCGTACTGAACGAGTCCGCAATGACAGAGATCGAGGAATCCGCATGATCGGCGTGGCGCCGCCGCAGTACGATCCGGCGGCCCCCGAAACGGCCGCGACACTGCCCGTGGGCTCGTCGGCGACCGTACGGGGCTATGTGCGCGGCCTGTTCCGCCGCCACCGGCGGGCCTTCGTGGTGCTGGTGTCGGTCAACACGGTCGCGGTGATCGCGTCCATGGTCGGCCCCTACCTGCTGGGGCAGGTCGTGGACCGGCTCGCGGAGGGGTCCCGCGAACTCCATCTGGGTCGCGTGGGGCTGCTGTTCACGGTGGCGCTCATCGTCCAGGCCCTGTTCGTCCGACTGGTCCGGCTGCGCGGGGCGATGCTCGGCGAGGAGATGCTGGCCGATCTGCGCGAGGACTTCCTCGTGCGTTCGGTGGGCCTGCCTCCGGGCGTGCTGGAGCGCGCGGGAACCGGCGACCTGCTGTCGCGGATCACCACCGACATCGACCGGCTGGCCAACGCGATGCGCGAGGCCGTGCCGCAGCTCGCCATCGGCGTGGTGTGGGCGGGGCTGCTCTACGGGGCTCTCGCCGTGACCGCGCCGCCGCTGGCACTGGCCGCCCTGGTGGCGCTGCCGGTGCTGGTGATCGGCTGCCGCTGGTACTTCAAGCGGGCGCCCAGCGCCTACCGTTCGGAGGCGGCCGGGTACGCGGCGGTCGCGGCCGTGCTCACCGAGACGGTCGACGCGGGCCGCACGGTCGAGGCGCACCGCCTCGGCGGGCGCCGGATCGAGCTGTCGGAGCGGCGGATCAAGGAGTGGACGGCCTGGGAGCGGTACACGCTGTTCCTGCGGACGGTCCTCTTCCCGGTCGTCAACGTCACGTACGTGACGATCCTCGGCGCGGTGCTGATGATCGGCGGGTACTGCGTGATCCAGGGCTGGATGTCGGTGGGGCAGCTCACCACGGGCGCCCTGCTCGCGCAGATGATGGTCGACCCGATCGGCCTGATCCTGCGCTGGTACGACGAACTCCAGATCGCGCAGGTCTCACTGGCCCGGCTGGTGGGCGTGCGGGAGATCGAGCCCGACGAGGGGGACGCGGGCGTCGCCCCGGAGGGCCGGGACGTGCGCGCGGACCAGGTGCACTTCGGCTACCGCGAGGGCGTCGACGTGCTGCACCAGGTCTCGATGTCGGTGCCGCCGGGCACCCGGATGGCCCTGGTCGGGCCCTCGGGCGCCGGAAAGTCCACGCTGGGCCGGCTCCTCGCGGGCATCTACGCGCCCCGGACCGGCGAGATCACCCTCGGCGGGGCGCAGTTGTCGCGGATGCCTGCGGAACGGGTGCGCGAGCACGTGGCCCTGGTCAACCAGGAGCACCACGTGTTCGTGGGCTCCCTGCGGGACAACCTGCGCCTCGCGCGCACCGGGGCGGGTGACGCCGAGCTGTGGGCGGCGCTCGGCGCGGTCGACGCGCAGGACTGGGCGCGGGCGCTGGACGCCGGGCTGGACACCGAGGTCGGTTCGGGCGCGGCGGCGCTGACCCCGGCGCAGGCCCAGCAGATCGCGCTGGCCCGGCTGGTGCTGGCCGACCCGCACACGCTGGTACTGGACGAGGCCACCTCGCTGCTGGACCCGCGCGCGGCCCGGCATCTGGAGCGCTCGCTGGCGCGGGTGCTGGAGGGCCGCACGGTGATCGCCATCGCGCACCGGCTGCACACCGCGCACGACGCGGACGTGATCGCGGTGGTGGAGGGCGGGCGGATCAGCGAGCTGGGCTCCCACGACGCCCTGGTCGCGGCCGACGGCGCGTACGCCGCCCTGTGGCGCTCCTGGCACGGCTGACGCCCGGCGCGCCGCTGCCGTACGGGGCCCGGTCCCTCCGCAGTCGCGGAGGGACCGGGCCCCGTACGTTTCCCCGGCGGTCAGAAGAAGCCGAGGGCCGAGGCCCCGCCGACTCCGCCGAGGAGCATGAACACCGGCATGAGGACCTTGAGCTCCACCCAGCTGCCCGCGCGGAAGCGCATCATCTTCGGCGGGCCGATCGGGTACCAGCGCTTGCCGGCGATGGGCAGGGGCCACAGGATCGGGCAGCCCGAGACGGTCAGGGCGTCGCCGATGTCGTGGACCAGGGCGCCGAGCACGATCGGCAGGCCGAGCCACAGGTACTCCTGGCCGGGGCCGGTGAAGAGCCAGCCGGAGCCGTTGCCCGGCTGGTCGAGCACGCCGGCCAGTATCCAGGCGCTGGTCGCGCCGAGCAGCCAGACCAGGACGTCGCTGGACATGCGGGCGGCCCGCCAGAGCAGGCCTTCGACGGCGAGCACCAGGTGGACGAAGAGAAGGGCGAGCACACCCCACCGGTCGGCGGTGACGGCGAGCGCCGAAGAGCCCCCACCGATCAGGACGGCCCAGACCCAGGTGTGGGTCAGGGTGCGGTGGCCCCCGGTGCGGCGGGCGTCGCGCGGCGCCCGGGTGGCCTTGTAGACGCCGTAGGAAATCTTGTCGACCACCTCGCACAGGCCCCGGGAGAGGGGGCCGAAGGCACGGGAGATCGTCGCCGACTTGTGGTCCAGGTCGGGGGCGAGGGCGGCTCCGGCGCAGATGAGCGCGCCGACCACGAGGACGGGCCAGGGCATCGGGTGCCCGGCGGCGGCCGCCGCGGCCCCCACCCCGAGCCAAGCCGCTGCCCCGGAAAGTGAGTGCGCCGGACCCATCATGGTCGTTCCCCGCCCCGGTGGTGTGCTGGTCGGGCCCAGTTGACGGTGTCGTTCGGGCCGCATCGACGGCACAGCGTACCGTCGATGATCTTCCTTCTTCCCGCCGGTTCCCTGATCCGGCGGGAAGCCAGGCAAGATGGGGGGTGTGACCCTCATTGATCAGCTCCCGCCGAACGCCGACCCCGACGCCCTCTTCGAGGCTTTCTCCTCGTGGGCACAGGACCAGGGCATCACCCTGTACCCGGCTCAGGAAGAAGCGCTGATCGAGGTCGTCTCGGGCGCGAACGTGATCCTGTCCACCCCGACCGGCTCCGGCAAGAGCCTGGTCGCGGCCGGCGCCCACTTCACGGCACTGGCCCAGGACAAGGTCACCTTCTACACCGCCCCGATCAAGGCGCTGGTCTCGGAGAAGTTCTTCGACCTGTGCAAGCTCTTCGGCACCGAGAACGTCGGCATGCTGACCGGCGACGCCTCGGTCAACGCGGACGCCCCGGTGATCTGCTGCACCGCCGAGGTACTGGCCTCGATCGCCCTGCGCGACGGCAAGTACGCCGACATCGGCCAGGTCGTGATGGACGAGTTCCACTTCTACGCGGAGCCGGACCGCGGCTGGGCCTGGCAGATCCCGCTGCTGGAACTGCCGCAGGCGCAGTTCATCCTGATGTCCGCGACCCTCGGCGACATGAAGCGGTTCGAGGAGGACCTGACCCGGCGCACCGGCCGGCCCACCTCGATGGTCCGCTCGGCGACCCGTCCCGTCCCGCTCTCGTACGAGTACGTCACGACGCCGATCACCGACACCATCACCGAGCTGCTGGAGACCCGGCAGGCGCCGGTCTACATCGTGCACTTCACCCAGGCCCAGGCTGTCGAGCGGGCGCAGTCGCTGATGAGCATCAACATGTGCACCCGCGAGGAGAAGGACAAGATCGCCGAGCTGATCGGCAACTTCCGCTTCACCACCAAGTTCGGCCAGAACCTCTCCCGCTACGTCCGCCACGGCATCGGCGTCCACCACGCGGGCATGCTGCCCAAGTACCGGCGTCTGGTGGAGAAGCTGGCCCAGGCCGGTCTGCTGAAGGTCATCTGCGGCACCGACACCCTCGGCGTCGGCGTCAACGTCCCGATCCGCACGGTGCTGTTCACCGCGCTGACCAAGTACGACGGCACCCGGGTCCGCACGCTGCGCGCCCGCGAGTTCCACCAGATCGCGGGCCGTGCCGGCCGGGCCGGCTTCGACACCGCGGGCTATGTGGTGGCCCAGGCGCCCGAGCACGTCATCGAGAACGAGAAGGCGCTGGCGAAGGCCGGCGACGACCCGAAGAAGCGCCGCAAGGTGGTCCGCAAGAAGGCCCCCGAGGGCTTCGTGGCCTGGTCCGACCTCACCTTCGAGAAGCTCATCGCCGCCGACCCGGAGGCGCTGACCTCGCGCTTCAAGGTCACCAACATCATGCTCCTGTCGGTCATCGCCCGTCCCGGGGACGCCTTCAAGGCGATGCGCCACCTGCTGGAGGACAACCACGAGCCGCGCAAGGCCCAGCTGCGCCACATCCGCCGGGCCATCGCCATCTACCGCTCCCTGCTGGACGGCGGTGTCGTCGAGAAGCTCGACACCCCGGACGCCGAGGGCCGCACGATCCGGCTGACGGTCGACCTCCAGCAGGACTTCGCGCTGAACCAGCCGCTGTCCACCTTCGCGCTGGCCTCCTTCGACCTGCTGGACCCGGAGTCCCCCTCCTACGCGCTCGACATGGTCTCGGTCGTCGAGTCCACGCTGGACGACCCGCGCCAGATCCTCGCCGCGCAGCAGAACAAGGAACGCGGCATGGCCGTGGGCGCGATGAAGGCCGACGGGATCGAGTACGAGGAGCGGATGGAGCGGCTCCAGGAGGTCACCTATCCCAAGCCCCTCGAAGAACTCCTGCTGCACGCCTACGACGTGTACAGCAAGAGCCACCCGTGGGTCCGCGACCACCCGGTCTCCCCGAAGTCGATCATCCGCGACATGTACGAACGCGCTATGACCTTCACCGAGTTCACCTCGTACTACGAACTCGCGCGCACCGAAGGCATCGTGCTGCGCTATCTGGCGGGCGCGTTCAAGGCGCTGGACCACACCATCCCCGACGACCTCAAGTCCGAGGACCTCCAGGACCTCATCGCCTGGCTCGGCGAGCTGGTCCGCCAGGTCGACTCCAGCCTGCTCGACGAGTGGGAGCAGCTGGCGAACCCGGAGGTGGAGACGGCGGAGCAGGCCCAGGAGAAGGCCGACCAGGTCAAGCCGGTCACCGCGAACGCCCGCGCCTTCCGAGTCCTGGTCCGCAACGCCATGTTCCGCCGGGTGGAACTGGCGGCCCTGGACCACGTCAACGTACTGGGCGAGCTGGACGGCGAGTCCGGCTGGGACGCGGACGCCTGGGGCGAGGCCATGGACGGCTACTGGGACGAGTACGACGACCTGGGCACCGGACCCGACGCACGCGGCCCCAAGCTGCTGCAGATCGAGGAGGACCCGGCGCACGGTCTGTGGCGCGTCCGGCAGACCTTCGCCGACCCCAACGGGGACCATGGCTGGGGCATCAGCGCCGAGGTCGACCTCGCGGCCTCCGACGAGGAGGGCCGGGCCGTCCTGCGCGTCACCTCGGTCGGCGAGCTCGGCCAGCTCTGATCTCCCCCCGGCTCCGGCCGGGGGCACCCCCGACCCGCAACCGACCGGCGCCACCGCGGCCGCCGGGCCCGACAGTGGAGATCCTCTGATGACGAACCCCGCCGAGAGACTGGTCGATCTGCTCGACCTGGAGCAGATCGAGGTCAACATCTTCCGGGGCGCGAGCCCCCAGGAGTCCCTCCAGCGCGTCTTCGGCGGCCAGGTCGCCGGCCAGGCGCTGGTGGCGGCCGGCCGCACCACCGAGAGCGACCGGCCCGTCCACTCCCTGCACGCGTACTTCCTGCGCCCCGGCATCCCCGGGGTGCCGATCGTGTACCAGGTGGAGCGGGTGCGCGACGGGCGCTCCTTCACCACCCGCCGGGTCACCGCGGTCCAGCAGGGCAAGACCATCTTCAATCTGACCGCCTCCTTCCATCACCCGGAGGAGGGCAGCATCGAGCACCAGCTGCCGCCCCGCCTCGACTTCCCGCACCCGGACACGCTCCCGAAGGTCGTGGACGAGATCCGCGAGCACCTGGGAGCGCTGCCGGAGGCCCTGGAGCGGATGGCCCGCCGCCAGCCCTTCGACATCCGCTACGTGGACAGGCTCCGCTGGACCCCCGAGGAGCTCAAGGACGCCGATCCGCGCAGCGCGGTGTGGATGCGCGCCGTCGGCCCGCTGGGCGACGACCCGCTCGTGCACACCTGCGCCCTCACCTACGCCAGTGACATGACCCTCCTCGATGCCGTGCGCATCCCCGTGGAACCCCTGTGGGGCATGCGCGGTTTCGACATGGCCTCCCTGGACCACGCCATGTGGTTCCACCGACCGTTCCGGACGGACGAGTGGTTCCTGTACGACCAGGAGTCGCCCATCGCGCACGGCGGCCGCGGCCTGGCCCGCGGCCGCATCTACGACCTGGAGGGCAGGCTCCTGGTGTCGGTGGTCCAGGAAGGGCTCTTCCGCCCGTACGGCGCCAAGGCGTTCAAGCCGGCCGTGTCACCGCAGTAGTCCGCCCCCTTTCCCGAGAACTGAGTGCGCCCATGCCCACCCCGGCCCTCCCCTGTCCCTGCGGGCTGCCCGCCGCCTACCCCGAGTGCTGCGGCCGCTTCCACTCCGGCGAGCGGCAGGCGCCCACCGCCGAACTGCTGATGCGCTCCCGCTTCAGCGCCTTCGCCGTCGGCGACACGGCCTATCTCCTGCGCTCCTGGCACCCGTCGACGCGGCCGGGCACGCTCGACCTCGATCCCGGGCAGCGCTGGGAGCGCCTGGAGATCCTGGCCACCGAGCGCGGCGGAGTGTTCGAGACCGAGGGTGCGGTGGAGTTCCGGGCGCACTACCGCGAGGGCAGGCACACCGGCTCGCTGCACGAGCACAGTTCCTTCTCCCGTGAGAACGGGGCCTGGGTCTACGTCGGCCCCCTCTCCCCCGTCGACTTCGACTGACCCCGGGCTCCGGTCAGCGCGAACTCCAGGCTGCTGCGGTACCAGTGGATCTCGTCCGGCTGCGGACCGGCCCGCAGCAGCCTGGTCGCCACCGCGGCTGCCGCCGGGACCTGTGGATGCCCGTACGGCGGGGGCGGGGCGAGTGCCGCGAGCACGATGCGCTCGGCCGCATCGGGCACGGTGTCGCGCAGCTCTTCGTCGGGGAGTACCGAGGCCAGTACGGCAGCCCGCTCCCACGGATCGGCGGTCCGTCCCAGCAGTAGCCCCACATGCCGCTCGCGCCACTTCCGCGGGCGCAGGTCGGCCTTGTCCGCCATCAGCTCCCGATCGGCCGGCGGCGCGCCGCCGCACAGCATTCCGGGCTCGCGCGCCGCGAAGTCCCGTAGCTCCGCGGCCAGATAGAGCCACACCACCGCCCGGTACCGGTTGATCCGGTATCCCACCGGGGTGACATGCCCACAACGAGCGAGCCGCGTGAACCGGCTCGGGCCGACTCCCATGACGGCGGCCGCGGCCTCGGCTCCCGCCACCGTCTCCACGCGCTCGCGGAGGGCGTCCGGGAAGCCCCCGGCCGACCGGACCCGGTCGACCTCGGTCCGGGTGAAGCGCGCGGCCATGGCGGCACCCGGGGGGCCGGCCCGTACGATGCCCAACTGGACGGCACGGGCGAACTCGCTCCGGCTCAAGCCCAGTTCCTCCGCGGCCTGCCCGGCGCCGATCAGGCCGCGGACCTCATCACATGCCGTGGCCATTGCCGTCGCCGCCCGGGGCTCGGACCTCCGCGCCGGCTGCGTCATCCGTGTCGCCGGCGCCGCCTGTGTCATCTGCGTCATCTGCGTCATCACACTCTCCCCACCAGAAGTGATTACTCTGCGTGAAGAACATAACTCAGCGCGACGACACCCCGTAGAGCCTGTGGACAACTCGGGGTGGGCCGGTCCGGCACCGGCCGCCGGCCTCAGCCCCCGGTGATCCGCCGCTCGGCGACGCCCAGGTGCTCGCCCACCCGGTTCACCAGCAGGGTCATCTCGTAGGCCACGTGCCCGATGTCGGCCTCGGCGGCGCTCAGTACGCACAGGCAGCTGCCCGCACCCGCCGCCATGACGAAGAGGACCCCCTCGTCGTACTCGACCATCGTCTGGCGCACCTCACCCGCCCGGAAGTGCCGCCCCGACCCCTTCGCCAGGCTCTGCAGCCCTGCCGCGACGGCCGCCAGGTGCTCCGCGTCCTCCCGCGCCAGGCCCGCGCTCGCGCCCGTCACCAGGCCGTCGTTGGAGAGCACTACCGCATGCCGGACCTGCTGCACCCGCCGCGTCAAGTCGTCCAGCAGCCAGTCCAGCTGCTTGTCCAGTGCCATATTCAGTCCCTCCCCGTCGACGCGGCCGGACCGGCCGCGCCCCACCCCGCGTACTCCTGCCGCCAGCCTTCCCCACCAGCGGCTTTCCGGCAAGGAGGATGGGCCCATGGTGAAGAAGATGACTCAAGTGGAATGGCGGGAGTTCGTCTCCCACTCCACCCGCACCGGCAAACTGTCCACCGTCCGTGAGGACGGAAGCCCTCACATCGCTCCCATCTGGTTCGTTCTCGACGGCGATTCCTTCGTGTTCAACACGGGGAAGGACACCGTCAAGGGTCGTAATCTGGCCCGTGACGGCCGCGTCGCGCTCTGCGTGGACGACGACCGGCCGCCGTTCTCCTACGTCGTCCTCCAGGGCCGGGCGCAGATCAGCGAGGACCTGGAGGAGATGCTCCCGTGGGCGGCCCGGATCGGTGCCCGCTACATGGGCGCGGAACGCGGCGAGGCCTTCGGCCGCCGCAACGCCGTCCCCGGGGAGCTGCTCGTCCGTGTCCCCATCGACAAGGTGATCACGGTGGCCGGCGTGACCGACTGACGCCGGTCACCGCCCGCGCGCCAGCTCGTCCGCCCCTCCCCGCACCCGCCACCCGCCACCCGCGGGCCGGTTCACACGGAATCGGCCTGTGGTTCCACCGACTCCAGCAGCCGCGCCGTATGCACCCGGCCCGCGTACTCCACCAACCGGATCAGCACTTCCTTCCCCGAGTCCTTGTCCCGCGCGTCGCACAGGACCACCGGTGTCCCCTGATCCAGGTCAAGCGCCCGCGCCACCTCGTTCGAGGCGTACCGCCGGGCATTCGCGAAGCAGTTGACGGCGACCACGAACGGAATCCGCCGGTGTTCGAAATAGTCCACCGCCGGGAAGCAGTCCTCCAGCCGCCGCGTGTCAGCGAGGACCACCGCGCCCAGCGCGCCCTGCGACAGCTCGTCCCACAGGAACCAGAACCGGTCCTGCCCCGGCGTCCCGAACAGGTACAGCGACAGCCCCGACCTGATCGTGATCCGCCCGAAGTCCATCGCCACGGTGGTCGTCGTCTTCTGGTCCACCCCGCCCGTGTCGTCGACCAGCTCTCCGGCCTCGCTGAGCAACTCCTCCGTCCGCAGCGGCCTGATCTCGCTGACCGACCCGACCAGGGTCGTCTTGCCGACACCGAAGCCGCCGGCCACGAGTATCTTCAGGGCGAGCGCGGCCAGTTCGTCGTCCTGGCCCGCGGCCCCGTCTTCGTGCAGTCCCATCACAGCGCTCGCAATCCCTCGATGACTTCACGCAGAATCCGCTCGTCCGGCAGCTGCGCGGGCGGCACCGGCCGGCTGACCTTGACGTGCCCGGCCTCCAGCAGGTCCCCGAGCAGTACGCGCACCACGCCCACGGGCAGGTCCGCGTCCGCCGCGAGCTCCGCCACCGACTGGGTCTCGTCCCGGCACAGGCCGAGCAGCGCCCGGTGCTCCGGGCCCAGCAGCGACTCGGCCGCCTCGTCGGTCCCCGCCGGATCGACGACGACCAGGGCGATGAGGTCGAAGCGGACCCCGTGGGGTCCCGGCTTGGTACGCCCTCCGGTCATGGCGTACGGGCGGACGAGCGGGCCCGCGTCGGCGTCGTACCACTGGCCGTTCATGGTCAAGGCCGCCGCCTTCAGCCCGCGGCCGGCGGGCGTGCCGCGAACCGGGGCGGGGTGTAGAGGTGCTCGCCGACCCGCTTCACCAGGCGGGCCATCTCGTACGCGATCAGCCCCATGTCGGCGCCGGCCCCGCTGAGCACGGCCAGACAGGAGCCGTCGCCGGCGGCCGCCACGAAGAGGAAGCCCTCGTCCATCTCCACCATCGTCTGGCGCACGCCCCCGGCGTGGAAGTGCCGGCCCGCGCCCTTGGCCAGGCTGTGGAACCCGGAGGCCACGGCCGCCAGGTGCTCGGCGTCCTCCCGGCTGAGCGCGCTCGAAGCACCCACCGCCAGCCCGTCGTTCGACAGGACCACCGCGTGGCGCACCTCGCGGACGCGGACCACGAGGTCGTCAAGGAGCCAGTCGAGTTCGCCGGACCTGCGGACTCCGTCGAGGTCGATTCTCTGGTGTTCGATCATCATCGTGCTCCTTCGCCTTCGCCTGTACCTACGCCCGCGCTTGTACCGGTGCCGGTGCCGGTGCTTGTACCGCTGCCCGTGCCCGCAGCGCCGTCCGGCCCCGCGCCCGCCTGGGTGCCGCGCACCCAGCCCGCCCGGTACGCCGCCATCCGCTCGCGCGCCTGCTCGGGGCTGCGCCCGGGCGGGTCCCCGGCCCCCCGGACCCCGGCCGGGGCCTTGGGCTCGGGGGCCTCGCGCAGCTGCGGGACGAGGCTGGCCTGCCGGACCCGGCGCGGCAGTTCGGTGACCGAGGCGGCCGGGCCCGAGGGGGCGGCCGGAGCCGCCGCGACCGCCGGGGTGGGGGTACGGGGAGCCGCGCCGGCGGAGCCGCGGGGCCGGAGCGGTGCCACCGGGGCGGGGCGGGGCTCCTCCCGGGCCGGGCGCCGGTCCGGGACCGGTATCCCGCGCACGTCGTCCCGTACGACGCTCATGGCCGGGGCCGGCTCCCAGGGCTGTTCCCGGACCGGCTCGGGGGCCGGCTCCAGCAGCTGCGCGGGCTCCGGCACCGGGTGATGCTCCGCCCCGGGCTGCGGGGCGGCGGCCGTGAGGGCGCCCTGGAGCAGGGAGTTCGGGAGCAGCACCACCGCGGTGGTGCCTCCGTACGGTGACATGCGCAGGTGCACCTTCACACCGTGGCGGGCGGAGAGTCGGCTGACGACGAAGAGCCCGAGGCGGTCGCTGTCGAAGAGGTCGAGCGCCTCGGACTGCTCGATGCGCCGGTTCGCCTCGCTCAGGGCCTCGCGGCCCATGCCGAGCCCCCGGTCCTCGACCTCAAGGACGTAGCCGGCGCCGACGGGCTCCCCGCTGACCCGGACCTTGGTGTGCGGTGGGGAGAACTGGGTGGCGTTCTCGATGAGTTCGGCGAGCAGGTGGGTGAGGTCGGCGACGGCGCCGCCGATCACGGCGGCCTCGGCGAGCTGGCGGACCTCGACGCGCGGATAGTCCTCGATCTCGGAGACGGCGGCCCGTACGACGTTCGTCAGCGGGATCGGCGTGCGCCAGGCGCGCCCGGGAGCGGCACCCGAAAGGATGATCAGGCTCTCCGCGTGCCGGCGCATCCGCGTGGTCAGGTGGTCGAGCCGGAAGAGGTCACCGAGCTCGCCCGGGTCGTCGGCGCGCCGCTCCATCGAGTCGAGCAGGGTGAGCTGCTTGTGCACCAGTACCTGGCTGCGCCGGGCGAGGTTCACGAAGACCCCGCTCACGCCGCTGGCCAGCTCGGCGCGTTCGACGGCCGCGCTGAGCGCCGCCCGGTGGACCGTCGCCAGTGCCTCTCCGACCTGGGCGATCTCGTCGTCGGCGGCCGGGCCCGGCGGGGTCTCGGCGGACACGTCGATGTCCTGGCCCGCCCGCAACCGGTCCATGGCCCGCGGGAGTTTGCGGTGCGCGATCTCCAGCGCGGTGTTGCGCAGCGAGACGAGCTCGACGACCAGGGCCCGGCCGATGCGCACCGAGATGACGAGCGAGGCGGCCACGGCGGCCAGACCCAGCAGGACGGCCGCTCCGGCCGAGCTGAGCACGCCCGCACCGAAGGGGTCGGCACGGTCCGCCGACGCGGCGTGGGCGGCGTCCGAGATCTCCCGCATCGAGGTGGCCACGGAGGTGTACGCGGCCTCCCAGCCGGCGGGCGGTCCGGCGGGGGCCACGGCGGCGCGCGCGTCCTTGTCCCGGTCCTTGGCTGCGCCGGCCGAACCCGAGGAACCGGCCGGACCGGAGGAGCCCGGCGCCGCGACCAGGGATCCCGCGGCGGTGAGCGCCCCGTCCTCGGCCCCGGTGAGATCGGCGTAGGCGGCGCTCTTGGAGACGGACTGCCAGGCGTCCTGCTGGGCGGTGGGCAGGTCCCGGGCGGCGGAGGCCGTCAGTGCCCGCCGGGTCTCGACCGCGCCGGTCAGGCGGCGAAGCGTTTCGGCCGTGCGCGGGCCCGGCGCCGTCAGCAGGGCGTCCTCCCGCGAGAGCTGCTCACCGGCTCGCGCGAATTCCAGCAGGACGCGGGCGTCCACGCCCAGTTCGGCGGCGGGGCCCCCTCCGGAGAGGGCGCCACCGACGTCCATCGCCGAATCGATCACCCGGGTGTACGTCTCGTAGGCGGCTTCGGGGGTCGCGCGGTGCTCGGCCACGTCCTTGCGCGCCGGGCCCAGCCCTTCGGCGGCGGCGACGAAGGCGCGCAGCCGCAGGACGATGTCGGAACGGTACTCCCCGGAGTCGGCGACGGTGTTGCGGTCGCCGAGCCGCAGCGCCCGCACGGCGGCGTCGGTGCGGCGCGCCTGCTCCTCCAGCGCGCCGGACTGACCGGGGGCCTGGGCGGCCACGGCCTGACCGGCGGTGGGGTCGGCCAGCAGCCGCAGGGCCGTACGCCGTTCGGCCTGCAGCGCGGTGACGGCGGCCGTGATCGGAACCCGCAGCTCCCGGTCGACCCGCTGGGCGCGGCTGAGGCGGGCGACGTCCTGGGCCGCGTCGACGGTGGCGAAGGCCCAGAGGGCGAGCAGGGACACCACCGGAACCATCAGCAGCGAGACGATCTTCGCGCGGACGGTGGCGGGGCGCAGCCGGGCCCGCGCACTACGGCCGCCACCCTCGGGTGCCGCCGCGAACACCCCGGGTACCGCCTGCTCCACCGGCTCCTCGGCGGGCGGTCCGGCGTGTGCCCGGCGGCCCGCGGGAGCGGGCGCGGGCGGCCGCGACGCCGCTGCTTCCGGTGTTCTGCGGGGTCTGCGCATGGGCTCCTCGTTCCGGCGGTGCGTACGTACGTGACGGGGCGGGGGGCGGCGTGGGCATCGGCCCCACGCCGTCAGGCGGTGGCGGTGGCGAAGGTGCTGACGGTGGCGGCGGCCCGGAGGGGGAGGACCGCGCCGCCGCCTCAGCCCGCCGGGGCGGCGGCTCCGCGCTCTCCCAGGCGCAGGTCGGCGGAAGCGGCGGCGGAGGCCGCCCGCTCGTCGGCGGTCGGCGAGAGCGCGACGAACGCGGAGGTGATGAAGAGGTAGGAGCCGAGGCCGACGGCGAGCGGGAAGATGAACTGCATGGCGGTGGCGCCCGGCAGGGCCGCGTCCGAGGGGGCGACGTCGACGGCGACGGCGAGCATGCCGGTGTAGTGCATGCTCGTGACGGCGGCGCCCATGATGAGCGAGGCGACGGCGACGGCCACCGGGGACTTGATGTTGAGCGCCGCCCACAGGGCCGCGGTGGCGGCGACGACCGCGATGGCGATCGACAGGCCGACCATCAGCGGGTCGTAGGAGACCGAGCCGTGCAGGCGCAGGGCCGCCATGCCGAGGTAGTGCATGCTCGCGACGCCGAGGCCGGTGGTGAGGCCGCCGAGGACGAGAGACCGGCCGCGATCCTTGCCGTAGCCGACGGCGAACACTCCGGCGCCCACGACGAGGACGGCGACGACCAGTCCGAGGATGGTCAGCGGCACGTTGTAGCGGATCTCGGTCCCGGTGACGTGGAAGCCGAGCATCGCGACGAAGTGCATCGTCCAGATCCCGGTCCCGATGGCCGAGGCCGCGGTGAGGAGCCAGTTGCGGCGGGAGGTTCCGGTCGTCGCGGCGAGCGCGCGAACGGTGCAGCGCAGGCCGAGGGCGGCGCCGATCGAAGCCATCACGTATGACAGCGCGGGGGTAAGCCAGCCGTAGGCGGCGTGGTCCAGGTGTCCCATGGCCTCGGGACGCTAGTCCGGGTGAGGGCACGAACATGGGGCGCATTTCGAAAGCCACTGGAACTGCTGGAATATGACAGAGATACGTTCATCTTCGATCACACCGAGTACCACCTTGCACACGTTCCGCAGGCATGTGCCAGAGCCCGGGTGCGGGATCATGGGCACATGAGCGACGACCGCACACAGGACCACGCCCAGGACCAAACCCGGGAGCTGTCTCAGGACCGGCCGCAGGACCGGTCTCAGGACCAGCCGCAGGACCAGCCGCAGGACCGGTCTCAGGAGCAGTCCCGGGACCGCGGCCACGTCCAGGAGTTCTTCGGGGCGCGCGCGGCCGGCTGGGACAGCAAGTTCCCCGGGGACGGACCCGCCTTCGCCACCGCCGTGGGCGAGTTCGGGCTGCGTCCGGGGGACCGGGTGCTCGACGCGGGATGCGGCACCGGGCGCGCGCTGACCGCGCTGCGCGCGGCCGTCGGCCCGTCGGGCACGGTGCTCGGCGCCGATGTCACCCCGCAGATGCTGGCCGCCGCGCGGGATGCGGGCCGGGGCGCCGAGGGCGCCCTGCTGCTCGCGGACGTGGCGCGGCTGCCGCTGCGCGACGGGGTGCTGGACGCGGTGTTCGCCGCCGGCCTGATCGCCCACCTGCCCGATCCCGGGGCCAATCTGCGCGAGCTCGCCCGGGTGGTCCGCCCGGGGGGCCGACTCGCGCTGTTCCACCCGATCGGGCGCGCGGCACTGGCGGCTCGCCACGGCCGCGAACTGACCCCGCAGGACATGCGGGCCGAGCACAACCTCGGCCCGCTGCTGGCCGGTTCGGGCTGGCGGATGACCTCGTACACCGATGAGGACGCACGCTTCCTCGCGGTGGCGGTCCGCACCCCCTGAACGGCGACGGCTTTACGTCGGCCCCTCGCCCGGGGTCCGCGGAGGCGATCCGGATCCGGCCGGAGGCCGCGCAACCGCTCCGGCCGGCCGGGCGCGGAGGGGGCCCGGGGCGACCGCCCGGGCCGGGGACGGGGAACGTGCCGGGCCCGCCCACATCAGGCCGTCCCGGTAGCCCTTCGTCTCCGGGTTCCGACGGGCGTGGTGCGCGGCTGCGTACGGGTGCGGCAGCCGGACCGCGCACCCGCGGCGCTTGTCCGGATCGGGCCGGAGGATCTCCCCCGGCCGGTCGCGACGCCTCACCGGGACACCTCTGCGTGGTGGTCGGCCAAGTCCACCCGCAGGTGGCGGGCTTGGAAATCGTCTCCCGTGGGCTATCGACGCGGCGGTTACCCGCTGGTTAGGGTGCGCCGACGAGTGAACGACCGGGAGGCCACGTGTCCGACGAGGAGGACGGCGGTTCGCTGTACGTGCTGACCGCCGTGCTGCTGACCCCCGCGCAGTTCCCGAGCATCCTGGGGGACGACTTCCCCGAGGCCTGCTCGCTGCTGGGCGTGCCGCCGGCGGCCGCCGGGTACGGGCTGGTGCTGGGCCAGGACGAGGAGGGCGCGCGCTGGACGGTCGTGGTCGACGACGTGTCGCTCGTGGCCATGGCCATCGCCTCGTGGGACTGCGGGATGGAGTACGACCTGTCCCCCGACGAGCGGTCCATCGTGGTCTCGCTGGCGGGCTGGCCGCTGGCGCTCGCGGTGGCGACGGCCGGGATACCGGAGCCGCACGATCCGGAGCAGGGGGCGGACGGCACCGGGCGGGTGCCGCTGGCGCCGCCGTCGGCCGAGGCCTGGGGGCCGGTGCAGCGGCGAATGGGCGCCGACCAGATCGCCCGGGAGTGGGCCGACTGGAGCGAGCGCGTGGCCACGGACGGCGGGGCGGCCGCCGCCGCGCACCCGGGGCTGGCGCGGGCCCTGAAGGAGGCTCTGGGGTACACGCAGAGCCCGCCGCCGCCCGGCAGGGTGAGATCCTCCTTCGCGGGGGACGAGGTACGGACGTTGCGCGTCGACGGGCCCGGATGGTCGCTCGTGGCCCGGACCGGCGGGGCGGCCTTCGTCCTGCTGGACGAGCAGCCGAGCGAGGTCCTGGCGGTGCCGCACGACGCGTACGGGGAGCTCCCGGCACTGGCGGAGCTGCTGGCGTCCCTGGACCGGGTCGCGGTGCGGCCGTCCTGAACGGGCGCCGGTCCGGGATGCCCGGATCGCGGGATGCGGACTGCGAGCTGCGGACTGCGGACTGCGAGCTGCGATCTGCGCACGGCGTGCTGGCTGCGCGCGCGAGTGATCGTGCCGGGTGCGCGGTGATGAGAAGGACCAGAGCTACGACAGGGAGGGTGCGTTGACGGATCAGGTGGTGGTCGTCCCGGTGGGCGTGGTGGTGGGTGGCCGCCCGGAGGTCGTCGACGACGACTGGGGGCGGGAGACCGCGGTGATCCGGCTGGACCGGGAGCGGTTCGGGCCGGAGGCGCTGTACGGGCTGGAGGACTTCTCGCACATCGAGGTGGTCTACCACTTCGACCGGGTCCCGGAGGAGAGGATCGAGACCGGGGCGCGCCACCCGAGGGGCAATCCCGACTGGCCGCTCGTCGGCATCTTCGCCCAGCGCGGCAAGAACCGGCCGAACCGGCTGGGCCTCTCCCGCTGCCGTCTGGTGAAGGTGGACGGGCTGGCGGTCGACGGACCGGAGCTGCACGTGGAGGGCCTGGACGCGGTCTCGGGCACTCCGGTGCTCGATCTCAAGCCGTACATGACGGAATTCGGCCCCCGGGGCGACCACCGCCAGCCGGAGTGGGCCACGGAGCTGATGCGCGAGTACTACTGACTTTCAGGGCGATCAGCACGGCGCGCCCGATGCCGGCGCTACGGCCGTGCGCTGGCCGGGAGTTGACGTCCGCGGGGCTTCACCTAGGGGTCGTCCCCGATGTCCGGAGCGGTGGTACTCGCCTACCGTCGTGGGTATCGCCGGCTTCGGACCGGGTGACCTTTCGCGCACCGGCCGGTGCAGTACGGAGACCCCATGCAGGCGATCGTCCAGGACCGCTACGGCTCATCCGACGTCCTGGAGCTCCGGGAGGTCGAGACTCCGTCGCCCGGCGACCACGAGGTGCTGGTACGGATCCACGCGGCCTCGGTCAACGCACGCGACTGGCACCTCATGCGGGGCGATCCGTACGTGGCGCGCCTGGTGCTCGGGGTCGGCGGCCCGAAGGCGAGGATCCGGGGCACGGATTTCGCGGGCCGGGTCGAAGCGGTCGGCGCGGCAGTGAGACGTTTCCGCCCCGGCGACGAGGTGTTCGGCGAAGCCGACGGGGCGTTCGCCACGCACGTCTGCGCCCCGGAGGGCGCGGTGGAGGCGAAGCCCAGGGGCCTGAGCTTCGAGCAGGCGGCGGCGCTGCCACTGGCCGGGAACACCGCTCTCATGGGGCTGCGCGATCTGGGACGCGTACGGCCGGGCCAGAAGGTGCTGGTCAACGGTGCGTCAGGAGGGGTGGGAACCTTCGCCGTCCAGATCGCCAGGGCGCTGGGCGCGGAGGTCACCGGGGTGTGCAGCACGCGCAACGCGGAGCTGGTCCGATCCCTCGGTGCGGACCGGGTAGTCGACTACAGCCGGGACGATTTCACCCAGGACGAGTTCGTCCGGAGCGGGCAGCGGTACGACCTCGTGTTCGACCTCGTGGGCAACCGCTCGCTGACCGAGCTCCGGAGCGTGCTGACGCCCACCGGAACGCTCGTCCTGTCGGGCGGGGGCGTGTTCGAGGGTGGCAGCCTGGTGGGTCCGATGGGGCTCATCCTCAAGGGGCAGGCACTGTCGCGCTTCACCCGCCAGCGGCTGCTCGTCCTCACGGCGAAACCGACCGGGGAGAATCTGGCGACGCTGGCGGAGCTCGCCGACTCCGGCCGGCTCACCCCGGCCGTCGACCGCACGTATCCGCTGAGCGAGGTGCCCGAGGCCATCCGGTACCTGGAGCGGGAGCACGCCCGTGCGAAGGTCGTCATCGCCGTGTGACGGCACACCGGGCCGCTGCCCCGATCGCGGATCGCGCCCCCAGCAGGGGTGTCCGGTCGGGGGCAGAGCCCCGGACCCGCCAGGGCAGGGACTGGAGGCCCCTTCGGGTCAGACGCGTTCGAGCGGGACGTGCGGTGCCGGCGGGAGCGTGATCTCGATGCTGTCGCCGGGGCGGATGGTGCCGCCCCGGTGGACCACGCCCATGATCCCGGCCTTGCGGAGCAGGTTGCCCTCGTCGTCCCGGCCGACCACCAGCTTGAGCAGCCCGTGCTGGAAGGCGTCGATCTGCAGGCACGGATTGCGCAGACCGGTCACCTCGACCACCGCGTCCGCGCCGAGGCGCAGGAGGGTGCCGGTCGGCAGGCCGAGCAGGTCTATGCCTTCGGTGGTGACGTTCTCCCCGAGCTGACCCGGTTCGACCTGGTGGCCCGCCCCGGCCACCTCTTCGAACAGCTCCCGGTGGATCAGGTGCACCTGCCGGAGGTTCGGCTGCGTCGGGTCCTGGGCCACCCGGGAGCGGTGCTTGACCGTGACTCCCGCGTGGACGTCGCCCTCGACGCCGAGCCCTTCGAGGAGCGTGATGCTCTCCCGCTGGGGCTTGGTGAAGGAGTAGACCCCGTTGCTGCTGACCGACGCTACCTGTGCCGCCGTCGCCGTACTCATGAATGACCCCCCAGCCGCTGTCAGCGGCCGATCCGCTTCCTGGACATACCCCGCACCCTACGACGCTGGGAGGAGTCCAACAGCAGGTAGGCGGCCGCCGGCACTCCGATCAGGACCAGCAGTCCCGCCCAGAACCCGACCGCCCAGAACAGCACGATGGCTGCCACCACTCCGGCCAGCGCGACCTTTCCGCTCGTGGACATCTGCGGCACCTCTTTCTCCGTCGGCCACTACCCCTCACAACGCGCGCTCGCGCTCCCGCGTTCCCGGCCGAACGTACGGCCTGGGCCGTGACCCGGCTCACGGCACAGCCACGGACGGCGGGCGCCGGGCGTGGGTTACTCTCGGTCACCCCGTATTCGGTAGTCAAGCTTGGGGAATGCGTGCGCTCGACGATCTCCGGCCTCATCCGCTGCTCCGCCGTCTTCCTCCCCGCCGAACCGGCCCGCGACGGCCGGATCGCCTTCTGGCAGGCGGGTTCGGGCCTGCCGGGCTCTGGGTTGCCGGCCTCGGAGCCACCGGATGGCAGCCTTCCGGATGCGGGCCCGGCACGTGAGGGTCTGCCCCGGCCGGGCCTCGGACCGGCCGGCATGAGCGGCGGCGGAGACGGGGGTCCGGGCCTCCGCCTCGACGGACTCGGCATCACTGGCACCACCGACATCGCTGGTACCACCGGCATCACTGGCACCACCGACATCGCTGGTACCACCGGCACCACCGAGCAGCTCACCGTCGTCACGCCCGACCTGCGCCGCACCACCGTGCCGGCCCTCGTCGTGCCCCTAGCCGAGGCCCTGCCGATGCTCACCCGGGCCCGGGCCGCCGCCTCGGCCGGAGCCGTGCCCTTCTGGGGCGCCGCCGCGCTGCTGGCCCTGCGCCTCGCCGCGCGCGGGCTGCTGCTCCCCGGGCTGAGCCCCGCCGGGTACGACGCCTGGCGGCTCGGGCCGCTGGAGAGCGCCGATCTGGACGAGGTCCGGGAGCTGGCGGCCGCCATGCCGCCCGACGCGCACTGCGTCCCGCTCGACCCAAACCCCCGCCCCCGCCTCCGGCTCCGGCTCCGGCGAGGTCCGCGACAGCGCCGGCGGGGCGGCGCGGCTGCCCGCGCCGGAGCCGCTGCTGCGCGCCTTCCTCGACGCGGTCGCCGACACCCTGCCCCGCTCCCCCGCCGCGCCCGCGGCCACCGGCGGGTCCGCCTACGCCGCCCCCGCGTCGCGGCTCCACCCCGAGCTGCGTGACTGGGCCGCCGAGGTCGCCGCCGGGCACGACGCCGGTGTGCGGGTCTCGCTCCGGATCGAGCTCGACGCGTCCTGCGAACCCCCCGCCTTCCGGGCCGTCCTGCAGATGCACGGCCTGGCCGACGCCGCCCTCGTCGCGGACGCCGCCGACGTCTGGGCCGGATCCGGGCCGGCCGCGGCCGCGTTCCCGCCGCACGCCCGTCTGGACGCCCTCCGCGCTCTGCGGCGCGCCGCCCGCCTCTGGCCAGCGCTCGCTCCGCTCCTCGGCGCGGCCGTCCCCGACTCCGTGGACCTCGCCGACGAGGAGGTCGCGGAGCTGCTCGGGGAGGCCGCCGGCGTCCTGGCCGCCGACGGGGTGCAGGTGCACTGGCCGCGCGGACTCGCCCGTACGCTCACCGCCCGGGCCGTCGTGGGCCGTCCCGCCACCGGCTCCGCGCCCCCCGGTCCGCTCTCCCCCACCGCCGCGCACCCCCTCGGCTGGCGCTACTCCCTCGGCGGACGGGGCGATCTGACCCCCGGCGAGCTGGACCGGCTCGCCGAGGCGAAGCGCCCCCTGATCCGGCTGCGCGACCAGTGGGTCCTGGTCGACCCGGCCGAAGCCCGCCGGGCCCGGGCCCGCGCCCGCCAGGACCGCGAGATGACGGCCGCCGACGCACTGGCCGCCGTACTGACCGGGTCGGCGGAGCTCGACGGCACGCGGTACGACGTAGAGGCCACGGGTCCGCTGGAACGCCTGCGCGCGCTCCTCGTCTCCGAACCGGGGCCCACCGGAACGCCGGCCGGAACGCGGGCCGACGTGCCGGCCGAGGGGCCGGCCGAGGCGCAGGCGCCGGCCGCCCTCCACGCCACCCTGCGCGACTACCAGCTCCGCGGTCTGCGCTGGCTCGCCCGGATGACCGGACTCGGCTTCGGCGCCTGCCTCGCGGACGACATGGGGCTGGGCAAGACCGTCACCCTCATCGCCCTGCACCTCCACCGGCAGGAGCAAGGACACGAGGGCCCGACGCTGGTGGTCTGCCCGGCCTCGCTGCTGGGCAACTGGCAGCGGGAGATCGAGAGGTTCGCCCCGGGGACGCCCGTGCGCCGCTTCCACGGCGCCGGCCGCGGCCTGGAGCAGCGGGGCGGCGCGGACGGCGGGTTCGTCCTCACCACGTACGGCACCATGCGCGTGGACGCGCCCCAACTCGCCGCCGTCGGCTGGGGCATGGTCGTCGCCGACGAGGCCCAGCACGTCAAGAACCCGCGCTCCTCCACCGCCAGGGCCCTGCGCACCATCCCGGCGGCCGCCCGTGTGGCCCTCACCGGAACCCCGGTCGAGAACGACCTGTCCGAGCTGTGGGCCGTCCTCGACTGGACCACGCCCGGCCTGCTCGGGCGCCTGGGAACCTTCCGCACCCGTTGGGCCGAACCGGTCGAGAGCGGCCGCGACCCGCTGGCCGCGGCCCGGCTGAGGGCGCTCGTACGGCCGTTCCTGCTCCGCCGCAAGAAGTCCGATCCCGGGATCGCGCCCGAGCTGCCGCCAAAGACGGAGACCGACCACACCGTCCCACTGACCCGCGAACAGGCCGGGCTGTACGAGGCGGTCGTGCGCGAGACCCTCGCCGCGATCGCCGGGGCCGACGGCATGGAGCGGCGCGGCCTCGTCGTCAAGCTGCTGACCTCGCTGAAGCAGATCTGCAACCACCCCGCGCAGTATTCGAAGGAACACGGCCACGACCCCCGGCGGGGCACCGCCGCGGCATCCGGCAAGGTCGAACTGCTCGACGAGCTGCTCGACACGATCGTCGCCGAGGGCGGCTCGGTGCTGGTCTTCACCCAGTACGTGGCGATGGCCCGGATCCTGGAGAAGCACCTCGCGGCGCGCGGCATCGCTTCCCAGCTGCTGCACGGGGGTACGCCGGTCGCGCGGCGCGAGGAGCTCGTGGACCGCTTCCAGGCGGGCGAGGTCCCGGTGTTCCTGCTCTCCCTCAAGGCGGCGGGCACCGGCCTCAACCTCACCCGGGCCGGCCACGTCATCCACTACGACCGCTGGTGGAACCCTGCCGTCGAGGAACAGGCCACCGACCGCGCCTACCGCATCGGCCAGACCCAGCCCGTCCAGGTCCACCGCATCATCGCCGAAGGCACCGTGGAGGACCGCATCGCCGAAATGCTGGAGGCCAAGCGCGCCCTGGCCGACGCCGTACTGGCGGGGGGCGAGGCCGCGTTGACCGAGCTCAGCGATACGGAGCTGGCCGCACTCGTGGCGCTCCGCCCGACCACTGCCGAGGAGCGACGCGGATGAGCCCTGAACGCGCGCACGGCGCCCGCGAGAAGACCTTCCCCGCGCTGGCGCCCCCCGCCGGCCGCGGCTTCGCCCGCACCTGGTGGGGCCACGCCTGGCTGCGCGCCCTGGAGGACAGCGCGCTCGACGGGGAGCAGGTCAAACAGGGCCGCCGGTAGGCGCGTTCGGGCGCGGTGGGGGCCGTGTCGGTGCGTCCCGGCAGCCTGACCGCCGTGGTGCGGGACCGGGACGGGACGGCGCACCGGACCGACGTACTGGTGCAGGAGTTCACCGAAGCGGAATGGGGCCGGCTGCTCGGGCTGGCAGCCGCCGAGTCCGGGCACATCGCGGCTCTGCTGGACCGGGAGGTGCCGCCGGAGCTGGTGCGGGACGCGGCGGCGGCCGGGGTGGAACTGCTGCCCGGGATCGGGGACCTGGACCCGCGCTGCGACTGCGACGAGTGGGACCACTGCCCACACACGGCGGCGCTCTGCTACCAGGTGGCGCGGCTGCTGGACCAGGACCCCTTCGTGCTGTTGCTGCTGCGCGGGCGCTCGGAGGCCGACCTGGTGGACGAGCTGGAGGAGCGCAGCACGGCGGAGGCGAAGGCTCCGGAAACCGTGGCCGACGTGGGGGTTCCGGCCTCCGAGGCGTACGCGGCGGCGTCCGCCCTGCCCGCGCTGCCCCCGCCCGCACTGCTGCCGGAGGCGCCGGGCCAGCCGCCGACGCTGGACACGGAGACGGAGCCGCCGGGCCTGGACGTGGACGCGGTGGAGTTCCTCGCGCAGGCGGCCGCGACGCAGGCGTACCGGCTGCTCGCCGAAGCGCTCGCTCCGGGCCATGCGGAGCGCGCCCCGCAGCCAGCGCCGACGACTGCCGAAGACGCCGTACGCCTCACGGTTGAGGCCCGCGACCTCCGGGTCCGCTCCCGCCTGGCGGCGGCTGCCGACAGGGACCGGGCCGCCATGGACCGGGCCGTTCTCGCCTGGGGCTTCGGCGGGGCACGGGCCGTCGCGGTACTGGAGGAGGACTGGACCCCGGACCGGGCGGCCCTCACCCGGGCCCGGGCCGCCCTCGCGGCGGCCTGGCCGGAGGGGGCGGACACCGCCACCGACACCGCCGCCCCCGCCCCGGTGCTCCGCCGGACCCGCGCCCGCTGGACGGAACCGGGTGGCCACCGCCAGCTCCGCCTGGGCCGGGACGGCCGCTGGTGGCCGTACCGCCGCGCGGCGGTCCAGGGGCTCCCGGCGGGCCAGTGGCTCCCGGCGGGCCCGCCGTCCCCGGACCCGGCGTCGGCGCTGGCGGCGCTGGACCCGGAGTACTAGGGCCCGGCCGTCGCGGTCCCGTCCCGGTCCGAATCGACCCGTACTGGCCGACGTACCGCTTGTCGGGGCGGCGGTGCGGGACGACGATGGGGGCGCTCCGGGTAGCCAGGCACCGCGGGAGGGTGACATGGACGGTCCTTCGGTGGCTCTGCCCGGCGGGGCCGATCCCGCCGCGCGGACGCGGGAACTCCGCCGGGCCCACGCCGCGTTCACCCAGGACGGGTGGGTCGAGGCCCCGGTGCGGGCGGTTATCGCGAGGTCCTGGCGGCGCTGCGCCCGGGCCCGGGTCAGCCCCGAGTGCGCGCCCCGGCTGGAGCTGGCCGGGGCGGACCTGCGCTCGTACCGGGAGCAGCATCCGCTGGCCCCGGTGCTTCCGCTGTTCCGGGAGCTCGTGGGCGCCTTCGCCTCGGACGGGGCCCATCTGCTGGCGGTGTGCGACGCACGGGGCAGCCTGCTCTGGGTGGAGGGCGAACCCGCCACGATGCGGCGTGCGGAGGGCCTCGGCTTCGTGCCGGGCGCCCGCTGGTCGGAGGCGGCGATGGGGACCAACGCCCCCGGTACGGCGGTCGCGGTCGGGGAGCCGGTCCAGGTCTTCGGGGCCGAGCACTTCAGCCGCCGGGTCCACCCGTGGACCTGCGCGGCGGCTCCGGTCCACGACCCGCGCACCGGGCGGCTGCTCGGCGCCGTCGACGTCACCGGGGGTGACTGGCTGGCCCATCCGCACTCCCTCGCGTTCGTACGGGCGGTCGCCTGCGCGGCGGAGGCCCGGCTGGCGCTGCTGGATCCGGCACCGCGAACCCCCGGGGACTCCCTCACCGCGCTCGGCCGGGACGAGGCCCTGCTGAGCCTCGGCGGCCGCGAACTCCGGCTCGGGCGCCGGCACAGCGAGATCATGACTCTGCTCGCGCACCACCCGGAGGGGCTGTCGGGGGACGAACTGGCGATCGCCCTGTACGAGGACGAGTCGGTGTCACCAGTGACACTGCGCGCGGAGATGTCACGGCTGCGGAGCTTGCTGGGATCCGGCGCCCCGCTCTCGCGCCCTTACCGCACGGCCGCGCCCCTGGAGTCCGATTTCACCGCCGTCACCCGGCAGTTGGCCGGCGGCGCCGTCTCGGCGGCCCTGGCCCGCTACCCGGGCCCGCTGCTGCCCGCGTCGGTGGCGCCCGGTGTCGTCCGGCTCCGGCGCCGCATCGAGGACCAGGCGCGGGCCGCCGTGATCGCGCGGGCCGACGCGGGGCTGCTGGCCGACTGGGTGTGCAGCGCGTGGGGCGCGGAGGACGCCGAGGTCTGGCGGGCCCTGGCGGCCGTGCTCCCGCCTGCCGACCGGCCGGCCGCGCTGGCCCGCGTACGGGCCATCGACACGGAACTCGGCCGGTCCCCCGACGGGGCACAGTACGGCGGGCCGCCTCACCCCGGCGCACCGCACGCCGGGCCGCCACCCGCCGGACGGGCGCCCGCCTGCGGTCCCGGCGGTGCGCCCGACGCCACGCCGCCGCCCCCGGGCCGTGCGCCGCGCGGCCGTGCAACGTACCGGCAACCTGCCCGCCCCTAGCCTCACGGCGAGCGCCGGCCGACGGCGGCCGGCGCCCGGCAAGGGGAGGACCACCATGGCCCGTTACACCGCGCCCGGTACCGAGGGCGCACTCATGTCGTACGCGTCGCGCTACGGCCACTTCATCGGCGGCGAATACGTCGAGCCCGCCCTGGGCCGGTACTTCGCCAACCCCTCCCCCGTCACCGGTGAGACCTTCACCGAGGTCGCGCGTGGCACGGCCGAGGACGTCGAGCGCGCGCTGGACGCGGCGCACGCCGCCGCGCCCGCGTGGGGCCGCACCTCGATCACCGAGCGTTCCACGGTCCTGCTGCGGATCGCTGACCGGATGGAACAGCATCTGGAGGCCCTCGCCGTCGCGGAGACCTGGGAGAACGGCAAGCCCGTCCGCGAGACGCTGGCCGCCGACATACCGCTCGCCATCGACCAGTTCCGATACTTCGCGGGCGCGCTGCGCGCCCAGGAGGGCGCCCTCAGCCAGATCGACGAGGACACGGTCGCCTACCACTTCCACGAGCCGCTGGGTGTCGTCGCCCAGATCATCCCGTGGAACTTCCCCATCCTGATGGCGGTGTGGAAGCTGGCCCCGGCCCTGGCCGCGGGCAACACGGTGGTACTGAAGCCGGCCGAACAGACCCCAGTGTCCGTGCACTACGTGATGAGCCTGATCGCGGACCTGCTGCCGCCGGGTGTGATCAACATCGTCAACGGATTCGGCGAGGAGGCCGGCAAACCGCTCGCCTCCAGCCCGCGCGTGGCCAAGGTGGCCTTCACCGGGGAGACGTCCACCGGGCGGCTGATCATGCGGTACGCGGCGGAGAACCTCAAGCCGGTCACCCTGGAGCTGGGCGGCAAGAGCCCGAACCTCTTCTTCGACGACATCTGGACCACGGACGACGACCTCCGGGACAAGGCCCTCGAAGGCTTCACCATGTTCGCCCTCAACCAGGGCGAGGTGTGCACGAGCCCGTCGCGCGCCCTGATCGAGCGCGGCCGCTACGGCGACTTCCTCGACGCGGCCGTGGCACGTACCGAACTGATCGTGCCGGGACACCCGCTGGACACGGACACGATGATCGGCGCGCAGGCCTCTGAGGAGCAGCTGAGGAAGATCCTGTCGTACGTGGAGATCGGCCAGCAGGAGGGCGCGAAGATCCTGACCGGCGGGCAGCGCGTCGAGCACGGCGGTGAACTGGCGGGCGGCTTCTACGTCCAGCCGACCGTCTTCGAGGGCGACAACCGCATGCGGATCTTCCAGGAGGAGATCTTCGGCCCGGTCGTCTCGGTGACCTCGTTCCAGGACTTCGACGACGCCGTCCGCATCGCGAACGACACGGCGTACGGACTGGGCGCCGGTGTCTGGACCCGCGACATCAACACGGCCTACCGAGCGGGCCGCGCGATCCAGGCCGGCCGCGTCTGGACGAACTGCTACCACGCCTACCCCGCCCACGCGGCCTTCGGCGGCTACAAGCAGTCGGGCATCGGCCGTGAGACCCACAAGATGATGCTGGAGCACTACCAGCAGACGAAGAATCTTCTGGTGTCGTACTCCCCGAAGAAGCTCGGCTTCTTCTAAAGGCACGAGAAAAGGCGCCTGACCTGGGGTTTTATCCAGGTTGGGCGCCTTCAGCAGTTCACCAGGAAGCACGCCCGGGATGGGGCGTTACTCCCAGTTCCTCCCACGGGTATCCCACTGCTGACCAGCAGTTCCGGACCAGTCACGGACCAAATCCGATGCTCATCCCGTCTTCCGGCGAGGAATCGGCGCGCTGCTCCCACTTCGCCATGGACTGCTCGATCAGGTGGTTCGAGTGGGCCTGAACGCCGGCGAGGAACTTGGCGTAGTGCCGGAAGAGGACCTCGATGCTCTGCCCGGCCCTGCGTGCGCACTCCGCTGGGTCCACACCGGAGTGGAGCCAGAACGAGATCCCGGCGTGCCTGAGGTCGTACGGCCGCTTCGCGAGACGGGTGGAGAGCTCGTACGGGGTCAGGACGTGTTCGCGCGCCCGCTTCCACGTGGTGCCGTAGGCGGCTGGATCGAGGTACTTCCCCGCTGCGTTGCGAAACAGCCGACCGTCCGGAGCCACTCCGAACCGTTCGATGTGCCCGCGGAGTGTCCGCACGAACGCCGGAGGAATGGGCACAGGACGCGTGGCGGTGGCAGCACGACGTTTCAGCGAGTGGATTTCGTAGACCTCACCGCTGTCAGTCCAGTCCTTGCCCGCTGTCACGACTCCACCTGTCAGGTTGAGCATCCCCCATCCGCTCTTGGGGAGATGACACTGGGACTGCTGAAGGTGGATGGCCTCCGCAGGGCGCATCGCCGCGTAGTACATGCAACCGAAGAAGGCTTCGACGTGGGGCCCTCTCCCGCGGCCTGCGGCCACTGCGGCAAGCAGCCGGGCCACCTGGTTCGGATTCGGAACGGCGGCCGGGTCGACCTCCTCACTGACCGCCGGAGCGGTCCATCTGACCCCGACCAGCGGATTCTCGGCGAAGTAGCCCTTCTCGACTGCCGTTGCCAACACCTCGCTGAACGCCGCCCGCTTGCGGCGCGTGGTCTTGGCCGCGGCAGCCTTCCCGTCCAATGTGCGGCCCATCGCGTCCAACGCCCGACGTAGCACGTCGGCCTCCGCCATCGTGTTGACAGGGAGCGAGTTCCTCTTCATCCAGGCGATGGCCTGCTGCCACTCCTCACGCGGCTCCTCCTCCCACGCCTTCTTGTTGAACGTCCACGAGTACAGTGCCCGGCGAAGGACCCGCGGATCCGAGAAGGACGTCCCACGGTCCACGAGAGCAGGCGTAATGGTGGCGAGGGCATCTGCCAACGTGCGACGGGTATTACCCGGGGTCCGGTCCCAACGTTGGTCGATGTACTCATGGGCCAGGTCGTACCACGTGGTGCGCTGCTTGATCGCCCGTAGCTCTGAGGCCGGCAGACCAGTCTGCTCGTCGAAGGCCTCCCCTTCGCGAGCGGCTGTCATCAGCTTCGACCGTCGGCTATCGGCAAGTCCCTTCGTCATGAAGGACTCGGACTTCTCCAGAGTGTTGACGGTCCATCGAACCATGAACGGCTTCCGACGCTCCGGGCGTTCACGTATGTCCCAGAAGCGGACGTTGTAACTCATTGCCAATTCGGTGTGTCCTTCTCGCACATATCCCACCAGGCGTCCAGATCCGCGCGACGGCAGCGAAGCTCACCGTTCGGGAGCTTGATCATGCGCGGCGCCTGGTCGCGAGCACGCAGTCGGTAGAACGCCGATGGACTCATGCGGATTTCCGCAAGCACCTCGGCAAGTTTGAGGGCGGGGGGACGGGCCAATGCGTGACTGCCTTCTCTGAGGACCTGCTGAATCTGGGGTGCCCGCGCCACTAGGCTGCCGAGCTCCCATCCACACGGCTCCACCGCCAAGCACAGCCCCTGCGAACAAGTCCAATGATCCGGAGAATCCGGGAATTCCGAATTCACGGATCGAGTGATAGACGACCGTGCCGTCGCCCCCTACAGGCCTCCGAGCCGAAAGCCCGCCCTCACGCTCCGCCACGAACTGGAGGGCAAACCTGAGCGCTGCGATGCCTCTTACCCATCTCCACCGCGTACGACTTCGTGGACGACCCTTCGCTCCACTCTCCACATGCGCACGCGGCCAGGTACCGAGACCGGCCAGCACACCCGGAGGTCAGCGGAGCCCCGACCAGCGTGTGCTCGTGAGCCGGCGGACCTACCGTCCAGTCCCCATGCGGTCCGGTGACCTTGATCCTGTGCAGCGCCATGAAGCTCCTTACCGAACACCCGGAAGGACCAACACCCATCCGAGATCCAAATAGCTGCTGACCTGCAGCTTTGTGTCAGACCATTACGTTGACATGGAGCACCGCACCCTCTCCACTCATTGGATCGGGTTGCCGGTCTGCCACCAGCGAACTCGATAGGTACAACAGGCCAGGCCTGCGTCTGCGTCCACCAGCAGTTCGTCGTCGATGAGGCCGGCGAGGTCCCGAATCGCGCGTCGAAAGGTGACGACCAGCACCTGAACGGAGTTTGCGCGCTGTCGCACCCGGTGCGATGCCAGGTAGACCAGAAGGACCCGTCGCGCTGATCCGTGTCCCGGGAAGACCCCCGGCGGAACGGCATGGGGTCTTCAGGTGATTGGATCCGCGTAAGTCGGGGCCTTCATCCCTGATTTGCTCCGCTCTGCACACACCGTCCCCGTCAACGGCTTCGGGAGGCGTGCGCGTACGCAAGACGCATACCGAGACGACGCCGTGGGCCAGCCCGCCCTGCTGAGGTATCGCGGTGACCGTTCCGCACCTGCCGCTGGTCAGTTGGTCGCGGTGGGAGCCAGGATCGCGGCGCGGGCAGCGTGGGCGAGGACTCCCTGAGTGCGGGCTGACATGCCGTGTCGGTTCCAGTGGAAGATCACATGGTGCGTCAGGACGTCGCGGGGGCCACGCTGGAGGTTGCCGCTCTGAGCGGCTTGCCCGATGTTTCGCCCGGCGAACTCGAAGGCGGCGAACCACGGGGCGATGGCCTCCATCGACCCTCCGCCGGCCGTCAGCGGTCGGGTGTCGAGGGTCAGGAGACGGCGTACACCTGTGGAGGTCTGGGCCAGGTTTTCGGCGGTGACGTCGCCGGGCAGGGGCCGTAGACCGGCGACCCGGTCCCAAACGTCGCCCTGTTCGTACCAGTCGAGCCCGGCAGACCGCAGCATTGCCGTAACCAGCAGAAGCGACGTCTCACGCCGCCCCAGGCCCGATGCGTGCTGGGTGCGGTCCAGGAAATGACGGGAGTCGGCGTGGAAGAGCCCGTGGGCGATATCGATGCCTCCGAACCCGCCGAAGGCCACGACTTCCGGCTCGTAGACGGTGGGCCACCAGCGCAGGACTTCAGCGGACTGGACAAGGCTTCCGAGGATTTCGGACAGGGCTGCGTGGAGGCGGCCGGGATCAGTATCGGCGGTGGCCAGGAGCCGCAGCCGCCAGCAGGGCGCCTTGCGGATGAACCACCAGGCGGCGAGCATGCCGGAGTCCTCCAGGAGACGCAGGCGGGGGACGAGGTGGTGGGCGGCGATGTCCTCGGCCCGGTCGAAATCCGCGAACTCGATCCGGGACTGGTGCCAGTCTCGGCGGGCGACCTGCTCTGCGAGAGCGGCTTGCCCCGCTGCCCGGTATAGGGCGGTTGCGTCGTCGAGTTCTTCGGTGTCGATCCCGGCGCGGGCTGCGACTGCAGCAACGGACTGCCCAGCCAGCACCGCAAGTACGGCGTTTTCGGTCTGCTGGGGGACGCGTGGGGTGGTCATCGGGGGTCGTTCCTCTCCGTGAAGGGTGCCGAGAAACAGGTGGCCGGCGCAGGTGGCGCCGGCCACCTGCCGTGGCCGGGGGTCAGTTGATGAGGAGGTAGGCGTCCCAGCCGGAAGCGGGTGGCCGGTCGCGTGCCGCGGTGGCCAGGGCGAGGGCCTGCCCGGCGGCCCCTTCGAGGAGCCCGGGGTCAGGTTCGGCAGTCTGACCTTCGAGGACGGTGGCGAGTCCATCGGCGGCGACGGACAGGTCGGGCGTGCGGGCGTCGCGGGCGGTCCTCCAGACGGTCTGGAAGAGTCCGGCGGTGCCGTGGCACAGGCCCGTGTCGGTGATCCGGTCGGTCTGGCGGGGGTCGGCGAGGCAAGCGGCCAGCGCATCCTCGGCCGCCTGCTGGCGCCCGATGTCGCTGGTGGCCAGGGCGGCGAGCTGAAGGGCCCGGGAAATGCCCGGGATGCCGTAGCACCACGATGGGCGCCCGGGGCCGGTGCTGTGCGGGCGGCCGGTCGCCATCTCGGTGCGTGTGATCGTCTCCGGCCACCACGGGCCGCCCTCACACTCCTGACGCCACCGGTCGAACCAGGCTGTCAGGGTGGCGATGGCTTCCGTCTGGCCGTCCACGGTGATTCCCCGGCGTGTCGCTTGGGCGAGGAGGGCGAGGGGGCCGGTTACGCCGTGGGCCATTCCGAAGTTGGCGTGCCCGCCCGGTGTGTAGCGCCGGGCCGGGTCATGGACGCACCACCAGCCCGGCATTTGTTCACCGTGCACGGTCACCGGGCGGGTGAGAGCGACGAGGTAGCCGAGGACAGCGGCGAGCGCGTCATCACCGGGGGTGTGGTGGAGGAGGTGGACGCCGATGCCGGTCAGGCCGTGCAGGAGGTCGTACTCGGCCATGGCCGGGAGGGCGCCGGACTGGATACGGGCCCGGGCGACGGCCGCGCGGCGGTGGGCCAGGTTGGCGGTCGCGGCGTCGAGACGGTCCCGGGTGGTGCCGTCGGCACCGGCAGCGTGCAGGACGAACGCGAGCGCCGGCGCCCCGTAGGAGAGGCAGGCGGAGTCCGCGGCCGTCACGTCGGTGCGAGTCGCTGCCGCCAGCCACGCCTTGACCGGTTCCCACGACCCGGCACCGCACCGTGCGTTCTCCACGTGCCACAGCGCGATCCCGGCCGGTCCCTGACTAAGGGACTGACCCAGGACCGGGTCTGCGGCCGGGTCGGGGGTGTGCAGGCGGCGGCCGTAGCGCGCCTTGAGGACAGTGGTGTTCACGCGCGACCCCTGCGGCGGTCGGTGCGGTGGGTGCGAGCGAGGGCGGCGGTTCGGGCGAGACGGAGGGTGAGCGACTCGGGGCCGGGACCACCGCCGAGGGCACGAACGTGGTGGAGGTGGAGAAGCGACCGAAGGACGGTCAGTGGGTCTTCGCGCTGATCGGCCAGAGCCCGGCGGTAGGTGGTCAGGGCATCGGCGCGGGCAGTCCACCCGGCCACGAGCGGGCGGGCAGCGGCTTCATGGCGCAACACGTCGGGGTCGGCCAGCACGAGTGACTGCCGCAACAAGACGGCGTCCACGGGCCCGGATTTGCGCGGCAGGTTGGCGGAGAGCCAGGTCCAGCCTTCGGCCGGCGTGGGAGCGTAGGCGGTGGCGAGGTCGGTGAGGGATGCGCCGGTGAGCGCCTCGGCGGGGATGCCGGATTGGGCGGCGTACGTGATCTGGGCGAGGGCGGCGGCACTGTCGGCCGCGAACACCTCCTCGGCGGCGGCGCGAGCGGGCCCGTACCCGTACCGGCCGTCCTGGCTCTGGTGAGCGGCCAGGTCGAGTCGGGCGGCGAGACCCTGACGGCGTAGTCCGTCAGCCCATTCACCGAGACGGGCGGCTGCCGGTCCGAAACCGCCCTCGTCGACGTGCATGGTGAAGGTCAGGGGGCGGTCACGTTCGGGGTGGCTGCTGTCGTGGTGGCGGGTGAACCACCAGAGGGGCGCCGGATCCCAGCCGGACAGCAGCCGGGGCAGGTGCTCGGTGAGGATCTCGTCATGCCTCGCCGGGTGTCCGTACAAGCGGGCGCACAGCGTGCGGGAGGGACCGGGCTGCTCTGGGGCCGCCGCCGTGACGGCGGACCAGCGCCGCGGGACCTGAGCCGGTTCGGCGGCGTGCAGGACGGTCAGGAACTCGTGGGCACGGCCCATGAACCCGCCTGCGGAAGGTCCGGTGGGCCTGCTTCGCGGCGCAGGTGATTCCCGCAACGCCACTTCCCCCGTCCTGGCCAGCCGGGCACGCAACAAGTCCCGGTGCAGGGGCACGTCAAGGTCGAGGGGCAGACGCATCTCGGCTTCTACGAGGACCACGGAGGACGGGAGCTCGCAGCGAATTCGCCACCGATCGAACGCCTCTTCCCAGGCAGCGCCGGCGGCGGCCGGTCCGGGCAGGACAGCGGCGTTCAGGAGCCAGCGTGCCGGGGCCAGGACCGCGCGGCCGTGCCGCAGCCGGGGCAGGTAGGGAAGGCGGGAGGCGGCGCCCCAGTCGGGCAGCCGCCACGCGGTGCGCCGGGCCCCAGCGACTTCGGCGAGGAACCGGGCCAGCGGCGGCGTCAGGACGGTCGGCTCCAGCGCGTGAAGGACGCGCGGCTCCACCACCTGGCCGGTGGAGGACCGGATCAAGTACAGGTGCCGAGCGTCGCAGGTGACGGCGAGGTCAGCGAGGGGGATAGCGCCGGGGCCCGGGTTGGGCCAACCCAGAGCGATGGTGTGGCCGGTCGCGGCCGGGGTGCGGACCACGTTGCCACTGCGGCGCCTGCGTGCCGGGAACAGCAGCTGCGCGGACGGCGGTCCGGGCGGACCGGCTAGCGCAGCAGCCCATGCGTCACGATCACCATCCGGCAGAAGGTCGGTGAAGCGTCCGGCCATGGACGAGGACGGGCGGGCGGCGGACGCCGCCCACATCTCGAACCGGCCCTGCCGCACATCCTCGGCGCTGTCGGCGTGGAGGTGGAAGGCCAGCTCCACGCACGGCGGCGACACCAAGTCGGCGGCCTCGACCACGGCAAGCGAGGCGAGAAGTTCCTCGGTTAGGACGACTTCGCGGGCCCGGTCGAGGGCGGCCTGCTGGGCCAGAGCGAGGAACTTCTCGTCGCGGGCGGACAGCGTCCGGGCCGGCGACGGGTGAGCGGCGCCGAGGTAGCCGGACGGGAACCCGAGCCCGGAGTCGGCGACCAGGTCAGTCACTGGCACCGCCGTACCGTGGCCGTACGTCTGCCGGAACCGCTGGTGGTAGTCGCGCCAGGCCGGGGCTCCAAACGGGTACGGGGATAGCCGCAGCAAGGTGGAGGCGGCCTTCTCCGCCTCGGACAGGACGTCGGCGGGAATCGTGATCTGGGCAGTGAGGACCGTGTCCGGCCACGCGGGCGAGACGCTTCCGGTGACCTCCTTCATGGACGCCAGGAGCGCTCCGCCGTAGGCGCCTGGGCCGCCAGATGCCGCCCGCAAGACGGCGATGGGTTCGGGGTCGGTGGCCACCGCGTCCAAGGAGGACAGCAGGACACCACTGTCCACCAGTTGCGTCAGAAGCGCGTGGACGGTGGCGGTGTCGGCATGCGGGAAAGCGGCGGCGACGGCATTGGCCACGTCGGCGAAAACGGCCGGGACACGGGCGGCGTCCAGCGCGGTCCGGACAGGCCCAGTGGCCGCTACCGACACCTCCAGCGGCGCCAGGCCCTCGGCGGGCGCCCGGCCTGGGGCGACGATGCGCCCTCCCCGGACGACAGCGGCCGGGTTCACCGCCACGAGCAGCCCCGCCAGAACCGCCGGCCGGGCTGCAAGCTGGTCGGCCACGGCTCCGAGCCCGTCAGCATCCGGCCGCAGCACCACCCGATGCTCAACTCCCCAGTCCGCCTGCGGGTCAGGGCCGATGCGTACGGGAGCGATCCCCGCGAAGTGCCCGAACGGGGTCGGCCGGCCGCGCCAGCGCAGCAAGTAGGCAGCCGTGGAGTGCACCAGCCGTCGTACTTCCCGCCCGTCCGGGTCGGGGGCAGCCAGAACAGCGGCGGTCTGCACGGCCAGGACCGGGCTCGCCTCCTCCAACGCCTGGCGACCCTGCTCGTGGGCACGGACGGCCGCCAGCCAAGCCCGGCCCCGCTCAACTCCATCCGGCCCGGACAGGTCCACGTCCACCGCCGGAACCCCGTGCCCGGGGTGGGTGGTGGCCCGCACCAGCACAACCTCCGCAGCCCGGTACAGCCGGCCTCGACCCGCCATAGCCCATGCCCCCTTCTCGTCATGGTGTCCTCGTGGCGCCGCCGGGCACACGACCGTGTGCCCGGCGGCGGGATAGATCAGGTGCCGTGGCTCACCGCGGCCAGCGGTGAAGGCTCGGTCCCCTCGCGACGGACCCGGTCAGGAGGGGTCGCCGGTGAAGGAGGTGCACGCGGTGTTGGAACCGCCGCAGGAAGATCCGCAGCCGTCGTCGGTGGCACGCAGGAGGTTCGCGATCGGGGCGGCAGACTCGACCACGCGCAGGTCGAGGCTGAAGTCGCCGAGGTTGGTGGTGGCCTGTTCGATCTGCTGGGTCATGATCAGTTCTCCTTGTCATTGGTGGTGCGGTGGTCGGCCTGACCCTCGTGGGGCCAGGAGATGACGATGCGGCGGTGCCGCTTCGTGATGACCCGCCCGGTGGGCAGGTCGGTCTCGGGGGTGCTGATCGGGTAGGCGTAGATCACCGGTTCGTCCCGCCGGTGGTCGCGGTCCCACGTCCGGATCTGCTCCGCCAGGGCCTCGGCCACCTGCTCGGCGTGCGGGCCGTAGCCGTGCACACCGAACTCGGCCCGGTCCCCGTCCCGGCGGATGGTCAGGTAGGCGAAGGAGTCGCCGTCGAGGAGCGCGAGGTTGGACTGCTTGTTCTGCGGAGCGGCGAGGCCGGTGTCCAGGTCGGCGTCCACGGCCATCAGACAGAAGCCGTCCAGGGCGGTCGCCAGCCACATCTGCAGTCCGGTGAACGGCTCGGTACGCGCGACGCTGACCCCCGACCACTTCTCCACTCGCTCGGTGTCGAACACCCCGTTCAGGGCTTCGGGGTCGACCGGCCAGCCGTCATCGAAACGGAGGGCGATCTCCTTGCCCCGGATCAGCAACAGCCGCTCCGCGTGCTCTCCCTCGCCCTGCATGGTGACGAACCCACACACCTCCGCTGAGCGGGAGACGAGCCGGTCGCCGTCGCGGTCGAAGGCGACCGAGCGGGTCAGGCCGCGCATCCGCAGCGGCACGATCAACCGCCCGTCCTCTGCGAGCTGATCGGTCCACGCAGGGGGGATGTCCCAGGCGCCGACGGTGACCATCAGCCGGTCCACCGTCCCGTGGTCGGGCAGGCCGTGCTCCGCGTCGGCGAGGAACACCTCCACCCGGCCGTAGCCGGTCGCATCCAGCAGGGTGCGTGCCCGGTCGGTGACGTAGGAATCGATGTCGATGGTGACGACCGATCCTTCCGGACCCACGATCTCTGCCAGCAGGGCCGCGTTGTATCCGCCCGAGCCGACCTCACCGACCCTCATCCCCACCTGAGCCTGTGCCTGCTCCAGCATCATCGCCTGGATGTCGGGGGCCGAGACGGAGCTGATGGCGATGCCGTACTCGTCCCTCTTCGTGCGTACGGCCTCGTGCGCGGCGTACGCCTCAACGAGGGGCGCGTCCGGAGCGAAGTCGTGACGGGCAACAGCCAGGAATGCGGCCTCTACCTCCTTGCTACGGATCGTGCCGGCTCTGACGAGCTGGTCCGTCATCGCGGTACGCAGATCCTCGGCGGACGCGGTGGATTCTTCGACGGTCTCGGTCACGTGCTGGCTCCCTGTCGTTCAGTTCCTGGAGCATCCGGACGAACTTCGCGCTCCGGATGAGGTGATGCTTCTAGTCGTGCTCGACCCTGCGGATCCCCGAGCTGACCGCCCCCGTGGGGGTGCCGGCCGGGGCGTCGTACGCGGAGAACAGCCAGATGCCGTGGAAGGGTGTGTGGTCCCTATGGCCGGGACACCGTCCTCACGGCCGGGATATCCGCCGAGGGGCGCCACGGCCCCAGGAGATCAGCCGGAACCCTGCCCGGCGGTGCTCGATCGGTCCGGCTGCGCTGCGCATCACCGCGGGTCTCCCGCGGGCAGTTGCGGCCGATCCTCAACCACGCTCACGCGGCGGCCCGCGTGCTGATGGCGGATCTCCCACAGGCGGGCACAGCTCTCGGTGGTCGACGTAACCCGCTGCAGGTGTTCCCACGCCACGAAGTTCGCTGTCGCCCCGGTCACCCGGCGGGC
This sequence comes from Streptomyces sp. NBC_00435, assembly GCF_036014235.1. GTDB lineage: Bacteria > Actinomycetota > Actinomycetes > Streptomycetales > Streptomycetaceae > Streptomyces. The sequence continues at coordinate 1,115,180 of NZ_CP107924.1, forward strand.
GCTCTCCAGGAGCCGGTACCCGCGCCGGTAGAACTCCCGGAGCTGGGACTCATCGCCGATGTCCTCGGCCAGGAGCAGCGCCAAGTGGGCCCGCATGTGCAGGGCGAGTTCGTCGATCTCCGCCCGGGGCGCGAGCAGCCCGAGGGCCTTCGCCAGGGTGATGCTCTGGCGGATCGTCTCCAGGTCAACCGGAAGGTCGTCTGAGCACAAGTCGTGCTCGACGTCGGTCTGTTCATTCTGATCGGGGGCAACTGTGGTCACCTGGGCCTCCCTCGTCACAGCCTGCTCGGGTCTGTGAAGAGGTAACCGCACCAGCACGCTCCGCGAGTACCGTGGAGAGGTCAGCAGAGTATGCAAGCCATGCAATGTCGGGAGTTGCACATGGCGGAACGCTCACGCACGCCCAACACGGGCTTGCCCTCGCTCCTTGACCAGGCGAATTGGTCCCGGTCTCAGTTCGCGAGCATCATCAACCGGGTTGGTGCCGAGGCCGGACTGAGCCTCACCTACGGCCAGCCGGCTGTCTCCCAGTGGATCGCCGGCCATCAGCCTCGTTCACAGGTCAGAGCGTTGATCATCGAGGCCTTCGCGCGGAAACTGGGCCGCCCCGTCACCTTCTCCGAGGCTGGTCTCACGCCACCGCCGTCTGCGACAACCCAGGACACTGTGGGAGAACTTGTAGACCTCGGAAAGGCCGACATGGACCCGTCCCGGCGCGGCATTCTCGCCGCCGGAATCTTCTCCGCAGCGTTGATCGTTCCCCTGTTCCCTGATCTGGCCGTGGCTGCTGAGCCTGCGCCGGTACTGCTGGGGAAGGCCACTACGAGGATCGGAACCGGCCAGGTTGCCATCGTGCGAACGATGACCGACCGGATAGCTGACATCCTCGATGAGCTGGGCGCGGGGCATGCTCGCCCGATGGCTGCGGCCTTCCTGGTGAATTCAGTCGGCCCATGGCTGAAGGCGCAAGCCTCCGACGAGGTCCGACGCGACATGCTCGCGGCCGCCTCCGACCTGACCTATCTCACGGGCTGGATGGCCATGTACGAGCGGGCGCATAGCCTGGGCCAGCAGTACTACGTGTCCGCCCTCAAACTGGCTGGTGAGGCGGAAGACCACATCACGTACTGCCGGACGCTCCGCGGGATGTCGTTGCAGGCCTCGAACCTCGGCTATGGACGGCGAGCGCTGGAGCTGGCTGACTCGGCGGCCGAGGCAGCTCCGGTGGCCGGACCGCGCCTGACTGCCTTCTTGCGAGGCCAGCAGGCCCACGGGGCCGCAATGGTGGGGGACCAGCGGCAGGCCTTCAACCGGCTGAGGGAAGCCGGCGATGCTCTGGCGAGGGCTGACGACGGCAAGGACTCCGTCGGCGGGTATGACCGGACCGCCCTACTCTTTCACGAAGCGCACGTACTCAACGAAACGGGTGACCTTTTCGGATCCATCCGTGCACTAAAGGAATCCATCCGCATTCAGCCATCAGGACAGCGGCAAGGCCGCCTGCACTCCTATGCAGTGCTCGCACAACGCCAGCACTCCTACGGACACGTGGAGGCTGCGTGCGACTCGTGGAACAGATTCCTGGACGAGTACGAGCATCTCTCCTCATCCAGGGGAGACGAGCACTTCGACACGATGCGACGCAGGTTGAAACCCCACGCAAAGATCCAGGCTGTCCGCACGCTGACCGAGCGAGCGGCCCTGGTGGGCGCCATGAAGGGGTAGCCGGAAACAAGCATGGGGCCTCTGACGGGGCCCCAGCCCACCCCACGCCGAGAGGCGCTCTGCCTCGTCCAATGGAGCGGGGACGCGGCACCGCGGACCTGCCGATCTCCTCCGCACCGGCCTGCGGCGTCTTCCTGCTCGCAGCCTGGAAGGCACTCGCCTGGCTCGCCATGACCGGCCAGATCGAACCCGCCATCGCCGCCACGGCCGTCATCGCTCCAGACCACGCTCGCCGCACTCTCCGAGGTCGTCACCCAGCGGCACCGGCGATGTTCCACACCGCCCTGTACCTCAATCCAGTTCTATGACTCGTCCAGGAAGCTGCCAAGGACAGCGCGTTCGTCGTCATCAAAGCGACGAACGCGTCCGGCAACTGAGTCGAAGCCAGCCATCTTGGAGGTCGCGGACACGTACACGCCTCCGCTGTCCTTAATCTCATAAGCGAGTTCAAACGAGACGCCCTTCAATCTTGTCACCCACACCTCGATCTCCACCGGCTCCTTGCTGTAGACAAGCGGCTTGGAGAACTTCATCCACTGCTCCGAGAGGAGGAAGTTCTTACTGAGGCGCTCCGTGGGATCGCTGGGCACAAGCGTCTCGAACATGTTCATCCGCGCTTCTTCAAGATAGCGGGGGTAAACAGCGTTGTTGACGTGGCTGTTGGCGTCCATATCCGACCAGCGGATGGGGCACAGGTAGTTGAAACGGGGCACGGCTCCTCCTGGTAATTCGACAATGTGTTCCGTCCACAAGACAGCAAAGCTGCGACTAGCCGGCTGTATCCGTTACGAGTTGAGAGAGGCTCGCGTGGGATCGTCATGCGACTTCACCGCAGTCGCTCTCCAGCTAGACCCGGCCAGCGGCAACTGGCGGACACTCACCGGCTCGCATGGCTCTGATCTGCCCGCGCGAGACTGCCCGGGATCGCTTGGTACCGGCCGGCCGGTGGGAGCAGGCCAAAGTGGTACGCGTTAGGGCATCGAGCTCTGTCGTGGTGTCCGGGTCCTGTGCGAGTGGGAAGTGCGACAGAACAGCCGACGCGTCGAACTCCGCAACGGCCCACCTTCCGCACTCCTGAGTCGCCCAGATCACAGACCCGCTCGAAGGTGACAGCGTCAGCCGCACGTCAGGGCCAACATGTTTACTCAGCGCCGGAAGATGGATACCACCATCGCCAGCAAGAGCTGCGGCTTCGTCCGGCGTACAACAGGACACGCTTCGTCGAGGAATCTCAGCAGGGCGCGTCCAGTCCCGGGAGTCGTGGCGGACACCGCTCGCCCTCTCCGCCCAGGAATCGCGCACACCACCCAGGGCGTCAAGGCTGTGGCTGTTGGACTCGTCCCCCTCCACCCAGGTGATGACTACGAGTCGACATTCGGGCAGGCTTGCCGGGAAGAGGACATGGCTGACTACTTCCACAGTCTCGCCGAGAGCAGGAACGTTCATGTGGAATACATGACCGTCACGGTCGGCACCAAGGTCGTAATGCGTTTTCCAGATTCGATCAACGTCCGGGTCGGCACAGACGTCTGAAATGAGACGCAGCAAAGCCTTGTCCCCACTCCGGCTCGCCAAAGCGAACTTCAGCAGGCGAACGTAAACCTCCGCATGCTTTTCCCAGTCGGAGTACTGAACGCGAGCCTCAGGCGAGAGCAGCGCCCACCTCATGAGATTCGCGTCAGGCCCCGTCACCCATGGCCACCATTCAGCCATTCCATGGTTATACGCCAAGATGGACCACGTGCCGTCACTGAGGTAGGCGGGACTGGGCATCTGCTGATCGATGAACAGCTGCAGGGCCTTCTTAACTCGCGGGTCGGGCCGGCGAGGCGCCGTCTCCGGCAAGGTGCCAAGACTGTGGAGCATCAAGGCCCGGCGTTCATCCCGGCTCAGCATCAATAGCTCGGCGAGCGCCTCACACTGCTCACTGGTGAGCCTGGTGGCAGTAGCACCCCGCTCTATGGCGCCGTACGAACGAACGGAGCGCTTGATAGCCGCCGCAGCTTCCTTCTGTGTGATCGTCCGCCCCCGGCGCGCACTGGCGGACGCACGCCAGGCCTTGAGCAGGCCTGCGAACCCCATCACCTGACCAGGCATCGAATCCAGATCACCTGGCGGGATCGGATCGGCTCCGTGTTGCATAGCGGCGGCACCTCATTCGGGTAGCGAGAAATAAGCGGCAGCTCTCACAGCTACCGGATGCGCTGATTTTGGCGACAAGTCGTCGCCCCCGAGGCCAGGCATCTCGAGAATACGCCCGCTTACCCCTCCGAAGCTCACACTTCACCCGCACCGACAGGAATATCAACCAGAAGGACCACGCACCAGATCCAGATGTAAGACCTTTTACCCAAGCACTCCAGACCAAAGGCCTCCAGAAGCATCCCCCCTTCGCCCACTCAGGCTCCACCAGCGGATTCGCTCGAGAGTGCCCCGCAGACCCCGACGCGCCATGACCGTAGGCGGCCCACGACTCAACGAGGACCCAGCCCCTCCGAGAGCAGAGAAGCCCGCCTCGGATCAGACACGGCCATCAGGTGCGCCCGCCAAAGACACTCGCCCAACGGCCGCGCCTCCCCCAATCGACCGAAGAGTCAAATCGGGATCGCACCCCGCCCCCTCGACTCCACACTCCTGCCTTCAGGGTCAAGATCACCCTCTTGTGACCAATGACACCTCACTACAAGTTCGCACCCCAGAACGATCCCACCGGGGCACACGGTGCGTTTAAGAGCGAATCGGACACGGAAATCGGCAACTGATTTCCGATCTGGGAATCGGCAACAAATTGCCGACTTTCAGCTCGCTAGACCCGCTCCGCCCCACAACGCCGGGGCCACCCCCTCGCGAAGTGACCCCATCCCCCTTCCAGCGAGGGCAAGTTGCGAGTGCGAGGCGGCAGCACCCGCGACGAGATACGAAGCAACTCGCACCCAAAATAAGATGATTTGTCATAGATTGACGAGGCTGGCCAGTCGGGTTTAAATCCCTCCGACCGACCATTTCAAGATCCGCTCACAACTGGCTGCTGCAGGGGGGAATCATGATCACGAGCTTCACTCGCATCGTCTCGGCGATCGCCACACCAATTGCGCCACTCAGCAGGTCCACAGTGAGCGTCAAGGCTGGCACCCCGATCACGTCTGATCGGTATTTCGTTAGCTAAGTCTGGATCTTGTCGCGGCATCCGCATATGTTCGTCGTCACCCGGGGGCATACCCGCAGAAAGCGAAAGACGACGAGCTGGAGGCAGGCAGCAAGAGAGCGGGAGTGAAACCGGACCAGAAACAGAGTCGGCGCCTGGGAGAGCGAACTCCCAGACGCCGCACACCGAATGGACCTCTAACCCTTGCCCGGGCGGGAGATCCATCAATCACCACCACACCGGCCCTTCTGACGGGGCACACCGGTGTGGGGCTTACCTCACCGGAGAGTCTTGCATGACCAGCGCCCTGCGCAAAAGGCCACTGAATCCGGCCTGCGCCGAGACACCAACCCTCCGAGCCCGCGCATTGGCGCAGAGGCTCGCCATCATGCTGCCGCAAGTCACCTCCTTGCAGATCCGGCTTCAGGACGGCCGGACGGCATGGCCCCACCTCGACGTGAGGGCGACGGGCTCCGACGGCCGATCGGTGCGTATCAGTCGTACTCAGGCGCACGTCGCCGCCCGCTGGATCATCCGCACCTACCCTGCAGCCAGCTGGGCGGAACGTCGCACCTTTGATCTGCGGTCCGCCGCCCTCGACAGCGGCGATGTCTGATGGCACGTATCCGCACGATCAAGCCTGAGGCCTTCGAGTCGGAAGACCTGGCCTCGGTCGACGTCACTGCCATGGTCACCTTCTTCGGCCTGCTCACCCAGGCTGACGACCACGGCCGGTTCCGTGACCACCCCGCGATCATCGCCGGACGGCTCTGGGCTCTCCGCGCCGACCACACCCCGGCAGATGTAGCCAGGGACCTCGACCAGCTGGCCGGCGCAGGTCTCATCTGCCGCTACACCGGGTGCGACGGTGGCGCTTACCTGCACTTCGTGACCTGGGAGAAGCACCAGAAGATCGACCGCGCCTCGGCGTCGCGGCGACCGCGGTGCCCCGTGCACCAGGCTCACAACAGGTGCAGCGAGTGCGACGGAGCGTCCTGCCCGGTCTCCTCCGCTCCGGCCCGGACGACGGCTCCGACCACTCCGGCCGAGCTCTGCGGCGGCGACCGGTCGCAGGATTCGGCGAATACTCGACGAGTCCTCGATCGCACCATTTCGTCAGATTCGGTGCCGTCCATGGCCCCCACGGCCTCCTCCCCTGGCAGCAGGACCGCCGTGGAGGCGGCTCCCCCGGCCCTCCGCCAGGCTGTCCCCGAGGGTCCTGAGGAATCCGCAGGTCAGACGGTTCTCGATGAGGCCTCGACACAACTGCGCGAGGGCTCGGCGTCTGGATCTAGGATCTTGGATCCTGGATCTTTCCCTAAGGGGGGCGATGCCCCCGCGCCGGAGTCCGCACTCGGATCGGTGTCGGCAAAGGACCTGGTGGCCGAGTACGTGTCGGCCTGCTCGCAACCGGTGCCGCAGACGGTGCGCGGTCTCATCGGCCGCCACGCCAAGGGGCTGCTGGAAGAAGGTTTCGATCCGGCAGTCATCCGCGCCGCCTTGGAGCGGCTGCGCATCAAGGGCCTGCACGCCAGCGTCCTGCCAAGCCTGGTCAACGAGGCGCTGAACGCCTCCCCGCCGGCATCCGCCTCCGGCGCGGGGCTTTGGGCCAGCGCCCGGCCCGCTTATCAGCCCTGGCAGAACCCCACTGACAGCTCCGTCTACGAGGAGTCCCTGTGACCCGACGCTTCGACACCTCCGGACCGCACAAGCTGGGCACCACCGCAGCCGCCGTAGCGCGCCGCTGGCCAGCACGCTTCGCAGAGCTGGGAATCGACCCGGATCGCCCCCTGGCTGACACGCCCGCTGGCATCCCTGCCCTTGAGGCCGCCCAGCAGCGCATCCCCTCGCGCTACCAGAAGGCGACCGTCACGGATCCGCGCGTCCGCCAGTGGGTGGACGACGTCACCGCGAACGCCACCGCCCCGACAACGGGAGGGCGACGGGAGGTCTCGACCGGCCCTTCGCTGCTGCTGCTCGGCGCGACCGGGGTCGGCAAGACGTACGAGGCCTTCGGGGCGCTCCGGGCGCTGATCGCCACGGGGACCGTGGTGCGGTGGGAGTCCATCACCGCTGCCGACCTCTACGCCGACATGCGCCCCAGCGCGGGTGTCGACCCGGAGTGGATGATGCGGCGCCTCGTGCGGATCCCCGTACTGCACCTGGACGACCTGGGGGCGGCGACGACCACCCGGTGGACCGAGGAGCTGACGTACCGGCTCATCAACTGGCGCTACAACCGCGAGTTGCCGACCCTGATCACCAGCAACCTCGCCCCGGTCCGTACCGCCACGATGCCGGCGGAGCAGCCGGTCCTGCGTGAGCAGATCGGTGACCGGGTCGCCTCGCGCCTCGCGGGGATGTGCCAGCAGATCGCCATGTCCGGACCGGACCGCCGCCGGACACGAACCTCGGCCTGACCAACTTCCCTCCCAGCGCGGCGTCTAAGTCCGCGCCCCTGCCCGCCCTCACCGCCTGGACCCGCCACGCCGCGCTGCACCGTCGCAGTGCGCGCCGTGGTGACCGTGCGCCGGCCGTGAAGCACCACGGAGAGCACCATGCGATACATCACCACCCACGAGAACCCCATCGTCGGCATGCTCGGGATCACCGATCGCAGCTGGACCGAGCGGGGCTCCTGCTACGGCATGGACCCCGCCGAGGCTGACGAGGTCTTTTTCCCCACGGCCACCAGCAGCAAGAGCACCGAGGAAGCCCGGTCCATCTGCAAGAGCTGCCCGGTCGTGCAGCAGTGCTTCGACGCGGCCATGGACAGCGACGCCCGGAAGGGATTCCGAGCCGGACTCACGGAGAAGGACCGGCGCCCCTTCCACAACAAGGTCGCCAAGCGTCTGGACTACAACCGCGTACACGCCGTCTTCCGGGGCCGCGATGTCGCCCTGTCGATCCCCGAGCGCAACGCTGTGGTCCGCCAGGCCTACCTTCGTGAGTGGAGCGTCGAACGTCTGGCGATGCTGCTGCAGAGCGATTTCGACTACACCCGCAAGCTGATGCGTGAGCAGGCCAAGGAGGTATCGGCGCGCGACCACCAGTGGCTCCAGCAGATGTCCGCCACGCGTGAGGCCGGCGGACCAGCGAAGGCCTCGTCCGTGGCCGTCACATGCGCCGCAGCTTCCTGCGACTCGGAAACTCGCACGGCCTATGGGGAAGCCGCGTGAAGGACTCCCCCGCGCATGCCGCCGCCCCCATCGGCTTCTGGGACCGCCTCGCCATCATCACCCTCGGCACGGCCGGCTGCGCGCTGTCGTACGACGCCCTCCAGCAGATGGCCGTGGCCATCCACGTCCGCGGATTCCTGACCTACCTGTTTCCGCTGGTAGTCGACGGCTTCATCGCCTACGGCGTACGGGCCCTGCTGGTGCTCGCCGAAGCCCCCCTGCGTGCACGGCTCTACGTGTGGACGCTCTTCGGCACAGCCACCGCATCCAGCATCTGGGCGAACGCACTTCACGCGGTGCGCCTCAACCAGCAGGCCCCCAGTCCCAGCGGCCTGCGCCTGGGCGACACCGTGGTGGCGATCCTGTCCACGCTCGCCCCCCTCGCGCTCGCCGGCGCCGTCCACCTCTACATCCTCATCACGCGGCACCACCCCACGGACCAGACGCGGACCAACCCTGCGGACCAGCAAGCCACTTCGCTGGTCCGGTCCGACACACCCGTCGCCCGGTCCGCCGACGCAGAGGAGGGCGCCACCGGACCAGACCACCCGCGCTCGAGCAACGTTCAGGCGGACCAAGAGCCGGCGGACCACACCGCGCACCCCGATGCGCGCAACGGGGCCGGCGGCCAGACCGTCGTCCGCGAGGCGGACCAAGCCCTGCCCAGCACGGTGAGCAGCGGCATCCCAGCAGCGGACCACCGGCCAAACTCGGGGGAAGACTTCGCCTCCGGCGAGCCCGATCCTGAACACGGCCGTTCCGCCAAAGCCGCAGGTGGTGTCGCGGACCAAGCCCTCCCACACCCCGTCGAGGAGGGCGGACCAGACCTGGCAGCGGACCACGTTGACGATGCGGAACCCGTGCCGGAGCATCCTGCGGCCGGACCAGAACAAGCGTCAGAGGATCACGGAGGCCGGGGGCTCGAAGACACGGTGGACCAGACCAGCGGCCCCTTCCCCGATCCGATCCCCTTGGAAGTGCTCGTCCCGATCGCGCGCGATGCGGCTCTGGCCGGCGGCCGGATGACCCGCAGAGTGATCGGACCGTACCTACGCGACCAGCGCCTCACGATCAGCAACGAGCGGTTCCGGGAGCTGCAAGAGGTCCTCTACGAGGACCCCGCGCTGGAGCATCTGCCTCGACCGAAGCGGCGAACCCGCTGACGCGCGGACAACGCGCGTCTTGACCAGTCGGCAACACATCACAGAGCGGGGCGGCCCGGAGGCAGCTCCGACGCCCCGCTCAGCCCCCAAGGAGTCCTCGTGTCCTCATCGACCACCAGCCAGCCCTCGCAGTCGGCGAACACCCACGCCGTTGCCTCCGCTTGGGCCGATGTACTCGTGCGCCGCGGGCACCTGCACGCCGTCCTGCCCGCGCCCACCGGTCAATGGCTGGTCCAGGAGGGGCCGAAGTCACCCGTGCTGGTGCTGCCCGGCCCCGAAGATCTGCTGGACCTCGCAGCCCGGGTCCAGCGCGACGAGAACGCAATCCGGGGCGTCAGCCGATGACCGACCCGCTCTCGGATCCGATCCACGAGGTCAACCAGGCACACATCAACTCGACCTCAGGGCGAGCAAGTTATCGGCCAAGACACTCTTCCCCGTTGGGGAAGGTGCCTTGGCCAGAGCCCGCCCCGGGGGTGGCGGGTCCGGACCAGCGCCGGGGGGCACTGGTCCGGGAGGCAACGACCGAGGGCGGATCGCAGCCGGAGGAGAAGCAACCGCCCCGACGCCGACAGCGCGTCGCACCGAACAGTTCGCGTAAGCGCTCCCCCAAGCCGCCATCCGACAAGCGAAGTCACGTCTGCAGCGTCCGCCTGAACGACGACGAGAAGACCTTGCTGTCGAGCGCCGCAGCAGCAGCCCACACGACCCTGCCCGCCTTCCTCGCCCGCAGCGGCATGGCCGCCGCGCACGACCTCGACAACACCGCCGCCGCCATCGCCGGCCACCGCGAGATGGTCTCGGAGCTGTTCGCCGCCCGTCGGCACCTCGGCCGCGTCGGCACCAACCTCAACCAGATCACCCGCGCCATCAACTCCGGCGGCCAGCCCGAAGAACTGGACGCGGTCCTCGCCGCCGTCCGCCGGGCCGTGGACCGCGTCCAGGCCGCCACCGACCACCTGCTCGACCAGACCTAGAAGGACAACACCGGCATGATCCCCAGGATCCACAACCGCGGGAAACGCACCATCGGCCTGCTCGCCTACCTGTACGGGCCGGGCAAGTACGAGGAGCACACCGACCCGCACCTGGTGGCTTCCTGGGACGACAACGCCCCCGACCCCGGCCGCGACCCGCAGGCCACATTGAAGCAGCTCCAGCGCCTCCTCGACCAGCCGGTACAGAACGTTGACGAGGGCAGCCGCCCAGCCCAGCATGTGTGGCACCTGTCGGTCCGCAACGCCCCCACCGACCGGATCCTGACCGACGAGGAGTGGGCGGACGTCGCCCGGCGCATGGTTGCCGCAGCCGGAATCGACGACCCGGACCAAGGGGCGGGATGCCGCTGGGCTGCGGTCCGGCACGCCGACGACCACATCCACATTATCGCCACCCTCGTCCGCGAGGACGGCTACAAACCCGACCTCGACAACGACGCCCAGCGCGTCCAGGACGAAGCCCGCCGCCTGGAAGCCGAACTCGGGCTGCGCCGCCTCAACTCCGGCGACCGCACCGCAGCCCAGCGGCCCACCAGCGCCGAGCGACACAAGGCGGAGCGCACCGGCCGGACCCGTACCGCGCGCGAGGAGCTCCGCGAGACCGTCCGCCGCGCGGTGGCCGGCGCCGCGAACGACGCCGAGTTCTTCGACCGGCTCGGTGCCTCCGGCCTCCTCGTCGTACGCCGCGTCGCACCCAGCGGCGATCTCCTCGGCTACAAGGTCGCCCTGCCCTCGGACCGGAACAAGGACGGCGAACCGATCTTCTACGCCGGCGCGAAGCTGGCTCCCGACCTCTCCCTCCCTCGAATTCGCCAGCGATACGAAGGGCAGGAGGCTCCCCACGAGACCGCGGTCGGCAGCCCGCAGCCTAGGCCGTCGCACGCCCGTCGCTCGGCGACCGGTGCGGTGTGGACTGCACTGCTGGTCATCGGCCAGGACGACGACGGCGCGGCAGCCGCCCAGATCGCCGACGTCGGAGAAGTGCTCGACGCCCTGGCCAAGACCAGCGCCGCCCACACCCGGCGTGAACTCTCCGACGCCGCCTTCGCGTTCGAGCGGGCATCGCGCTCTCATATCCGTGCCGAACGGCAGCAGGACCGTGTCCTGCGTCAGGCAGCCCGCGACCTCGTACGGGGCGGTCCTGCCTTGGGGCGTGGTGAGGACGGCGCCGGCACGGCCATGGTCATAGACATGCTGTTCTTCCTCGTCATCACCGCCGCCGCCTGGCATGCGAAGAAGGGCCACGCCCAGCAGGCCGCGGCGGCTCAGCAGACAGCCGAGCACCTGCGTGCGGCGTACCGCAACGCCGCCGTGGCGCCGCTGAGCGTCCTGCGTGAACGGGGCCGCCAGCTGACCCTGCCTCTCCAGCGCAGATACAGCTCCGCCATGCGCGAGGCGGTCCCGGATCTCGCACAACGGGTGCTCGACGAGGCCGGGTGGCCGGCACTGGCCGCAACGCTCGCCGAGGCCGAGGCAGCCGGCCATGACGTGGTCTCGCTACTGGCCGAGGCCGCCTCGCGCCGCGAGTTGGACACCGCGGAGTCGATGTCCGACGTGCTGGTGTGGCGCCTTCGCCGGTTGGCAGACCTGCCTGCCGCCGCTGGCACGGACTCTCCCGCAAAGGGCACCAGGGCTAGCACCATCCGCTCGCGACAGAGCTCCGTCCCAGGTCAGGGCAGCCCTCGACAGGATCGTCCGGCGCCGGGCCGCTGATCGTTTCCTTAGTAGAAGTACGAGCCGCTGCCGGGAGAGGATTCTCCCCTGCCACCACACACCAGGCCCGGGAGGCGCCCATGTTCCGCCGGCACAACCGACACCACGACCAGGCCAACGAGTTCCGTGCTGCCGCGGCAGAACTGATCGCGGCGGCTGAGGAGCCCGCCCGGCCTGCCCCGGCGAGTACCGAGCCCAGCAACATGGAGCCCGAGGACGTGGAGCTTGAGATACCGGCGGAGCTCCACGTCCCGGCGGCCGGGGATCTGGCCGGGTCGATGATGCGCTACTGGGCGCCGCTGACCGTGGACGGGGTCGTGGTTTCCTGCGCGGAGTGCGGCGTGTACCGCGACTGGCTCGTACTGAACTCCGGCGGGCGGGTGTGGGTCCGCTGCCGCTCCGGACACGACACCCCCGTTCCCGGGCTGGACTCAGCCTGGTACGAGCGGACCGCCGGGCCGGTCGAGGGTCTCTACACCAGCAGGGAGGATGGCGAGGCCTCGTTCGGCTACGACGGAACCTTCGCGGGAGTGATCCTCTGATCGCACACCAGACGAGATGGATCTACCCCACCCGAGGTGATCGGGGTAGCGTACGGCCGCACACGAATTCTGGGGGGAATCACATATGCGAAACAACGTCAAGAATCTGCTCAGCCTGACGGCTCTGGGAGCCCTCGCGTTGACCGGCTGTTCCCAGGCTGCCGCACCTTCCGCGCCGGCCTCATCGGCCCGAGCAGAGGCGAAGAGCAGCGACGGATCCGGCGTATCCGCGAAGCCTTTGACCAGTGCTGAACTCGGCCGCCGCTTGCTGGACCTGATCGATCTGGGCTCCGACTACCGGGTGAAGCCCGAGACGACGTCGAAGCACGACGACATGGCTGTCGTCGGGTGCCCTGCTCTGGAGAAGCTCGGCTCCGGACCGGCGGACGGCTCGCTGGACTTCCCCAACCAGGCCAAGGTGTCCTTCACGTACGCCTCGAAGGATTCCGACCTGAGCGAAGAGGTCTACAGCGACACCGAGGAGAAGATCTCCGTCCGGTCCCGGGAGATCTTCACCGCCATGGAGTCGTGCCCGAAGTACCAGATGGTCTCTGGCAACGTCCCCATCGACGTGACCGTTCAGAAGGTGACCACGCCCCAGCGCGGCGATGAGCAGTGGGGGCACGTCCTCACGCTCACGGCAGGCGGACGCCCCAGCGTGATGAAGCAGATCGCCGTCCGCTCCGGCAACGTGCTGATCGTCCTCTCGGGGAGCCCCGCCCTGGTCGACGCCCACGTGGACAAGGCACTGGCGAAGGCTCTGAAGCCCGCAGGCTGACGCGCCCCGAAAACGCCCTGGCCCCCAGCGAAGAATCTCGCTGGGGGCCAGGGCACTGTATGCGGATCACGTGCGTCGCTGACCAACCTCCAGTTGCGCCCTCGTCAGAGGGAAGGCCGGATCGTAAGACGTGCCCGGGAAGACGCCGGCAGGACGCGGCGCGGAACGGGCGCCTCGCCGACCAGGCCTGCCGCGAAGGCCGCGACCAGCTCATGCGGTGTGGAAGTGCTGAACGCAGCGACCCACAGGTACGGACCCGCGACTTCCGGCTGGGACCAGGCCTGCCAGCCGGGCATATCGGGGCGGGGGTCCTGGTCATGAATCCCGTCAGGAAGCGGCGCCCGGGTCATGCACGCCGTGAAGGAATCGTCCCAGAGCGTGAAGTTCGGGTCGTCCACGTCGCCCTGCCAGCCGCCGGCCACCAGCATCTCGGGGACGGCCTCGGGGCCGTCGAAACCCCACGCGGGTTCCGTGCGATCCGCAACGGCGAGGGCGAAGGTCGCAACGGCTTCGTAGGGCACGCCGCGGGTGAAGTAGGCCGTCCAGTTCACGGTGGCGCGCGACGAGTCCTCGCGTGCGGAGATCTCCCAGGCGACAGGCAGGTCAGCCAGCTCCGTGGTGAGCGGATCGGCCATGACCCATTCGGCACAGCGGAGTTGATCGGGGCTCGCGTAGAAGAGCGTCCGGCGTGCTGTGACCCAGTACGGCCATCCGGCGCCGACGAGCTCGTCTCCCACACGTTCCGCCAGCTCTCCGTCGTCGCCGGCCAGGTGTCTCGGGCTGACCCAGAGCACGTCGACGCTCGGACGCTCTTCGGGCTGTTCCGCGTTCAGGGGCGCCTCCGGGGCTTCCACTGGATGGTCACTGGTCAGTGGCTCCTACTCCTCGGCGCGTCCTGGCCGGCACGACGGTGCGCGGGTACCAGCCCAGCTCCTGGGCGGTGAGGGCCGGCAAGAAGCCCGCCTGTCCCGCCTCCCCGATGTAGATGACGGGGCTACCGTCGTGGCCCACGCCCAGCACGATGCCTCCCAGCGTGTGGGCGTAGGGGAATTCGGGGTTGATGGCCATGCGCACCGGGGTGCCGGGGGCGTAGCGCGAAAGGTGCTCGATGATCTCGGTGTTGGTGGGGTCACTGGCGATGGGACGCACGGAGCCTCCGGGGCTGGTTGTTGAAGAGCTGGCTGGGGAGTCGTGCTCGACGATCTGGGCTTCAGGCCGGACGTGAGGTGGAGATGACGGCGGCGACCACCGAGGCGACGAGATGAGCTGGGGTTTCGACGTCGAAGCCGATGCTGTAGCCGGGCACGGTTGCCGTTCCCGTGACGGCCAGCCGCCATCCCTCATCGCTTTGGCCCGGTCGGCCGTCGGGGAACCAGCCGAGGTAGAGGCGCCCGTCCTTACTGGCGATGTGCATGTCGGCTCTGTCGTCCACCACGAAGTGGAAGTCCTCGGCCGTGAACTGGTCGATCACCTGGGAGGGCTGGCCCCGTCCGAGCATCCACGTCCGGATCGGCAGGGCCTCGATGGTCGTGGAGAAGCCGGGGCGTCCTATCTCGACGGTCATGCGTGAACACCTCTCTGACCTGCGGTTTCGGGGAAGGGGTCAACCTTGACATGGGTCGGCCGGTCGCTCCAGAGGTGTGCGCGTCTTACCCGTCTGCCGTGAGCGATGTCCGGACAGAACAGAGCGAGGGCGGCACCCCTGATGGGGTGCCGCCCTCGCTCGGCGTTCTTCGATTGTGGATGGGGCTCCGCGCCCAACGCACGACGGTGGCGGTACGTGTCGCCGCCTGGATACACACAGTGCGCCGGAGATGGCAGCGGCTTGCTGTGCGACTTCGGTAGGGTGCTGCTCTTCACGGAGGGAAGCCCATGAACGACGAACCCCTCGACCGGTGGGCCGCACGCCGCCAAGGGCGCCTGCGTGCACCCGGCGAGCTCAAGGCCGTCACGCTCGGAAGTGGCCCGCATCGCGCGGCCCATATGAACCCCGATGCCCCGCGCATGATCTTGGAGTGGGACGGTTTTGCCTGGCAGGCGCTGATGATCGTGGACGACTTCGCGGAGGCGTGTCGGATCCTCTACCCGACACCCCAGCCGCAGCAGCGTGCGCAGCCGGCACCGCCGAAGCAGCCGGGCCGCCACCGCAAGCCCTGACTAGGCGGCCTGTCCGGAGACCCCACGGGAGACTCGCTGATGCCCGCCGGCTGTTCGCCACCTGCGTCCGGTCCAGCTACACCACCCGACGAGATCCCACCAAGGGCCGGTGGGCGAGCAGCTTCATCGCGGCGCCGGTCAACGTCACCGTCGTCCACTCCCTCCCGCTCCGGGTCAGTAGCCGCGCCGCCTCCAGCCGGTGAAGCTGGTGCGAAGCACTGCTACTGCTGGCCAGCCCAACCCTCTCCCCGAGCTCCCGCACCGTGAGGCCAACCCCGTACGCAGCAAGATGATCGCGGAGCGCTTCGAGGATCGCCCACTGTCTGGGCGTGATCCGCTTCACGCGGCACGCGCCCAACGATCCGCACGTGCCTGCCGCAGCAGCTCCACCCGTGCGGACGTCGAGCGCCCCGGCATCGCCCAGAAAGGGTGAGCCGAGATAGCGCAGGAGAGCCGGATGAGCTGGCGCCGGTGCAGGCTGGTGCCCGTTCCGGCGGGCAAGACGGCCATCGCCTCGTACGTACACAAACGGGCTGTTGCCAGCGCCAGGAGATCGTCAGGAAAACGGATGTACTGCATCCATCCATTCAAACACGCATTCGAACTTACGTGCGACTTGATCAGCGGGGCCCTGGGACACGGTCAGCCGCCACCACGGGTCGGAGGCCGCCGGAAGGTATCCGGCACAGCGGGCTTCGCGGCCGGTGCAGCCGTCCTCGGGCTGCCAGGGCTCGCCCCCTGTCCCTGTTCAGGCCCTGCGGAAGGCGGCCGGGTGGGCCCCAAGACCGTACGTCGTTCGATTCGTCCGAGCAGTTCGATGGGGAGGGCGGGGTGCGCGGGGGTGGACATGACCGTGTAGCCGGCGTTGGCCAGCTCCGTGTACGACGCAAGGTGCAGTTCGGCGCTCAACTGCGTGCTGGTCTCTTCTGGGAGAGCGAAGAGTTCCAGATCGCCGATCATGGTCGGCTGGAAGCCATGCCGTTCCAGTACGGCAAGGGCATGGGGTAGGTCCTTGAGCACGGCAACCCACAGCGGATGCGAACTGCCTGGAGTCTGTCCGTACAGGACGTCGGGCTCGATGGAGTCAGTCATGTAGCTCCTGGAGGAGGGGGCCAGTGAGCTGGCCGTCCGTTCTGCGTGGAGGGTGTAGGCGAAGGAGCGGTTAGTGGGTCGTTCGCTCTGTCCGCCGGCGCAAGGCCCAGACGGCTCCGCCGCCCGCGATGATCAGTGCCCCGGCCAGGATGCCGATCCATCGGGCCGCTCCACCCCCTGTGTTGGCAAGGGAGCCGGTCGGCGCGGGTGTGGTGGTGCTCGACGCCGTTTCGGCGACCGTGGGCGTGCTTGACGGGGATGCGGAGGCCGTCGCCGAAGGGGTGGCCGAAGTGCTCGGCTTGGGCGAGGCCGGGGAGGTAGGCGGCGTGCTGGTCGGGGGCTTGGTCGGCGGGATCTTCGAATTGGTGAACTCTGCGGTGACCTGTGCGCCCGGCTTCGCGGTGACGGTCACCGGCTTGGCCGACAGCTGGTATCCGCCCGGGGCCTTCGTCTCGGTGGCGATGTAGGCGGTGCCTGCTCGTGCGGAGACCGGCAGCTTGGCCTTGGCGGTGCCGTCGGGTCCCGTGGTCAGGGTGACCGCCTCCCCCATTGCGCCGGCAGGTGTCACGTTGATCACCGCGCCGGGCAAGGGCTTGCCGGTCTCCTTGTCGGTCTTCTTGACGATCAGATCGGCCGCCTTGAACGGGTCGATGATCACCAGGGGTGTGACGGCATCCGTGATGATGACGTCCTGGTCAGCGACGGTGTCGTGGATCGGGCTCCCGCTGGCGGTCTCCTTGAGTCGGTAGGCCCCGGGCATAAGGCCGTCGAGGCGCAGGAGGCCATCGGGACCGGTCTTACCTTCGGCCGCCGGCTGGCCGGAGGCGTCGAGGAGGGTGAAAGAAGCGCCGGCAAGGACGTCTCCGGCCGGGTCCTTCTTCTGGATCTCGATCCCGCCCGTCGTCGCGGAGTGCTCGGTCGGGGCCGGCGGCGAGGTGGACGGGGCGGAGCTCGCATTGGCGTGGGCGAAGGGAATGGTGGCGGTCAGCGCGGTAAGGGTGAGGACGAGGACTGGGGCTGTGCGGCGGCTGGGCAAGTGGTGCTGCTCCTGGTGGTGGGTGGTGGGGGTGGCTGCTACTCGGGAAGAGCGGTCTGCCGTGCTGGGGACATCGGTGGAAGTGGGCGGCTTCCCTGCTGGCGTGCGGTTCACCGCCTGGGGGTGGTCGCGGACTTCGCGGGTGTGGCCTGGAGGGTCGGGGCCGCGGCTGACCGGACAGCTCCCCGCGGGCGTTTCGGGGGGAACCAGAGGTCTGCGTAGCGCGTGATGGCCTCCCGCAGTGGCGTCCAGTCGCCTCCTGACCAGCCGGGTCCGCCCCTGACGGTGGTGTAGTCGGTGAAGACGCCGTGCCCGCTGAGGCCCGGGTAGCTGCCGGCGGCTTGGTCGCGGCGCTGGAAGGTTCGGTGGTCGGCGAAGGACAGGACCACGTCGTCGATCGTGCCCTTTTCTTCATGGAGGATCCGGACGCGCAGTCCCCCGTACTCGCCCTGGCGGATGGTCGGATGGAAGTCGACTCGCAGGCGCAGTGGGCTCCGGGGGCTGGGCGTTGCGTAGTAGCTCTGTCCGATGACCGTGCCGCCGGGGAGGCTGAGGGCCAGTTCTTGGTCGAAGAACCAGCGTGGCTGTAGGGACAATTAAGCAGCTCCAGAGGTTCAGGTTCAGGGGCCCGGCCGGCGGGTGGGCGCGGGGAGGCGCGCGCTCGGGGCGGTGCTGGTCGACCAGCGCGGGACGCTGTGTGTGCGGGCGCTGGGCAGTGTTCGGGGGCGGGAACGGGCGACGTCGAGAGGTGTCGGTGCCTTGGGCGGGGCCGGTCGCACTGGGGTGAGCTCGGCGCGCTCGCGCAGCACCTTTGGCATCTCCTGCTCCCAGCGCAGGACCGGCGCCGGATCCGCAATCGCCGCGGTGATCGCGGTGACGAGGTTGACGGGGGTCTCGGAGGAGGCCGTCGCGTACCAGCGGTTCCATCCCTGCAGGCCACCCCACATGAGCCACCGGGCTTCCAGGGTGGTGAACTCCATCTCGGGGTCGAGGTCACCGGTGGTGAAGGCGACGCCCGCAAGTTTGTCGGGCGATGTCCATTCGAGGGTCCGTTCTTCAGCACGGGTCAGCTTCCACCCGTTGTGGATCAGCGGAACGAGCCCGTCGTAGGCGCTCCCCTTCATGTGGGGAAGGTAGGCCTGGGGTCCTTCGGTGTAGCTCTGCGCGAGGGCTTCGGTGAACGCGGTGACGAACTCAGTGGGCGCTGTGTCGCTGAAGCAGACGCCCCAGACAGGGGCGGCGTGCGGGTCGCGGTAGGCGGAGATCCGCCAGAGGCCGTCGTCCTCGCCTTCGGGGAGGTAGCCGAGCCGAACGCGTCGGTTGGGTGCGGTGACGTAGCAGTTGCCGAGGTCATCGTGTTCGAGCGGCCAACCCAGGTCGCGCAGGGGCTGAAGCCCTGGGTCTCCGATCGCGGTGGAGCCGGCGAGGTAGCGGGGGGTGACGTAGACATCGCCGTCGAGGTCTTCGGCTTCGGCGCCGGGGAGGGTCTCGCCCATCAGTCCTGTCCCCCCGTGCTGCTGACGGGTTTCCCCGGCGTGGGGCGGATGACGACCGTGATGTGGTCCTGGGCTTCCTGGATACGGGCGGCGGCCTGGGCCGCGTCCGCTGCGGTCACGACGACGAGGCCGACCCGGGCGACATCGACGTCGCCCTCGGGAGGCAGGACGACCTGGCCGCCGACCTCGCTGATCCAGCTGACCTGAGCCAGCCAGTCGGCGTCGAGCAGGTTGGGGTCGATGCCGCGCTCGATGACGGTTCCCGAGACATCGGGGTAGAGCAGGCGTACGGCAGCAGCCTGCCGGCGGGTGGGGGTGAGGTCAGGTGCGATGCCGAGGGCGAGGTCTGCGGCGGCGCGGGGCAGGTCGATGCCCGTTGCGAGCTGGACCAGGCGGCCAATGAGGTCGCCGCCGATCCGCTGGTTGACCTCGATGATCCGCGGGCCGGTCGCGGTGAGCCGGAGCTCGACGTGGGAGATGCCGGTCGTCACCCCAAGGGCGGCCACGGCGGCTGTGGCGATCGGGCCGGCCTCGGCGAGCAGCGGGTCGGCCGCGTCCACGCTGTGGCCGGTCTCCTCGAAGTAGGGCTCGAAACCCAGCTCCTTGCGCGTGACGGCCACGGCGGTGGTCTGGCCCTGGTGGGTTACGCACTCGACGGAGATCTCCGGCCCGTCGAGGTACTCCTCGACCAGGACGTCGTTGGAGTCGCCGCCGTGCAGGTTCGCGCCGGCGGTCGCGAACTCGTACGCCTCCGGGAGCTCTTCGGCCTTGTCCACCCGGATCACGCCGACACTGCCTGCCTGACCAGCTGGCTTGAGCACGACGGGGTAGCCGATGGATTCCGCCGCGAGGGCGCTCTCCAGGAGGGATACCACCTTGATTGACTGCGCGGAGGGAACGCAATGGCGGGCGAACTGGGCACGGCTGGTGGCCTTGTCGCGGCAAGCATGGAGGACCTGGGGGTCGTCGGTGAGGACGCCCAGGTGCTGGGCCAGGTGCGCGGTCGCGACGAGGAGCGTCTCGTTCCAGGTGACGACTGCGGCAACGGGGTTGCGCGCGGCAAGGAGTTCGCCCGCGCTCAGCAGGGCCTGGCGGTCGTACGGATCGGCTGTCTCGTGGTCGATGACCAGCTCGTGCTCCCAGGTGATGGGGCTCGGGGTGATGACGACGGTGTCGTAGGCGGCGGCTACCGCCTGCAGGCAGTAGCCCCGGTAGAGGAAGTCGTTGGGGCGACCACCAGGACGACGGGGCGGGAGGGGGCGGTGTGAGTGGAAGACAAGGGTCGGAAGGGTCCCGTTCTAGAGGTTCGTTGGGGGCGGTGGCCCGCTCGCGGTGCCGGATCAGCGCGGGCCGGAGATGTGGGCGGGTGGCTACTCCGGCGCGACGGAGGCCATCGGGTGGGTCAGACTTCGGGTACCCGGAGAGGAAGACCGGTTCGGTGGCCGCCTGACCGGAGCGGGCCTGCCACCAGGTCGCTGCTCGACGTCGGCCGGATGCTGGCGGAGCTCGGGCAGTGGAGCTTCGCCAGGAGGTGTCGTGATTCCGGCACGGGCAGTCGCGGCTTCGACGAGCACGCGTAGGTCGTGCACGAGTCCGGCGGGGACGAGCAGCGACTGGGCGAGGGATTCCGCTTCGGGCCCGGGAAGGCTGTGGAGCCGTGAGGTGAGACTTCGTAGGAGGCTTGCGGCGGCCACGGCCTGGTCGGTGCTGAACGACGAGGTGTGGCGGTTCGGGGACGGCATGGCTCTCCGTGGGTCGGGACTCAAGCGGCTACCGGTTCGAGTGCTGGTCTGTTCGTGTCGTGCAGGGCGGGATCGCGGCGCAGGCGCCAGAACGCGGTGGCCAGGCCGATGGCCTGGAGCGCGGCGCAGCCGGTCATGACGTGGCCGAGGGCTGCGGGCGGGGTGATGGCGACGAGTACGCCGGCGATCGGGAAGGGCAGCAGCATGATCAGGATGGTGATGCTGAGGGTGGCGCCGAAGACGTCGCGCGGGATGAGGCGGGAGCGCAGGGTGCGCAGGACCACGGTCATGGAGCCTTCGCCGGCCGTCAGGATGGCGACGAGGACCAGGAAGGGCGTGTAGGCGTCGGCCTGGGAGACGGCGATGCCGCCGAGAGAGGCGATCAGGGCTCCCGCTGTGCCGACGGGCCAGAGCCCGAAACGGTCGATGGCGAACCGGGACAGGGTCGTTGCGAGGAGGGCGGCCGTCGCGGCGGCGGACCAGATGAGGCCGACGGACGCGGTGCTGAGGCCGAAGTTCTGTACGACGATCACGGGGGCCGCGGCCTGGAGGAGGCCGGTGGCGAAGTTGCTGACGGTCAGCCCTGCGATCAACCATCCGAGGGCAGGGAGTGCCCTGAGGGTCGACCAGCCCATGCGCAGGCCCTGGCGGACGGTTGTGGTCTCGGGGTTGGGCTGGGTCCGGCGGGCCCGGGGAGAGGTGACGGCGGCCAGGAGTGAGAGCGCGCCGATGGTGACGAGCAGGGTCTGCTGGCCGGCGTACTGGAGGAGGAAGGCGCCGGCGGCGGGTCCGGCGAGGGTGGCGGACTGGTCGATGCTGAGCAGTACGGACTGCACGCGGTGCTCGACTCGGCCTGGTTCCCGGCTGGCGGCGCCGCCGGCGGTCTCCGCGGCGACGTAGGAGTATTCGGTGAGGACGCCGATGACGGCGGCGAGGGCCATCACCGAGACGGTGGTGATGAGCTTGTCGTCGATGAAGGTCAGGGCCAGGACCGCCGTGGTGACGACGAGAGTCCGGATGGTCGTCGCCGTACGGAAGACTCGAGCCGCGCCGTGGCGGTCGACGGCTGCGCCTGCACCGACGAATGCTCCGATCCGGGGAATCCATTCCAGGACGAAGGCGAGGCCGGTCAGCATGGCCGAGGACGTGGTGGCCAGGACGAGCAGCGGGATCCCGTAGGTGCCCAGGTTGAACGCGGCGGCGTCCATGGTCCGCGGCAGGTAGATACGGCGGAAGATGCCGTGGTCGGGCAGGCGGGCGTGGCGGCCACCAGCGGCTCTGTGACGGGTCATGATCACTTTCAGTCGGGGTGTGGCCGATGGGTGGTGGCCGGGAGTCTTCAGCCCTCGTGGCCCGGTGCTGGTGCGCCGGGAGCGTGCCCGCGTGGAGGGGCCCGTTGCTAGGCGGAGCGCGGGGGGGCCGCTCCGGGCAGGGCGGCTCCCTTCGCTACGCCGGGGATAGCCGCCTGCACCTTGGCCACAGGCGGGGCAGGCCGTGTGTGCCGCACGCGCTGGACGAGTGCGGTGTTCGCGGTGGCCCAGGCCTGCAGTTCGGCCAGCGGTCCTCGCAGTTCGCGTCCGGTGTCGGTCAAGATCCACGGGACGCGTGCGCCTTGGCGGACCAAGCCCGCGTCGACAGCTCTGGCGACCCGGCTGGCTTCGTACGGTGCATGGGGGTTGAGCAGCACGGTGACGGTGTTGGGGTCGCGCAGCAGGCCGAGGGTGGCTTCGACTCGGTTGACGAAGTCGCTTTGACCGCCGGGGTAGTCGTGTTGGCGGGCCCATCGGCCGAGCTGGTCGTACACGTCCGCAAGGCCAGCGCCCGCCTGCGTGAGCCTGAGCTGGCGCTCGCCGGTGCTGAGGGTCTCGCGGCGGAGGAGCCCACGGCGGCGCAGTCCGGCCACGGCCGTCTTCAAGACGTCGACCGGGATATCCGGGAACGTGGCCGGCAGGCTGCCTCGACGCCGGGCGACGGGCCCGTTGTCGTCGAGTTCAGTGATGATCCTCGTGGTCCACCGGTAGCTGAGAAGGGTCGCCGCACGCACGAGGGGTTCGGTCTCGGGGCTGGGCTGCGTCATCGGACGCGCCCTCCCATGGAGGACCCGGATCGGGGCCGGTCGGGGATCCCGTGGGAGAACAGGCCGAGGCGCTGCTGCGCCATGCTCTCCGGCGTGGCCACCGTCGATGCGGGCCGCTGGGAGAGCGAACTGTTCGCAGCCCACATGGCCGGGTGGCTGGGAGCGGAGGCGGGTACCCACAGCGGGTGCGGGGTGGCCTTGGCGCGGCCGGCGGCCCAGGTGGACAGGGCCTGGAAGGTGTTGGTGAGGGCTTCGCCCTGGCGGGAGAGCCGGTAGCTGCTGTGGCCGAGCCGGTCGACGAGGCCGTCCTCGACGAGCTGGCGCAGCGGCTGGTAGATCGGAGCTGTCGTGGTGGCGTGGTCGAGGACGACGTCGGCGAGCTCGCGGCCCGAGACGCTCGGCTGTGAGCGCAGGGCCCACAGCAGGGAGGTGGCGTACTTCGGCGTGATCAGCTTGAGGGTGTCCTCGGCGTTCTGGGCCGCGGGTATCCGCTCGGGCTCCAGTTCACCTGTGATCCGGTTGGGCTTCTTGATCTTGTCGAGGTGGGTGTCCCCGTAGGTTGCGAGGGCGGCGATGACCGTTCCCAGACTGCGTCCGCGTCCGGAAAGCTGGTAGGTGACGTGTCGGGCCGACTCCTCGTGCCGGTCGACGAGCCCGTCAGCGGTGAGTGTGGTCAGCCGGCCGGAGAGCTGGGCGTCGAAGAGCATCGGCAGCCGCGTCTTGATGTCGGTGTAGCGCAGAGGCTGTTCCCCGAGGGTCATCAGGGTCCACACGCTCCAGCGGGGGCTGAGCATGTCGAGAGCCTCGGTGACGCGGGAGAGGTCTTTCGCGATGGGGCGGGGCAGGCCTGGGGTAGCCACGGGAGGATCTCCTGAGCGTTTCGGATCAGTGGGTGCGTGAGGAAGTGCTGGACACGGCGCGGGCGGCCTTCGCGACGGGCGGGTGCACGGGCGGCTCGGTGCGGCGCAGTCCCTGCAGCACGGCGGCGAGGGTCTTGGCGTGCACCTCGTGCGCGGTCACTGCGCGGTGCAGCCTCTCGGCGCTGTCGCGGATGTGGCCGGCCTCGAAGGAGCCGATGTCGCGGTCTTCGCCCGTGTACGTGCGCAGGCGGTCCAGCTGGAAGTCGATGCTGCGTTCGGCGAAGACCAGGTCACCGTGGATGGTGAGGATGGCGCCGAGGAGGGTGGAGTCGGGACTCTGGGCGGCCGCTTGCTTGAGTTCGGTGAGCGGCTGGCCGAAGAGGGCTTCGATGCGGTTGCGGAGTTCGGACGAGGTCTGGTCGGACAGGTGGGTTCCTTCAGGGGTGTCGGGACCGGGCCGCTGGTGGGGCGGTGTTCGCCTTGGGGCTGGCCGTGGGGATGGCCTGGTGTCGGCGGGGGCCCGCGGCTTCTCGGCCGGGCATGCTGCGGAGCAGCCGGGTGAGGGCGGTGACGATCTCGGTGCGGGAGGTGAGTGCCGCCTTCATCCACTCGACGTCCGTGCGCAGGTCGCCGGCGTCGAGTTCGCTCTGGTCGCGGTCGGGCGCGGTGGCCTGGTGCAATCGGTCCCGCACGCGGTCCACGTGGGACTCGGCGACGGCGAGGAAGGAGCGCAGTTCCATCGCTCTAAACAGCGCGGGCCCTGCCTGGCCGGCGGTCGCCGTGCGGTGGAGCTCAGCAACCGGCCCGTTGAACGCGGATTCGATCGCCTGGTCCTGACTGCTGGGCCGCAAAGGCGTGTTCATCGTCCGATGGCCCGGCCGACGTTCGCAGGCGGGCGGGGTGGCAGCGCCGTGGGAACCTGCGAGGCGATCCGGGTCTGGGGGCGCTCTCCGCGCCAGACGTGGCGCGTGTTGGGTTCGAGGAGGTGGCGCAGGACCATGGCTCGGCCGTCTCTCGCGGCGACTGCGGTGTTGACCTGGTGGGCGATGGCCATCTGGGACGGGGTGAGTTCGCCGGGAGCGCGGCCGATGGCCGCGAGCAGGGTGTTCTCGGCCCGGTCCACCACGGTCTGGGCTTCGGCGGTCAGGCCGTACCAGTGGAGCACTTCGGTGGCGGGATGCACGCGGCCGGTAGCGGTCGCTACTCGACGGAGGTCATCGAGGGGCTGCTGAAATGCCGCCTCTATGCGCTGGGTGAGGACACTCATGACGTCGTCGGATGACACGTCTTCTCCTTTCGCAAATGCAGTAGCCGACCAGCAGACATGTTCCGCTTGCGGCCTTCTCTAAGCATCTGGAGAATCCGGGAATTCGATAAGCACGAAGAGCCTGATATAGGGCCGACGGCGGTACGCCGGATTACTGTCAGCGCCGACGAGCGAGGCCGGGCAGCGTGGGCTGAACCAGCGCCGGACGCAGGGCCGTTCGGGAGGCGAGGGGCGCCGGGCGAAGGGGTGCGTCCGGGCTGTCGATCCAGTCCATCGCGGCTTCGTAAGTGGGGAAGACGCCCTCGCGGAGGGTGTGGGTGAAGGCTTCCATGTCGGCAACTTCGTGCAGGACCCGGTAGGGGTGGGGATCCTTCTCGTCGAGGGCGCGCAGGACGACGACCACGACCGGCGCCGGCAGCGAGTCGTCGGTGTTGCTGTGCAGGAGGGCGAAGTGGTCTCCGTCCCCCATCAGCCGCTCCTGCAGCGCAGCCGTGCGCTTGTCAGCGGGCGCGGTCCCCATGCCTTTCGGGAGCCGGATTTCGTCGCGCGGGCATCCCCGGGAAATCAGCCAAGACTGCACCATCACCGGGAGCGGAAGGCTGGCGTATTCGAAGGTGAACGTCTTGGCTTGCAGGTTGCGGTCGATGTGGAGGGCGAGGAGCTGGGGAAGTCCGGGGATCCCCCAGGTGACGGATTCGTCGAACATCACGTGGTAGCTGTGGCGGCCGTCGGGCGTGTGATGCTCGGCCATCCGGCCCAGGTGGTCGAGGTTGGAGTCGATCGCGTCGTAGAAATCGTCGTCGACTGAGTCGTCGGCGGGTTCGAAGCCGTCGATTCTCAGGACGGGTTGGTGTTCGGGGTTCGGCACGTGCGTGCTTTCGGCAGTGGCTGGGTCAGGCCAGCGGGGAACGGGAAGGGGTCCGGGAGCCCGGCTGTGGGGGCAGATGCGTGCCAATGGCTGGGCGGCTGCCTGCGAGGACCGAGCGGCCGAGGTCGGTGACGGACACGGGCTGGCCGGCGTGCAAGGGGCGTGAGGTGTCGCGGGTGACGAGGCCGGCGTCCTCAAGGCGCTCGAAGTCGTACTGGGTGATCTTGGCTCCGGCTGCCGTCGCGACGGAGATGCGCCGGGTGATGAGGTTCTCGTGGAGCTTCGCGCCGCGGGCGATGGCGAGCAGCGCCGCGAAGTCCGGTGGCGAGATGTCGGGGCCCAAAGGCCGGGAAGGACGGGGAGCGTGCTGTTCCAGCGGTACGAGCAGGGTGAGGGCTTCACCGAGGAGCTGGTCGCGGGTCTCGACGGCTTCCTTCAGTTGGCCCAGCCCCCGGTCGATCCGGCCGAGTACGGCGCTGTCGATCTCGAACTGTCCGCTGGTCAGCCGCTGGAGCAGGACCCGGTTGAAGGTCAAGGTGGCCTGCGCATGGGCCAGGGCGCGGTGCGCGCGGACCAGCTGCGCGACGGGCTCAGTCAGCAGGTTGCTGTCGTCGAGGCGCCAGAGGGCTTCGATGGATTTCCCGGTGACGGTTTCGATGCGGTCATCGATGCCGGTCTGGTTCTTGGGGATGGGCATGAGGGTCCTGTCGGACGGGGTGGGGTGCGGCCGGCAGAGCAAGGAGTGAGAGCCGAAGCCGTACTTCGAGGTGGGCGCCGACGGGGTGCTCCGCGGTAGGACCGAGCTGCCGCAGGAGTGCCAGCATCGGCCGGTTGGACCGCTCGACGTACACGTGCAGCGTGAAGGCTCCTGCTGTCCGTGCACGGTCGGCGGCGGTCTGGATCAGGCGGGTCCCGATGCCGCGGCGGTGGTGCGGGTCGGCGACCTGAAGACCCAGGTCAACGGTGCCGGGTTCGCTCAGGACTGGCCCGGCGGATACGAGCCCGACAACTGCGCCGGCCTCGGTTGCCACCCAGCATTCCGAGAGTGCCGACAACCGCTCCCAGTCGCGCTGCCGAACCTGGGTGTGACCCCATCGGCTGTGCAGGGACTTCTCAGTGCACGCGCGGTGGAACGCTTCGATCAGTGGCCAGTCGTCTACCCCGGTCCGGCGGATCTGGAGCGGTTCGGCGTGCTGGGTGCTCAGTGCGCGCCGCTCCTCCGCGAGCACGCGGAAGCCTTCGCCTCGCAGGTGCAGCAGCAGGTCGCGCGGGTGCTCAAGGCCGCCAGAAGCGCGGTCAGGAGGGAGCAGACGCAGGTTGCGCTGGTAGTGCTCGCGATGTCGGCGCTGGCGGCCGACCGCGGGCAGGACGTGGAGGTACAGGGGACTGCGGCGGGACAGGCTCGGCTACTCAAAGAGAGGGACCTCTCGGGTGGAGGGAGACGGGAGACGTGGTGGCGGGCCGGCCGGTGGGCAGGCCTGCCGTGATGGGGTAGGGGTGGGCTGCGGTCTGCGGGGACCGCGCCCGGGCGGCGTGGGCCAGCGCGCTCAGGGGTCGGTGTTCGATGCCCAGGCGCTCGGCGACGACCTTGTAGATCTCGTACTGGGCGCGCGGCCTGAGGGCGACGACGAACACCTCGCTCCGGTGAGCCGACGTTTCCGGTGCGGTGCGCAGTCCGTAGACCATGCGCCACCGGGCCGAGTCGATGTAGATCTTCCGAAACCCGGCCAGAGCCCCGGTCAGTTCCGGTCCGTGACGCTGACCGGTGACGGCGTCCTGGAGGCGGGAGAGCGCCACATCGCGGACGTCGGCGGGCGCGGCGAGGAGGTCGTTCAGGGCCCGGGGGTCAAAGGACAGGCTGTACACGGGCTCGGCCGGGCCGGTCACGATGCCTCGGTCGGCACGGGCGCCTTCGGTCCGGGCAGCAGCCGGTGGGAGGGTCGGCTCGGATCGGTCATGCAAGCGGAGAGCGGGCCGCCTGGGGCACGCACCGCAGCCATGGTGTGGGTGAGGAAGTCGCGGTGCCACACGGCCGGACCTGACAGGCCCGCTTCGGGTTCCATGTGCTGCTGGTAGGCCATCCACAGGGCGTGGAGCCAGCCCACGACGTCGAGGTGTTCCTGCCACTGCTGGCACCAGGGCGTCGAGGTGGTGACCTCGGCGCCGTAGACGTCGAGGAGGACGTCCTGGACCCAGTCGGTGAGGGCGTCGAGCTCGGCCTCGTACTCCTCGCCGTCGAGGGCGAGGATGAAGCGCGGCTCGGGGGGCGGTTCCGGCATCGAGCGCGATCCCGGCATCGGCATGCCGGCGAACGGGGACATCCCCGGCAGTGGTTCGGCGGAGAGCGTGTCCAGGAGACGGGCCTGCTCGGCCGACTGGTCCATCAGCCGACGAACAGAGGCTTCTAGGTTGTCCAGCTCTGCGTCTGGCAGCCTGATCGGCTCCAACCGTCCCTGGTCGGGATCGGTGGATTCAGACATGGGGGTCCTCCTTGACGTCGCACAATGCGGGAAATGTGGTGCCGCTTCCAGCAGCCCGGGAATCCGCGGATTCGGAATTCACGGACCAGGTGATATGTCCGACCGGGGCAGGGAGACCCCTGCCCCGGGATCCGGTCATGCGGCGAGGATGAAGTCCTCGCGGGTGAGGGTCTGGTTGAGGGTTTCGGTAAGCCGGTCGGCCGCGATCCGGCTGTACTCGGCGGTCTTCTCCACGCCGATAAAGCTGCGGCCCTCCAGCAGAGCGGCGACTCCGGTGGAACCGCTGCCGGCGCAGAAGTCGAGGACAGTGCCCTTCTCGGGGCAGATCTTCACGAGCTCGCGCATGACGGAGACCGGCTTCTGCGTGATGTGCTGACGCTCCTTGCCCGAGGGCTGCGAGGCACTGTAGAAGCCGGGCAAATAGACCTCGTTCTGGGAGCCGTCCAGGGCGCCCTTGCTTCCCCAGATGACGAACTCCAGGTTCTGGGTGAAACGGCCCTTCTGGGGCCTGGCCTGCGGCTTGTGCCAGCCCAGGACGCCGCGCCACAACCAGCCGGCGGCCTGCAGGGCGTCGGTCGTGGTCGGCAGCTGCCGCCAGTCGGTGAACAGGAGCGCGGTGCCGCCCGGCTTCGTCAGGCGGTGGGCCTCGGTCATGATCTGCGTCAGCCAGAACGCGTAGGACCGCTGGTCCATGTTCTCGCCGGTGAAGTCCGGCAGAGCGTGCTTGGCGTCGTTGGAGGTGTACTTCTGCCGCGCCGTACGGGAGGTCCTCTCCTTCGCCGTCCGGCCGCCGCTGTTGTACGGCGGGTCGGTGATGACGGAGTCGACGCAGGCGTCGGGCAGGGTGGCGAGCACGCTGAGCGCATCGCCCTGGTGAAGGGAAAAGGGCAAGGGTGTACCGCGATTCTGGTTGGTGAAGGGGGAATCCCCAGCGCGACGGCGGCGTCACCTGGACGTCGTGGAGAGTGACGTCCGGGGGGAGCGGTGGCGGGGATATCGAAAAGGCTAGGGCACGATCCGGGAATGGCGATGGCCGCTCACGGCCATTTCGGTAAGTCCGGATCGGCGCCTAGAGTTTTGGATGTCCCGACCGGCACGGCCCGGTGGGACATCCCCTTCCCCGACTTCCGTGCCGGAGGCATGCCTTGATCCGAATCACCTAGCAGTGCGCCGGACCCGGTCGAGCGGCAACTCGACCGGATACGCCGGCCTCCCCGATCACCTACCGCCGGCCGTGGCGTCTTTCCGCTCCTCATCGCGCCACGGCCTGGCCCTCATCCAAGGACAACTCCCATGGCACACCCATGCCCTGAGGCAGCTGATGCCGCCGTCGACCAGCCCGTCCCCGCGCTGAGGCGGCCCGATTGAAGGCGCTGGCCGCCGTAATAGGCCTCGTCTGTCTCTCCCCGCTCCTCCTCGCAGCCACCGCAGCCGTAGCGGCGGCGGGCTCCGCCGGGCGCTCGACCACGTGCAACACAGGGTCGGGTACCGACGCGGCGGCCGTGGCCAAGGCCGTCGAGGCGATCCTCGGCAGCAACGGCTCTTCCAGCCAGGACGTACGCGTCGAAGGCCTGGAGCTTCCCGCCGAACAGATCCCCCACGCGAAGACGATCGTGGCGACCGGCATCTCCCTGCACGTCCCCGAGCGCGGCCAGGTCGTGGCGCTGGCCACCGCCATCCAGGAATCCCGCCTGCGGAATCTGGACTATGGCGACCGCGACAGCCTGGGTTTGTTCCAGCAGCGCCCCAGCCAGGGGTGGGGAACGCCCGAGCAGATCCGCGACCCCGTCTACGCGAGCACCAAGTTCTACAACGCGCTGCTCAAGGTGCCTGGTTGGGAGAGCCTGACCATCACCCAGGCCGCACAGAAGGTGCAGCTCAGCGGATTCCCCAACGCGTACGCCCAGTGGGAGCCGCTCGCCCGGGCCCTGCAGCAGGCCATCGTGAAAGTTCTGCCCGGCGGCGGAACCCCCGCCCCGGGGGGACAGCCCCCAGCTGGAGCCGGATGCAATGGCGGCGGAGACTTCGGGCAGATCCCCGAGGGCACAGTGCCCGAAGGGTACGAGATCCCCAAGGACGCGCCGGCCAAGGTCCAGACCGCGATCCGCTGGTCGATGGGTCAGCTCGGAACCATGTACCAGTGGGGCGGCACCTGCCTCGCCTCCCACGGCCCGGACCCGATGGGCCGGTGCGACTGCTCCAGCCTGACCCAGCAGTCCTACAACGCGGCCGGCATCACCCTCACCCGCACCACGTACACCCAGGTCAACGAAGGTTCCAGCGTGCCGGTTTCCGGCATCAAGCCGGGCGACCTGCTGTTCACCCGCCCCGGTCCGAACGGTCCCGAGCACGTGGCCATGGCCATCGGCTCCGCGAAGGGCACGGTCCTCGCGATCGAGGCCCCGCGGACAGGGAAGCCGGTCCGGATCGTCACCCAGGCCAGTCTCGGCGACATCATCGCCGTCCGGCGGATGGTCCCCGCTCCCTGACCGCCTGACGGCCGTCCTTCCCATCCGGCTTCCTCACCGGATTTCCCAGCGACCGTGCGCCGCCCGAACCGCGCGCCGCCCTCGCTTCCCCTCAGATCACGCCCCCGCACGAGGCCGAACTGCCCGTGCGTGCAAGGAGTTCAGCGCAGCCATGCCTTCGATCGACCGCATCATCTACCTCGCGTACGACCCGGGCGTCGCCCCCAAGGAAGGCGGCCTGCCGGGCCTGTCGGTCCTCAAGGACGTCGTCTCCTCCATCAACCTCTACGGCATCATCGCCGTGGTCGGCGCTCTCTCGGTCAGCCTCGCCGTCTGGGCCTGGGGCCACTTCACCGGCGGCCACAACAGCGAGGCCAACGGGAAGAAGGGCGCGCTGGTCAGCGCGGGCGCGGCCCTCGGCCTCGGTGCCGCCAACGGCGCCGTCGCCTTCTTCTCCACGCTCGGCACCCAGGTCAAGTAGTGGCGAAACGATCACGCAAACGCGCGCGCCCCCCTATGTACAGCCACGCAGGCCGCTGGCCGGCCAACAAGCGCATCACCTTCCTCGCCATCGGCCTGGCCGTCCTCCTCGCGCTGGCCGGACTCGCCGCCTGGTGGACCGGACGCTCCGAAACCGACCGGCCCGCCTCCCCCAGCCCTGCCGGCGCACCGCCGACCACGGCCCCGGCGCAGCCTCCGGCCGGCGGGACCGGCACGGTGGCCCCGCCTGCGAAGATCTCCGACCCGCTCGCGTACGGGAAGGCAGCGGCCCAGGTGCTGTGGACCTACGACACCCGCACCACCAGCCACCCCCAGCACCTCGCCGGTCTTCGCGGCTGGGTCACCCAGGAGACGAAGTACGCGGACTGGCCCGGAATCCAGGCCCAGATCCCCGACCCGGTCCTGTGGACCCGGATGCACGACAACGCCCAGCACGCCGAGGCCAACGTCACCGAGTCCCGCTTCCCCAGCAGCTTCAAGCAGGCGCTGGCCGAGGATCCCGCCGCGCTGACCACCGCGTACATCTACTTCGTCACCGTCACCGGCAAGCAGCAGATCAGTTGGAACGGCGGCGGCGCCGGGGCCGAAGACCGCTCGGTCACCCTCGCCGTCCAGTGCCGGCCAGGAGCCGACTGCTCCCTCGTCGCGATCTCGCCCCGGGTCCTGCCGTGATCCGCCCCGCTCCCTGAAAGGAGGCATCCCCCTATGGGGTTCTGTGACCTGCCCATGGCGAACAAGCTGTGCTCCGCTGCCGACCTCATCGACTTCGCCAACGACCCTGGCAAGGCGATCACCGAAGGCATCGGGAACTGGATCGCGAAATCGGTCGGAGAACTGGCGATGGCCTCAGCCGACCTCGCCGTCGATGGCATCACCGCCACCACCAAGATCGACCTCAACGCCACGTGGTTCAAGGACAACTACGAAACGCTGCTGCCCATCGGTCTGGTCATGCTCGTGGCGACCATGTGCGCTCAGCTGGTGCGTGCCGCGATCAAGCGGGACGGCCAGGCCCTGACCCAGGCGTTCACCGGCACCTTCGTGGGCGTGCTCTTCTCGTTCAGCGCCATTGCCCTGACCACGGTCGCGATCGAGGTCGTCGACGCCCTCTCGGACGGGCTCTTCGCGGCGGCCGGCACCTCGATGGAGGAAGCCGTCCGGCGCAGCATCAAGGCCTCCGTCATCGGCGGCGTGGCCGGGCTCGGCTGGATGGTGCCCGCGTTCGTCGGGATCGGCACAGCCATCGGCGCATTTATGTTCTGGTGCGTGATGCTGATGCGCAAGGTCGGCATCCTGGTCATGGTCACGCTGGCGGTCTTCGCCGGTGCCGGCGGCGGCTGGGAGGTCGCACGCCGTTGGCGGCGCGGCTGGATCGAGGCCACCGCAACCCTCGTCGTCTCCAAGCTCCTGATGACCGTCATCTTCATCCTCGGCATCTCCGCCCTCGGCGACACCGAGGGCAAGGACGGCACCCAGGCCCTGGCCGACGTCATGGCCGGCATCGTCATCATGTGCCTGGTCCTCCTCGCCCCGTACGCGACGTTCAAGTTCGTGCACTGGGCCGCCGAAGGCACCGACGGCGAATCGATTCACCGCGCCGGTGGAGCCGGTGCACAGGTTGCCCGTCAGCACACGGAGCAGGCGGCCCGCAAGGTCGCGACCATGGCCGCGACAGGCGGTGCCGGTGGAGCGGCAGCAGGATCAGCCGCTCCGCAGGGTCCCGACTCGCTCGCCAGCGGCGGGTTCCCCGGCGATGTCGCCTCCCAGTCGAGCGGTGGCGGCGGGCAGAAGCAGGGCTCCCAGGAGGGCGGCAGCATGTCGCCCGCGATGGGCGCGCTGACCAAGGCGGTCCAGCCTCCGCCGACCGGCCCGCAGCAGGACACCAGCGGACAGCCCGGCGGCCCCTCCGGCCAACCGTCCGGCGACGGTTCCCCCAGCAGCCCGGACTCGGGCGGCGCCCAGTGGTCGAG
Organism: Streptomyces sp. NBC_00435; assembly: GCF_036014235.1. GTDB lineage: Bacteria > Actinomycetota > Actinomycetes > Streptomycetales > Streptomycetaceae > Streptomyces. Next base: position 1,148,437 of record NZ_CP107924.1, read on the forward strand.
CCGCGGCACCGGTTCCCCGCCGCCGCAGGGAGCCTCCCCGTCGGCCGACGCAGGCCAGGCAACCGGACCGGCGGCCCCGACGCCGCCTCCCGCCGGCAACTGATCCCCATCCGCTGACGGCAGGAAGCCCCGTGGGACGCGCCGCGCCCGCTCCGGCGCGTCCCACGGACCCACCCCAGCCTCCCGCCCGTACCTGAACGGCCCTTCCCTTGTCAGACCTGACCCTCTCCCCCATGACGGTGAAGTTCCCCATCCGCTCCCGTCGCGGCATCCTCCTCGGCCTCACCCTCCCCCAACTGGTCCTCGTCTCGATCACCCTCGCGCTGCTCCTCGCGACCGTCGTGACCTCCGGCCTGCTCGGCGCCCTCACCCTGACCCCGCTCTGGGCTGCCATCGCCACCCTCACCTTCGTACGCCGCGAAGGCAGGTCCCTGATCGACTGGGCGCCGATCATCGTCCGCTACGCACAGCGCCGCCGCACCGGACAGACCATGTGGCTGGCCCGCGCGGTCTCCCGGCCCCGGGTCGACGGACTGCTCCACCTTCCAGGCACCACCGCTGCGCTTCGCGTTGTCACACCGGACGGCTCCCAGGCCGCCGCCGTCCACGACCCCCAGCAGCAGACCCTGACCGCGGTCGCCCGCGTCACCTCCCGGGCGTTCGCGCTGCTCGACCCGGGCACCCAGAACGCGAACGTCGCAAACTGGGGCCGGGCGCTGGCGAGCATCGCCCGCACCGGGCACGTCGCCACCGTCCAGGTCCTGGAGCGCACGGTGCCCGACTCCGGAGACGAGCTGGCCCGTCACTGGGCCCAGCACGGCAACGCCCAGACCCCCGTCGCCGGCCAGGTGTACTCGGAGCTGCTGGCCTCCGCCGGACCGGCCGCCGCCCCGCACGAGGCGTACATCGCGATCTCCCTGGACCTCAAGGCCGCCAAGCGCCTCATCTCCCAGGCCGGCGGCGGACTCGCCGGAGCCTTCACCGTCATGGCCACGACCACCAGCTCGGTCTCCCAGGCCGCCCGCTCCTCCGGCCTGACCGTCACGGGCTGGCTGACCGCCCGCGAGATCTCGGCCGTGATCCGCACCGCGTACGACCCGAAGGCCATGTCCGCGCTGCAGCAGTGGTCTCCCAACGGCCGCGCCGAGGCGGACCCGGCCGCCGCCGGTCCCGTGGTCCAGATCGAGGAGAGCGACCGGCTCGCCACCGACTCCGCCCGCCACGCCACCTACTGGGTGGAGGCCTGGCCGCGGACCGAGACGGGCGCCGGCTTCCTCCACGGCCTCCTCTTCAGCGCCGGTGTCCGGCGCAGCTTCTCCCTTATATACGCACCGCAGGCCCTGACGGCCGCCCTGCGCGATGTCCAGCGCCGCAAAGCGACGATCATCGCCGACGTGGCCGAGCGCCGGCGCAAGGGCATGGTCGACAGCGAAGAGGACAACGTCGAGTACACCGACGTCAAAACCCGTGAGCGCCAGCTGATCGCCGGCCACGCCGACGTCGCTCTCACCGGCCTGATCACCGTCAGCGCCGAGACCGACGCCCTCCTCGACGCGGCCTGCGCACAGATCGAGACCGCCGCTGTGACCGCCCAAGTCGACCTGCGCCGACTCCTGTTCCAGCAGCCCGACGCCTTCGCCCTCGCCGCGCTGCCCCTGGCCCGCGCCGCCCTCTAGCCGCGCCGCACCATCCCTGCCCCGCAGGAAGGACTCCGTGACACCCCCCACCCCGCTCCCCGACTCACACCCCTACCTGCGCGCTGCCACCGCTGGCATCCGCCACCACACCCGCAGCCTCAACCCCGGTATATCGACGCCCACCGACCGGGTCCATCTCGACACCGTGCACGCCCACCTCACCGCGCTCCACCACCTCCTCGACCAGCTCACCGACACCACCCGCACCACCTGGCCGACCGCCGGCCGTCACCTCGCCGCCGCCCACACCCGCCTGTGGCAGGCCGCAGCCGAAGTCCACGACGCCTTCCACACCCTCCCGGCAACAACCACCACAGCACCCGGAGCTGCTGAGGAGTGCGATCCGAACCGGCTTCCCGAAGGCCCGCCCGTGCTGACCATCTGCCAGCGCCACCTCACCGCCGGCCACGCCATCCGGCGCAAGACCACCCCCGCCGACCTGCGCGGCCACGTCACCCACTGCGGGCGATGAACACCCCCGCCCTCACGAGATCAGGCCGCCACCGATGACCCACCGGCCCGCACGCCGCGCCCGACGCGCCAGCGCATCCCCCCTGTTCACCCCCCACGGCACCGACCGCGCCACCCGCCGGGCCGCACGGCGCCAGCTCGCCGAAGCCCAGGCCAAGGCCCGCGACACGGCCGCCTCACTCCCCGGCGGACACCTGCCGACCGAAGCCGAGATGCCGCTGCCGCTGTACCCGCCCTCGGGCCGGCCCGGCCCCGCCTCCGCCCGCGGCAACAAGCTGCGGCTGCCCGCACACCGCATGACCACCGCCACCGCGAGCGGCGCGTACCCCTTCCTCGCCGAGGGCGGTCTCGGCGCGGACGGGGTCTACATCGGCCGCGACGTGCATGCTGAGGCGTCCTTCACGTTCGACCCCTTTTCCCTGTACGGGAAGATCGAAGGCTTCACCAACCCGAACGTGCTGCTCGCCGGGGTCATCGGCCAGGGCAAGAGCGCCCTCGCGAAGTCCTTCGCGCTCCGCAGCGTCGCCTTCGGCTACAAGGTGTACGTCCCCTGCGACCCGAAGGGCGAGTGGACACCGGTCGCCACCGCCCTCGGCGGGACCTCCATCGCCCTCGGCCCGGGCCTGCCCGGCAAGCTGAACCCGCTCGACGCCGCGCCCCGCCCGAACAGCGTCACGGAAGCGGACTGGGCCGGCGAGATCCGCAAGCGGCGACTCCTGCTCCTCGGCTCCCTGGCCCGCACCGTCCTCGGGCGAGATCTCCAGCCGATGGAGCACACCGCGCTGGACGTCGCCCTCGACGCCGTCGTCCAGGCCGCCACCGCTGCCGGGCGCACCCCTCTGCTCGGCGACATCGCCCACACCCTGAACCAGCCCAACCTCCTCGACCAGGCCGCCGGCACCATGTCCGGCCACCTCGGCGACGCCGCCCGCGACCTCGCGCACGCACTGCGACGCATGGTGCACGGAGACCTGAGCGGCATGTTCGACGCCCAGTCGACCATCCGCTTCGACCCCAACAGCCCGATGCTCACCATCGACCTCTCACGGCTGGGCGGATCCGGCGACGACACCGCCCTCGTACTGGCGATGACCTGCGCATCGGCCTGGATGGAGTCCGCGCTCACCGACCCGGGCGGAGGCCGCCGCTGGGTCGTCTACGACGAGGCCTGGAGACTGATGCGCCACGCCGGCCTCCTGGAGCGCATGCAGGCCCAGTGGAAGCTGAGCCGTGGCCTTGGTATCGCCAACTTGATGGTCATCCATCGGCTGTCGGACCTGCTCACCGCAGGCGATGTCGGCTCCCGAGGCCGTGCCCTCGCCGAGGGTCTCCTCGCCGACTGCTCCACCCGCATCATCTACCGCCAGGAGAACGACCAGCTCGCCGCAGCCGCTGGACTCCTCGGCCTCACCAGCGTCGAGACGCAGGCCATCTCCCACCTGAACCGGGGCCGCGGCCTGTGGCGGGTCGCCGGACGGTCCTTCATCGTCCAGCACCTCCTCCATCCCCACGAAGCTGCCCTCTTCGACACAGATGCCCGGATGCACTAGCTATCCGGCCCAGCCACGAACTCAAGGAACCGATCATCGAATTCCACCCCACCGCCACCATCTTTCCCATGCTCGACGAGGACGAACTCCAGGCGCTCGCTGAGGACATCCGTCAGCTCGGCCAGCTCCAGCCCATCGTCCTGGACAGCGCAGGACGCCTTCTCGACGGACGAAATCGCCTCAAGGCCTGCGAGCTCATCGGAATCAAGCCGGTCTTCGCCACCTACGACGGCGACGATCCCGACGCGTATGCCCTGTCCGTGAACGCGCGTCGGCGCAACCTGACCAAGGGGCAGCTGGCCATGATCGCGGCCAAGGCCCTTTCAATCACTGAACAGTCGCACCGTTCAGGCGCTGAACAGTCCGCTCGTTCAGTCAGTGAACAAGCAGGGGTGTCCCTCGGCCGGATCGGCCAGGCCAACACCGTCCTACGCCACGCACCCGATCTGGTCGATCCCGTCATCAACGGTGCCATCACCATCGACGAGGCCTACAAGACGGCACGCGAAGCGAAGAACCACGCTGAGTCGGCGGAATCCCAGCTCGCCCGGCTCCGCTCCGAGGACCAGGAACTGGCCGATCGAGTCGTCGAAGGAGAGCTGACCCTGGCCGGCGCCTGGGCGGAGCGGAAAGCCCGCGCGGAAGAAGAAGTACGCCAGCGCAAGGTCGCCACCCAGTTCCTTTGCGAGGTCGTGCCGCCCCTCGCACAGGCGCGCGGCACGAACACCGCTGGCAAGTTCGACCCCGAATTCGTGCTGCCGGGACGGTCCATAACCCAGGAAGTGATCGAGAACGCCATGACCGCCCTGACAGAGATGGCCGCGACCCTGCGGGAGCGTGATCTCGCATGAGTGCCCAGTCCGACGCCCGCCTGTGGCAGATCGTCGAGGAGGCCGCCGCCGCCGTCACCGACGAAACCGGCCGCTTCCGCAAGGGTGACCTCGAAGACGAGCTCCGCACGCGGTTCGCCCACGAAGATCTCGAAGTACATGTCCGGGCCGCGGCTGCCGACAAGCTCGTCCAGGGCCTCGTGCGGGGGTTCGGCGAGCGCCGGAGCCCCAAGCCGCGCCGGCAGTCGGGAATGTTCCACCCCGAAGGCATCCTGAAGCTGGGTAACGGCATCTGGGTCTGGATGGACCGCGCCACCCGCAACGACCTCCTGGAGTGGGGCCGCCTGTCCACCCGGAACCTTGCGCGGGTCGCAACAGCCGAGATCGACCGCCAGCGTTACGTCGCCGAGCGTCTCGATGCATTCCGCGAGCACACCGGCTTCGACTTCCTCGGAGAGCTGGAAAAGACCGTCTTCGGGTACGTCGCGTCGGAGGCGGAGGACCCCTTCGGTGATGACGATCCGCTGCCGGATCCCGAAGGCCTTCTCGATGGCGGCCAGCAGCGATGACCTCCTCCGAGCGTCCGCGCCCATTGGCCCCGCTCCCAGACCATCGCAAGACCGAAGACCCCGCGTGGCAGCGGGCGTGGGCGACCAATGCGTATCTGACGACCCCGCTCCGCGAGCGCGGCATGGTCTGCGATGTCCAGCAAGGTCTCCAGCACGGGCTCGTCTACGCCTATCCGCCCGGCCACGACTCGGTGTTCATCATCGGTCCCGAGGACAGCGGCTGGCTGGTAACCCACCAGGCACCCGCGGAGGACTGGTCCGACTTCTCCGTCGTCTACGACTCCCGCGCTGGGAGCACACCGCCCGCAGGCCCTGATGCAGAGCACGGCCACCAGCTCGCTCCCCTGCTTGCCGCCGTCGACGCTCATGTCGCCCACCGGCTTCGCACGCCAACGGCCCCCATCTCGGCGGTGCCCCGGCAAGTAGGGCCGCCCGCAAGCCGGCCAACGCACACCCGCTGACCAGCTCCGATCGGATGACCATGAACCGACAATCCGGACTAAGTGACGCCGACTGGGCGGACTACCGCGCAGCCGCCCGTGATGACGCACTCGTCCAAAGCGAACTCGCTGATCGCGAAGCCCAGATCGAGAACGGACTCCTCAGCCCCCACGAGGAGTACGACTTCACCTGGGAGCAGGCAACCGACCACACCTGGCCCCGTAGCCTCGACGATCTCGCATACGGGTTCGAGCAGGCCACGCAGAGCATCGTCCTGCTGGACGCGTCCGGCCAGGTACCCAGCGCTTCCCTGCAGCCCTTGCTCTATCAGCAGGTGCGCCGGGCGCAAGAACTCGCCCGTGCCACCAACGCAGTGCTCGACGAGGCAATGAGGCCCAACCAGCTCCCGACGACCCGCGGTATCACCGCGCTCGCTCACCTCGCTTCCGCTGCTGCTCTGAGCGCGGCGGCTGTGCGCAGCCTGACCGAGGCTCTCAGGAGCGAGGTTGAACCTTCCAGCAATTCCCGGCACCACGAGGAATGGCATCTGGTGCTCACCCATGCCGACGCTCGCCAAGACCTACGTCGGGCCGGCGAGGCCATCCGCTCCGCCAAGACCCTGATCACCCCGACTCCGCCTGCCAACGGCCTCAAGCGGACAACCCCAGTCGCGCAACTTCCCACCCCTGGGCCTCCTGCTCGTATCCGGCGCTGACCCAGGACAACCAGTTAGAGAGGCCCCCTTCCGTGCACCACCCCGCCAGCATCCGCATCGGCCTGCACACACCAGGCCCGCTGGACCGAGCCTCCAAGACGTCGCTCCAACCGCTGCTGTGGGGACGCGGGTTCACCTACTCGCCGCGCTACAACGGCTACGTGGCACCGGGGGTACTGCCCGCCGAGCAGCAGGTCCACCTTGTCCATGAAGCCGTACACGCCGTGGCCGCCCTCGGCTATCCGGTAGCGCACTTCCACCATCCAGCGGCCGGCGGATGACGAATCCGGGCAAGGAGCAGCCTCGGGACGCCTCGACCACGTACGGCTCCCTGTCCCAGTTCTCCCAGCAGGTGGCCTCCCGCCTGGGTGCCGGATGGAGCGCAACAGCCCGTCGAAGCCCCTACGCCACAGGGCCAAGGGGCTGGGATCCCGCCGAGAAGCGCTCCTGGGACAGGGCGGAAGGCGTCCTGTGGAGGGCCCTGCGCCGCGCTGAGGATGGCGAGCGGGCCGTGCTCACCCATCCCCACGGCTTTCAGCTTTACCTGATGGAAAGGCCCGGGCGGCCGCGGCAGGTTCTCGTGGGCGGACTGCTCCCCGCCGGCATCAACTCGTACGGCGTGACCGAAGGCCCGGCCGCGATTTGCGTACCGAGGGACTCGGTACGGGCCGCCGCCGTCATGCGCCACCGCAGGTTCCTGTGGCACTACCGGGTTGCCGCTGCGCGAGTGTCGCGGGAGACGCGGTTCGGGGAAGTGAACAGCGTCGTGTTCGGCCGGGACCTCGACGGCACCCCCCTGATCAACGTGCTGTCGCAGCACGCGGCGCGCCTCCTGCTTCAGCACGGCTCACCCTGGCTGCTGGATCCGGAGTCCGGCCTGTGCCGCCCTCGGGGCCCCGCCGGCGACAGCGAGAACCTCGTCCGCTCCGCCGCGACTCTCCTTCGCGCCTACGGCTACGCGATCACGCTCACCTCGGCACATCCCTGGGAGTACGCCTTCCGGCCTCCCACCAAGCCCGTCCCGCCGCCCACACCAGTCCTGCCACCCGGTAGGACCGCCGGTCCGACCCGCTGACCAGACGGCGCCCTTCCCCTCTCGATCCATGCCGCGCCACGAGCGAGCCACCTTCACCTGGAGTCACCCTGGCAACCCGATCCACCATCGCCCGCCCCACGGAGACCGGCTTTACCGGGATCTACGTTCACTGGGATGGATATCCCAGCAACCACCTCCCCCTCCTGCTCGCGGCTCATCAGCACCGTTTCGCCGGTGACACCGAGGCCCTCGCCGCTCACCTCATCGACTCGCCCGCCGTTGGGTGGAACTCGCTCGGGGAGGACCTCCTCGACGGCGCACCCGACGAAGTCCGCCAGCACGTCGTCGGCCCGCACGGCGGCCCCGGGCTCAGCTCGACCATCGACAACATGTTCACCCTCGACGGCAGCCCCGCAGAGCGGATGACGTGCAACGAGGCCGCGGCCGGACAGGGGTGGCTGCAGTGGGCCTACGTCCTGCACCCGCACGGGATCGAGGTCCTCCCACTCTCGGAAACCGTCACGGGATCGGTCGTGGCCTGGGATCAGGACCCTATGACCGTCTTCCCCGATGACGTCCGTGCCTGGCTCCCAGGGCGGCGCACGCCGCCGGCGACCACCGTCCGCAAGCCGGCTCCCGTCAGCACCGCTCCCGTCAAGTCCGTACGACGGTGACACGCGATAGCGGCAGCGGCTCCTCCCAAGCCACCGCCAGGGACGAAGCACAACCGGAGGCCAATCCGCCGCCGGGGCCTGCAGACCTTCGCCGACAGGCCAGCCTGGAAGCCGGACCGTACCTCGCCGGCCTGGAGCTCCCAGATCCGGGCCGCGCGGTCCGGGCCTGGGCTGAGCAGGTCGCGCAGGCCCCCTCAGCGGAGGCACTCCACCTCCTTATGGAAGGCGCCACCGGAGCGGACGGTGCGCTGCTCGGCCTGCGCGACCTTCTTCGAGGCGCCGCTACGTGGTGCCAGGAGCACGAAGAGCCGGCCCTCGCCCGGCGCTACGCGCACACCAGCGATCTCTTCGATGTCGCAGACCGGCTGCTCTACCAGCTGGGCGTCGACCTCCTCGCTGCCGCACGCGAGGCCCGCACCACCTTCTAGCCGTCCCGCGCAGCGCCATCGGTCCGCGAGCAGGCGTTGGCTCCCCACGATGAAAGGCCCCTTGAGCCCTTGGAATCTCCGCACCTGCATCTCGGCTGGCATCCCGAGTACGGCTTCGTCGCCGCGTCCACCCCACGTCTGACCGACCATCTACGCGACTGGGCCCTCGAACGTGTCCAGTTTGAACCCGTCCCGGGCACCAATCTGCACCGTCTCACCGAGCCTGGTCAGGACGGCCAGCGCCGGGCGCGTCAGGCCGTGACCGCGATCCGGAGCCTGGGCCTCGTTGTCCAGGCGGACTTCACCCTTGATCCGGAGCTCAGTGCCGACCCGCCGCGGCCCACCCTGCGCCACGGTCTCGCCGAGCGCCAGGCCCGCATCGCCGGCGCAGCCACGGCCCGGTCGCCTCAGCGCGCAGCATCCCTCACCAGCACCGTGGCCCCGACTCCCAGGCCGGCACCCGTCGCCGCACCGACAGGCACCGTCACCGGCACAGCACGAAGTCGATAGCCCTGGAAGCTCCGGGCCCGCCTCGCCCTCGCCCAACACCCCACCGCTTTCCTGCCATCACCGATAGGAGATCCGCCTTGCCCGAGACCCCAGCAGAGCCGTTCATGACGATCCGGCACACCATCACCGGCGAGATCACCACCACTGGCTACAACGCCGCCGCCCGGCGGATCCTGCTCCAGGACGGCTTCGAGGAGGCGCCCGGCTGCGCCTGCCGAGCAACGGAGTCCGGTACGGAGCGGGCGCACGGGCCCGCTGGGCAGCCGGCGAGCTGCTCGTCGCCGACCATCCCCTGCACCTGGACCGAGCCCCCGGTCGACCGGTGAGCTCCGCAGGTACGCCCCGGTTGGCCCGGGCGCCGAGGTCGACACAGTCCGTGATCCGCTCCCAGAGCGGCCGACCTCTCCAGCACATCACCAACCCCGCTCGCACGCCCCCCTGTTGAAAGGAGGCAGCTTTGACCACGCCCGGAACGCCTACGAGTCCAGCGCGCACCAAGGGCGGCGAACTACGGGCCAAGGTGGCCCGACTGCTGGCCGACCGGCCTGCGGATAGGCTCACCATCGGGGACATGGCCCGGCAGCTGGGCCATTCCCACGGCGCCGTCCGCAACGCCGCCCTCACCCTGGTACGACGCGGTGAGGCCGACCAAAGCGGTACCGGGCAACCGGAGTTCCGCGCGAACGCGAAGACCGTCGCAGCCGCGCAGGCCGCTGTGATCAGCCCACCGGGCACCCACTCTCCCCGCGCCCAGGCGGCCACGGCACGCACGACCACTCCCGCGGCGGCCACGCCCAGGCAGACCGGGCCGATCCGCCGCGCGGGGGGCCAGCTCTACCACCCCCGGGAACTGGCCGATCTGCCCGACGTCGAGGCGCTGAATCGCCTGCGCGACGCCGACGTGCCGGTGCTGCTCTACGGCCCTCCGGGCACCGGCAAGACGAGTCTGGTCGAGGCGGCCTTCCCGGACCTGCTCACCGTCGCCGGCGACGGCGACACCACGGTCGGAGACCTGATCGGCGAGTACACGCAAGCCGACGCGGGGGGCTACGTCTTCCAGTACGGTCCGCTGGTCACCGCGATGACCGAGGGCCGCGCCCTACTGATCGACGATGCCACCCTGATCTCCCCGAAGGTCCTGGCGGCGCTGTATCCCGCGATGGACGGCCGCCGACAGATCCAGGTCAAGGCCCACAAGGGCGAGACCATCACGGCCGAGCCCGGCTTCTACGTGGTCGCGGGCCACAACCCCGGCGTTCACGGCTCGGTGTTGACGGAGGCGCTGTCGTCCCGGTTCAGCGTGCAGATCCAGATCGGCACGGACTACGACCTCGCCCGGGCGCTGAAGATCGACGCCCGGGTGGTCCGGGTCGCCCGACACCTCGCCCGCCAAGTCGAACTCGGCGAGCTGGGCTGGGCCCCTCAACTGCGTGAGCTGCTCAGCTACCAGAAGACCGAGGCCGTCCTCGGCACCAACGCCGCTCTCGCGAACCTGGTCGGAATCGCTCCACTGGAGGATCGCGACGCCGTCGCCGACGCCGTCATCAAGGCTGTCGGCGTCAAGAAGATCGCGCCCCTCACCCTCGGCAAGCAGCTCCCCGCCTCGGCCCTCCGGCAGCCACCGGGCAGCACCGCCTCCGCACACGGGGGCCGTTCGCGATGAGCGCCCACCAACACGTCCAGTCCACCGCCACCACGCCGGACCACGACGCCGAGATCGCGCGATGGGACGACGACGGCGCCCCGCCCGCGCAACCCCGCACCTCCCCGGACGCGTGGCTGCGCGTGGGAGCCGAACTCGGGGACCGGCTGGTCGCCCTCTCCGGCCGCCAAGATCTCCTCGTCACCTGCCGCCCCGGCACGCGCAGCGGCGCACCGGCTGCATTCTTCCCCACTCTGGGCGAGGTCGAGTTCGATGCCGGCCTGTTCGCCCCGCTCCGGCCCCACGAGATCCATCCGCGGATCGTGGGCGACGAGGAGCGGTATCCCGCCGCCTGGGGAGTGTTCGTCCACGAGGCCGCGCACGCGGCCCACTCCGTCTGGACACCACCTGCCGGAGCGGACCCCCGTGTCGTGGAGGCCGCGTTCCTGCTGGAGGAGAGCCGCGCCGAAGGCGCACACCTGACCAGGCGGCCCACGGACCGCACCTACCTGCGCAGCAGTGCCCGAACCCTGGTCATGCCCGACATCGCCCACCCCACCCTCCAGGGCATCGAGCACGCCGCATCCGTGGCGGCCCTGATCCTCGGCCGCCGCGACGTCGGCATCCTCGACGCCGGCGAGACCCGGGCCGTCGCCGACCTGTGCGAGAAGGTGCTGGGCGCAGACCTGCTGGCCACCCTCACCCGCATCTGGACCGCAGCCCACCAGTGCGCTGACCACGACGCCACGACCATGCTCGCGCACGCCCAGGAATGGTGTGACGCTCTGGACACCGCGGCCCCCGCCCTGCCCGTGCCGGAGAACCTCACCGATCTGCTGTCCGGTGCCGTGGGGGTCGTCATGGACAGCACGGCCGCCACCGACGCCGCCGACCTCGCGGAACAGGCAGCAGCGAACAACGCCATGGCCGCGAAGTCCCAGGCGCAGGCCCAGGACCGCGCCCAGCGGGCCGGCCAGCGGCGCCAAGCAGCCGCCACCGCCAAGTCGGTCTTCAACGCCCGCGGCACCACCGTCAATCCCGACGGCACACCGGCGCCCTACAGCAACCCGGTCACCGGCACGCGCAGGCCCACCGCCGCCGAGCAGAGTGCCGCCTCGCGCCTGAGCCGTGCCCTGCGTGCCGCCGCCTACCGCGAGCGGACCGAGGAGCGGACCACCAGCCCCACCCCGCCCGGCCGCCTCAACATGCGCGCGGCCCTCGCCCGCGACGCTCAGCGCGCGGCCGGGTCGGTCCCCACCGCGGAACCGTTCACCCACACCCGCCGCCGGAACTCCCCCACCCCGCCACTGCGGGTGGGGATCGCGGTGGACGTCTCCGGCTCCATGCGGGCCGCCTGCGCGCCCGTCGCGTCCGCCGCCTGGATCGTGGCACGCGCAGCAGCCTTGACCGACCCCGACTCCCTTACCGCCACCATCGCCTACGACAGGCACCTGACCGCGTTGACCCGGCCCACCCACCGGGCACCGGAGCGCGTGACGACGTTCAATGCCAACGGCGGCGCCCACAACCTCGGCGACGCCATCGACGCACTCGACCACGGCCTCGAACTCAGCCGCCCCGGCACTGGCCGCCTCCTCGTCATCGTCACGGACGCCCAGTACGGCAGCGACGAAACCACTCAAGCCGTCACCCGCATCAGACAGCTCACGACCGCCGGCTGCGCCGTGCTCCAGCTCACCCTCACCGCGAATTCCCAGCACCTGCCGGGGACCACCTTGCTGCACCTGCCCAAGCCCTCCAGCGCTCCCGCCGCCATCGCTGCGGCGGCCACAGACGCCATCCGCAGGACACGCTGAGACGACGCAGAAGGCGTGAGCGTCCCCACGACCACCGCCAGGCATTCGAGACCACCTCCGTCCGCCGCATGAATCGTGCACCTGATGCACGACCCTCCGCAGCGACGCATGCCACCACCTCAACCGCCAACGAAGGGCACTCGATTTGAAGCCCCAGACCAGCAGCCCGACCTCGAACGTAACGCCCATCAAACGGAATTCCCCGGGGGTTGCGACCCGTTGGAATATCGATCACCCCTGCGGCCACCAGGTCGAGCACGATCTCTCAAACCGCCCTGCCGACAAACGCGCCGGTCTCGCCCGATGGCTCGGCACGAAGGACTGCACAGCCTGCTGGAAGGCCACTCGCGACGGCGACACCGAAAGCCGGGAAGCCTGGCTCGCCGGGAAGCGCGCCGAGGAGCAAGCAGCCGCCGACGAGTGGGCTGCCAAGTTCTCGATGCCCCCGCTGGAAGGGCCCGAGCGGGCTCTGGCGTGGGGTGAGCGCAGCCGACATCAGCTGGTCACCGCCGCGTACGAGGGTCTGGTGGTCGAAGGGTCCTGGGACGAATCCGAGTGGGCCACGCTGGAGGAAGCCGTCCGCGGCATCCGCCGGGCAGGCTGGTGGATCGACCAGCGCGACGCCGAGGGGAGCGACCTCCCCGAGCTCGTCGAAGCCGCCTCCGACACCGACCGCGGCAACGAGAACCCCCACCTGTAGCCGCTTCTATCGCACATTCCGCGAATTCGATAATCCGGGATTCTCCGCACCATTGAAGTAATCCCCACCGCCGCCCCGGCACCCATTCGCGGAAGGACCCGTCCATGCCCGAAGCTGTTCCCCGCCCGCCCTACGCCACGCCCCAGGACGCGCTCACTCCCAACCGGGACATCACCCACGGCCACTTCGCCCCCGGAGACCGAGTCGTCATCATCCACGGCGTGGCGGGGGACAGCCTCTACGGCGACGCCGTCACCGTCGTAGCCCCGTCCTGGCACACCCCCACCGACGAGGACGGCTGGCGGCTGCGCAACCCGCTCGGCGGCCAGCACACCTTCGTCACCGGCCACCCGCGCTACCTCATCCACCTGGACCGGCATTGCCCGGACTGCCTGATCCACATGCGGGCCCTGGAGGAACTCCTCCTGCCCCGCCTCTCCTCAGCAGACGAGAACACCGAGATCGACTGCGGGTGGTACAGCCTGACCGCGCTCGACCAGCTCGTCCACGTCGCCGACGCCAAGCAGGGCCTGTGATCCCCCGCGTACGGCCCCGGCTCTTTCACGTCGAGGACGTCTTCGAGGATGCCCTCGGCCGGCCGGTACTCCACGTCGACGAGCTCACCGACTTCACCGTCGTGGCCCACGGGCCGGCCTTCACCCAGCGGCCGGTGCTGGAGGAGAACGCCCGCATGTGGAGTGCCGAGGACTGGGTCGAGCACCTCCAAGAACCGTTCCACGAGCATCCCTTCACCACCAGCCCGGGGGGTGACCGGCACGCTGTCCTGCATCTGGAGGTCCGGCTCCACCCGCTTGACCGCCCACAGCATCCAGCTGCGTGGGAGCAGATCGCCGAGCGGCTGGCCCAGGCCTCGGGAATCACCGCTCCCGCAGACACCCCAGGATGCCGCTGGGTGGCCTTCCTCGGAGCATCGGGGACCCTGCACATCGTCGCCAACCTCATCCGCGCCGACGGATCGTGGACCGATGTGCCGCACACACTCGCGCGGACCCTCCTTGCCGAGGCACGACGTCTGGAACGCGACTTCGGCCCCCACTCACCTGCGACTGACGGCGCACCTCACGAGCCACCCGTCCACCTCGGAGGGGACACCGACCAGCTGCTCGCAGAGCTGGCCGATCCCGACCGGGGGCTGCTGGCCAGAGCCACCCGAGTGAGCGCCCGCACCTCCGAGGCCCTGTCCTATCGCTTCGGGACCACCAACGACATCAGCACTCGGATCGCGGCCGTCGTCACCCACCTGCGAGCACTGAACGCCGAGGTCACCACCATCGCCACCCTGGCCGGCCCTTCCTGGACCCGTCCGCCCCAACCGCACATGCCCCGCGTACCGCCCGCTCCCACCCAGTCGAGCATTCCCGGCCCGCGGGGACGCTGACCCAACTGGAGCCACCCATAGCCCTGTCCGACCGCGTCGTACACATATCCCGCGATCCGCACTCCGCCGAAGTGATCGCCCGCGGCGGGGACGAGGAAGCCGAAGCAACTCTGCAGCGCGCGAAGTTCATCAATGTGGCCCGCGCCCATGACCGCTATCACCGCCTGCCATACGGCCTCGACGACGAAGAGCAGCTGCACCTCTCCCAACGAGCAGTCGCACTGCTAAAGGCCGCCGGGTACGCCGTTCAGTACGATCCCGATTTCGCCTCACACCAGGTGGCGTTCCACGACCTGACGCTCGGCGGGCAGGTCGCGAACCTCGCTCAGGGAATCCGGGACGCCGAGCACAGCGAGGACGCCACGGCAGCTCTGACCGAGCTTGTGGCTCCCGCAGACGGTGTCCTGCCAGCCACGGTCGAGGTCCTCGAAGCAGCGGCCGAGTTCTTCGCCGGCCTCGGCGCAGACGCCGACCCTCATCACGCCGCACGGATCCGCGGCCTCGCGGAGAAGATCGCGGTGGTCACCAGCGAGATCTCCGCGTATCGCAACGCTCTCGCTGACCGGCACACCGCGCACCCGCTCCGTCCGGCCTGCATCGGAGTCGGGAGCACCGAGCGTGAAGCCTCCGTCGTCTGCTCCTGTCCACCACCGCCTCCCCCGGCTCCCGCAGTACGACGCGGACGCTGAACTCCCCCACCACGCACAAGGTTCCCCATGCCTTCACCCCGCCGGCGCGATGACCTCGCCGCCTTCGCCGTCTCCCTCGCCGCCCGCCTGCCAGGTCCGACCTGGACCAGCACGTACACCCGCCACGCCACGTATCCCGATCAGATCCCGACGACGCACTCGCTGTGGGACATCGGCGCCATCGGATACGCGGCCTCCAACTTCGTCCTCGGCCACCAGGCGGTCCTCAGCCGTGCCGACGGAGCCCGCCTGCTGGTCTTCGACCGGCCCATGCGGCCCCGCCAGTTCATGATCGGCGCCCTGGAACCGGATGCCACTCCGGACGCTTTCCACAAGGTGAAGGAGCCCAACGGCATCACCGTCCCCGCAGACCCGGCCCGCGCGGCCTCGCAGGTCAGCCGCCGACTCGTGCCCCGGTACGAGGCAGCCCTGCAGCAGGTCAGGCGAAACTCGGAGCACCCCGTCCCCCGCCGTCCGGCGCCGCCGCTGCTCACTGGGCGGGTCAGCATGGCTTGGTATCCCGACGGAGCCGTGGGCGCGGTATCAGGAGCGGAGGGCGCCGCCGACGTGCTGTACGGGTCCGGCTTCCAGTTCCATCCGTACGACCGGATGTTCGTGCTGCCGGCCGCGTACGGCGACCGCGAGCAGATCGCCCGCATCCACCTCGCCTCGCAGCGCCTGGACCGTCTGGGCATCGGCGTCGTCGTCCGCCCCCTGCTCACCTCCAACCCCGCACGGCCAGCCACCCTCGGCCCCGGCGCCCCAGTCCGGAGCCGTTGACCTCAACCCCACAGACCCATCCTGAGAGAGGACAGCCCTTCTGAACCACGCTGACGAATTCGGCACCGACCTTGAGATCTACCGGCACTACTCCGACAAGGCCGTCTACGCCGACACCCGCACGGGAGCCCCCGAGCGCCTGCTGAAGCTGCTGGATGCCCAGGGCTTCGAGCGGAACATCCTGCCGCCCCTCTACGTGTGGCACCGACTCCCCGACACCCTCAGCCCTGAAGAGGAACGGCAGCACGCGACCCGCGCCATGGCCGCCGGGACGAAGGCCGGCTACCGGGTCAACATCGCCCCCGAACTCTTCGACGAGGCGACCTACTCCGAGGCCATGACCGCCCGGAATAGCCCAGTGCCGCATCCGCCACGAGGCCTCCCTGCGCCGGGCGCCGCCCCACGCCGGCGTTCCTGACGTCGCTGGAGACCCGATCACCTCAACACCCAGCCCCGTCCTGCCTCCTCCGATCTCCGTCCGGCGCAGACCCCGGCTCGCCTTCCTCCTCATCCGCCGCTACCTGAAGGACTGCGCCTTCGGCAGCGACCACCGCCCCACCCCGAGACCGGCGAAGTCCCCCTTCGGCGCAGGCGGCGGGAGCAGCCGCCGCGCCCCGCGATGCGGTCCCGGGCAGCACCCCGTACACCCCGATGCCTGAAAGGAGGCCGCTTGTTCAACGTCACCGCGCAGGACCTCAACGACGTCCGTGCCACCCTCGCCGCCCTGGCTGCACAACTGGACGGAGGACTACCCGCCGAGGACGCCGCAGCACTGCTGGCACCCGTCTTCGAGATTGACGACGGGCTGCTCTACCAAGTCAGCAATGTCCTGGGAGCGGTCAGCCGGATGGCCAAGCGATCCCACGACGCCGGCGTCGAAGACGCTGACATCTGGCGAGACCTCGCCAACTCCCGCGACGCAGTGTTCCGCCAAGCGGAGAAGCTCCTCGGCACCGAAGCCGAGATCGCCCAATGGCCGGCCTGCGAACCCGCTCCGGCCAAGACCGCCACCGCCTTGCCGCCGCCCCCGCCGGCCCTGCTGACTGGGCGGGGCCGATGAGCCGGCAGTGGAAGGGGTGGGGACCCGGGGCCGAGCTCCCTGAGCAGCACTACCTCATCGAGCCCCGCCACCTGGCCGGCGGCGGCGACATCCGGCACGTCACCGAATACCTCCGTGCCAGCGGATGGGCCGACAGGACGCCCCGCGCCGGTACTCCGGTCGTCTTCGACAGCCCGGACCAGTCCGTCCGGATCGGGTACAACGTCGCCGCCACGCCCCCGGGCTGGACGGTCTCCGGTCGAGCCACCCCGGAACAGGACGCCTGGCATGTGACCCTCACCGCGTACGTTCCCGTCGAGATCATCGCGGGGTTCACCGACGCGCTGACGCAGCCCCGCCCGGCGCACGCCCCGAACGTGTGGGCGCCGTTGGAGGAGCAGAACTGGGCGACCGCCCGCGGGAAGCACTTCACCGCGACCAGCCCGGACGGCGACGCCTGGATCCAGTTCCACCAGAACGGGCCGGGCAAGGCGCACTGGTGGGCCGGCGCCCGAACCGAACACGGACGGGCCTGGGACGCGGTGTTCTCCCAGACCACCCCGATGCATCTGGTCCAGGAGTTCGCCACCGCCCTCGCCGACCCCCAGCCCGTGATGCGGCCACGAGGCCACGTACCGGCCACCGACAGGATCCGCACCACCTCGGTGTCCGTCCTGCCCTCCCATCTCGCCGCCTGGAAGCAGGCGCGCGTCACCGCCGCCCGCTCCGCGACCTGGGCCAGGAACGCGTGGGCCGCCCGCCAGCCGCGCAAGGCCGCACCCCGCGCCCACACCTCCCGGAGCGGTGCCGCAGCCGGCCGCCGTTAACCACCTCACCACAGGACGCACATGCCCGAC
Organism: Streptomyces sp. NBC_00435; assembly: GCF_036014235.1. Classification (GTDB taxonomy): domain Bacteria; phylum Actinomycetota; class Actinomycetes; order Streptomycetales; family Streptomycetaceae; genus Streptomyces. The sequence goes on from NZ_CP107924.1 coordinate 1,166,281, forward strand.
AGCACCACCGACATCACGCCCGAGCAGCTCCAGGAGGCCGCGAACACACTCCTGAAGCTCACCGCGCATCTGCGATCGGGCCCCGCCCCCGAACAGGCCCTGGACCTGGCTGCCGTCCTCCTCGACGAGGACCACGGAGTCCTCGTCCGCCTCTCCGAAGCCCTCCGCGCGACCTCCCGCTACCTGGTCCAGCAGGCACCCGTCCCATGGAGCCCGCAGGTCGAACACACCGTCCAGTGGCTCACCCTTGCGGCTAACGACATCCAGGACTGGACCATCCTTCACTTCGACGTCAGCCGGCTGCGCAAGACTCCCTTCCGGGGCCAGAGCATCCCGTGAACGAGGACCTGCGAGCCTTCATCGAAGACAAGAAGGGCAAGTTCCACTGCGAGGTCAGCCCCCGCCACCTGGCCGGTGCGGGGGACCCCCGGCACATCACGCACAGCCTGCGCGCGGCGGGCTGGAAGCACGATGGTGACCGCGGTCTCCCGCAGGTCTCCCTGACGAGCCCCGACCGCTCACTGGGTCTCGTCCTCGACCCCTTCTCACCACACCAAGCGTGGTCGGTGGGCAGCGCCCTGATGTTCGTGCCCGACTACTGGCACGCCGGGTTCACCCGCAACACCCCGGTCGAGATCATCGCGGGACTGACCGACTCCCTCATCCGACCAGCCCCCGCCCACGCTCCACCAGACCTGTGGGAGACGCTGGCTGCCGCCGGATGGAACGCCAGCGACGGTCGCCACGGGCGCGAGGCCTCAGCACCCGGCCAGGGACTGAAGATCCAACAGTTCGGGTCGGACAGCCGGGGCGACGACCGCTTCTGGTGGAGGATCCAGGCCGTCGAGGAGACCTACGGCGGCGGGGTCGACACGGTCTGGTCTGCCGCCCTCGACCAAACCACCCCTACGCACGTCATGGCCGGCCTGATCGACGAGCTCGCCAACCCGGCTGCCCTGCTCCGAGGTTCACACGACCAAGGCGCCCACTACCGAGCGACTGAGGGCGCCGTCTTCGCCGCCGGGCCCAAGATCGTGGAAGCCCACAGCGCACGCCTGGACGCGGCGCGCGCCGGGGCCCGAGCGCTCGCCCGAGCAGCCAAGCTGCCATCCGCCCGTCCACACTCGCCCGCTCCGGCCGCACCTGCCGCACCTGCCGCGGCGACGGGCCGCAGCCGGTAGCTGATCCCGGAGGGTGGCTCGGCACCCCGTGCCCGCCCTCCGGGAACCCCACTCCCCTGCCGTTCGAAGGACACCCCTCCCCTTGGCCTTGTCCCCCACCGATCTCCACCGGCTACGCCTCCAGCAACTGGCCGTGTACGTACGCGACAGTCGCGCCCACCTCGAACCAGTGGACAACCCCGGCGACGGAACCGAAGAACCACCGATCGCGAGTACCGCAGCGCACGCGGCCACGTGGCGGGCGTTCCGGAAGATCTCCTACAGCACCGGGCAGCTGGTCACCGTCGCCGAGATCCAGGCCACGCGGCTGCCAGCGGATGTCCTGCCTGCTTCCTGGGCCGACGTCTGCGCGGGCCTGCGCGACGCAGCCCGCCGCCTGGAGGAACTCCAGGCCCAGTGGCTGGTGGACCGCGAGGAGATCCTCGCCCGCGACACCGATACGCGGGCCGAGTACGAGGCGGTCCTGCAACGCCGCAACCATGCCGCCTGGCCGTACCTGTCTCTCTGGTCCCGCAATGCAGAAACGATCCTTCAGCTCGACGTCCTCGCGCGCGGTCTCACCACTCCCCTGGCCCGCATTCCCGGGCTGCCGCCACTTCCCAGCCGCCGTGCCGCGCCTCCGAACCGTCCCTGAACCAACGCTCCTAGGACCTCCGCTTGCCGCCCAACCGACCCGACTCCTCCAACGACTTCACCGACCTGGCCTTCAAGGTGCTGCTCGGCGCCCTGGCCGTGGCCATCCCCTGGGCCAACCTCGCCTGGCTGGGCGCCAACAGCACCACCTGGCTGGCCAGTGCAGGCGCTTGGGCCCCGTACGACCCGGCCAACGCTCTCCTCCACCCGGAACGGCTGTGGCCCACCACCGGCAGCACCGCCCTGGTGATCGGCCGCCTCATCGTCCCCGGGGTCCTCCTGGCCACGATCGCACTCGTCGCACTCAGCCTGTGGAAGAAGCGCGCCAGCGGGGGGACGAAGAAGAAGGTCGTGGGGATGGCCAAGGCCCGCGACATCGAACCACTGCTGGCCAAGTCCCTCAACGGCAAGGCCCGATCACTGCGCCCCAGCCTGAAGGAGGTCAAGAACCTCGCACCCAAGGACACCGGGATCCTCCTCGGCAACATCGCCGGGAGCCGTACCGAGGTCCGGATGAACTTCGAAGACGTGGCCGTCGCGATCATGGCACCCCGGTCGGGCAAGACGACCACCCTCGCCATCCCCATGATCCTGTCCGCCCCCGGCCCGGTCCTCCTGACCTCGAACAAGGCCGCTGGCGACGCCTACACCTGTTGCCTCGACGCCCGCGGCGCGGTGGGCCGGACCTGGTCGATGGACCCGCAGCAGATCGCCCACGCGGAGCAGGCCATGTGGTGGAATCCGCTCGCCGACGCCGACAGCCTCGAAGGGGCCGGCCGCCTCGCCGGCCACTTCCTAACCGCCGCCGTCGATGCCAGCCAGCAGGGCGACTTCTGGTCCAAGGCCGCCAGCAACGTCCTCTCGCAGCTCTTCCTCGCAGCCGCACTCGACGAGCGCCCCATCACCGACGTCATGAGCTGGCTCGCGTTCCCCGCCGACCGCACCCCGCTCGACCTGTTGCGCGACCACGGCTTCACCGCCGTCGCCTCCCAGCTCAAGGGAACCGTGGAAGGGCCGCCGGAGACACGGGACGGCATCTTCGAAACCAGCAGGCAGTACGCCGCGTGCCTCCTCAACGCGGACATCGCGAAGTGGGTCACCCCGCAGAAGGACGCAGACGAGTTCAAGCCCCGCGACTTCGTGACCAGCACCGACACCTTGTTCCTCCTGAGCAAGGACGGCGGCGGCGGCGCCTCTGCCCTCATCGCGGCCTGCGCGGACTCCGTCATGCGCACCGCGACGGCCCAGGCCGAGCGCGCCGACGGGCGCCTCGACCCACCCATGATCTGCGTCCTCGACGAGGCCGCAAACGTGTGCAAAATCTCGGACTTGCCCGACCTGTACTCCCACCTCGGCAGCCGCGGCATCATCCCGATCACGATCCTGCAGTCCTACAGGCAGGGGCAGCGCGTCTGGGGTGACGCCGGCATGGACGCCATGTGGAGTGCCTCCACCATCAAGGTCATCGGCAGCGGCATCGACGACCCCGACTTCGCCGACAAGCTCAGCAGGATGATCGGTGACCACGACGTCGAGACCTCCTCCACCTCGACCTCCGACTCCGGGAAGTCCACCTCCGTCTCCATGCGGCAGGAACGGATCCTGCCGGCCGATGCCATCCGAGCCCTCCCCAAGGGGTCCGGACTCCTCTTCGCCACCGGTATGCGCCCCGCGATGCTCGACATGCGTCCCTGGTACCTGGAGCCCGGCGCCGACGAGCTGTCCGCCGCCTCCGCCCGAGCTTCGAAGGCCATCACCGCCCGAGCCATCGCCAAGCACACGCCCCAGCAAAGCGACTACGGCCCCGCCGCGTAATCACTGCCCCCAAAGAGCTCTCTTGGCCTCATCGAGCACCAGTCGGCCCTCGCGGCAAGATCCGCATCCTTCAGCGCACCCACCCGCTGATCCTCATCGCCGAAGGACCTCGCCCTATGCGGAACATCTCCGTTCCGATCCACGTCGAGCACTCTCACACCGCCGACCACCAGAAGTCCCGCCTAGCCGATACGCCCTCGGCCGTCGACATCGCGAAGGCTCTCGCGAGCCGGATCTCCACGACCTCACCGCCCCCGCCCCACCTCGTGACCGTCAGCTTCGGACTCGTGCGCGGTGCCGAGTCGCGCTACCAATTCCGGTCCTGCGGCGGATCCGCACTCGGCGTCGCCAACGCACTGCACGCCGAGCTGTACGGGCTCCCGGTCGAACAAAGCGTGCTTCCCACCGCGTTGGACGAGCTGCTCCAGGCAACTGGGCACGACGACGACCAAGCGGCCGTGCTCTCCCAGGTAGCCGCGCAGATGGAGATCGCCGCCGTACTCATCGAGCGAGCCCGGCATGCCGCGCATTGGAGGCAGCTACCGGAGGCCCTGTCGGCCCAACTCGCCGCCAGTCAGGCCCTCGCCACCCAGATGGCCACCGGTCTGGCTGGCCTGGCTCCCGGCTTTGCCCAGGCCGGCACGCATTCCGCTGCCACCCCTATTTCTGCCGTCCCCGTACCCGCGGTCACCGCGGTTTGAGCAGTCCGACGCCGCTGAGCCCCGCAAACCGTCCGTCTCGTCCGCCACTGCGTACACACGAACCCGTTCTCCCGAAGGAGCAGTCATCACCGCCCCCGTCCCGGTCAAGGCCTTTTCGGACCTCACCGTGAGCGAGTACCTCAAGCTCTGTGACGACGTCAACGATCCCCTCTACGACCTGGATCAGTTCAGTCACCGATTCTCTGCCCTGCGCGATGGTGCGCGTCGGCTGACCTACCAACTGGGCGATGAGGCACGGGCGAAGACCGCTGCCTTCGCCGGCGCGGCCGAGCTCCTGGCGGAGGAAACCGGCGCCGTTCTTGCGGCACTCGGCGAACATGCGTCCCTGCCCAACCGCGACGGCCAGGGCGGATTCCTCGACCGTGCCGCTCAGCTCCGCCACACCTGCCGCGCAGCACACCACGCCTTCGCTGAAGCGTCCCATGCCAGTCACACCACGGGCCCCGAGACCGCCCGGGCGGAGGCGGAGTACCTGGTCGCATGGCACATCGCAACGGGCTCCAACCTCCTCGATCGCGCCGCCACCGACAGCACGAACCTCGCCGAGGACATCTCCTGGCGCCTGGACGTGGCTGATCAGAAGCTCGCCCTGCGAGATGCCGCTCGTGCCGGAAGAGACCGTGGAGCCGCCGTCGGCACGACCGCCGCAAAGGCACCCGGCAAGCCCACACCGCGCACCCGGTAGCGCCCGCCCAGCATCCCCGATCTGCCCCCAGCCCCGCACCGCTTGGGCTCCAGCGCACTCACCTCCCCTAGGACCCTTCTTCTTGGACAACACCTCATCCGAGGCATCGCGCACGATCACGCGGCTTCGCTCGCTGTCCGCCGACTTCGGCGCCCTTGGTGAACTCCTCTCTGGAGAACGCCCCGTCGCCGGGTACAGCTCCCTGCCCAAGCTCACCTCCTGGTACGCCACGGCCCAGGGTCAGTCCGCCGCAGCCCTCACGCTGCTCCTGACATCCGCCGAGCAGGCGTACGCGCACACCACGGTCTCCGGTCACCACGCGGTGGGGTCCCTCGGACAGCTCGTCAAGATCTCCTCCGACATCACCGCTCACGTCATGGCCGCGGTCGCGGTGGCGGCCGAGTACCACCGTGTCGACGGCCTGCCGGACCCGCCCAACGGCCAGATGACCAGTCGGCCGTCCGTCCGCCGCAGCGACCTCGACGAGCACCTGGACCGCGCCGTCGAGCTGATCCGGCCTGCCCGTGCCGCCTGCCACAACGCCGCCACGTTCACCGAGACCGCGGCCCTGCGCGAAGCGAGCCGTCCTCCCGCCCCCGCCGAGCCCGCGGAGCCGGGGCGCAGCCCCTTCTACATTCCGCAGCACCCTTCCGATTCCGCCTCGGTCACGCTGACCGCCATCCAGCACCGGGCCCTGCACCTCATCCACACGAGCACCGTCAAGTACAGCCGGTGGCCCCGCAAGCGGCCCGTCGTGGACAGCGGTTCCCCGGAGCGCATCACCGCCCGGTCCGTAGATGCCCTCGAGGACAAGCGGCTGGTGGCGAGGGACTTCAGAACCGGACTGCACGCGGGTCAGCGTCTCCACCTCACCTCGGACGGGCTCCAGGTTCTCCGCCGCCTCGGCCCGGCTCCGGAGCCGGCTGTTCCCGCCCGCCCCCACCACCCGGGCCCCGCCCCTGTCCGCTGACGCAGCCTCCTCCCGGTGGCCCAAGTGCTTCCGGGAGGGGGCCCTGAGAAGGCCTCACCCTCATGACCGACGACGCACTGTTCTCCCTGCCTGGCCTGCCCTCATCCCCCGCACCGAAGACTCGGGGCCGTCCCGGGCCGCCATCGGCTCCACCCTCACCTGACCCTCCGCCTCCCGCAACGCCGCTCACACTGGGCCCACCCAGCCCTGATGTACCACCCGCGCCGCAGACCCCGGTGCCGGCCGTTGCCGATCCGCCCTCGCCGGTCTTGCGGCTGCTCGCTCTCGCCGACCAGTTCACCCAGTTCAACGACCAGCTCGCCCGTCTCCAGCCGGCCTACGCCGCCGCTCAGGGCCACTCCTCGGCGAACAGCCTGGTGAGCGCGTGCCGGGAGGCCGTCCAGGCCATCGTCGAACAGCCCATGTACGCGGGCGTGGCCCTGACCGAAGCAACGGTCCGGATCAAGCAGCTGGCCGTTCTGACCGGACAGGCGGTCCGGCACCTCGCCGATGCCAAGGCACTCCTCGCCGCCGCTCCTCCACCATCGGACACGCCCACCAGGAGCGGCGACATTGCGCGTCGGATCGAACTGGCGCGCGAGTTGACGCTCCTGGCGCCAGTCGCAGCCGTGGAGTCCGCGAGCACCCTCGCCGCAGAGTTCCAACGCCGCCGAGCCGCGACGGCCACCGGGGCCGACGCGCTGGCCCCTTCCCAGCGGACCGCCCTGCACGCCACGGCCCGAGGACACGTCGTCATCGCCCGGCACCAGGGACGCGAGTCCGTCCACAGCCGCAGCAACTCCGTGCACATCGACACCCTGCGCGCTCTCGAACAAGCCGGGCTCGTCGCCGTCGAGCCCGGGTCCGCACCGCCCGCCTTCGACGCAGGCCCCCCGCGCGACCGGGTCCGCCTCACCCTCACCGGAGCGATGGCCCTGACGGCCGCCCTCGGCCGCAGCCCCCGCATCCAGGCCCTCACAGCCCCGACGGCCCGTCCCGCCCACACCACGACCGCCGTGCCGGCAAAGGGCCGCTGAACGCCGCACTCCCCGCCGTACACCCACAAGGGGTACGGCATCACCCACCAGGAGCCTCCATCCCCACCACCCCCGGATCGACAGCCACACGGACAGTCGAGCAAATCAACATCCTCGCCGAGGAGTTCACGGTCCTGCACGCGAGCCTCCGCGTACACCGCGCCTTCACTGGCGACCCGTCTATCCCGCAGCTGGCCGCCGCCCACCGCACGGCCCAGGGGCTCGCGGTCACAGCTCTGGGCCTCCTCCAGGGCCTGGCCGAGGAGCCCTACACCCGCAGCACCGACGGACAGGAAGCGTTGGCCGACCTCGGTCGGCTCGCCAATGCCGCCGCCGAGGCCACCGTGTCCATCATCAGCGCGGCGTCCCTGGCGGCGGAGGCCCACCAGAACGGCCTTGACTCCCTGCCGTCCTGGAAGACAGCCCTTCTGCGAAAGCACCTGGACACCGCTGTTGCGACGGTCAAGCACACCGTGGGTATCTGCCGGTCCGCCGTCACCTTCACCCTGAGAGCGGCCACGCACGTCAAGGCCGAGGGCAGGCCGGCCGACGCTGAAGCCGCCGCTGCGGGGCGGACCGCCTCGGGCGCGCCGGCCGTGGCCTTACTCCCGGCCCAGCAGCATGCGCTGCGCACCATCCACGAGGCTGCGGTGACGCTCTCACAGGTGCCGCGCGAGCATCCTGCCGCCGAAGAGTCCGGTCCCGAATCCGTGGCCGGTCGGTGGCCGTCGCGATCCCGCAGCAGTGCGGCACTCCCGGGAGCGGGATCGGTCTGCTCCCGGGAAGCATCACGCCCGAGGCCATCGACCAGCTCGTGGAGCTGGGCCTGGTCAGGCGCGACACCCGGACCAGCCTGTTCGTAGGCCAGCGCCTCCACACCACCCCGGCGGGCCGCCGCACCCTCGACCGCCTCGGACCCCCGCCCGTTCCACGGCTCCCTCCCCCGCCGGCCAGCAGCCGCCCCCACATCCGCTGACCCGGACGGCCTCCCCCATGCTCTCCATCCATCTTGCGCCGTGATCGCCTGCGGCGCCCGCACCACCCTGGATCCCCCTCTCTTGGAAAACCCCCGATACCGAGTGCCCTCCCTGGGCACCGGAGTACACCGCTCCCGCCTGCCGCTCGGCGCTGCCCCGATCGACCACGTCACCCGCGCGCAGCGGGCCGCCGCCGAACTCGACGAGCTTGAAAACGGCGCGGTCAACGGCTACTCGCCCTGGGCCTGCCGCAACGCAGAGGACGCCGCCCAAGACGACTTCGAGCTGACCGCGTGAAGGACCTCGTCGTGGACCTCTTCGCCGGCCCCGGCGGCTGGAGCCACGCGCTGGGAGTTCTCGGCGTCCGCGATGTCGGCCTCGAATGGGACGAGTGGGCCTGCAAGACCAGGGCCGCCGCCGGGCAGTTGACGATCCGCACGGACGTGGCGATGTACCCGGTGTGGCCGTTCACCGGCCGCGTCCGAGGGCTGATCGCCTCGCCGCCCTGCCAGGCCTGGTCCATGGCCGGCAAGCGCCTCGGCCTAGTTGACCAGCCGCTGGTCCACCAGGCTGTCGCCGACCTCGCCGCAGGCCGCGACACCCGGGCGCAGCTGCTGACCGCGTGCAAGGACCCCCGGAGCTTGCTGGCTGCGGAGCCGATGCGCTACCTCCGCGCACTGCACTCGGTGGGCGAACCGGAGTGGATCCTCATGGAGGAGGTCCCTGACGTCCTGCCGTTGTGGAAGCAGTACGCCGCGATCCTGCGGGGCTGGGGCTTCTCCGTCTGGACCGGGCTCCTCAACGCGGCGGACTACGGGGTGCCGCAGACGAGGAGGCGGGCGATCCTGATCGCCTCCCGGGCCCGCGTGGCCGAACCGCCGGCACCGACGCACGCCCAGAGTGCCGAGGCCGAGTCGTTCTTCGGTCCGGGCCGCGAGCGGTGGGTGTCCATGGCGGAGGCGCTCGGCTGGGGTGCCACTGATCGCCCCGTCCCGACGGTCTGCGCAGGCGGCGGGCCAGGCGGAGGACCGGAGCCTTTCCCGTCCGGAGCCCGCAAGACCCTGACCGACGCCCGTGACCGCGGCACCTGGAAGCCCCGCGCTTCGCCTTCCGCGACCAGGCGGACCCGAAGGCGTCCGTCCCGCTCCGACGCATCGGCCTGCACCTGCGGTCGGCACCCCTGGGCCTGGTTGCTGCGGAGCTCCAACCAGGCCAACGCCACCATCCGCGGCATCGACGAGCCGGCCGGGACCTTGTTCTTCGGGCACCGGGCGAACGAGTGCGTGTGGGTCGCCGAGCCTGCAGGGACGGCGTCGGGCGCGGAGGCTGCTGCACCCGAGCCCATCCGGATCACCGCCGCTGAGGCAGGGGCGCTGCAGACCTTCCCCGCGGGCTATCCGTGGGCGGGTACGAAGGGTGCGCAGTTCAGCCAGATCGGGAACGCTGTCCCGCCCCTGCTGGCCGGCCATCTTCTTGCGCCGCACCTCGGCAAAACCCTGTCCCGCTCCGACTTCATCCTGGCCGCCTGATGCCCAACTCGCACACCTCCGAGCCGGAGTTCGGCCTGGCGGACATCCCGCCGAACCCGCCTGTCTACTTCGCCGAGCAGGCCCTTCTCGGCGGCCTTCTCCTCGACCCGCACCGGATCAAGACCCTCAGCCCGCTCGGCCCGGATCACTTCGCGTCCGCCATCCACCGGGCGATCTTCGCGGCGATAGCCGCACTCCCCGCGCCCTCTGCGGACCTCCACGCCAAGGAACCGGTGTGGATCACAGCCGTCCTTGCGCACGCCCGCCCTCACGCGCGCGGGCTGACCCCCAGCTACCTCCACGCTCTGGCCGGGGCCTGCCCCAACCCGGCTCACGCCCCCTCGTACGCGCGGATGGTGCGCTCCGACCACGCCCGGCGGACCGTCCTTCTGCACGCCGGCCTCCTCGTTCAGGCGGCCACCGACTGGGGCCTGCCGGACCCGGCCACCGTGGTACTGAGCCGGGCAGACGCACTCACCACGCTGCTTGATCAGCTGGCCGGCTCCTTCCCCTCCCACCCGGGCTCCCTGCCGCGTACCCCGCCCCCGGCACCACCTGGCCTCCAGGTGGAGCCCGAGGCCGCCAGCGAGGAGCAGTTGCTGCTGTCGACGGCCACCGCGTATCCGGAGGCTCTGGCGTCGATGCGGTGGCTGCGCCCGGAGGACTTCACCACCGAGCTGTACGGCGGCCTGTACCGGTGCCTGACCTCTCTAGCCAGCCGGGGCGAGCCGGTCGACAAGGTGACCGTGCTCTGGGAGGCCCAGCAACACGGTTTGCTGACATCCGCGTTCGGCTCACAGGAAGCCCTGGAGCTGCTGGCCACCCCGGCAGGGACCCCGGAGCACTGGGGCGAGCAGATCCTCCGGCGCTCCCTCCTGCACCGCGCCCACCTCACGGGGCTGCATGTCCAGGCCTTCACCCAGGACTTGAACAATTCCCCGCACCAGGTGATCACGGGCAGCCGCCGGGCGCTCGCCCACCTCTCCGCAGTCCGGGCCCGCTGGCAGCGGGCCACCGGCCGGATGCCAGCGGGACGCCCGCCGGCGCCGCCTGCCCCAGCCTCCCGGGCCGGCCCCTCCCCGCAGCGGACCAGTTCCCCAGGCACCTCATCACGATCCGCCCGATAGCCCACCCAGCCGGGTCCAGCCAGCCACCCGGCGGCCGGACCCGAGAAGCGAGCCTCATGCCGCACGCCACACCCGACACCCACAAGGTCCGCCTAGACCTCCACCCTGACCACAGCAGCGCCGTGATCGCCACCATCAGCAGCCCCGACCGCTACCTCGCCCGCGCCGTGCTCGCCGAGTACGGATTCCGCCCGACCAGCGACGACAGCATGGTCCTGGCCCGAATCGACCACGACGAACACCACCATGCCGAGAAGGCCGCCTTCGCCCTCCGTGAGAGCGGTGCAATCGTGGAGATCACCGCCGCCCTCCAGGAGGAGATCGACACCGAGTGGACCTACGGCAACGCCCCAACGCACTGGCAGTGGCTGACCCGGGAGGAGATCCGCGAGGCCACGGGTGAAGCCCAGCGGATCCACGACGACATCGCCTCCGGCCGTCTCGTCATCCACCTCCACGCCCGGGACAACTGGACCACCCTCGCAGTGGGCACCTACACCGGAGGCAGGAGCGTCCACCTCCACGGAGAGGACCATCTGCGCACGGAGGAGGATTCGGACTACGCCTCCGAGGCCGAGGCCGACTTCCATCGCCGCCACACCGTTGCGGTCCGACCCGGACCAGCCCCTCTCACCGACATCGAGCAGGCCGCCAACGACGCCCTGGTTACGGCGCCGCCGTCCACCACACCTGGAGCAGCGCCGGCGACCCCTGCGGCTGAGGAGGTGCCACGGCTGGTACCCGTGTATGCCAACGGTCCTGGTGACCACGAAGCCCTTCTCAACGAGTTCTTCGCGACCCACGGGGAATGGGAGAAATGGCGCCCGCACGACGAGACCACCATCGCGAGCCACGAATCCCTCACCCTGCGCGTCGAATTCCTTCACAGCGCAGCCCAAGGCGACAGCCTCTGGACGATCGCCGCCTACGAATCGCCCGTCGGTGAACGCCTCTGGCACGCTACCGCCACCCCAACCACCCCGGTCGAGATCATCCGCGTCCTCCTCGACAGCCTCAGCACCGAGGACTCCTGGGGCCTGGGGCCTGCCACCCCCGTCAAGGAGGAGAACCTCGCCCAAGCATCCCGCCCCCTAGAAGACACGGGCTGGCCTCTGAAATGCGGAGCCCGGCTGATCGACTGGACCGCACCCACGGCCGACGGGGCAGGCCTCCGCTTCGACACCCACGTCAAGCAGGGCAACCCGCTGCCGGCTTGGACCATCTGGGGCGGCAACACGGCCGACAACCCCACATGGGCCATCCACCTCTCCACACACGCCCCCACGTCCCTCATCCAGGACGTCACCTTCGAACTCGCTCACGGCTACAGCAACGGACCGCCCCCACTCCGCGCCACCGGCGCAGCCCCTAGCCTCATCCATCCGCCGGTTGCGGTCCCGCCCCCGGCCACATCGCACCGCCCGGCTTCCAGGCGCTGAAGGGGCGCCCGCCATGGAAGGGCGCCCGCCCTCACGAACCATGGCGGGCGCAACCGGAGCCGATTAAGCATCCGAGCCCTGCGCCACCATCAGCGACAGCAACTCCGCCAACCGTGCAGGCCGAGACGTTCGGTTAGTCCACGACCTCCAGGTTGATGGCGGACGCCTTGCCGTTCTTCTGGTTCTCCTCGATTTCGAAGAGAACCTCCTGGTCGTCATCAAGGGTGCTGAGACCTGCCGCCGAGACGGCGGAAATGTGGACGAAAATGTCTTGGTCGCTGCCCTCCGGCTTGATGAAACCGAACCCCTTGGTGGTGTTGAACCACTTCACTCGTCCTCGCTGCATGCGCCCATACGTGCCCATGCCGACGATCATGAAACTCACTCGGATGGGTAAGTCGTTGACGGGTTGGTCGCAGTCGGTTTCCCGAGGCTCGGACAGCCAACACGCAGGCCGCCACCGTCACGCCCGGATGCACACGCCGAAGAGCTACTGTCTGAGTGAGACCCCGCCGAATCCCCCCCTCGGCGGGGTCTCACTGCGCATGCAGCGCGGCCGTTGAGCCGCGGCTATCGCGTCTTCCCGGCCACGGCGCTGCGGCTCTCAGATGGCCGTACCCCGTCGAGATCCGGGTGGAGCATCGGACGGCCAGGGGCAACGGAGGCCTCCTATGTATCAGCGGTTTCACAAATTCCGAATTCCCGAATTCGCCGCATGATGGAAGGACACCGCCACCCCTGTTCGTACGACGAAAGGCCGACGCCGCTGCTTGAACCACAACTTGACGCCTCCGCCGACCGTGCGGTCACGCAGCCTCGTAGGCCTGCCGCAGCAGTGGCTCCGCTCGGCCGAGATCACGCTCCGTGCGCAGCCGGACTTCGAGGTCGCCCGTTCCGTGGTGGCCGATCTCGCTGACGTCCCGGGTGAAGCCGGGGATGAGGTCGACCTCCTTCGGTGACAGGCGGAGGGTCATGACGACTTCCTGCTGGTGGCCGTGGCTGACGCAGGCGAAGTTCCGCAGCGTCCGGTACGCCCGGTACTGCTTGCGGTCGATGCGGCTCACGTCGTCACCGAGTCCCAGGAGGAGCTCCTCCAGTGCGGCCCGCAGGTCCGAGACGCCGGCGTTCTCCGCCGGCCTATCCCCTTGGGCTGTCCTGCGCTGCCGGCGGTCGTTTCGGACTGCTCCGTCGGCGACGACGGAGGCGACCGGCTCAAGGGCCAGGAGGTCGTTGCCGAAGTAGCTGTAGCGGACCAGGTCGATGCTGCGCCGGATCTCGCGTACGGCGTGGACGTCGTAGCGCGTGAAGTCCTCCGCGACGCAGATCAGCCTGGGCGCGCTCCACAGGACCTGGTCCGCGGCCCCTTCCCCGAGCCGGTCGCGGACCAGGTGCTGGAACTCCGCTTTGTGGTCGACGAGCCACGAGAGGTAGAAGAGGCCCTGCGTGATGACGCCGGCGTCCCGCCCGCGCTTGTACTCCACGACGACAGGCGAGCCGTTCTCGTCGATACCGAGCGAGTCGATCCTGCCCCCGTGCACCGGCCCCGTGCTGTACTCGCTCGCCAGGAACCGGACGCCGAGCAGGAGCTCCATGTTCCCCTCGACCACGTCCTGCAGATGGCGCTCAAGCTCCGCCGGCCTCGCGGTGATCTCCACCGCGCCCCCACCGTTCACATCGAACAGCCTCAGTCTCAGCACCCCCATGCATCGCTGTATCCAGGGGCCACAACAGCGGTGGAGACCGAATTGTTTCCGCCTCGACCCTCCGGGATGTAAAGATCCTGTGAGAGGCTGAAAGCCGGAGCCGATCGCCCCACACGTACCCTTGTGGCACATGTGTGGCACAGCACCACACGGCTCGTGTTCGGAAGCTGCGTTTTCGCAGGTCAGCCCCCGTAGCTCAGCGGATAGAGCAGGCGCCTTCTAAGTACCTTCTCCACTGCGGTCGCGATGCTCGTCGGCCTTACTCACGCCCAGCACCGAGCACCCTCCTCACCCACTTCTGCACGCTGCTGGCCCGCTCCCACAGCGGGGCCGCCTCGCCGGTGAAGTAGGGCTTGAACGGCACCATCCCAGCGTTGACGAACAGCAGCGTCGGGTCCGGGGTGGGCAGGGGCCGGCCCGCACCGTCCGGGCGGCTCGAGGAAGCCGGAAGGCGACGTGGACGATGAAAGCGGCGACGAACACCCAGGCGCCGTAGAAGTGCAGGGTGTAGAAGGAGCCCGGGAAAACGTAGTCCAGCTGGATGTTCAGGATCCCGGTGGCGAAGGTGAAGCCCGCCCCGCCGACGAGGAGCAGGAGCGAAAGCCGTTCGAGCGCGTGCGCGGCCGAGCGCAGGGGCGGCCACTCGAAGAGTTTGGGGATCACCGACCACAGCTTGGCGGCCCCGGTGGCTGCCCAGCCGCCCTTGCCCGGTCGACCGCCCCGCGTACCCGCGCGGCAACCGGGACCCGCGCGGGCGGTGCGGGTGTCGTCGGGGTCGATGGCGGCCGCGCGGCGCCGTCCGGGCGGTCCCCCGGGCCGTCGCTCGCGTCCACTCGGCACACCTCCGTACTTTTCCTGCGGAACAGGCGGGCCTGTTTTCAGGAAAACATCGCGCATCGAAGGCTCCCGCCCCACGCGTGACACGCACCGCAATCCTTACGGCTCGCGGCCGCACGGATGGCCGCATTCGTCGCACGATCTGACCTTCCTCCCCGATCAGGTGAATTGGGCCGTCCAGGCCCCGCTCCGTCACGAACCTGCCGTGGATGCGCTCGCGGTCGACGCCTGCGCGGATATGTGCCGATGTGTGACGAGAGATGGGGCGTGATGGGCGCGAGCCGTATCGATTCCAGGTTGCTGGGCCGGCTGACCGAGCAGTCGCAGGATGTGAACAGCACCGCGATGCGCATGACCGGATCGGCGTTGAGCGAGGTCGGGGGCCGGGTTTCGCGGGAGGACGTCATGGCGCTGCAGACCGCGGCCTCCTTGGAGAACCTCGCCGTCGGCGTGTATCAGCAGGCGGCCGGCCTGCCGTTCATCAAGAACGGCAACAAGACGGTGGCGGCGTTCATCGCCACCACGATCAGCCAGCACGGTGCACACGCGCGGGCGTTCAACGCGGCGGCGACCAAGGCGGGCGGGAAGGCGCAGACGGCGCCGAACGCGAAGTACGCGGCGATCGTGAAGAAGGCCCTGCCCGGGATCAAGGGGCCGGCCGATGTGGTGGCGCTGGCGATCACTCTGGAGGACGTCGCCGCACAGACCTATACGAAGTACACCGGGGACGTGCGCGACGCACGGCTGCGGTCACTGTTCGCCTCGATCGCGCCCGTCGAGGCGCAGCACCGGGCGGTGCTGCTGGCGGTACGGGCCCTGCTGGGTACCGGAAGGCCGGAGTTGATCGCCCTGCCGACGAGGGTCGCGGCGCTGCCGGCCGCGGCCGGTTCGGTCGGTTTCCCCGAGGGTTTCTACCCCGTGAAGAACGCTTCCCCGATCTCCGAAGGAGCCGTCAAGTGAGCACCGCGAAGAAGGGCCGGCGCGACTGGGAGCTCGGCATCGGAGAGCGTGAACTGGACCTGCTCACCAAGGACATGGAGGAAGCACACCTCGGCACGCTGGCGGCCATGCACACCGGTGCGGCGGAGCTCGTCGGGGAGATCAGGGCGGCGGACGCGGACCGGCGCCGGTTCCTCGCGGGTGCGGGCATCGCGGCCGCGGCTGCGGCACTGGCGCTGGCGGGCGGGGTCGGCGCGAAGGCTTACGCGATGGCCCCGGGGGCTTCTGCGGCTGCCGCGCCGAGCCCCTACCAGGGCGACCTGAAGGTGGTGGCACTCGCGGCAGCGCTGGAGAACCAGGCCGTGGGCGCCTATGGCGCCGCGCTGAAGGCGGCGGGCGCGGGCAGGCTCGGCAAGGTGCCGCCCGCGGTCGGCACCTTCGCGAAGACCGCGATGGACCAGCACGCCGCGCACGCCAAGGCGTGGAACGCGGTACTGACGGGGGCTGGGCGTCCCGCGATCACGGGGGTGCCGCTGTCGAACCAGCCCGCCACCCTCAAGGCCCTCGGCCGCGCCGAGAACGTCGGCGCCGTCGCCCGTCTCGCACTGGCTCTGGAGGAACAGGCCGCACAGACCTATCTGTTCGCCGCAGGCCACGTCAGCAGCCCGGCGGGCATCAGGACCGCGGCCAGCATCGCCCCTGTCGAGGCCATGCACGCCGCGATCCTCCACTTCGTCCTCGGCGAGTACCCCGTCCCCGACGCCTTCCTCCAGACGGACCGGGCCGCCAAGCCCACGCTGCTGACCGTCTGAACCCGCGCTCGCCGGGCGCCGCCGCCTCCGCGTGCCGCGGCGCCCCTTCACCCGGGCCGAACGCGTATAGCGACCCGTACCCGGTCGGTCCTGACCCAGTGTCCGCTTCTGCCCCGAAGGGCCGATTCGTCATGCCCAAGCACAGCTCCGCCCAGGTCTCGCTCCCCGTCGCGCTGCGCTCGGCCGCCGCCCGGGCCGCATGCGCCGCGCTCGCCCTCGCCAGCACGTTCCTGGCCCCCGCCAGCGCCCAGTCGGCGCCCGTACGGGCCGCACCGACCGCCCGCATCGTGATCCAGGACTTCAGCTTCAGCCCTGCGTCCCTCACGGTGGCTCCCGGCACGGTCGTCACCGTCGTCAACAGGGACAACGCCCCGCACACCGTCACCGGAACCGACCACGCCACCTTCCGCACCGGAAGGATCAAGGCCGGCCGCAGCACCACCTTCACCGCCCCCCGGACCCGCGGCACGTACTCCTACATCTGCGACATCCACCAGTTCATGTCCGGCACCCTCACCGTCCGCTGACCCCCGGGAAACAGCCATGCTCCACCTCCCCCGCGCCACCGGCGAGCACCTCCTGGGGCTGTTCCGGATCGTGACCGGGTTCCTCCTCGCCTGCCACGGCGCCGCCAAGCTCTTCGGGCTCTTCGACGGCCGCCCGGCGCCAGTGGGCATGTGGCCGTACTGGTGGGCTGGCCTGATCGAGCTCGGCGGCGGAACTCTCGTCACCACCGGCCTGCTCACTCGCCCCGCCTCGCTGCTGTGCTCCGGCGCCATGGCCTATGCCTACTTCACCGAACACCAGCCGCACGGCCTCCTCCCCCTGCAGAACGACGGCGAGAGCGCCGCCCTGAACTGCTGGACCTTCCTCGCCCTCGCCGTCCTCTCGCCTGCAGCGCTCTCCCTCCCCAGGGCCTGCCGACGTCTCGCGTCCGCCATGCGGTGGACGAGGACGGCAACGCCCGAGCCGGTCGCCCCATAGCCCGTCCGGCGAGCCGTGACGCCGTCCGGGTGGTCTTGACGCGTTCGGCCCGTCCGCACACCAGGCAGCTGCGAACCACGTCCGGATCCCGCACCAGTCCGGCACGGGATCACCTTCCAGATCAGGAGCATCCATGCGTACGCGCAAGAGCACCATCGCCCTCTCGGTCGCTGTGGCCGCGGCCCTGTCAGCACCGGTTCTGGCCTCGGCCGACGGCGGGGGCCGGAACGGCATGGACCGCATGGACCGCGGGGCCCTCACCGCGGTCGGGCTGACCTCCGACCAGCGGCTGGTGGAGTTCATGGTCGACCGGCCGTCGAAGACCATGTCGATCGGCAAGGTGTCCGGTCTCATGGGCGACGCCAAGATCGTCGGCATCGACTTCCGCGTCCAGAACGAGAAGCTCTACGGCGTCGGCGACAAGGGCGGCATCTACACCCTCGACACCGGCAACGCCAAGGCCATGAAGGTCTCCCAGCTCACTGTCGCCCTCTCCGGGGCCCGGTTCGGCGTGGACTTCAACCCCGCCGCCAACCGGCTGCGCGTCATCAGCGACACCGGCCAGAACCTGCGCCACAACATCGACGACAACGCCGCCCCGCTGACCACCACCGTCGACGGCCCCCTCACCAACCCGACGACGCCTCCCTCGACCGCCATGGGCGTCACCGGAGCCGCGTACACGAACAACGACCTCAACGCGGCCACCGCCACCTCGCTGTTCGACATCGACACCACGGCCGACCGGATCTCCCTCCAGTCCCCCGCCAACGCCGGCACGCTCGCCCCGACCGGCAACCTCGGCGTCAACGCCGGCCCCGACGCGGGCTTCGACATCTACTTCGCCCCCAAGCAGGGCACCAACCAGGGCTTCGCCGCCCTCAACACCGGCAACACCTTCCGCCTCTACGGGATCAACCTGCTCACCGGCGCCGCCCACGACATGGGCGCCTTCCCCAGGGACCGCCAGGTCACCGACATCGCCCTGCCCCTGAACCAGAGCTGACGGACATCCGGGTCGTGGCGGGCCGTTCAGCGGCGCGTCCCACCACGACCCGGAAGGCGACCGGCTGCCCGGAACACCCAGGAGCCCTTGAAGTTGACAAGGTCGTCGAAGCCATCAACCAAGGTTCCTTTTCTTACGATATAGGCGTTTCGTCCGCACAGTACGCTCGTTGTACGTTCATGACTGATCCCGTGGTGAAAATGGCCGCCGACCGGCTCGCTCAGGTCTTCCTCGCGCTGAGGCGCAGCGCCTGCGGTGAAGCTCAGGCGGCTGCCAGGACACTCCTCGCCTTCACTGAGAGGCCCGGACAGCGCGTACGGGTGCCCCAATCGACGGTCACGCGGGCAGAACGGGCCCTGCGGGAAGTACTGGAGCGGGAAACCCGAGATGGGCACCGCCTTCACCTGACCCAGCTCGCCGGATACCTGGCCGGTGTATCACCGGATGAGCGCCGTGATCACGTCCTCCCGGCGGCGGCTACGACCGGCCACCCCTGACCGACGACCCAGTACAGGCCGGCCTCACCGGCTCGGGTGAAACTCCGTTACACGTGCGCCCTGCACGGCGCGGTCCGTCCCGGGCCACTGCGGACCGAAGACCTGGCGTCGGGCCGCTTCGAGCCCCGGAACGTGTACGCCGACCACGAAACCGAGCCGCGAGCACCTCGCCGCCTAGTGGGCACGATGCACGGAGGGGCGGGCGGACTCGCTCCGCTTCCACAACGCGTACGGGCCGGGCATGCCGCGCGACACTCCGTACGCCGGCGTGGGCTCCTTCTTCGCTCCTCCCTGGCCCGGGGCGAGGCTCCCCAAGTCCTTGAAGACGGAGCGCAGCGGCGGGGTGGGCTTCAGGGAGGGAATGACCGAGTTCGCGCGCGCCGGCCAGTGCACCTCGGCGGGCTCGGTCCGCTGAGACAGCATGCCGGGCCGCTCGGGCGGGGACCGGCAGCGTGAGTTCGCAGCAGCATCCACCGGGGACACCGTGGACGTCCGCGCGCCCGTCAAGGTCTTCGACGATGACCCGGACGGCCGTCGGCCGTCCGGCCCCGACCGCCTGCATCGGGCACGTCGTCCGCGTTTCGTAAGCTCTTGCGGCCCGATTCTTTGCCTTCCGGTTCCTACGGTGTGGAGGGTGACTGATTCTGTTTGCCGTCCGCCTCTCGCGGACCTCGTACTGCCCTGCCTCGACGAGGCCGAGGCCCTCCCCTGGGTACTGGCACGGGTGCCGGCCGGGTGGCGCGCCATCGTCGTCGACAACGGCTCCACCGACGGTTCAGCGGACATCGCGCGCGAGCTCGGCGCCACCGTCGTGCACGAGGCCCGGCGCGGCTTCGGGGCCGCCTGCCACGCCGGGCTGTTGGCGGCCCGCGCCGAACTGGTCTGCTTCTGCGACTGCGACGCCTCCATGGACCCCGGACTGCTCGCGCCGATGGCCGCGCGCGTCGCGGCCGGCGAGGCGGACCTGCTGCTCGGCCGCCGACGACCGCAGGGTCGGGGTGCCTGGCCGGCCCACGCCCGCGCGGGCAACGTCGCCCTGGCCCGGATGCTGCGCGGCCGCACCGGACTTCGGCTGCACGACCTCGGTCCGATGCGGGTCGCCCGGCGCGAGGCGCTGCTCGGCCTGGACCTGACCGACCGGCGCAGCGGCTACCCCTTGCAGATGGTCGTACGGGCCTCGGACGCCGGCTGGCGGGTGGCCGAGACGGACGTCCCCTACCTGCCCCGCTCCGGCAAGTCCAAGGTCACCGGCACCTGGCGGCGCACCTGGCACGCCGTGCGGGACATGCGCCGGGTCCTGGCCGAGCCCCCGATCGTCCGTACCGCACCGGCCGAGGAGGTCGCCGCGTGAACACCCTCCTCGTCATCGCCAAGGCGCCCGTCGCGGGCCGCGTCAAAACGCGGCTGACCACGGCGTTCACCCCGCAACAGGCCGCCGACCTGGCCAGGGCCTCGCTCCGCGACACCCTCGACGCGGTCCTCGCCACTCCGGCCGGGCGACGCGTCCTGGTCCTCGACGGACAGCCCGGTGCCTGGATCCCGGCCGGCATCGAGGTCGTCCCGCAGAGCTCGGGCGGCCTGGACGCCCGACTGGCCGCCGCCTTCGCCCTCGCCGGGGGCCCGGCCCTGCTCATCGGCATGGACACCCCGCAGGTCACCCCCAGCCTGCTCGCCCTCGGGCTCGACTTCACCGAGGCGGACGCGTGGTACGGCCCTGCCGAGGACGGCGGGTTCTGGGCCCTGGGCCTCGCCGAACCCGACCCGGCCCTGCTGCTGGGTGTGCCCATGTCCGTACCGGAGACGGGGAAGGTGCAGCGGCGCCGGCTGACCGACGCCGGTCTGGCCGTGCAGGACCTGCCCGAACTGTGCGACGTGGACACCCCCGCCGACGCGCAGCAGGTCGCCGCCGCCGCGCCGGGGACCCGCTTCGCCGCCCTGTACACCGGACTGTGCGCGGTGACCTCCCGATGACCGCGCAGCTCACCGAGCGCGCCACCCGCACCTGGCAGGCAGACCCGTACGCGGACGCCCTGCGCACCGGACGGGGCCCGCTGTACCTCCGCCGCCGGGACGGCTGGCTGCTGCCGCTGGAGGTCGAGCGGTGGTGCGCCGAAGCCGACGCGGCCGACGGCACCGTGCTGGCCCGCTGCGCCGGTCCGGTCCTCGACATCGGCTGCGGCCCCGGCCGGCTGGTCGCTGCACTCGCCCGGCTCGGGAACACGGCCCTCGGTGTGGACCTCACCCCGGAAGCGGTCGACCGGACCCTGCGGGCAGGGGGCGACGCCCTGTGCCGCTCGGTGTTCGACCCGCTGCCCCAGGAGGGCCGTTGGGGCACGGTCCTCCTGATCGACGGCAACATCGGCATCGGCGGCGACCCCGGAGCATTGTTGCGCCGTACCGCCGAACTCACCGCCCCCGGCGGATCCCTGCTGGTGGAGGTGGCCGACGCCGACGTGGACGAGCGCGTCGAGGTGTACGTCGACAACGGCAACGGCGGTCGCGGAGCGTCCTTCTGGTGGGCCCGGCTCGGAACCCGGGCCCTGATCACAGAGGCCGCGGACGCGGGCTGGACTCCGTACGGCGCCTGGCAGGAGGAAGGCCGGCGCTTCGTCCACCTCCGGCACTGACGGGCCATGCAGGCGGGCGCACCGGGGCGCCCGCCCGCGTGGACGGGCTCTCACAGGGCGCCGGAACACCTTACGAAACACGGACGTCCGGGGCGCCAACAGCCCGTGGAGGGCGGCTTCCTGGGAGCCTTCGGCGGGTGAACCCGCCTACCACCCGCACCACCCGAACCGTGATCACCAGCGCCGTCCTGGCCGCCCTCACCGCCGCCCTCGTCCTCACCGTCCGGTACGGGGGGTTCTTCAGTGATCCCGTCGGGCTGTTCTGGTGGTACGCGGCCTGCTGGGCACTATTCGCCACGGCCCTGGTCACGCTGCGCCGCGTCCCAGCCGGATCCGTCGTGCCGCTGCTCCTGGCGGGGGCCGTGGCCGTCACGGTGACCGGGCTCCTCGGGCCGCCGCGCACCAGCACCGACTCCTACCGCTACGCCTGGGACGGCCGGGTACAGTCCGCTGGCATCTCCCCGTACGACCACATCCCGCAGGATCCCGCGCTCGTCCGGCTGCGCGACCCGTGGCTCTTCCCCGAGGGCTCCACCTGCTCCGGCCCGGACCTGGCGGGCATCCCCCACACCGGCACGGCGCCCCGCTGCACCCGCATCAACCGGCCGGCCGTCCACACCATCTACCCGCCCGTCGCGGAGTTCTATTTCCTCGCCATCGACGCGCTCTCGCCCTCCGGAGCCCGGCACAAGCCGCTGCAGATCGGCGCCGGCCTGATCTCCCTCGGCGTGACCGGCACGCTCCTGCTCATCCTGCGCCGACGCGGCGCAGACCTCCGCAAGGCCGCGTACTGGGCCTGGTGCCCGGCCGTCCCCCTGGAGGCCGTCAACAACGCCCACATCGACGCCCTCGGCGTGCTCCTCGCCATCGCCGGACTCGGCCTCGTCGCCTCCCGCGCCCAGACCCGGCGAGCAGCCGGTGGCCTGCTCATCGGCGCCGCCATCGCCACCAAACTCATGCCCGCCGTCGTCCTGCCCGGCGTCCTCTCCGGCGTCCGCCGCATCCGCGACGCCGCCGCCGTGCTCCTGCCCGCAGCGGCGTTCACCGCACTCGCCTACCTGCCGTACGTCCTGATCTCGCACCAATCGGTCTTCGGCTACCTCGGCGGCTACGTAGAGGAAGAGGGCTACGACGACCCCTCGGCCGGCTCCCGGTACGCGCTCCTGCGCCTCGTACTGCCCGACGACTGGGCCTTCCCCGTCCTGCTCGCCGCCGTCGCGGCGGTATCCCTGTACGTGATGTGGCGCGGGGACCCACGGCGCCCCTGGAGCGGCGCCCTGCTGGTCACCGGCTGGGCCTTCGTCCTCCTCACCCCCGGCTACTCCTGGTACGCCCTGCTCCTGATCGCGCTCGCCGCCCTGGACGGACGCTGGGAATGGCTCGGCATCCCCCTGGCCGGTGCAGCCGTCTACATCCTCGGACCGACCTTCGGCTACGGGGCAGCGCTCGCCTCCATCGCGTACGGGGCCGCCGCGGCCCTCGTCGCGGTCACGGCCTGGTGCCGGCACCGAGGCGCCGGGACCGGCGCCAAAGCCTCCCAGCGGCAATCTGCACGCCGTAAGACTTCCGTATGATCCCTTTTCGGCTTTTTTGATACTTGGTCCACCACCATGGATGGCATGGACACCAGCGTGCACAACCTGGCAGTGGACATGACCCTGACGAACATCGGGTGGTTCGGGATCGTCGGAGTTCTCATCGTCGCCGTCCTGATCGCCGCGTTCGTCCTCGGCGCGAAGGTCCGGGCACACGAACCCCCTCCCCCCACACCCGACAGCCAGCCACACCTCCCGGCCGGCGGGGCCGTCCACGAAGTGCGCGAGCAGCCCGAAGACCGCGAGGCGAGGGGCTTCCCCGCCGGAGGCCTCAGCCCGCACCAGATGGGCGGCTACGGCAACGGCGGCTCCACCACCCGCCCCCATCCCGAACAGCCCCTCCCCGAGGGTGAATCCGCCGTCCATCACCGCGGCGCCTGACCCCCTGCCGATGGGCAGAGATCTTGAGACTCGGGGAGTACGAAGGAGGACCGACCCCAATGGCCACAGTCACGCAGGACCAGACCAGGCGCGGGCGCGGCGTCGTACTCGACGACCACCTCCCCCTCGACCACCGGCTGGGCCGCGTCTACCGCGGTGGCGCCGGACTGATGGGCGCCTTCCTCGTCGTGTTCGGCGTCCTCGGGCTGATCGACCGGATCGGGTTCTTCAGCACCAGCGGAAGCATGGTGATGGGCCTGGGCAGCAACGGGGCTCTGAGCGTGGCCTCCGTCCTCGTGGGCGGCCTGCTGCTCGCCGGTGCGGTCATCGGCGGGAACACCGCATCCACCGTCAACATCATCGTGGGCGTAGCCTTCCTCGCGGCCGGTTTCGCCAGCCTCGCCGTGCTGGACACCCGCTTGAACGTGTTCGCGTTCCACCTCCAGAACGTGCTCTTCAGCTTCGTCACCGGCCTGCTGCTGATGACCTTCGGCATGTACGGCCGCGTCAGCGGATCTCTGCCCCACGACAACCCGTACTGGCGATCCCGTCACCCTCGGAGCTGACCTGTCCCTGCATCCGGTCGGGTTCACCCTCACTCGGAGTTCGTCGCGTCCTCCCGTACGTTTTCGGTTTCGGAGTTGCGGATGGTGAGGGCGGCGTTGATGAGGCCGATGTGGCTGAAGGCCTGCGGGAAATTTCCGAGGGCCTCGCCGCTGGCGGTGTCGACTTCCTCGGGGAGGAGACCCACATCGTTGGCGTGGGCGAGGGCGTTCTCGAAGGCCTGCCGGGCGCGGGCGCTCTGGCCGGTCAGGGCGAGGGCCTGGGCGAGCCAGAACGTGCACAACAGGAAGGTGCCCTCGTCGTGGTCGATGTCGTCCTCCAGATAGCGGCGCACCAGGCCCCGTGAGTCCGTCAGCTTCCCGGCGATCGCCTCGACGGTGGAGCGCACGCGGGGGTCGTTTCCCGGGAGGAAGCCGGTGAGGGGCAGCATCAGCGCGGAGGCGTCGAGGCGGCGGCTGCCGAACGCCTGCGTGAACGCACCCACCTGAGCGTTGTAGCCCTGGTCCTCCATGGTGTCGCGGATCTGTTGGCGGATGTGCTGCCAGTGGGAGACGCGGTCGTGGGCGTCGAGGGCGGGGGCGAGGTCGATGGCGCGGTCCAGGGCGACCCAGCACATGAGTTTGGAGTGCAGGAAGTGGCGGGCGGGGCCGCGGCCCTCCCAGATGCCCTGGTCGGGATCCGCCCAGCGTCTGGCGGCGGCCTCGGCACACTGGCGCAGGAAGGTACGGACCGGCGGGTCGAGGAGTTCGCCGTGGGGCAGCGTCTGGTGAGCGGCGTCGAGGAGTTCCCCGTAGACGTCGAGCTGCCGTTGGCGCCAGGCGTCGTTGCCGACGCGCACCGGGCTGCTGCCCCGCCAGCCCGACAGGTGCGACAGCGTGCGTTCGCTCAGGTCGCGCTCGCCGCCGATGCCGTACATGACCTGGAGGTCGACACCGCGCTCCAGCTGGGTGGCGGCGGCCTGCGCGAGGAAGGCGAAGAAGTCGGCCTTCTCCTGCTTGCAGGCGCCGGTGGCCAGGGCCTGGAGGGTGAGGCTGGCGTCGCGGACCCAGGTGTAGCGGTAGTCCCAGTTGCGGGTTCCGCCGATGCTCTCCGGGAGCGACGTCGTCGCCGCTGCGACGATCGCCCCGGTCGGCGTGTAGGTCAGGGCGCGCAGCACCCGCCCGCTGTGGCGGACGTGTTCTTGTCAGGGGCCCGTGTAGGCGGCGTGGAGTGTGGACCAGGACCGCCAGCCCGTTTCGGTGTCGGCCAGCCGGCGGCGGATGCGGCGCGGGGACCACGGCTTGGGAGCGGATCCCCAGGCCGGCTCGGCGCTGAGCGCGAAACCGAGGCGGTCCCCGGCCTTCAGGGTGACTCCGGCGTGGGCCGTCGATCCGTCCAGGCTGAAGGCGAGGTCGGTGGCGAGCATCAGGACCTGGGCGCCTCCGCGGGCCAGCAGGCCCCCGCGGACGGGCCTCATGACGGGCTGGATCAGCCCGAACTCCGGGCGCGGGGCGAACTCCACGGTGATGTCGACCGCGCCGCTCGTACAGGTGACCTGGCGCAGCAGCGTTCCCGGCGAGGAGGTCCCCATGGCGTGCCCGCGTTCGCGGCGGCCGAGGGCCAGCGCGTCAACGAGCACCGCGGTGCCGGTGGGGGTGCGGAAGGTGGTCTCCATGACCAGGGTGTCGGGCAGGTAGCGACGGCTCACCTGCCCCGGAGTACCGGCCGGGCGGATCGACCAGTGACCCGCGTCCTGGTCGAGGAGCCGGGCGAAGACCGCCGGGCCGTCGAAGCGCGGGAAGCACAGCCAGTCCACCGACCCGCCCGAACTCACCAGCGCAGCCGACCGGCAGTCCGAGAGCATCGCGTAGTCGCCGATGGGGCGCTCGCTCACGTTGCCGCTCCCGTTCCGACGGCCCCCGGGACCGGGGCCGATTCCGACGCACGCGATCCGCAGGTCGGGCGGTGTCCTTGCACGAAACGGCACTCCCCGCTCCGAGGCCGGCGACGTGACGGCAAGCCCCGGAGCAGGCAGTGGCCGTGGTGAGCCGCAGCCACCCATCCCGGGGTGACCAGAGCCCCGCCGGGAGACACCCCGTGCACGGGTTCGAAGCGATACCGCACCGGGGACGCACCTGCCGTCACCCGTTCGCCTGCGATCCCGCGCCCGGTCGCCCATCCGATGCTCCCGGCAGGCGGCCTTCGGCAAGCCGACCTAACGTCGACCGGGACCGCACCGCAGACCACGTCGCCCGCCGCGCAGGAACCAAATTGTCCGTCCGGGTACCTCCGGCGGACAGTCCACGAAGGGCAGGAGGACGGGTGAACACCGCCGCTTCGATGCGGACCAGCGGCCTTGAGCCCTGGCAGCGGGGCCCGTACGCCGATGCGCTCTGCGCGGCGGAGGGCGGCCTCACGCTGCGGGATGCCGAGGGCTGGTGCCTGCCCCTGGACGTCCACCGCTGGTGTGCGAAGGCCGACGCCGCGGACCGGGGCGTCGTGGACCGCTGCGCGGGCCGGGTCCTGGACATCGGGTGCGGGGCCGGGCGCCTCGTCGTGGAAGCATCCCGACGAGGGCACCGCGTCCTGGGCATCGACGTGTGCCCGACCGCCGTCATCTCCACGGTCTGCCGGGGCGGCAGGGCGGTCAGCCGGTCTGTATTCGAGCCGATCCCCGACGAGGGCCACTGGGACACGGCGCTCCTGGCCGACGGGAACATCGGCATCGGCGGGGATCCGGGCCACCTGCTGGAGCGCGTCCGGGGCCTGGTCCGGTTCCGGGGGCTGCTGATCGCGGAGACCGCTCCCTGCGACGTCGACGAGCGGCGCCGGGTACGGATCCACGCCGGCCAGACGGCGAAGGGCCCCTTCTTTGCCTGGGCCACGGTCGGCTCCCGGGCCCTGGTCCTGCACGCCAGGAAGTCGGGCTGGACGCCAGTCGAGCAGTGGACCGACGCATCGGTGTCCGGCGAGCGTCACTTCGTGGCCCTGCGGGCCCGCTCCTGAGCCCTGGCCTCCCTGTGCGTGGTCTGCAGGTGCCTCCAGGTGAGTGCCAGCCAGACGATCGCCGAGGCGATGAACAGGCCGGCGGTGATGAGGAGCCAGCGGGCGAGGAATCCGTCCGCGGACAGGGCGGTGGAGGCGGTGTAGTGGCCGCCCTTCTGAAGGATCAGCGGCCACCAGACGAGGAACAGGACGCCTGAGATGAACGCCGGGACGCGCAGGTGGTTCACGCTGGGACGCGGCACGCTCCCGGGCGCGGCGGTCCGGCCCCGGTAGAGGAGCTGGGCGGCGCGGTCCGTGAGCGAGTACGCCGGGAGAAGGACCAGGTCGTGGAGGAGGGCCGCGCCGACGAACCAGATCGCCACGCCCATGGTGTCGCCCTTGAGCAGGCGGATGCCGGCGTAGAGGGCGAGGGCGAAGCAGGCCAGGGTGAGCAGGAGGTGGAGCGGGGAGGCGCCGTAACGGTGGCGGAAGGCCGCGGCAGCCCCCTTGGCGGGGTGGTTCATGCGGGCTCTCCGAAGGTGAGGCGGGTGACCCACTTGGTGTTGTGGACGCCCGGGGCTGCCGGGATGATCACGCGGGCCGGGTAGCCGTGGTCCGGGGACAAGTCGGCCCCGTTCACGCGCACGGCGAGGAGCGATCGGTCATCGCGGGCCTGGTTCGGGGCGAGGACCACGGAAGAGAACGACCCGCCGCGCTGCACGGACTCGACCAGCACCTGCGGGGTGTCGGTGCCGAGTCCGACGAGGGCGGCGAGGTCGGTGAGCCGTACGCCGGACCACTGCTGGTCGGGGGTGGACCAGCCTTCTACGCAGGCGATCGGCAGCGCCGCTTCGCGCTGCTCCATCGCCAGCAGCATGTCCCGGGTCAGCACCTCCTGGCGGCCCCCGCCACGGACCGTCAGCCGCCAGGCGGGACCGATGTCGCTGGGCCGGATCCCGCTGGACGCGGCGGTCTTGTTGATCTGGAACCCGTTCGGGCCGGTACCCGGATCGCGGCCGTGGGGGGCCAGCAGAGCGGTCTTGCGCCACCAGCCGCCGATGCTCTGGCCGGCCGTCACCACCAGCAGGGCCAGCGAGCCGGCGCCCACCATCGCGACCGCGCCCCGCCGCGAGATCGTCGCCGGTGCCGGGCGGGGGGAGACAAGCCCGGCAGCCTCCACCGAGTCCGGCGCGGGCTGGAAGCCCCGGCCGGCGCGGACGGCGCGGACGGCGCGCGGCAGCCGGAACGCGACGTGGACGACGAACGCGGCGATGAACACCCAGGCACCGTAGAAGTGCAGGACGTAGAAGGAGCCAGGGAAGACGTAGTCCAGCTGGATGTTCAGGATCCCGGTGGCAAAGGTGAAGCCCGCCCCGCCGACGAGGAGCAGGAGCGAGAGCCGTTCGAGCGCGTGGGCTGCGGAGCGCAGGGGCGGCCACTCGAAGAGTTTGGGGATCACCGACCACAGCTTGGCCAGGAGGACGGGAACGAGGACCACGCCGAGGACGGTGTGCACGCCCTGCGTCAACCGGTACAGCCAGTACGGCGAGGTGGGCCAGGTGAACAGGTAGAACCCGAGCCAGCCCTTGTCGGGCGTCTGGTCGTTGCGCGGGGCGAGGTCCGGGTTGTAGGCCGCGTACGACAGCAGCCCCGTCACGAAGAGCACGATCACCCCGACCAGCAGGATCAGTCCGAACACCCCGGTCAGCCACGGACCCCGCAGCGGACTGCGCCAGAACCCCGGTCGTGCCGGGCCCGGCGGCGGACCCGCCGCCCGTGCCCGGCCGACCGCATCACGCACCCGCTCGGCGACCGGTGTGCGCGGGAGCTTCGAGGAGGCAGACGGCCTCTCAGGCCCACCCTCCGGCTGGTCACTGCCGGCGCTTGCATCCATCCGTACATCTCCACAGGTATCCGGCTCATCGGGCATGAGCGTCTGGGAGAACATCCCGCGCGCACGCCTTCGCCGGACTCGTGACACGCAGGTCGGATCCTTACGGTCCGTCCCACCCGTCGGAGGCACGCTGCGGCAGCCGGGACATTGCCGACGCCGAGCCGGTGGAGTAGACGGTTTCGCTCGCCCTGACCAGGGCGAGCTGCCGCCGGACCTCACCTGCGTCGGGTAGCGCGGTATGGCATCTCGGGGAAGTGTTCGGCCAGATGCGGGGACGGTTCCCCCTTTCGAGGGAACAGGCCGATGGAGGCCAAGCCGCCCTGTCGTACCTCAACGAAGAGGGGGCACAGGCCCGATCTCGGGCTCATCGGCGCGTACGCGTCACTTGACCAGCAAGGAGAGCCACCCATGTCCCGTGTTCTTAAGAGTGTCGGCCTCGCGCTCGCAGTAGGCATCGCCGTTGTCGGTGGCGCGTCCGCCGCATCCGCCGATGCCGGAGCCTCCGGCGCGGCCATCGGCTCTCCGGGTGTCCTGTCGGGAAACCTGATCCAGGTTCCGATCCACATCCCGATCAACGCATGCGGCAACAGCGTCAGCGTGATCGGCCTGCTCAACCCCGCCTTCGGCAACACCTGCATCAACAGCTGAAGTCCTGAGGTGCCCTTCGCCCCGGCCTGGGTCATGGCCGGGGCGAAGCAGCCGTTCCATTCACCCGGTCGACACCCGGAACGAGGACGCCGCAATTAACCAGGATCGCGACACGTCACCAGATCACGAATTACTCCACCTTTAGACCAGTAGCAGCCGCATTTTCTTGGCCGGTATGCAGGTCCGAAATTCTCACACCCAACAGAAGAATCGTCACTTCATGGGAATTCGGATGGGCTGCTCGGGCATCTTGTCAGCACCAGGGGCCGTCTGGTTCTCTTTCCACTGCGATGCGCTCGCGGAGGCGTCGTCGTCCGCGGGCAAGAAACCTCGTCGACGAGGTTGCTCCAGGCCGGCGGGTGCCCCGAATGCCTGGTTCTGGCGGGGCAGGCGGCCGTCCGGCGCCTGTCCGGCATGCTCATGATGCGAAGGGGATCTTCGTGGCAGGCGTACCCGAACTGGGTTCGGTGGTGGGCGACTTCGCCCTTCCGGGCGGCGAGCTCATAGGCTCATCGTTCGAGCGGCGCGACTTCGAACTGTGCAGGCAGCGCGGCAAGCCCCTGGTCCTGGCCTTCTACCCGGGGGATGACACGCCGGTCTGTACCCGCCAGTTGTGCTCGTACTCCGGAGGGCTGGAGTCGTTCGCCGCCGTCGGTGCGCAGGTGTGGGGCATCAGCCCTCAGGGGGTCGACAGCCATGAGGCGTTCGCGCGGCGCCACGGCCTGCGCATGCCGCTGCTGGCGGACGAACAGCGAGTCGTGAGCCGTTCGTTCGGCATCACGGCTCCCGGGATCGGGTTGCGGCGGGCCGTCTTCTTGATCGCTCCGGACGGCACCTTGTACTGGAAGCACGTCTCCTTGCTGGGGGTCACATTCCAGAGCGTGGCGGCCCTGTCCCGCGAGCTGGCTGCCTTCGCCTGACCTGGTTCACGTCCAGCCGCCCCCGCCCCGGCCCGATCCCTTGCGGCGGGGGCCGGGGTTGCGATCACTTGGCGAGGAAGTCGGTCAGGTGCCGGTTGAATTCCTGGGCGTGAGTGAGGTTCAGTCCGTGCGGGGCTCCCTCGATCAGGGCGAGGGTGCTGCCCGGCAGGGCTTCGTGGGACCGCTTGCCGCTGACCTCGAAGGGCACGATGGCGTCCTGGGTGCCGTGGATGATCAGGGTGGGGACGTCGATCCGGGCGAGGTCGTCACGGAAGTCGGTGCGGGCGAAGGCGTTGATGCAGTCCAGCGTCCCCTTGGGTGAGGCCGCCTCCGCCAGGTGCACGTGATAGCGGTGCTGGGGCGCGCTGACGAGGTCGGTGTTCTCGCCGGCCTGGAAGAAGCCGGTGACGAAGCCCTCCAGGAAGGCGGGCCGGTCGCCGCGGACGCCGTCCTCGAACTGGGTGATCGTGGCGTCGTCGAGTCCGCCGTCCGGGTTGTCGGCGCTCTTGTGGAGGTAGGGAGGCACCGCTGCGGCGAGGACAGCTTGGCGGACGCGGCTGCTGCCGTAGTTGTGGAGGTAGCGGACCACCTCCCCGCCGCCCATGGAGAACCCGACCAGCGTGGCGTCACGGATGTCGAGATGCGTCAGGAGGGCGTCCAGGTCAGCGGCCAGGGTGTCGTAGCCCTCCCAGGGCTGGGTGGAGGAGCCGAACCCGCGCCGGTCGTAGGTGATCACTCGGTGGCCCGCCTCGACCAGTGGACCGACCTGCGGCTCCCAGGAGCGGCCGCTCAGCGGCCAGCCGTGGACGAGAACGACTGGGCGGCCTTGGCCGTAGTCCTCGAAGTGGAGCTCGACACTGCGGCCCTTGTCTGCACTTACATTGATGCGCGGCATGCTGGATTGACGCCCTTCGTGTGGTGGTGCAACGCGTGTACCCGGACCATGCCCCGGCACGGCACGATTTCACTCACCGCAGAACATCCAGGGCATTCTCATCCTCATCATTCCATCGACACTTGTCGTCCTGCATTCACCGGCAAAGGCCATAAATCCTTGTTGCGAACTGGTTGCAATAATACGATTGACCTCGATCGGCCTAACCCATCGACTGCGTGTTGTAGCGAATGTGGAACCCCCTGGAGTTTCTGTGAAGAGGCTGTGGCCAGCGGATTTGCGAATTCGCGACGGAGTTCCCTCTCGACTTCGAAGGGAAAGTGGTCACGGGGTGCGGGTGCCGCGTGCTTTCCTTCGCTCGGCGCGATCTGAGCGCATGGCAGTAGGCCCGGTCGGCGGGCCGGGCTGCTGCTGATGCCGCCCGGGCGTGCTGTCCGACCGAGTGGTCATCCCACCTGAATGCCCCTGTCCGGCTGCGCCGGTGTGCGCGGCGCGACGGGGTTCGCAGTCGAGAGGAACACCCTTGAAGTCCATCTCCGCACGGCCCCGTTCGCGGCGTGTGCTCGACCAGTCCCTGCTCGTCCTGGGCGCCGGCGCGCTCGCGACCAGCCTGGGTGTCCTGACGCTGGCGCCGGGAGTCAGTTCCGCCTCCAGTCACCGTGAGGCGCCGCTGATCGCGGGCGACCCGCGTGCGGACAACACCGACGTGTACGCGTACACGAGCCTGGACCGCCCCGACTCGGTGACGCTGCTGGCGAACTGGATCCCGTTCGAGGAGCCCAACGGCGGACCGAACTTCTACGCGTTCGGCGACGACCTCCGCTACAACATCAAGATCGACAACACGGGTGACGGTGTCTCCGACATCACCTACACCTGGCGCTTCCACAGCAGCTACCGGGATGACGCCAACCAGTTCCTGTACAACACCGGTCCGGTCACCTCGCTGACCGACCCGGACCTCAACTTCCGCCAGGTCTACGACCTGGTCGTCTCGAAGGGGAACGAGAGCAAGGTCCTGCTCTCGAACGTCCCCGCAGCGCCCTCGCGTGTCGGCCCGGCGTCGATGCCGAACTACGCCGCCCTGCGCAACCAGGCCATCCGTAACCTGCCCGGCGGCGGCGGCAAGACCTTCGCCGGTCAGGCCGAGGACCCGTTCTTCGCCGACCTCCGCGTGTTCGACCTCCTCTACGGCGGGAACCTGTCCGAGCGCGGCCAGGACACCCTCGCCGGCTACAACGTCAACTCCGTCGCCCTGCAGATCCCCAAGAAGGACCTGGCGCTGAAGGGGAACCCCGGCCGCAACCCGGTCATCGGCGTGTGGTCGACCACCGACCGCCAGGGCGTGCAGGTCTCCGACTCCCGCGACAAGCAGCACGGCGACAAGTGGAAGCAGGTCTCCCGCCTGGGTAACCCGCTGGTCAACGAGGTAGTCGTCCCGCTGAAGTACAAGGACGCCTTCAACACCCTCAACCCCGACCAGGACCGCACCGTCCAGCCGGTCGTGGACAAGGTCCTCGACCCGATCCTGCCCAAGCTGATCCAGCAGGTCTACGGCATCCCGGCCCCGCCGGCCCCCCGGCGGGACCTGTTCGAGATCTACCTGACGGGCATCTGCAAGGCGTGCGGTCCCATCCAGGCCGACCTCAACGCCCACCGCCTGAACAAGGACGCGCGGCTGAAGCAGATCGTCCCGGCGGAGGAGCTGCGCCTGAACATGGGCGTGCGCCCCAACCCCAACCCGAACCGGTACGGCGTCCTCGCCGGTGACCTGGCCGGCTTCCCCAACGGCCGCCGCCTGACCGACGACGTCATCGACATCTCCCTCCAGGCCGTCGAAGGCGCCGCCCAGACCGGCCAGCTCGTCCCGGCGCTCGCCGACGGCGACCAGGTCGACGCCAACGAAGTCCCCTTCGGCACCTCGTTCCCGTACCTGGCGCTGCCGCACACCAAGTCCGTCAACAGCGGCCCGAACGCGCCCGAGCGGTCCGGGAACGTGAAGACCGGATCCGTCGGCGCACTGGGCGCCGTACTCCTGGGAATCGGCGGCTACCGCCTGCGCCGCAACCGCAAGACCAGCTGACCCCACCACTCCGGGCGGGGCCGAGGTCGGTCCTCGGTTCCCCGCCCGGAACCCCGTTCACCGAAGTTTCCCCGGGGAGGATCCCGTGCACCGGCCCGAAGACAAACCCGCCCCCGCGATCCGGCAGCGCAGACACCTGCGCACTACCGCGATCACCGTCGCCCTGGGCGTGGTCATGTTCACCGTCGGCGCCGTCGGCCTCTCCCCATCCGGCTCCAGCACACCAGACGCCCCCTCTTCCGCAGCCTCCGCCGCGGGTCCGGCGCGCGGCATCGAGGCACTGCGCGAGCGCGTGAAGCGCCTGCCGAAAGATCCGGGTAGCTGGGCGGACCTCGGCATGGCCCTCGTGCAGCAGGCCCGCACCACCGCCGACCAAGCCACCTACGCGCAGGCAGAGGAGGCTCTGCGCCGCTCCCTCGCCCTGGAACCGGCCGAGAACCTGCACGCCGAGATCGGCATGGGCGCCCTGGCCGCCGCCCGCCACCAGTTCCGCGACGCCCTCACCTGGGCCCGCAAGGCTGTCGCCACAAGCCCCGCCACCCCGGCCTCCTACGGAGTCCTGGCCGACGCCCACACCCAGCTCGGCCAGTACAAGGAGGCAGAGGAAGCCGTCCAGAAGATGGCCGACCTCCGCCCCGACAGCAGCTCCCTGGCCCGCGCCTCCTACACCTTCGAACTCCGCGGCGACACCGCCCAGGCCAAAACCCTGATGGAGCGCGCACTGCGCGCGGCCGGTACGCCCGGCGAGCGCGCTTTCGCCCACACCCACCTGTCCTCCCTCGCCCTGGACGGCGGCGATCCGGCGACCGCTGTGCGCCAGGCCGAGGCCGGGCTGGCCATCGCGCCACGCGACGCCGGACTGCTGGAGACCCGGGCCAAGGCACGCGCAGCCACGGGAGATCGTGAGCGGGCGGTCGCTGACTACACGGCGGCCATCGCGACGGCTCCGCTGCCGCAGTACCTCCTGGGGCTCGGTGAACTCCAGCAGGCGCTTGGCCGCCCGGAACGGGCCGAAGCCCAGTACGCCGTCCTGCGTGCCCAGGAAACGCTCCGCCGGGCCACCGGTACGCCCGCCGACGTTGACGCGATCTACTTCGAGGCGGACCACGGCGACCCCCGCCAGGCGGTGACCATGGCTGAAGCAGCGGTACGGGATCGGCCGTTCATCGCCGTCCACGACGCCTACGCCTGGGCCCTGCACCGCGCCGGCCGCGACGAAGAGGCCCTCGACCAAGCAGACGAAGCCCTCGTCCTGGGTACGCGCAGCGCGCTCTTCCGCTACCACCGCGGCGCCATCCACCAGGCGCTCGGCGATGTCACGGCCGCCCGGCGCGATCTTCAGCAGGCGCTGGCCCTCGATCCCTCCTTCCACCCGCTGCACGCCCCCGCGGCGCGCGAAGCACTCCGGCGAATCGACGACACCCCATGAACCCCCGCACCCGCCGGCGCCTGGCCGCCGTACCGCTCGCAGCCGCCCTGCTCACCCCCCTGGGCCTCCTCGCCTCGGCCTCACCCGCAGCCGCGCATCCGCTGGGCAACTTCACCGTCAACTATGCGACCAGCCTGACCCTGCGCCCCCGCGCGGTCGAGGCCGAGATCGTGGTCGACCGCGCCGAGATCGCCGCAGCACAAGAACGCCCCCTCATCGACCAAGACCACAACGGATTCATCAGCGCCGACGAGCAGGGCCTCTACGCGGACGAGGCGTGCGCCACCCTCGCCGGACAACTGGCCGCAGGCGTAGGAATCGTGAGCCTCCAGTGGGAGCGGGACGCCGGCAAGCTGACTTTCCACACCGGCGAGGCCGGGCTCAAGACCAGCCGCCTCAGCTGCCACCTCACGGCCGACGCGGACCTCACCTCGCCGTCCCATGTCCACGTCGCCACGCATTACGACAGCCGGCGGGTCGGCTGGCACGAGATCACCGCCCGCGGCGAAGGTCTCACCCTTACCAGCTCCACCGTTCCCGCGGTCTCCACCACCAACCAGCTGCGCCAGTACCCGCAGGACCCTCTCGCTGACCCGTTCGACCAGCGCACCGCCGAGCTGCGGACGGCGCCCGGGCAGGGGATCGCGGCCCGGATCGTGTCGCCCGGCCTGCCCGGCTCAGGCCCGGTCACCGCCGCGCTGAACAAGGTGTCCGCTCTCTTCGACACCCTCGTCGGCAGCCGCGAACTGACCGTCCCCGTCGGCCTCCTCGCCCTGCTTCTCGCCGTCGTCCTCGGTGCCTCCCACGCGGCGATGCCCGGCCACGGCAAGACGATCATGGCGGCCTACCTGGCCGGACGGCGCGGCACCCCGCGTGATGCCGTCACTGTCGGAGCAACCGTGACCCTCACCCACACCGCGGGCGTCCTCGCTCTCGGTCTGGCGCTCCCGCTGGCCACCCACCTTGCCGGGGAAACCGTCCTCGGCTGGCTCGGTCTGGCCAGCGGCCTCCTCGTCACCGCCATCGGCTTGCGGCTGCTGCACTCCGCCCTGCGCGGCCGCCCTCTCCAGCACGGCCACAGCCATGGACATCACCACCACGGCGATCACAGCCACGCGCACCACGGTGACCACGGCCATGGGCCTCACCACGGCAGCGACCACGGGCACGGACACAGCCACGAGCCGCCGCCCGGCCTACCGTCCTCACGCCGCGCGCCGGACAGCGCGGCGGACGACGGCACCACCGTCGTCCTGACAAAAACCGCCACCGCGCTCCCGCACGACCATCACCACACCGGCGAAGCCGACCACCAACACACCCACGAAACCGACCACCACCACACTCACGCTCCGGCACGCCGAAGGCGCTGGTCGCTCATCGGCGTCGGCATCGCCGGCGGCCTCGTCCCCAGTCCCTCGGCACTGGTCGTCCTCCTCGGCGCCGTCGCCCTCGGCCGGACCGCCTTCGGCGTGCTCCTCGTCATCGGCTACGGCCTCGGCATGGCCACCACCCTCACCCTCGCCGGTCTCCTCCTCGTACGACTGCGCGACCGGATCACCGCCCGCACCGCGGAGAGGTCCTCCACGCGTCTGAAGGCGCTTGGGCGTATCGGGCCTGCCGTCACCTCGGCCCTCGTTCTCCTCGTCGGACTTGGCCTCACCGCCCGCGCCATCCCCGGCTTGTGAGCGATGCGGATACCAGCAGCTCAGAGGGCCTGGCCGTCCGTGCAGAGTCTGTGTCGGTCTGCCACGGCAGCTCCGACGGCGCAGCGCGATGCCGGGAGTCCCTCTGCTTGGTCGCCCCGGTTCGAGGGCCGGTGGGGCGCCTAGAGAACCGCTCTGTGCCGATATTCGGTGAATCCATACCAATCCGTCGGGTTCGAGTCTTCGAATCACCCGGTGGAGGCGTGAGCGCAAGCTGCTCGCGGCGCCGGGTCTCACATGGCCCTGGGGCGCAGAGGCGAGGGGGCGCGAAAGGAAGTGCTGCTATGACCGCACGAACGATCGGACGCGGCTTTGCCGCCGTTGTCCTGGCTGCCGGTTTCGGTGTGGCGGGCGTGGGCGTGGCGGGGGCTGCTCCCCAGTCCCACCACCATGATTACGGGGTGTCGGGAACGGTGACCTCCCGGATCGAGCTCAATGTCCGCCAGCACCCGTGGACGCATTCCCACGTGGTGTGGAGCCTGTCCCCGGGCAGCCACGTCAAGCTGGCCTGCCAGCAGGACGGCTGGTACCACCTGGCCGACAAGTCCGGCTGGGTCGAGTCCCGCTACGTTCACGCCCACGAGTGGGTGCGGTACTGCTGACCGAGGCGGTGGGCGGCCGGGAGGTCTCCAGCTGTCGTGGATCGACCCGGCCAGTCCCGCTCCACGGCAGGGGCCGCACCGGTGGTGCGGCCCCTGCCGTGCGTGTCAGTGCTGGTCGAGCGGGAGGGCGATGTCGGTGACCTGGCGGTTCTTCGGGAAGGAGCCGAGGTCGCGGGCGGCGCCGGTCAACAGGTTGATCCCGTAGAGGCGCTGGGTGCCCGTGGTGCTGAGGGCCGCGTAACCGCTGTTGGTGGATGACTTGGGGCTGTAGTAGATGTCGAAGCCGGCGTCGGGGCCTGCGTTGACGCCGAGGTTCCCGGTGGGGGCGAGGGTGCCGGCGTTGGCCGGGGACTGGATCGAGGTCCGGTCGGCCGTGGTGTCGATGTCGAACAGGGTCGTCGCGGTCGCCGCGTTCAGGTCGTTGTTCGTGTAGGCGGCACCGGTGACACCGAGGGCCGTGGAGGGCGGCGTGGTGGGGTTGGTGAGCATGCCGTCAACGGTGGTGGTGAGCGGGGGGCCTCGCCCGACGACCGACGCCACAGGAAACCGCGCTCGCGGCCGAGGGCGCCAGAGCACAGGGGCCGGCCGAGCCCCCGCCCGGTGCGCCGCGTACGCGTAGCCAGCCCCTGCTGCCCGCTGTCCAGGTCAGGCGGGAAGGGAGAGGAGGACCAGGGGGCTGGTGGTGGGCTGGGCGGAGCCGCCTGCAGGTTCGAGGGTGAGGCCGACGGCCAGGGCCTGGCCGGGATCTCCCTGCATGAGGACGGAGCCGTCGCCAGGGATGAGACCGGCGGGGCGCATGGTGCCGTGGTCGTCGAACCACAGCTGGTAGGTCCGTCCCGCGGGAGCCGGGGAGAGCCCTGAGGCGAGGAACACGGCCTGGTTCAGGCGGGCAGAGGTCACGACAGAAGCGGAAGCCCCCGTGCTGGTGCGCCCACGAGTCGTCCGGGCATCGGGGGAAGCCATCACAGCGGTCATGTCCTGGACCTGCTGGCCGGCGCGCTGGGCCTGCGTGCGGGCCTGTTCCGTCTGCTGGTGCTGCCAGAGGGCGACACCGCCGAACCCGGCGGCGGCGACGATGCTGGCCGCGACCACGAACGCCCCGGCCCTGCGGGTGAGACGTGTGGTGAGGCGGACGGACGGGAGGAGTAGGGGGCGCGCCGGCAATTGCCGGACGCCGTCGATTCGGTTCAGGACGACCTGTCGCATCGCGACGGGTACGGGCAGGCTCACTGCTGCGGCCAGACGTGCCGCCGTGGCAGCGAACTCGCCGACCTCCTGGTGACAGCCTTCGCAGTGTTCAAGGTGCGCGGTGAACGCGCGGAGTTCCTCACCGGTGAGCGCGTCGAGTGCGTACGCACCGGTGAGGGTGTGCAGTTCTGCTTCGTGTTTCATGTGGTCACCCCCATGCAGTCGCGCAGCCGGATCAGTCCGTCGCGCATTCGGGTCTTGATGGTCGGAAGCGGGGACCGCAGTTCTTCTGCGACCTCGCGGTAGGTCAGTCCCCCGTAGTAGGCCAGGGTCACCGCCCGGCGCTGGAGCTCGGTCAGACCGCGCAGACAGCGCCGTACCTGCTCGCTGTCCAGCCGGGTCTCGACCTCCTCGGCGACCTCGTCGAAGGGCCGCATCTGGTCGCGTACGCCCGTGGAGTGTTCACGGTTGGCGGCTGCCTGGGCGGACCGGACGCGGTCCACAGCCCGTCGGTGGGCGATGGTCGCCACCCAGGTCATGACGGTTCCCTGTTCGGGGCGGTAGCGGGCGGCCTGACGCCATACGTCGATCATCACCTCCTGCGCCACCTCCTCCGATTGGGCCCGGTCCCGGACGACTTTGACGGCGATCCCGAAGACGGTGGCGGCGACCGCGTCGTAGAGATCGGAGAAGGCGTCCTTGTCGCCCTGGCTCACCCGCCCCATCACCTCTTGCAGCTGCTGGCCGACGGGATCGTGGCCGCGGGATCGCTGGGGCTGGGTCATCGGCGTCCTGCCCCGTGCCGCCAAGTGCCGTGCTGCGGAACGGCCGTGCACGGGCCGCACCCGCCTTCATGCCTCGATGTCATCAACAGCTCTTTCGCCGCGAGAAGAGCCGGCCCCTCAGGGGCCGGCCATGTTCCTCCGCTGTCTTACCGCTTCTTCGGAGCGGGCATATGTGCGGATTGCCCTGAGCAGCTACCCCGCACCTGGTTTGCCATCCCTTCGAGTGATCTTGGCGCCGACCGCCCCGCAGCTCGACGAGCGGTAGTGAGGCAGACAGACCGGTGCGGCAGCTTGGCCGACACCCCTATCCGGTGCGCCCGCCCAGGCGCGGAAAACCAGTTGAACGTAGAAGCGACCAATCCGCCGGACGGACCACAGCGAATGGGCATTGTGAGCACCTTCCGCAAGTCCCTAGCCCGCAGCGCACTGGGCGCCGTGTCCGGTCTGCTGGCCGGGTACACGGCGCTGGCGGTGGCCGAGCTCGCAGCTTCCCTGATCCGGCCGCAGGCCGGGCCGGTGACCGTCGTGGGCGGCGCCGCCATCGACCGGACACCGGCTGCGGTCAAGGACTTCGCGATCCGCACGTTCGGTGAGAACGACAAGGTCGTTCTCCAGCTCGGCATCCTCGCCGTCCTCGGTCTCCTCGGTGTCATCCTCGGCATCGTCTCCTTGCGCTACCGGCGGGCAGGTGCGGCGGGTGTCCTGATCTTCGGTGTGATCGGCGCGGCCGCCGCACTGAGCAGGCCCGACACCCAAGGGGTCGCGGACGCACTGCCCTCTGTGGCCGGTGCGCTCGCGGGCGCCGCCGTCCTCTACCTCCTGGCCGGGAAACTGAACTCCGGCAGCTCACCCGCCGGTGCGGAGGCCGACGGAAGCGGCTGGTCGAGGCGGGGCTTCCTCACCGCGGCCTCCGTCACCGCAGTCGCCGCCACCGGCGCCGGAGCCCTGGGGCGCGCCCTCATCGGCAAGAGCGGCCAGGGCGCCACCGCCTCCAGGGCCGCGATCACCCTGCCCGCACCCGCCTCCGCCGCCCCCGCGCTCCCAGCCGGAGCGCAGCTCAAGGTGGAGGGGATCAGCGCCTTCACCACCCCGAACAAGGACTTCTACCGCGTCGACACCGCGCTCGTCGTCCCCAAGGTCGACGCGGACACCTGGAGGCTCCGCATCCGCGGCAAGGGCGTCACCCGCCCGCGCACCTACACCTTCCAGGAACTCCTGAACCGGCCCCTCATCGAGCGGGACATCACCTTGACCTGCGTCTCCAACGAGGTCGGCGGCCCCTACATCGGCCACGCCCGCTGGCTCGGAGTACGCCTGGACGACCTGCTCAAGGAGTGCGGCGTCAAGGCACCGTCCCAGGGCGGCAAAGCCGACCAGCTGGTCGCCCGCTCGGTCGACGGCATGACGCTCGGCTCACCGGTCGAAGACGTGGTGGACGGCCGCGACGCGATCCTGGCCGTCGGGATGAACGGCGAACCCTTGCCCTTCGACCATGGCTTCCCCGTCCGCATGCTCGTCCCCGGTCTCTACGGGTACGTGTCGGCCTGCAAGTGGATCCAGGAGCTCGAGCTCACCACCTTCGACTCCTACGACCCGTACTGGGTCAAGCGCAAGTGGGCCCGCAAAGCGCCCATCAAGACCCAAGCCCGCATCGACACCCCCAAGCCCTTTGGCCGGCCCACGGGCGAGCTGGTGACGGTGGCCGGCGTCGCCTGGGCCCAGCACCGCGGCATCGACCGCGTCGAAGTCCGGGTCGACGACGGACCCTGGCAGACCGCCGACCTCGCCCCCCAGGCGAACAAGGACACCTGGCGCCAGTGGTCCTTCCCCTGGAAGCCGACACCGGGCGGCCACAACCTCACCGTCCGTGCCACTGACGGCACCGGCCAGGTCCAGACCGAAGAACGCACAAGGACCATCCCCGACGGCGCCAGCGGCTGGCACAGCGTCTTCGTCACCACGTAAAACCCCGGCCGGTATCGACCAAGGCTCTTCGCCGCGGCCCCAGCCGCGCATCTCACCCTTTGCGTATTTCTGAGAACACAACAGGAGATTTTGATCATGTCGAACACCCTGCGTTTCCGTCGTACCGCTCTCGCCGTCGCCACGGCGGCCGTCCTGCCCTTCGCCCTTGCCGCCTGCTCCGACTCCGGGAGTGACTCGGCCTCCTCCGACAAGAGCAGCGAAACTCCCGCCGCCTCCCAGCCGGCTACCCCGGATGCTTCGATGGCGATGGACAAGCCGTTCGGCCCGGCCTGTTCGGGCGTCCCCGCCGACGGCGCGGGCTCCTTCGACGGCATGGCCAAGGACCCGGTCGCCACCGCGGCCTCCAACAACCCGGCCCTGTCCACGCTGGTCACCGCCGTCAAGCAGGCCGGCCTGGTCGACACTCTCAACAATGCCAAGGACATCACCGTCTTCGCCCCGACCAACGACGCCTTCGCCAAGATCCCGAAGGCCGACCTGGACAAGGTCCTCGCCGACAAGGCCA
This sequence comes from Streptomyces sp. NBC_00435, assembly GCF_036014235.1. Classification (GTDB taxonomy): domain Bacteria; phylum Actinomycetota; class Actinomycetes; order Streptomycetales; family Streptomycetaceae; genus Streptomyces. The sequence continues at coordinate 1,207,946 of NZ_CP107924.1, forward strand.
TGCTCACCAAGATCCTGACCTACCACGTCGTCGGCGAGAAGCTCACCCCGAAGCAGCTGGAGAGTGGCTCCTTCGACACCCTGGAGAAGACCAAGCTCACCACCAGCGGCTCCGGCGAGGCCTACAAGGTCAACGACGCCTCGACCGTCGTCTGCGGCAACGTCAAGACCGCCAACGCCAACGTCTACATCGTCGACACCGTCCTCATGCCGAAGTAACCCACACGCGTGCTGAGCAACCATGTGTGGGACGGCTCCACCTTCCCTGAGGAAGCCGGCCCACACACCGCCCTGACATTCGACTGTGCAAGGCCCACACCAGGCACCGGTTCACGCTGCCGCGCGCCGATCTGGCTGGCGGTGTCGACCTACCGCTCAGGACTGCCAGGGCGACGCAGGCTCCTCGGCTGGCTACCCACAGCCGCGACAACCGGTCGTGACATCACGACAGCGAGCACGTTCTCCAGGGCAAGAACAGGCGCAGAGCGGTCACGTCCTGCGGCGTGGTGTAGGGGATCATGCGTTGTGCGTTCCGCCTCAGGGTCCCTGACGATCTTCGCCAGTGTGCGGCCACAGAGCCGCCCTGCTCATCGAAGGCGGCGAACCCGAAGACCAGGAGCGCTGCGCCCAACCTTCGGATCAGGAGCGCTGCGCCCAAACTTCGGATTCCGGTGCCTTGATCGGCTACACCACGTGGCGGGGCACCATCCGCAGAGACCTACTCCGGAGAGGCGCCACGCATTCTACGTGGTGCGTCCCAGGGAACAGGTGAGGGTTCACGCCGAACGTCGGCCAAAAACCTTCCCGTACGGCCGGGTCATTGGACCCCCGCCCCACACAACCGTGCTGGCGCTCGCCACCCTCACGTCCCTACCCATACCCGGACCCCGCCTCACCCGCAGGAATGAGCACGCACCGGAGCTGACCCGCTTCCATGATCAGGGCATCCTTGGGCGGTGTCTTCGATATCAGCGCAACCCCAACAGCCATCCCCCGACGGGGGGATGATCGTGTGCGGTGACGACGGGCTGGCCCGTCGCCTGGCCTCCGAGCTGCGGGAGGTCTACAAGGAGCGGGTGACGCTCGTAGCGCCCGCCGCCCGAGACACGCAGCCCAGCCTGGGCCGTGTCCCTCGGGTATCCGTGCGCGGTCTGCTCGGCGGGCCCGGCCTCCCCGGGGCGCAAAACGGGGACGCCGGGCAGGCTGTCCGGGAGCTACGGGTCCTGGACGCGGCCGAGCTTGACGAGGGGGTGCTGGCCTCGGCGGGGGTGGCCGGGGCTGCCGCACTGGCACTCGTCTACGAGGACGACGACACCAACATTCGGGCCGCCCTGGTGGCACGCCGCCTCAACCCGAGGCTGCGGCTGGTGATCCGGCTCTACAACCGCAAGCTCGGCCAGCACCTGGAGGAACTCCTGGACCAGGCCGCGCTGGTCGCGGAGCCGGGGATCGACCTGCGGGAGCTGGACTCCTCGACGACGGTCCTCTCGGACGCCGATACCGCCGCCCCCGCCCTCGCGGCCAGCGCCGTCGCGGGGACCAGCAAGGTGGTGCAGGCCGACGGCCTCCTGCTGCGCGCGGTGGAGCGCACTCCTCCGGGGAGGGGCCAGGTGGCCGATCCGGGGCTGTGCACTCTAGCTCTCCTCTCCGCGACCACCAGCGATCCGGCGGGTGCGGAGGGAGCGGAAGGCACCGAATCCGGCGAGGACCGCGGCCCTCGGCTGCTGCCTGACGACCGGGCCGTGGCCGCGGCGACGGGACGCGGCATCGTGGCCCTGGAGACGGTCGTCCACACCGATCACTCCCGGCCGAGGCGAAGATCAGGCGCCGGCGCCCTTCCGGTCGCCTCCCTGTTCTCTCAGCGGCTGCGCTGGTCCCTGACCGGCATGGTGGCCGCCGTCGCCGCGCTCGCGGTCGCGTCCTGGGCGACGACCGGCGACCATCCCCTGCACGCCGCCTACATCACCCTGCTCGACATCTTCGCGATCAACGATCCGGCTGTGGGCGACCCAGCCCAGCGCCAAGTCCTTCAGATCCTCGCAGGGTTCGTGGGTCTGCTGCTGCTTCCGGTCCTGGTGGCCGCGGCCCTGGAGGCCTTGGGCGCGTTCCGCACGGCAACGGTCCTGCGCCGGCCGCCGCGCGGGATGTCGGGTCACGTGGTCCTGCTGGGGCTCGGCAAGATCGGTGCACGGGTACTGGCGCGGTTGCGGGAGCTGGACATCCCGGTCGTGTGCGTGGAATCCGACCCGCAGGCCCGCGGACTCGCACTAGCCCGTCGGCTGCGCGTACCGGTGGTCATGGGTGACGTCACCGACGAAGGAGTCCTGGAGGCTGCCTCCGTCGGCCGGGCCCACTCCCTCCTCGCCCTGACCAGCTCGGACACCACCAACCTGGAGGCAGCTCTGTACGCCCGCGCGGTCAAGCCCGACCTGCGGGCCGTACTGCGCCTGTACGAGGACGGCTTCGCCACCGCCGTGTACCGCACCCTGCGGGCCGCCCACCCCGCCGCCCTGACCCGCAGCCGCAGCGTCACCCACCTCGCGGCGCCCGCCTTCGCGGGCGCGATGATGGGGCGCCGGATCCTGGGCGCCATCCCGGTGGAACGCCGGGTCCTGGTCTTCGCCGCGGTGGAGGTGGCCGGGCACCCGAATCTGGAGGGCCGCACCATCGCGGAGTCCTTCCGGCCCGGAGCCTGGCGTGTGATCGCCCTGGACACCGCGGCTCCCGAGGACCGGCGTCCCGACCTGGCCTCGGCTCCCGGGTACGGTCCCCCTCCCGGCCTCGGGCTGGTGTGGAAACTGCACCCCGGCTACGTCCTCAGGCCCGAGGACCGTGTCGTCGTGGCCGCCACCCGCCGCGGCCTGGCCGAACTCCTCGGACGCCCCGGAGTGCGCACACCCCGGACCTGACCCGCCGTCGAGATCGCGGAAGCGCGGCCACCTGTATCCACCGCACACGACGCCCGACCGGACGGGAACGATGCCGCCTCGAACGCCGGTCGGCGGGCTACCGCACACGAAGCCGCCAGAAGAGAGGACATAGGCGATTCGAGGAGGGGCGGGAACGCGCCGCCGTGCGGGCGGGGCCGGTCATTCCACGACGTCCTTCCGATTTCTACAAGCCTCACGGCTCGTCCTGGGCCATGATCACGCCGCCACCTCTCGTGGTGATCAACAGGCCTGTGATCAGGGGGAGTCGAGCCATGCCCGAGAACACCCGCACCACCAGAACCCGCAGCACGATCTGGCGCCGCACACTGGCGGCCGGCGTGGTCCTGGCCGCCACCGGTTCCATCCTCGCCGCCAGCCCCCATCGCGCCGAGGCGGCGCTGCCGACCCAGGAGATAGCCGACCCCGTCCACTACTGGAACGACGTCCTGCAGGGCGTCTTCAGGCAGGTGGAGGGTGGCCCGGTCCCGATGGCGCGGGCGGCCGCGATGATGAACGGCGCAATCTACGACGCGGAGAGCTCGTACCAGGCCAAGTGGAAGGGCCCGATGACCTCCGCGGCCTACATCCACGCGGAGGCCTACGCAGGCTGGATCCAGGGGCCGGACGAGGAGGAACGCGTCATCGGCCGCACCGCGTACAACATCCTGCTCAACCTCTACGGCGTGAACCGGCCGAACAAGAACGCCCCCGACTTCACGGCCTACCTCGACAAGCGCTTCGAGGAACGGTTCGGGACCAAGCCGACCAGCGGCGATCTCCTGGACCTCACCATCGTCAGCGGGATGGTCAACCAGATGATGAACCTCCGTGCCAATGACGGTTCGGATGACGCCTCCAGCTACACGAGCGAGAAGACCCGACCGGGAGCATGGCGGCCCACGGGCAACTATCCCGACATGCCCGACCCGAAGTGCGCGACGGACGGCAATGCCGTCAACCCGGCCTGGGGCCAGGTCAAGCCGTTCTCCCTGAACTCGGGCTCGCAGTTCCGGCCCACGACGCTCGCGCAGTACGGTTCGTACGAGGACCTCGTGGCGAGCCCCGAGTACAAGGCCCAGGTCGCGGCCGTACGGAACGCTGGCGCGGCCGCCCCCACCGCCGCCACGCCGGTGATCAACCGGACCGCCGACCAGTTCAACGCGGCATGGTTCTGGGCCAACGACAACGACGGCACGTACAAGCCTCCGGGTCACATGATCCAGGCGACCCGTGAGGTCTCCAAGGCCCGGGGGCTCACCACCTACGCCAACGCCAAGCTCTTCGCGCTCGTCTCGATCGCCCTCGCCGACACGGGCATAGCGGTCCGCGACGCCAAGTTCTCCACCACGATCGACCTCTGGCGGCCCGTCTCCGCGATCCGCGAGGGCGGCCTAGACTCTCAGTGGAAGCCCCTTCTTAAGAACAACGCGGGTGTCAACGTCAACCCGTGCTTCCCCGCCTACGTCTCCGGGCACGCCTCCTTCGGCGCCGCTTGGGCGGGCATCATGAAGCGCTACTTCAAGACCGACAACATCGCCTTCGATCTCACCACCGACGAGAAGAACGCCCCGATCAAGCAGCGCCACTTCACCAGCTTCAGCGCCGCCGCCAAGGAGGACGCGGACAGTCGCATCTGGCTCGGTGTCCACTTCCCGTGGGACGCCACCGACGGCCTGATCCTCGGCGACAAGGTCGCGGAACAGGTCTTCACCACCAGGCTCCGCACCCTGTGAGATTAGCGGTGGGGCGGAGTCCTGTACCCCCGCCCCACCCCATGGGACCCTGGTGCCACCAGCCCCTCCTCCCCGCCAGGAGCCTCCATGACCCGACCCCCCGGTGCCGGGCCGGTGTCACCCCTGCTCGCCTTCGGCGCGATCCTCACCGTCGCGGGCGCCTTCTTCTACTTGCGCCCAGGCCCCGGTCTGCCCCTGCTCGCCCTCGGTGCACTCGTCCTGGCCGGCGCAGCGGCGGTCTGGCTGTCCTCCCGGCAGCACTGACCCGGCTGGGGCCCCGCCCCTGAGCCCGAGATCTGCACCGCCCCTACCACGTGCCACTCTGGTGCCCGCGACAAGGAAGCGTCATGGGCGCGTCAGGACTGGGGGAAGTACGTGGCGGACAGAACGGCATCCGTGGAGCATCTGGTGGGCTACACCGACATCATTGCCGCGGCCTGCACCACCGGACGTCGCCTCAACCGGGACGAACTGGACTCCCGCCGTGCGGAAGGGGAACGTGCCGCGGAGGCGGGCCTCCCGCTGCGTGCCCTGATACGGGAGCATCTGGCTGCGGCCCGGACCGTCGATCTTCCACCTTCGCCGCCCGGTCCGCTGCTGGCAGTCCTCGAACAAGCCGTGGACGCCTTCGTCGAGGGCTACGAACGCGCACAGCAGCAGGCCGTCCGCCAGGAGGAAGCCGCGCGCCGCGAGTTCATCGACGACCTGCTGTACGGAGGCAGCGACCTCGGTCGCCTCGCGGAGCGGGCCGAACGCTTCGGGCTGCGCCTCTCGCAGGCCCACGCCGTGGCCGTGGCGGCCGGGCCCGAACCGTACGGCGACGGCTTCCGGGTCGTCCGGGGCATCGAGACGGCGGTCCTGGCCCGCTTCCCCGGGCGGCAGATCCTGCTGACCACGAAGGATGGCCGACTGATCTGCGTGGCGCCCGGGGACCAGCCCGACGTCCTCGCCTTCTTCGCCAAGCGGGCCTACGCGGCCACCGACGGCGGCAAGGTCGCCATCGGCCGCTCCCACCCCGGCCCCGGCGGTGTCGTCCACTCCTACGAGGAAGCCCTCGGCGCCCTGGACCTGGCCGCGCGCATGGGTTTCGACGAGCCCGTACTCCACGCCGTCGACCTACTCGTCTATCCGGTCCTGACCCGCGACCGGCAGGCCATGGCCGACCTGGTGGAGAGCACCCTCGGTCCGCTGCGCTCGGCTCGCGGCGGCGCCCAGCCCCTCATCGACACGCTGACCGCCTATTTCGACAGCGGCTGCGTGGCGACGGAGGCCGCGCGCCGTCTGTCGCTGAGCGTGCGGGCCCTCACCTACCGGCTGGAGCGCATCCACTCCCTCACGGCAGCCGACCCCGCCGACCCGCTGAACCGCTACACCCTGCAGACGGCGGTGATCGGCGCTCGTCTGCTCGGCTGGCCCGGCTCGGACGCCTGAGGGTCAGGCGAGGGCGAAGTAGCGCAGCCAGAGGTAGAGCGCGGAGATGGTGACCGTGGCCACGGTCACCACGAGGCCGTACTTGGTGAACTGCCAGAAGCTGATGGGGTGGCGGTTGCGTTCGGCGATGCCGAGGACGACGACGTTGGCGGAGGCGCCGATGGCGGTGGCGTTGCCGCCGAGGTCGGCGCCCAGCGCGAGGGCCCACCACATGACGTGGTCGGGGTCGCCGCCCATGTCGGTGACGAGTTCGCTGGTGATGGGGGCCATGGTGGCCACGTAGGGGATGTTGTCGATGACTCCGGAGAGCACCGCCGAGCCACCCAGCAGGGCCATGGAGCCGCCGAGTTCGTTCCCGCCGATCGCGTCCGCGAGCGATCCCGCCAGGTCGCCGATGACACCAGTCTCGATGAGGGCGCCGACCATGACGAACAGGCCCGCGAAGAAGGCGAGGGTGGGCCACTCCACTTCCCCGAGGACTTCGCCGGTCTCGACCTTGGAGATCGCGATGAGCAGACCGGCGCCCAGAAGGGCCACGACGCTGGGTTCGTAGTGCAGGACGGGGTGCAGGACGAAGCCGGCGACGACCAGGGCGAGGACGCCCAGCCCTTGGGCGAGGAGACGGGGTTCCGTGATCGCTTCGCGCTCGCGCAGCTCCATGATCTCCGCGGCACGCGTCTCGTCGTAGACGAAATGCTTGGCGAACATGAACCGGCAGAGCAGGACCAGCACGGCCACCAGAACGACGCACAGCGGGGCGAGGTGGACGAGGAAGTCGTTGAAGGTGAGACCGGCCCGGCTGGCGATGATGATGTTGGGCGGATCGCCGACCAGCGTGGCCGTGCCGCCGATGTTGGACGCCAGCACCTCCGCGATCAGGAACGGAACGGGCGAGAGCCGCAGCCGGTCGCAGACCAGCAGGGTCACCGGGGCGACGAGCAGCACGGTGGTGACGTTGTCCAGTAGCGCGGAAGCCATCGCCGTGATGACCACCAGCATGACCATGACCCGGAAGGGCCGGGCCCTGGCCTTCTTCACCGACCAGATCGCCAGGTATTCGAAGAGCCCGGTTTTCCGGAGGACTCCGACGATCATCATCATGCCGAGGAGCAGGAAGATGACGTTCCAGTCGATGCCCGTCTCGTCGGAGTGGAAGGCCGCCGCGTCGTCGGTGGCGCCGATCGCCAGCATCAGACCCGCTCCGCCCAGGGCGGCGGCGACGCGGTGCACCTTCTCGCTGATGATCAGGACGTAGGCACCCGCGAAGACGGCTACGGCTGCCCAGCTCTGCCAGTTGCTCACGCCTTGCCGCCCGCCGCGAGGAAGTGCCGCATCAGGGCCGCGGCCGTCACGACTCCGACGAGGCGCACTTGCTGCTCCTCACCCCCGTGCTCGACGACCGCGACGAGCGGAACGTGCGCGCGGGCCATGACGGCGGCGATCTGGAGCACTCCCGCGTCCGGGCCCACGTAGGGCGGCTTGAAGGTCCGGCGCGGAAGCCACTCCGAGACCGTCAGGCCCTGCAGCTCCCCGGCCAGCGCGTCCGCGTGGCGGTCATCGATGACTGCGGCGAGCAGCGGGTCCTCCATCACGTATTCGGGCACCATCTGCCGCACCAGCTGGGATCCGGGCACGACGGCGTAGGGAACGCCGTCGCCGTCGAGCACCAGCAGGGCCGGCAAGTCACGCTCGGCCAGCAGCCGGACGGCGTCGGTCGCGGGATCGTCGGTGGTCACATGGGGGTAGGGCTCGGCAAGATCACGGGCTGGCACGGTGCTTCTCCTGATCGGGTGTGTCACGTAGGGCGGGTACGCGGATCCGGTCCCGGTGGTCATCGTCGGCTGGTATGCCGGCAAGGTCGTCGACGTGGAAGAGCCGGGCGATGGGCACGTCGGTGCTGGAGTGGGCGATGATCGAGAAGGCGATGCAGACGGCGATGAGGGTGTACGCCTCCTCGCCCCGCGGAATGCCGGCCTGGAGCACGAGGAGGCCGTAGACCACAGAGGCGAAGCCCTTGGGACCGAACCAGGCGGCGACGAGCTTCTCGCGCCGCTCGATGCGCGCGCCCAGGAGCGATACGAGCAGCGACGCCGGCCGGATCAGCACGATCGCCAGCACGACCGCCGCGTAACCGCCCGCCGAAAGGTCTCCGAAGAGGGCGGGGGTCAGCAGGGCGCCGAAGACCAGCAGCGCCGCGAACTTCGCGAGCTCCGCCAGCGCTTCGCCGAGCGGTTCGAAGGCCGTCTTCGACTCGGGCGAGACCGAGGCGAGGACCGCGCCGGCGGAGAACGCGGCCAGGTAGGGGTTGGCGTGGGTCAGGTGGCAGGCGGCGTAGAGGATGATCCCGGTCGCCAGCGGCAGCAGGGGCTGGAGCTTCGGTTCGGCCCCGAGGAGGCGCAGGCGCACCAGTGCGGCGACCGCGAGCGGCAGCACGATGCCGAGGGCGAGGCCCAGGGCGAGCTCGAGGACGATCTCCCCGATCGACGACTGTGCCTGCCCGGAGGTGGGGCCGGCGGCGGCGATCAGGATCAGGACGAGGGGCAGGGCGAGACCGTCGTTGATCCCGCTCTCGACGTTGAGCAGTTGACGCAGCTTCGCCGGGACCTCCTTGCGCCCCACGATCGCCGAGGCGAACACCGGGTCGGTGGGCGCCAGGACGGCGCCGACGAGGAACGAGGTCGTCCAGTCCAGCCCGACCAGGAAATGCGTGAGCATTGCCATGCCGACCACGGCGAGGGGCATCCCCAGACCCAGCGCCCGCGCGGGGTTCTTCCAGTTCCGGCGCAATGCCGGGAAGGCGACGTGCATGCCGTCCGTGAAGAGGACCGCGAACAGCGCCAGGTCGGCCGTGACTCCCACGATCGCGCTATCGGAACCGATGTGGACGATCCCGAGGAATCCGTCACTGACCAGGGCCCCGCCGAGGAGGAAGAGGAGCGAGGTCGACAGGACCGTACGGGCGGCGAGGCCGGAGAGCAGCACGGCGACGAGCAGAGCGATACCGAATACAACGACGAGCACCATGACGTGTAGCCCCGATCTACGAAGAGAGTCGTCCCCTGTTCGCCGACCAGGCTTCCCGGCACACCATCAGGTACTTTATACATTCCTTACGGCTCTTTAACGGGTCCCTGACAGCAAAGCGACCCTCGGTTGTCTGCCGGGCGTCGGCATCCACGACGTGGCAGGGGACGCTCTAGGGTCAGCGCGCGACCAGAGAGGTACGGATGAACGAAAGCCCGGTGTACCAGGCGCTGGCCCTGGTCGCTGCGACCCTTCTTCTCCTCCCGTTTCCGGTGGCGATCTTCTCTGGCTGGGTTCCTCCCCGGCTGGGCGACCGCTCGGTTGCCCTCCCCTACGCCTGGGCGACCCTTTGCGTGTACGCCCTGGTCCCGCTCAATGCGGTCCCTCGCCTTCTGGGCGCTTCGGCAGCCGTCGTGACGCTCTGCACCGGCGCCGGACCGCTGCTGAGCCTCGCGGCAGTGACCTGCCTCGTGCGGTCTTACAGGTCGGCGTGGAACACCACACTCCCCAAGAACGAAGGCTGATCCCGCATGCCGGATGCCACTAAGCTCGCCTGCCTTCGCAGCCACATCACCGAGTTCCGCATGGCCCTTCTCGCCGTCGGTGTCGGTTCCGTGTTCACCGTGGGCGGCGGCATCCTGTACGCCGTCCAGGCCTACGGGTTCCGGGAACTGGCGATCGGCCTGTCGCTCCTCACCACGGGCCTCGTCATGCTGGGCTCGGGCACCGTGAAGCGTTGAAGAACGCCGCCCCTGCAGCACGGGCCGCCCGGGCGGCGGACGTCACGCCGGGCGGAGCGCGCGGAAGGCCTCCTCGGCCAAGGCCGGCAGGTCGCGGGCGCCGTCGCTCTCGACCCAGGCCGCGAGCGCGCTGGTGACGGCGGCGAGGCCCGCCGCGGCGATGACGCGGGTGGCCAGTTCGCTCTCCACGGGAGTACGTGAGCGCAGGGCTCCGGCCAGGAGAAGCTGGGTGGCGTACTGGTTGTCCCAGGTTCGTGCGCGCAGAGCGGGGGTCTCGAAGACGAGGCGGGTGCGGGCGAGCAGGGCCTCGCGGTCGCTCGCGTAGACGGCCTCCAGGCCGTGCACCAAGGCGTTGCGTAGCGCGGTGAGGCTGTTCTCGCCCTCCGGCCGCTCCTCGATGAGGCGGACGATCAGCGGATCATAGTCGTCGTTCTCGACCACGGCTTCCTTCGTCGGGAAGTGCCGGAAGAAGGTCATGTGGGAGACCCCGGCCGCAGCGGAGATTTCCTCGACGGTGGTGTTCTGGTACCCCTGGGACAGGAAGAGGCGCAGCGCTTGCTCCTGGATCGTCCGGCGCGTGTGCGCCTTCTTGCGCTCGCGCAGTCCGGGGGGTGGTGCAGGGTGGGACGTCATGGATCTGCGGCCTCCGGGGCGCCTGTCGTTATTACTGCCTGCCGTTCCCGAGTATGCGCGTGAGTGCCTCATCGAGGGCTGTTGGGGAAGCTCCCTGCCAGGCGAGATGCCCGTCGGGCCGGACCAGGGCTGCGTCGCCCCGGTGGGCACCGGGAACCTGGAGGGCGGCGACAGATCCCGCTCCGAGGTGGCGGGCCACGACAGCCTCCCACTCCCCCGCGGCCCCGCCGCTCGGGGTCAGCAGGCCCCAGCGGGAGGGTAGTTCGCCGTAGAGCCGGGTGGGTGTGCCGTCCGTACGGGTGCAGGTGAGGTCGGCAACGCGGTCTCCCGGGCGGAGGCCGCGTCTGTACGATGCTCCGCCACCGAGGGGGCCGGTCCGGTAGGTCAGGGTCAGTTGGGAGGACTTCTCCCAGAGCAGCCGCTGCACGAGGGTCCGGCCGAGCAGTGGCACGAAGGCGTGGTCGCGCAGCATCCTCGCCCACCAGGTCCGCCCCAGGATCATGCCGGTCATGGCGCTGGTGGATTTCAGCACCTCCGCCGCCACCGGCCTGCGCTCCGCCTCGTACGTGTCGAGCAGGCTGCCGCCGGCACGGTCGCTCGCGACCAGCGCCAGCTTCCACGCCAGGTTCTCGGCGTCACCGAGGCCTGTGTTCATTCCCTGCCCGCCGAAGGGGCTGTGGATGTGGGCCGCGTCGCCCGCGAGCAGCATCCGGCCCGCCCGGTAGGTGGGGGCGAGGCGGCGGTGGATCTTGAAGCTGGACGTCCAGTGGGCGCTTCGGACGGCCGAGGCGGGGATGTCGGCCTCCTGCGCGAGCAGGTCACAGAGGGCGGCCAGCGGGTCGCCGACGGCTCCGTCGGGCGCCGGGGCCATCAGCCGCCACTGGTCCTCGCCGGGAAGCGGGAAGGCTCCGAGCATGCGGTCGCCGCGCAGCCAGACCGCGACCGTGTCTCTGGGCAGGGGCAACCGGGCCGTCACGTCGGCCAGGAGGAACCGCTCGACCACGGGTACTCCCGGAAACGCGATTCCGGCGGCCTTGCGGACACGGCTGTGCGCGCCATCGCATCCCACCAGCCAGTCGGCGTGGATCTCCCGGTCCGCGAGGCGGAGCGAGACCCGTTCGCCGTCCCGGCTCGCATCGAGCAGCTCACTGCCCCACTCGACGTCGACGCCCAAGGCTGCGAGGCGTGCGCGGAGCCGGGACTCGACGTCGGACTGCGACATGAGCAGGCCGGGGCGCGTCACCAGCTTCGTCGGCTGGCCAACGAGGAGACGCGCGAGTGGTTTGCCGTCGACGTGCGTCAGGACCTCGCCGATCCGTACCGACTGCTCGGGGAGATCCGCGAGGGCCCCGAGGCGGTCAAGCACCTCGGCTCCACGCGGCTGCAGGCCCAGGGCTCGTGAGGTCGTCGCGGGTCCGGCGGCCTTGTCCAGCAGCCGTACAGAGACCCCTGCGAGCCGGAGCCCCACCGCCGTCGCGAGTCCGGTCGGCCCTGCCCCGACCACCACGACTGCCGGAGAGTTCACCGCGACCACCCATTTCGTTAGTGTCTAACATTAGTTACAAGCTAACTCTAAATGGTGCGGACGTACACCCTCGGGAGCACCCCTCCCCCGGAGAGATCCGCTCGGCATCAAGAACGCGTAAAGACTGCCGGGGAACGGCAATGTCAACGAGGCCACACACCGGGCAGGATCGGGCAGGGGGAAACCGGGGGAATGGCCTCGATGCCGAGGCCCGGAAGCGGGGTGGCGTCCACGCGACGCCGCCCCGCGCCGCCGGAACGGGCCACGGGAGGGGGGAAGAGGATGAGCGAGTTCACTGTCACCGCGCTCGGCTTCCCCACCGGCATCTTCACGATCAGCCTGGCCGTGGTCCTCGTCTTCTGGCTCCTCGTGCTGTGCGGCGGCGTCGAGCACGACGCGCTGGACTCGGCCGTCGGAGCCTCAGCGCTCGGGACACCCGGTGTCCCTCTGACGATCCCGGCCTCACTGTTCGTCGCGGTCGCGTGGTTCACCGGTCTCGCCGGCACCGTCCTGCTCGACCGCCTCGGTTTCGGCGGTGGCAGCGCCCTGGTCCTGCTGGCCGTGTCGCTCCTCGTGGCCCGCTCCGTCACCGGCGCCCTCGCCCGCCCACTGCGCCTGCTCTTCCACCCCGACGATCCGCAGCCGTCCCGCCAGGACTTCATCGGCCGCGTCGCGACGATCCGTACCGGCCGCGTGGACGCACGGTTCGGGCAGGCCGAGGTGACCGCGGACGACGGCTCGACCGCCGTGGTCCAGGTCCGCCAAGCCGGCTCTGACCCCATGCCCCTGGGCAGCCCGGGGCTGCTCTACGCGTACGACGAACCGGGCGAGTTCTTCTGGGTCGCTCCGTACGACAGCGCCCTCGATCCGCGCAACGTCGGCTGAGTTCCGCCGCCGCCACGCTCCTCATTTCACCTTCTCCGCAAGGACTTCACCCATGGATGCCATCTCCTTGGGCATCGGCGTGCTCGTCGCCGTTGTCCTGCTCATCGCCCTCGCCCTGCTCCTCGTCGTCAGCCGACTGTTCCGCAAGGTCGAACAGGGCAAGGCGCTGATCGTCTCGAAGATGCGGAAGGTCGACGTGACCTTCACCGGGCAGGTCGTCCTGCCCGTCCTGCACAAGGCCGAGGTCATGGACATCTCGGTGAAGACCATCGACATCACCCGCACCGGCCGCGACGGCCTGATCTGCCAGGACAACATCCGCGCGGACATCCGCATCTCGTTCTTCGTCCGCGTCAACAAGACCGTCGAGGACGTCATCAAGGTCGCCCAGGCCATCGGCACGCAACGGGCGAGCGACAAGGACACGCTGCAGGAGCTGTTCAACGCGAAGTTCTCCGAGGCGCTGAAGACCGTCGGCAAGCAGCTCGACTTCGCCGACCTCTACACCAAGCGCGACGAGTTCCGCGACCGGATCATCGCCGTGATCGGGACCGACCTCAACGGCTACAGCCTGGAGGACGCTGCGATCGACTACCTGGAGCAGACCCCGCTGAACCAGCTCGACAGCGCGAACATCCTCGACGCCCAGGGCATCCGGAAGATCACCGAGCTGACCGCCATCGAGCACGTGCGCACCAACGAGTTCCAGCGCACGGAGGAGAAGGAGATCACCCGGCAGAACGTCGACGCCCGCGAGGCGATCCTCGAGCTGGAACGCCGCCAGGCGGACGCCGAGATCAGGCAGCGGCGCGAGATCGAGACCGTACGGGCCAAGGAGGAGGCGGAGACCGCCAAGGTCGTCGAGGAGGAACGGCTGCGCGCCCAGAGCGCCTTCCTCCGGACCGAGGAGCAACTCGGCGTCCAGCGCGAGAACCAGGCGCGCGAGGTGGCGGTCGCCGCGAAGAACCGCGAGCGGGTCATCGCCGTCGAGAGCGAGCGCATCGAGAAGGACCGGCAGCTGGAGGTCATCGCCCGGGAGCGGGAGACGCAGCTGACGCGGATCGCTGCCGACAAGGAGGTCGAGACCGAGAAGCGGGACATCGCCGAGGTCGTACGCGAGCGGATCGCGGTGGACCGCACGGTCGCCGAGCAGGAGGAGTCGATCAAGAAGCTGCGTGCCGTGGAGGAGGCCGAACGCCACCGCCAGACGGTTGTCATCGCCGCCGAGGCGGAGGCACAGGAGCTCCTCGTCAAGGACATCAAGGCCGCCGAGGCGGCGGAGGCCGCGGCCGTGCACCGGGCCGCCGAGCAGCTCACCCTGGCCGAGGCCCGGGTGAAGACCGCCGACCTCGACGCCCGGGCGAAGCTCCGCCTCGCGGAGGGTGTCCAGGCGGAGGCGGCGGCGCCCGGGCTGGCCGCCGTACAGGTCCGGGAGAAGGAAGCCGACGCGATCGAGAAGACCGGGCTGGCGGAAGCACACGCCACCGAGGCCCGGCTGAAGGCGCACGCCGAAGGCACCCGGGCGCAGGCGGGCGCGGACGCGGCGATGATCGGCGAGAAGCTGAAGGCGGAGGCCGCGGGTCTGACGGAGAAGGCCGCCGCGATGGCCGCACTGGACGAGGCTTCCCGCGGACACGAGGAGTTCCGGCTGCGACTGGCGGCCGAGAAGGAAATCCGGCTGGCCGGTCTCGACGTCCAGCGGCAGGTCGCCGAGGCCCAGGCCATGGTGGTCGCGGCCGGGCTGGAGAAGGCCGACATCAACATCGTCGGCGGCGACTCCGTCTTCTTCGACCGGCTCGTCTCCTCCATCTCGCTCGGCAAGGGCATAGACGCCTTCGTCCAGCACTCCGACACCGCGCAGGCGCTCGCGAAGCCGTGGCTGGACGGCACGGCCGACTTCACGCAGGACGTCACGCGGGTCCTCGGCTCGGTCTCGACCTCCGACGTGCAGAACCTGACCGTGTCCGCGCTGCTGATGAAGCTGATGCAGGGCGGCGGCGCCCAGGCCGGGCAGCTCGGCGAGTTGCTGGAGAAGGCGGGGCAGTTGGGCCTGGCCGACGTGCCCATCGCGAGGTTGGACGCCGGCCTGAACGGCGCGGGTAAGTCCTGACCCGGATTCCTCACACCTCCGCTGGGCCCGGGCCGCCGCGTATCCCCCGGCGGCCCCGGCCCAGTGCACCGCCCGAGCACGCCGAAGACCCCGTACGCAGCCGCAGGGAGCCGCATCATGACCAGCACGTCCTCCATGGACGCGGGCACCTACGAGGTGCTGCGCGACCGGCTCGCCGCGCAGGCTGGTGAGCTGGCCCGGCGGACCGAGGCACTCAACACCCGCCGGGCCGAAGAGTTCGGCTCCACCGGGCTGACCCTCGAAGCCACCGAGCGCATCCGCACCGAGCACAACTGCAGCCCGCGCGACATCGTGGCAGTCGGGGACCGCCTGCTCTTCGGCCACCACGCTTCCACCCCCGGGCTGAAGCCCGAGACCGACGTGGCCGACGTCTTCGCCCTGCACGGCCGCAACCTTGAGCGGCTGCCCGAGAGCGCTGTTCCCGGTCTGCTCGACGACCCTTCCTTCCTACGGGAGTTCGAGGCCCTCCACCGCTACTACCGTGCGACCCGCCTGCTCCAGCTCCGCCTCGTCGACGGGAAGCTGCTGGCCGTCTTCCGGACCGGCGAGACGAGCGAGGACATCCGGGTCCTGCGCTGGGCCTTGGAGGACGACGGATCGGTGACGTTCCTGGACGGCCGGGGCGAGCGCGATCACGTCCTTCCGCCCTCCCATGACTTCGAGTGGACCGCGACGACCCGCGAGGACCACGTCTTGGGCCGCCACCCGCACGTGTCCGTCGGCGCCGAGGTCTTCATCTCCACGGTCGGCGGCACGCTCACCGTCAAGACGGAGGACGACACCGAGACGGGCGAGGGGATCCACTCCGAACCCGTCGACGAACCGCTCCAGTCCCTCGCCGACGCGGAAGTCGAGTACGCGCGCCTAGAGCCGCTGATCCTGCTGCGCGTGCGCCCCTACAAGGAGGAAGCCCGGCGCCACCTGGTCTTCAACACCGTGACCAGGACCGTCGTACGCCTCGACGGCATCGGACGGGCCGCCCGCCGGCTGCCCGAGGACCGGGGAATCGTCTTCCCCGGCGGCTACTGCCTGGCCTCCGGCGCCTCCAAGACCTTCGACACCCCCACCGAAGGGCTGGAGTACGAGCGGACGGTGCGCTCCCCCAACGGTGAGGACGTGCTGTACGTCTTCCACGCCCGGTCGGAGGGACACAGCCTGCTGCTCCCGTACAACCTCATCCGCAAGGAGATCGCCACCCCCATCTTCTGCAACGGCCACGCCCTCTTCGACGACGGCGGACTGCTGGTGCTGCGCGCCGGCTCCGACGAGCCCGCCCGCGTGCACCCGGTCCAGCGCTGGAGCTCCCCGTACGTCTCCGACACCTACGCCGCATCCCGGCCGGTCGGCACCGGAGCGCTGGCCCGCGTCGGGAACGCCGACCTCGTCCGCGGCATCTCGGACTGCCTGTCCGTCGCCGCCACGGCTTCCGGAACGACCCGGACCACCGCCGGGTACGAGACCCTGGTCGCCGCCTGTAACCGGGCCGCCGACCAGTACCACTGGCTGGAGGCCCCCGACCTCGGGGACCTGCTCACCCCCCTGCGTGACGTCCGTGCCACCGCCGAACAGGTGCTGGCCGAGTTCGAGACCGTACAGACCCTGGCCCGGCAGGCCGCGGACGCCTTGGCCGACTCAGCCGAGCGGACCGCCTCACTCGTACGGCGCCTGCGCGGCGAGGCCCCCCGCAGCACCGGCGACTGGGTGGACCGCCTGACCGAACTGCGCCGTGCGCACGGGCACCTCCTCACCCTCAAGGAGCTGCGGTACGCGGACATGGACCGGATCAACGAACTGGCCGCCGTGACCGAGGCGGACATCGCCTCCTTCGCCGGCCGGGCCGTGGCCTTCCTCGCGCGCGAGGACGCCTTCGCCGGCTACCACGAGGAGACCGGCCGGCTCACCGCCGAGGCCTCCGCGATCACCACCACCGCCGAGGCGGCTCCCCTCACCTCCCTCCTCGACGGACAGAGCGAAAGCCTGGAAATCGTCACCGAGGTCGTCGCGGGCCTCGACATCGGCGACCCCACCGTCCGCACGTCGATCCTGGAGCGGATCGCAAAGGTACTGGGCGGCGTCAACCGGGCCCGCGCCACCCTCGAAGCCCGCCGCCGGGAGCTGCGCGCGCACGAGGGACGGGCCGAGTTCGCCGCCGAAACCGCCCTGCTCGGCCAGGCGGTCACTGGGGCGCTCGCCGTCGCGGACAGCCCGGAGGCGTGCGACGAACAGCTGTCACGGCTCCTGCTGCGGCTGGAGAACCTGGAGTCGCGGTTCGCGGAGAACGACGGATTCCTCGCCGAGCTGGCGGCCAAGCGCACCGAGGTTTACGACGCGTTCTCCGCCCGCAAGCAGACCCTGCAGGACGCCCGAGCCCGTCGCGCCGAGCAGCTGGCCGACTCCGCCGCCCGTGTCCTGGAGACCGTCGCCCGCCGGGCCGCCACCCTCGCCGACACCGACGCGGTCAGCACCTTCTTCGCCTCCGACCCGATGGTCGCCAAGGTCCGCCGCACGGCCACCGAACTGCGGGAGCTGGGCGAGGGGACCCGCGCCGAAGAACTCGACGGCCGGATCAAGGCCGCACGGCAGGAGGCCGGCCGGGCCCTGCGCGACCGCGCCGAGCTCTACGCGGACGGCGGCAAGACGGTCCGGCTCGGCCGCCACCGCTTCGCGGTCAACACCCAGCCGCTGGACCTCACCCTGGTCCCGCACGGCGACACCCTTGCCTTCGCCCTCACCGGCACCGACTACCGCTCCCTGGTCACCGATGCCGAGTTCGCGGCCACCCGCGCCTACTGGGGTCAGTCGCTGCCCTCCGAGAACGCCGATGTCTACCGCGCCGAGTACCTCGCCGCACGCCTGCTCGCCGAGCACGGGCCGGCCGTCCTCGCGGAGGCCGACCTCCCGGCCCTCGTCCGGCGCGCCGCCGAAGCCGCGTACGACGAGGGCTACGAGCGCGGGGTCCACGACCACGACGCCACCGTCATCCTGACCGTCCTGCTGCGCCTGCACGAGTCGGCGGGCCTGCTGCGCTACCCGCCCGAGGCCCGCGCCGAGGCGCAGCTATTCTGGGCCCACCGCACGACCGTCGAGGAGCGGGCCACCTGGACCCGCCGTGCCACCTCGCTCGCCCGTATCCGGGAGGCCTTCGGAGCGCCGCCCGCGATCGCCGAATTCCGGGCCGAACTGGCAGCCGCCATCGAAGGCCCCAGCAGCGCCTCGGCCGCCGAGTACCTCTTCGAGGAACTGGCCGACGGCCGGAGCGGCTTCGTCACCAGCACCGGCGCCCGCACCCTGCTGGAGAAGTTCCGGCGGGCGGTCGGCACATCCGCCTTCGACGAGGACCTCGCCGCGCTGCCCGCCCTGGCTGACCAGCGCCAGCTCGCTGAGGCCTGGCTCGCCTCGTACGCCGCCGCGACCGGAGAACCCCTCGCCCCCGGGGACCTCGCAGAGGCCGTGGCCGTCGAGCTCTGCCCGCACCTCGACCGCTACGAGTCGGACGCCGCCTTGACCGGGACCGCCGAGGGCCTCCTCGGCCACCACCCGCGCGTCACCGGCCGGTCCCTCACCGTACGAATCGACGAACTCCTCTCCCGGACAAGGGAGTTCTTCACCACCGTCGTGCCAGGCTTTCGCGACTACCAGCACCGACGCGCAGCTCTGGTCACCGCCGAGCGCGCACGGCTCCGACTGGACGACTACCAGCCCCGAGTCATGTCCTCCTTCGTCCGGGGCCGCCTGCTCGACGAGGTGTTCCTGCCCCTTATCGGCGACAACCTCGCCAAGCAGCTCGGCACCACCGGGGAGACCAAGCGGACGGACAACAACGGCCTGCTGCTACTCATCTCCCCGCCCGGCTACGGCAAGACGACCCTCGTGGAGTACGTGGCCGACCGCCTCGGCCTGGTCCTGGTCAAGGTGGACGGCCCGGCGCTCGGACACACGGTCACCTCGCTCGACCCCACCGAAGCGCCGAGCGCCACCGCGCGCCGGGAAGTCGAAAAGATCAACTTTGCGCTGGAGGCAGGGAACAACACCCTGCTGTACCTCGACGACATCCAGCACACCTCGCCGGAACTGCTCCAGCAGTTCATCTCACTGTGCGACGCCACCCGCCGCATGGAAGGCGTCCGGAACGGCGAGGCGCGCACCTACAACCTGCGCGGCAAGCGGTTCGCCGTCTGCATGACCGGCAACCCGTACACCGAATCCGGCCACCGCTTCCGCATACCCAACATGCTCGCCAACCGCGCCGACGTCTGGAACCTCGGCGACGTCCTGACCGGCAAGGAGGCGGCCTTCGCCACCAGCTTCGTCGAGAACGCCCTCACCTCCAACCCGGTCCTCGCCCCGCTCGCCGGCCGCGACCGCGCCGACCTCGACCTGTTGCTGCGCCTGGCCGCAGCCGACCCTGCGGCCGGCGCCGACCGGTTGGCCCACCCGTACGCCCCCGCCGAGCTGGAGCGGATACTCGCGGTGCTGCGGCACCTGCTGACCGCGCGGGACACCGTCCTCGCCGTGAACGCCGCCTACATCGCCTCCGCCGCCCAGAGCGAGGAAGCCCGCACCGAGCCGCCCTTCCTGCTCCAGGGCTCGTACCGCAACATGAACAAGATCGCCGCCCGGATCGACCCTGTCATGAACGACGCCGAGCTGGCCACGGTGATCGAGGACCACTACACCAGCGAGGCCCAGACCCTCACCACAGGCGCCGAGGCCAACCTCCTCAAGCTCACCGAACTCCGCTCCCCCCTCACGGCGGAACAGTCCGCACGCTGGACCGCGATCAAGACCGCCCACGTACGCGCACAGACCCTCGGCGGCCCCGACAGCGATCCGCTCACCCGCGCGGTCGCCGCCCTCGGCCTCCTGGCGGACCGCGTCGCCTCCGTCGAGTCCGCCATCACCCGTGCCGCCGACCCCCGCCACGCCGTCGCCAACCCGGCGGCCCGGCATGCGGCCCCTCACCGCCAGACCCCGTGACGGGCCCGGCGCGCGGGCGACTGCTCGGCGCGGGACAGTGAATCCGTGACGTACGACGAAGGTCTCACCCAACGGATCCGCGAGCGGCTCGGCGAGCGGCCCGAACTCGCCGAGAAGCGGATGTTCGGCGGCCTCGCCTTCCTGCTGCACGGAAACATGACGGTGTGCGTGTCCGGTGACGAGCTCACCGTCCGCGTGGGCCCCGAAGGAACGGAACAGGCCCTCGCCCGCCCCGAGGCTCGCCCCATGGACTTCACAGGCCGCCCGATGCGGGGCTGGGTGACCGTGAGCGGCCCCGCCCTGGCAGACGATGCCGTCCTGGACCACTGGATCACGACGGCCACCGCCTTCGCCGCCACCCTTCCGCCCAAGTGACCCGCCGGACTCTCCCCGGCCATGGAGGAGGGCATGCGCAAGCGGTCGGTGCCCCCTCGCAGGGGCGCGAACCCCAGCCTTTTTACTTTCCCTTTACCAGAGGATTGCAGATACTGTCCGTCACCAAACAGCAGTTAGGACCGTCCAGGTCCACCGAGAAGCGAATGGAGTGCAAGACCCGCAATGGGTGAACCTCCCAGTCCATGCCGTGCCACGTCCTGCCCGCAGATCTTTCGGCCGGGAGCGGGGGTGGCACGGTGACCGAAGTCCTGCTGCTACTTCTCGCACTAGTCCTGACACTGGCCTGCGCCGTGTTCGTAGCCGCCGAGTTCTCCCTCACCACCGTCGAACGCAGCGAACTCGAACGCGCCGTCGCGGCAGGTGAGCGCGGCGCCGAGAGCGCCTTGAAGGCCGCCAAGCGGCTCACTTTCCAGCTGTCCGGTGCGCAGCTCGGCATCACGGTGACCTCGCTGGTGATCGGCATGCTCGCCGAGCCCTCCGTCTCCGCGCTGCTGCGGGGCCCCCTTCAGTCCGCGGGCCTGCCCGCCGGCGCGGTCTCCACCACAGCGACCTTGCTGGGTGTCGCCCTCTCGACGGTCGTCCTGATGGTCGTGGGCGAGCTGGTCCCCAAGAACTGGGCGATCTCCCGCCCGCTGGCCGTCGCCAAGGTCGTGGCCGGCCCGCAGCGTGCCTTCACCGCCGCGTTCGCGCCGCTGATCCGGCACCTGAACAACACCGCGAACCGGCTCGTGCGCCGCTTCGGCCTGGAGCCGGCCGAGGAGCTGGCCTCGGCCCGCACCCCCGAGGAGCTCGTCGCCCTGGCCCGCCACTCCGCCCGCGAGGGCGCGATCGAGGCCGACTCGGCCGAACTGTTCGTACGCACCCTGCACCTGGCCGAGCTGACCGCGGAGAACGTCATGACCCCGCGCATCGAGGTCCAGGCCCTGGAGATGCACGCCACCGCCGCCGACGCCGCCAACCTCACCCGCGCCACCGGCCTGTCCCGCTTCCCCGTCTACCGCGACACCCTCGACGAGGTCGTCGGCACCCTCCACATCCGCGACGTCCTCGCCTTCGACGAGGACGAACGCCGCGTGGTCCCGGTGGCCGACCTGATGACCACCGCGCTGCTCGTGCCCCACTCGCTGCCCGCCGACGTCCTCCTCGGCCGGCTGCGCAAGGCCCGCACCATGGTCGTCGTCATCGACGAGTACGGGGGCACCGCCGGCGTCGCCACCGTCGAGGACATCGTCGAAGAAGTCGTCGGGGAAGTCCGCGACGAGCACGACCCGATCGAGGTCCCCGACCTCATCGAGGCCCCCGACCAGGAGGACGGCCGCCGCGTCTGGGAAGCCGACGGCAGCGTCCGCCTGGACGAGCTGGAAGCGATCGGCTTCGACGTACCCGAGGGCCCCTACGAGACCCTCGCCGGATTGATCGCCGCACGCCTGGAGCGCATCCCCGCCGGCGGGGACACCGTCACCGTGGACGGCTGGGAGATCACCGTCCTCGACATAGACCACCACCGCGCCGACCGCCTCACCCTCACGGCCCCCGCCACCACCGACGAAAAAACCAACACCAGGGAGGAGTCCCGATGACCGCTGTCCAGCTCCTGATCGGCGCCCTCACCCTGATCACCAACGCCTTCTTCGTCGGCGCCGAGTTCGCCCTCATCTCCGTGCGCCGCAGCCAGATCGAACCGGCCGCGCTCAAGGGCAGTCGCCGGGCGAAGACCACCCTGTGGGCGCTGGAGCACCTCTCCGCGATGATGGCCACCGCCCAGCTCGGCATCACCGTCTCCTCACTGGTCCTCGGCGCCGTCGCCGAACCCGCCATCGCCCACCTCCTCGAACCCCCCTTCCAAGCCATCGGGGTACCCGAAGCCCTCATCCACCCGATCGCGTTCGTCCTCGCCCTCACCGCGGCGACCTACCTGCACATGCTCGTCGGCGAGATGGTCCCCAAGAACATCGCACTGGCCGCCCCAGCCCCGACCGCCCTGCTCCTGGGCCCGCCGCTGGTCGCCCTCACCCGCGCGCTGCGCCCGTTCGTGTTCGGCATCAACGCCTTCGCCAACAGCCTGCTGCGGCTGCTGAAGGTCGAACCCAAGGACGAGATCGGCTCCGTCTTCACCGACGACGAGCTCGCCCGCCTGGTCAAGGACTCCAGCGCCGCCGGCCTCCTCGCCCCCGAGGACGGCGAACGCCTCCAGGACGCCCTCGAACTCGGCACCCGCCCCGTCGGCGAGATCATGATCCCCCGCACCGAGTTCGTCACCGTGCCGCACACCATCACCCCGCGCGGCCTGGAACTCACCGCCGCCGAACACGGCTTCTCCCGCTTCGTCGTCACCGGCCCCGACGGCCGGATCATGGGCTTCCTCCACATCAAGGACGCCCTGGCCGCCGCCGACCGCACGGCTCCCTTCCCGGCCGGCGCCCTGCACACCGTCACCGCAGTCCGCCAGGACACACCCCTGGACGACACCATGTCCGCCATGCGCGCGGCCGGCACCCACCTCGCCGCCGTCACCGACACCGACGGCGCCGTGATCGGCTTCGTCACGATGGAAGACGTCCTCGAAGAACTCGTCGGAGAGGCCGCCTGACCCGCACCCTCCCCAGAGCCCCGACGATGGAGGCCGACCCCTGGCCAGGGGTCGGCCTCCGGCCGCAACCGGCTCGGGTCACCGGCAGGCAAGAACGTCACCGCCATGACCCGGTCACGCTGTCCGCGGTGGAACAACACCACCACACACAAAGGGCGCCCCGCCGGGCCGTCGACCACAACACCACACACCGTCACCGTGATCAACCGTACGTATGGGCCGGTCTTCTCCGCCCGGCCGTACGCAGTACGCCCACCCGGAACGCAGAGCCTTATGCCCTCCGATGGCTGCGATCGTTCGCTCAACGGAACCTCATATCCGGATAACGATCCCATCACCGAACCTGGGGAAATACGACATTTTCACCCTGTGCGTGAGCTGCATCACTAAAGACCATGCAAACAGCGTGCTAAGAATGCGCAACTCCGCTTCCGGCCCACCCCTCGCCGGACCTCGGAGTGCCGGCACGCACCGGCTTTGCACGGCCAGGGAAGTCGAGGTCCGAGTCCGCGGACCAAACCTCCCAGGCCATCGATCGGACAACGGATTTCGCTCCATGCCCGCCCGCACTCACACCGTCGCACCGCACTGCGCCGGTTCTGCGCCATCGAGGTAAAGCCTGATGTCACTCGACACCATCACCACCTCCGTAGACGAAGCCGTCAGCGGATTCTTCGAGCCCATCGCCAAGTGGCTCGGAGACATCGTCTTCTACTCCGTACCCGTCAACGGGACCCAGATTCCGCTGATCGTGGCCTGGCTCGTC
Source organism: Streptomyces sp. NBC_00435 (assembly GCF_036014235.1). Taxonomy (GTDB): domain Bacteria; phylum Actinomycetota; class Actinomycetes; order Streptomycetales; family Streptomycetaceae; genus Streptomyces. Next base: position 1,231,706 of record NZ_CP107924.1, read on the forward strand.
GTGGCCGGCCTGGTCTTCTCGGGCTGGTTCGGCCTGGTGCAGATACGCAAGTTCCGGCTCGCGGTTAACGTGGTGCGCGGCAAGTACGACGAGGACGGCTCGGCCGGTGAGGTCAACCACTTCCAGGCCCTGACCGCGGCCGTCTCCGGCACCGTCGGCCTCGGCAACATCGCCGGTGTCGCCGTCGCCGTCTCCATCGGCGGCCCCGGTGCCACCTTCTGGATGATCCTCTGCGGCCTGCTCGGCATGGCCACGAAGTTCGTCGAGGTCACCCTCGGCGTGAAGTACCGCGAGGTCCACGCCGATGGGACGGTCTCCGGCGGCCCGATGCACTACCTGCCCAAGGGCCTGGCCGACCGCTTCGGCGCCAAAGGCCTGAAGCTGGGCAAGGCGCTGGGTGTCCTCGCCTCCGCGATGATCCTCTTCTTCGGCCTCTTCGGCGGCAACCTCTTCCAGGTCAACCAGTCCTACGCCCAGCTCGTCTCCGTCACCGGCGGCGAGTCCGGCATGCTCGGCTCCTCGGCCGGCGCGCTGTTCTTCGGCATCCTGATCGCCGCGATCGTCGGCATCGTTCTCCTCGGCGGCATCCGCTCCATCGCCTCCGTGACCAGCAAGCTCGTCCCGGCGATGGCCGGCATCTACATCGCCGCCTGCCTCGTGGTCATCCTGGTCAACGTCTCCGCAGTGCCGTCCGCGATCTCCGCCATCATCGAGGGCGCCTTCAACCCGCAGGGTGTCGCCGGTGGCGTCCTCGGCGCGCTGATCGTCGGCTTCAAGCGGGCCGCGTTCTCCAACGAGGCCGGTCTCGGCTCCGCCCCGATCGCCCACTCCGCGGTCAAGACCAAGCACCCCGCCAGCGAAGGCCTGGTCGCCCTGCTGGAGCCGTTCATCGACACCGTGGTCATCTGCACGATGACCGCCCTGACGATCGTCATCGCCAACCCGGCCAGCTGGGGCGAAGCCCGCAAGGGCGAAGGCCCCGGCGGCGTGACGATCACCTCCGACGCCTTCGCCACGGTCCTGCCCTGGTTCCCGTACATCCTCACCATCGCGGTGATGCTGTTCGCCATCTCCACCGTGCTGACCTGGGGTTACTACTGCATGAAGGCGTGGACGCACCTCTTCGGCCGCAGCAAGACCAGCGAGCTGACCTTCAAGGTCTTCTACACGCTGTTCGCGGTCGCCGGTTCTCTGCTCACCCTGCAGACCCTGATCGACATGGCCGACGCGGTGCTCTTCATGCTCGCCGTCATCAACATCATCGGCCTGTACCTGCTGGCCCCCGTGGTCAAGCAGGAGCTGAACAACTTCCTCGGCTACGTCCGCCGCCGCGATGCCGGCCTCGACACGGACACCGAAGCAGACGAGGACGACGACCAGGAGCTGGTGAAGACCACCGCCTGACCGCCCCGCGGCCCGGCTCCTGAGCGGGCTCGTACACACCTCGCGCCTGGTGTGTACGAGCCCGTTCGCATGCGTTCTTGCAGGTGAGGGCCCCTCTAGCGGGATACGGACATCTCCCATAGTGTGTAAAGAACGCGTCAACGAGGTGGCTGAGCCGCCCGGGGCGCGCGGTGTGCCGGGAAGTCTGGTCGGCGTCCCAGGGGCCGTATGCCCATTTCCAGTCGACGCCCCGAAAGGCACTCCGCCATGAGCAGCCCGCGCCCTCGCATCGTCTTCGGCCTCATGCCGTGGCCCGAACGCCAGGCCATCGCGTCCGCCCTGCGCACCGAGACCGTCGGCGGACTCGTCCTCCTCGCCGCAGCCGTCATCGCGCTGATCTGGGCAAACAGCCCGCTGAGCGGCGCGTACGAGGCGATACGCGACTTCCACTTCGGCATACCCGCCCTCGGCCTGGACCTCTCCGTCGGACACTGGACCGCCGACGGACTCCTCGCGGTCTTCTTCCTCGTCGCCGGCATCGAACTGAAGCGGGAACTCGTCGTCGGCGAGCTGCGCACCCCCGCCACCGCCGCCCTCCCGGTCATCGCCGCGATGTGCGGCATGGCCGTGCCGGCCGCGCTCTACGCAGCAACCGCTTGGGTAGGCGGCGGCAGCCCCGACGGCTGGGCCGTGCCGATGGCCACCGACATCGCCTTCGCCCTCGCCGTCCTCGCGGTGATCAGCACCCACCTCCCGGCCGCGCTGCGCGCCTTCCTCCTCACCCTCGCCGTGGTCGACGACCTCGGCGCCATCCTCATCATCGCGATCTTCTTCACCAGCGACCTGAACCTCTGGGCCCTCGGCGGAGCCTTCGCCGGACTCGCCCTCTTCTACCTCCTCCAACGGCTCCGCGTCTGGGGCTGGTGGTGGTACGTGCCGCTCGGCATCGCGATCTGGGCCCTCATGTACAACGGCGGTGTCCACGCCACCGTCGCCGGCGTCGCCATGGGCCTCATCCTGCGCACCACCCGCGACAAGGACGAGGAGGCCTCCCCCGCCTCCCGCGTCGCGCACCTGCTACACCCCTTCTCCGCGGGAGTCGCCGTCCCCCTGTTCGCCCTCTTCGCCGCCGGCGTCACCATCTCCGGTCCCGCTCTGGCGGAGGTGTTCAGCAGCCCCGAACCCCTCGGAATCGTCATCGGCCTCGTCGTCGGCAAGGTCATCGGAATCTTCCTCGGCACCTACCTGGCCGCCCGCTACACGAAGGCACAGCTCAACCCCGACCTGGCCTGGGCCGACGTCCTCGGCCTCTCCGTCCTCGCCGGTATCGGCTTCACCGTGGCCCTCCTCATCGGCGAACTCGCCTTCCCCGGCCGGGCAGTCGGCGAACTCGTCAAGGCAGCCGTCCTCATCGCCTCCGTCACCGCCGCGATCCTGGCAGCCGTACTGCTGCGCCGCCGCAACGCGCTCTACAAACGCCTGTACGAGGAAGAGAACGTCGACGCGGACGCGGACGGCATCCCCGACATCTACCAACGCGGCGAGATGGACCGACCCGCCGCTCAGCACCACTGACGGCGCCGGAGACACCATGTCCGTCACCTTGCTGAGCATCGCCATCGTGGTGGCGGCCCTCGTCATCAGAACGGCCATCGCCGAGATCCGCCAACCCGGCAGCGGACGCCGCCAGTGGAAGTTCCTCACCAACCCCCGAGCCCTCGCCACCGGAGCCCTCACCGCCGTCCTGCTCGGCCTTCTCGCGTGGGTGACAGCGGGACCCGCCGCAGCGGCCTGGGCAGCGCTCGCCGGCGTGCTCGTCGCCTACGTGGTCGGCAGCGGCGAGAACAACGACTGACGGTGGCAGTCACACGTCTGAGATGGAACCGACCTTTGGAGATTCAGAGTTGAGGGACCGTTCTCCGACGCGCGCCTCCTGCCGGGCTCCGGCAGCATCACCCGTACGCGCGCTTCCGGAGCGCGCTCTCACGCCGCCGCCCTGTGCGCGAGACCCTGGCAAGCAAGCCACTGCGGGAGGGAAGTGGGAAGCGTCCTACGAATGCGACCCCGACCGGGGCTCCTCAGTCCCCTGATAGTCGCGGCTACGGATGGGAGACCGGGGTCATACTCATCGAGGGGCCAGACCGGAAACCTGAGGGCCTCGCAGATCCGCACGTCGGGTCCTCGGACGTAGGTGGCCGCGGACTACGGACGAGCCGTCGCGGCGGTATAGGAACGAGAGTGCCGCGGTGCATTGCCCCAGTCTTGTGACGGCATCACGAACACCCTGGGGCTGCTCTCGGCACTTTGGGTAAGCGAGAAGCAGCGGGTGGCATCAGGAGGGTCGAGGAGAACGAGAGCGGACCGCGGGGGGCAGTCGAGATCGATCTCTCCGCTCCCCTGCCGGCTAAACCGTCGGGTGGGGCCGAGGGCGGGCTCGTTCAGAGCCCGCCCCACAGGAAGGAGCGAAGCATGTCCGCGTTGATGTCGATAGCTGCGGGCCTCTGGTACGCAGCAATCGCGGTCCTCGTATGTGATGGCAAGCCGCTGGCACTCCTCTTCACCGCCACATTCGGCGCCGCTGGCTTCATACTCGCCTCGGCTGGGACCCGCCTGCTGACCGGCCACGCGGATCAAGCTGCCCTTGCCCGGCGGGGCGCGTGGCTCGCGCTAGTCACCACCGCGATGGCGATGGCCCTCTGGGCTGTCCAGATCACGCTCTCCGGCGCGCCTGCCACCTTCGCGCGACTCGCCATCTCGCATGGGGCCTTGTGGTACGTCGCCTTGGTGGTGGCTCCCGGAGTCCTGACCTTGCTACTCGTCCGCACCCGCGCCCCCACCCGGTAACGCCGACGCGGCTTGCCCCACACTCACCGGCACACCCGCAGAGCCCAATGCCTGAAGTCGCCCATCGACGACCATCGTTCTGAGGCCCTGGCCGCGGAACACGGCACTCCCCCGATACCCACCCACCAAGATCCGGGCCAGTTGCGGACCAGCACCGGCCCATCGAAGGCAGATTGCTTCATTTTGCCTGCTCAAAACGGGTGTGGCACGTGTACCACCAGCAGACGAAGAACCTTTTGTGCAGCTATTCCCCGAAGGCACTTGGATTCTTCTAGAGCGCCAAGTCGATCTCCCGGGAGGGCAATTGACCTCCCGGGACCAGCTCCGAAGCGTCACCCACCGACCCGGAACCATGACGCTGAGTGCAGAAGGGAGCCGTTCGGTCGCGCCTCCCGGACCAGTCACGGACCAGTCACGGACCAGACTCCCGCCCGGAGTAAGGCAGGCGTCAACCCTCTGACGCGCGTGGTGGCACAACGCAAGGGGACGGCTCGGCTCTGCAGAGCGCCATGGGTGTGGGCACGCCCTTTGTGCCCCACCGCTCTCATCACGTGGTCCGCAGGACCATCGTGACGGCGGCCGCGCTCATGGCCTGAGTCGTCAACTCACTCCAGAGTGGAGGGGACCGATTACCCGGCGGGCTGGTCTGGGCTGCTCATATCCTGCCGACATGCCCTCGACTCGCGGTGAGCTACGCCACGTCACGCTCGGTTCGAGGTTCCGGCCCGAGGTTCCCCTGGGACCGACCCGCGCCATCCTCATCACCTGCTACGCCTGGCAACGAGCAAGGGCAAGCTGTATTCCGCCTCAACCTCCACGGCGCGGAGGTCATCTACCTCCCAGCCGCGGCCAAGCCGTCACCTGGTCGCGGCCGACCATCCGGCGATCCGCAGCCACGACGCCGCATGCCGGGAGTGCGCCGCCAGGCTCGTCGGCGCTGCTCGCGCGGGCCGGTAGCGACCACGGCCCGGCCACGGCAACACCCTGCCCCATGCCTGATCCAGCGCCCCCAGGCCCGTCCAGGCAGGGAGTGCGTACGATCCTCGGGCGCGACACCGAACCGAAGGAACAGCCCATGCCCACCACCGCCACGTTCCTCTCCGAGGGCACCCGCCGCGAAGTCACCCTCGCCCAGGTCCAGCAGGCCGCAGCCGAACTGGTGCCCGCGCACAGCTGCACGTTCAGCAAGAATCAGGCATGGTTCGCGCTCGTCGGCGGGAGCCTGCACTACGTTGTCGCCCTCCTGAAGAAGGCCACCGGTTACCAGCCGTCCACCGCCGAGACGGCCCGCCTTGCGCTGCACGACCTCGGCTTCCCCGTTCTGGCCCTGGCGTATGGCAGTCTCCTCACCGACGGGCACCCCGCCCACCGCGAATAGCCCGGCAGACCGAGCAGCTGGCCGTCCGCTTGGTCCACCACGCTCGCGGCAGACCAGCACCGAGGTGCGCCCTGGCTGTCAGTCCTCGCTCGTACGCTCAACAGATGGACTTTGCGACCTCGAATGCCCAGAGCTCTCGACGTACATGGACAAGGTCGAGGGACATATCGCAGCGCTCCGGGGGGAGTTGGGTGAAGGGCAACTCCCCCCCCCATTACCGTTTTGGTTGCCCCGCAACGGGGCGCCCGGCCTTCGGAGTCGGCATGACTTTCTCCCCCTGTCGATCGCATGTCTTGGGGGGTGGTGTCACCGGCTCCGGAGGCATCGACAGACCGCTGATTAGGGGCATGACCACCGGCTTCTTCGCAGGTCGGGAGGCTCTTCGTAATGTGGATGTGGCGATCGGTGCCGTGGGACGGCCGGGCGACGGGGACGACCGGAGGACGCACGTGATCGACATCAGCGGCATCGGCGCCTTCCTCGGCCTGGACGTCGGCAAGGGCGAACACCACGCCACCGCCGTCACGCCGGCCGGGAAGAAGGCCTTCGATAAGCGGCTGCCCAACAGTGAGCCCAAGCTCCGCGAGGTCTTCGGGAGACTGCAGGCCAAGCACGGGACCGTGCTGGTCGTGGTCGACCAGCCGGCCTCCATCGGCGCTCTGCCGCTCGCAGTCGCGAGGGACATGGGCTGCCCGGTCGCCTATCTGCCCGGGCTGACGATGCGACGGATCGCTGATCTCTATCCGGGCGAGGCCAAGACTGATGCCCGCGACGCGTTCGTCATCGCGGACGCGGCCCGCGTCATGCCCCACACGCTCCGCTCGGTCGATCTCGAGGAGGAAACCATCGCCGAGCTGGAGATGATCGTCGGCTTCGACGACGACCTCGCGGGTGAGGCAACCCGGATCAGCAACCGTCTCCGCGGCCTTCTCACGCAGATCCATCCGTCGCTGGAACGGGTCCTGGGCCCGCGAGTGCAGCATCCGGCGGTGCTCAAGCTCCTCGACCAGTTCGGTTCCCCAGCCCAGATCCGCAAGGCCGGACGCCGTCGCCTCGTGACCTTGATACGTCCCAAGGCGCCGCGGATGGCCGAGCGGCTGGTCGAGGACATCTTCACGGCTCTGGACGAGCAGACCGTCGTCGTCCCGGGCACCGACGCGGCCGCATTGATCGTCCCCAGCCTCGCCAACTCTCTCCAGGCAGTGCTTGACCAGCGAAAACTCCTCGCAGCCCGGATCGAGGAACTGCTGGAGCTCCACCCTCTTTCCAAGGTCCTGACGTCCATGCCGGGGATCGGCGTCAGGACCGGAGCCCGCATCCTCATCGACGTCGGCGACGGCAGTTCGTTCCCGTCCGCCGCTCACCTCGCTGCCTATGCCGGCCTCGCCCCGACGACCCGCAGTTCCGGTTCGTCGATCCGCGGCGAGCAACCATCCCGACGCGGAAACAAGCAGCTCAAACGGGCCTTCTTCCTCTCCGCGTTCGCAGCCCTCGCCGACCCGGCCTCCCGGGCCTACTACGACAAGAAGATCAGCCAGGGCAAACACCACACCCAAGCACTCCTCTGCCTCGCCCGACGACGAGCCGACGTCCTCTTCGCCATGCTCCGAGACGGCACCTTCTACGAACCCCAGACCGCCCCATCACCTTGACCAAACCCATAGGGGCACCCCCCCCACACACGAAGTGGAGAGCAGGCTCCGGAAGGCGATGGCGCAGAGCTGCGCCCCGGCTTCCTGTACGGCCTGTTCGACCAGCCGAGCGACGCGATCCGCTACGGGGAGTTCACTCTGTGGGCCCACGGGGCGGCAGCCTGGGCAGGAGCCGCGTAGCTTACGGGCACGACAGGGCCCGCACAGCACATCGGCTGTGCGGGCGCTGTCGTGCCCGTGGCCGGCTGGCGAGCTTCTCTTTTTCTGCTGCTTCGGCTTGCCCCGGTCGTCGTTCAGCTCGATGGTATCGAGGGTGATCTCGAGGCCGGGCAGCTCGGCCTGATCGCCGCACTCGTAGCTGTTGGTGGTCTGGCACTTCCCGTCGACCGGATCCGAGCAGATGAACACCTTATCCACGTCGAGGTCGACGACCACGAGCACGGGGATGTCGGCATCCGCGTACGCGAGGGGCTTCTCCCTCCCGGTCCCGGGTGTCGTAGCCCCACGAGGTGATCTCCGTCGCCATCAACACACCGCCTGCGACGGACCATTCCCCGACCCGGAGAAGTGCTTCCGGCGGAGGCGCGGACCCCGTCGGGCCGGGTGCACCCCTTGCGGTACGTCTCGACGTTGAAACCGCCACCAGGAACAAACTCGACCTGGAAGGCGACGAAGGACTCCTCGAAGCGGCAATCCCGGAGATACATCTGGCCGTCCGCTCTACGACGTGCCGCCGGTACATGCAGGGCCCACTCAGGGCCCGTGAATCCTGCGAGTGACCTACCGTAGACGCCAGCAGGCCCCCGAAATGATGTCCCGGGAGCCTGCCGATACGGACTTCGGTTATGGGGCTTTATCGGTGCCGTCCGGCTAACCCCCGGCCTGCGCTCGGCGGCCGACAGCAACCAGAGTGATGGCACCGATAGCACCGATCGGGAGTTCGGTGCGTCGAGCGATCCAGGAAGCGGCGTCGGCGTAGGCAAGAGAGCCCTCAGGCTTGGCGCCAGAGGCAGGAGGGTGAGGTGGCAGTACCGATCTCTGGGCTGCTGGAGGACGATGCGGTCGGGGTGGGCTCCCCAATGCCGGTTGAAGGACGAGCCGGTCGGCATGGGCTGAGCGGTGGGGTCGTCGGTTAATTTGGCCGTCAGCTTCCCGGTCGATTCCTCGGTGGGCTGGGACGTGGCCATGTCGGAAAGGCCCCCGCGATCTCGATACCGCCCTCCGTGCTACTTGCCGGTTCATATGATCGTCGCGTGGGTCATGTGCCAGAGTGCACGAGACCGCCCTACGAGACTCATAGTGCGGGTGGCCGTCTTTGCGGCTGGATGGAGTAGCGGGGGTGCGTTGGTGAGCCAGGAAGAACCTAATGCCGGCATGTACTTGCGGCAACTCGGTATAAAGAATTTCCGGTCGTGCTACGACATCGAGGTCGGCTTCCAACCCGACATCACTTTGCTCGTGGGTGAGAACAACTCCGGTAAGTCCAACGTCATCGAAGCGCTCCGGCTGGCCACTACACCGCTGAACCGCCGAGCTACGCGCTGGTTCGATGAGGTCGACCTGTCCCACGGTCGCGAAGGCCAGGAAGCTCAGTTTCGCGCAACGTACGACGGCCTGGCGAGCCGCCGGGGGCATGCAAGACCCGGGACCACTCCCAGACCTTCCCCTCCCACGCCAGCTACTCCGCCTGGGGACCACCAGGACCAAGATCCGGACCATTTCCGGACCGGCCCCCGCCAAGGAGCCGCACCAACTGCCGTTCCCCTGGTCAGCATGGGTTCAACTGCTGTACCACCAGAAGACGAAGAACCTTTATTGCAGCTATTCCCCGAAGGCAGTTGGGTTCTTCTAGAGCGCCAAGTCGAGCTCCCGGAAAGGAAATTACCCTCCCGAAGCCAGCTCCAGAGCGTCACCCACCGACACTGGGTCATCACGCTAAGCACCGAACAGGGTCGCTCGGTCGCGCCTCCCGGACCAGTGACGGCAGCCGTGCGCCTGGCGTGGTACGTCAACCCACCCCAGAGTGGAGGGGACCGATTACCCGGCGGGCTGTCAGTGGCTGCGCATAACCAAGGGCAAGCTCCACGGAAGCCCCGAGTGCCGCACGCTGCGGTCTGCCGACTCCGCGAACCAGGTCGACTTCCCGTTCGGCGAAGCCGTCGAGCGGCTCTGTGCGAACTGTCGGTGACCTCTGTCCACGGACAGCCCGATCCTGCCGCTCGGCGTAGCGGTGAGCGAGGTGGACTCTCTCACCACCTGGCTCGACAGGGAGCCCAGGGACGAGGAGGACATCGAGGCCGGGCGCGACGAGGAACGGGAACGCTACGACCGCGCCCGTAACTTCCGCTCGGACGCCACTCGCATTGGCGCCGACTGCACTCCTACCTGGCACGGAGCAACGACGCATTGACCGAGTACCCGTTCCTCGCTCCGTGGGCCGACGGGCTGCAGAGTCGGCTCACCGCCGTCCTCGACGCAGGGCGTCGGGCCTTCGCGGCACTCGTCCAGCCGGCCAGCGCCTTGCTCCCGACGGCAGCGCGCTCCCCGCAGAGGTGCTGCTCGAGCAGTGGGACCACGAGGGCCTCAGCCCCTCTTGTGCCGTCGGTACGGTCGAATGGTCTGAACCAGTACCGGGAGTCAGACCGCGGCGAGCTCCTGCTCGCGGTCCGGCGTCGTGACCTTGGGCTTCTTGTTCGGCAGCGAGAGCCGGAAGACCTTGTGCCACGCCGAGTACACCTGCTTGGGCAGCGGCCCGGTGACGTACTTCAGCTCGTACTTCTCGAACAAGCCGCGCACCTTCACCGCGACCTCGGCATACCGGTTGCTCGGCAGGTCCGGGAACAGGTGGTGCTCGATCTGGTGCGACAGGTTGCCGGTCATGAAGTGCATGGCCTTGCCGCCGCTGATGTTCGCCGAGCCCATCATCTGGCGCAGGTACCACTGGCCGCGCGTCTCGCCCTTGATCGACCGGCGCTCGAAGACCTGCACGCCCTCGGGGAAGTGCCCGCACATGATCACCGAGTGGGACCAGATATTGCGGACCAGGTTCGCGGTGAACGTGGCGGCGAGCGTGGTGAGGAACGACGGGCCCGAGAGGAGCGGGTGGATCACGTAGTCCTTGAGCACCTGCTTGCGGATCTTGCGGCCCACGGCCCTGGCCCGCGCGCGGAACTCCGGGTTCTTGCGGCGGCGCTTGTGCAGGTTCCTGCCGAGATCCAGGTCGTAGGCGGCGATGCCGTACTCGAAGAAGCAGGCGTTGATGAAGTTCCACAGCGGCTGGCCGAGGTGGAACGGGTACCACTTCTGGTCCTCGTCGACGCGCATGATGCCGTAGCCGAGGTCGTTGTCCTTGCCGATCACGTTGGTGTACGTGTGGTGCAGCTCGTTGTGCGAGTGCTTCCACTGCTCGGCCGGCGAGACGTGATCCCAGTCCCAGGTGGTGGAGTGGATCTTCGGGTCCCGCATCCAGTCCCACTGGCCGTGCAGGACGTTGTGGCCGATCTCCATGTTCTCCATGATCTTCGCCACGGACAGGCCGGCGGTGCCGATCAGCCACGCGGGCGGGAAGATCGAGAACAGTAGGACGCCCCTGCTGACCAGCTCGAGTTTGCGCTGTGCAGAGATGACCTTGCGGATGTAGGCGGCGTCCTTCTCACCGCGGCCGGCGATCACCTCGTCGCGAATCGCGTCCAGCTCGCGGCCGAGCTCCTCGATCTGCTCCGCGGTCAGGTGGGCGGTGGGGTCGATGGCGGTCAAGGTGCTCCTACCGTTCGATCTCGCAGGGGCCCGCCGCGGCGGACACGCAGGTCTGGATGAGGACGCCCGGCCCGGCCTCGGTGATCTCGCCGGTGCGCAAGTCGCGGACGGCGCCCGCCGTGAGCGGCGTGACGCAGCCGAAGCAGATGCCCATGCGGCATCCGGACGGCATGAGCACGCCGGCCTCCTCGCCGACGTCCAGCAGCGGCGTGGCGCCGTCCGCGTCGACGGTCTTGTTGGTGGTGCCGAACGTGACCTCGCCACCGTCGCCGGTGACGACGACGCCGGAGCGAAAGCGTTCGGTGTGCAGGCGCTCCGGGACGCCGTGCTCGGTCCAGTGGTCCTCGGCGGCGTCGAGCAGGCCCGCGGGCCCGCACGCCCAGGTCTCGCGCTCGGCCCAGTCGGGGACGAGTTCGCCCAGACGGGCGATGTCGAGCATGCCGTCCGTGTCGGTGTGCAGCTCGGTGAGACGCAGCTTCTTGTCGGCGACCAGGTCGTGCAAGTCGCTGCGGAAGATCACGTCGTGCGGCTTCGGTGCGGAGTGGACCATCACGACGTCGTCGAAATCGATGTCGCGCAGCATGCCCATCACCGGCGTGATGCCGCTGCCGGCCGTCAGGTAGAGCACCTTGGCGGGTTTGGCCTCCGGCAGCACGAAGTCACCGGTCGCCTGGTCGAGCTGGATCAGCATGCCGGGTTGCGCCATGCGGACCAGGTGGTTGCTGACCTTGCCGTCCGGGATGGCCTTCACGGTGATCGTGATCCGGCCGTCCCGGCGGTTTGTCGGCGAGGTGACCGAGTAGGCACGCCACAGGCGCACCCCGTCGACGTCGACCCCGATCCGCACGTACTGACCGGCTGTGTGGCCGCGCCAGCCCCGTCCCGGCCTGATCACGATGGTCGCGGCGTCACCCGTCTCGGGGTGCACGGCCTCGATGCGCCCCCGCAGGTCAGCGCCCGCACGCAGCGGGCTGACCAGGTCGAGGTAGTCCGACGGCAGCAGCGGCGTCGTGACCATCTCCAGCAGTTTCCACGCCCTGCTGCGGAGGGCTGTACTCGTCATGCCTCCAGCTTGCTGCGCCTGAAGGGGTAAAGTCCTGACCGCAGGACGTAAATCTGATCGGCTAAATTGTTCGCAAGGAACAAAAACGTGAGCCATGCAAGCCGGAGGGCCACCGAGCTGGCCCTGGATGAGACGACGGTCACCGCGCTGCGGGCCGCGCTGAGGACCACCGCCGACGAGGTCGTCCAGGCGATCATCGACGAGGTCCCGCCCTACGCCAACGCCCTTTCGGGCCGCATGGGCGCCACCATCCGCCGAGCCGTCCGCACCGCCCTGGGCCTCTATCTTGACCTCGCGAGCGGAAACGCCACGGGCGGCGACGCCGGCGACGCGGCCTACGAACTGGGCCGCGGCGAGGTCCGCGACGGCCGTTCGATGGACGCCCTGCTCAGCGCCTACCGGGTCGGCGCCCGCGTGGCCTGGCGAGGCCTGGCCGCAGGTGCCGTCCCCGCGGGTCTGCCCGCCGCCCAGGTCGCCAAGTTCGCCGAGCTGACCTTCGCCTACATCGACGAGCTCTCCGCCGCGAGCGCCTCGGGCCACGCCGACGAACTGGCCGCGCGGGGCCGGGCCCACGAGCGCCACCTGGAACAACTGGCCCGCGACCTCCTCTCCGGCGCGAGCCCGGACGTGCTCCTTGCCGCTGCTGGGCGGGCCGGGTGGCAGCCGCCGATTTCACTGACCGCAGTCCTGCTGCCCGCCGCCCAGGCCCGGCCGGCCTACCGCACGCTCGACCCGGGCACCCTTGTCCTCGACGATCTGCCGGACGCTTCCGGCGTGCTGCTCGTCCCCGATGCCGACCGAGCACATCTCCTGAGGCAGCTGCCCGACCGCACCGCCGTGGTCGGCCCGGCCCGGCCGTGGACGCGTGCGTCCGCCTCGTACGCACGAGCCGTACGCGCGCTCTCCCTCTCCTCCAACATCCGCGACACCGAGGACCACCTGCCCGAGCTGGTACTGAGCGCCGACGCGGACGCGTTCGCTGACCTGCGTGCCCGAGCCCTCGCACCGTTGCGGACCTTGCCGGCCGCGACCGCGCGGCGGCTCGAGGAGACGTTGCGGGCGTGGCTGCTGCACCAGGGCAGGCGGGACGAGGTGGCGGCGGCGTTGTTCGTCCACCCCCAGACCGTTCGGTACCGGATGTCGCAGGTGCGGGAGCTGTTTCCGGATCTCGGGTCGCCGCACCGGGTTCTCGAACTGACGCTGGCGGTCGGTCTCCGGGTGGGCTGACCCGCTCTTCGACCGTCCACGACCGTGTCCTCGAACGGTCCAGGAATCGCGCCTCGCCCTCGGTGCGATCAGCCCGCTGATGCGGCCCGGGGAAGAACCGTACGAGTCGGCCAAGACTGAGAGTTGCGGAGCACCCGCACGCTTCTACGCGGCCGGACGGCTCTGTGATGACCACCGACCATAGGAGAGTTGGCGGTACATCGGCGGACCAACCCGAGGTGCGGCGCTCGGCTGACGGCCAGTGAAGTCTTGGCGCCGACTGCACTCCTACCTGGCACGGAGCAACGAAGCAGTGCCCGAGTACCCGTTCCTCGCTCCGTGGGCCGACGGGCTGCAGAGGTGATCACGCGCTCTCGGCCAGCCGGTGGCCCGACGGGTGCGGGTTCGGCACGAGCGAGGCCGCTCCGGTCGAGCGGGCGTACTCGGTGGGAGTCTGACCGTAGTGCTTCTTGAAGGCTCGGGTGAAGTGACTGCCGTCCGCGAACTGCCAGTGCGCAGCGAGTTCTGAAATGCTCACGCGCCCTGACGGCGCGGCGAGGACGAGCCGGGCCTCATGCAGTCGCCGGTGGCGGATGTAGGCGGTCACCTGCTCACCCACTGCGGCGAACGCCCGGTGCAGCGTACGGACGGAGACGTTGAGTTCACGTGCAAGCATGGCCGGAGAAAGTTCCGGGTCAGCGAGCCGACGGTCCGCGAGGTCCTTGGCGGCCTGGGCGAGCGCGGGAGCCATCCGGGGTTCTACGTCGTCGAAGCGCCCCTTCACCACCGCCTTGGTCAGCTCGATCAGCGTGTTCTGGGCAGCCAGTACACCGGCCGGACCGAGGTCGGCCACGGTTGCGTGAATCATGTCGGTAAGGGCCGTCAGCAAGCGCATCTCGGCCGAGTCCACCGGCCCGGTGATGACCCGGTTCCCAAGCAGGGGTTTGAGCTCGCCGGGAGGCAGGACGAGAAACTTCGCCGTCAGGTGCGCCGTCGTATCGAAGGCCGTAAGGCGCCCGAGGTGCCGGACGAGGAACTGCCCGGTCGACACCGTCTGGTCGCCGTAACCGGGCGGGCCGCCCAGAGTCCATGAGCCGCTCCGCACGACGTACATGGCAATCAGATCCTGATCGCCGCCCGGAACGTCCGCGGTCCGGGTTGCCGACGCGGCGTGAAGATCAGCGATCGCCGCGCCGTGCACCTTGGCCACGTTTCCCTTGACCCGGAAGTCACCGGTCGTATCCGGGTTGAAGGCGGGAAGTTGGAAGACATCGTCGCCGACCTGCGTCTCCCACCCGCGCCGGAACACGTCGAGCCCCCGCGGTGCGGAGCCCGGGGCGGTCGAGTCCACTGCGAACACCCCGCGCGGGCCGTCGACCTCCGCTCCAGTACCGTGCATCCCTCTGCGGTCCTCTCGTACTTCATCACTTCAAACGCCGTCCTGGGATGATCGTTTTCCACAGGACGGCGCCTCGCCTCATATGGGCACCCTGTCAATCTTCCTATAGACGAATCGCATTGCAGCAGCCGAGAGGCCGAGCCGATGCTTCTGATCCGGCGGGATGAGCTCATCCCCCGCTCGATCGTCGATCACGGTCGTGCGGTGAGGCATGCGTCTCGTGGAGTGATCACCAGCGACCGGAGAATCACCGCGCTGTCAGCCGACGTGATCGCTGAAATCGGCATCGAGGTGGGCCGTTGGGGCAGGCACCGCATTGGACCGACCAAGCTCTGCTGCCCCACGGTGACGGAGGAGCGCCCGGCCCGGTGGACGCCAGTGCGTACCTGCACGCGGGTACCTCCTGGTACAGCCGGACGCGTGGGCTGACCCGTTGACCAACGAGCAGTCAGCGGGCGATCGAGATCGCGAAGGGAACAAATCCGCTGGAGCGGATGACGTGCGGTACGAAGAGGATGGCAGCCTCGGTGGCGCGGGCGGTCTGGATTCCACCGAGGTCGGTGATCCATTCCTTGTGCCAGCCGAGGTCGACGAGCAGGTCACGGACAGTGTGCTTGGCGTGCGGGTCGTCCCCGGAGAGGAAGGCGGTCGGCGTCTGGGTGAGAGTGGATGGGGCCGTCATGACCGGGAAGAGCATGGTGTTGAGCGTCTTGACGACGTGTGTTCCGGGGAGTGCTTCCTGGAGCTGTTCGCCGAGGCTCGAGCCGGGGTAAACGAGGCCGACGGGCAGTCCGTCCGGTCCGTCGACGGTGGCGTTGGAGACGTCGATGAGGATCTTGCCGTGCATCTCTTCACGCAGGGCGGCGAGACGTTCCAGGGAGCCGGAGCCCGGGGTGGCGTTGATGACGATCCGGACCGTGCGGGCGGCATCGGCGGCGGCGCCGGGCGCGCGGTCCACCGCGGTCACCTGGTGGCCTGCCCGCGTGAGGGCTGTGGCCAGGTTGCCGCCGACGCGGCCGTTTCCGAGAACTGCGATCGTGGTCATGGTGATCTGGTCCTTGCGTGGGTACGGGTCGTGGTGCAGGTTGTGGTTCAGGTGGTGGCGCGCGGTCAGCGGGAGAGCGTGGCGACGGCCTCAATGTGGATGCCGGGCGCGGTGGCCAGGAAGCTCTCGCTCTGCGGGGTCCAGGGCCGGCCCTCGGCGTCGGAGATCCGTCCGCCGGCCTCGGTGACGAGCAGCGCCCCGGGCAGCAGGTCCGCCCGGGCGCCGGCGAACTGCCAGAAGGCGTCGATCCGGCCGGCGGCCACGTTCGCCAGGTGCAGGGTCGCGGGCACGGCGGTGCGGACGACGAGCGCGTCGAAGAGCATCGCGGTGATCGAGGAGCCGACGCGCCGCACGACCTTCTCGTCCTCGTCCGGCCGGGCCTGGCTGGTGGCCACGATGCTCAGGCCGAGATCCGCGGTCGGGGAGACGCGCAGCGGCCGGCCGTCGAGGTGGGCGCCGGCGCCGGTGAGCGCGGTGTAGGTCTCGCCGGTCAACGGCAAGTGGACCACGGTGAGAACCGGCAGGTTGTCACGCACGAGGGTGACCGTCACCGCCCATTCCGGCAGTGCGTGCAGGTGGTTGACGTTGCCTTCGGACGGATCCACGACCCACCACTCACCGGACGGCAGCGCCCCGCCGGCCAGTTCGTCCTCCACCCAGCCGGCGTCCGGGCGCAGGCCGCTGAGGCGGGGTCGCAGGATGTCCAAGGCCGTGCCGTCGTTGGCGGCGAGCGCGCGCATCAGTTCTTCGCGGCTCTCGTAGCGGACCACCTCGCCGAAGCGCTCTCGGAGCGCCGAACCGGCCGCGCGCACCGCGATCACGGTCTGGTCGAGCAGGTCGCCGTCGGAGGTGGCGATGCCAGTGGTCTGAAGCGTTTCGGACATGGTGGTGCTCCTGTCTGAGGAAGGTGATGAGGTCGGTCGGGCCGAACTGGGCGTTGCTACCGCGCTCGACGCACTGCCGGAAGGGGCTCGACGCACTGCCGGAAGGGGCAGTGCGGCCGGGGTGGCCGCGCGCTCCTGCGTAACCGCCACCAGGACGAGCAGGAGTCCACGCCGCATCCGGCGCACGAAGGGGGATGAAGCGCCGTGGGCACGGCAGAAGGCTCAACCGAGCAGTTCGGCAGCCCGTTCGGCGATGGCGTAGACGGTCGCGTTGGTGTTGGCCGAGGGGATGAACGGCATCAACGAGGCGTCGGCGACCCGCAGTCCGGCGATCCCGTGTACACGAAGGTCCGCGGGGTCGACGACGGCATCGGCGTCGGTTCCCATGCGGCAGGTGCCGGTGAAGTGGAAGTAGGGGCCGGTAGCCTTGCGGATGAACTCGTCCACGGACTCACCGATCGCCCCGGAGCCCGGCACCGCCTCCTGCTTGCGCCAGTCGGCGAACGCGTCTGCCTCCCCGATCCGGCGTGCTACTGCCAGGCCCTTGCGCATGACCTCCAGGTCACGGTCGTCGCTCAGGTAGCCGGGGTCGACGACGGGAGCACTGGCGGGATCGGCATCCGCCAGGCGCACGGTACCGCTGCTGTGCGGCGCCATCGCGGAGAAGGCGATGGAGTATCCGCTGGCCGGCGCCTGGCCCCATGCCGACGGGAGGGGTGCGGCGACGACGTAGACCTGAAGGTCCGGCCGGGCCGCAGCGGGACCGCTGTAGAGCAGCCCCATCATTTCTGCCGGCGGGTTGGCAGGAAGGAACGGTACGGGCCGGCTGGCCTCGTACACCACGCCCGCCATCGGATGGTCCTGCAGATGGGATCCCACACCCGGCAAGTCGGCGACGATGTCGATGCCGTGTTCGCCGAGGTGTCGTGCCGGACCGATCCCCGACAGCATCAGGAGGTGCGCGGAACCGATGGCCCCCGCCGTCAGTACGACCTCGGCGCTCCCGACGGACAGGTGCTCGCCACCCACGCTGTACTCGACGCCGATGCAACGGCCGGCGATGAGGCGCAGCCGCTGCACCGTCGCTTCCGTGACGACGTCCAGGTTCGGCCGGTCGAGGAACGGACGGATGTAGGCGTCGGACGCGCTCTGGCGGACGCCGCCGGGCAGATTCATGTCACTCCAACCGAACCCGGTCTCCAGCCCGCCGGTGATGTCATCGGCGCGCGTGAACCCAGCCTGCACCGCGGCTTCGACGCCCGCCGTGGCCAAGGGATGGGGTTCCGGAACCGGCGCGACCAGGACCGGCCCGTCCGCACCCCGTGTGGAGCCATCACGACCGCGAGTGCTCTCGCTGCGGCGGAAGTAGGGCAGCAGATCGTCGAAACCCCAGCCTGGAGCACCGAGTCCGGGCCACTCGTCATAACCTGAGCGGTGCCCCCGCAGGTGGTAGAGGCCATTGATGCTCGACGATCCGCCGAGCGCCTTGCCGCGCAACACGTCAGCGACCCTGCCCGTACCGGCCTGCACGGTCGAGACGCCCAGCCAGAGGGATGACGGGTCGAACCCCAGGAACCCCCAAGGAGATGCCATCGCCGCGGTCGCGTCCCGGGCTCCCGCCTCCAGCAACAACACCCTCACGTCGCGGCGTTCCGACAGCCGGGAGGCAATCACGCACCCCGCTGTCCCCGCTCCCACAACGACATAGTCATAAGGACTCTGGCCCATCATGTCTCCGCTTCCCACGGCAGCTCTGTCCGACCACCGGGTCTCAGGAAATAGCTCCTCGACGGTCAAAGAGCTGATTGCTTGCATGTACTAAAGGGGCCGAACAATTGGGATGGTTCTCTTCAGATCGGCCCTGTGCCCCGCTCGTCCGCCTCCGGGGTCGGCACGCAGAAAGCGTTGAACCAGCTGATCAGCAACGCGCGGGCGTCATTGGAACAAGGCCGCCCGGAGGCAGGTTGTGCGCGCTGGCGGTGCTGACGGACACCGAGGCGGCCCGACGGCAAACGATGACCTTGATCCGACGGACCTGGGCGCGCCCGGTCCAGCTACGGCCGATCACCCTGCCGGGGATGCCCATGCAGGCGCCGGTACCTGCGATGACGACCATGCGGCTGGGGCTCTCTTGTTTCACGATCTTCTCGTTCTCCGTGTGCACCCGTCCAGGAACAGCCCGGGTTTTCCCTTCTGTCGTCGAATCCTAGGAATACCGATGCGGCACGCACTTGAACCTCCGCGCCGTTCGCTCGGAACCTCAGCGCCATACGAGTGGCGAGACGGTCGCCGTCACACAGCACCGGGTCAGGCTGCCCGTACGCGGGTCGAAGTGCCCGGGGAGGCACTCACAGAGGTTCCCACCCCATGCCGGCTTCACCGCCAGGGAGCAGCGGGACCAACAGCCGGACCAATTCCGGACCAGCCCCCCACCAAAGAAGGCGCCTGACCTGGGCTTTGCCCGGCAGGCGCCTTCCGCGCGACCTTCAGTCGGGTCAGGCAGCGACCTGACCAGGTGGAGTACGCCCTATGGGACACGC
Organism: Streptomyces sp. NBC_00435; assembly: GCF_036014235.1. Taxonomy (GTDB): domain Bacteria; phylum Actinomycetota; class Actinomycetes; order Streptomycetales; family Streptomycetaceae; genus Streptomyces. The sequence continues at coordinate 1,250,856 of NZ_CP107924.1, forward strand.
CAGACATTGGCGAACGCCGCGTTTTCGATGGAACGCCGCTGGCTCACGGCCTCCAGCTCCATCACCGCGTCGTTGGCTATCGCCAGCACGGTGGTCACCGCTTCATCCTCGATGACCGGTTCGTTCACGTGCTCGTCCTCGGAGGGGTCAGCAGCAATGCCCACTACCGCGGCGAGGGCGACGAGGACGGGCTCGCCCCCCTCCCAGCGGCTGCGGGCCCGGCGCCGAACGGGCGTTTCAGCAACTTCCAGGCGGTCGTGTCCGAAAGGCAGCAGGCCTCGGCGTCCGCGCGTCAGCTGGCCGGCCTCTTCGAGGGCGGCCTGGTAGGCCGCGGACAACTCCCGGCCGCGGCGCCACAGCCAGTCCTCGACCCTCTCGTAGGGCACCTGCCGGATGAGCGCCGATGAGGCCTCGGCCACGAGCTCGTCGTGCGGCGCATGCAGCCCGCCCGGCACGATGGAGTCGCCGTCCAGGGAAGCGGCCTGCGCAGCGAGGAGATCGATGAGCTCGGCGCCCGCGAGCGCGAGCGACAGATCGCCCTGCCCGACGTCGGCCTCCGGCCGTCGGTCCATGGCGATGATGAACAAGTCTTTCGCCGTGCTCATGAGCGCTCTCCTCGAAGACTTCAAAAATGGGCACCGCCGATCACGGCCCTGTAGTCGCGCCAGCGCCCGCGCTGACTCCTCGCCGCCCTGTCGCCGCAGACAAACCAAGGGCTCACAAAACCAACCGGGGACCCTGTGGCATTGGCGCGCACCCGGGGCGCCAGGTCCGTGCCAATGGTGCGACAGCGTGCTGTCAGTCCTTGAAGACGTCCTTGATCTTTTCCTTGGCCTGGCGGGCGTCGCCCTTGGCCTGTTCGGCGCGGCCTTCGGCGGTCAGGCTCTCGTTGCCCACCAGACGGCCGCCGGTCTCCTTCACCTTGCCCTTGGCCTGCTCGATCTTGGCCTGGGCCTTCTCATCACCGGACATGGTCATCACTCCAAGCGGTAGAAAACCTTGACGCCAGCGCGTATGCCCCACCTCCGGCACGTAAACATCGACCACCGTCGGCGGGGATCGCCACTCTCCGCGACCAGGCGCACGGCCGGAGCCTTCCTGGACTCGGCGCCTCCACTGGCGCGGTGTCCGAGTGCGGGGTCAGTGTCGCGGCGGGGCGGTCGGGTGGGGGATGAGGTCGGTGTCGAAGTCGCCGTCGCTGATCCGGAGGCCGAGCGCGGCGAGCTGATGGTTGTTGGATCGGGCGTAGCTGCGGAATGCGGCGAATGCCTCGTCCAGGCTCAGGTGCCAGCGTTCGGCGAGGATGCCCTTGACCTGTTCGAGGACGATGCGGCTGTTCAGGGCGTACTGGAGCTGGCCGCGTTCCAGTTCGCTGGCTGCCAGGGTGCGCTGCTGCAGGATCGAGATGGTCGCCATGTCGGCCAGGGCCTGGGCGAGGCGGATGTGCTCGGGGCTGAGAGGGCCGGTGGTGGTCTGGAACAGGCCCAGTACCCCGATGACCTGGCCGCGCAGCCGCATCGGGATGGCGTTGGTGGACACGAAGCCCGTCGCCCGTGCGGCCTGGGCGAACGCCGGCCAGGGGGCGGTGGCGTGGGGGTCGTGCAGGTCGACGTTGGTGATGGCGGTGGCGCTGCGGTAGCTGTCCACGCAGGGGCCCTCGTCGTGCTGCAGGGTGAACAGCTCCAGGATCCGGGTGTGCTCGTCGGAGGCGGCCAGGACCTGCAGGTGCTCGTGCTGGTCGGCCAGCAGGATTCCGACGGCCGCAACGTCCAGGAGCTCCATGCAGTGCACGGAGAGCTGCTGGAGGAAGTCGATGAGGTCGAAGTCGTCGATCAGGGAGTCGGCGACCTCCACGAAGATATCGGTCAGCTGCTGTTCGCGGGTCATGGCGAGTCAGTCCTTGTCCGCGAAGGGCTCCGAGGCGCCCTCGCCGTTGCCGGGATGGTCCAGGCGCAGCCGCCGGTCCACGATGTCCTTGGAAATGCTCGTGATGGAACGGCCGCTGCTGTAAGCATGCGCGCGCAATCGCAGCAGGGCGTGGGGCAGGCTCAGGGCGAGCTGGACACTGAGCATGCCGGTGGCCTGATGGACCACCGCGTGCTGTAGGTCGCCCAGCGAATCCAACGGGTTGAGGCCCTCGGATTGCGGGGCCTCCCGGTTCAGGAAGCGGACGGTCAGGGCTGTGGCCAGGGCCAGGGCGTCGTCGGCCTGCCCCTCGGTGAGCGGCCCCGCGGTGCGGCGTACCGCGGTCAGGACGCCCACCTTGATGGCGCCGATCACCATCGGGAAGCAGAACACCGCCGAAGCCTCCAGGGCTGGGGCCTCCATGCCCAGGGCGGGCCAGCGCCGGCCGCCGGCCTGCGCCAGATCTGGTGCCCAGACCATGGCGCCGGTGCGTACCGCCTCGGGTTCCGGTCCCTCGCCGAGGGTGAGCTGCAGGTCCTGGAACTCACGGGCCGGCCCGTCGGTGCACCACACGAGCTCGGTGCGGTCGCCGCCGGTGACCAGGGACACCGCCAGACCGTCCATGGCGAGCGCGTCGGCCGCCGCCGAGGCGATGTCGGCGTCGGCGACCCCACGGGGGCCCTCCGGGGCCTGGAGCAGGTCCAGGATCTCGGCCATCGCATCGCTGATCACCGGGTCACCAGGCCTTCCGGGCACCGGGCTGGACGAGGTCTCGCGCGCCCCCACCATTCCGGAGACCGGCGCGGGGCAGGCCGTGGATGTCCTCCTGTGCCGTGGTGGTGAGCAGGGGGTAGGCAGCGGTCTGGGTGAGCAGGCGGACGAGCACGGGGCAAGGGTTCTCCAGGCGCGATCGCGCCCTCCGGCGGCGGCGGTGAGCCAGGTCGCGTCAAAGGAGGGGTGCAGGCCACTGATGTCGCAGAAGGTGAGGTGGACCAGGTCGAGGTCGAGTATGTGATGGCCCGCGTCCAGGGACGCCTGAACGGCCCCGGCCACGTGCGGGACGCTGTCCCGGTCGAGCTCTCCCGTCAGCGTGGTCCCGGGCCCGCGGTCGCGTCGGCCGATGCCCAGGGTCTGGTCTGCGCTTCTACGGGGCGAGGCTCCCGCTGTGGTGTGCTGCATGGTGGACACGTGGGCTCCCGGGCAATGTTGTGCGCGACGCGGCCGGGGTCCGGGGCAGCTGGAACAACACCGCCGGAGCGGCTACTCAGCCGGCCTGCGCCGGCACACGTCTCCACTGCCCCGACACCGGTCAAGTGCCGGGCACCCGCATGATGCCTATTCGCAGAGCTGGAAACTGAGTCCTCTTTACACATAGTAGCGCTTTCATGGTCAAACGGTGATGATCGCCAGGACAATCCAGCAACCGATTACGCGCCAGGCTTGCCTCGCTCCGCCCGCTGGAACCCGTCCCGGGGCCGGTCTGCCCGTACCAGTACGGTCAGCACTGCACGCACGTGGACGTCGCGGAGTGCCGGTCCGGCGTTGATGACCGCGGCCAGCAGCGCCGCACGGGCGGAGAGCGGCGCGGGCGGCCAGCCGGCGGCCGCCTGGCGGGCGCCCCCGCCTCGGTCGGCGGCCCCCAGCCCTACGAGCACGACCTCCGACAGCGACTACGCCTGCCCAGGCCACACAGAGGTACCGCCTCCATCCCCCGCCCTGGAATACGAGCCCCGAAGCACCGAGCCTCTGCCCTGGATGGGGCACGGCTGGTTGCCACCCGTCCGGCGCGCTGGTTGCCGTCACGCCGCCGTTCGGGGCCGGCTCCGGCGGAGACCGCTGTGAGGCCGCTCGGGCGACCTCACCATGTCAAGATCACCAGTGAGGCGGTCTTCCCCTCCGGGTGCCACCCGCGTAGCTTTACCGGCGAGAAGCGGCACAAGCGGGTCATTCTCCGCGGCACAACGCCCTTCCTGGCTCCCAGCCCCCGAGCCGGTACACCATCGAGGCCTGGCTGGAGAGCTGTCGCAGTCGTCCAAGTACTCCGGCCCCGACCTCTCCGTGTTCGAGACGGGGCACTCCCCGGTCCCGTTACGGTGGGGACACCCCATGAGAGCTCGAGACGCGACATCGCGTTCTCATACGCACGGCCGCCGCGTGGGGGCGGCGGCCGTGCGGACGGGGATCACACGACAGCAACGCGGGCACCGAGAGGCGACAAGTAGGTCTGCCCCGGGACATGCCGGCTTCATCGTCCCTATCGCCTACGGCATGGGGACGATCGGCGACGACCAGGCCGAACCCTGGCCGAACTCACCGGACACCTGACCAAACACACCGTGCGCGTCACCCACGCCCACCGCGAAATCGTCACCGCCGCACTCGCGCCCGTTCAGGCCGCGAACCGCGTGCTCGCACTCGGCAGCCGAGCGGTCGATGTCACCGGCCCAGGGAACCCATCACGGCATCCACAGCCTCGCGGACTGCCCGGGACGCCTCCAGCACGCCGCCGCCGCACCCGGGCCACGCCCACTCGTCGACCGGCAACAGCCTCACCGCCCGCGGCGAGGTGACGGAAGTCCCGTCAACGAAGGAGACGCACAGTGAGTACCAGTCAGAACGGCATCATCGAGGCTACGGACACCCCTGCGGTCGCCGAACCCCGAATTCACAAGGCGATCCGCGAAGGTGTTTCCCGCCTGAACCGCCGAATCCGCCGCGTAAGGAATTTTCATCGAACTTGTTCTCCGGGCAACCTATCCACTCGTGTTTCGATACAGGCAGCCACGTACCCAAGCCCTGCTACCTCTCCGGACATGAACAAAATCACCCGCAGGCGGGCCTTGGGCGCCACCGTCGGCGCGCTCTCCGTTATCGGCCTCGCGGGCGCCACCACGTACGCGGCTGACACCGACTCCCGCGTCGCGGTACCCGCCGGCACGGTCGACGAGGTCTACATGGGACGCCGCATCCAGATCACCACCGCCATCGGCGGTGGTCACCACGGCAGCCACCATTCGCCCGGGCTTCCCACAGTCCGCATAGACAGCCGCGAACTCCACGTGATGCAGAACGCCGACGGCGGCTGGATCAGCGTGGTCAACCACTACGAGACGTTCGCCACCCCGATCTCGGTCGCCCGCGCGGCCGTGCGCGAGTTGCAAGGCGCGACCCTCGTCCCGATGGGCGGCATGTAATGACCGTGCGCAAGAACCAGGCGTCTCTGAGGGCAGATGAGAAGCGCGCCTTCACCAACGCCGTACTCGAACTCAAGCGCACCGGCCAATACGACCGCTTCGTGACCACGCACAACGGTTTCATCACGAGCGACACCGACTCCGGTGACCGGGTCGGCCACCGGTCCCCATCCTTCCTCCCCTGGCACCGCCGGTTTCTCCTGGAATTCGAAGCCGCTCTCCAGACGGTGGACAAAAGCGTTTCCCTTCCCTATTGGGACTGGACGACGGACCGCACCACCCGCTCCTCGCTCTGGGCCGCCGACTTCCTCGGCGGCACAGGTCGGGCACTCGACGGTCAGGTCCTCGACGGGCCGTTCGCGTACGGGACGGGGCAGTGGAGCATAGAAGTACGGGTGGACGGCCGCTCCTACCTGAGGCGCGCCCTCGGCACCGGTGTGGCCGAACTGCCCACCAAGGCCGAGGTGGAAGGCGTACTGGCCATGCCGGCTTACGACATGGCCCCTTGGAACAGCGCATCGAACGGTTTCCGCAACAACCTGGAGGGCTGGCGCGGCGCCGATCTCCACAACCGGGTACACGTGTGGGTCGGCGGACAGATGGCCACCGGCGTCTCCCCGAACGACCCGGTGTTCTGGACTCACCACGCGTACATCGACAAGCTGTGGGCCGACTGGCAGGCCAGGCACCCGAAGTCGACGTACCTGCCGGCCGCGGGCACCGCCAACGTCGTGGACCTGAACGACACGATGCGGCCGTGGAACGACGTGAGACCGGCCGACATGGTGGATCACCGGCAGTTCTACACCTTCGACACCGAGCCGGCCCCCCTCGGCCGCTGACACTGATCTCCGACGCACGCCGCGACTCCGCCCGGCTCCGGCCGACGCACGGGTCCGTCAACATGACGGTGCCGTGTGGCGACCAACGTGCGATCTCCGCCGACCCCTTCGTGTCCTGGTGCTCACTGTTGCCCTGTCCGCACGCATGCTGCGAGTGAGATCAATTCCTACGGGGTGCTTGAGGCGAAGGACTTCATCGGTCTGGCGGACTCGATCGCGCGCGCCACTGGTGTGGCGGCCGGCTCGCCGAAGCAGGTGGCGCTGCAGCGCGAGTGGCGGCGTGCCTGGCACATCCTGCTGCACCACACGGGATGCCAACCCACCGCGGGCTCGCCGGTCCGTGTCCGGGCGGCCCGGGAACAACAGGGACGAGAAGAGGCGAGGAATCCGATGACCGGACGGACCGCTCAGCAGGTCGGGGCGTTCTACGATGCGGCGCTGGCATCCTTCAGCGCGCTGTACGACGGGTCCCTTCACGTGGGTACTGGGAGTGTGGAGCCGAAACGCTGGCCGAGGCGGGGCGGCGCGCGCAGCAGAACAGGTGCTCCTCCAGCTCGCCGAGTTCACTGGCCGGAAGGAAGGAGGTCGTCTCCATGAAAGGTCTCGTCCGCCGCCTGCAGCGACCGCACGTCCTGCAGCTCGAAGCGTGCGCCGGGGACCTGCTGACGGGCCAGCTCGACCATGGTCGACGACCCATCGATACCCGTCACCTCACACCCTGCCTCCACCAGGGTGTGGGACACCGGACGCCCGGTGCCACTGCCGATGTCCAGCACCTTGGCACCCTGCGCAACCGCGCCACCAGCCACTCCAACGCGGCCCCACACCACATCCGCACTCCGTGACCGGTGGCGCGACGCCGGAACCACCGGACGACACGAACAGTGACCGCGAGCCTACGAGCAGGGCATCCCCAACGCCCCCTCCAACGGCGCATCCAACCCCGACCCACTCCTGGAGCGGACGCGAACGGAGAACCTCCCCGTCCGGTACCGGTAGCGTGATCATCCACTGCATGGAGTGACCATGCGCCCGGCTGGTCCGCACGAGGGAGGCCGGCGAAGAGCGATGAGGCCGCGATGAGTGAACTGACGAAGCCCGAGATCGAACTTCCGGGGGGTGACGCTCCCCAGGAGCTGACGATCCGGGACCTCGTTGTCGGGGACGGGGCCGAGGCGAAGCCGGGCAGGGTTGTCCGGGTTCACTACGTCGGGGTCACCTTCGAGTCCGGAAGGGAGTTCGACGCCTCCTGGGACCGGGGCCAGCCGTTCAAGTTCGCCGTGGGTGGTGGCAGGGTCATCAAGGGCTGGGACCGGGGACTCAGGGGGATGAAGGTCGGTGGTCGCCGCGAGATCATCGTCCCCCCGCGCCTCGGCTACGGCAACCAGTCCCCCTCGCCGTTGATCCCGGCGGGTTCCACGCTCGTCTTCGTGGTGGACCTGCTCTCCGTGGTCTGAGGAACGGCGCCGGCGTCAGGCCCTGTCGGCGGGGAGGGCGTACAGCTGGGGGAGGTTGACGACGATCGCCTCCTGGGTGCTGCGGGCGATGACGACGACGGCCTCCTCCGCGGGATCCGGGTTCTCCTCCCGGTGGGGCACGAACGGCGGGACGAAGATGTAGTCCCCGGGCGAGGTGCGCAGCCGCACTTCCTCGGCCGGTTCGCTCGTGTCGTCCAGGAAGACGAACTCGGGGTGTCCGCCGACCACGTAGATGGCGGTCTCGGACTCTCCGTGGTGGTGGTCGGAGGAGGCGGTCGAGGGGGCCACGTGGGTCTGGCCCATCCACAGCTTCTCGGAGCCGACGGTCTTGCCGCTGACGGCCGCGAACCTCCGCATGCCGCCGCTCTGGGCGGTGTCGCCGTCCAGGGAGTCGGCGCGTACGTGGTGCAGGCGGGTGCGCAGCGGCGCCGTGGGGTGGTCCGGTGCGTCGGGGAGGTGCGGGTGGAAGCCTTCACCGGGAATCGTCAGCGGCTCGCTCATGGCCGGGACGCTAGAGGGGCGCCAGAAAGGATGTCAAGAGGTGTCCATTGCCGTTCACCTGCGGCAACGCTCCCGCAATGAGCGGTCGGCAGCTGCTGAACCCCTTCGGCGCGGCGGCGTGTCGGGCATGATGGGCGCATGCATATCTCCGCGAAGGCGGACTACGCCACGCGCGCTCTCCTGGAGCTCGCAAGTGAGCCGAGCCGCCCGCTGACCTGCGAGGCCATCGCCTCCTCGCAGCAGATCCCGTTCCGGTTCCTGAAGTCCGTGGTGGGCGAACTGCGGAAGGCCGGACTGGTCCGCAGCCAGCGCGGCTGCGAGGGGGGTTACTGGCTCGGCAGGCCCGCCGGGGAGATCAGCCTGCTGGACGTGGCGCGCGCGGTGGACGGCGAGTTGATCTCGCTGCGCGGCGAGCCGCTGGCCGGGCTCGCCTACCCCGGCCCCGCGGCGGGGCTGCCCGAGGTGTGGCGCCGGGTCGAGGCGGACGCGGCGGCGGTACTGGGCCGGGCGACGCTGGCCTCGCTGATGCCGGTGGGAGCGGCCGGGCGGCTGCCCCGCGAGGGCGCCGCGTGACGGCCCCGCCGGGTCCGGCGAGGCCGCAGGGCCCGCCGGACCCGCGCGGCGTCCCGGTGTCACCCCCGGAGCTCGAAGTCGTCGAGTACACCGATCCGTTGTGCCCGTGGGCCTGGGGTTCGGAGCCGGTCTTCCGCCGGCTGCGGACGGCCCTCGACGGCCGGGTCAGCTGGCGGCGCGTGTTCTGCATCCTCTTCGACGCGGACGACGACCCGCCCCCCGACCCGGCGGCGGAGACTGCCTGGTACGCGCGCTACGTCGAGGACATCACCGCCCACACGCGGGCGCCCCGCGCCGCGCGGCTCGGCCGGGTGGCGGCCAGTTCGTGGCCCGCCTCGCTCGTCGCCAAGGCGGCGCAGCGGCAGGGCGGCGACGTGGCCGACCGGGTGCTGCGGCGGCTGCGGGAAAGCGTCTTCGTGCTCGGCGAACCGGCGGACACCGTCGAGCTGGCGCTGGCCGCCGCGGCGGATGTGCCGGGGCTGGATCCGGCGCGGCTGTCGGTGGACGCGGCGTGCGCCGAGGTGCTCCGGCAGGTGCGCGCCGACCACGCCGAGGCCCGCCGTCCGGTTCCCGAAGTACGGTCCGTACGGGGCGGTTCACCGCATCCCGGCGCGGCCAAGGAGACCGGCGGCGGGCACCGGTACGCCCTTCCGACGCTACTGGTCCGCACCCCCGCGCAGTACCGTGCGGTGCCCGGCTGGCGGCCGTTCGAGGAATACGCCGAGGCCGTGGCGGAACTGGCACCCGGGCTGGCGCCGGCCCGTGTCCGACCCACCCCGGCGCAGGCGTTGGAGCGGTACCGGAGTCTGACCGAGCCCGAGCGATGGATGCTGGCGGAGGGTCCCTGGCCGCCCGCGCAGGCGGTCAGGGTGGACACCGGCAACGGTCCCCTGTGGCTGCACCCGGACGAGGCCGCCGTACATCCGGCTGCCCGGCGCGGCCCTTCTTCGACGCGCTGACAGGCCTGTGACCTGCGGCGGGGCGGTCCCGCCCAATGAGACACCAATTGGTGTCCATTGACAGCCGTCGACGGCTGCCCCCAGGATGTGCCCCATGCTTACGACGCACCCCGGTGTGGTGTGCCGCTACGTGGACCTGCGGCGCACGTCCAGCGCTCTCTGTCGCTGACCGACCGCCGCTCCCGGCCCACGGGCCCCTGACCGCTCCCGGCACTCCCGGCCGCCCTCGCTCCTGCCGAGCCGCGTCCGTCCCCTGCCGGAGCCTCCCACCGCGGGCTACGTCGTACCCCGTCACCCCCCTTCCCGCCGATTCCCGGCCCGTGTTCGCCGCCCCGCCGGCGTCACCCGCCGCCGGCACGGGGTGGTTGCCCGCGCCCCGGACCCGGACCCGTAACGCCCTGCCCCCCGGCCGCCCTGCCGTCGGCCCACCCGCCGTCGGCCGCGTCGCGGTCACCCGGCCACGCCTCCGCCGCCGCCCCGCCCCTCCCCTGCCCTGCCCAGGCCGGGACCAAGTCATAGGAAAGATAGAGATGTCCGCAGACCTCACGCCCCGCAGCACCGGACCGGACGTCCCGCCGGTGCGCCGTACCGCCCGGCCGCGCCTCGCGGTGCTCGCCACCGCCCTCGTCGCCGTACTCACCCCCGCTCTCGGCGCCTGCGCCACGGACGCCGCCTCCGCCGGCAGCGCGGGCGGAGGCGGCGGCACACTGAAGTGGACCTCCTCGTACTTCCCGGCCCACTGGGACCCGGTCGTCTCCGGCAGCGGCGCACAGTTCCGGGAACTCGCTCTGGTCTACGCCTCGTTGACCCGTACCGACGAGAACGGCAAGGCCGTTCCGGACCTCGCCGAGAGCTGGGAGTACAACGACAAGGGCGACCAGGTCACCTTCCACCTGCGCCCCGGCCTGAAGTTCAGCGACGGTGAGCCGCTCGACGGCGCGGCCGTCAAGGAGGCCGTCGAGCGGGCCAAGAAGCAGAAGAACTCGGCACTCTTCGGCGACCTGACCTCGATCCAGTCGGTGGACGCCAGCGGTCTGGACGCGGTGCTCCACCTGACCCAGGTCGACTACCAGATCCCTCAGCTGCTCGGTCAGCGCGTCCTGCAGATCGCCAGCCCCAAGGCGGCCGCCGCCCCCGAGAAGCTGGACCAGAACCCGGTCGGCGCGGGCCCGTTCACCATCACCCAGCTGGTCCCGGGCACCAAGGCGGTCCTGAAGAAGAACCCGGCGTACTGGGACGCGAAGAACATCCACATCGACAACGTGGAGCTCACCTCGGCCCCCGACTCCTCCACCGTGGTCAACGGCCTGCAGACCGGCGTCTACAACTTCGCCGACATCAGACCCAGCCAGGCGGACGCCGCCAAGAAGGCCGGCCTGGACGTCTTCGTGCAGCCGGGCTTCAACGCCTCCAACATCAGCCTCAACACCAACAAGGCGCCGTTCGACAACGAGAAGGTCGTCGACGCCGTGCGCTACGCGGTCAACCGCCAGGAGTTCGTCGACAAACTCACCTTCGGCTACGGCTCGGTGACCAACCAGCCGTTCCCCAAGGGCTACGTCGCCTACGACCCGGAGTCCGAGAACACCCACCCGTACGACCCGGCGAAGGCGCAGCAGCTCCTCGCCGAGGCGGGCCACAAGCCCGGGGACATCAAGCTCAACCTGGTCATTCCCGCCGAGGACCCGCAGGCCGAGATCGTCCAGTCACAGCTGGCCAAGGTCGGCATCACCGTCACCATCAAGATCGACAAGAACTGGTCCACGCCCTTCTTCGCCAAGGACCTGACCTTCTCGCTGTACGGCACCACCGGCCGCGACTCCGCCGCGCAGACGCTCACCGCCCACTTCGGCCCCAACGGCCCGCTCAACCTCAGCTCGCCCTACGAGCCGGCCGGCTTCGAGGCGGCCATCGCGAAGGTCCGCCAGACCCCGCTGGACGCGCCCGACTACCCGAAGGTGCTGCAGGCGGCGACCCGGGCCGGTCTGGAGAGCAGGGCGCTGGTCTTCACGTACTCCTCGCCGAACCTCATCGCCAAGAGCAAGTCGATCTCCGGTCTGCCCAAGAGCCCGGCCCACATCGACTGGACCGGCGTCACCATCTCCCCCAACTGACCCCCGTCCACCACAGAGAGGAGGCAACCCCGTGACTACGAGCGCACTCCCTGCCGCGGCCGCCCGCCGTCGCGGGGTCGCCCTGACCCGGGTGCGGCACACGGCGGTCCGCGTCCTGGCCGCCCTCGCCCGGTCGGCCGCGATCTTCGTGCCGGTCTTCCTGGTCGCGACCTTCGTGACGTTCTCGCTGCGGTCGATGAGCGGGCTCAGCCCGGCCCGGATCCAGCTGGGCGAGGACGCCACGCCCGAGGCGATCCACCGGGTGGAGGCCCAATGGGGGCTGGACAAGCCCTTCCTGGTCCAGTACTGGGACTGGTTCAGCGGCGTCCTGCACGGCCGGCTCGGCACCAGCTGGGCCAACGGGGCCGACATCTCCACGCTCATCGGCCTCGGCCTGGGAGTGAGCCTTTCCATCGCGACGTTCGCCCTCCTCATCGGCGTCGTGGCCGGCTTCCTCCTCGGCACCGTGGCGGCGCTGCGCCGCACCACGTGGATCGACCGCGCGATCACCGGCTTCGTCACCCTGATCTCGGTGATGCCCGCCTTCGTCGTCGGCATCGTGCTGGTGGCGGTCCTCGCGGTCGGACTGAACTGGTTCCCCTCCGCCGGGTACGTGCCCGCCGAACAGGGGATCGGGCCGTGGCTCGCGCACATCACCCTCCCCGCCGTCGCGCTGAGCTTCGACGTCGTCGCCGATGTCGCCCGCCAGCTGCGCGGCAGCCTCGTCGCCGCCTACCGCGAGAACTACGTGACGGGAGCACTGGTGCGGGGGCTCGGGCCGCGCCGGATCTTCTTCGGGCACGTGCTGCGCAACGGCCTCGGACCGGTGCTCGCCACCCTGGGACTGAAGTTCCCCGCCCTGGTCGGTGCCTCCGTGGTCACGGAGTGGATCTTCGGCCTGCAGGGCTTCGGCCGGTTCGCCAACGACGCCGCCCAGGCCGGAGACGTACCGGCCGTGCAGGGCGTCCTCGTGGTGTCGATCGTCCTGGTCGTCACCTTCAACCTGATCGTCAACCTGGTGCTGGCCCGCGTGACGCCGGCCGCCCAACGGGGGCTGTGACCATGGTGCGCCGCGTTCTCGCGCTCACGTCCGGACGGACCGCCGTCGCCATCCTCACCCTGATCGTGCTGCTCGCGCTCCTCGGCCCGCTGCTCGCTCCGCAGGATCCGCTGGCCACCGGCCCGCACCCGCTCGCCTCCACCTCGGGTGCGCACTGGCTGGGCACGGACTACCTCGGCCGGGACGTGCTGAGTCGTCTGCTGGACGGCTCGCGCGTCAGTGTGCTCGGTTCCCTCGAAGTCGCCCTGACGGCGCTGGCCGTCGGCGCGGTCCCCGGGATCCTGTCCGTCCACCTCGGGCGGGGCTTCGAGTGGCTCACCCTCCGGCTGGCCGACACGCTCGTCGCGCTGCCGTTCCTGCTGTTCGCCGTCGCCGTGATCGCCCTGCTCGGCAACGGACTCACCCAGGCCATGCTCGTCACCGGCACCCTGGTCTCGCCCCTCTTCTACCGGGTGGCGCGCGCCGCCACCCTCGCCGTGGCCCGCTCGCAGTACGTGGAGGCCGCGCTCATCTCCGGCGCCTCGATCGGCTGGGTCGTGCGCAGGCACGTCTGGGCCAAGGTGCTCCCCCCGATCGCGGTGGCGCTAGCCCAGACGACCGGGGTCGGTTTCATCATCGTCTCCAGCCTCACCTTCCTGGGCATCGGCATCCAGCCCCCGGCGCCCACCTGGGGCGGTCTGCTCGCCTCGGACCTGGGCTACCTCAGCCACCAGCCGTGGGCCCCCCTCGCGCCCGCCCTGCTGATCATGGTCACCGTCTGGGCCGCCAACCTGCTCGCCGACACGATCCGCGACGTCTCCGGTGAGGCGGGCCACGCCCTGACCAACAGCCGCAGGGCCCGCGCCAACCGGCTCAAGAACTCCGACCCCGACCCCGTCCCCGCCGGAGGCACGCGATGAAGACGCTGTCCCACGAAACCGTCCCCGGGGCCCTCCCGGACAGCCCCCGCGGTGAGCCGGCCGCTCCGGGCGGCCCCACGACCCCACCGGTGCTCTCGGTGCGCGATGTGCACATCACCGATCACGTGACCGGGCGCGAGATCGTCCACGGGGTGAGCTTCGACCTCGTCCCCGGCCGGACGGTAGGCATCGTCGGCGAGTCCGGCAGCGGAAAGACCCTGACCTGCCGGGCCGCGCTCGGCATCCTGCCCCCGCACTTCGAGGTCACCGCCGGCTCGGTGGAGATCGCCGGCACGGACATCGCCGCCCTGACACCCCGCCAGTGGACCGCCCTGCGCGGAGCCACGATCAGCGCGGTCTTCCAGGACCCCGCCTCCTACCTGAATCCCTCGATCCGCGTGGGCCCGCAGATCGCCGAGGTGCTGCGGGTCAAGAAGGGGCTGAAGCGGCGGGAGGCGCACCGGCGGACCGTCGAACTCCTGCGGGCGGTGCACCTGCGCGATCCGGAACTGGTCTACGGCCAGTACACCTACGAGCTCTCCGGCGGCATGCTCCAGCGGGTCCTCATCGCCGCGGCGATCTGCGCCGACCCGCGGATCCTCATCGCCGACGAGGCCACGACCGCACTCGACGTCACCGTCCAGGCCGAGATCCTCGACCTCCTCGCCGACCTGCGCGAGAGCGCCGGGCTGGCCCTCGTGGTCGTCTCCCACGACCTGGCGGTCGTCGCCCAACTGTGCGACGAGGTCCTGGTGATGCGCCAGGGCCACGTCGTGGAGCAGGGCCCGACGCGCACGGTGCTCCACCAGCCGCGGCACGAGTACACCCGGCTGCTCATCGCCGAGCACGAACTGTACGGGCTCGACAGGTTCCTCGTACCCCAGGAGGCGTCATGACCTCCGTACCCGTACCCGTACCCGCGCCCGGGCCCCCGGAGCCGGGCCGGGGGAGCCGGTGCTCGAGGTGACCGGCCTCGAGGTGCACTACGGTCCGCGCCGCCGGCGCCAGCGCGCCCTGGCCGGGGTGTCGCTGAGCGTCGCCCCGGGCGAGACCCTCGGCATCATCGGCGAGACCGGCTCGGGCAAGTCCACCCTCGCACGCGCCGTCCTGGGACTGGTGCGCCCCTCGGCGGGCTCGATCCGCATCGCCGGCGAGGAGGTGAGCGGCCACGACCACCGCCAGTGGCGGAGCCTGCGCCGCCGCGGCATCGTCCAGTACGTCTTCCAGGACCCGCTGCGCAGCCTCGACCCGGACCTCACCGTCGCGGAGTCCCTGGCCGAGCCGCTGCTCGTACGGGGCGTCGCACCCGGGGAGGCCGCGACGCGGGTCCGCTCGTTCCTCGCCCGCGTCCACCTCTCCGAGGAGCTGCTCGGCCGGCTGCCCGGAGAGCTGTCCGGCGGCCAGCGCCAGCGCGTGGCGGTGGCCCGCGCCCTGGTCACCGACCCGCAACTGGTCATCCTCGACGAGCCGGTCAGCGCCCTGGACTCCGCCAACCGGGTCCAGGTCCTGGAGATCCTGAAGGAACTGCGCGCCGCCGGGGTGGCGCTCGTGTTCATCTCCCACGACCTCGGCTCGGTCGCCGGGACCGCCGACCGCGTCGCGGTCCTCTACCGGGGCGAGCTCGTCGAGGACGGCGCCACCCGTGACCTCGTCACCGCCCCCCGGCACCCCTACACGCGCCTGCTCCTCGGCTCCGCGCCCACCCTGCGCTCCGCGCCGGCGGACCGGGCCGAACGCGAAGCCCTACACACCCTCCTGCACACCTGAGTTCACGACCGAGTCCACGACCGGGCCCACTACAGACAGGAACCACGATGTCCCGCACGATCCACCTCGCCCTGCACCCCTACGGCGTCGGCGGCCCCGGCCAGCACGGCCTGTGGAAGGACCCGCGCGTCGCGAAGAACTCCAGCATCGACATCAACTACTACATCAAGCAGGCCCAGGCAGCCGAACACGCTCTGTTCGACGCCCTGTTCATCGTCGACAGCCAGTTCATCAACGCCACCTACCCGGCGCACTACCTCAACCGCCTCGAGCCGCTGACCCTGCTGTCGGCGGTCGCCACCCACACCCGGCGCATCGGGCTGGTCGGCACGGCGAGCTCCACCTACAACTCGCCGTTCAACCTCGCCCGCCGGTTCGCCTCCCTCGACCACATCAGCGGGGGCCGCGCCGGCTGGAACGTCGTGACCAGCTTCGACACCGGTACCTCGAAGAACTTCGGGCTCGAGGAACACCTCGACTACACCACCCGTTACGGCCGCGCCCTGGAGTTCGTCAAGGTCGCCCGCGGCCTGTGGGACTCCTACGAGGACGACGCGTTCCCGGCCGACCCGGAGCGGGGCATCTTCCTCGATCCCTCGAAGCTGCACGCACTGGAGCACCGCGGCGAGCACTTCGACGTCGCGGGACCGCTCAACCTCTCCCGCTCCCCGCAGGGCCAGCCGGTGATCTTCCAGGCCGGGGTCTCCGAGGAGGGCCGCGACCTCGCCGCCCAGGTGGCCGAGGGCATCTACGCGCCCGGCGGCTCCCTGGAGCAGGCGCAGGCGTACTACGCCGACATCAAGGCGCGCACCGCGGCGTACGGCCGCGACCCCCAGCACATCAAGATCTTCATCCACGGCGGGCCGGTCGTCGGCGCCACCGACGAGGCGGCCCGGCGCCGCGAGCGGGAGATCTTCGAGGAGGACAACGACTTCGGCCGCAACCTGGCCCTGCTCGGCCGCGCCTTCGGCGCGTACGACTTCAGCGTGCACGACCTGGACGCGCCCTTCCCCGATGTCGCGCACCTCGCCGAGAAGGGGGGCCGGACGGGCGCCGCCAAGCTCATCGAGCGGGCCCGCGCCGAGAACCTCACGCTCCGTCAAGTAGGGGAGCTCGTGAACGAGTTCCACCGTTCGCCCTTCGTCGGAGCGCCGGACACCGTCGCCGACACCATCGAGAAGTGGTTCGAGGCCGGCACCTTCGACGGCATCAACCTCGCCTTCCGCACCAGCGACGACCTCGAACTCTTCGTGGACGGCGTCGTCCCGCTGCTGCAGAAGCGCGGCCTGTTCCGCACCGAGTACACGGCCGACACCCTGCGCGGCAACCTCGGCCTGCCGGTCCCGGCCAACCGCCACAGCCGCGCGCCCCAGCTCCTGAACGGCTGAGGACAGGGGCATGACCGAACTTCCGGTGACGGGTGGGCGCGACGTCCACACCGTCCGCTTCCCGATCGCGACTCCACCGGCCGCGGTCGACGTGCTGATCGTCGGCGCGGGCCCCGTGGGCCTGTCCGCCGCCGTCGAACTCACCGCCCGCGGCGTCCGGGTGGCCGTCGTCGACCGCGCCCGCACCGCGACCCTGGTACGGGCCGGCGCCATGGGCCACACCCCGCGCGTGGTGGAGCACTTCCGCCGCTGGGGGCTGCTCCGCAACATCCGCGACGGCTGGACCTACCCCCCGGAGTGGAACCGGGGCATCAGGCTCGTCACCTCGCTCGCCGGCCACGAACTCGTGCCCGTGCCCCGCCCGTCGTTCACCGCGGGCGGCGACGCCCGGTACGGGTCGCAGGAGGCGCTGCGGCGGCCCCAGACGGTGCTCCAGCAGGTCTTCCTCGACCGCCTCCGGGACCGCGGCGTGAGCGTGGCCGGCGGCTGGGAGCTGCGCAGCCTGGACGAGGCCGCGGCCGGGGTCCTCGCCCAGGTCGCCGACGTCGACTCGGGCGAGGTGCGCACCGTCCGCGCGGCGTACGTGCTGGGCGCCGACGGCGGTTCCAGCACCACCCGGCGGCTGGCCGGCATCGACCGCGAGGGCGAGCACGCCACCGAGAAGCGGCTGCGCCTGATCGTGCGCACCGGCGACATCTCCGACCGGGTCGGGGCGGCGCCCAGCGGCACCAACATCGTCGTCAACCAGAAGGCGTCCGGTTTCCTGGCCGCCGTGAGCACCCGCGAATGGCGGGTGTACGCCGGCCCGTACCCGCTGGACCACGAGCCGGGCGCGGAGGAGCTGCTGGAGGTCGGCAGGGCCGCCTTCGGGTTCGACCTGGACCTGGAACTCGTCTCGGCCACCACCTTTTACCACGCGACCCGGATCGCCGGGACCTTCCGTCGCGGCCGGATCCTGCTCGCGGGTGACGCCGCCCACGTGCGCACACCGGGCGGCAATCTCGGCGAGGGCTTCGGGGACGTGGCCAACCTGGGCTGGAAGCTGGCCGCGGTGCTCGACGGACTCGCCCCCGACGCGCTCCTCGACTCCTACGACGAGGAGCGGCGCCCGCACAACTGGCGCGTCGCGGACCACGCGCTGGAGCGGTCGCGGCGCTCCCAGACGGCCCTGGCCGAGATCCGCCGGGACGGCATCCCGGACGACGCGGACCACGGGCACGAGGCCGTCCGGCGCCGGGTGGAGATCGGCGAACGGCTGCGGCGGGAGCACCTCGACGCGGCGGGGGTCACCTTCGACGAGCGCTACGACAGCTCCTCCGTGATCTGGTACGAACCGGACCAGCTCGCCTCCGAACCTCGCTGGCGCGCGGACCTCTACGAGGACGACCCCCGGCCGGGCCACCGCGCACCGGACGGCCGCGTCGACCCGTACGGCGGCACGCTCCACGACCGCATCGGCGACTCCTTCGCCCTGCTCGTCCTCGCCGAGGACCGCGATGTGGAGCACGCCTTCACCGCGCAGGCCGCGGCGCGGGGGCTGCCCCTGACCGTGATCCACCTGACCGATCCCGGGGCCCGCGCCGTCTACGGCACCGGCCACGTCCTCGTACGCCCCGACCAGCACGTCGCCTGGCGCGGCACGGCGCTCGGGGACGGCGGCGCCGCCGCCGTCCTGGACCACGTGCTGGGCCGCGGCGCCCACCCGGCCGCCGCGTCCGGCCTCGTCGCCGCGGGCGGGGCCCGCACAGCGGAAGGCAGCCGCCCGTGACCACCGAGACGCCACGCTTCAGACTCGGCTTCCTCACACATGTCCTGGGCCGCGGCGACGACCCGGGCCGGACGTACCGCAATGCCCAGGAGCTCTTCGTCGCCGCCGACGAACTCGGCTTCGACGTGGGCTGGGTCGCCCAGCACCACGTCCCGCTCGGCGGGGGCGGCCTGTCCTCGCCGTGGACCTTCCTCGCCCACGCCGCGGCACGGACCCGCCGGATCCGCCTCGGCACCGCCGTCACGGTCCTCCCGCTGGAGGATCCCGTCCGCCTCGCCGAGGACGTGTCCACCGTCGACGTGCTCAGCGGCGGCCGGGTCGAGATCGGCGTCGGCAGCGGCTCCGGTGCGGTGGAGTACGCGGCCTTCGGCCAGGACCCCGCCCGCAGGCGCGAGCTGACCAGCGAGAACCTCAGGGTGCTGCGCAGCGCGCTGGCGAACGAGGAGGTGCGTACGCCCGGCTTCCGGATCCAGCCGGCCGCCGGTGACTTCGAAGACCGGATCTGGCAGGGCGTCTTCAGCGGCGACGGCGCCCGGCACGCCGCGGCCGCCGGCTCCAACCTGCTGATCAACCGGGCGGCGTACGGGTTCGACGCACCCACGGACGAAGTGCAACGCCCCTGGGTGGACGCCTACCTCGACGCCTGGGACCGGCCGCGCCGCCCCAGGATCGGCCTGTCCCGGTTCGTGTTCCCGGCCAGGGACAAACGGACGGCGCTGCGGCAGATCGGCGACGACGTCCACCGGGCGGCGCTGCGCATGGCCGAGAGCGGCGCGTTCCCGAAGGGGCTCGACACCGAGGAGGCGCTGCGGCGCTTCCACTCGTTCCACGGCCACCCCGACGAGATCGTCGCGGCCCTGCGGCGGGAGAAGGTGCTGCCCGTGGCGACCGACCTGATCACCCAGTTCAACCCGGCCGTTCCGGACCACGACGCGGCTCTGCGTGCCCTGGAGCTCATCGCCACAGAGGTGGCACCAGCCCTGGGGTGGAAGCCCGTGACCGGCACCCCGCACGACAGCACGCCCGGCACCCTGCCCGGCACCACACCCGACACCACGCCCGCAGGAGCATGAGATGACCCAGCACACCGTTTCCCCCGGCCACGCCGAGAGCACCGACAACTTCGGGGAGACCGAGAAGGCCGGTCACACCGACCACTACGCCCCCGAAGGCCTCCTCACGCGCGGCACCGTCGTCGTGGTGCCCGGCCGGGGGGAGACCCGGGCCACGTACGCGCGGTTCGGCAGGCGGCTCGCCGCCGACGCCTACCGGGTGCGGGTCGTCGACCCACCGCGGGCCGGTGCCGGGGACCCGGCCGGTTCGCCGGACGCGTTCGGCGCCCGCCTCGCGCAGGCCGTGGCGGGAACCGCCGACGGCGACGGCGTGGTGCGGCCACTGGTACTGGTGGGTGCCGACCTCGGCGCCGCCGCCGTGGCGGCGCTCCTCGCCCGGGAGGAGGCGCAGGACCTGGAGCCGGACGGGGTCGTCCTCGCGGGGCTGCCGGGGTCCGCCACCAGCTCCGTGGACACCTGGGACGCCGAACTCGACGTACGCACCTCCTGCCCCACGCACCGGGGCGTACTGAGCGACGACGCCGAAGTCCGGCGGGGTTCGCTGGGGGAACCGGTGCCGGACTCGCTGCTCGACGCCGCGTACGAGGGCACCGTCGCCGCTCCGACCCTGCTGCTCGTCGGGGACGCCGATCCGCTCGCGGACCACGAGGGTCTCGCCCGGATCGCCAAGTCGCTGCCCCGCGCCCGGCTTTCGCTGGTCCGCGGCGCCCACCACGACGTGCTCAACGACGTGCAGCACCGCTCCGTGGCGGCGGAGGTCGTCACGTTCCTGGAGACCGTGCGGGGCGGACTGGTCCCGCAGGTCGTGGTCGAGTCGAGCGCGTGGTGACCGGCCCGTCGCCCGCCCAGGCCCGTACCCGACCCGCTCCCCCGCCCGCGGCTGTGCGCCGCACCGTACTCCACCAGCCGAAGGGAACCGGCATGACCATCTCCACCGACCCCGTCACCCAGCCCTCCGCGGCTCCCGCGGCCGCCGAGATACTGCGCCACACCCTGCGCCGGCACGCGGCCGGCGTCACGGTGATCACCGTCCCCGGGCCCGCCGGGTTCACCGCCACCTCGTTCACCTCGGTGTCGCTGCGGCCGCCCCTGGTGGCCTTCTACCTGGGCCTCGGCGCCTCCACCGCGGGCGCCGTGCACCGCGCGGACCGGTTCGCCGTCCACCTGCTCGGCGCCGGGAACACCGCCCTGGCAGGGCAGTTCGCGCGCAGCGGCGTCGACCGCTTCGAGGGGGTCCGCTGGACGCGGAACGCCGACGGGCTCCCGCTCCTGGCGGATGTCCCCGCCTGGCTGACGGCCCGCATCACCCTGCGCCAGCGCATCGGCGACCACCTCCTGGTGGTCGGCGAGGTGGAGTCCGGCGCGGTCGAGGAGGAGGCCACCGCGCTGGTCCACCACGACGGTGCCTTCGCCGCGGCCCACCGGCTGCCCTCCTCGTGACCTGAGTCGTCTGCCTGACTGACTGACTGCCAGACTGACTGACTGACTGCCGGGACCGCACACAGGCGGTCCCGGCAGTCAGGTTCGGCGGCGGAAGGCGGGCAAGGCGGCGGCGTCACCGTACCGCGGTCGTTGATCGCGGTCGGCTCGCTGTACGAACCCCCGCGCGTTGATCCCCGTGGCCGTGCCCCGTCCGCCCGTCTGGGCAGGCGCAGATCCTGACCGTCTGTCCACCCGACCCTCCGTCGACGGCCTGCAGGCGGGTGAGGGAGCCGTCGGCGCCCCACCGCACGGTTCGACGACCGAGCCCTCCCCCGAGTTCGACCCGGGAGAACCTGTCCGCAATCCCCGAGCCGTTGTGGAGCGGGGCCACCGTCGAGGAGCCTGGTGGTCAGAGCACCTTGGCGAGGAAGGCGCGCGTGCGGGTGTGGCGCGGGGTGTCCAGGACGGCACCGGGCGGGCCCTGCTCCACGACGACGCCGTCGTCCATGAACACGACAGTGTCGGCGACCTCCCGGGCGAAGCCGATCTCGTGGGTCACGACGACCATGGTGGTTCCGGCGCGCGCCAGGTCCTTGATGACGTCCAGGACCTCACCGACCAGTTCCGGATCGAGCGCCGAGGTCGGCTCGTCGAACAGCAGCACCTTGGGCTCGAGGGCGAGTGCCCGGGCGATGGCCACGCGTTGCTGCTGCCCGCCGGACAACTGCCGCGGGTAGGCATCGGCCTTGTCGGAGAGGCCTACGCGCTCCAGCAGCCGCCGGGCCGCCGCCCGCGCCTCCTCCTTCGGGCGGCGCAGCGCGGAGACCGGGGCCTCGATCAGGTTGTCCAGCACGGTGAGGTGCGGGAAGAGGTTGAAGTTCTGGAAGACGAACCCGATGCGCGTGCGCTGCTCGAGGACCTCCTTCTCCTTGAGTTCGTAGAGCTTGCCACGTGCACCGCGGTAGCCGATGAGCTCCCCGTCGACGCGGATCCAGCCCCGGTCGACCTTCTCCAAGTGGTTGATGGTGCGCAGGAGCGTGGACTTCCCCGAGCCCGAAGGACCCAGGATCACCGTGACTTCGCCGGCACGGACCTTCAGGTCGACGCCGCGCAGGACCTCCAGGGGGCCGAAGCTCTTGTGGACGGCGTGGACATCGACCATCACCGAGGCCGCGGCCCCGCCCACGGCCCCGCTCACGTGTGTTCAGCCGGGTTGATCCGCGACGCGTCGATCGCGGAGGCGTTGGTGCCCCACTTCTTCAGGATCCGGGCGTACGTGCCGTCCTTGATCAGCTCGTTGACGGCGGCCTGGAAGGCGGGGGTCAGCGGGGAGCCCTTCTTGAAGGCGAAGCCGACGTCGAGGCGGTGGTACTCGCCGAGGAAGGTGGTCTGCGCGGCGGGCTGCGCCGCCTGGTGGCGCAGCCCGTTGATCGTCGACATGACGACGTCGATGCGGCCCTGCTGGAGGGCGGTGGTGACGGCCCCGGTCTCGGAGAAGACCTTCACCTCGTACGGCTTCTTGCCCGCCGCGGCGCACACGTCCTTCTGCGCGGTGAGGGTCTTCTCGAACGTCGTGCCCGCCCCCGTCCCGATGGTCAGTCCGCACAACTGGGTGAGGTCGGAGACCTGCGTGGTCAGGGTGGTGTTGCCGGTCCTGACCCCGAAGCCCTGGCCGTCGTTGATGTAGGTGACGAAGTCGATGGTCTTCAGGCGTTCGGCGGTGACGCCGAAGTTGCCCGTGCCGAAGTCGTACTTTCCGCTGCCGAGGGCGGGGAGGATCGTCTCGAACGAGGCGTCCTGCCGCTCCAGCTTCACGCCGAGGACCTTGGCCACCGCCTCCGCGATGTCGATGTCCTGGCCGGCGGGCGGCTTGTCCTGCCCGTTCGGGTAGTACGCCGACGGCGGGGATCCGACGGAGCCGCCGACCCGCAGGGTGCCCGCCTTGCGGACGGCGGCGGGGAGCAGCGCGGCGATCGAGTCCACTGCCCGTACTCCGGCGACGGGGTCGTCGGCCGGCGCGGGCGAGGCCTGGGCCCCTGCCACCACCGGGGTGCCGCCGCCGGAGCCGCAGGCCGTCAGCGCCGCCAGGGGCAGGAGGGCGAGGGCCGCGGCCGTGCGCAGGCGGGTGCGGAGCCCGGGACCGGGGAGGTTCACAGTGGGGAGGCCTTTCCGTGGCGAGGTGCGGTGAGGGCGGTGCGGAGGGTGCGGGTACGGAGGACGCCCGGACGGGGCATGCGGGTACCGAGGGTGCCCGGGCGGAGTGTGCGGCGCACGGGGCACGCGGTGGAGGTCACCCGCGCACTGCCGCGAGGGACTGGCGGGGCGAGCCCGCCCCGTTCGCGGCGACCACCGCGGCGCCCCGCACGACGTCCCGCTTCGCCACCTCCTCCCGGACGAGCGGGATCACGTACCGGCCGAAGTCGATGGCGTCGCCGAGCAGGTCGTAGCCGCGGGCGGAGAGGATGTCGACGCCGAGGTCGTGGTAGTCCAGCAGTGCCTGGGCGACCGTCTCCGGGGTACCGACCAGGGCGTTGGAGTTGCCCGCGCCCCCGGTGGCGGCGGCGGTCGGGGTCCACAGCGCCCGGTCGTAGCGGTCCCCCGCGGCGGCGATGGCGATCAGGCGCTGCGATCCGGTGTTCTGGGGCGCCGGGGCCTCCAGCACCCCGCCCTGGTGGCGCCGTGCGAGGCCCGCCTGCCTGTGCTGCTTGATGGCGCCGACCGTGCGGTGGGCCTTCTCCCAGGCCAGTTCCTCGGTCGGGGCGATGATCGGGCGGAAGGCGACCTGGATGCGCGGTACGTCCGTACGCCCCGCGGCCTGTGCGGCGGCCTTCACGGCCTCGATCTGCTGGGCGGTCTCCTCCAGCGGTTCGCCCCACAGGCAGTAGATGTCGGCCTCCGCGCCACCGGCGGCGTACGCCGCGGCCGCGGGCGCGGGGTCCGGGGATCCGGCGCCGTAGGCGAACAGCACCCGGTCCCAGCCGTGGTCCTCGTGCGCCCGGGCAAGCCGGAGCGTGTACTCCTTGTCGAAGGCGGCGCCGGAACGTGCGGTGGTTTCGGAGCCGTCGTTGGTGGCGGCTATGCCGAGGAATTCCACGGGCATGGGGATGGCCTTTCGGAGGGCGCGGCGAATCGCGTGCGGGCAGGGTGAACCACCCCTCGCACAGCGGTCCATGTGAATTCGGCAGAGAAATGCTTACGGAGTGGCGCAGGCGGTTCTGTCGGTGCTGGCGTGACGACGCGGGACTTCGGAAGGATCGGGGTGGCGGCAGCGCACGTCCGGGCTCGCGGCAACGCGACCCCGCGCGGGCGACGGCCCGCGCGGAACGGTGGTGCGAAGGGAGAGCTCGGCCCGCGACGGGGTCACCGAGGGAGGGAAGGGCCGGTCAGACAGCCCGCTGCCGCGTCAGGCGCAACAGGCCGCGGACCACACCCGACCGAAGTCGATGTAGTCGCGCGAAACCAGGCGCTGATGGGCATTCATACGCCTACTTGAGCAGTACGTGACGCTCTTCGTCAAGCAACGGCCCGGATGCCGGACGCGCTCCGGCCGGCCGGGCCCCGCACGGTTGACACGGCCGTGGCGTAGCCGCATACGATCGCCGGGGACCGGCTCCGCCTTGTGCGGAAGCCTCTCCGGCCGCGTTGAGGGACGCGGAAGGCGTGATGACGCGAGTGACCGCACGAGTACCGATGTCCGACAGCACCGCGTCTGCCGGGCCGTCGCCCCCGCCCGCGATCCCTTCCCTCCCCGGAGAGCCTCCCCATGGCCACCCCTTCCGACGTGTCCGCCCCCACCCCCACCCCTGCCCCCGTCCCCACTGTGGAGACCGGCCCTGCCGCGAAGCATCCGAGAGCGCCCGCCGGCACCGGTACCGGTGCCGGGCTGCCGCCGATCGTGCCGCGCCGGCGCCCCGGGCGTCAGCTGTCGGCGGCCGCCGCGCTGCTGCTCTTCGCGATGGTGCTGGGTTCGGTCGTACGCAATGACGCCTTCCAATGGAGCGTGGTGGGCCAGTACTTCACGACCGCCGCCGTGCTCGACGGGCTGCTGCTGACCCTGTGGCTGACCGCCGTGGTGATGGTGCTCGGCTTCCTGCTCGGTACCGTGCTGGCGGTGATGCGGCTGTCGGACAACCCCGTCCTGCGGACGCTGAGCTGGGGCTACGTGTGGATCTTCCGGTCCACGCCGCTGCTGGTCCAACTGCTGTTCTGGTTCAACATCGGCGCCCTGTACCCGACGCTCGGCCTCGGCATCCCCTACGGACCCGAGCTCTTCAGCGTCAAGACCGTGAACCTGCTGGGGCCGACCCTGACCGCCGTCATCGGCCTGACCCTGCACGAGAGCGCCTACGCCGCCGAGGTGGTGCGCGGCGGCATCCTCTCCGTGGACCCCGGCCAGACGGAGGCCGCGCAGGCGCTCGGTCTGAGCAGGCGCCGCACCCTGCGCCGCATCGTGGTCCCCCAGGCGATGCGCTCGATCGTGCCGACCGCCGGGAACATGCTGATCGGCACGCTCAAGGGCACCAGCATCGTCAGCGTGCTGGCCGTGCACGACCTGCTGTACTCGGTACAGCTGGTCTACAACCAGAACTACCAGGTCATCCCGCTGCTGATGGTGGCCACCCTCTGGTACATCGCCGTCACCACGGTGCTGGGCGCGGGCCAGTACTACGTCGAGCGGTACTACGCGCGCGGTACGTCACGGGGCCTGCCGCCCACGCCGCTGCGGCTGCTGCGCATCCGGCTGGCCGGCCTGCGCGCCCGGCTGCGCGCGGCGACCGCGCCCGGCGGCCGCTAGGGCCCGTCCGTCCCGGGCTCTCCCGGGCCGTCTCGTCCGGACCTCTCCGACGACCGTTTCATTTCACCAGGAGGCGTTGTATGTACGGCGGATGAAATCGGAACACGATTCCGTGCGTCCCGATATCCAGGCCGTTGACACCCATTCTCGAGGCTGCCTAGCTTACGCCGCAGACAACAGATATCGGCGGCCTCTCCTGTCCGGCATGACGGCTGCTTTCGATTCCGCGCCTATTCGAAGCCGCTGGAGTGTCCTTGACCGAATCGCTGCTCCTCCCCACGCCCGTCGGACCCTCCGGGCCGCCCGGGCCGGCCGAGCGGGTCCTCCCGCTCCGCCGGCCCGGGCGATGGGTCGCCGGCACCGTCGTACTGGTGCTGGCCTCCCAGGCCGCCCACGGGCTGATCACCAATCCCTTCTACCAATGGGACCGCTTCGCGTACTGGTTCGTCCGCCCGGTCGTCCTGGACGGGCTGCTCATCACCCTCCAGGTGACCGCGTACAGCGCGGTCCTCGGCCTGGCCGGCGGTGTCCTGCTCGCCCTCGGCCGGCTCTCGGGGAACGCGGTACTGCGGTCGGCGAGCTGGACGTACATCTGGCTCTTCCGCTCCGTGCCGCTGATCGTCGTCCTGCTCTTCCTCTACAACCTCAGCGCCCTCTATCCCACCCTCAGCGTCGGAGTGCCGTTCGGGCCCGCCTTCTTCACCTTCGACGAGTCGCGGCTCGCCACGGACATCGTCGTCGCGGTGGTCGGCCTGAGCCTGAGCGAGGCGGCGTACGCCGCCGAGATCGTCCGGGCCGGCGTGCTCTCGGTGGACCAGGGGCAGCACGAGGCGGCCGCGGCCCTGGGCCTGCCACGGCGCTACCAGTTCGCCCGGATCGTCTTCCCCCAGGCGCTCCGCTCGATCGTCCCCTCGTACGTCAACCAGCTGATCGGCCTGCTCAAGGCCACCTCGCTGGTCTTCTACGTGTCGCTGCTCGACCTGTTCGGCTCGGTGCAGAGCCTGGGCAGCACCTATCCCGGTGACGTGGTGCCGCTGCTGCTGGTGGCGACCGTCTGGTACGTGCTCCTCACCAGCCTGGTCTCCGTCGTGCAGTTCTACGTCGAGCGGTACTACGCCCGCGGGGCGCTGCGCACGGTCCCGTCCACTCCCCTCCAGCGGGCCGGGGCGGGCCTGCGCGACCTGCGGATCCGCTTCCGGAAGGAGACGGCCCGATGACCGGGACGACCGACGCCGTCCGCACCGCGGCCGCACCGCCCGCCGCCATCGAGGTGCACGGCGTGCACAAGTGGTACGGCGGCCGGGCGGTCCTCGCCGGAGTGAGCCTGACCGTCGCTCCCGGCACGGTCACCGTGATCCTGGGCCGCTCCGGCTCCGGCAAGTCCACCCTGCTGCGGGTGCTCAACCACCTGGAGAAGCCCGAGTCCGGCCACGTCAGCGTCGGCGGCGAGCTGATCGGCGTCCAGCGGCACGGGGGCCGGCTCAAGGAACTGGGGGAACGGGCGATCCTCGCCCAGCGCGGCCGGATCGGCTTCGTCTTCCAGAACTTCAACCTCTTCCCGCACCTGACGGTGCTGGACAACGTCGCCGCCGCCCCGGTCGCCACCGGCAGGCTGCCCCGGCCGCAGGCGCAGGCGCTGGCGCGCGAGCTGCTGCAGCGCGTCGGGCTCGGGGACCGCACCGGCGCCTACCCGCGGCAGCTGTCCGGAGGGCAGCAGCAGCGGGTGGCCATCGCCCGGGCGCTGGCCCTGCGGCCGGGGGTCATCCTCTTCGACGAACCGACCTCCGCACTCGACCCCGAACTGGTCGGCGAGGTGCTGTCCGTCATCAAGGACCTGGCCACCGGGGGCACCACCCTCGTGATCGTGACCCACGAGATCGGCTTCGCCCGCGAGGTGGCCGACGAGGTCGTCTTCCTCCACGAGGGCCGCATCGTCGAACAGGGCCCGCCCGGTCAGGTGCTGGACCATCCCGCGCACCCGCGGACCCGGGAGTTCCTCAGCAAGGTGCTCTGAACTCCCGGACGGATCCCCTCGCCCGCCCTCTTCACCCGAAGACCCGTAGACCCGTAGACCCGAACGCCCGAAGCTCTCGAAAGCACTTCGAAAAGGAACCCCATGCAGCGCCAGTCCACCCTGCGCAACAGACTCGTCCGCGGCCTCGGCGCGGCGACCGCCGCCGTCACCCTCGCCGGCGGGCTCACCGCCTGCGGCGGCGACGCGAAGGCCACCGGCACCGCGTCGGACAAGGTGACCGTCGGCGCCGTCGCCAACGGGGCCGCCCAGCAGGCGGAGCTGTCCGTCCCGGTCGTCGAATCCCTGCGCGCGCAGCTCCCCAAGGCCGTACGCGAACGCGGCGAGCTGGTCATCGGGGTCGGCGCCCTGCCCGCCGGATTCCCGCCCCTCGCCTACGTCGGCACCGACCAGAAGACCCTCACGGGCGCGGAGCCCGACCTCGGCCGCCTCGTCGCCGCGACCCTGGGGCTCAAGCCCGTGGTGAAGAACTCCACTTGGGAGAACCTCTTCGTCGGCATCGACAGCGGCAAGGTCGACGTGGCCTTCTCCAACGTCACGGTCACCGAGGAGCGCAAGAAGAAGTACGACTTCGCGTCCTACCGGCAGGACAACCTGGCCTTCGAGGCGCTGAAGGAGAACACCTGGAGCTTCGGCGGCGACTACCGCAACCTCGCGGGCCGGACGGTGGCGGTCAGCAAGGGCACCAACCAGGAGAAGATCCTCCTGGAGTGGCAGAAGAAGCTCCAGTCCGAGGGCAAGGACATCACGGTCAAGTACTTCCCGGACGCCAACAGCGTCTACCTGGCGCTGAGCGGCAAGAAGATCGACCTGAACTTCGGCCCGAACCCCTCGGTCTCGTACCACATCACCCAGACGGCGAGCGGCAACGCCCCGACGCGGAACGCCGGTTCGTTCTCCGGTGCCGGTGAGACCCTCCAGGGGCTGATCGCCGCGACGGCGAAGAAGGACAGCGGGCTGGCCGAGCCCGTGGCGCAGGCCATCAACCACCTGGTCAAGAACGGCCAGTACGCGCAGCTCCTCACCACCTGGAACCTCGCCAACGAGGCCGTGACCACCTCGGAGGTCAACCCGCCCGGGCTGCCCACCACCAACTCCTGAGTCCGCGGGCCGTCCCCGGCCCGGGCCGCCCCACGGAAGGATGGTTCCGCCCCCATGACTACCGTCACCCCCACCCCGGTGACCCCGCACGTCCTCGACAACCCGGCCTGGGCCTCGCTGTCCGGCGCGCACGCGGCCTTCGCCGAGCGGGCCGGCGGCCGGGCCGCCCCGTACGCCGCCCGCTACGCACCGGACGTCGCACCGTTCTCCGCGATCGCCGATCCGGCGGACCCGCGGTCCTGGGAGGCGCTGCGCTCCCTGACCGGCCCGGGTGGGGTCGTCTCCCTCGCCGGGGTGCTGACCCCGCCCGACGGCTGGGAGAGCGCCGGCTCGATCGAGGGGGTCCAGCTGGTCGACACCTCGCTGCGCGCCGAACCCGCTCCCGGTGCGGTGCGTCTCGGACCGGCCGACGTGCCGGAGATGCTGGACCTGATCGCGCTGACGAGGCCGGGCCCGTTCCTGCCGCGCACCGTCGAACTGGGCACCTACCTCGGCATCCGGCGCGGGGGCCGGCTGGTGGCGATGGCCGGGGAGCGGCTTCGCCCACCCGGCTGGACGGAGATCAGCGCGGTGTGCACCCATCCCGACCACCGCGGCGGCGGCCTTGCCACCCTGCTGGTGCGGGCCGTGGCCGCGGGCATCCGGGAGCGGGGGGACGTGCCGTTCCTGCACACGGCCGCGAGCAACACGCGTGCGGTCCGGCTCTACGAGTCGATCGGCTTCACCGTGCGCCGCAGGCCTTCCTTCATGGCCCTGCGGGCGCCGGGCGCCAACGAGGGGGGCCGGTCGTGAAGTTCCTGGCCATCACCCTGATCACGGACACCACGGACCCGGCGACGGGGGTCCCGACGCCCACGCGCGAGCGGTTCCGGCAGGTCGTCTCGGCCGCGCTGCTGGCGGAGGAGCTCGGCTTCGACGGTTTCGGCGTGGGCGAGCGCCACGAGCGGCCGTTCCTGTCGTCCTCGCCGCCCGTGGTGCTCGGCCACATCGCCGCCCTGACCCGCCGCATCCGGCTGTACACGGCCGTGACCACCCTGAGCCTGCTCGACCCGGTGCGGGCGTACGAGGACTACGCGACGCTCGACCACCTGAGCGACGGCCGGCTGGAGCTGATGATCGGCAAGGGGAACGGTACGGCCCAGCGCGAGCTGTTCGACGTGAGCCCCGAGGACCAGTGGGAGCGCAACTCCGAGGGATACGAGCTCTTCCGGCGGATCTGGCGGGAGGAGAAGGTGACGGCGCGGCCGCGCTTCCGGCCCGCGCTGGCCGGCGCCGAGGTGCTGCCCCGGCCGTACCAGCGCGATCTGCGGGTCTGGCACGGGAGTGCCACGAGCCGGGAGTCCGTCGATCTGGCGGCGCGCTACGGCGACCCGCTCTTCTCGGCGAACGTGACCCACCCGATCGGTCCGTACGCCGAGCTGATCCGCCACTACCGCGAACGCTGGGAGCACTACGGGCACGATCCGGCGCACGCGGTCGTGGGAGCGGGCACGGCGGGCTTCCACACCGCGCCCACCTCGCAGGGGGCGGTGGCCGCGTACCGGCCGGCGTTCGGGCGCTACCTCGCCCTCCACGAGGCGCAGGGACTGGAGCCGGTCTTCCCGACCCTGGAGGATTTCGTCGAGCGGAGTTCGGCCCTGATCGGCAGCCCGCAGCAGGTGATCGAGAAGGTGCACCGCTACCACGAGGAGTTCGGCCACACGGTCCTGCACCTCCAGGCCGAGCCCGGCGGGCTCACCGACGCCGACCACCGGGCTTCCCTCGAGCTGTTCCAGTCGCAGGTCGCACCGGTACTGCGCCGCTCCGTCCCGGATCCCGTCTTCCCCGCTCCGGCCGACCGGTGAGGAACCCGGCCCCCCGCACGGACCCCAGCGACGAAAGGGCGTGGACGCCTCGGGGTGGCAGTTCGCCGGCCACGCCTTCAGCCCCAAGGGCGTTCAGCTCGCCCGCCACCCACGGGCCGCCCTGACCTTCTACTGGCCGGAGCACGGCCGCCCGGCAGGCCTGCTCCGACTGGAGCTTCGTCGGCGACCGGTCATCGTGCGCACGACTCCGCCGTGATCGGCATGTGCAGCATCCCAAGAGCACATCGCCTCGCAGATGCGACCACTAGTGACACATTCATCTCTTGGATGATCCACCGTCTCCACACCGGCCCACTTGGCCGGTTTCCGTGTCCGAGACCAGTCGCGCCCTACGGCCGTCAGTTGGTTCACTGACTGCGGACACCCGCCCCCGGGGCTGCTTGCGGCTCTCGCTGCCGCAGGGGCGCGGTGAAGGAAGCCCCTGCTCGCCGATCGCGGTGTTCGACGAGCAGGGGCTCCGTCATGCCGCGCCGACCGCGTGAGCCCTGCGGGCGGAGCGGCCGCGCA
Organism: Streptomyces sp. NBC_00435; assembly: GCF_036014235.1. GTDB lineage: Bacteria > Actinomycetota > Actinomycetes > Streptomycetales > Streptomycetaceae > Streptomyces. The sequence continues at coordinate 1,282,099 of NZ_CP107924.1, forward strand.
CCCGGGGCGATGTCCGGATCCCGTCCACACGGCGGACCGAGTGGATATGTATTTGCCAGCCTGGATGTATGTTACGCACGGCATTTGCGCACCATGGTCATTCTCAACCTCGCACCTGCGGGGCAGGCCGGCGGCGCGTCAGGAGGGTAAGTCCATGCCGTACAGCCACAATCCACGCGTACCGGCCGCCGTCGCCGCTTCCGTCCTCACGGGTCTGCTGCTGGCCGGGTGCGGACAGTCCGCCGACGCCAAGGGCGGCGCGGGCGCCCCCTCGGCCCCGGCGCCCTCGCCCGCCCCCACCGCCTCCCCGGCCCCCGCGCTGGCGCCGGGTGAGGTCCGTGTGGCGGGGCAGGTCGACAAGCCGTACACCCTGAAACTGGCCGACCTCCGCGTGCTGCCGCAGACCTCCGTCTCCGTCGAGTTCACCAGCACCAAGGGCCAGCAGAAGCACACGTACCAGGGTGTCCTCCTGCACGAGGTGCTCAAGAACGCGCAGCCCCGCTTCGACGAGTCGAAGAAGAACGGACAGCTGCGGGGCATCGTCGCCGCCACGGGTGGCGGCGACTACCGCGCCGTCCTCGCCTGGGCCGAGCTCGACCCTGCCTTCGCCAAGTCCCAGGTGCTCCTGGCGGTTTCCGAGGACGGCGTCCCCTTCGAGGACGCGTCGGGGCCGCGCCTGGTGGTGCCGCAGGACACCAAGGGCGGCCGCTACGTCTCCGAACTGAACCAGCTGTGGGTCGGTGTCGTCGATCCGGTGGTCGACGGTGAACGGCACTGACGCCGATCCGACCGGACGCCGGCTCCTCGGGCGCCGGGCCCTGCTCGGCGCCGGCGGACTCGGCGTCATCGGTGCCGGGGTCGGCGCCGGGGCAGCGGTCCTGGCCACCGCGCCCACGGACGCCACCCGGCCGGCCCGGTCCCGGAGCATCCCGTTCCACGGGACGCACCAGGCCGGGATCCTCGACCCCCGTCAAGTCCATGCCCGGCTCGCCGCCTTCGACTTCGGAGCACGGACCGACCGCGGCCGGGCCGCCGCCCTCCTGCTGCGGTGGAGCTCCGCGGCCGAGCGGCTGACGCGCGGGGAGCCGGTCGGGGAGGAGCTCTCCCCGCCCGGCTCCCGCGCCACCGACACCGGCCCGGCACTCGGCTCCGGTCCCGCCTCGCTCACCCTGACCTTCGGACTCGGCCCGACCTTCTTCGACCGGGTCGGCATGGCCGCGGCCCGGCCCGGGGCCCTCGCGCAGCTGCCGGACTTCCCGGACGACGAGCTCGACCCCGCACGCGGCGGCGGCGACCTGTTCGTGCAGATCGCCGCCGACGACCCGCTCGTCACGGTCCACGCCCTGCGCACCCTCCAGCGGCTGGCGCAGGGCGAGGCCAAGGTCCGCTGGACGATGGCGGGTTTCACCAGCTCACCCGAAGGCACACCGGCCGGGGGAACGCACCGGAACCTCATGGGGCACCTCGACGGAACCGCCAATCCCGACCCGGCGGACCCCGACCGGCTCGCGCGGATCGTCGTGTCGGACCCGGCGGCCCCCGCCTGGCTGACCGGCGGCTCGTACCTCGTCGTCCGCCGCATCCGCATGCTGCTCGACCACTGGGACACCCTGCCCCCGGCCCATCGCGACCAGGCCGTCGGCCGCCGCGCCTCGGACGGCGCCCCGCTGAGCGGCGGTGCCGAACACACTCCGGCCGACCTCGCCGCGTCCCGGCCGGACGGGGTCCCCGTCATCGCCACCAACGCCCACATCCGTCTCGCGGCACCCGCCACCACGGGCGGCGCGACCATGCTCCGCCGCGGCTGGTCGTACCACGACGGGCTGCGCCCCGACGGCACCCCGGACGCCGGAATGCTGTTCCTCGCCTGGCAGGCCGATCCCCGTACCGGCTTCGTCCCCGTCCAGCACCGCCTCGCCCGCGGCGACGCCCTCGCCCGCTACACCGTCCACGAGGCCTCCGCCCTCTTCGTGGCTCCCGGCGGCGCGGCCCCCGGCCAGTACGTCGGGCAGGCCCTGATGGAAGGCTGACAGGGTCCGCCGCCGGGCGGGGGGGCCGCCGCCGATCCGGGCCATCGCAACGATCAAGACAACTATGGTGTCCAACAGGTGAGTTACCGGCCCGAAGCCATGGAACGGAGCCCACCGTTCGGGTAGCTTCCTCCACGTCGCCGCCACACCTTGGGCACAGGGCCCCATGGGACTAGCGGCACGAAGGACCCGACACCTGTTGACGACAGCGACCGAAGTCTTCACAGTCCGTCCGTACACACCACACTGCCAGGTGATCACCGCCGAGGGCGACCACGCCGTCATAGGCATCTCACCCGGAAACAGCTACTTCTCCGCCCAGCGGGTCATCGATCTCGCCCACTGGGGCATGCGCAACTTCCAGCAGGTCGACCTCATTTACACCGACCTGCACGTGGCCGACATGTACGAGGCCCTCGGCTACGACCCGGACGAAGCGCGGCGCAAGGCGGTCAAGAACCTCCGCGGAGTCCGCGCCAAGGTCAACAACGCGGCCGCCGAAGCCGACCCCACCGGCACCCGCTTACGCTCCCGCCCGATGTCGGCCCTCACCGACATCCCCGCGTACCGCACCCTCCACAGTCACCTGAACAGCCTGATCGACAACGACCCCGAGTTCCGCATCACGTGCAACTCCCTGGTCGACTCGTTCCTCTCCTCCAAGGTGCTGGACGGCAAGGCCGCCACCACCCGGCAGCGCGAGGTCTGCCTCAGGTACGTCTGTGCCGAAGCGCCGCTCTTCCTCGACACGCCCGCGATCCTCGGCGTGCCGTCCTCCCTCAACTGCTACCACCAGCTCCTCCCGATGGCGGAACTGCTCTACTCACGCGGCTCCGGACTGCGCGCCTCGCGCAACCAGGGACACGCCGTCATCACCCCCGCCGAAGGAGAACACGATGCCCACTGAGACCCTCCTCGACTTCCCGTTCTCCGCACGCGGCGACCAGCTCCCCCACCAGGTCGAGGAGCTCCGTGACGAGCCGGTCAAGCGGGTGCGCACGATAGCCGGGGACGAAGCCTGGCTCGTCTCCTCGTATCCGCTGTGCAAGCAGGTCCTCGAAGACCCCCGATTCAGCCTGAAGGACACCTCGGCCCCCGGCGCGCCCCGTCAGTACGCGCTGACCATCCCGCCCGAAGTCGTCAACAACATGGGCAACATCACCGGGGCCGGGCTGCGCAAGGCCGTCCTCAAGGCGATCAACCCGAAGACCGACGGCCTCACCGACTGGATGCGTTCGCGCGCCTCCGACCTCGTCGACGGCCTCTTGACCCACGGGGCACCGGTCGACCTGCGGGGCCAGTTCACCAACCCGTACGCCGAGGACCTCCACTGCCGGATCCTCGGCATTCCCCAGGCCGACGCCCCGCGCCTGGCCGCCAGTCTCGACATCGCGTTCATGAACTCGGCATGCCCCATCACCGGCGCCAAGCTCAACTGGGACCGCGACATCGCTTACATGGTCGAGCGGCTCGACGACCCCGCGACCACCGGCCTGGTCGCCGAACTCGCCGCCCTGCGCGAGGACCCCCAGTACGCCCACCTGACCGACGAGATGCTCGCCACGGTCGGCGTGACACTGTTCGGTGCCGGGGTCATCTCCACGATGGGCTTCCTCACCATGGCGCTCGTCTCGCTCATCCAGCACCCGGAGGTCTGGGAGCAGTTGCGCGCGGCACCGGAGAAGATCCCGGGCGCTGTCGACGAACTCCTGCGGATCAACCTGTCCATCGGGGACGGCCTGCCCCGCCTCGCCCTCGAGGACGTCACCCTGGGCGATGTGGAGGTGAAGAAGGGCGAACTGCTGCTCGTCCTGGTCGAGGCCGCCAACACCGACCCGGCGGTCTTCCCCGACCCGCACGTCGTCGACATCGACCGGCACAACGCCGCCACGCACCTCTCCTTCGGCGGCGGCCAGCACTACTGCCCCGCCACCGCCCTGGGCAAGAGGCACACCGAGATCGCCATCGAGGTGCTCCTGGAGAAGATGCCCGGACTCCAGCTCGCGGTACCGGTCGACCAGCTCGTCTGGCGCACCCGCTTCATGAAGCGGCTCCCCGAGCGGCTCCCCGTGCTCTGGTAGCGGAGCCGGCGCGTGACGGCGCCCCGCCACGAGGACGGCCCCGGTCGGCGCGCAGCCGACCGGGGCCGTCGGGCTCACGGCACGGGCGCGGCCGGCGCCCCGATCACCGTGCGCGACCCGGCCACGGGCGAGGCGGCGCCCGGGACCGCCCCGTGCGCGGGCCGCGCGCCGCGGATGCGGTCCGCGAGCAGTCCGATCGTGGCGATCGTCAGATCGGGTTCGCGGAGCTGGATGTAGTGGTCGCTGCCGGTGGCCAGGATGTGCGGGGTGCGCGGGGCCAACGCGACCAGCGAGTCCTGCACCCGCGGCCAGGCGGCCTCGACCGCCGCCATCAGGGCCGGCGGGGTACCGGGAGCGGTGGCGAACGGGGCCGTCTTGCTCATCACGGCCATCGGGACCGCCGGAAGGCGTGGCGCCCTCTCCACCGCGTCGATCGCTCCGTCGATGTCGATCGTCTCGAATCCGGGCTCGTTCTCCAGCGCCACCCCGGGCCGGTTGACGAGCCGGGCGTACGCCGGCCAGTGGGACCCCGTTTCCTTGCGGATCGGGGGACCGAACGCGTCGACGAAGACCAGCCCGGCCGTCTCACCGGGGTGGGTCTGCGCGTAGAGCCGGGTGATCATGCCGCCGAAGGAGTGCCCGACCAGCAGGTACGGGCCCTTCTCCCCCGCGGTGGTGAGCAGCTCGTCCAGATCCGTCACGAGCCCGGGAAGGGTGCGCGGCATGGGCACGGGAGTGCTGCGCGCCGTCAGGGTCGGTTCGGCGGTGTAGCGGATCGTGCCCGGGCGGTCGTAGGCGCAGACCCGGGTGGTGCGGGCGAGGCCGGGCAGCACGGCCGGTTCGGCCGACGCCGGGGGCTCCGCCTGGGTCTGCGTCCAGGTGTCGGAGGAGTCGTGGATGCCCGACTCGAGGACGACGGTCGGGCTGCCCCGGCCCCGGCAGTCGAGGTAGACCTCGCGCCCGTCGGCGAGGACCACCTGGCGCCCGCCGTCCGTACCGGCGGGGGCGGCCGGCGACACCGGCCCGGTCAGCAGTGCACCGAGCACGAGCCCGACGGCGCCCACCCCCATGACCGCGGCCCTTGGACACCGGGCACGCCTCGGACGTCCCATGCGCCCCATTCTCGACCCGCCCGGACGCCCGGGCCAGCGGGAGCGGGACCGCGGGGGGATTGCCGGCCCGGTGGCCGGAGGTACACCCGCCGCGGCGTTCAGGAGTGCATGCGGGCGCCCTTGAGCACCTTGTCCACCGCGTTGCGGCCCCCGTAGACGGCGATCCCGACCAGGTCGAGACGGTCCCTGCCCACCGCCGCCACAGCCGCCCGGTTGGCCACGTCGTTGCCGGTGCCGAACAGGTCCGAGGTGAACACCGCGACCCCGAGACCGCGCCGCACCGCCCGCTCGTGCGCCGCCGTCACCATTTCCTTCCCGCCCTCGAAGACCAGCACGGGCTGACGGAACATCGGCAGGTAAGGGGTCCCGTCGGCGTCCTCGTACGGTTCGCCGACCACCTCGGGAGAGCTCGTGCCGAGCCCGCTGACGAGGAACGCGGTCACGTTCAGGCGCTGCCAGGTCTCCAGGTCGTCCCGCAGCAGTACCGCGATCTTCGTGTCGAACCGGACGGGCGCGTCCACGCCCGCATTACCCTCGCTGTTCTTCGCATCGTTCATGGCGTGAGACTGCCGGGCACCCGCGTTCCCGGTCTTGTACGTTCTTTGCGTGCAGTCCCAGCAGGAGGTCTCCGCATGGCGCCCGCGGGTCGCGGGTGTCGTCGAGGTCTTCCACGCCCGTTTCACCGAGCACAGCTACCCCATGCACGTCCACGACGAGTGGACCCTGCTGATCGTCGACGACGGCGCCGTCCGCTACGAGCTGGACCGCCACGAGCGCGGCACCCCGGGCGACACTGTGAGCCTGCTCCCGCCCCAGGTCCCGCACAACGGCTCCGCCGCCACCCCGCACGGTTTCCGCAAACGCGTCGTCTACCTCGACACGACCCAGCTGGACGAGCGCTTCATCGGAGCCGCCGTGGACGGGCCGGACCTGACCGACCCGGTACTGCGCCGGCGCGTCGGCCGGCTCCACCGCGTCCTGGCCGCTCCCGGCGACGAGTTCGAGGCGGAGAGCAGGCTGGCCCTGATCAGCGAGCAGCTGCGCCAACTGCTCCGGCCCCGCCTGGAACTCCCGCACGCCGGACCCGGCACGGCAACGGGCAGCGGCATCGCGCGGAGTCTGCGCGAGCTCCTGGACGAACGGGCGGTCGCGGGCGTCTCCCTGGAGGAGGCCGCCGGTCTGCTCCAGGCCCACCCGGCCCATCTGGTGCGCGCCTTCAGCGGCACGTTCGGCATCGCCCCGCACCAGTACGTCCTCTCGCGCCGGGTCGCCCTGGCCCGCCGGCTGCTCCTCGACGGCCACCCGGCCGCCGAGGCCGCGCTCACGGCGGGCTTCTACGACCAATCCCACTTCACCCGCCACTTCAAGCGCATAGTGGGCACGACTCCGGGGCGCTACGCCCGGCGGGGAGTGCGCTGAAGCAAGCTGGGGAAAAGGGAGAAGGTGCCGCGATGAGCGAACAGAAGGCCCTGCGGGTCGGCCCCTCGGGCATCGAGGTGGCGTACGAGCGATTCGGCGATCCCGAGGCGCCGCCGGTTCTCCTCGTGATGGGTCTCGCGGCGCAGATGCACGGCTGGCACGAGGGTTTCTGCGACGAACTCGTGGCCCGGGGCGTCCAGGTGGTCCGCTTCGACAACCGTGACACGGGGCTCTCCTCGCACTTCTCCCACGGGCCGGTCCCGGACATGGCGGCCGCGCTCGCCGGCGACACCTCGTCCGCGTCCTACACGCTCTCGGACATGGCCGCCGATGCCATCGCCCTGGCCGACCTGCTCGGGTGGGACGGAGCGCACCTGGTCGGTGCCTCCCTGGGCGGTGCGATCGCGCAGACCGCCGCCATCGAGCACCCGGGCCGGGTCCGCTCGCTGACGACGGTGATGTCCACGACGGGCGACACCTCCGTGGGGCAGGCCCGCCCCGAGATGCTCGGCGCGTTCGCCGGCCCGCCGGCGGTGACCCGCCAGGAGGTGATCGACCGGATGGTCCGCATCTCCCGGGCGGCCGGGTCGCCCGGGTTCGCGTTCGACGAGGCCGAGGTGGCCGCGCGTGCGGGACGCGCCTACGACCGCTCGTACGATCCGCCGGGCGTCCTGCGCCAGGCCGTCGCCGCGCTGGCCTCCGGGGACCGGACGGAGCTGCTCCGGGCCCTGGACCTGCCCACACTGGTGATCCACGGCGCCGACGACCCGATGTGCGACGTCAGCGGGGGACGTGCGACGGCCGCGGCCGTGCCGGGTGCGGAGCTGCTGGTGATCGAGGGCATGGGCCACAGCCTGCCGCGCGCCCTGTGGCCCGTGCTCGCCGACCGGATCACCGGTTTCGTCCATCACGCCGAAAGTGAGCGCGGGAACGCCTAAGGTGACGAACCATCAGGTCATCTGACCCGGACTATTGACTCTGTACCGGGCAGTAGCGATTCTCGACGCAATGCTTGCGCGGGACATGACAAACAGGTGCCAGGGCCGCCGTGCCTCCGGTGGACCGTGTCCTCGACCGCGCCCTCCGCCGACCGAGGACGTGAGTAGTGGCCATGACCCGACAACCACACCGGCAACCGAACCCGGACCGGCGCCGCCGGCGCAAACCAGTGGCGGTACTGTCCCTGCTCCTCGGCCTGCTGGCCGCGGTGCTGGGCCCGGTACCGGGAGCGGCCGCCGACAACGGCTGGTGGAACCCGACCGCACGCCCGGCGCCCGACTCCGGGATCAACGTGACCGGAGAGCCCTTCAAGGGCACCGACGCCCAGGGCAACGTACGCGGCTTCGTGGACGCGCACGACCACATCATGTCCAACGAGGGCTTCGGCGGCCGGCTGATCTGCGGCAAGCCGTTCTCCGACCTCGGGGTCGCCGACGCGCTCAAGGACTGTCCCGAGCACTATCCCGACGGCAGCCTCGCCATCTTCGACTTCGTCACCAAGGGCGGCGACGGCAAGCACGACCCCGACGGCTGGCCGACCTTCAAGGACTGGCCCGCCCACGACTCGCTGACCCACCAGCAGAACTACTACGCGTGGATCGAGCGGGCCTGGCGCGGTGGCCAACGCATCCTCGTCAACGACCTCGTCACCAACGGGGTGATCTGCTCGGTCTACTTCTTCAAGGACCGCAGCTGCGACGAGATGACCGCCATCCGCCTGGAGGCGAAGAAGAGTTACGACATGCAGGCCTTCGTCGACAAGATGTACGGCGGCCCCGGCAAGGGGTGGTTCCGCATCGTCACCGACTCCGTGCAGGCCCGCGAGGTCGTCAAGCAGGGCAAGCTCGCCGTGGTCCTCGGTGTCGAGACCTCCGAGCCCTTCGGCTGCAAGCAGATCCTGGACATCGCCCAGTGCGGCAAGGCGGACATCGACCGCGGCCTCGACGAGCTGTACAACCTCGGCGTGCGCAGCATGTTCCTGTGCCACAAGTTCGACAACGCCCTGTGCGGGGTCCGCTTCGACGAGGGCGCCCTGGGAACGGCCATCAACGTCGGCCAGTTCCTGTCGACCGGCACCTTCTGGAAGACCGAGCAGTGCCCCGGCCCGCAGCACGACAACCCCATCGGGCTGGCTCCGGCGGCCGCGGCGGAGAAGGAGCTGCCGGCGGGCGTGGCGGTGCCTTCGTACGCCTCGGGCGCCCAGTGCAACACCCGCGGTCTCACCGAGCTCGGCGACTACGCGGTGCGCGGCATGATGAAGCGCAAGATGATGCTCGAGGTCGACCACATGAGCGTCAAGGCAGCGGGCCAGGCCTTCGACATCCTGGAGTCCGAGTCGTACCCGGGCGTGATCTCCTCGCACAGCTGGATGGACCTCAACTGGACCGAGCGGCTGTACAAGCTCGGCGGATTCGCCGCCCAGTACATGAGCGGCTCCGAGGGCTTCAGCGCGGAGGCGAAGCGCACCGACGCCCTGCGCGAGAAGTACCACGTCGGCTACGGCTACGGCACCGACATGAACGGCGTCGGCGGCTGGCCGGGCCCGCGCGGCGCCGACGCGCAGACCCCGGTCACGTACCCGTTCCGCAGCACCGACGGCGGCTCGGTCATCGACAAGCAGATCACCGGCCAGCGCACGTGGAACTTCAACACCGACGGCGGCGCCCACTACGGCATGGTGCCCGACTGGATCGAGGACATCCGGCTCGTCGGCGGGCAGGGCGTGGTCGACGACCTGTTCCAGGGCGCCGAGTCCTACCTGCGCACCTGGGGCGCGTCCGAGCAGCACAAGGCCGGGGTGAACCTCGCGGCCGGAGCGGCCGCCTCCGCGAGCTCGGCCGAGTGGAACCCGTTCGTCAGCTACGCGCCCGGCAAGGCCGTGGACGGCGACCGGGGCAGCCGCTGGGCGAGCGACTGGAACGACGACCAGTGGGTGCAGGTCGATCTCGGGTCCGAGCACCTGGTCAAGCGCGTCACCCTCGACTGGGAGCGGGCGTACGGGAGGTCGTACCGCGTCGAGGTCTCCTCGGACGGGGCGAACTGGCAGACGGCCTGGTCCATTGCGGCCGGTGACGGCGGCCTGGACACGGCGCAGTTCGCGGGGGTCCCGGCCCGGTACGTACGCGTCCACGGAGCGGGACGCGGCACGCAGTGGGGTTACTCCCTGTACGAAGTCGGCGTATACAGCAGCTGACGGCGTCGAGCGGGTGTCCGTGGGCGTTCGCGCCCGTGGGCACCCCGCTCGGGGCGCACCGGAGCTGAGGGGGACCCGTACATGGCACGGATGCCGTTGACCGACAGGCGCAGGCAGCTGACGGAGGCGGCGATCCGCGCGATGACCCGTGACGGGGTGTCCAGGACCACGACCCGGTCGATCGCCGCCGAGGCGGGCGTGTCGCTGAGCGTCTTCCACTACTGCTTCGACTCCAAGCAGGCGCTGCTGGAGTCGGTCATCGAGACCATCACCGCCCACTACATCACGATCGTGAAGGCCGCGATCCAGCCCAGGGCGACGCTGCGGGAGACCATCCGGGCCGGGTTCCAGGCGTACTGGGACCACGTGGCGGCCAGCCCCGGCGCGCACATGCTCACCTACGAACTCACCCAGTACGCCTTGCGGCAGCCCGAGTTCGGGCACCTGGCGCGCAAACAGTACGCGTCGTACTGCGATACGTACGCCGAGCTGATCGAGGAGCTGCGCCGGATCACCCCCTTCGAGCTCAGCGTGCCGGTGGGCGTGCTCGCCCGCTACCTGGCGGCCATGACCGACGGGGTGACGCTGAACTTCCTCGTCCTCGGCGACGAGGAGGCCGCGGCCGGGATCCTCGACATGGTCACCGATCACGTGGCCGGACTCGTGCGGAGCGACTGACAGCCGCTCAGGCAGCGACCCGGAAGCCGATGTTGGACGTGGAACTGTCGGGCGTGTTGGAACTGCGGGCCGCGACCCGGTAGCGGTTGCAGTACGAGTCGTGGCAGAGGAAGGAACCGCCGCGCATCGTACGGGAGTCGTGGCCCGGGGCGAACGGGTCGGCGCACCACTCCCAGACGTTGCCGACCGTGTTGAACAGGCCGTGTCCGTTGGGGCGGTACGACTTCACGGGGACGGTTCCGAGGTGGGGGCCGGTGTGGGTGGCGGGGAAGTCGCCCTGCCAGATGTTCAGCATGGTGCGGCCGCCCGGGGCGAGTTCGTCGCCCCAGGGGTAGCGGCGCTGCTCCAGGCCGCCGCGGGCCGCGTACTCCCACTCGGCCTCGGAAGGCAGCCTGGTGCCGGACCAGGAGCAGTACGCCTGGGCATCGTTCCAGGAGACGTGGACGACCGGGTGGTTCTGCCGGGAGGCGATGGACGATCCGGGCCCTTCGGGCCGCTTCCAGCTCGCGCCGGACACCGCCCTCCACCACGGGACGCCCTCCACGGCCGGGGCGCTGTCCGCGAGTTCCTGGTCCAGCAGACCGGCGAAGACGAAGGAGAACCCGAACGTCTCGGCCTCCGTGAGGTGTCCGGTGGCCTTCACGAAGGTGGCGTACTGGGCGTTGGTCACCGTCGTCGGCGCGATCCGGAAGGCGGCCACCTCCACCTCCCTGACCGGGCCCTCCCCGTCCGCCGGGAAGCCGTCCGCATCCTCCGTGCCCATGAGGAAGCGGCCCCCGGGCAGGTCGAGCAGACCGCGTACCGCGCGGGGCACGGGGACCGCGGGTGCGGCGAGCAGGGTGACGGCGCCGGCCGGGGAGTCGTGGCCCGGGGTGCAGCAGGAGGACATGGTGGCTCCGTTGGAGGATCGGTGCGGGGCGGGGCGGGGCGGGGCGTTGCGATGCGGGTCGGTGCGGACCGGCCGGGCGCGTACGGCGCACCCGGCCGGAGGCGTGGTGGCTAGCTGGTCCGGTCGGCGGCGAGCTGGGCGGCCAGGGCGGGGATGCCCAGGTTCCGCTCCTGCGCCGGGGTGGCCTGGTACAGCTTGTTGACCAGCTGGTACGGGTCGGCGGCGAGGTCGTAGTACTCGCGGAACTTGACCTCTCCGGTGCCCGACACGGTGCCGTTGGCATCGGTGTGCAGCTGGTAGTACTCCACGTACTGCTTGTCCTTGGACACGTAGGAGGACCAGGTGCGGTGGTCGGCCCCGGTGCCCTTCTTCCACCATTCGACGAGCAGGTGGTCGCGGCTGTACGAGCTCAGCAGCGACCTGCCGTCCTGCGGGGTGTTCGGGGTGATCCCGGCGGCGTCGAGGATGGTGGGCGCGATGTCGATGTTGGCGACGATGCGATTGTCCACCGTGCCCGCTCCGAGGCCTCCGGCGGGCCAGGAGAGGTAGAACGGCACCTCGTGGGCGGGGCTGTAGGGCACCGACTTGGCGGTCCAGCCGTGGTCGGCCCAGCCGAAGCCGTTGTCGCCGATGTAGATGACGAGGGTGTTGTCCAGTTGGCCGAGGGCCGCCAGCTTGTCCTTGAACGCCTGGACGGCGTCGTCGACGGACAGCAGCGTGCGCAGCTGCTCGGCGCGGATGCGCTTGCCGTCGTCGAGGGTGCCGGTGGCGTCCTGGATGTAGGGCGGCTTGTCGCTCCGGTCTGCCTCCGTGACGGAGGGGCGTCCGTTCCACTCGGGGACGGCGGTGCCCGCGTACTTGGGCTCGGGCGTACGGGGGCCGTGCGAGGCGTAGGGGGTGACGTAGGCGAACCAGGGCCGGGTGTCGGTGGCCGCCTTGTCCAGGAAGCTCAGCGTCCGGTTCTTGATGATGCTCGTGGTGTAGCCGTCGATCGTCTGGACCGCCCCGTTGACGTTCCACTTCGCGTCGACGTAGCCGGGCTGGAGGAGGGAGAATTCCTCAAAATGCGGCGGCGCGTCGGCGATGTTCCAGGAATTGAGGTATTTGCCGAAGAGGCCGGTGCGATATCCGGCCTGTTTCAAATAGCGCTGGACGGTGGTGTTCTGGTCCAGGGCCGCCGCGGAGGCATTGTTGCGAACCCCGTGGTTGTGGGCGTAGCGGCCGGAGAACACCGAGGAGCGCGAGGGCGCGCACAGCGGGGTCGTGACGTGGCCGTGGGTGAACCTCACGCCCTGGCCGGCGATCCAGTCGATGGTCTTCCGGATGGCCCAGTCGGTCTGTTTGGGCTGGTCGTCCGTGACGATCAGCAGGATGTTCGGGCGGCCGGCGGCCGCCGCGGAGGCCGCCGCCGACGCCGGGCCGATCGCAGGCACGGCGGCTGCCGCCGCTGCCGCCGCCGTGCCGGCGAGGAATCCTCTCCGGCTGACCTGGGTCCGGGCTCTCTTACTCATCGGTATTTCCTCCTGCTGTCCGAAGGGGAAATGGTGTGGCGGCCACTGCCATGCGGAGAGCGTAAAGGGATCCGAATACCCGTTCAATGTACGGAGTGTGAAATGACGTCAGGGGGCGGGATCCGGCGGCGGAGGGTCAGTCCAGGGACGGGTGGACTTCCGGATGCTCGTCCCACCAGGCCCGGTGGAAGGGGTTGTTGTCCACATTGGCCAGGTACGCGCGGGCCGCCGAGTTGTAGAAGAGCTCCGCCTGCCGGGCCGAGACCGTCGAGCGGTTCCAGGCAAGGCGGATCCGGCCCATGATGGGGGCGCCGATCAGGGGGCGGATCGCCGTGCCCGCCACCGCCGGCGCGGTGGGCTGGCAGAGGGAGACGGCGCGGCCGGCGGAGATCAGGTCGTACTGCATCATGCGGTCGGTGATCCGGTAGCGCAGAGAGGGGACGAACCCGGCCTTGGCGCAGGCCTCGATCAGCGCCTCGGGGCCGCCGTCGTCGTCCTCGATCAGCGACATCCACGTGTCGTCCGCGAGGTCCGCGAGGTCCAGGGCCTCCAGCCGGGCCAGTGGATGGCGGGCCGACATCCTGATGCAGAACGGCTCCTTGGGGACCAGGGTGCGGGCCGTCACCCCCGCGGGGAGCGCCACCTCGTGGTCGTTCACCTCGCCGTACACGATGACGTCGTAGCGGCCCGCTCCGAGCATGCGCACCAGGGCCGTCACCGAGTCCTCGAGGTCCATGGTGATCTCCCGGCCCGACAGGGCGAGATCCTGCTGGGCGATCAGCCCGTCGACCAGTACGAGCAGGATGCAGCCCAGGCGCAGGGGGGCACCTTCCGTCCGGGCCCGGGTCTCGGCGCCCAGGGCGTCCATCTCGCTGAGCACCCGGCGCGCCTTGGCGAGGACGAACTGGCCGAGGGGGGTGGGCTCGACACCGCGTCGGCCGCGGACGAAGAGGTCGCCGCCGGTCACCCGCTCGATCCTGCGCAACTGCGCGGAGAGTGCGGGCTGCGAGACGCCGAGTCGGCGCGCGGCGCCACCCAGGCTTCCCGTCTCCGCTATCTGACAGACGGCCTGCAGATGCCTCAACTCCAGCTGCATTCAGGCAGCTTACGCAGCACGGGGTGCGCCGCACCATAACGCCTGTCTTATGCGTGCAGGGATGTCCCGATCTCGTCATGGACACGTCCATACTCAGCCGCGAACAGCCAGATTCTCATCCCCTTCTCACCCCCCACACGATCGGAGTGGACTCTTGCAGCCCACCAGATGGATGGCCGCCGTCGCGGCCATGGTGCTGACCACGGGCCTCGCCGGCACGCTGGCCACCACCGCCACCGCCGCGCAGTCCTCGGTTCCCTCACCCGTCCCGGGCACCTCCGCCGAGCGGGCGGTCGCCGCGGCTGACGCGGCCGTGCGCAGCGGCCTCGACAGCCTGGTCAACTCCCCGCAGCAGCAGTACGACCGTCGCCTGGTCACCCCCTGGGTGAAGGACCTGTACTCGGTCGCCTACGAGCGCAGCTACCGCGGCCTGCCGGTCGTCGGCGGCGACGCGGTCGTCCTCGCCGACGGGGAGGGCCGGGTACGCGCCCTCCAGTCGGCCTCCTCGACGGTGATCGACGTGGCGGTCACCCCGTCGGTGACCGCGAAGGCCGCCGAGGCCACCTCGCGCCGCGAGCAGGCCAGGACCGACCAGGTGCAGAGCAGCCGGCTCGTCGTCAAGCTCAAGGACGACAAGCCGGTGCTGGCCTGGGAGACCGTCCTGATCGGCCGGACCGCCACGGCGCCCAGCAAGCTGCACGTGTTCGTGGACGCGCGCACCGGCAAGGTCCTGGACCGCTTCGACGAGGTGGTGGCGGGCAGCGGCAACAGCAAGTGGAACGGCCCGAACCCGCTGACCATCGACACCACGGCCTCCGGTGGCACCTACTCCCTGCGCGACCCGAACCGCACCGGCCTGAGCTGCGCCGACTACAGCTCGGGCAGTGTCTTCTCCAAGTCGTCGGACTCCTGGGGCACGGGCAACCCCACCTCCAAGGAGACCGGCTGTACGGACCTCATGTTCGCGGCGCAGAAGCAGTGGGACATGCTGAGCCAGTGGCTCGGCCGCAACGGCGTCAGCGGCAACGGCCGCAGTTTCCCGGGCAAGGTCGGCCTCGGTGACCTGAACGCGTACTGGGACGGCAGCTCGGTGACCATCGGGCACAACCAGGCCAACGAGTGGATCGCCGGCGTGGACGTGGTGGCCCACGAGTACGGGCACGCCATCGACAGCAACACCCCGGGCGGCACCAGCGGCCAGGAGTCCGGGCTCGGCGAGGCCACCGGTGACATCTTCGGCGCCCTGACCGAGGCCTTCGTCAACGAACCGTCCCCGTACGACACTCCGGACTACACCGTCGGCGAGATGATCAACCTCGTGGGCACCGGTCCGATCCGGAACATGTACAACCCGCCGGCCGTGAACAACGACCCGGCCTGCTACAGCTCCTCCATACCCGGCACCGAGGTGCACGCGGCGGCCGGCCCTCTCAACCACTGGTTCTACCTGCTCGCCGAGGGCACCAACCCGGGCGGCGGCAAGCCCAGCAGCAGCACCTGCAACCAGTCCACGCTGACCGGCGCGGGCGTACAGAACGCGGGCAAGATCTTCTACGGCGGCATGCTGCTGAAGACCTCCAGCATGTCCTACAAGAAGTACCGGACCGCGACCCTGAGCTCCGCCAAGTCGCTGGACGCCACCTGCGACCTATTCAACAAGACCAAGGGCGCCTGGGACGCCATCAGCGTGCCCGCCCAGTCCGGTGACCCGACCTGCACCCCGAGCGGTCAGAACAGCGACTTCTCGCTGGCGCTGAACCCGTCCTCGGGCACCGTCCAGCAGGGCGCCTCGGTCACCACCGCGGTGGCCACCGCGATCTCCCAGGGCACGGCCCAGCAGGTGACCCTCACCGCGTCCGGTCTGCCGGCCGGCGTCACCGCCTCCTTCAGCCCGGCCACCGTGCAGTCCGGCCAGTCCTCGACGCTGACCCTGACCGCGTCCTCCAGCGCGGCTCCCGGTTCCTCGACCGTCGTCGTCAAGGGCCAGGGCGCCAGCCTCTCGCACACCGTCGACTACGCGCTCACCGTCGGCGGCACCACTCCGCCCCCCGGCGCGCCGAACATCGACGTGGCCGCCGTCCAGGCGCACCTGACCCAGCTGAACACGATCGCCTCCCAGAACGGCGGCAACCGCCGTGCGGGCAGCGGTGGGTACACCCAGTCCGTGGCGTACATCAAGGGCAAGCTGCAGGCGGCCGGCTACACGGTCACCGAGCAGAACTGCACCTCCTGCACCTACCCGTCGAACAACCTGATCGCCGACTGGCCCGGCGGCCCCGCCGACCAGACGATCATGTTCGGCTCGCACCTCGACAGCGTCTCCGCCGGCCCGGGCATCAACGACAACGGCTCAGGCTCCACGACCCTGCTGGAGAACGCGCTGGTCCTCGCCCAGAAGAACCCGACGATGACCAAGCACGTGCGCTTCGCCTGGTGGACCGACGAGGAGCAGGGCCTCAACGGCTCGAGGTTCTACGTCAACCAGCTCACCAGCACCCAGAAGTCGGCCATCAAGGCCTACTACAACTTCGACATGGTCGGCTCGACCAACGGCGGCTACTTCATCAACAACGTCAACTCCACCGCCGCGGCCCCGCTCAAGGCGTACTGGACCTCGCTGAACCTCGCCCCCGAGGAGAACACCGAGGGCCAGGGCCGCAGTGACGACTACTCCTTCCAGCAGGGCGGCATCCCCACCTCCGGCTACGCGGCCGGCGCCAGTGCCCGCAAGACCTCGGCGCAGGCCTCGAAGTGGGGCGGCACCGCGAACGCGGCGTACGACTCCTGCTACCACAGCTCCTGCGACACCACGAGCAACATCAGCGCGACCGTCCTGGACCGCAGCGCGGACGGCGTCGCCTACACCATCTGGAACCAGGCCGTCGGCGGCACCACGCCCGGCCCGGACTTCTCGATCAGCGCCTCCCCGGCCACCGGCAGCGCCAGCCAGGGCGGCACCACCACCTCCACCATCAACACCGCCACCGTGAGCGGCGCCGCCCAGACCGTCGCCCTGTCGGTGTCCGGCGCCCCCGCCGGCACGACCGCGACGCTCAGCCCCACCTCGGTCCAGTCCGGAAGCTCCTCGACGCTGTCCGTGCAGGTCGGCGCGAGCACCGCGCCCGGCACGTACACCCTGACCGTCACCGGCACGGGCTCCGTCAGCCACACCACCACCTACACCCTGACCGTCACGGGCACCGGCCCCTCCTGCACCCCGCGCCAGCTCGTCTCCAACGGCGGCTTCGAGAGCGGCTCCACCCCGTGGACCGCCACCTCGGGCGTCATCACCAACCAGGCCGGCCAGACCCCGCACGGCGGCTCGTACAAGGCCTGGCTCGACGGTTACGGCCAGAACCACACGGACAGCGCCTCGCAGTCGGTGACCATCCCCACCGGCTGCGCCTCGTACCAGCTCGGCTTCTACCTGCACATCGACACCGACGAGACCGAGAACACCGTCTACGACAAGTTCACGGTCTCGGTGGGCGGCCAGACGCTGGAGACCCTGTCCAACGTGAACGCGGCCTCCGGCTACCAGCTCAAGACCTACGACGTCTCCCGGTTCGCCGGCCAGACGGTCACCCTGAAGTTCCAGGGCGTGGAGGACTCCTCCCTCCAGACGTCCTTCGTCGTGGACGACGTCACCCTCCAGGTGAGCTGACGCCCCCGGCACCCTGAGCACGAGCTGAGCACCACCTGAGCACGTTACGGGCGGTATCCGCCCCGGCCGCACACGGCCGGGGCGGGTGCCGCCCGGCAGTGGATCAGCCGCCGTCGCGGACCGCGACGATGCCGTTGAAGACGCCGACGTAGGCCGTCCCGTCGGGGCCGAGGGTGATCGGGGCCCAGTTGTTGTCGTACAGCGGGCCGGTGCCGGTCAGCCGGCGCCAGCGGCGCTCGCCGGTGCGGAAGTCGACCGCCGTGAGGTACCAGGCGTCGATTCCCCAGAAGTTCGGCTCCTTCTCGTAGAAGTAGAGCAGCCCGTTCGCGGTGGAGAGCTTCGGGACCACGGAGGGCGAGCGGATCGCGCTCTGCCAGACCGTGTCGCAGCCACTGCCGTCGGCGCGGACGTCGATGCGGCTCACTCCGCCGACGACGGATTTGCCGAGGACCAGCGAAGTGACGTTCTCATAGCCGTAGTTGTTCTCGACGACGATGCTGTTTCCCCAGGTGATAAGGGAGTTGTCGGTGGTCGATGCGCCCGGGCCGAAGACCGGGACCTTGCACACCAGCCGCTGACCTTCGGGCACGTCCACGCCCCGCTTGTAGACCAGGACGTTCATCCGGTCGTCGGCGTTGTCGGTGATCGCGACGTAGCCGTTGCCGAAGAGGTCCGGAGTGGTGCCCGAACCCTGGTTGACCGAACCGGGTTTGGTTCCCGTGCCCCGGTCGTACGTCTGGCGCCACTGCGCGACGGGGGTGCCGTCAGCGGTGGTGCGGAAGCTGTAGAGCGCATGGTCGGTGACGATGGAGACACCGTCCTCGGCGACCGAGAAGGAGTTCTGGATCTCCTCCCCCGCCAGCCTGATCGAGCGGATCACCGAGGTCCGCGGGTCCACCGTGCCGACGCGGCCCTGGCGGGTGACCCACCAGATGAGGCCGTTCCAGTCGGGCATCACCGAGGTGACGGGGTCACAGGTGCCGGTGGGCCACAGGTTGGTCCAGTCGACGCAGTCGTGCGGGACCTGACCGGTGAGGTCCCAGTCGTCGTCGACCTCGAACTGCCAGCCGCCGTCCGGATTCTGTACGTGGGACAGGCGCAGGATGTGCTGGCGGGAGTCGGCCAGCACCGCCCGGTCCTGGTCGTCCAGGTAGAAGTAGGCCCCGCCCGAGGTGTCCTTGAAGATCTTCGAGAAGTCCAGCGAGGTGATCGCCTGGACCGTCGAGGAGCGCTGTGGGAGCTGGTACTCCGCGAGCGTGGCGAGCGTACGGGGCTCCAGCAGCTTGACCTTGAAGCCGCCGAAGGTGCCGCACACCGTGACCAGCCGGCCGGCCGAGTCGAAAGTGGCGGTGGCGCATTCGCCGCCGACGGCGGCGATCTTCTCGCTGGTCACCTGCGGGTTCCTGCCGAGCGGCCCGGACCAGGGTGACGTGGCGCTGCCCGCCGCGTCGGAGTGCATGCCACTGCGGCCGTTGGGCGCGAGGAAGGGGTGCTGCGGCGGGGCTTCGCCGGGCAGCGGAACGGCGGTGGCGGGGCCGCCCTCGTAATGGCTGACCAGGCGGTGGCCGGGGGCCTGGGGTATCGCCTCGGCAGCGGCCGGCGCGACCCCGTACATCACCGCGCATGCGGCGAGGGCCGGTACCACGGCGCAGTTCAGCGCTCTTCGGAACATTCGGACTTCCTCCCTTTCCCTCAGTCTTGTTGACATTGCGTATGACATCGCGCCGGGGCGAGACGCTAGATCGCACTGCCTGAGGAGTCCATGGAAGAACCGGATGATTCACGAAGGCGCAACAGTTGATCATCCGCAACGGCGGTGCCGGGCCTACGGCTTGAACCCGCTGACCACGTTCGCCGTGGCCGAGACCCCGTTGTGGATGGTCGCCGCCAGGCCGCTGCCGGCGAGGTAGAAGCCGAGCAGGACGCAGACCAGCGCGTGCGACACCTTCAGGCCGCCGCCACGCATGAAGATCCACGCGAGGACCAGGAGCAGGACGACGACGGAGAGGGAGATCACCATCGGAACACCTCCTTGTGCGGCGCCATCGTGGCGCAGGAGGAGGGCTTCCCGGGCGAAACCCGCGTCCGCCAAACGGGTGTTGACCGTCCGTGATCGGCGTTCAGCCCTTGACGATCTCCGCCCAGCGGGTCGTCCGCCCGCGCCGGCGTCCGAGCAGCACGGGGTCGCGCCCCACCGCCAGCCGCGCGGGTCTTGCCCGCCCGCCGCACGGCATGCCATATATGTCTAGACCTTTCCGAGGAGCGGGAAGAACCGGAAGAAGAGGGGCGCCCGCCGTGCACGACCCCGTACCACGCCCCGCGCCGGCCACCGCGCCGAGCCCCTCGGCGCACCCCGTACGCCGCGCCCCGCGGCCGTCCGCGCGGCGGGCGGCGCTCGCCGTGTCCCTGGCCCTCGCGGCCGCCGCGCTGACGGCCTGCGACTCCGCCGACACCACGCCCCCGCCCGCTCCGGTCGGGATCACGGCCCAGGCGGGCAGCGCCACCTCGGTCCACGTCATGTGGCAGTCACCGGCCCCCGCCGACGGGGTGGCCGCCTTCCTCGTCTTCCAGGCCGGCCGCCTGGTCCGCGAACTCCCCGCCGACAAGACGATGGTGGACATCACCGAGCTCACCCCGCGGACCGCCTACGCCTTCACGGTCCGGGCCCGGGACGCCGCCGGCAACACCTCCGCGGCCGGCGCGGCCGCCTCCGCCACCACCCCCGCCGCGAAGGCCGAGGACCGCCTGGCCCCGACCGCACCGCCGAGTACGGCCGGCCGGGCCCTCGGCCCCACCTCCGCCCAGCTGACCTGGGCCGCGGCAACCGACGACTCGGGGGTCACCGCGTACGACGTCTACCAGGGCGAGGCCCGGATCCACACGGTCGGCCCCGGCATGACCGGGACCGTCCTGGAAGGTCTCCAGCCCGACACCGTGTACACCTTCACCGTCCGGGCCCGGGACGGCGCCGACAACTCCTCCCCGGCCGGCCCCGCCGTGGACGTCACGACCCCGGCCGGAGGGGGACAGCGGCCGAACAGCGCTCCGGCCGAGTTCACCGCGACCGCCTCACCGGGCGCGGTCACCCTCGCCTGGACCGCCCCGCCGACCGGCCGGGAGACCAGCGAGTACGAGCTCTACGTCAACGGCCGGCCCACCACCGTCATCCAGTTCGGCGCGGGCGCCGTCCCGGCGGGCCGTGCGGAGCACCGCCTCTCGGTCACCGAACCGCCCGGTACCGTATGGACGGTGAAGCTCCGGGCCCGGCTGCCCGACGGCAACTGGGGCGCGTTCTCCGCCGAACGGCGGGTCGTCCTCGCCTCCTGACGCCCCTCCCGTGGCCCGGTCACGGACAATCCACCGATTCGATATGACCCGAACGGCACTGCGACGAAAGAAGATCGCGCACAATACTTCCGTGTTCGGTGAGTACTCGGTCAACAACAATCAGGCAGATTCCGCGGGCGGCGCCCCTGGGCCAGACTCTGGCGCCGTGCCGGGAAACCTGCCGCCGGAGACGGCGAGCTTCGTGGGCCGCGAGCGTGAACTCGGCCTCCTGTACGACGTTCTGCGCGAGCGGCGCCTCGTCACTCTCACGGGGGTCGGCGGTGTCGGCAAGTCCAGGCTGGCCCTGCGCGCCGCCGCCGATCCCCGCCAACGGCGGCCCGACGGGGTGTGGTGGGTGGAGCTCTCCCCGCTGCGCGACGCCGAGTTGCTCACGGCCACCGTCGCGCACGCCCTCGGCCTCGCCCACCAGTCCCCGCGCCCCCTCGACGAGGAACTGTGCGCGTGGATGGCCGACAAGGAGCTGCTGCTCGTCCTCGACACGTGCGAGCACCTGGTGTCCGCCTGCCGCCACCTGGTGGGTGAACTCCTGCAGTCCGCACCGGGCCTGACGGTCCTCGTCACCTCCCGCGAACCGCTCGGCAGCCCCGGCGAGAGCCTGGTCGAGGTCAGTCCGCTCCCGAGCGACGGACCCGACAGCGACGCGCTCGCCCTGTTCCGGGCCCGCTCGATGTCCGCCTCCGGCCACGCCGCGGCCGCGTTCGCCGACCCCGACCTGGCGGCCCTGGCCGCCGAGATCTGCCGCCGCCTGGACGGGATCCCGCTCGCCATCGAACTGGCCGGTGCCCGGCTGCGGCTGTGGACCCTGGAGCAGATGGCGGAGCGCCTCCAGGTCCGCTTCGACCTGCTGTCCGACACCACCGCCGCCCGGCTCCCCCGCCACCAGACGATGCGGACCGCGATCGGCTGGAGCCACGAGCTGTGCGAGCCGGTCGAACGGCTGCTGTGGGCCCGGCTCTCGGTGTTCACCGGGGACTTCGACGCCGCCGCGGCGCGCGCGGTGTGCTCGGGCGGCCCCCTGCCCGCGGCGCGCGTGGAACGGGTCCTGGCGGGCCTGGTCGCGAAGTCGGTGGTCCAGCACACCGATGAGCGGGGTACGGGCGCCCGCTACCGGCTGCTGGACACGATCCGCGAGTACGGCCAGGACTGGCTGGCGGAGCTCGGCGAGGAGCGGATCGTCGCCGACCGGCACGCCCACTGGTACGCCGCGCTCTCCAAGGCCGCCGACCGGGGTTGGATGGGCCCCGGGCAGGTGGACTGGTACCGCAGGATGACCGCCGAGCACGCGCAGCTGCGCACCGCCCTGGAGCACCTCCTCGGCACGGACCCCACGGCCGCCCTGGAGACGGCCGGCGCGCTGTGGTTCTTCTGGTTCTCTTGCGGGCACGTCCACGAGGGCCGGGCGTTCCTGGAACGGGCCCTGCTCACCGGTCCGCGCTCGGGGGCGGCGTACGTCCAGGGCCTGTGGGCGCTGGGGCTCACCGTCATGCTCCAGGGCGAGCTGGACACCTCCGAGCGGCTCGGCCGGGAGGGCACCCGCGCGGCGGCCACGCTGGCCGACCCGGAACCGGAGCTGCGCGCCGCGTACCTGCACGCGGTGTCGGTGCTGATGCCGGGCGATCCCGTACGGGCGCTCGCGCTCGCGGGGCCCCGGGCGCGCGGCGGACACGGCGGCAGGCCCAGCGGCGCGGGCTGGCTGCTGTGCCGGCTGGCCACCGGCTACGCCCTGTGCGACCTCGGACGCTTCGAGGAGGCCGAGCAGGAGGCACGCGGCCTGCGCGAGGCGTGCGCGGAGTTGGGGGAGCGTTGGCTGCGGGCGTACGCGGACTACATCCTGGCCGTCGCGGCCTTCGGGCTCGGCCACCACGGGGAGGCGGCCCGCCACGCACGGGCGATGCTGTCGGGCAAGCGGCTGCTGGGCGACCGCTTCGGGATCGCGCTCGGTCTGGACCTGCTGGCGGCGGCGGTGGCGGCCATGGGCGACGGCGAGCTCGCGGCGCGGCTGCTGGGCACGGGGCACGCCTGGTGGCGCACGGTGGGCCGGCCGCAGATGGGCTCTCCCTCGCTGACGGCCCTGCGCGACCAGGGCGAACGCGAGGCCAGGGCGGCGATCGGCGACGAGGCCTACGAAAGCGCGTTCCTGGGCGGCGCGGCGGCGTCCACCGGCTGACGCTCAGCCGGTGGCGCCGTTGCGTAACTCCGGGGCTCCCGTCAGTACGGGAGGGGTCTGCCCGACGGGGTACGCAGATCCAGGTCTCGAGGTGCGGGCTTGGGGACGGGCTTGCGGATCAGCTGCTGGCGCATGCTGCCTCCTCGCTCAGACCAGGGCCGGGCGGCGGGGTTCCACCGTGCGGCCGTCGGGGAGCAGTTCGCCGGTGTCGTCGAAAACCACGGCACCGTTGCAGAGCAGGTTCCAGCCCTGCTCGGGGTGGAAGGCCACGGTACGGGCGGCATCGTGATCGACGCTGTCGGCGGACGGGCATGGGGGCTGGTGGGAGCACATGGCGCACCTCCTCGCAGAGTGGGGCGGGAAGGCCGGTGGTCACCCGGTCGAATCCGCGATCCACGGTGGCGGTGAGTATTACTGATCGCCACCCCTGGACGGTACCCATATTCACCGCCCAGTTCAGGGTGTGTATGCCCGATTACCATGTGCTCATGCCCGCTGTCCGGATCATTCGCCGAACACTTCTCGCGCCGGAGGATGCGTGGCGGAGGCTGACGGACTGGGAACGCCACGGCGCAGCCGTTCCGCTCACCCGGGCGATCATCGAAACGCCGCCTCCCACGCACACCGGAACCCGTTTCACCATGCGTACGGGCGTGGGGAGCATCACCTTCGACGACCCGATGGAAGTCACCCTCTGGAGGCCTCCCCGCGACGGCTCGGCGGGGCTGGTCCGGCTCGTCAAACACGGCCGCTTGGTGCGGGGCCGGGCGGAGATCGAGCTCCGCCCCTCGCCCCGCGGCGGCTGGGAGGCCGAGTGGCGCGAGGAACTGCGCGTACGCGGCCTCGGCCGTCCCTTCGACCCCCTGGTGACGGCGGCGGCGCGCCTGTTCTTCACCCGCGCCCTGGAAGCCCTCCTGCGCCCCTGAACAGCGCCGCCGGGCGCTCCTTCCCACACCCAGGGCCTGGGGCCGCCCCACGGCGACCCCAGGCCCTTCCCGGTGCGAGCCCCGCACTAGCGGATCGGCATGCCCGAGAGGGTGCGGGCGATCACCAGGCGCTGGATCTCGCTGGTGCCCTCGAAGATGGTGTAGATGGCGCTGTCGCGGTGCATGCGCTCCACCGGGTACTCGCGGGTGAAGCCGTTGCCGCCGAGGATCTGGACCGCCTGGGCGGTGACCTTCTTGGCGACCTCGCTCGCGAACAGCTTCGACATCGAGCCCTCGGCCGAGGTGAAGGGCTTGCCCGCGACCGCCATCCAGGAGGCCCGCCACACCAGCAGCCGGGCCGCGTCGATGGAGGTCCGCATGTCGGCGAGCTGGAACGCCACGCCCTGGTTGTCGATGATCGGCCGGCCGAACTGCGTACGGGTCTTCGCGTAGTCCAGCGCCACCTCGTACGCGGCGCGCGCGGTGCCGACCGCCATGGCGCCGACGGCGGGCCGGGAGGCCTCGAAGGTGGCCATGGCCGCGTTCTTCACGCGCTCGCCGCCGCCCGCCTTCGCCCGCTCGTGGGCCCGCGCGAGCCGCTCGTCGAGCTTCTCCTTGCCGCCGAGGAGGCAGGACCCCGGTACGCGCACGTCCTCCAGCACCACCTCGGCGGTGTGCGAGGCACGGATGCCGTGCTTCTTGAACTTCTGCCCCTGGGAGAGGCCCGGGGTGTTCGGCGGCACGATGAAGGAGGCGTGGCCCTTGGTGCCGAGCTCGGGGTCGACGACGGCCACGACGATGTGGACGTTGGCGATGCCGCCGTTGGTCGCCCAGGTCTTGGTGCCGTTGAGCACCCACTCGTCCTTGGCCTGGTCGTACACGGCGCGAGTGCGCATGGAGCCGACGTCGGAGCCGGCGTCGGGCTCGGAGGAGCAGAAGGCGGCGACCTTCACGTCGTCCGGGGTGCCGTACATCTGCGGGATCCAGGTGCCGATCTGTTCCTCGGTGCCGTTGGCGACCACGCCGATGGCGGCGAGCCCGGTGCCGACGATGGAGAGTGCGATGCCCGCGTCGCCCCAGAACAGCTCCTCCATGGCCATCGGGATGCCGAGGCCGGTGGGGTCGAAGAACTGCTGGGCGTAGAAGTCGAGGGAGTAGATGCCGACCTTGGCGGCCTCCTGGATGACGGGCCACGGAGTCTCTTCGCGCTCGTCCCATTCCGCGGCGGCGGGACGGATCACGTCGGCGGCGAAGCCGTGGATCCAGTCCCGCACCTGCTTCTGGTCGTCGTTGAGCTCCATGGTGAACTCCGCCATGTCCCCTCCAGCTTTCGTCTCACGCCGCCGTACAAGTGGTTACCAACGGTAACCCTCAAGATGACTCCAGTCTGTTACCGGCCGGTAAGCACTGTCAAGCAGCAGCTACGGCGCACCACCGGTGAGATCGCCAGGGTGTGCGGGGTGTTACGTTGCGTGGGCGTCAGGACATCGCAAGGGCGGGGAGTGAGACACGTCATGGAGACCACACAGCAGGCCGGCGAGCCGGGAGCGGGCGAGCGCCGGCGGCGGGAGCTGCTGGAGGCCGCCGACCGGGTCGTCCTCAGGGACGGCCCCAAGGCGTCCATGAACGCCATCGCGGCGGAGGCCGGCATCACCAAGCCCATCCTCTACCGGCACTTCGGCGACAAGGCGGGCCTCTACCAGGCGCTGGCCGTCCGGCACACGGACGCCCTGCTCGGCTCGCTGCGCGCGGCGCTCGACGCCCCCGCCGAGCGGCGCAGCCGGGTGGAGTCCACCCTCGACACCTATCTCGCCGCCATCGAGGCCCGGCCCCAGGTCTACCGCTTCCTCATGCACCCGGCCGAGGACTCCCAGGCCACCGAGCGCGGCTTCGACGTCGGCCTGCACTCGGCACCGCTGCTGCGCCGCCTCGGCGAGGAGCTGGCCCAGGTGATCGGCGAGCGCGTGGACCTCGGTCCCGGCGGCGAACGCCTGGCCCGCGTCTGGGGCCACGGCATCGTCGGCATGATGCACGCGGCCGGCGACTGGTGGCTCAGCGAGCGCCCGTGCGAGCGGGCGGAGCTCGTCGCGGGCCTCACCGACCTGCTGTGGGGCCGCCTGGCCACGGCGGGCAACCGCGCGGACGGTCCGGGGTTCTGAGCCCAGCCGGCGTTTGAGGCACGGGGTCCGGGGCGGAGCCCCGGGGACCCCGGCCCCGCCGGGCCTCACTCCCCCAGCGCGTGGATCCCGGCCGCCCCCCAGTCGGTCTTCCGGATCTGCCTGCGCAGCTTCCGCGCCCGCAGCCCCGTGACCCGCTCCGCATAAACCACACCTGCCAGGTGGTCGCACTCGTGCTGGAGGCAGCGGGCGAAGAACCCGGTCCCGGACACCCGTACCGGCGCCCCGTCCGAGGTGACGCCCTCGACGACGGCCTCGTCGAAGCGGACCGTGGACGCCTCCAGCCCGGGCAGGGACAGGCATCCCTCGGGGCCCGCGAACTCGTCCCCTGCGGCGGAGACCAGCCGCGGGTTGACGATGTGCCCGACGTGCCGGACGTCCTCGTCGTCGGGGCAGTCGTAGACGAACACCCGCTGCCCGACGCCGATCTGGTTCGCGGCGAGGCCGACGCCCTGGGCGGCGTACATCGTGGCGAACATGTCCTCGACGAGCCGGTCGAGGACCGGGCCGAACTCGGTGACCTCCGTGCAGGCGGAATGGAGCACCGGGTCGCCCAGCAGGCTCATGGTGCGGACGATGCCGGAGGTACCGGGGATGGGGCGCTGTCGCATGGCCGTAAGGGTACGACGGGCGACTATATGAGGAGATCTTCGGCAGACCTGGGGCGCCGCGGTCGGGGTGCGGGCCGGTACTGGATAGGCTGGGGGCGACCGACGCAAGGAGGACAAGGGACGATGGCAGGCAACACAGAGCCGCTTTCGCCGCGGGCCAAGCTGGCCGTGACGGCGGGCAAGGCCGCGGCGGCGGTGTCGCGGGCCGCGGGACGCGGAAGCGGATCGGTGATCGGAGGCAAGGTCGCACTCAAGCTCGACCCCGATCTCCTCGGCGCGCTGGCGCAGCATCTCGACGTCGTCCTCGTCTCGGCGACGAACGGCAAGACCACGACGACCCGGCTCATCGCGGAGGCCCTGCGGGCCAGCGGTCCGGTCGTCTCCAACGCGCTCGGCGCGAACATGCCCGCGGGCATCACCTCCGCCCTGGCGGGCGGCTCGGACGCCCGCTACGGCGTCATCGAGGTGGACGAGAAGTACCTGGCCGGAGTGGCCCGGGACGTCACCCCCAAGGTGATCGCCCTGCTGAACCTCTCCCGGGACCAGCTGGACCGCGCCGCCGAGACCCGCATGCTCGCGGAGAAGTGGCGCGAGGGCCTCTCGGGCTCCAAGGCGGTCGTCGTCGCCAACGCGGACGACCCGCTGATCGTGTGGGCCGCCTCCTCCTCGGCGAACGTGGTGTGGGTCGCGGCCGGCCAGGAGTGGAAGGACGACGCCTGGTCGTGCCCCTCCTGCGGTGGCGTCATGCAGCGTCCGGGCGACGACTGGTACTGCGGCGAGTGCGGTTTCCGGCGTCCCACCCCCAGCTGGGTGCTCTCCGGCGACCACGTCCTCGACCCGCACGGCAGCGCCTGGCCGATCAGCCTCCAGCTCCCGGGCCGCGCCAACAAGGCGAACGCCGCCACCTCCGCAGCCGTCGCCGCCGTCTTCGGCGTCCCGCCGCAGGTGGCGCTCGAGCGGATGTACCAGGTGCAGGCCGTCGCCGGACGCTACGACGTGGTGAGCTTCCAGGGCCGCGAGCTGCGGCTGCTGCTCGCGAAGAACCCGGCGGGCTGGCTCGAAACGTTTTCTCTGATCGACCCGCCGCCGACCCCGGTGATCCTGTCGGTGAACGCGCGCGGCGCCGACGGCACGGACACCTCCTGGCTGTGGGACGTGGACTACCCGCGCCTGGCCGGCCACCCGATCTTCGTGATCGGCGACCGCAAGCTGGACCTCGCGGTCCGCCTGGAAGTCGCGGGCCTGGACTTCCGGGTGTGCGAGACCCTCGACGAAGCCGTGCAGCTGGCGCCGCCCGGACAGATCGAGCTGATCGCCAACTACACCGCCTTCCAGGACGTGCGCCGCCGCGTCGGCAACTAGTACCCATAAGGACAAGAGCATGAGCGACAACAGCCTGCGTCTGGTGTGGGTCTACCCCGACCTGCTCAGCACGTACGGAGACCAGGGCAACGCCCTCGTCGTCGAGCGCCGCGCCCGCCGGCGCGGCCTGGACGTGCAGCGCGTGGACGTGCGCAGCGACCAGCCGATCCCCACCTCGGGCGACATCTACCTGATCGGTGGCGGCGAGGACCGGCCGCAGCGGCTGGCCGCGGAGCGCCTGCTGCGCGACGGCGGTCTGGAGCGGGCCGTCTCGAACGGGGCGATCGTCTTCTCCGTCTGCGCCGGTTACCAGATCCTGGGCCAGGAGTTCGTCAACGACGTCGGCCAGCGCCAGGAGGGCCTCGGCCTGCTGGACGTGGTGACCGTGCGCGGCGAGGGCGAGCGGTGCGTCGGCGACGTTCTCGGAGACATCGACCCGCAGCTCGTGCTGCCGCAGCTCACCGGGTTCGAGAACCACCAGGGCATCACGCACCTCGGCCCGACGGCGAAGCCGTTCGCCCGGGTCACGATGGGCCGGGGCAACGGCACCGGGGACGGCACCGAAGGCGCGTACAACGACACAGTGTTCGGCACGTACATGCACGGCCCCGTGATGGCTCGCAACCCGCAGATCGCGGACCTGCTGCTGAAGCTGGCCCTCGACGTGAACGCGCTGCCGCCCATCGACGACCGCTGGTACGAGGCGCTGCGCGCCGAGCGGATCGCGGCGGCGACGCAGCCGGCGTAAGCCTCGCGGCGTCCTTCGCGCGGCCCGGATCCCCTGCGGGGAATCCGGGCCGACGTGTGTTCGTACGACTGATCTGACCAGCATGTGGAGGATGGTTCAGTCCAGCCTCGATCCGCTTGTAGGGTGCTGGGTAGTTCCAACCGGACGACGTGGTCCGGTCGTCGGCCCACGTTGCAAAGGTCCTTCCTGCCATGCGCATTGGTGTGCTCACTTCCGGAGGCGACTGCCCCGGGCTCAATGCCGTCATCCGCTCCGTCGTACACCGCGCCGTCGTCGACCACGGGGACGAGGTCATAGGCTTCCACGACGGCTGGCGCGGCCTGCTGGAGTGCGACTACCGCAAGCTCGACCTGGACGCCGTCAGCGGCATCCTGGCCCGTGGCGGAACGATTCTGGGATCCTCCCGGGTCCAGCCCGCCCATCTGCGCGACGGCGTGGAGCGGGCCCGCGGCCACGTAGCCGATCTCGGCCTGGACGCGATCATCCCGATCGGCGGCGAGGGCACCCTGAAGGCCGCGAACCTGCTCGCGCAGGGCGGCCTGCCGATCGTCGGCGTCCCCAAGACCATCGACAACGACATCGCCTCGACCGATGTCACCTTCGGCTTCGACACCGCCGTCGGGGTCGCCACCGAGGCGCTGGACCGGCTGAAGACCACCGCCGAGTCCCACCAGCGCGTGATGGTCGTGGAGGTCATGGGCCGGCACACCGGCTGGATCGCCCTGCACTCGGGCATGGCGGCCGGCGCGCACGCGATCGTCGTGCCGGAACGACCCTTCGACATCGAGGAGCTCACCGCGATCGTCGGGGAGCGCTTCTCGCAGGGCAAGCGGTTCGCGATCGTCGTGGTCGCCGAGGGCGCCAAGCCCGCCGCGGGCAGCTCGATGGCCCTGGAGGAGGGCGGCACCGACGTGTACGGGCACGAGCGGTTCGCCGGCATCGGCAACCGGCTCGCCGTCGAGCTGGAGGACCGCCTCGGCAAGGAGGCCCGGCCGGTCATCCTGGGCCACGTCCAGCGCGGCGGCACGCCCACGGCGTACGACCGGGTCCTGGCGACCCGCTTCGGCTGGCACGCGGTGGAGGCTGCGCACCGGGGCGAGTTCGGGATGCTCACGGCGCTGCGCGGCACGGACATCGTGATGGTGCCGCTCGACGAGGCGGTGCAGACCCTGAAGACCGTTCCGGCCGAGCGGTACGCCGAGGCGCAGAACGTGCTGTGATCTTTCCCCCTTTCGCCGTGTCACTCCCGTAATGCGCGCCCCCGGACGATTTCCCGTCCGGGGGCGGCACTACTGTGGTGGGGCACCACGGGTCAAGGGAGTGAAGAGATTGAGTTACCTCGCGCACGCCGGCATGGACATGGACATGGACCTGCCGCCCTTCACCCTCGGGCGCGGGCTGGAGTTCTCCTTCGACGCCTTCTTCCTGATCGGCTCGCTCGTGGGCCTCGGCCTGTACGCGTGGGGCGTGGGGCGACTGCGCCGGCGCGGCGACTCCTGGCCGGTCGGACGGACGGTCGCCTTCACCCTCGGTGTGCTGAGCGTGGCGCTGGTGATGTGCACCAAGCTGAACGACTACGGAATGGTCATGTTCAGCGTGCACATGGTCCAGCACATGGTGATCAGCATGCTCAGCCCGATCCTGCTGTTGCTGGGCGCGCCCGTGACCCTGGCGCTGCGCGCGCTGCCGCCGGCCGCCCGCGGCCGCAAGGGCCCGCGCGAGCTGCTGCTGATGCTCCTGCACAGCCGCTACATGAAGGTGGTCACCCATCCGGTGTTCACCATTCCGCTGTTCATCGCGAGCCTCTACGGCCTGTACTTCACCCCGGTCTTCGACTTCCTGATGGAATCGAGGACCGGGCACATCGCGATGATGGTCCACTTCCTCGCCGTCGGCCTGGTCTTCTTCTGGCCGATCATGGGCGTGGACCCGGGCCCGCACCGCCCCGGCTACGTGATGCGGATGCTGGAGCTGTTCGCCGGAATGCCCTTCCACGCCTTCTTCGGCATCGCGCTGATGATGGCCAGCGAGCCGATGGTCAAGACGTACGCGAACCCCCCGGCCTCCCTCGGCATCGACCCGCTGCTCGACCAGCAGTGGGGCGGCGGAATCGCCTGGGCCTTCAGCGAGATCCCCTCGGTGCTCGTGCTGATCGCGCTGGTCTACCAGTGGTACCACTCGGAGCAGCGGGCGGCGAAGCGCTCCGACCGGTCCGAGGATCGCAACGGGGACCAGGAGCTCGCGGCCTACAACTCGTATCTGGCCTCACTCCAAGCGCGTGGCCAGTAGCGCCGGAGCACCTTCGCGCGCCACCATGGGGCATGACCGGATCCGTGAAGGCGATGGCCGTGATGACCTTCGCCTCTCTGGTGGTAATCGCCACGTACTCCGTGGCGCTCGGCAGCAACGGCTGGCTGTGGTTCGGCTGGGTGGTGCTGGGACTCCTCACCGCGGGCATGGCGGCTTCGCGCAGCGCATGAGCGGGATGCGCCCGCCGTCGCGCAGGGGCCGGCCCTGCCCACGCCGGGCCCCGCACCTGGGCGCCCTCTTCCCGCGCCCGCAGGCCGCGGGCCCGGGCCGTCGGCCGCCCCTGCCGGACGGCGGGATCAGGCCGTCCGCCGGATCTTCGGCGCCGCCGACCCCTCCGGCTCTCGGCTGACCGTCCGTAAGATGTCCGTGACAACGGGATGTCGACGGGAGGGGCCTGGTGTTCTACCAGTTGCTCAAGCATGTGATCCTCGGGCCGCTGCTGCGGCTGCTGTTCCGACCGCGCATCGAGGGGCTGGAGAACATCCCGGCGGACGGGGCGGCGATCGTCGCGGGCAACCACCTGTCCTTCTCCGACCATTTCCTGATGCCCGCGATCCTCAAACGGCGCATCACCTTCCTCGCGAAGGCCGAGTACTTCACGGGCCCGGGCCTGAAGGGACGGCTCACCGCCGCCTTCTTCCGCAGCGCCGGCCAGATCCCCGTCGACCGCTCCGGGAAGGACGCCGGCCAGGCCGCGCTCCGCGAGGGGCTCGGGGTGCTGTCCAAGGGTGAGCTGCTCGGCATCTACCCGGAGGGCACCCGGTCGCACGACGGCCGGCTCTACAAGGGCAAGGTGGGGGTGGCCGCGATGGCGCTGGGCGCCGGGGTGCCCGTCGTACCGTGCGCGATGGTCGGCACCTTCGAGATCCAACCGCCCGGGCAGAAGATCCCCAGCATCCGGCGGGTCACGATCCGCTTCGGCCAGCCGTTGGACTTCTCCCGGTACGCCGGGATGGAGCGCGAGCGGGCCGTGCTGCGGGCCGTCACCGACGAGATCATGTACGAGATCCTCGCGCTGTCCGGCCAGGAGTACGTCGACCGGTACGCCGCCGAGGTCAAGGCGGAGGAGGAGGAAGCACGGAAGAAGGCCCGGCGCAGGACGCGCTGAGCCCTCTCCCGTGCGGTGTGGAGCTGCTGCCCCGGCCGGCTAGCGGATGGCCGGGAGCTCGTCCTTCGCCTGGAGCTCACTGGCGGCCGGAGCCTGGGCCAGGGACTTGGCGGTGACGGCGGCCGGGGCCACCGGAGTGGCGTGCGGACCGCACTTCACGTCCTGGGCGTCGACCTTGCCCGTGAGCAGGTAGGTCTCCACCCGGGTGTTGATGCAGGGGTTCACCAGGTTGGTGACACCGTGCGAGCCGGCGTTCTGCTCGGTGATCAGACGCGAGCCGGCGAGCCGGTTGTGCAGCGAGACCCCACCCCTGTACGGCGTGGCCGCGTCGCGCTCGGACTGCACGATCAGGACCGGCGGCAGGCCGCGGTGGGCGCCTACACCGACCTCGATCGCGTTGTACTGCTTGGACTTCCAGGTCGCGCAGGGCAGGTTCATCCACGCGTTGGCCCAGGTCATGAACGGGTACTTCTTGTGGAGCTCGGTGTTGTCCCGGTCCCACTTGGACCAGCTGGTGGGCCACTTGGCGTCGGCGCACTCGACCGCGGTGTAGACCGCGGTGCCGTTCTCCGCGGAGATGTTGCCCTGGATGTCGGTCATGTCCGGGGCGATGGCGTCGATCAGCGCCTGCTCGTCGCCGGCGGCGTACGCGGCCCAGGTCTGGGCGACGGGCACCCAGGAGGAGTCGTAGTACGGGGCGCTCTGGAAGAACCCGATGAGCTCGGCGGGGCCGATGAGCCCGCCGAGCGGGTTGGCCTTGGCCTTGGCGCGCAGCTCCAGCCACTTGGCCTCGACCTTGGCGCGGGTGTCGCCCAGGTGGAAGACGGCGTCGTTCTTGGCGACCCAGTCCTCCCAGTCGTTCCAGCGCATCTGGAAGGCGACGTCCTGGCCGAGGTTGGCCTCGTACCAGATGTTGTCACGGTCCGGGTCCACCACGCTGTCGACGATCATGCGGCGCACGTGGTTCGGGAACAGGGTCGCGTAGACCCCGCCGATGTAGGTGCCGAAGGAGACGCCGAGGAAGTTCAGCTTCTGCTCGCCGAGGGCGGCGCGGATGACGTCCAGGTCACGCGCGATGTTCGGCGTGGTCATGAACGGCAGCATCTCGCCGCTGCGCTCCTTGCAGCCGTCCGCGTACTCCGCGGCGAGCTTGCGCTGGGCGTTCTTGTCGGCCTTGCTGTCCGGCACCGGGTCGGCCTTGGGGACCGAGACGTACTCCTGCGGGTCGATGCAGGAGATCGGCGCGGAGTGGCCGACGCCGCGCGGGTCGAAGCCCACGAAGTCGTACGCCTTCGCGGTGCTGACCCACAGCGGGCTGTTGGTGGTGGTGCGGCGGGGGAAGCGCATGCCCGAGGCACCGGGACCGCCCGGGTTGTAGATGAGCGCGCCCTGGCGCTCCTGCTTGGTGCCGGTGCTGACGGCGCGGTCGACGGCGAGGTCGATCGTCTTGCCGAACGGCTTGCTGTAGTCGAGCGGGACCTTCACATAGCCGCACTGGATGGGCTTCTCGAAGCCCCAGTCGGCCGGACAGTCCTTCCAGTCGACCCCCGTACGGGCCGCGCGGGCGGCGGCGATCTGGGTGCCGACCGCCTCCGCGATCCCGTTGTCGCGCCCGGCCGGGGAGGCCTGGGTCGCCGACGCGGTCGGGACGAGCAGCAGGCTCGCCGCCAGTGTGCCGGTGATCAGTGTGGCGGCGCTCCCCAGCGCCGCGTTGCGTATCACGTGGTTGTTCCCCCTGCGTCATCTGCCGCCGTGGGCGGCGTGGTTCGGGCCGGTGGATGTCGTCGGCGTGTGCAGGGGGATACTTTCGCCTGACCAGGAGCGGGCGACAGAGCGCGGGCCCGTTCTTTGCCAACCCGATATCCGGAAATGGGTGTACCGCTGAGCGGTGCCTGGTTCGTCCTGGGTGCCGCACCCCAGTTTCCCGGGTGTGCGTACCGGTCACCAACCGTAGGTTCCGCAGGCGGAGTCGAGCAGATCGCGCAGCCGCAGCGCGTCCGGGGCCAGGACCGTGACCAGGACGGCCGGACCCGCCAGCGGGGTGACCGCCGCGAACTCGCCGAGCATCCGGGCCCGCGGCGGGTCCGCCCCGAAGTCCGGGTCCACCACCAGGAGCTGGCCCAGTGCCCGGTGCCCGGCGAGTCCCGCCGGACCGTCCCAGCCGCCGGGTGCTCCGGGCCCGCAGGCCAGCTCCTGGTCCAGCAGCGGCCGTCCGTCCCGGGTCACGGTGAGCCGGCTGCGCAGCAGGCCCGGAAGTTCCCCGGTGCGGCCCAGCACCTGCTCCTCGCGCAGCAGGAGCCGGGCGGTGGGGGCGAGTTCGGCGCGGGTGCGGACCCGCAGGTCGCTGCCGCGTACCGAGACCAGCGGCTCCGGCAGCCAGCGCACCGCCGACCGGTCCGCCAGCGTGAGCCGTACGTCGTACCGCGCGGGCTCCCCGTGCCGGCCGGGCAGCGCCAGGGTGGCCGCCGCGGAGCGGAGCAGCAGCCGGGCGCCGGGACCGGCCCCGGCCTCGACCGTGAGGTGGTCGCCTCCCAGGGGGGCGCTCATCGCGCCGACCAGCATGACGCCGGCCTCGGTGCCCTCGCCCCGGGTGCGGCGCAGGGCGAGCGGCCCCTCGCCGGCCAGCAGGGGCAGGACGGTGGCCCCCCGCCCGTCGGCGGCGGCGCCGATCCGGGCGGTGGCGCGCAGGCCGGCCGGGGCGGGAGGTCCGGGCGGGTCCGGGCGGCCGGGTTGGGCCGGGGGGCCAGGCGGGGCCTGAGGGCCGGGTTGGGCCGCGCCGGTCACCGTAGGACTCACCGGGCGGACCAGGCGGCGATCCGCTCGCGCACCCAGGCGGCCACCGGTGCCACGCCCTCGGCGCCGCGCAGGGACTGGAAGGCCACGGGCAGTTCGCCACGCTGCTCGGCGGCGTCGCGGGCCATCCGGCCCAGGTCCGAGCCGACGTGGGGGGCGAGGTCGGTCTTGTTGACGACGAGGAGGTCGGCGGTGGTGACGCCGGGGCCGCCCTTGCGCGGGATGTCGTCGCCACCCGCCACGTCGATGACGAAGATCTGGGCGTCGACCAGGCCCCGGGAGAACGTGGCGGTGAGGTTGTCGCCGCCGGACTCCACGAGGATGAGGTCGAGCCGGCCGTGCTCGCGGAAGGCCTCTTCGAGCTCCTCGACCGCCTCCAGGTTGGCGGAGATGTCGTCGCGGATCGCGGTGTGCGGGCAGGCCCCCGTCTCCACGGCACTGATCCGCTCGGGCGGCAGGACGGCTTCCCGGAGCAGGAACTCGGCGTCCTCGCGGGTGTAGATGTCGTTGGTGACGACGGCCATGGACACCTCCGCGCGCAGCTCCCTGCAGAGGGCGGCGACCGTGGCGGTCTTGCCGGAGCCGACCGGACCACCGAGGCCGATGCGCAGGGCGCGGCGGCTGCCGTCCGCGTGCATCGGCCCGGCGCTGTGGGTGTGGCGCTGCGGGAAGGCCGCGCCGTGGTCGAGGTGCATGGGGCTCTCCTTGGGGTGGTTCCGGGTGGTGCGGGGTACTGCGGGGTGCTGCTGGGCGGTGCGGAAGGCCGCCGCGCGGGCGGCGGATCGCGGGCGGGCGGTTCGCGGACCGCGGATCAGGAGGCGAAGAGGCGTACCGGCCAGTCGGCATGGGCCTGGGCCGCGATGTCCAGCAGCGGCGAGGAGGCCGCGGGCAGAACGTGCGGCCCCTGCGCGCGGGCGCGCAGCGCGGCCCGCGCCGCCTGCCCGGACACGGAGTCCAGCTCGGGGGCGAGCCCGGCCAGGACCCGGCTCGCTTCGAAGGGGTCCAGGCCGAGCAGCCGTACGGTCGCGGTCGCCGGCCCGCTCACGCTTT
This sequence comes from Streptomyces sp. NBC_00435, assembly GCF_036014235.1. Lineage (GTDB taxonomy): Bacteria > Actinomycetota > Actinomycetes > Streptomycetales > Streptomycetaceae > Streptomyces. The sequence goes on from NZ_CP107924.1 coordinate 1,318,372, forward strand.
CGTACGCCGCCACGTGCGCGGCGTCCAGCGGCCCCAGCCCCGCCGACCGGGCCGTGACGCCGAGCACCACGGGCTGGTGCGCCCCGCGCGGGAACGCGGCGGCCAGCGCGTCGAGTTCCGGGCCGGGCCAGGTGGCGCGGGCGGCCCGCAGGAGCTGGCGGCCGAGCCTGCGCGCGGCGGCGCGCAGCGCGGGCGACGGGGTCCGGGCGTCGGCGGCTCCGTCGAGGCCCGCCGGGTCGAGCCCGAGGGCGGCCGCCGCGGCGAGGGCGGCCGCGACGAGCCCGGCGGTGTGCAGCCGGCCCCGGCAGAAGTCCTCCAGGGTGGCGGCGTCGTGGATCCGGCCCGCCTTGCAGGCTGCCTCGGCCCCGCCGGAGTGGGCGTGCCCGCCGGCGGGGAAGCGGCCGTCGGCGAGGACGAGGAGGGCGGCGAGGCTCATCGCGGCGCGCCCATCAGAAGAGGAAGTAACGCTGGGCCATGGGGAGTTCCGCGGCAGGCGCCGGTTCCACGACTTCGCCGTCGATGGTGACGGTGAAGGTGTCGGCGTCGACCTCGACCCTCGGCATGGCGTCGTTGTTGCGCATGTCCGCCTTGGTCACCTTGCGGGTGCTCTCGATGGCGACGAACTCCTTGCCGAGTCCGAGCCGTTCGGGCAGTCCGTCGTCGAGGGCCGCCTGGGCCGTGAAGTTGACCGAGTTGAGGCCGGGGGCGCGCCCGCGGGCCCCGAACATCGGGCGCGGCAGGACCGGCTGCGGGGTGGGGATTGAGGCGTTGGCGTCGCCCATCTGCGCGTAGGCGATCTGACCGCCCTTGATGACGAGTTCGGGCTTGACGCCGAAGAAGGCGGGGTTCCACAGCACCAGGTCGGCGAGCTTGCCGGTCTCCACAGAACCGATCTCGCGGGCCAGGCCTTGGGCCACGGCCGGGTTGATCGTGTACTTGGCGACGTAGCGGCGGGCCCGGTGGTTGTCGGCGGGTCCGTCGCCGGGCAGGGAGCCGCGCCGCTTCTTCATCACGTGGGCGGTCTGCCAGGTGCGCAGGATCACCTCGCCCACGCGACCCATGGCCTGGGCGTCGGAGGAGATGATCGAGATGGCCCCGAGGTCGTGCAGGACGTCCTCGGCGGCGATGGTGGAGGGCCGGATCCGGGACTCGGCGAAGGCCAGGTCCTCGGGGACGGCGGGGTTGAGGTGGTGGCAGACCATCAGCATGTCGAGGTGTTCCTCGACGGTGTTGACCGTGTGCGGGCGGGTCGGGTTGGTGGAGCTGGGCAGGATGTTCGGCTCGGAGACCACGGTGATGATGTCGGGTGCGTGCCCGCCGCCCGCGCCTTCGGTGTGGTAGGAGTGGATGGTCCGTCCACCGATGGCGGCGAGGGTGTCGGCGACGAATCCGGCCTCGTTGAGGGTGTCGGTGTGGATGGCGGCCTGGGCTCCGGTCTCCTCGCAGACGGTGAGGCAGGCGTCGATGACCGCGGGGGTGGATCCCCAGTCCTCGTGGAGCTTGAAGCCGAGCGCGCCGCCGCGCAGCTGGGAGTACATTCCCTCGCGGGACATGGTGTTGCCCTTGCCGAGCAGGCCGATGTTGACGGGGTAGGCCTCCAGCGCGGCGAACATCCGGGCCAGGTGCCAGGGTCCGGGGGTGACGGTGGTGGCCTTGGTGCCCTCCGCGGGTCCGGTGCCGCCGCCGACGAGGGTGGTGATGCCGGAGGCGAGGGCCTCCTCGATCACGGTCGGGGAGATGAAGTGCACGTGGGCGTCGACGGCGCCGGCGGTGAGGATCTTCCCGTTGCCCGCGATGATCTCGGTCTCGGGGCCGATGACGAGGGCACGGTCGACCCCGTCCATCGTGTCGGGGTTGCCGGCCTTGCCGATGCCGCAGATCCGGCCGTCCCGGATGCCGACGTCGGCCTTGACGATGCCCCAGTGGTCGAGGATCACGACCCCGGTGACAACGGTGTCCGCGGCCCCCTCGGCACGGGTGGTGCGGGCCTGGCCCATGGATTCCCGGATGACCTTGCCGCCTCCGAACACGGCTTCGTCCCCGGCCAGTCCGGGGCCGCCGCCGAGGTCCCGCTCGATCTCGACGAAGAGGTCGGTGTCGGCGAGGCGGATCCGATCGCCCGTAGTGGGGCCGAAGAGGTCGGCGTAGACCTGGCGCGATATCTCAGCCATCGAGCGGCCCTCCGGTCT